>CAVVJH010000006.1:0-206474 GCA_963748505.1 Candidatus Dormiibacterota bacterium
GTAATCATGTAATCCATGAAAGGACACAGCACTCCCGACCCGCTCACCGACGACGAAGTCTCCGGCTGGTTCGCCGGCCGCCTGCCCGAGGGGCTGTACAAGTCAGCCCCCACCATCAGCTCCGATCCCGACGAGATCCTGATCGTCGGCGAGATCGACGAGCCCGAGCTTCCCGCTGACGCCGCCGAAGGCGCCCGCGCCGCGGCTCGCAGCGCCCGGATCTCGCGATTCCGGAGCGAGACCCGCGACGCCCGCGTCAAGGTCGCCCGCGACGCCGAGCGCCTCTTCGGCCGCAAGGTCTCCTGGGGCGCCCGCTGCGGTGGCGTCGAGGAGCTCTTCACCACCCTCGGCGTCCCGGTCATGACCCGGCTCCGGCATCCAGGATCGCCGCGTGCTCGACACGCTGATCGAGGCCGGCGTGGCCCGCAGCCGCAGCGAGGCGCTGGCCTGGTGCGTCCGCCTGGTCGGCCAGCATCAGTCCGACTGGATCGAGAGCCTGCGCGGCGCGCTCACCGCCGTTCAGAAGGCGCGGGCCGAAGGTCCCGATGTCGGCTGACCCGAGCGATGACGGCGAGCTGCTCGACGCATACTCGCGCACGCTCACCCAGGTAGCCGCGGCGCTCGCGCCGTCGGTGGCGGCGGTGCAGGTCACTTCCAGCGGGGCGACGCTCCCCGCTCGGAAGTGGCTCGGCGGTGGCGCTCAGCTCCGACGGCTACCTGGTCACCTCCGCGCACGTGGTCGCCGGCGGTGACGGCGGCAGGCTCGACCTCGCCGACGGCCGCCAGCTCCGCTTCCGCGTCCGCGGGCGGGATCCGCTCTCCGACCTCGCGGTGCTGGTGGCCGAGCACGGCGACCTCCAGCCGGCACGGCTCGGCGATGCCTCGGCGCTGCGCGTCGGCCAGCTGGTGGTGGCGATCGGCAATCCGCTCGGCCTCGCCGGCAGCGTCACCGCCGGCGTGGTGAGCGCCCTCGGCCGGTCGCTCCCGACGCGATCCGGCGCTCAGGTGCGGGTCATCGACGACGTCATCCAGACCGACGCGGCGCTCAACCCCGGCAACTCCGGCGGCGCGCTCGCCGACTCCGCCGGCCGCGTCGTCGGCATCAACACCGCCCTCGCCGGCGTCGGTCTCGGGCCTCGCCGTTCCGGTCAACGCGACCACCGAGCGCATCATCGGCGCCCTGGTCCGCGACGGACGGGTGCGGCGCGCGCATCTCGGCGTCGCCGGCGGCTCGCGGCCGATCCCGCCGCGCTGGGCGGCGAAGATCGGCCGGAGCAAGGGCCTCGAGGTGGTCGAGGTCATCAAGGGCAGTCCGGCGGAATCGGCGGGCCTTCGCCCCGGCGACATCATCATCGAGGTCGACGGCAGGCCGGTCGAGAGCCCGCGCGACGTGCAGCGCCTGATGGTCGACGGTCCGATCGAGCGCTTCCTGGTGATCCGGGTGCTGCGCGCCGGAGCAAGTCACGTCGTGACAGCGATCCCCGACGAGCTCGCCGCCGCCTGAGAGGCCGCAGCGACTGCTCGATCCTTGCCTCGGACGGAGCCACAGCGCGACAATGACCCGGCACAACTAAAGCCGCCGGCGCCACCAGGGTGGCGACCTCCCGGCGACACTTCAAGAAGGGGGGCGCACAACATGCTCCAGACCTGGAAACGGGCCGCCGTGATCGCGACCATCGCAGCCACCGGCGTGTTCGCGAGTGTCGGCACCGCGCACGCGTCGACGGCCGCCGGCCATCCGACGACCAAGATCGAGGGATCCGGTCGGGCGCTCTCGTGGGTCCCGAACAAGATCACCGCGAAGCACATCACCGGGACGTGCTCGACGACCAACTACTCATTCGCGGTGACCAACACGACCACATCGCCGGAGACGATCACCCAGAACGGCACGGCAATCGGCCCAGCGATTCCAGCCGGGAAGACCGAGCTGGTCTGCGGCAGCGCAGCGGGCAAGGCAGTCCTCGCGCTCAAGGCTGATCCCAAGGCCCATCTCGCCGTCACCCTCAAGTAGGTAGGACGCGGCGTGGGGTGTGCTCCTCGTCGGGGCACACCCCACGGCCGTGAGAGCCTACCCGCCGTTCGCGCAGACGGTGGTGAAGTGCTGTCCCTGGAACGACTCCCAGCCGTTGACGCTCGTGCTCGTCGGTGCCCCGAAGTAGGGCGGGGTCACCAGATCCTGAAGGTGGTAGGTGAAGTTACCCAGCGCGTACGGGTAGTCACCGTATTTCGGATTGGTGTCCACCTCGATCGGATCACCGTTCTCATAGAGACTGTTGTGGTTGCCCAGCGCCGTGCAGGCGGGCGGCGTGTTGCTGTTGTTCGTGAAGGGATCGTCGACGTACTCACCGATCTCGTGGGACAGCGCTGAGACGTCCTGCGAGAAGGCGCCACTCTTCTGGATGTAGGTGAAGTCCGAGTAGGGGACCCCGCCGCCGGTCACGCTGTGGTACCCGCCGATGCAGCACTGTCCGTGGCTCCGTCACTGGAGAGGAACGTCTGGGTGGTGAGGAAGATCGGCAGGGCCCCCGAAGGGATCCCGAGGCTGGTGATCAGCGCCTGCACCTTGCGCATCGAACCAGTTGATGTTGGCGACGATCGACTTGACGCCAAATTCCGTCGCCACGACGCCCTGGCCGGCGGGCACGGCGAAGGTCTGCAGTGGCTTCACAATCGGCGTGCCCAGGAGCACGTGATAGCCCGTGTGCGAGCTGACCGTCCCCCAGAGCGCTGCCCGCTGGAACGCGTCGATGTACTGGGTCGTCCCGACGTCGGTGCCGCCCTGGCGGTAGTCCAGGTTGTTGAAGATCGGGCTCGCGGTCGTATTGGTGATGACGGTCTTGCCGTTGCTCAGCTTCTTGCTCGGGCTGGCAGTGAAGCCGCTGAGGGTCATCTTGATCGGGATGAGATACGTCGGCACCGTCGTCGATGCTCCACCGGTCGGATTCGTGCCGACAAAGGTGTCCCTGTAGGTGGTCCCGAGATAGCTGTAGCTGAATGTCCACGTCGGCACGCCCGCCCCACGAGCCGTGTGGGTCTGCGGCGTGTGCAGGACAGCGAAGAGCGGGCGAGGAGCCGGGGTTGTCGACGCTGCCGTTCGCGCCGAACCGGCTGCGCCGACAGCGCCGGGCAGGGTTGCGAAGGCGAGCATCGCGGCCGCGGCCGGGACAGCATATTTCGCGGTGTTCAACATAAGTTCCTTCTCCCAAGAACCCAAAAGCTGGCTTGACGTCTGACGCGTTTGCGGCATGGTAGAGCGATCCACTCGTGATCTTGTGTGCGCCGGTTTCGGCCGCAACGCGCCGGCTGCCGCTCGCCGGCCGCACGTGACGGTGTGGATGCGATTGCGGACGAACCCTGGGCCGGGACTATCCTGGGTCGATGCCCAACGTCTTCACGCGCGTCCCCGATTCGCCAGTCCCGCCAACGAGTGGGTTTGGCTCCGCGATCATCCCCGTCGCCGACGCCTTCATGGTCGCCATGTTCTCCAAGCCCAAGAGTGGAACCCTGCGGACGACCTGGGTGACGCCGTCGACGTACTGGCTGACGCTCGCCACCTTTCTGGGCGCGGTGATCATTGCCGGCTTGCTCCTCTCGGGTCTGATCGGCGCCGTCACCGGCATCTCGATCATCGGCGTGGTGATCTGCCTGCTCTTCGCGATCGGCGCGGGTGCGGTTGCAGTGGTCGGGAACTGCCAGCGCCGTTCGGTCTGACGAGCCGGAGGTTGACCTGAGCGGCGCTGGGGGAGAATCGGGGGATGCGCCCCATCGTCGCCCGTCCTGACGGCGAGCTTGAAGTCCTCGGCGGATTCCGTCCGGCGGCCCGCTCGGGCGGACGCCTGCTCAAGCTCGACGCCTCGCAGATGATCCCGCTCCCCGAGGGCACGACCCTGATGCACCTGCCGGGACGGCGGGCGCTGGCGCTGGATGCCAAGGACCGTCCGGTCGACGTCGAGGCGGACCTGCTCCCGGTGGCGGCTGTCCTCCCGGTGGGCCACCTGCGCACGCTGCTGCCCGCCTCGCGACCGCTCCCCGGGAGCCGGCGCCTTCCTCTCTATGGATATGCCGCGGTCGTGGAGCACCACGACGACGCTGATGGTCGCGGCCCTGAGCACCGACGCCTTCGGGTGGTGGGAGCCGACGGCGCTACGCGGGCGGCGGCCTCGACGCCGCGATCGAGAGCGCACGTGCCGCGCTTCCCGGCAACCGGCTCGTCGACCATCTGGCGATCTGCGCCACCGACCTGCGCTGCTACACGGCGCAGAACACCTTCCTCCGCCGCTACGAGGGCGCACTGCCCGCTTCACCCGCATGCAACGCGGATTGCCTCGGCTGCATCTCGCTGCAGACCGACGGAGCGGCACCTGCACCGCAGCCCCGGATGCGCTTCGCGCCGACCGCGGCCGAGCTCGCCGGGATGGCCTCGTTCCATCTCGGCGGATCGGAGGCCGGCATCGTGTCGTTCGGGCAGGGCTGTGAGGGCGAGCCGCTCACCCGCGACGATGTCCTGGCGCGCGCGGTCGCTCAGATTCGCAAGGACCATCCGGACGCGACCATTCACGTCAACACCAACGGCAGCCGGCCCCAGGTCCTCCAGGGACTGATCGACGCCGGATGCAACAGCGTGCGCATCAGCGCCATCTCCTTCAACGACCCGGTGTTCCGCGCCTACTACCGGCCGGTCGGGTACTCCATCGATGACGTGATCGAGTGCGGCCGCGTGATGTCCCGCGCCGGCGGGCAGGTCTGCCTCAACCTCCTCACCTTCCCCGGGGTCACCGACTCGAGCGCGGAGCTGGAGCGAACTGCGGCGGCGGTCGTCGAGATGGGCGCTCGTCAGATCCAGTGGCGTTCGTTGAACTGCGACCACGACTGGCTCGTCGACGTCCTCGCGGGCCGCGGCCTGCTGCCCGATGACGGCATCGGCCTCGCCGCCGCGTACCAACAGCTCGTCGACCAGCTGCCCGGCGTCTCCCACGGAAACTTCACCCGGCCGGTCGGCGTGGCTGTGGATTGAGCCTTGCGCTGCCGTGGTATCGTGAGTTGGTCCCTTCCGCGTGAACCTAGGCGCCCCAATGAAAGCCACGATCCATCCCGAGTACCACGTCGACTCCGAAGTGCATTGCCTCTGCGGCAACACCTTCACCACCGGCTCCACGCTCACTGAGCTGAAGACCGAGGTGTGCTCGGTGTGCCATCCCTTCTTCACCGGGACGCAGCGCATCATCGACACGGGCGGCCAGGTCGAGCGCTTCCGCCGTCGCGCCGAGCAAGCCAAGAAAGCCTGACGGCTGATAACGGCGACTACGTCGGGTCGTCCGGAATGCCCGGATGGTCGGCGATGTACCGCTGTTCCGCCGGCGAAATCAACTCGTGGACCATCCTGATGCCTGAGAGCGGTGTCTGCGAATAGTCGAATGCGTTCGTGTACGGGTATGCCGTCCGCGTCGTTGATGCTCAGCGGCGCGAGCCCGAAGGTCTGCTCGACGTACGCAAGGATCGACGCGAAGGTCGCGTGGGTCGAATCCGTGTAGCCGGCGCGGGCATATGGCGACACGATCACCATCGGCATGCGCGTGCCCTGCTGCGTCCCGTCCGGGTTCACGCCGGGCGCGACGTGGTCGTAGAAGCAGCCGCAGTCGTCGTAGGTGATGAAGATCGCGGTCGAATTCCCAATCGGGCCCGTTCTCGATGGCCGGTGACGATCTGGCCGATCCAGTTGTCGCCGACAGCCATCGACATCCCATTGTGCTGCACCAGGTTGTTGCTAGTTGGGTGGCCCCCGCCCAGCGACGAGCGAGTAGCTCGGCAACGTCCCCGCGGTGGCGTCGCCGATGATCTGCGACGTGGCCACCATGTTCTGTGCCTGCCCGGTGTCGAGGCACTCGGCAAACGAGGGGCAGACCGCCCAGATGTAGTCGGTGTTACCGCTCGGCGCGGTGTAGAGGCGCCAGGTCAGGCCGGCGGCGTCGAGGCGGTCCATGATCGTCGGCACGTACTGCACAGGCGTCGGCTCGAAGGCGCCGCCATTGGCGATGCCGAGGCTCGTGTCCGGAATGCACGACGGGCTCGAGGCTCGTCACCCCGGTGCCCGGGTTGATCCACTGCGTGACCAGGTTGGAGTTGCAGCCCCAGCCCGGAGCCCTGGACGTACCCGACCGGCGTCGGGTGGGGAATCGAGGGATTCTCGCCGGTGAAGTCGTCGTTGGTGCCCGCAACCGCATAGACGTGGCCGCCCCATGACGGACTGTCGGCCATGCTGTAGGTCTCGTCGGAGACGACGAACTTGGTCGCGAGGGCGACCAGGTTGGGGATCTGCGACGGCGCGTAGTAGCTGAGACAGCCGTAGGGGATGGAGCCGGTGAGGGTTGAGGTCGCTGCCGCATCCGGGTATCCCGGCCCAGCCATCCATCGCCCCGCCGTCGATGCCGAGAGCCTGCGAGGGAACGCTGTGACTCACCTGTGGCACCACGTCGGGCGACTGCTGCAGGGTGACCTGCGTCCCTCCCTTGAGGGTCACCGGCTGGGTCACGTCGTAGCCGCAGGCAGCGGCCGGTGGTGAAGCACCAGTCACCGAGGGTCTCGTCGAACGGCGTGGTTCTCCTGATAGATCACCACGACGTGCTTGATCGGGCTTCCTGTCGGTGTCGGGCTCGGCGACGGTGTCACCGTCTGCGTCGGGCTGGGAGTTGGAGGTGCGGACTGCGCTTTGAAGGTGGCCAGGATGCCCGTCCACGAAGCGGCGCCGGAGAGGGCGGCGCCATAGGTCTGGGTCCCGGTGGCGCGAGCAGGGCAGTGGCCGTCACCTCGCCGGTGGGCTCCCCAGAGACAGTGGACTGCTTCGAGGGGAGCAGGGTGTAGCCAGCGGTCGGCGTGCTCGGGACCACCGAACCGCCCCAGCCGATGGCCGCCGATTGCGATTTCGCCGGAGGCGACGGTGGCAGCCGTCGGACCGATCACCGGATGCGCGCTGACGCCGATGGTCGTGTCGCTGACGTCGAGCGGCGCTGTGCTCGCAATCCCGCTCATCTCAACGATGGTCACCGCGATCGCCGCCGCCAACGCGGTCCTGACGGTCACCGTCCCGGTCACCGCGATGGCCGCCGCGCCGTTCACGTACCACAGTTCCTCATCGATGTTGCGGTTGTGCACCGAGGCCGACGCGGCTCCAGGAGTCGTTGCCACTGTCGGTGACGCTCGTGACCATCGTCAGCCCGCTGCTCCGGCGAACCTCGACGACGGCGACCAGCAGGTCGCCCGCGTGGGTCGCACCTTTGGGTAGCACCTTGATCTGGGTCCCGGCGGTGGTCAGGCGGCTGCCGAAGTTCTGCACCACGGCGGCCGTCGTCGATGTCGCGTGCACCGGCTCCGGAACCGAGCCGCGCAACCACACCAGCGTGAGTGCACCGATGAAGCCGAGGATGGCCAGGCGGAGCACTCGCCGGCTGGTCAGAGCCCTCGAAAGGCTGGCTCGCGAAACCGTGAGCGACCGCCGACGCCACATGGACTCCACCTCATCGAGCGTCTGCACGCTCTGGATCACCTATCCCTGAGGCCCACGTCTCGTCTTCCCACGGGCGGCACGATGGCCCCCTGTGGCGCGGCATCCTACCACCATCTGGGTACTGTCACTAGCATGCCGAGCATGTCCGAGCCCAGCGTTGGCGTGATCTCGCGCTCACGGTTGCCGTGAACGCGGTGAGCGCGCCACCCGGCACCTTCTTCTACGGCGGCCAGGCCGTCATCGAAGGCGTGCTCATGCGCGGGCGCGATCGCTATGCGGTGGCAGCGCGGAAGCCCAACGGTGACATCGCGGTGTGCACTGACATCCTGCGTTCGCGTGTGTACACCGGCAGCGCGTGGCGCCGGCCCTTCCTGCGAGGCGTTGCGGGCCTGTACGAAACGATCCATCTGGGCATGCGCGCGCTGCAATGGTCTGCGCTCGTGCAACTTGGCCAGGACGCGGAGATCGGCGAGGGCGCGCTCCGCGGCGCGATGATCGCCTCGCTGGTATTTGCGCTCGCGCTCTTCATCGGGTTGCCCCTGCTGCTCGGCGGGCTGTTGCACCACGGGTCGCAGTCGATCGCGACAGTCCTCATCGAGGGCGTGATTCGCGCAGTCGTGCTGGTTGCATATCTCTCGCTCATCAGCCTGATTCCGAACGTGCGCCGTCTGTTCCAATATCACGGCGCCGAGCACATGGCGATCAACGCACTCGAGTCCGGGGATCCCATCGATGTCGATCACGTGCGTGCGCGCAGCCGTCTGCACCCGCGCTGTGGCACGGGATTCCTGGTGGTGGTCGCGTTTGTCAGCATCGTCGTGTTCGCTCCACTGGGCTTGCTGCCGACCGTGGTGCGACTGGTGCTGCAGGTCGCGCTCGTCCCGGTGGTGGCTGCAGTGTCGTACGAGGTCATTCGCGCGCTCATCAAGATCCGCAACTCGGTGCCCGGGAGGATCGCGCTGGCACCGGTCCTTGGGGCGCAATTGCTCAGCACCCGCCGTCCCGCTGACGCGCAGATCGAGGTCGCGATTGCGGCGCTCGACGCCGCGCGTCAGGGAGACAACGTGGTCTTCGAGGCGGCAGCCGCGGGATGACGTGTCATGAGTGAGCTCGACGCATTCGAACAACGCCTCGCCGCGCTCGAAGCTCGATACACCGAGCTCGAGACGTCGCTCAGCGCCCCCGACGCATACCAGGATCTCGACCGTCTGCAGCAGCTGTCACGCGAGCAGGCAAAGCTGCGTGAGGTGGTTGAGGCTGCGCGCCGCTGGCGCACGGCGCGCGACGCGGCCCGTGAGGCCGAGGAGATGGCGCACGCCGAGAGCGATCCCGACATGGTCGCGATGGCGGAGGAGGAGCAGCAGCAACAGGAGGCTGCCGCGCATGCCGAGTACGAACGCCTGCGCGCGCAGCTCATCACCGCCGACCCCAACGATGAGCGCGATGTCGTCGTGGAAATTCGCGCCGGCACCGGCGGCGACGAGGCCGCGCTCTTCGGTGCGGATCTCTTCCGCATGTACTCGCGATATGCCGAACGCCAGCGCTGGCCGATCGAGGTGCTCGACCACAACGAGACTGCGGGTCACGGCTTCAAGGAGATCGTGTTCGAGGTGCACGGTCGCGGTGCGTACTCGCGACTGAAGTTCGAGTCCGGCGTGCACCGCGTCCAGCGCGTCCCGGAAACCGAGGCGCAGGGGCGCATTCACACCTCCGCCGCGTCGGTGGTCGTCCTTCCCGAGGTGGACGACGTCGAGGTGGAGATCAACGAGAACGACCTGAAGATCGACGTCTACCGGAGCACCGGACCCGGCGGGCAGAGCGTCAACACCACGGACTCGGCGGTGCGCATCACGCACCTGCCGACCGGGCTGGTCGTGACCTGTCAGGACGAGAAGTCGCAGATCAAGAACCGCGCCAAGGCGATGCGCGTCCTGCGCACGCGCCTCTACGACCTTGCGCAGGCCGAACGCGACGCCGAGCTCAAGGCGACACGCCGATCGATGGTGGGCTCGGGCGACCGCAGCGAGAAGATCCGCACCTACAACTTCCCGCAGGCGCGGGTCACCGATCACCGCATCGACTTCACGCTGCATCAGCTCCAGCGTGTGCTGGACGGCGATCTCGACCTCCTCATCGAGCCGCTCTCCAACGAGGACCAGGCCCGCCGGCTCCTCGAGGACGACCCCGACGGCAACGGACCGAGGCACGACGCCTGAGGTGGCGTCCGCCGCTCCAACCCTCATCGACATCCTCCGGCTGAGCACGACCTATCTCGGGGAGCACGGCAGCTCGTCGGCCCGGCTGGATGCGGAGCTGCTCTGCGCGCAGGCGCTCGGCCTCGGACGCCTCGACCTCTACCTGCAGTTCGACCGGCCCCTCGACGAGAGCGAGCTGACCGCGCATCCGCGAGCTGGTGCGCCGGCGCGGGAAGGGCGAACCGGTGGCCTACATCACCGGTACTCGCGAGTTCTACGGCCGCGCCTTCACGGTGACCCCTGATGTGCTCATCCCGCGACCCGACACCGAGTCGATCGTTGAGCGTGCGCTGGCCGCGCTGCCGCCCAAACAACGGCGCTGTTCGTGTCGCCGACCTCGGCACCGGGTCCGGCTGCATCGCCATCACGCTGGCGGCCGAGCGTCCGGACGCCGAGATGCTCGCCACCGACATCAGCGCGGCGGCGCTCGAGGTTGCGCGTGCGAACGCCGAGCGCCTCGATGTGCCGGTCGCGTTCGTCGAAACCTCGTGGGCCGACACGCTGCAGGGACATTTCGACCTCGTGGTCAGCAATCCGCCCTATGTGACCAGCGCGGAGCTGGAGGCTGTCGACCGCGACGTCCGCGACTTCGAGCCCCGCGGTGCGCTGCTCGGTGGCGAAGACGGTGCAGACGCCTACCGAGCGCTGCTCGCCTCGCTCCATGGTCACGTCACCACAGCGCGGCTCATGCTCGAAGTCGATCCGCGTCACGCCGACGCGGTCACCGCGCTCGTGCACGACGTGTATCCCCAGGCGACCATCACGGCGGTGCCCGACCTCACCGGCAGGACACGCGTGCTCGACGTGGAGCTCGCATGACCGTCGACGACGCCGTTCGGGCGATCAGCCGCGGTGGGGTCATCGCCATGCCGACCGATACCGTCTATGGGCTGGCCTGCGATCCGGCGAATGCGTCGGCGGTGAGCCGGATCTATGCGATCAAGCGTCGCCCCGCCGGACTGGAGTTGACGATCCTCACCGCCTCGCTCGATGACGTCGAGCACGACGTCCACATCACCCCGGCAGTAAGGACGCTGGCCGATGCGTACTGGCCGGGCGCCCTGTCGATCATCTGCGAACTCCGGACCCGCCGCTGGGCGATTCCCCGCACGGGCACGACCCTGAGCATCCGGGTGCCCGCGCATCCGCTCGCGCTCGATCTGCTCGGACGCACCGGGCCGCTGGCCACGACCAGTGCCAACCGCCACGGCGTCGAGCCCGCCAACACCGCGGCGGAAGTCGCGGCTGCGCTTGGGGACGAGATCGACGCGGTGCTCGACGGCGGTCCCTCGGCCGGACTTGCCTCGACTATCATCGACTGCACGACGACGACCCCTCGCGTGCTGCGCGACGGCCCGATCAGCGCCGCCGCGTTGCTGTCGCTTCTCGGGGGTGTTTCAGCAACCACCACGGAGGGGCAGCGAACTCAGTGACCGGCATACCTGTCGACACCCGTCCGAGCGTCGCGACCGGCGCCGGCTTCACCGACAAACCTGAGCTGCGCGCCACCGATCCCGAGGTCGCGGCGCTCCTCGACGCCGAGCTCGTGCGCCAGGAGGAGACCCTCGAGCTCATCCCTTCGGAGAACCTCGCGTCGGTCGCCGTCCTCGAGGCGCTCGGCTCGTGGCTCAACAACAAGTACGCGGAAGGCGTCCCCGGCAAGCGCTACTACGGTGGCTGCGAGGTCGTCGACAAGGTCGAGATCCTCGCCCGTGAGCGCGCCAAAGCGCTCTTCGGGGCCGAGCACGCCAACGTCCAGCCGCACTCGGGCACGCAGGCGAACATGGCCGTCTACGAGAGCGTGCTCAACCCGGGCGACAAGGTCCTCGGCATGGCGCTCGACCAGGGCGGACACCTCAGCCATGGGTCGCCGGTGAACTTCAGCGGCAAGATCTACCACTTCGAGCCCTATTTCGTCGACGAGACCTCGGGGATCATCGACATGGCGTCGGTGCGGGAGCGCGCGCTCGAGGTCCGCCCGAAGATGATCGTGGCCGGGTACAGCTCGTACCCGCGCATCCTCGACTTCGCAGCCTTCGCTGCGATCGCCCGTGAGGTGGGCGCGCTCTTCCTCGTCGACATGGCCCATTTCGCCGGCCTGGTCGCCGGCGGTGCGCATCCGAGCCCGGTCCCCCACGCGGACTTCGTGACCTTCACGACCCACAAGACGATGCGCGGGCCCTGGGGTGGCGTGGTGCTCTGCCGGTCGGAGCACGCCGACGCCATCGACAAGGCGACCTGCCCCGGCGTGCAGGGCGGGCCTCAGATGCACGCGATCGCTGCCAAGGCGGTGATGTTCAAGCAGTGCGCCCAGCCGGAATTCCGCGAGTACGCGCACAAGATCGTGAGCAACGCCAAGGCGCTCGCCGCCGGTCTGATGCGCCGCGATCGCCTGCTGACGACCGGAGGGACGGACAATCACCTCATGGTCATCGACCTCCGGCCCACCGGCCTCCGCGGCCGCGCCGTGCAGGCGGCGTTCGACGAGGTCGGCATCACGGTGAATGCCAACACGTTCCCCGGACACGGTGGGACGCCCTTCAATCCCAACGGCATCCGGCTCGGCACGCCGCTCGTGACGACGCGCGGGATGGGCGAGGCGGAGATGGATGAGATCGCCGCGCTGGTCGCGCGGATGCTGGGCGGCTTCGACGACCCGGAGGTCCGGGCCGAGGTGCGTGCCGCCAGCCGTGCGCTCTGCCGCCGGTTCCCGCTGCCCTACCGAGGTGAAGCATCGGCGTGATCGCGGCGTTCTCCCCATGGCTGAGCGCGCTGCCGCCGTTCCTCGTTGCGGCAGCTGTGTGCGTCGCCGCGGTGCCGGGAACGATGTGGCTGGCACGGCGCACCGGGGCGATGGCGGAGCCCGACGACTGACCGCCATCTGCATACGCGGCCGACCCCGCGGCTCGGCGGCATCGCCCTGTTCGCCGGGTTTGCGGTGGCGATCGCGATCTTCGGTTCGTCGCATCGATATCAGGTGGCAGGTCATCGCCGTCACCGCGGCGATCACCCTGGCGATGGCGATCGACGACATCCTCGATCTCTCCTGGCGGAGCAAGCTCGCTGATCGAGGTCGGCGTCGGCGTGCTCACCGCGCGCTCGGCATCACCATCACGATCATCGCGGTCCCGGGCGGCCACCCCGTCTCGGTCTGGGACCTGGGCTGGCTCGCGGCGCCCATCACGGTCGTCTGGATCGTGGGCATGCAGGTCTCGGTGAACCTGCTGGACGGCGCCGACGGCGTCGCCGTGGGGTCATCGCCATCGTTGCGGGTGTCTGTCTGCTCGCCGCGATCAACCGCC
Organism: Candidatus Dormiibacterota bacterium; assembly: GCA_963748505.1. GTDB lineage: Bacteria > Chloroflexota > Dormibacteria > Aeolococcales > Aeolococcaceae > Palsa-851. Next base: position 13,062 of record CAVVJH010000006.1, read on the forward strand.
TGACCGGCGCGACCGCGGCGACCAGGCGGGAGTGCTCGTGCTCAGTGGTGCGCTGATGGGCTGCTGCCTCGGGTTTCTCGTCTTCAACCTGCCGCCGGCCCGGGTGTTCATGGGCGACTCCGGCAGCCATTTCCTTGGCGTCGCGCTCGCCGTGATCACCATCCTCGGCGTGTCCAAGATCGTCGTCGGGCTGTCGATCCTGGTACCCCTGATCGCCCTGGGACTGCCGATCGGCGACACCCTGTTCGCGATCGTCCGGCGCACGCTCTCGGGTCGCAATCCGGCCGCGCCGGATGCGGGACACCTCCATCACCGCCTGCGTGCGGTGGGGATGACCCCCTTCGAGACCGCATTCACCTTCTATCTGGTCACGGGGATCCTCGGGTGTCTCGCGCTCACCATCTACGGGCATCGCCGGATCATCTACATCGCGCTCGGCGTGCTGGTGGTCGCATTGGTCGTGGTGGTATGGCGCAACTGGCGGCGGCCTGCGCGCCTCCCTTTCGCCGCCGCTGAGGATGGCGAGGTGCAGGTCGACGGACGCCGCGCCCGCCCGTCGCCCATCCGCCACCGGAGCGAACTCCGACTGAGCGGCCGTCCGTCGCCCCGGCAGCCGACCGGCAGCGAGCTCGTCGGACTGGGCGTCACCTTCGCGGTCGCTCTCGTCGTGCCGCTGCTGCTCGGCGTGGGGTTTGACGCGCTGGTGCACACCAGCCCGCTGGGTGTGCTCGTCGGGCTCCTGGTCGGCATCACCGCTGCGTGCTACACGGCATTCGCCCAGTTCAAGAGATACGGCTGACGCCGCGCCGGATCGTGTCCGGAGGCCGAATTGATATCGTTGCCGTGGTTTGATCGTTCGAGTGAGGCAGTGGGAGTGACGGTGATCTCGGAAGGTACGTCTCCACGCCGAGCACCGACCGCGAATGCGTTGCGCCTGGTGCGAAACGCAGCGATTGTGTGCGCCGGTGCGGCGGTGATTGCGGTGCTGGTCGGCATCCTGCTCGGTCACCTCGCGCCGGGTGGCGCGCTGGCCACGGGGCTCGCCATCGGCTCGGTCAACGGGGCGATGGCGGCGAAGCTCATCTCGCTCCCCGTGCCCTTTCTCGCCACCAGCCTGCTCCGGATCGTCACCCTCAGCATGATCGCGATCGCGATCGGGCTTGCCTTCGGGCTTGCCAGCATGTGGCTGGTCATCCTCGGTCTGGGCGTCGCGCAGGTTGTGCTCGCAGCCGCCGCGTTGCGTGAATCGCTGCGCATCCGATGATCATCGCCGCCGACGTCCCTCCCCGGCACCCACCCGACGGTGCAGATCTGCGGCAGCGCGTTCTTCTGCACGTTCAACGTCGACACGATGATCTCGAGCGGCATCGCGATCGTGGTCACGCTCGCGCTCGGCTTCGGCGTTGCGTACCGGCTCGGCCACGGCAAGCCGGGCAAGCTGCAGATGGTGCTCGAGCTGCTGCTCAGCTACATCCGCAACCTCACCAAGGAGATGGTGTCCGGCGAGCGACACGGCTTCGTGATCCCGATCGCGGCGACGATCTTTATCTTCGTCCTGTTCGCCAACTGGATCGACTTCTTTCCGCTGGCCGCAGCCGGTCGAGCCCGCCGCCGCGGACATCAACCTCACGCATCGCGATGGCGATCGTCGTGATCGTCATCGTGCAGTGGTACAGCATCCACGTGCTCGGCTTCCGCGGCTACCTGCGCCGTTTCACGCAAGCCGTTCGAACTGCCGCATCCTGGCGCGCATCGCGTTCACGCCGCTCAACATCATCGAGGAGATCGCCAAGCCACTCAGCCTTGCGCTCCGGTTGTTCGGCAACATCTTCGGCGGCCTGGTGATGGTGTACCTGCTCACCCTCGGGTACTCGGCCTTCGCGGGATCGTCGGTGGTGCAGACCGCGGCGATCTCCCGATCTGGGTGATCCTGCTGGTCGGGCTGGAAGCTCTTCGACGTCTTCCTCATCGGCACCATCCAGGCGTTCATCTTCATGCTGCTGACGATCATCTATTTCGGCATGGCCCGTGAAGGTCTCGAGGAGGAGCATCACGGCGCCACCAGCACACCGCAACGAGTTGAGGAGAGAGACCACATGAACCATGCGCTCGCATCGTGATGGGAGCGCTGATCGCCGCCGGACTCGCGCTCGGCGGAGGCGCGATCGGCGCCGCCATCGGTGACGGCCTCGCCGGTAACGCCACCATCGCCGGCACCGCGCGTCAGCCCGAGGCGCAGGGCCGGCTGCAGGTCACCATGTTCCTGATCATCGGACTCGTCGAGGGGATGTACTTCATCAACCTCGCGCTCGGCTTCTTCTTCATCTACGTCATCGCGGCGGCGCGTAAGTGAGCGTTCGTGACCATGGTCGCTCGGCGTCGCACCGGACGCCGGACTGCTCACGCCGAACGGGACGTTCTTCGCGGAACTGATCGCGTTCATCCTCATGATCCTCATCCTCGGGAGGTGGGTGTACCCGCGCATCATCAAGGCGGCCAACCGAGCGCGAGGAGAAGATCGAGGCGGGCTTCGCGCCGCAGCGGAAGTCCGAGGAGCGTCTGGCCAACGTGCAGGCGCAGGTTGAGCAGACGCTCGAGGAGGCGCGGGCCCAGGCGCGCGAGATCATCGACCGCGCCCACGGGAGGCGACGCCGATGCCGACCGAAGTGCTCGCCAAGGCGCAGGGCGGATGCCGAGGCGCTCATCGAGCGCGCGCGCACCGAGATCGGTGCCGAGCGTGACCGTGCCATCCAGGACCTGCGCGCCGAGGTGGCCACTCGTGGTCGTCGCCGCGACGCAGCGCGTGCTGGGCTCAGGCGATCGACGCCAAGGCGCACCAGCGCCTCATCGACGAGGCGCTGCAGCAAGGTCGGCGACGGCCCGGCGTCGAAGGCGGGAGCAGAACTGACGATGGTCCGCGCGAGCATCATCGCCCGACGCTACGCCGAGGCGTACTTCGCGCTCGCCCAGGAGGCCGACGACATCGCCGGATGGCGTGACGCAGCTCGCGGCCGTCGGCGGACGTGCTCGGCGACCCGGCCGTCAGCGATGCGCTCGCGAATCCGAAGACCAGTCTCGCCGAGCGCGTTCGCTCGGGCTTGAAGCTGCTGAAGGGCGCGTCGCCCGAGGCGCGCAACCTCGCGCGGCTGCTCATCGAGCGCCGCCGCATCGGCATCGCCGGCGAGATCCTCAGCGCATTACGACGCGCTTGCCGACAAGGCGTCGGGCGTCGTGCGCGCCGAGGTGATCACCGCGGTCCCAGTCGACAAGGCGCTCGAGAAGCAGATTCGCGAATCGCTGCGCAAGCAGCTGGGCAGCGACGTGCAGACGACCGTGCGCACGCGACCCGGCGATCATCGGCGGACTGGTGATCCGCATCGGCGACCGGGTCATCGACGACAGCCTGCGCACGCACCTGCAGCAACTCCAGGCAGCACTCGCCTGAGACGAGAGAGGAACCACTAACTGATGGCCATACGCAGCGACGAGATCGGAGAGATCCTCAAGCAACGAATCGCGAGCTTCGAGGCGCCGGTGGTCGACGCCAACGAGGGCGTGATCACCTCGGTGAGCGACGGCATCGCGCGCATCTACGGCCTCGAGCACGCCATGGCCGGCGAGCTGCTCGAGATGCCCGGCCCCGGTGGCAAGGGCACCGTGCTCGCGCTCGCGCTCGACCTCCGCGAGGACGGCGTCGGCGCGGTCATCCTCGGCCCGTACGAGCATCTCCAGGAAGGCGACGCCGTGCGCACCACCGGGCGCATCGCCGAGGTGCCGGTCGGCGACGAGCTGGTCGGTCGCGTCGTCAACGCGCTCGGCGAGCAGCTCGATGATCGCGGGCCGATCGAGACCGCGCAGTCACTCCCGACCGAGCGCGTCGCGCCCGGCGTCATCCAGCGCGAGAACGTTGACACGCCGATGCAGACCGGGCTCAAGTCGATCGACGCGATGATCCCGATCGGCCGCGGTCAGCGCGAGCTGATCATCGGCGACCGGCAGACCGGCAAGACCGCGATCGCCATCGACACGATCATCAACCAGAAGGGCACCGGCGTCATCTGCATCTACGTCGCGGTCGGGCAGAACGCGCAGAAGGTCGCGCAGATCAAGGCGACGCTCGAGCAGCACGGCGCCATGGAGCACACCATCATCGTGGCCGCGACCGCGTCGGACCCGGCGCCGCTGCAGTTCCTCGCTCCCTACGCGGGATGCGCGATGGGCGAGTACTTCATGCAGAAGGGCGGCCACGCGCTGATCATCTACGACGACCTCAGCAAGCACGCTGACGCATATCGCGAGCTCTCGCTGCTGCTGCGCCGTCCACCGTCACGCGAGGCGTACCCGGGCGACGTCTTCTACCTGCACTCCCGCCTGCTCGAGCGCGCGGCGCGCATGAGCGACGCCGAAGGCGGCGGCACGCTGACCGCGCTGCCGATCATCGAGACCAAGGCGAACGACGTGTCGGCGTTCATCCCGACCAACGTCATCTCGATCACCGACGGCCAGATCTACCTCGAGACCGACCTCTTCAACGCCGGCATCCGGCCGGCGATCAACGTCGGTCTCTCGGTCTCCCGCGTCGGTGGTGACGCCCAGACCAAGGCGATGAAGCAGGTCGCCGGGCAGTTGCGCCTCGACCTCGCGCAGTACCGCGAGCTGGCCGCCTTCGCGCAGTTCGCCGCCGACCTCGACAAGGGCACCCGCGACCGTCTCGACCGCGGCCAGCGCATGACCGAGCTGCTCAAGCAGCCGCAGTACGAGCCGATGCCGTTCGCCAAGCAGGTGATCAGCATCTTCGCCGGTGCGCGCGGGTTCCTGGACGATGTTCCCATCGACCGCGTGCGTGACTTCGAGAAGAGCCTGCTCCGCTTCATGGAGCAGACGCATCCGGAGATCGAGGAGGACATCACCAAGAACGGCGCATCTCCGACGAGACCGAGCAGTCGCTGCGCGCGGCGGTCGAAGAGTTCAAGAAGACGTTCGCCGGATGATCGTGCGTCCTCATCGGCGCCTTCGGCGCAGCTCAGAGGCTGACGCTCCATGCCGAGCCTGCGCGACCTGCGCCGCCGTATCAAGGGCGTCCAGAACATGCGCAAGATCACCAAGGCGATGGAGCTCGTCGCGGCCGCGCGCATGCGCCGTGCGCAGGAGCGCGTGCTCGCGGCGCGCCCGTACAGCGACGAGATCGCCAGCATCATGACCGAGCTGATGCGGCGCTCGCCGCAGTACGAGCATCCGTTTCTGCAAGGTGCAGCGAGGTCGAGAAGCGGCTGATCATCCTGGTCACCGCCGACCGCGGCCTGTGCGGTGCGCTGAACAGCAACAACACGCGTCTCGCGGTGCGCGACGCGGCGAAGTCGGCGGTGCCCGGCTCGTACGTCACCATCGGCCGCCGCGGACGCGACGTGCTGCGCCGTCTGCATCGCGACCTCATCGCCGACCAGAGCATGCTCGGCGATCGGCCCACGATGGGCGATGTGCTCCCGGCGGCGCGTGTCGCGATGGAGCAGTACGAGAAGGGCGAGGTGCAGCAGATCGACATCGTCTACGCGACGCTTCATCAGCGTCGGCCGGCAGCAGACGACGCTGCAGCGCGTGATCCCGGTGGTAGCCGCCGGAGGACGCGAAGGCGGTCAGCGCCGACTTCGAGTACGAGCCGGACCCGAAGGATGTGCTCGACGCGCTGTTGCCTCGCTACGTCGAGGCGCAGGTGTACCGAGCGGTGCTCGAGAACAGCGCATCCGAACAGGCCGCGCGCATGGTGGCGATGCGCAACGCGTCCGACAACGCAAGCGATTTCATCGAGGACCTGACGCTCACCGCGAACAAGGTGCGGCAGGCGTCGATCACGACAGAGTTGATGGAGATCGTCTCCGGCGCCGCCGCGCTCGAAGGCTGAGGAGAGAGAGATGGCAGTTGTGGAATTGAAATCCGGCACCGGCGCGGTCGTGCAGGTGATCGGCCCGGTCGTCGACGTCGAGTTCAGCGGCGAGCGGCTGCCGGAGATCCTCGACGCGCTGGAGATCGATCGCGAGGACGGCAGCCGCCTGGTGCTCGAGGTGCAGCAGAGCCTCGGCAACAGCACGGTGCGCACCATCGCCATGGACACCACCGAAGGTGTGCGTCGCGGCGACGCGGTGCGCGCCACCGGCGCGCCGATTCAGGTTCCGGTCGGCGAGGAGACGCTCGGCCGGATGTTCAACGTCATCGGCGAGCCCATCGACGGCAAGGGCCCGTTCACCGGCAAGGCACGGATGCCGATGCATCGCACCGCGCCCACGCATCTCCGAGCAGTCGACCGAGACCGAGATTCTCGAGACGGGCATCAAGGTCATCGACCTCATCTGCACCTTCTCCAAGGGCTCGAAGATCGGGCTCTTCGGCGGAGCCGGCGTCGGCAAGACGGTCATCGTCATGGAGATGATCCGCAACATCGCGCGCGAGCACGCGGGCTACTCGGTGTTCGCCGGTGTCGGTGAGCGCACCCGCGAGGGCACCGCGCTCTACGGCGAGATGCAGGAATCCAAGGTGCTCGACCAGACGGCGCTGGTCTACGGGCAGATGAACGAGTCTGCCGGGCGCGCGCGCGCGAGTCGCGCTCACCGGCGCTCACCATCGCCGAGTGGTTCCGCGACGAGAAGGGCGCCGACACGCTGCTCTTCATCGACAACATCTTCCGGTACACGCTCGCCGGCGCCGAGGTGTCGGCGCTGCTCGGACGCATGCCGTCGGCGGTCGGCTACCAGCCGACTCTCGCCACCGAGATGGGTGACCTGCAGGAGCGGATCACCTCGACCAACAAGGGCTCGATCACGTCGGTGCAGGCGATCTACGTGCCCGCCGACGACTTCACCGACCCCGCGGTCGCCACCACGTTCGGCCACCTCGGCGCGACGGTCACGCTGAGCCGGTCGATCTCTGAGGCCGGCATCTATCCCGCCGTCGATCCGCTCGAGTCGTTCAGCCGCGTGCTCGATCCGAACGTGGTTGGCGAGGAGCACTATCGCGTGGCCCAGGGAGTGAAGCGCGTGCTCCAGGAGTATCAAGGAGCTGCAGGACATCATCGCGATCCTCGGTCAGGAGGAGCTCACCGAGGATCAGAAGCAGACCGTCCGCCGCGCGCGTCGCGTGCGCAACTTCCTCTCGCAGCCGTTCTTCGTCGCCGAGGTGTTCACCGGACGCGAGGGCAAGTACGTGCCGCTCGAGGAGACGATCCGCGGCTTCGCCGAGATCCTCGACGGCAAGCACGACGACCTTCCGGAGGACGCGTTCTACATGGTGCGGGACCATCGACGAGGCCGTGCAACGCGCGGCCGCATTGAAGGGTGAGGAAGGCGGCGATGCGAAGCCTGCCGAGACTGCACCGGCCGCGACCCGATCGCCGCTGCGGCTGCCGCTGACGGCTGCCGCCGCGACGCTCGATGCGGCGGCCACAGATGGCGCCGGCCGCAGCGACGCGCCGCGACGGATGCCGCTGCGGCTGCAGACGAAGCGCCTGCCGCGACGACCCGGCCGCGCCGGCTGCGAAGACCCGCTGGCCGACGCAGCACCCGCTGCCGACGCGGCAGCTGCCAAGCCCGACGAGGACGCAAAGGCATAACCGCGATGGCCAAAGCTGCAGGTCGAGCTCGTCACCGCCGAGGGCCGCGTCTTCAGCGAGGAAGCGGACTTCGTGCTCGCGCCCGGGTATCGAGGGCGACCTCGGGGTGCTGCCGCATCACATCGCGTTGCTCACGCCGCTGCGCAATGGGCGTGGTGACCATTCGCAACGACGCCGCCGAGCACGTGCTTGCGTCGTCGGGCGGATTCCTCGAGGTCCTCCCCGACAAGGTCACGATCCTTGCCGATGCTGCGGAGCGCGCCGAGGACATCGATGAGGCTCGTGCCGAGGAAGTCGCGCAAGAAGGCACAGGAGCTCCTGGCCCAGGACGTGACGAACGACGAGGCCGTCATGCGCACTCGAGCGTGCGACGCTGCGCCTCCACGTCGCGGAGATCCGGCGCCGCCGCCACGGGCACTCGCGCCTCCGCAGTGACCTCGCCGCCGGGGCTCGACCTCGAGGCGCTCGCGCGATACCTGGGGCCTCGCGTCGGAGGGCTCGCCGGCGCGCTGCGAGGCGAGGTGATTCCCGGCGGACGCTCGAATCTCACCTACATCGTCGATGACGGTGAGCGCCGATTCGTGGTGCGGCGGCCGCCGCTCGCGCACGTGCTGCCCACAGCGCACGACATGGCGCGCGAGTACCGGGTGCTCGCGGCGTTGCAGGGCACCGGAATTCCGGTGCCGCAGGTGATCGCGCTCTGCGAGGACGACTCGGTGATCGGCGCGCTGTTCTACGTGATGGAGTGGATCGACGGACATGTGGTCCGCGACTCGCTGCCCGTCGAGTTTCCCGACACTACCGAGACGCGGCACGCGATGTCGTCGGCGCTGGTGGAGACGCTGCTGCAGCTGCATCGCATCGACCCCGAGGCGGTTGGGCTCGGCGACTTCGGACATCCCGACGGATTTCTCGCCCGCCAGGTGCGACGCTGGTGGCAGCAGTGGGAGGCGTCGAAGACGCGCGAGCTGCCGAGCATCGAGGACGCTGCGCCGGCAGCTCGACGAGACGGTGCCCGTGCATCCGCGCCCGGGATCGTTCACGGCGACTACCGGCTCGACAACGTCATGTACGCGCCCGCGGATCCATCGCGGATCGTGGCCGTCATCGACTGGGAGATGTGCACGATCGGCGATCCGCTGTGCGACCTCGGCCTGCTCTGCGTGTACTGGGCCGACGACGAGTCCGAGGCAGCGGCGCGCACCCTGCACGGCCGCGCGATCACTGTCGAGGACGGCTTCTACAAGCGCGCGGACCTGCGTGCGCGACTACGCTGCGGGGACGCAGCGCGACCTGACCTCGCTCGACTGGTACATCGCGCTCGGCGCATACAAGCTCGCGATCATCGCCGAAGGGATCACCGCGCGATTCCTCATGGGTATGACCGTGGGTGAGGGCTTCGAGACGATGGGGGAGATGGTGCCGGCCATCGTCGACGGCGGGCTCGAGGCGCTCGGACGGTTGAGTTCCACCGAAGGAGGCTGAACATGGATTTCGCGGAGACACAGCGGGTGCGCGAGCTCAGCGAGAAGGTCTGGCGGTTCATGGATGAGCGCATCCGGCCGGCCGAAGCGGAATACTGGCGCGGCTTCTCCGCCGAGACGATCCCGCAGCGGATCTCGCCGGTGATGGAGGAGCTCAAGACCGAGGCGCGCAAGCGCGGGCTCTGGAATCTGTTCCTTCCCGACAAGCGATTCGGACCCGGCCTCACCAACCTCGAGTACGGCGCGCTTGCGGAGATCATGGGCTGGAGCGCCATCGCGTCGGAGGCGATGAACTGCTCGGCGCCGGACACCGGAAACATGGAGGTGCTCGCGCAGTTCGGCACGCCCGAGCAGCAGGAGACGTGGCTCCAGCCGCTGCTCGCCGGCGAGATCCGCTCCTGCATCGGCATGACCGAGCCCGAGGTCGCCAGCTCCGATCCCACCCAGCTGGCCACGCGCATCGATCGCGACGGCGATGATTACGTCATCAATGGCCATAAGTGGTTCACCAGCGGCGCGGCGCACCCCAACGCCAAGGTGATCCTGCTCATCGGCGTCACCCATCCCGATGCGGAACGCCACGCGCGCCACACCATGGTGCTGGTGCCCATCGACGCGCCCGGGCGTGACCATCGTCCGCCAGCTCAAGGTCTTCGGCTTCGACGATCCGGGGAGCCACTGCGAAGTCCTGCTCGAGAACGTGCGCGTCCCGCAGACCAATCGCATCGGCGACGAGGGGACCGCATTCATGATCGCGCAGGCACGGCTCGGCCCCGGACGTCTGCACCACTGCATGCGTCTGATCGGCGCTGCCGAGCGCGCGCTCTCGCTCATGTGCGAGCGCGCCAAGTCACGCACCGCGTTCGGGAAACGCCTTGCCGAGCAAGGGCGTGGTACGCGAGCAGATCGCGCAGGTCGCGCATCGAGATCGAGCAGGCGCGGTTGTTGTGCCAGAAGGCGGCGTGGCTGCTCGACACCGCAGGGCAGCCTCGGCGCCCGCTTCGAGATCTCGGCGATCAAGGTGGTCGCGCCCAACGTCGCCGCAGGCGGTCATCGATCGCGCCATCCAGGTGCACGGCGGCGCCGGCGTCTCGCAGGATCTGCCGCTGACGCAGATGTTCGCCTACGCGCGCTCGGCCCGATTCATGGACGGTCCCGACGAGGTCCACCTCTCGATCATCGGCCGCGAGGAGTTGAAGCGCGAGGAGGGGAGGGCTTGGAGTCAGTAGCCGGTTGCGCCGTCGATCCTCTCGCGGAGCAGATCGGCGTGGCCGTTGTGCCGCGAGTACTCCTCGATCATGTGGTCCAGGATCCAGCGCATGGAGACCTCGCTGCCGCTGCGCTGAAGACCGGTGGCCTCGAGCGCGCGCCGGGAGATGATCTCGTCGCGAGTGTTCGCACTCCTCGCGCCATGCAGCCCAGGCCTCGTCGACATCGGCACCGTCGATATTGTCGAAGTCGCCATCGATATCATCGTCGGAGGAGTAGCGGTCCTGGATGTCCTCGCCGGCGAGGGTTCGCCGGAACCAGCCCCGTTCGACGTCTGCCATGTGCCGGACCAGCCCGAGCAGGTCAGGTTGGACGGCTCCGCGGATCGAATGCGGAGTTGATCCGGCTCGAGCCCGGCGCACTTGGAGACGGCACTGACCGTTGCCACTCGAGGAAGCGCAAGCAGGACGCTGCGCTCGTCGCCGTTGCGGGGGATCTCTTCGTACAGGTCCATCGGGTTTTGCGGGTACTGGCGGCGGTCGCCTAGGCGACGGTCACGCGATCGTTCAGATACACATCCTGAACCGCGTTGAGCAGCTGCACGCCCTCGCGCATCGGCCTCTGAAATGCCTTGCGTCCGGTGATCAATCCGGTGCCGCCGGCACGCTTGTTGATGACCGCCGTCTTCACAGCGTCGGCGAGGTCGCCCGCGCCGAGGGACTCGCCGCCGGAGTTGATCAACCCCACCCGGCCCGCGAAGCAATTGAGCACCTGGTAGCGACACAGATCGACGGGATGATCTGACGTGAGCTTGCTGTACACGAGGTCGCTCGTCTTGCCGAATTTGAGCGCGGTATATCCACCGTTGGTGGTCGGCAATTTCTGCTTGATGATGTCGGCCTGAATCGTCACGCCGATGTGGTTTGCCTGACCGGTGAGGTCAGCGGCAAGCGCGTAGTCGACGCCGTCCTTCTTGAACGCCGGATTGCGCAGGTAGCACCAGAGAATCGTTGCCATGCCGAGGTCATGGGCTTCGGCGAACGCGCGCGAGATCTCGACGATCTGACGGTCGGCGCCGTCCGAGCCGAAATAGATCGTGGCGCCGACAGCGACCGCGCCGATGTTCCAGGCTTCACGGACGGTGCCGAACTGAATCTGGTCGGCGCCGTTCGGATAGGTCAGCAACTCGTTGTGGTTGATCTTGACGATGAACGGAATGCGGTGCGCCCAGCGCCGTGACACCGCACCGAGCACCCCGAAGGTCGACGCGACCGCGTTGCACCCGCCTTCGACCGCCAGCTCGAGGATCTTCTCGGGGTCGAAATACTCCGGATTGGGTGCGAAGGACGCGCCCGCCGAGTGCTCGATGCCCTGGTCCACCGGGAGGATGGAGACATATCCGGTCCCGCTCAGGCGACCGTGCTGGTAGATGCTGTTGAGGTTGCGGAGCACCTGGTTCGACCGGTCGGATCCCAGTCCAGACCCGATCCACGAAATCCGGGCCGGGGAGATGCAGCGTCGTCTTCGGAACGGTCTCGCACCGGTGCTCGAGCAGGGAGGTAGCCTGGTCGCCGAGCAGCTGCTCCAGGGTGCCGGTGGACGGTTGCGTTGCGGTTGCCATGATCTCTCCCGATGCGTGCCGGTGATCCGTGCGGATACCACCGCTAATCTACCCGGTCAGCGCCGGGCGCCGTCGAGTACGGTAAGCGGAGTGGAACTCCTGCGCATCCGAGGCGGCCGGCGGCTCGAGGGGAGCGTGGCGATCTCGGGGAGCAAGAACGCCTCCCTGCCGGTGATGGCGGCGGCCCTGCTCACCGACCAGCCGGTCCAACTCGGCAACGTTCCTGACATCGAGGACATCTCGACCATGGCCAGCATGCTCGGGCATGTCGGGGTCGCGGTCGAGCACCCCGATACCGCACACCTGGCAGCTGCATGCCGCGGCGTTGCGCACCACCGTGGTCGACGCGGACCTGAGCCGGCGCATGCGCGGGTCGTTCCTGCTGCTCGGTGCGCTGGTGGCCCGTGCCGGCGAGGCGAGCATCGCCAAGCCGGGTGGGGACGACATCGGCATGCGCCGTGTCGAGCAGCACCTCGAGGGCCTGCGTCTCATGGGTGCGGAGGTCGAGGAGCGCGAGGGGGCGTACTTCGCGCGAGCCCGCCACCTGCATGGCGCGCGCATCGCACTCGACATGCCGACCGTCACCGGCACCGAGAACCTGATGATGGCCGCGGTGGTCGCCGACGGGCATCACCGTCATCAGCAACGCGGCGCGCGAGCCGCACGTGTACGACCTCGCGCGATGCCTGATCGGCATGGGCGCGCACATCACCGGGGTCGGCACCGAGTTGATCGTCATCGAGGGCAGCGGCGGCCTGCTCCACGGCACGACCCACAACATCACCGCCGACTACATCGAGGCGGGCACGTACATGATCGCGGCCGCGGCCACCTACGGCGACGTCGTGGTGGAGCACATGCGTCCGAGCGATCTGCGCTGGCTCTTCAGCAAGTTGCGCTCGGCAGGGTGCGAGATCGTCGAGGGTGCGAATCACGTTCGCGTCAGCTGCAAGCAGCTGCGCGGCGTGGACGTCACCACCTGGACGCACCCGGGGTTCGCCACCGACATGCAACCGCAGTTCTGCGCGCTGATGACCCAGGCGACCGGGACCAGCGTCATCAGCGAAGCCTTGTACGAGAACCGTTTTCGCCACGTCGCGGCGCTGCAGCAGATGGGCGCGAAGATCGCCGTCGACGGACGCAGCGCGGTGATCACCGGGCCGGCGCGCCTGCATGGCACGCGCATGAGCATTCCCGATATCCGGAGCGGGGCGGCGCTGGTCATCGCCGGTCTGTGCGCCGAAGGCACGACCGAGCTCGACAAGCTCTTCCACCTCGAGCGTGGCTACGAGGACCTCGAGGAGAAGCTGGTTGCGCTTGGCGCCGATGTCGAGCGCGTGCTCACCGACGAACCCAGCAGCGAGGTTCGCGACCTCACCGGCGTCGTCGGCGACTGAGGGGAGCCCGGAAACAGTGCTCGGCAAGAAGGTCGGGATCGATCTCGGGACGATGACCACGCGGATCATCGTCAAGGGCGAGGGCATGATCGCGACCGAGCCCACCACCGTCGCGATCCGCGGCGGCGGCGTGCAGGCGGCGGCGTTCGGGGACGCGGCCTTCGAGGCGGCGGCGGATGATCCGGACCTGCAGATGCGGCGACCGATCGTGGGCGGCGAGATCGCCGATCCGGCGGGCGCGCGCTGGCTGATCAATCACGCGCTGGTCCGGGCTGCCGGCCGGCAGCGCATCTTCAAGCCGGACGTGGTGATCGCGGTGATGGCGTCGTTGCCGGGCGGGCAGCGGCGGATGTTGCTCGAGGCCGCCGCGCTCGCGGGCGCGCGCACCGCCTATCTGCTGGACGCGCCGCTTGCAGCCGCGATGGGTGCGGGCGTGCGCCTCAGCGGGCCCAATGGACACTTCGTCATCGACATCGGTGCGGGCAAGACCGACATCGCGGCGCTGGCGCTCGAGGGAACGGTCAGCGGGCGATGCCTCCCCGGACACGGCGGGATGCGCCTGCATGCGTGCGTCGCCGAGCGTGTGCACCAGGAGCACGGGGTCACGCTCGATGCCGCCACGGTGGAGGAGTTGATCGCCTCGCTGGCGCGGGTTGGTCCGCACGAGGAGCGGCGCCTCGAGGTGATGGGGCTTTCCGACGCCGGTGAGCAGTCGGTGACGATCACCTCCACCGAGCTGGCGATCTGCCTCGATGCCCACGTGAAACCGATCCTCGCCGCGATCGACGCCGTCATCGCGGACACGCCGCCCCGGCTGATCAGCGACATCCGGAGAGAGGGGATCGTCCTCTGCGGTGGCGGTGGGCGGCTCGAGGGCCTCGACGGCGCGATCGCGACCGCATCGGGCTTCGAGGTGCATCGCGACAGTGAGCCGCAACTCTGCGCCGTCCGCGGGACCGGCTACGCGCTGGACAACCTCGATGTGCTCAAGCGCGCGCTGATGTACATCCGCTAGGCGCTCAGAGCGTCGATTCGATCCCGGCGAGCACGTCCTCGACGCGGATCTGGTCCATGGCGGCCACCTCGGACACGCCTTCGACGTAGCGAGGCGGGGCGAGCGCCTGCACGACCCGGTGGGCGCGGCCGTACGCACCACCGCGGGCGCCGTCGGTTGGACCGAAGAGTCCGACGGTCGGGGTGTCCATCGCGGCGGCGAGCTGGAGCAGCGGGGTGTCGCTGCCGACCAGCAGATCGCAGCGTCCGATGACCCCGGCAAGCGTTCCAGGTCGACCTCGCCGACCAGGTCGGTGGCCGCCGGCGCGGAGGTCGATCTTGGTGCGCTCCGCCGCGTAGCGGTCCTGCGGCGAGCCGACCAGGAGGATGCCTGCGCCGTGACGCTGGGCGAGCTGGTTGGCGAGGTGCGCCCATCGCTCGGGGATCCAGGTGGTCGTCGCTGCCGAGGCAGCGTGTCCGTCGGCGTAGCCGGATCCCGGGGCGAGCGCGATGAGCAGGCGACCGTCGGCCAGGCCGGTGCCATGGAGGACCTGCTCGGCGCGCCGCCGGGCCTCCGGCCCCGGCTCGAAGACCGGGCTGTGCAGCTGCTGATGGACGCCGCCCACCAGAGCCAGGCGGAGCCAGGTCTCGGCCTGGTTCTCGGACCGGCGGGGTTTGACCCGCCCGGTCAGGAGCAGCCCGATCCCGCCGCCCACCCCGCTGCGCTGCGGGATCGCCGGCGAAGTAGGCCGATGTGGCCGGAAGCGCCCCGGTGGTGCAGAGGAAGACGGCGTCGAGACGCAGGCCGCGCAGCGTCGCCCAGAGACTCAGGCCGCCGGTGCCATGCCCTCGCAGGCTGGCGAGGGGGACGACCTTGTCGACCGGCGGGATGCCGTCGGCGATGTCAGTCGCCGTCGACGGACAGACCAGGGCGATGCGCGCCGTCGGGTACCCGGCGCGGAGGGTACGCAAGAGCGGCGTCGCCTGAAGCGTTTCGGCCATGCCGCCGTTGACGACCACAGCGATGTCCACGCCGGGCACGGTATCGCCTGCGACCCAACCTGCGACGGCTTTCGACGCGGGGCCCGCGATCCGCGTCGCGGTGCAACCATATGAGCGGATGAGTTCCTCGCTCGCCGGACGCGATCTCCTCAGCATCGCGGACCTCAGCACCGACGAGATCATCACCGTTCTGGATCTGGCCGCCGTGGCCAAAACGGGGCGCGATCTCGGTCGCCCGCTCGCGGGCCGTTCCCTCGCGCTCATCTTCCAGCGACCCAGCAACCGGACACGGGTCTCGTTCGAGGTGGCGATCCATCGGCTTGGTGGCCACCCGATCGCGCTGTTCAATCCCGAGGTGCAGCTCGGCGAGCGCGAGTCGGCAGCGGACATCAGCCGCATCCTCGACCGCTATGCCGACGGCATCGTCGCCCGCCTGGTCTCGCATCGCGACCTCGTGACCATCGCGGACGCAGCCGGCGCTCCGGTGATCAACGCGCTCACCGACGCCGAGCATCCCTGCCAGGTGCTCGCCGACTGCATGACCATGCGCGCGGCGACCGGGAAGCTTGCGGGCGCAACCGTCGCGTATATCGGTGACGGCAACAATGTCTGCACGTCGTGGATCTATGCTGCGGCGCTCCTCGGCGTGCATCTGCGCGTGATCTGTCCACCCGGGTATGAGCCGCCTGCGTCGGTGGTCCAGCGGGCCGCGGGACTGCGAGCAGCGGACACGGATTTCGAGATCACCCATGAGGCGGGGCCGGCGCTGCGCGATACCGAAATCATCTACACAGACGTTTGGACGAGCATGGGTCAGGAGACCGAGCAGCAGCGCCGTCGCGAGGATTTCGCCTATCTGCAGGTGAACGACGCGCTGGTGGCGCAGGCGCCGGCCGGTGTGCGCGTGATGCACTGCCTGCCCGCGCACCGCGGCGAGGAGATCACCGACTCGGTCATCGACGGACCGAAGTCGATCGTGTTCGACCAGGCCGAGAATCGCCTCTGGGTGCAGCAGGCGTTGCTGGCGCTGCTCTACGCGGACGCCGGCGTCGAGGCCGCCGCTTGACCGACTTCCTGCGCAACGCCCACTTCTTCCTCCAGAGCCTCAGCTGGCGCGACGGAACTCGACGTGCTGGTGGTCGCCTTCCTCCTCTACCAGTTGCTCAAGCTGATCAGGGGCACCCAGGCGGTGCAGCTGTTGCTCGGTCTCGGTGTGATTTTCGTGGTCGGCTGGATGGCGCAGATCCTGCACCTCCGCCTGCTCGAATTCATCTTCAGCAACGGCACACAGGCAATCGTCATCGCGGCCATCGTCCTGTTCCAGCCGGAGTTGCGCCGCGCGCTCGACCAGGTCGGCCGGCTCGGGACCGTGCGCACGCTGCTCGGACGCCCGTCCGAGCTGGCGCTTGGCCGGATCGTCGACGAGGTGTTGCGCGCGGCCGGTTCGCTGGCCGAGAAGAAGATCGGCGCGCTGATCGTTTTCGAACGTGAGACCGGCATCGAGAATCTCGCGGCAACGGGCGTGCACATCAACGGCGAGGTCACCGCCGAGATCCTCGCAACCATCTTCATCCCGGGATCGCCACTGCACGACGGTGCGGTGATCATTCGCGAGAACCGGCTCGTCGCCGCCGGCTGCGTGCTCCCGCTCGCGGAAACGCTGCCCGGTGTCGGTCGCATGGGAACGCGACATCGCGCCGCGCTCGGACTGACGATGCAGTCGGATGCGGTGGTGCTGATCGTCAGTGAGGAGACCGGGCTCATCAGCCTTGCGCACGCCGGGAAGCTGTATCGCGGACTGGATCAGGCCAAGCAACGCGAAATGCTGCTCACGCTCCTGGAGCGAGAGGATGGATCGGGGCGGTCGGCGATGTTGCGCCCGCTCGCCAAAGGCGGGGCGCTCCGCACCATACGGCGGCGCTCGCACCCGTGAGAGTCCCCGGTTTCATCCGGCGGAACTGGCGGCTCAAGGTCGGTTGTTTCCTGATTGCGTTCGTGACCTGGGTGGGCGTCGTCTACGCGGGCAACCCGCCCGAAACCAAGCTGATCTCGGTGGAGGTGCCGCAGAGTCCGGCGAACATCCCGTCCGGGTTCGTCCTCGTGCATCCCGTCGGCGACGTCCTGGTTCGTGTCGGTGGTGACCAGAACACGCTGGCAGGCCTCAACCAGGCAGTCATCAACGTCACGGTCGACTGGTCGGCGGCGACCCGCGCAGGGACGTACCCGATTCCGATCTCCATCACCAGCACCGACCCCAACATCGAGTTGATCGATCCACCCGACACGGTGCAGGTCGACCTGGACGCCTTCAAGTCGGTGTCGGTCCCCGTGCAGATCGTGATCACCAGCCCGCCTCCCGTCGGGTATCGGAATGTTTCCGAGGCGACGTCGCCGTCGCAGGTGGTCATCGACGGACCGGCACACGAACTGGTCGGGATCCAGGCCAAGGTGACCGTCGACCTGAGCACGCAGAAAGCGAACTTCCAGGCGGATCTCCGCGTGCTCGCCTACGACTCGAAAGGCAATCGCCTGAACAACGTGGGCGTCGACCATACCGATGTGAGCGTCAGCATCGCGATCTCGCCGGATCAGTCCCAGCGCACGATTGCGGTGACGCCGCGCATCGAAGGCGTCCCTTCGCCCGGTCATTACCTCATCAGCTTCACCTCGACCCCTTTTGCCGTGCAGGCGTTCGGGCCGCAGGACCTGCTGAACTCGCTCGGCACCCTCACGACCCTGCCGATCTTTCTCAATGGTGTCACCGGCACCTACACGGTGCAGGTGGGCATCGTCGGTCACGCAGGGATCACCCTCTCCGTGAACAAGGTCACGGTCACGATCGTGATGGGAAATCTCGCGCCGCCCCCGACACCGACCCCGACGCCTTCCCCGAGCCCAAGCCCCACGTAACCCGTTCCCGTCGCGACCGTTCCAGAGAGGTCCTATGTGCGGCATCATCGGCTACGCCGGCCCCCGTCCCGCAGCACCCGTCCTGCTCGACAGCCTCCGCAGGCTCGAGTACCGGGGCTACGACTCGGCTGGGATCGCGATCATCGATGCCGACGGTGACGTTGCGACCGTCAAGAACACCAACAAGGTCGTCGATCTCGTACGCCAGGTCGAAGCCGAGGGGATGCCCTCCGGAACCGTAGGCATCGGGCACACGCGCTGGGCGACGCACGGCCGCCCATCCCTCGAGAACGCGCATCCGCACCAGGACTGCACCGGTCGCATCCACGTCATTCACAACGGCATCGTCGAGAACTACCGCGAGCTGCGCGCCGAGCTGATGGATCGGGGCCACGAGTTCCTGAGTGAGACCGACACCGAGGTGGTGCCGCACCTCATCGAGGACGCCTTCCACGGTGACCTCGCTGCCGCGGTGCGCACGGCGCTCAACCGCATGCAGGGTGCGTGCGCGCTGGTGGTCATCTCCGCGGACCAGCCGGATCGCGTCGTCGGCGCGCGGATGAATGCGCCGCTGGTCGTCGGTCTCGGCCGCGGTGAAGTCTTCGTCAGCAGCGACATCACCGCCTTGATCCCGTACACGAAGCGCATCGCGCTGCTCGGCGAGGGCGAGATCGTCACCGCGACGCCGGACGGGATCACCGTGCAACAGCTCGACGGCACCGCCGTCGAGGCGCGCGTCGTGACCATCGACTGGGAGGCTGAGCAGGCGCAGAAGAACGGCTACCCGCATTTCCTGCTCAAGGAGATCTATGAGCAGCCGGACGCGGTGCGCAACGCGTTGAGCGGACGGATCGACGATCTGGGCATGGTCACGCTGCCCGAGCTCGGTCTCGACGATCTGCGCCTCGCCGCGGTGCAGGAAGTGGTGCTGGTTGCGTGTGGATCAGCCTGGTACGCCTCGATGGTGGCGGGCTATGCGATTGAGCATCTCGCCAAGATCCGTTGCAAGGTCGAAGCGGCAAGCGAATTCCGTTATGGCGAGACCCTGGTCGATGAGCATTCGCTGGTGATCGCCGTTTCGCAATCGGGCGAGACCGCTGACACGCTCGCGGCGATCCGTCAGGCGCGGCGAGCCGGTGCGCAGGTGATCGCGATCACCAACGTGGTGGGCAGCGCACTCTCCCTCGAGGCCGACGGGGCGCTGTACATGCAGGCTGGGCCAGAGATGTCGGTCGCCGGCACCAAGACCTTCATGACCCAGATGGTCTGCGGGCTGCTGCTCGCACTCCGGCTCGCTGATGCGCGCGGCAGCCTCGACGTCACCGAGCACCAGCGTCTCGTCGCCGAGTTGCAGCACCTTCCCGACCTGCTCACCAAGACGCTCGAGCTGGAACCGCTGCTGGTCGACCTCGGGCAGCGCTTCGCGCATGCCCACAGCGCGCTCTACATCGGACGGGGCATCAACTTCCCGATCGCGATGGAAGGTGCGCTCAAGCTCAAGGAGATCTCCTACGTGCATGCGGAGGGCTACGCGGCAGGCGAGCTCAAGCACGGCCCCATCGCGCTGCTCGAGCCGGAGTCCCGGTGATTGCAATCGCGACTCGCTCCGCGACGCTCCCGAAGATGGTGAGCAACATCCAGGAGGTGCATTCGCGCGACTCGCCGGTGATTGCGCTGGTCACCGAGGGTGAGGATCCCTTCGATGCGGGATTCGCGAGCACCATCCCGGTGCCGGGATGCTCGGAGGTGCTCTCGCCGCTCATCAACGTGATCCCGATGCAGCTCTTCGCGTACCACGTCGCGGTGCAGCGCGGATGCGACGTCGACCAGCCCAGAAACCTCGCGAAATCGGTGACTGTGGAATAGTCGTCGGATGACGATGGTTGTCGGGGTCGACGTGACCGTGGTCGATCGCATCGCTGGAGCGCTGCAACGTCATCCTCATTTCGCGCAGCGCATCTACACCAACTCCGAGCAGCGCTACGCCGCCGCCAAGCCGGAACGATGGGCGAGCCGATGGGCCGCCAAGGAGGCGGTCAAGAAGCTCTACGGTTCCATGGGAGAACGCATGCCGGCGTACCGGGACATCGAGGTGGTCCGCCGCCGGGGTGGTGCGCCCCAGGTGCACGTTCGCGGCGAGCCGACCGATATCGCGCTCTCGCTCACCCACGATGGCGGTCTGGCGATTGCCGTCGCGGTGAGCAGAGGCCGGCGCGAGCAGCCCGCGCTCCCCGACATACCCGCCGGCTTCACCCTTGCGGATCGTCCCGACGACGGGCACAAGGGCACGTTCGGTCGCGTGGTCGTCGTCGCCGGCTCGACGGGCTACACGGGTGCGCCACGTCTCGCCGCGATGGGCGCGGCACGCGGCGGCGCCGGCCTGGTGGAGGTATGTGTTCCCGGCGTCGATCCATGCGATCGTCGCGGCCACCTGCCTCGAGGTGATGCCTGCGTCAATTCCCGATGAGGGCACCGGCGCCTTGCAGCGCAGTGGCCTTTCCGCGCTCCGTGAGCGCACCGATGGGGCCGATGCGCTGGTTGTCGGCCCGGGACTCGGACGCGCACCCGAGACCAGCGAGCGCGGTGCTCGACCTGCTCAGGCGACCTGCGCTGTTCGGCGGTCGTCGATGCAGACGCCCTGAACATCGTCGCGGCTGCCACCGCAGACCAACGCTTTGACTGGAGCGTGGGCGGCCGGCTGCACGTCATCACACCGCACCCCGCGGAGATGGGGCGCCTCGCCGGTATCGACACCGCTGCCGTGCAGGCGGATCGGGTGGGCACCGCTGAACGCTATGCGGCGCGATATGGAGTCGTCGTGGTGCTCAAGGGCGCGGAGACGGTGATCGCGCAGCGAGGCGAGCCCACGTTTGTCGACCGACATCGCGTGGTGGCGCTGGCAACCGGCGGCACCGGCGACGTGCTCGCAGGCTTGATCGGGTCGATGCTTGCGCAGGGCCTCGCGCCACGCGACGCTGCGATCGCCGGCGTCACCATCCATGCCCAGGCGGGGATGATGGCGCAGGCTCGGAAAGGTCGCGCCGGGGTGCTCGCCTCAGATGTGATCGATGCGCTGCCCGCAGCGCAGGAACTGCTCCGGCAAGCCGTCGAGGCGGCTAGTTCCCGTAGATGAACCCTTCGATGTCGAAGCTGGTGTCGCTGATCACGCGGTAGTCGACCTGGTTCCAGCCGGCGTAGTTCATCTCCGAGAGTTTGAATGAGCCGGCCGGTATCCCCTGAGCGGGACCGACCGCCTCCACGTAGGCGACGTGACCGAGGGAGCTGACGCCGCCGACCCCGGGCCGGAAGACGAGGATCGCGCCGGCGATCGGTGATCTGCCTTCCTTGTAGCCGGCCGCCGCGGCCGCGCTGTACCAGTCCCTGGCGTTGCCCAACCATGGGACGCAGCGTCGTGTGGCCACGTAGTAGGTGCAGAACCCGTACGCGAAGTGGTCGCCGCAGGGTCCGCTGCCGATGTGCGGTCCGGACTGCAGAAACGCGATCTGCTGGTCGACGTCGGCGATTTCGGCGGCGACCTGGCGCGCCGGTCCGTTGAGGCCCGAGAACAGGGTGTTGCGGTCGGTGAGCGTCGCGAGCAGGCGGTCGCTCTGCGCAGCGAGCTGCCCCTCGAGCGTTGCGGCGTTGGCGGCGTCAGCGCGGATGCTCGTCTGCTCGGCGGTGATCGCTCGGCTCGATGCCGCGAGGCGTTCGACAAGCTGGAACACCTGGTGCGACACCTGGTTCGCAGCTTTCAACTCGTCGATCGCCTGGTTGAAGGACCCCGCGCTGAGCACCGCGGTGAGCACCTGATTGTTGCCACTCGTCTCATAGGTCGCGCGCGTGATCGCCGCAAGTTGCGCTTTGTCCTGCGCGACAGTCGCGGCATTGCTCTTCAACTGACCGCTCAATGAGAGCAGCGTCGCGTTGAGCTTGGCGAGCTGCGTGCGCTCGTTCAACACCCGCTGCTGCTGGGCGTTGAAGGAAGCCTCCGCCGAACCGACGGCGCCGCCCGCGGCACTCAGGCTGGGTTGCATCGCGGCGAGCTCTGCGATGAGTTGCGCGCGCCGCTGCTGCAGCGCTGCGATGGCAGAGCTCGGCGCATGCGTCGCGCCAGTCTTCGTGTTTGCCTGAGTCTCCGGGATGGCTCCGAGTCCGGTGGCCAGAAGGGTGATGACTCCTGTCGCAATCAGGGCCACCTTCCGGCTCAACGTCAAAATAGGCATCCTCCAATCGATCGGCCGCCGAGCGCTCGTGGAGAGCCTCGATCGCTACGTCCCCGCCGCACCTTACTCATCCCGAGGGGCAGAACGCAAGCTTGGACGCCGTGCGCCACCGTACCTCGGACAGTGGCCACGTATATTGCGGACCTGTGACGTTGGAGGCTGATCGCATCGCCGAACGAGGCTTCGACACGGGTGGCCCGACCCTCGGAGCGATCGGCGAGGGCGAGTTGCTGCGGGCGCTGACCGAGATCGCCCGGGAGAACGGCGCGGCGCTTGCCCTGGGCGCCGGCGACGACGCGGCGGTCTGGTCGCCAGAGCCCGGGCGCGACCTCGCGATCAGCCAGGACGCGGTGGTCGAGGGGATCGACTTCCGGCGTGCGTGGCTGACCCCACGGCGGCTCGGGGCGCGGGCCCTGACGGTCGCGCTCTCGGACCTGGCCGGCATGGGCGCCCGCCCCGCCTGGTGCGCGGTCACCCTCTGCGCCCCGGCCGACACCTGCTTCGAGGATGTGCTGGAGATCCAGCGCGGGCTCTGCGCAGCCGCCGCGGAGGCCGGATGCGCGGTCGCCGGCGGTGACGTCAGCGCGCTGGACGGGCCTCTGGTGATCGACATCTCGGTGGGCGGCACGATCCTGCCGGGGGCCGTGCTGCGACGTGATCACGGGCGTCCCGGCGATCTCGTGCTGGTCACGGGCAGGCTCGGCCGGGCGGCCGCGGGGCTTCGCCTGCTCCTGGACGGCGGCGAGGATCTCTCCGATCAGGAGCGGTCCTGGGTGGAAGCCCAACGGTCGCCGATGGCTCGGATCGCCGAGGGCCTCCACCTGGTCGCGGCGGGGGTTCGCTGCGGCGGCGACATCAGCGACGGGCTGCTGATCGACCTGGAGCGCATCGCCGACATGTCTGGATGCGGAGCCGAGGTCTGGCTCGACCGGGTCCCGGTCGAGGCCGCACTGGTGTCGGACTTCGGCGCTGCGTGGCCGGACCTCGCCCTCGGGGGCGGCGAGGACTTCGAGCTGGTCGCCACGGTGCCGGAGGCGCTGCTCCCGGCGCTGACCGCGAGCTGGCCCCAGGACCTCGCGCCCCTGACGGTCGCCGGCCGGCTCCGCGATGGCAGCGGCGTGGATGTCCTGGATCGTGAGGGCGGTGCGCCTGCACCAACCCCGCGGACGAGCTCGCGGCATTTCGCATGAGCGGCATGGGGGCGGCGGCACGCTGCGTCACCGAGCTGGACACGCTCGCGCTTGGTGAGCGCATCGGGAAGCAGGTCGAGGGCGGCGATCTCATCCTGCTCAGCGGTCAGCTCGGCGCGGGCAAGACCGTGCTCGTTCGCGGCATCGCCACCGGGATGGGGATCGACCCGGCGCTCGTGCGCAGCCCGACCTTCGTCCTCCATCACGTCTACCGGGCCGGTCCCAAGGTCCTGCACCACCTCGACCTCTACCGGCTCGGCCCCGGCGCCGACATCCGGCTCCTCGACATCGACGCGATGCTCGACTCGGGGGGCGTCGTCGTCGTGGAGTGGGGCGAGCACGCGCCGGCGCAGCGGCAGATGAGGTGAGCGTCCTTCTCGATATCGAGGATGACGGCACGCGCGTCATCAGCGCGACCGGTCAGCGTTCCGGAGCGGCTGCTGCTTGCGTGGATCGAGGGGACGTCGCAATGAGCGTGCTCGCCATCGACACCTCGTCGCGATCCCGCGTGGTCTGCGTCCTCGCGTCGACGGACGGAGCGCTCATTGATGCGGCAGTCGTGCACGGCCAGTCGGTCGGCGCCGCGCTCCCACCGGTGCTCGCCCGGATGCTCGCCTCCGTCGATGGTGCGGTCGTGGTGGTGACCGGGCCCGGAACCTACACCGGCGTTCGCGCGGGGATGGCGGCCGCGCTCGGCATTGCGCAGGCGCGGGACCTGCCGCTCCACGGCGTCGGCTCGCTCGAGGTGATCCAGTGCGGTATTCCCGAATCCAGCGCCGGCTCCGGTTGGGTGGTCGCCGACGCGGGCCGCGGTGCGCTGTACGCCGCTGCCACCTCGGATGCGTCGCACGCCGCACGGGTTGCGCTCGTGGACTTCGACCCGGGCGGTGCACCCGTCTTCACCCCGGACGATCTGTCCATCGCGGGCGTCGTCGGCGTCGACCCGGCGCGTGCGCTGGCGCGAAGCGTCGTGGTCGCGCTCGCTCGCCCGGCCCTTGATCCCGCAGGACTCGAGCGCGGTCTACGTGGACGAGCACTGACTAGAGCCAGCCGTGCTGTTCGGCAGTGCGGACGGCCTCGATGCGGTTGCGCGCGCCGGTCTTCTGAATGGCTGACGACAGGTAGTTGCGCACCGTTCCCTGGGACAGGTAGAGCAGCTTGGCGATGCTGGCGATGGTGGCGCCGCCCGCGGCAGCGTGCAGCACGTCACGCTCGCGCGGTGTCAGCGGGCTCGAGCCGTCGCTCAGCGCCGCAGCGGCGAGGGCGGTATCGATCACACGCTCGCCGGCCGCAGCGCGGCGAATGGACGCCGCGAGTTGATCGGCCGGGCCGTCCTTCACGACGAAGCCGGTTGCGCCCGCCTCCATCGCACGGCGGAGAAATCCGGGGCGGCCGAACGTGGTGAGCATGATGATCGTGCACGCCGGCAGCGCTCGATGCAGGCGCCCGCCGCCTCGAGCCCGTCGATGCCCGGCATCTCGATGTCCAGCAAGGCGACGTCGGGCTCCGAGGCGCGCGCTGCAGCCACGACCTCGTCACCTCGCGAACACTGCGCAACCACCTCGATGTCGGGCTCGAGGTCGAGCAACGTCGCCAGCGCTCCGCGGACCATCTGCTGATCCTCGGCGAGCAGGATGCGGATCACGCCGCGGCTCGGGGGACGTAGGCTCGGAGTTGAAAGCCGCCGGTCTCGGCAGGTCCGGCCAGGATGGTGCCGCCGGCAGCGCCGACGCGCTCGCGGAGTCCGTGCAGTCCGCTCCCGCCCGCACTCGCGACGCCACCGACACCGTCGTCGACGATGTTCAAGGTGAAGCCGCCGTTGGCCGCCTCGAGGGAGATCTCGCAGTGATGAGCGTGGCTATGACGCAACACGTTGGTGACTCCCTCGCGCACCGTCCAGGCGAGCAGGCTGTCGACCGGTGCCGGCGGCACATCGCTGCCGCGTTGCACCGCCAGCGAGATGCCGGCAGCGTCGAGGACGTCGCGCGCTCCCTGGAGCTCTTCCGCGAGCGAGCGCTGCCGGTATGCAGTGACCATTTCGCGCACCTCCACCAGCGACGTGCGGGCCACGGACTCCACGTCGCTGATCGCGGCCACGGCTGCGGCATGGTCGGTCTCCATGAGACGCCGTGCGACCTGCGCCTTCAGCACGATCACCGACAAGCTGTGGCCAAGAATGTCATGAACGTCGCGCGAGATGCGGAGCCGTTCGTCGGAGACGGCGAGGCGTGCCACCTCGGCCCGCGCGGTGCGGAGCTCGATGACCGTCGAGATCAAACGCCGGAAGGCGAGCATGGTGAACCCGAGCGCCACCGTCAGGAAGGTGATGAACCCGATATCCGCCCAGGAGTGCCCGGTGAGGAGTCCGGCGACCACCATGAAGGTCCCGAGCGCGAAGAGCACAGGCGTGAGCACGCCGCCAGCTGAGCGTCCAGCCCGCGCCAACGCCGCAATACACGAGCAGCCCGACCCACTGGCCCCGAAAGATGAGCGACAACGTGATGCCCATCGCAAAGAGCAGCGCCAGGGGCAGCAGCGCGCGACCGGCCGCGATGCGCGGCACGATCGAGAGGCAGAGGTACATGGTGCCGAGGTACACGACGGCGAACGCGCCGAGGCACACCCAGGCGATGACCGCGCGTGTCGGTCGAGTACCCGAGGATGTCGGCGATGGGATATCCCAGGAACACCAACCAGATCGCGGCCCAGGCGAGGCGGGCGATCGTCGGGATCGGCCACATCGGGTCGTCGGTCGCGCCGATCGGCCGCGACTCTCTCGTCCATGGTCACGATGCTAGTGGTCACGCCGCACGGAGCGACAGGCGTCGGGACACCGCGAGCGCGACCAGTGCAGCGCCGGCGAACCATGCGAGCAGTACGAGCGCGTCACCGAATGCCGGTGCCGCACCGCGCGCGACATACCACCCCAACTGGGCGAGGTGATAGGAGGGCAGCGTCTTCGCAACGTCCTGCAGCGGCGCGGGAAGGATTTGATAGGGCATCCACAGTCCGCCGAGGGCCGCGAGCACCAGGTACACAATCATGGTCAGCCCCTGCGCGCCGTCACCGTCGCTGATGCTGCCGATCACGATCCCGAGCGCTGCGAAGGGCAGGCATCCCGCCGCGATCACCACCGCCAGGACCGGCCACTCCCAGAGCGGCAGGCTCACATCCTTGACGACTGCCGCGGTGATGAAGGTGAAGCAGATGGCGGGAAGGCTCAGCAGCATTGCGGTGATGAGACGGACGGCGAGGATGCGCGCCGGCGACAGCGGCGTCAGGCGCAACTGGCGCAGCCAGCCGATCTGACGGTCCATCGCAAGGCGTGGACCCGAGGCGATGAGCACGCCGCCCATGGCACCGAAGGTCGCCATCGCCACCATGATCTCGATGGTCGGCGGGAGCCCTTCTGACCGGTTCGCGGCGGCGCCGAAGACGGTGGAGAAGAGCAGGTACGCGGCGACCGGCCATCCCACCACGAGCAGGAGGTAGCGCCGGTCGCGCAGTGAACGGCGGAGTTCCAGTGACAGGTAGCCGAGCATGCGGTCGTTCCCTTTTTCAGGCGGCGATGCCGTCGGTGATCGTGATGAATGCGTCCTCGAGGGCGATTCCCGCGACCTCGATGTCATGAGCGTCCGGGTGGGAGGCGAGGAGCGCGCGCAACGCCGCGTCGCTGTCGCGGCAGCGCAACTCGACGCGACTGCCGTGCGCGGTGGCCGACACCGCGCCGGGCAGTGCGTCCAGCCCGGTGATGGATGCAGGTGATCGAGAAGCGGATCACCCGCAACCCCACCGAGTCCTCGATGGCGGCCGGCGTGCCATCGGCGACGACGCGACCGCGCGCCATCATCACGATGCGGTCGGCGGCCACGTCTGCCTCCTCGATGTAGTGGGTCGAGAAGAGGATGGTCCGGCCACGCGCGGTGAATCCTTCCATCGCGTGCCAGAAGCTGCGCCGGGTCTCGACGTCCATCGCCGCGGTCGGCTCATCGAGCACGAGGAGCTGGGGATCGCCGATCAGCGCCATGGCAAGGCGAAGTCGCTGCGACTGCCCGCCGGACAGACGGTCGACGCGACGCCGCTCGAGACCGCGCAACTGTGCGATGTCGATCGCCTCGTCGAGCCCTAGCGGCTCCCTATACAGCCCGCGCGTCATCGCGAGCAGCTCGCCCACCAGGACGCCCTGCATCATGCCGCCGTCCTGGAGCATGGCCCCGACCAGGCCGCGAGTTGCAGCCGCAGCCGGCGACGCGCCGAAGATTTCGATGGTGCCGGCATCCGGGGCACGACAGCCCCAGGAGCATCGAGATGGTGGTGGTCTTGCCGGCGCCGTTGGGGCCGAGCAGGGCGAGCGTCTCGCCCCGCGCGACGACGAGGTCCAGGGCGTCGACCGCCAGCACCGAACCGAACCGCCTGGTCAGCCCGGCGACCGCGACAGCGGGGACAGCCGTCGCGTCCCTGCCCGCCGTCCCGGGATGGTTGTCGCGTTGGAGCGCAATGGAAGAGGTCATGCGCTCAGCCTGACGCCGCCTCGACGCGGCCGATAGTGAGACCGGTCAGGAACCTTGTATGACATCCGTCATCCACAGCCCTGCCCGCTCGGGATGGCGCGGTTATGATGCAGAGGCGGAGCAACCATCCATGTCAGGGTTCACATGCAGGTCGTCCCTCGTCTCGCGGTCGAGCCGATGCGCTTTGAGGACATTGCCGCCGTCCAGGCAATAGAGCGCCAGGTGTTCGCGTCGCCGTGGCCGAAGAACGCGTACGCCAGCGAGCTGTCGCAGAACCGGCAGGCGTCGTACATCGTGCTGCGCCAGAACAATGAGCTGGTCGGCTACGCGGGGCTGTGGCGCGTGGCGCTCGAGGCGCATGTCACCACCATCGGCGTGCGCGCCGGTGATCACTCCAAAGGCTACGGGACCGTGCTGTTCGCAGCCCTCGTGCAGCGCGCATATGCGCTCGGCGCGCGCTGGATCACCCTCGAGGTGCGCGACACCAACGACCACGCCATCCGCCTCTACGAGCGCTTCGGATTCAAGGCGATCGGACGGCGTCGCGGGTACTACACCGACAACGGCGAGGATGCCGTGATCATGTGGAGCGACAGCATCCACGCCCCGGAATTCAAGCGCGGTTTCACCGCGATCCTGAGCGGCCTGGACGTCGCAGGTGTCGGGGGTGGGCCCTCGATGGAGTACCCGTCCGCCTGAATCTCCTCGCGATCGAGACCTCCTGCGACGAGACCGCTGCGGCGGTGCTCACCGACGGACGCGAGGTGCGTTCGTCTGTGGTGTCATCGCAGATTGCCCTGCACGCGGTGCACGGTGGGGTGGTACCTGAGCTGGCCGCGCGCGCCCACCTCGAGGAGTTCGCAACCGTCGTCGACACCGCACTGGCGCCGATGCCGGGTGGTTGGAACGACATCGACGCGATCGCGGTGACGCGCGGACCCGGGTTGGTGGGATGCCTGATCGTCGGCACGATGTACGCGACCAGCGCAGCTCTGTCCCGCAATCTGCCCCTGGTCGGCGTATCGCACCTTGCCGGCCATGTGTACAGCGCCTGGCTCGCAGACCCGAATCTCGAACCGCCGTATCTCGCGCTCCTGGTCAGCGGCGGTCACACCGAATGCGTCGTGCTTCGCGAGCACGGGATTGCCGAGCGTCTCGCCGCGACTCGCGACGATGCCGCCGGCGAGGCGTTCGACAAGGTGGCGCGCCTGCTCGGGCTGGAGTATCCCGGTGGCCCGGCGATCCAGCGGGTTGCAGCCGGCGGCGATCCCCGCCGGTTCCCGCTGCCCCGAACCCGGCTCGACGGCGCCTTCTCCTTCAGTGGCCTCAAGACCGCGGTGCGCTACATGGTCCGCGACCTTGGGCCGGGAGCGCTCACCGCGGCAGGCGTTCCCAGCGATCCACAGGTGGTGGCGGATCTCGCCGCGAGCTTCCAGGCGACCGCCGTCGACCAGCTGGTGACGGGGCTGGCCGCCGCAGTCGAGCGCACCGGTGCCCAGACGGTCGCGGTGGTCGGCGGCGTGGCGGCCAACCGGGCACTGCGTGAAGCCGTGGCCGCGCGGTTCAGCGGCCTGCGGGTTGTGGTGCCGCCCTTCGACCTCTGCACCGACAACGCCGCGATGATCGCCGCAGCCGGCTGGAATCGCCTGCGTGTCCATGGTCCGGACGTCCCCGGCTTCGACGTCGATCCATCGCTCGCGGACTGCGCGTAGTGTCCCAGTCCGTGAGCGCCGAGGACGACCCGATCCAGCGCTCGGAGGCAACGGAGCGCTACCTCGAAGCCATCTACTACATCCAGCACGAGGGCGAGGTCCCCCGTCCGGGGCGGCTGGCGGAGTGGCTCGGCGTGAGCGCGCCCACGGTGACCGTGTCGCTCCAGCGGCTCGCCCGAGACCATCTCATCCGGATTGCGGACGATCGGTCGGTCGAGCTCACCGAGAGTGGGAGCGAGGCCGCAGCGACCATCGTCCGGCGCCACCGCATCGTCGAACGCTGGCTCACCGATGTCCTTGGGCTGGACTGGGCGGCGGCCGACCTCGAGGCGCAGACCCTGACCCACGGGATGTCGGCGCTGGTGCTGGAGCGAATCGACGCGTCCCTCGGCCGCCCCACGACGTGCCCGCACGGCAACGTGATCCCGGGGCGAACCCCGCCGCTCGGACGGCGCCTGATCCGCATCGTCGACCTCGCCGCCGGTGAGCGGGCCAGGGTGGCCCGGATCTCCGAGGTCGCCGAGCACGAGGCGCCGCAACTCCTGCATCTCCTCGATGAGCGCGGCATCATGCCCGGCATCGAAGTCTCGGTGATCTCCAGCTCGCCCGCCAGCTGGCGCCTTGGCGTGGGTGATCGCGAGGTGAGCCTGGACGCGAACACGGCCCGCGCCGTGTGGGTGGAAAGCCCCGCCGCCTAGCTTCCGCCCGTCTCAGGAGGCCCAGGCGAGGACGTCGCCGCGGACCGACAGGGTCACCGGCGTGCCCGGTGCCAGCGGGTCGAGCCCATCGGTGCGGGCGCGCAGGACCTGCTCCCCGGCTGCGTCAGGTTGCACGGTGAGCACGGTGTCGTGTCCGTGGTATTCGCAGGCGAGCACGGTGCCGGCGAGGCCTGGGCCGCCGCCCGGCGTTGCCACGATCTGCTCGGGCCGGATCAGGACGACCACGGCGCCCCCGGCGCCGGGCATCTCGTGACCCGCGCGCAGGCTGACGAGACCGAGGGTGGTGCGCGCCAGGCTGCCGTCGACGACGCCGGCGAGCAGGTTGGCCTCGCCGAGGAAACCCGCCATGGCCGCGTCGACCGGGTGCTGATACAGGTCCTGCGGCTTCGCGAACTGCGCGATCTGCCCGTCGCGGAGCACCGCAACGTGGTCCGCGAGCGAGAGCGCCTCGTCCTGGTCGTGGGTCACCAGCACGGCGGTCACCCCGGCGTTGCGGAGGATGGATCGCACGTCGGCGCGGACCGTCGACCGCAGCGCCGGGTCGAGCGAGCTGAACGGCTCATCCATGAGCACGACGGTCGGTTCGACCGCCAGCGCGCGGGCGAGCGCGACGCGTTGCTGCTGGCCGCCCGAGAGCTCGTGCGGATAGCGGGCTTCGAGGCCGTGCAGTCCTACCAGGCGGCAGAGATCTCCCACGCGCTGCCCGCTCCGGTTCCGACGAGACAGCCCGAACCCGACGTTCGCCGCAACCGTGAGATGGGGAAAGAGTGCGCCGTCCTGGGGCACATAGCCGATGCGCCGTCGCTCCGGGGCGACGAACAGGTTGGGGGCGTCGACCGGCGTATCGCCGAGAAGGATCCGGCCGCTGTCAGCCCTATCGAAGCCGGCGATCAGCCGGAGCAGCGTCGTCTTCCCGCTGCCCGAGGCGCCGAGCACCGCGGTGAGCGAACCCGCGGGCACGTCGATGTCCAGACCTTTCAGGACCAGGTTGGGTCCGAAGGCCTTACGGACGCTTTCAGTGGAGAGGCCGGTCATCTTCCAAGTGTCGCGCTCGAGGATTGGTTGCGGCTGAACCAGCGCCCGACGAGCAGCGCGGGCACCACCGCGAGGCCGACCATCACCGCCGCGTAGGGCGCTGCCGCCGAATACGAAACGTTGCTGGTGTAGGCCCAGAACTGCGTGGCCAGTGTCTGCACACCGGTGGGCACCAGGATGAGCGTCGCGGTGAGCTCGGTCACCGAGGCCATGAAGACCAGGCAGAACGCCGCCGCCAGCCCGGGTGCGATGAGCGGCAGGGTCACCTCGAGCCGGGCGCGCAGCGGCCGCTTCCCAAGCGACCGCGCCAGCTCCTCGAGCCCGACCGGGGCGCGAGCCACGGTGGCACGCACCGCGATGAGCGCGAGCGGGAAGAACAGGAGCGCGTAGGCGACCACCAGCATCGGTGGGGTCTGGTAGAGAGGCAGCAGGTAGTTGGTGCCGAGGAAGACGAGCGCAAGCGCGACCACCACACCGGGCAGGGCCTGGATCAGCATCGTGCTGCGTTCGAGCAGGCGGCTCCAGCGCGAGCGATGCCGGACGGCGAGCAGCGCCACCGGGAGTGCCAGCAGGGTGGCCAGCGCCGCGGCTGCCGCGCTGTAGCCAGCCGTATTGAGGGTGGCGCTCAGCACGGTCGTCGAGGCCGGGAGGGTGGAGGCGCCGCCGTGCAGCATCCAGTACACGATCATCCCGACCGGCAGCCCGAGCGCCATCGCCACCAGCAGCGTCAGAGCGAGCAGCACCGGGCCGGTTGACCGCCCGAGCCGGATTCGCGCGCTTCGCCGGGCAACCATGGGGCCGACCCGCGAGGTCCGGCCTCGATCCGGCAGGACCGCCTCGCCGCAGAGGATCACGACGCCGAGCAGCACCAGCACCAGCGAGAGCGCGCAGGCTGCGGGTGCGTTGAAGCCGAACTCGGAACTCGGTGAAGATCTCGGTGGTGAACGTCTGATAGCGCAGGATCTCGAAGGCGCCGTATTCGGCCAGCAGCGCCAGGGCGACGAGAAGGCAGCCGCCGAGCAGTGCCGAGCGGGCCTGGCGCACCGTCACCCGCCAGAAGACGGCGGCAGGCCGGAGTCCAAGGCTCCGGGCGACCTCCTCCTGCCCCGGATCGGCGGAGCGGAGGCTGGCCGCGACCGGCAGGTAGACGAGTGGGTAGAGGCCGAGCGTCATCACCAGCACGGCCCCCCAGTACCCGGAGAGCCACGGCGCCGCCGACAGCCATCCATAGGCGATCACGAAATCCGGAACTGCCGCAGGCAGGATGACGAGCACCGCCCAGGCCCGCCGTCCCGGCACATTGGTGCGCTCCACCCACCACGCGGCGGCGGTGCCGATGACCGCGCACAGCAGCGTCGTGACCAGTGCCAGGCGAACCGTGTTCCAGAGCAAGGTCGCCGTGAGCCCGCGAAACAGCAGGCTCGAGATGGAGGTCTCGCCGACCTGCGCGGCGTCGACCAGCAGGAACACCACCGGGACCAGCAGCACGAGCGCGACAGCGACGCTCGTGAGCGCCAGGGCGCGCGGCGTACGCCTGCGCCGGATGCCCCTGCGGGGGCCGGCGAGCGCTGCGTCGGTCAGGGCTACGGACACGGCCGCATCATGGTCAGATCAGCTGCGCTTGCTGGAGCAGGCTCACGGCCGATGCGCCGGTCCCCAGCTCCGCGATGGTGATCGGGTTC
Source organism: Candidatus Dormiibacterota bacterium (assembly GCA_963748505.1). Taxonomy (GTDB): domain Bacteria; phylum Chloroflexota; class Dormibacteria; order Aeolococcales; family Aeolococcaceae; genus Palsa-851. The sequence continues at coordinate 46,350 of CAVVJH010000006.1, forward strand.
GGCTGCAGCGACGCAAACGGGGTCTGGTCACCGGCCGCAGTGACCGTCGGGTCCATCGGGTATTCGAAGCTGTTGCTGCGGGCGATGATCTCCTGCCCGGCCGGGCTCACCAGAAAGGCAAGGAACTCCTCCGAGCCCTTCAAGTTGTGGCTCGACTTCAGGGCCGCCGCGCCGGAGACGTCGACGACGTAGCCGGGATCGCGCGGTGCGAACAGCGCGACCTTCGAGTGCATGGCGCTCGCGCCCAGCTCGGCCTCTGCCCGATACCAGTAGTAGTTGTTGATCACTCCGATCGCGACCTCGCCGCTGTTCACCTGCGCGACCAGCGTCTCGTTGTCGGGGTAGGTGTGGTCGCCCGCATTCGCCTTCAGCGCCTCCAGCCAGCGCACGGTCGCTGACGCTCCCAGGGCATGGTCCAGCGAGTTGACGATGGGCTGGAAGTCGGTCTCGCCCGGTGCGATGCCGAGCAGCCCCTTCCAGCGCGCATCAGCGAGTTGCATGATCGAGGTGGGCAGCTGGCTCGGCTGCAACATCCTGGTGTTGTAGACGAGCATCGAGACCCGGGCCGACACGCCCACCCAGTCGCTCCGCGGCGAGTTGTACCGGCTGGGAACGGCCGCGAGTGTCGCCGGATCGACGGTCGCGAGCAGACCTTTCGAGCTCAGGAACTCGAGCGCCGGGGAGTTTTCGGCGAAGATGAGATCGGCCGGGGAATGCGACCCCTCCTGGAGGATCTGGTTGGCGAGGACGTCCTCATCGTCGCTGCGGACATCGATGTGGATGCCGGTCTGCTTCTCGAAGGCCGCAACCAGCGCGTTGGCGGTCTGCTCGTGCTGGCCGCTGTAGAGCGTCAGGGTATTGGCAGCATTGCCGCTCGACCCGCAACCGACCAGTGTCGAGGCAAATGCGACCGCTGCAGCGGCCATCATCGCGATCCTCGCGCGGGTGCAATCGGACATTGCCGATTAGCTTAGCCTAAGCTAATTCATTCGACAGGGCGCCCTGGTCAGCACGCCCTTCAGCTTGCGTGGCTGGCACTCGGTTAGGTAGAGTGTTAGCAGTCACCCACTCAGAGTGCTAATAACCCAGGAGGCCCCATGTCCCTCAACCTACGTCCCCTCGCTGATCGTGTCGTCGTCAAGCCCGTCGAGCGTGATGAGATGACCAAGAGCGGCATCGTCCTCCCCGACACCATCAAAGAGAAGCCCCAGGAAGGGATCATCGAGGCAGTCGGCAACGGTCGCTACAACGAGCAGACCGGTGTGCGCGTCGCGCTCGATGTCAAGGTTGGCGATCGCGTGATGTACGCGAAGTACGCCGGCAGCGAAGTCAAGATCGACGACGTCGAGTACCTGATCCTCGGTGAGAAGGACATCCTCGCGGTCGTCGAGAAGAACGGCAACAAGAGCTAGGCAGGGTCACCACCAATGCCAGCCAAGCAGCTACGTTTCGAGGCGCCGGCTCGCGCCGCGCTCGCACGCGGTGCGGCGATTGTCGCCGACACCGTCGCCGTGACACTCGGACCACGCGGTCGCACAGTGGTGCTGGACAAGAAGTTCGGCCCGCCGCTCATCAGCAATGATGGGGTGACGATCGCGCGCGAGCTCGAACTCGAGGATCACTTCGAGAACATGGGCGCGCAGCTGCTGAAGGAAGTGGCCATCAAGACCAACGACATCGCGGGTGACGGCACCACCACCGCGACGGTGCTGGCACGGGCGATGCTCGATGAAGGGCTGCGCAATCTCGCGGCCGGTGCCCCGCCGAACGACCTTCGCCGCGGCATGATGGCCGCCTGCGACGCGGCAGTCGAATCGATTCGCGCCCGCTCGCACCCCGTGAAGGGTGGCGACGACATTCTTCGCGTTGCCACCATCAGCTCGGGCGACGCAACCATCGGCGCCATGATCTCCGACGCCTTCGACAAGGTGGGGAAGGAGGGCGTGGTGTCCGTCGAGGACGGCACCGGCATCGAGACCGAGGTCGAGGTCGTCGAGGGCATGCAGTTCGATCGTGGGTACATCTCCGCGCATCTGGTCACCGACCTCCAGAACATGGAGTCGGTGTTGCTCGATGCGAGAGTTCTGGTCACTGATGCCAAGATCTCATCGGTCGCCGACCTGCTCCCGAGCCTCGAGCTGGTGATGCGCGCGGGCCGTCCGCTGCTCATCGTGGCCGAGGACGTGCAGGCCGAGGCGCTCGCCACGCTGGTCGTCAACCGCGCGCGCGGCACCTTCAGCGCGATGGCGGTCAAGGCCCCTGCATTTGGCGAGCGACGTGACGCGATCCTCCAGGATCTCGCGGTGCTCACCGGAGCGACGGTCATCAGTGAGAAGACCGGGACGCGTCTCGACGGCGTCCGCGACGACCAGCTCGGCACCGCCGGGCGGGTCACCGTCACCAAGGACGACACCACGATCGTTCGTGGCGGCGGGACCAAGGAGGCGATCGACGCGCGCTGCGCGGAGATCCGTCAGCAGATGGAGGAGACCACCTCGGAGTGGGATCGCGAAAAGCTGCAGGAGCGGCTCGCGCGGCTGACCGGTGGCGTGGCGGTCGTCAAGGTCGGCGCGGCAACCGAGGTCGAGATGAAGGAGCGCAAGTCGCGCGTCGAGGATGCGCTGGCAGCCACGCGGGCGGCGATCGAGGAAGGCGTCGTCGTCGGCGGCGGCGTGGCGCTGCTCCGGGCGATTCCCGCGGTCCAGGGCCTCAAGCTCGAGGGCACGGAGCGTGTCGGCGCCGACATCGTTGCCCGTGCGCTTCGCGAGCCCCTGCGCATCATCGCCGCCAACGCCGGCCTCGAAGGCCAGGTGGTCGTGAACGCGGTGCTCCTGTCCGAAGGTGACGACGGCTTCGACGCCGCAACCGAAACCTATGGGAATCTCGTCGAACGCGGTGTCATCGATCCGACCAAGGTGGTCGTGTCCGCACTCGTCCACGCGACCTCGATCGCGACCATCGTGCTGAGCACGGATGCTCTCATCGCCGATGTCCCGGAGCGGCCGGAAGGCGCGCCCGGCGGCGGTGGCCACTCCCACGGTGGCGGTGGGATGGGCATGGACGATGACGACATGGACTTCTAGCTGCCCGCAGACGATCGCTCACGGGCGAGAGCCCGTGACCACGACCGGTGTCGTACCGTTGCCCTGTTCATGCACGGACCATCAGTGACGTCGCCGATCATCCGGGCGAAGGCCTGACATGTGCGGCATCACCGGATTCTGGGGCGCGCCGGACAGGGCGCTGCTGGACGCGATGACCGAGTCGATCCGTCATCGCGGCCCTGACGACGACGGGTATTTCGAGGATGCGGTGGCGTCGCTCGGATTTCGACGCCTCAGCATCATCGACCTCGAGCACGGCAATCAGCCGGTGTCCATGGACGGCGGCAAGCTCCAGATGGTCTACAACGGCGAGGTCTACAACTTTCGCGAGCTTCGCTCCGAGCTGGCCGCGCTCGGGCACACCTTTCTGACCTCGTGTGACACCGAGGTCGTGCTCCATTCCTACGCGCAGTGGGGTACCGACTGCTTCCGGCGGTTCAACGGCATGTGGGCGCTCGCGATCCTCGACGAGCGCGCCGATGCGCCCAAGATCGTGCTCGCTCGCGACCACTTCGGCATCAAGCCGCTGTTCTACGCGCGGCATGGGGGCCGGATTGTGTTCGCGTCGGAGATCAAGGCGATCCTCCAGGACGAGACCTTTCCGCGTGAGGTCGACGAGCAGCAGATGTACGAGTACCTGCGCTTCGGTCTCTTCGATCACAACGATGGCACCTTCTTCCGCGGTATCCGCCAGGTTCCGGCAGCCGCGTTCGCGGTCATCGAGGGTGGTGCGATCTCGGAGTGCGTGTACTGGACTCCCCGGCTGTCGGAAGACGGTGACGCGAGCCCCGAAGCATTTCGCGCGGTCTTCGAACGCGCGGTGCAGCGGCGGCTGGTCGCCGATGTCCCGGTGGGAATCTGTCTCAGCGGCGGCCTCGATTCCTCCTCGATCTGCACGGTGATGGCGCAGCAATTGCGTGACCACGTGCCCGACACGGAATCACTTGGCGATCGCCTCAAGACATTCTCGGCGGTGTTTCCCGGCGACCGGATCGACGAGAGCACCTACATCGACAGCGTGCTCGAGGTGACCGGCGCCGACACCAGCACGGTGCAACCCACCGACCAGGACTTCATCCGAGAGCTCGAGGCATGGGTGTGGCACATGGAGGAGCCGATGGTGTCCTCGGCGCCGTTCGCGATGTGGATGGTGATGCGGCTGGCGCGACGTCAGGTGACGGTCACCCTGGACGGCCAGGCGGGCGATGAGTTGCTCGCGGGCTATGACCATTACCCGTACGTCCTGCTGCGGCAGCTGCTGCGCGAGCGTCGCTACACGGAATTCGCCCACGAGGCGTGGCTGCTGCGCGACATCGTCGGCCCGCTGGTGCGCCGCCGGCTGCGCGAGCGCGGCCAGCGCGTCGACGTCGGAGCGATGCTGTCCCCCGCATTCACGCGCGGGCGCAAGCCGCCCGAGGACGACCGCGTCGCCGACGACCTCAAGCGTCGCCTGCTCCAGGACTTCCGTACCTACAGCCTCCCGCCGCTGCTGCGCTACGAGGATCGCGCCTCGATGGCGCACTCGCTCGAGGCGCGACTGCCCTTCCTCGACCAGGAGCTGGTCGACTACATCCTGACGTTGCCGCGCAAGGCCATCATCCACAACGGCTGGACGCGCGCGATCGTGCGGCAGGCGCTGCATGGCGTGCTCCCCGCGAAGGTGGAGGCACGGCGCAAGAAGATCGGCTTCACCACGCCCGAGTTCCGCTGGTACCGCCGGCAGCGCGCGGTGCTGCAGAGCCTGATGCGGTCGCCCTCATTCCGCGCGCGTCCGTACTGGAAGGCGGCGGCGGTGGCCGAGAACTTTCGCCGGGCGTGCACCGGTGAGGTCGAGGAGTCGATGTTCTTCTGGCGCGCGGTCAATGCTGAGGTGTGGCTGCGGGTGTACATCGACGGCCCGACGCGAGCGCTCGACAAGAACAGCTACGAGGGCGGGTTTGTCGGGCGCGGCGATCGCGCGACCGCTGCAAAGGTCGTCAATGGACCGGCCTTGCTTGCCGGTGCGAAGCTCAACTGGGGGCGTCACCTGTTCCTGGAGGATCGAGGGCGGATCTGGGCGAGATTCCCGATGCGCTCGGCGCTCATCAAGCCCGGTGACGACCTGCTCCAGGCGATCGCGGACAGCCTCGATCGCCAGAGCGCCGGTGGCGTCGCGGTCGAGGACGGCGACATCCTGCTGGTGAGTGAGAAAGCCCTGGCGATCAGCCAGGGCCGCTCATATCCCATTGACGAGATTCCGGTCACGCGAACGGCGCGCCTGCTCTCGCGCTACGTGAGTCATGAGCCCACGGGCGTCGGTCTCGCGCATCCCACCACCATGCAACTCGCGATCGAGGAGGCCGGAGCCCCTCGAATCCTCCTCGCGGCGGCGGCGGCCGCAGCGACCAAGCCGCTTGGGATGCGCGGTGTCTTCTATCGCGTGGCCGGGCATGGGGTCAACGCCATCGACGGCCCGTCGTCACTCAACCTGCCGCCCTACGACACATGGGCCACGAAGTCACCCGCCGATCCCAAGGGCGCGGCGATGCGAATCGCAGAGGACGTGCGCCGGCGAACCGGCCGTCGTGTCGCGGTCGCGATCATCGACGCCAACGACATGGCCGCGGAGGTCTTCGCCTGCACCGCCATCAATGCCGAGTCGGTTCTGGCCATGGTTGCCGATAACCCGCTGGGTCAGTCCGACGAGCAGACGCCCTTTGCGCTGGTGCGCCGGGTCGTGCTGGCAGGGGCGCCGGCGGCGGTTCCCGAGCGGGTACCGGTCGGCGCGTGAGCGCGACGGTGGGGGAGGGTCTGCTTCGCTGGGTCGAGGTGGACACCGACCAGCTCAGCGCCAACGCGGGCGCGATCGCGGGGCTGGTTCGGCCCGCCGGCCTCATGACGATGGTGAAGTCGAACGCGTACGGGCACGGTCTGGCGATCGCGGCTCGAGCCGCACTCGACGGCGGTGCCACGTGGCTCGGTGTCTACACGCCGCAGGAGGCGTTCGCCCTCCGGAGTGCCGGGATCGAGGTGCCGATCCTGGTCGCGGGCTGGAGCCCCCCATCGACCTATGCCGAGCTTGTTGCCCGCCGCGTGGACGTCAGCGTGTTCGACGCTCACTCGGTGCGTGCGCTGGCCGCAACCGCGGCCGCACCCGGGAGTGCGAACTCGAGTGCAGGTCAAGCTCGACACCGGCCTCCATCGACTGGGTGTTCTGCCTGCGGAGGTCGCCGCACTGGCCGCGGCGCTGCGTGCCGCTGAAGCACGAGTGGAGGTCACGGGCATCTTCACGCACTTCGCCGACCCGGCCGGCGACCCCGTCTTCACCAGGGAGCAACACGAGCGATTCCTGGCTGCCGCCGAGGAGCTGCGCCAGGTCGCGCCGGGCGCGCTGCTGCATACGTCAGGGAGTGCATCGATCGGAGCCCACCCCTCCATGCACCACGACCTCGTCCGCGTCGGCATCGCCTTCTACGGGTACCCGCCGGTGCCGCTCCAGGCATCGCTCCGTCCAGCCATGCATGTGTTCGCGCGGGTCGCGCAGCTGCGGACCGTGCCGGACGGCGAAAGCGTCGGCTACGGGCGCACCTGGCGTGCGAGCGGATCGCGCCGTGTCGCCACGGTCACGATCGGCTACGGACAGGGACTCCCGCGTTCGCTCGCCAACCGTGGGCAGGTCGCCATCCGGGGCCGGCGCTGCCCCATCGTCGGGATGGTGAGCATGGATCAGGTCACTGTCGACGTCACCGATGCCGGCGACGTGCAGGTGAACGACGTCGCCATGTTCATCGGCGAACGCGATGGCGTACGCCTTGGAGCCGACGACGTCGCGGACCTGGCCGGCACCCTCCCGCACGAGGTGCTCTGCGGCATTGCGGAGTGGATTCCGCGGCTTCCTGGGGTCACGCCCGCTGCGCTACCGTGAGGGTATGAGCCGCCCAGTCCGCATCGCCGTCGCCCAGTACGAACCGCACGTCGGCGCGCTCGAGGACAACCTCTCCCAGGCAGTGCGCTGGGCGACGTCGGCGGCAATCGATGGGGCGGATCTGATCGTGCTACCCGAGCTGGCGTCCAGTGGCTACGTCTTCGACGACGAGCAGGAGGCGCAGCGCTGCGCTGAGGACCCCGATGATGGCCCCACGGCGCGTGCATTGCGCGAGGTGAGCGCCGCCCATGGGTGTCACATCGTCTGCGGGATCAGCGAGCGCGACGGCGACTGCCGGCACAACAGCGCGATCCTGGTTGGACCCTCAGGGCGCATGGCGACCTACCGGAAGCTGCATCTCTACTACAACGAGCAGACATGGTTCGTCCCCGGAGAGGAGCTGCCGGTCGTCGACCTGCCATTCGGGCGCGTCGGCATCATCATCTGCTTCGACCTCTGGTTCCCGGAGCCCGCTCGCGCGCTGGCGCTTGCGGGAGCGGAGATCATCGCGGTGCCGACCAACTGGGTTGCGTCGTTCAAGCGCACGGTATGGGATGACCGCGGCTATTGCCAGGGCGACTACGTCGCAATGGCGACGGCAGCGCAGAACGGGGTCGTCATGGCCTGCGCCGACCGCGTCGGGGTCGAGCGCGGCTTCACCTTCATCGGTGCCTCGATCATCGTCGGCGCCGATGGCTGGCCGGTGTCCGGGCCGGCGAGCAAAGATCAGGACGAGTTGTTGATCGCCGACGTCGACCTCGATTCCGTCGAACAGGCGCGGCATCGGACACCACGCAACCATCTGTTGACCGACCGGCGTCCGGACGCGTACCGCGCGTCCACCGGCGAGGTTGCGCCGGCGACCGGAGTGCACGCCTGAGCGCGACCATCGGCGCGACGGCTCTGCTCGACGGCCTGAATGCGCCGCAACGCGAGGCCGTGGAAGCCCCGGACGGGCCGCTGCTCATCTTCGCGGGTGCGGGGAGTGGCAAGACCCGCGTCCTGACGCACCGGATCGCATACGTGATCGCCACCCGGCGCGTGCGGGCCGACGAGATCTGCGCCGTGACCTTCACCAACAAGGCCGCGAAAGAGATGCGTGCGCGCGTCGAGCAGTTGATCGGCGACAGCATCAAGGGCATGTGGCTGGGGACCTTTCACTCGCTTGGAGCGCGTTTGCTCCGCCGCGATGGCGACACGATCGGGATCCCGCCCGGCTACACCATCTACGACGAGTTGGATCGTCTCGCGGCCATGCGCAACGCGATCCGTGCCGAGGGCATCGACGAGAAGCGCCTGACGCCGAACCGGGTTGCCCATGCGATCAGCGCCGCCAAGAACGAGCTCATGGATGCGCGCGACTACCAGGCGACCGCGTCTCCGAACACCATGGAAGAGCAGATCGCGCGCATCTACTGGTCCTATGAGCGCGAGCTCGACGCGGCTTCGGCGCTCGATTTCGACGACCTGCTCCTGCGTGCGGTGGTGCTGCTCCGCGACGTCGACTCGGTTCGCGAGTACTACCAGGATCGCTTCCTGCATCTGTTCGTCGACGAGTACCAGGACACCAACAAGGCACAGTACGAGCTGGTGAAGCTTCTGGGAGCGAAGCATCGCAACGTCACGGTGGTCGGCGATGACGATCAGGCCGTGTACGGCTTCCGCGGCGCGGATGTGCGCAACATCCTGTCCTTCGAGCACGACTTCCCGGACGCCCTCAAGGTGGTCCTGGAACAGAACTATCGTTCCACCCAGCCGATTCTTGACATCGCGCATTCGGTCATTCGGAACAACGAGCAGCGCGCCGAAAAACGACTCTGGACCGAGCAGAGCATTGGCGATCCGGTGCGCCTCATCTCCGTCTACGACGAGCGTGAAGAGGCAATCGCGGTCGGCTCCGAGATCGAGAATCTCATCGGGCGCGAGGGCGTGTCGCTCTCCGAGTGCGCGGTGCTCTATCGCACCAACGCGCAGTCCCGGGCGTTTGAAGAGGTGTTTCTCCGCCGCGGCATTCCGTACCAGCTGGTCGGTGGCCTGCGCTTCTACGATCGTCGCGAGGTCAAGGACGTCCTGGCCTATCTGCGTCTCTGTCTCAATCCGCGAGACACCGTGTCGTTTGCTCGTGTCGTCAACACACCACGCCGGAAGATCGGTGATCGCAGCGTGGCCGAGCTGGAGAAGCTGGCTCGCAAGAAGGGCCTCGCGCCCCTGGAGGCCGCGCAGCGGCTCGACGAGGGCGACGACGCGATCGGTCCCGCCGCCATGACCGCGCTGCGGAGTTTCGCGAGCCTCATGGAGCGGCTCAGCCTCGAAGCCCTGCGCGTCCCGGTCACGGTGCTGCTCGATCGCGTCCTCGAGGAGACCGGCTACCGGGACATGCTCCAGGACGGCACCCAGGAAGGCGTGGAGCGCTGGGCGAACGTCCTCGAGCTCGCAGGTCTCGCCGGCGAATACGCCGACGTCCCGGCGCCTGAAGGACTGGTGCAGTTCCTGGAAAACGTCGCGCTGGTGAGCGACGTCGACACGATGCGCGACGAGTTGCCTGGCGTCACCCTGATCACGCTGCACCAGGTCAAGGGTCTCGAGTTCGGTGTCGTGTTCATCGCCGGGATGGAGGAGGGCCTGCTCCCGCACTCGCGCGCGTTGGAGGAAGGCGACGCCGGCATTGCCGAAGAGCGCCGCCTGACCTATGTCGGCATCACGCGCGCCCGCCGCCGCCTGTACCTGCTCCACGCGTTTCGCAGGCATCTCTACGGGACGCCCCAGATCGCCGAGGCATCGCGCTTTCTCGGTGAGATTCCGCGCGAGCTGCTCGAGGTCGCCCTCCGGCCGGGCTCGCCATCGCTGGGCGATATTCGCGCCCCGGGGACCGTGCGTCGCGCCGTCGCGGGGTACGCGATCCGCCCGAACCCCGTGGAGATCGCGCCGCAGCGCTACACCGAAGGGATGCGCATCGGCCATCAGCGATATGGCGAGGGCAGCGTCCTGAAAAGCACCATGACCAGAAGCGGCGAGGAGCTCGTGATCAAGTTTGACGACCACGGCGTCAAGATCTTCGCGGTGGCCGACGCAACCCTCTGGCCGGTTGCCGGCTCGTGACCGACGATCCCGCAGCGCGCGTCGCCGCTCTGCGGACGGAGCTGGAATATCACTCGCGCCGGTACCACGTCCTCGACGCGCCGGAGATCACCGACGCCGAGTACGACCACCTCTTCCGCGAGCTTGTGGATCTCGAGTTGGCCCATCCCGAGCTGCAGACCCCGGATTCCCCGACCCAGCGCGTCGGCGGAGAGCCGGCTGCGACCTTCACGAAGGTCCGCCACCGCACCGCGATGCTGAGCCTGAACAACGCGTTCAGCCCCGACGAGGTTCGTGAGTTCGGTGTGCGCGTGGAGCGGGCCATCGGAGCGGTCAGCGGCTATGTCTGCGAGCTGAAGATCGACGGGCTCGCCATGTCGATCACGTACTCCAAGGGCAATTTCGTGCGCGCCGCAACGCGCGGCAACGGCGTCGAGGGTGAGGACGTCACCGCCAACGTGCGCACCATCCGGTCGGTGCCGATGAAGCTGACACCGGTCGACGGCGGCCTGCCCGATGAGCTCGAGGTTCGCGGCGAGGTGTACCTCCCCAAAGCGGCGTTCGCAGCCACCAACGCACGTCTCGAAGAGGCCGGAAAGCCTGGGTATGCCAACCCGCGCAATGCCGCAGCAGGCGCGGTGCGCCAGCTCGACCCGACCGTGACCGCACGCAGAGGGTTGCAGACCTTCATGTACGCGATCGATCCGCCCGGCGCGGCGAAGAGCCAGGCGGAGGTGCTCGATACCTTGGCAGCGCTGGGATTTCGCGTGAACCCGCACCGTCAGCTCGCCGGATCGATCGACGAGGTGCTTGCGTTTCTGGATCACTGGTCCGAGTTGCGGCATCAACTCGACTACGACACCGACGGCGTCGTGATCAAGGTCTCGTCGCGCGCCGAGCAGGAGGAGCTGGGCACGATCTCGCGAGCACCACGCTGGGCGATCGCCTACAAGTTTCCCCCCGAGGAGTACGAGACGGAGGTGCTCGATATCCACGTGCAGGTGGGACGCACCGGAGCGGTGACGCCGGTCGCCATCCTCGAACCGACGCTCGTCGCCGGGTCCACGGTGCGCCGCTGCACGCTGCACAACGAGGACGAGGTGGCACGCAAGGACGTGCGCATCGGCGACACCGTCCTCCTGCACAAGGCCGGCGATGTCATCCCTGAGATCGTCCGGGTCATCCTCGAGAAGCGTCCCAAGAAAACCGAGCCATGGCACATGCCGGAGCATTGCCCGGCCTGTGATTCGCTGCTGGTGCGTGAGCCGGGCGAGGTGGTGCGGCGGTGCCTCAACCCGCTCTGCCCGGCGCAGCGGCGTGAGCTGTTGATCCATTTCGCGGCCCGTGGCGCCATGTACATCGAGGGACTCGGGCCCGCGGTCATCGACCAGCTCCTCGACCTCGGCTACGTCACCGAGGCGGCGGATCTCTTCAAGGTCACCGACCGACCAGTTGTTGACGCTCGAAGGCTTCGCGGAGCGCTCGGCGACCAAGCTCGTCGAATCGATCGCGGCCCGCAAGCAGGTCCCACTCGCGCGCTTCATCAACGCACTGGCGATCCGTCATGTCGGCGAGCACACCGCAGAGACGCTCGCGGCGCATTTCGGCACCATCGAAGCGCTTGCGGCAGCATCCGAAGCTGACCTGCTCGGAGTCGAAGGCATCGGTGCTGTCGTTGCCGCGCACGTGGCGGCATGGTTCGCCTCACTCGAAGGGCGGGCGGTGCTCGATCACCTGCTGGCCGCCGGCGTAGAGCCAGAACGCGCGGCCGGTGGCGGGGGGCCGTGGAGCGGCCAGACCTGGGTGATCACCGGCACGCTCGAGGGCATGAGCAGAGCAGACGCGGAGGCTCGTATCCGCGCGCTGGGTGGCAACCCGAGCTCGAGCGTGAGCCGCAAGACGTTCACCCTCGTGGCAGGCGCATCCGCCGGCAGCAAGCTCGACAAGGCGCAGCGTCTCGGTGTCCGGGTGCTCGATGAGGCGCAATTCCTCGCCGAGCTCACCGAGGCAGAGGGATCTCGCTGAGCAGCGATACAGTGACCTCCATGGCGGCACCACGGCGCGCCGAGCGCCTCCTCGATGACAAGCCCCAGCTGCGCGCCCGTTTGCGGGCGTCGCCCGACGGCCCTGGGGTCTACGTGATGCGCGGGACCGACGCACGCGTCATCTATGTGGGCAAGGCCGCCAACGTGCGCAACCGGTTGCGCTCCTGGTTCAGCGGCATCGACGCGCTGCAACCACGCACCCATCAGCTCATCGGGAGCGTCTTCGACTTCGAGGTCATCGCATGCCAGAGCGCGCACGAGGCGCTGGTGCTGGAGAACTCGCTCATCAAGCAGCACCGGCCGCGGTTCAACGTGCGGCTCAAGGACGACAAGAGCTACCTCTATCTGAAGATCCCACGACCCGGTGTGCATGACGCGGTCGCACCGGGTACCGCGCGCGAGGAAGTCCGCAAGCCGCGCGGTGCAAGTGCCGAGGGCGCCACGCTGTTTCCGCGCCCCTACTACACGCGCAAGGTGGTGCGTGACGGGGCACGGTATTTCGGCCCATACACGAGCGCTCAGTCATTGCGGACGACGGTGCGGTCGTTGCGCACGATCTTTCCGTTCCGCACCTGCAGCGATGAGATATTCCGCCGCGGTCGTGTCTGCCTCGACTATCACATCAAGCGATGCGCCGGTCCCTGCGAAGGCAAGATCGACGGTCCGGAATATGCCGAGCTGCTGGAACAGGTGCAGGAGTTCATGGAAGGGCGCTCCGACAAGCTGCATGACGAGCTGCGCGAGCAGATGGACGCGGCCGCAGACAGTCGCGACTACGAGCTCGCCGCACGCTTTCGCGACCGGTTGCGGGCGATCGAACGGATCAGCGAGCGTCAGACGGTGCTGCGCGGCGCGCGCTCCGATGAAGACTGCATCGCAGTGGTGGTGGAGGCTGGGCGAGCCATGGCCGCGGTGCTCACCATCCGGCAGGGTCGCGTCATGGGCATGGAGACGCACGAGCTGGAAGGCGTCGCCGGTTTGGATGCGGCGGCCTGCCTCGGCAGCTTCCTCACCCAGTTCTATTCCAGCGTCACCTCGGTGCCACGCCGGCTGCTGATCTCCGACGACATCGAGGACCGGGCCCTCTTCGAGGAGTTTCTGAGCGACCAGCGCGGTGGGCCCGTCGAGGTGCGTGTGCCGCAGCGTGGCGATGCGCGGCAACTCGTGGCGCAGGCCGCGGAGACGGCGCTCGTGGCCCTGCGTCAGCAGCGAATCGTCGACGACTACGATGCCGCCAAGACCGAAGCGCTGCTCGACGACCTTGCGGCCCGCCTGCAGCTGCCCGCACCACCACGACGCATCGAGTGCTACGACATCAGCAACACCATGGGCACCAACTCGGTCGGCTCGATGGTGGTCTTCGAGGAAGGCCGGCCGGCGCCCGCGAGCTACCGTCATTTCGGTATCAAAACCGTCGAGGGCTCGAATGATTTCGCGTCCATCGAGGAGACCCTGCGACGGCGTTTCCGCAGGCTCGCGACCCGCGAGGAATCGGCGGAGGGTGACGTTCCGGTGCTCGATCCGGCGGGAGCCAACGGAACCAACGAGCGCCCGCGTCGTGGTCCGCGTGGCAAGCGTGACGACGCCGACCCGAGCTTCTCGGTGGTGCCCGATCTCATCCTCATCGACGGCGGGAAGGGGCAGCTCAGCGCAGCCGTGCATGCGCTTCGCGAGGCGGGTCTGATGCGCGTGCCCATCTTCGGGCTCGCGAAGCGCAATGAGGAGCTGTACCGGCCAGGAAAGTCCCGCCCGATCATCATCGAGAAGGACAGCCCAACCCTCTTCCTGGTGCAGCGGGTGCGCGACGAGGCCCATCGCTTCGCGATCACGCACCATCGCGGCCGGCGCGCCAAGGCGGCGCTGCGCTCGAAGCTCGACGTGGTCCCGGGGCTGGGCCCGGTCCGCCGCCGCGCGCTCCTGCGCCAGTTCGGCAGCATCGACGCCATTCGCGACGCGCCGCTCGAGGAGCTCACCACCGTGGTCCCGCGCCCGGTGGCGTTGCGAGTCAAGGAATTGCTGTGAGCGACACGACCTCCGTGCCCATGGGTGTCGCGCTGTCCTCCTTCGGCTACAAGTTCGGTCTCCCCGTGGAAGCGGACCTGGTGACCGACGCTCGTATGGTGAGAAATCCCTTCTGGGTGCCCGAGTTGCGCGCCCATACCGGGCTCGACTTCGACGTGCGTGCATACGTGCTCGAGGATCCGGTGGCGAGCGAGCTGATCGAGCGCGTGCATGCGCTCGTGGGATGGTCGGCGGAGCGCTCCGCCGGTCGCGGCCGCGACGTGCTCCATGTCGCCATCGGCTGTACCGGGGGCCGACACCGCTCGGTGGCCATTGTCGAGGCACTGGCGGCGAGCCTCCGTGCCGAGGGAATAGTGGTGACGGTGAGCCACCGCGACGTCGACCAGCCCGATCCTCGCTATGCGTAGCTGGGCCAACTGCGGGCGTGAGCATCCCGCCGACGCGGGGTTCTGCAACGAGCGCGAGCGATCGACCGCAGGCGTCGCTCATGCGCATCGCGTCGTCGAATCGTGGGACGCGCACAGCTGATCGTGGATGCCACGCAGTCTTTCACGCAGCGGGTCGTCGCCGAGCTCGCCCCGCACACGCCGCTCCTCTCGTGCTGCAGGCGATCGCTGGTCGAGGGCCTCGAGCTCGTGACCTCGATTCCCGGGGCGATCGCGACGACGAGGCCGGTGGCGGTGCGCGCCGCGATGCAGGCGCTGCACGCCGAGCGCTTCCCGGCGCACGTCTCACGTGTCGCCGCGGCGCGGCGCACCCAGTACGTGCTGGTCGGGATCGACCCCGGCGTTCTGCAGGTCCGGTCGACACGCACCTGTTGCACGCGCAGCCGCCTTCGCGGCGCCTTTCTCGGCGCCGGTCGGCTCGTGCGGCCCGATGGCGAGCCGTACCTCGAGCTCGGTTGCGCCGCCGAGGATGGCGCTCAGCAGCTCGCGGCCGACTTCGCGACGCTCGGCGTCGACGCGCAGATCCGTCAGCGCCGGGGCAGGTGGGTGGTCACGGTGCGATCCGCCACCGCGGTCGGCGCTGCGCTGAGCACCATCGGCGCACAGGCGGGGCGCCTGTCGTTCGAAGCCGGGCGTGTGATCCGGGAGGTGCGCAGCGGCGTCAACCGCCGCCTCAACGCCGAGACGGCCAACCTGCGCCGGACCGCGGCTGCGGGTGTGCGTCAGCTCGAGTCGATCGCGATCCTGGAATCGGACGTCGTGCGCTGGGCAGCGTTACCGCCGGCACTCCGGGAGGCCGCGTCGCTCCGGGCCGATCACCCCGACGACGACCTGGCGCAGCTCGCCGAGCGAGCCGGGTGCAGCCGCCCCGCCATGGCCGGGCGCCTGCAGCGTCTGGTCGCCGCGGCGGGCGAGGGCGGTGATAGGGTGGAACCGCGGCGATAGCGCAATCAATGAGTTCGAAATCTGGAGGTCTTCCATCATGGGAGTGAGAGTTGGCATCAACGGCTTCGGCCGCATTGGACGAAACGTGTTGCGTGCCGCCAGAGAGCGCTCCCCGGAACTCGACATCGTCGCGGTCAACGACATCACCACCGCTGACATGCTGGCGCACCTCCTCAAGTACGACAGCGTTCTCGGCCGGTTTCCCGGCACAGTTGCTGTCGATGGTGACAGCATCACGGTCGACGGCCACGTCATCAAGGTGCTGGCCGAACGCGATCCGCAGCGGCTCCCCTGGGGCGACCTCGGGGTCGACGTCGTGATCGAGTTCGACCGGCTTCTTCACCGATGCGGTTCGCGCCAAGGGGCATCTCGACGCCGGCGCGCGCAAGGTCGTCATCACCGCCCCCGCGAAGAACGAGGACATCACCATCTGCATGGGCGTCAACGACTCGGCGTACAACCCCGATGAGCACCACATCATCTCGAACGCCTCGTGCACCACCAACTGCCTCGCACCGGTCGCGAAGGTGCTCAACGAGTCGTTCGGCATCGAGACCGGCTTCATGACCACCGTGCACGCCTACACCAAGGATCAGGTGATCCTCGACGCACCGCACGAGGACAAGCGCCGGGCGCGGGCCGCGGGACTGTCGATCATCCCCACCACGACCGGCGCCGCCAAGGCGGTGTCCCTGGTGCTGCCGGAGCTGAAAGGCAAGTTCCACGGCATGTCGCTTCGGGTCCCGGTTCCCGACGTCAGCCTCGTCGACCTCACGGTCACGCTCGCGCGGAGCGCGAGCGCGGACGACATCAACGGTGAGATGCGCGAGGCGGCGAGTGGCAAGCTCGAGGGCATCCTCGGAGTCAGCGAAGAGCCGCTCGTGTCGATGGATTTTCTCCACGATTCGCGCTCGTCCATCTTCGATGCACTGTCGACCATGGTGCTCGGCGATCACACCGCCAAAGTGCTCGCGTGGTACGACAACGAGTGGGGCTACTCCTGCCGCGTCGTCGATCTCGTCGACATGATCATCGCCCGGCTCTAGAGACCCGACCTCGTGCTCAACAAATTGACCATCGACGACATCGATGTTCATGGGAAGCGCGTCCTCCTTCGCGAGGATCTCAACGTCCCGATGCGTGACGGCGCCATCACCGATGACCGCAGGATTCGCGAGGCGATTCCGACCATTGAGGCCCTCCGCTCCAAGGGCGCACGGATCATCGTGGTCACGCACCTCGGACGACCCAAAGGGCGGATCGACGACGGCGCGCGCCTCGGACCCATCGCCGCGAGGCTGAGTGACCTCCTCGGTGCTGACGTGCGCCTGGCCTCCGACGTGGTCGGCGACAGCGCCACCAGCATGGTTGCCTCCTTGCGGGACGGCGATGTCGGCATGCTGGAGAACATTCGCTTCGAGCCCGGCGAGGAGGCCAATGATCCCGCGTTCGCGAAACGTCTCGCGGCGTTCGCCGACGTGTTCGTCAACGACGCCTTTGGCACCGCACATCGAGCGCACGCGTCAACCGAGGGGGTCGCGCACCTGCTGCCCGCCGTCGCCGGGAGGTTGATGGCGCGCGAGCTCGAGATGCTCGGCGGGGTGATGGACAATCCGAAAACGCCTGTGGTCGCAATCGTCGGTGGCTCGAAGATCTCGACCAAGGTCGCGGTGCTCGACCATCTGCTCGACCGCGTCGACGTGCTCTGGGTCGGCGGGGCGATGGCGTGCACCTTCTACCGCGCACTCGGCGAGACCACCGGCACGTCGCTGGTCGAGGAGGATGAGATCGCGACCGCTCGTCGCCTGCTGGATTCCGCACCCACTCGTCGGGCGGACCTCAGGCTTCCCGTCGACGGCGTCATCACCGATCATGTCGCCGCCGATGCCCCGACGCAGGTCGTGGCGTGGAAGGCGATCCCGGACGGATGGATGGTCGTCGATGCCGGCCCGGATACGGTGGCGAGCATCGCAGCGGACTGCGCGGGAGCCGGGACGGTCATCTGGAACGGCCCACTTGGCATCTACGAGATCCCGGCATTCGCCCACGGCACGCATGCGGTCGCCCGCGCCGTCGCGGCGTCGAAGGCGACGACGGTGATCGGCGGCGGTGATCTCGCCGCCGCGGTGCAGGACGCCGGAGTTGCGGACAAGATCGGCTTTATCAGCACGGGTGGTGGCGCGACCATCGAATTCCTCGAGGGCCGGACCCTTCCCGGGGTCGCCGCGCTTCGCGATCGCGAGGCGGTCACGCGTTGACGGCTGCGCTGGCCGACGGCTCTTCGCCACGGCCGATGGTCGTCGGCAACTGGAAGATGAACACCACCGTCCCGGAAGGTGTCGCGCTGGCCCGCACCGTGAGCGCGGGGATTGCGGAGTACACGGGCGTCGACGTCGCACTGCTGCCGCCCTTCACGCATCTCTGGGCGGTGCGGGCGGCACTGGAAGGCTCGACCCTTTTGCTCGGCGCGCAGGACGTGTACTGGGAGGAACAGGGCGCGTATACCGGCGAGGTGTCGCCGGCGATGCTTGCGGGCTGGTGCGACCTGGTGCTGGTCGGGCATTCGGAGCGGCGGCAGATCTTTGGGGAACTGGATGACGAGGTGGGGAAGAAGTTCGTCGCCGCCCTTGCTCACGGTCTTCAGGTGATCCTCGCCGTCGGCGAGACCCTGGAGGAGCGGGACAGCCGTCGCACATTCATGGTCGTCGATCGGCAGCTCGACGCGGTGTTCAAGGCGATGGAGGGCTTTCCCGAGCTGCATGGCGAGTTGCGGGAGGATCCGTGGGTCATCGCCTACGAGCCGGTCTGGGCGATCGGAACCGGCCGGACGGCCGCTCCGGAGCAGGCCCAGGAAGTGGCGGCGCACATCAAGGCACACGTGCATGACGCGGTGGGCATCGGTGCGCCGCGATTGCTCTACGGCGGGAGTGTCACCGGGCACAACGCGGCATCACTGTTCGCCGAGCCCGACATCGACGGGGCACTCGTCGGTGGCGCGAGCTTGCGTGCGGTTGAGTTCGGGGTGATTGTTGCTGCCGCCGCTGGGGATGTGGCCGTCGTGCAGTGACCCCGGTACGACCGTTCGTGCTCGTCGTGCTCGACGGGTGGGGATGCAACGCGGATCCGTACGGCAACGCGATTGCCGCGGCGCGGACACCCGAGATCGATGAGCTCGAACGTCGCTGGCCGCACACCGAAGTCGCCGCCAGCGGTGAGGCGGTCGGGCTACCCGACGGCCAGCAGGGAAACTCCGAGGTCGGTCATCTCACCATCGGGACCGGGCGCCTCGTCTATCAGCCGCTGACGCGGATCAACCGCGCCATCCGCGACGAGAGCTTCTTCGACAACGAGGTGCTGTGCAACGCGGTGGACGGTGCGCGCGCTCGAGGCAAGGCGATGCACTGTCTCGGCCTGATCTCACCGGGTGGCGTGCACAGCCACCAGGCACACGCCGTCGCGCTGGCCGAACTCGCCCGACGCCGCGGTTTGGATGCGGTGTGGTTTCATGCGTTCACCGACGGGCGCGACGAGCCGCCGACGAGTGCGGCCGGATTCGTCGCGAGCTTCCGGAGCGAGCTGGAGCGGGTGGGGACCGGCGCGATTGCCTCGGTATCCGGCCGCTATTTCGCCATGGATCGCGACAAGCGTTGGGACCGAACCGAGCGGGCATACGAGGTGATCGTCGGTGACGGCAACGGGGTCGCTGCGGATCCGGTGGCATTCATCGAATCCCAGTACGCGGCCGGCATCACCGACGAGTTCCTGCCGCCGACCTCGATCCTCAACCACGCCGAGCGAGTGCGCATCGAGGACGGTGACGCGGTTGTCTTCTTCAACTTCCGTCCCGACCGGGCACGGCAGCTCAGCCGAGCGCTCATCGATCCCGATTTCAAGGAGTTCGCGCGATCGCGAGTGCTCCACGACGTCGAGCTCGTGACCTTCACCGAGTACGAGACCAGCCTCGCCGCCTACGTCGCGTTCCCGCGCGAGAACGTCATGCACACACTGGCGGAAGAGGTGAGCGCCGCCGGACTGCACCAGTTCCACGTGGCGGAGACGGAGAAATACGCGCACGTCACGTACTTCATCAATGGCGGCCGCGAGTCGAGCTTTTGCGGGTGAGGAGCGGCTGCTGGTGCCATCGCCACACGTGGCGACCTACGACACGGTTCCTGAGATGAGCGCCGCGGGGGTCACCGATGCGGTGGTCGCGCATGTGGAGTCCGGCGCTGATGCGCTGATCATCGCCAACTATGCCAATGCCGATATGGTCGGCCACACGGGCGATTTCGACGCAACAGTGCTCGCGGTCGAGTGCATCGACGGGTGCCTGGGGCGAGTCGCGCGTGCCGTCGAGGCGGCGGGCGGTGGGCTGCTCATCACGGCGGATCACGGCAACGCCGAGTACAAGACCGATCGTCGCGATGGTTCAGTGCTCACCGCGCACACGACCAGTCCCGTCCCCGTGATCCTGTGCGGGGTTGGCGACGTCCCGCTGCGCGATGGCGGCGGCCTGCGCGACGTGGCACCGACGGTGCTGGAGGCAATGGGGTTGCCGGTACCCGCAGCGATGACCGGGCGGTCGCTGATCGACGCGTGACTTAGGCGGGTACGCCCGGACGGTAGGGGACCGGCTCGATCTGGTCGACCGGATGGGGCCCGCTGGTCCAGCCCTCAGCCGGACCGATGGTCAACGTGCACGCGCCGCCGGTGGCCGGGTCACACGCCACCGCCTGCGTATGCACCGTCGCCCCATCGCTCCAGCTGACGGTGATCGTGACGGTGAAGGTCTCCGTGGCCGTGATCGTCGCGCCCGCCAACACCGAGGCGTAGCGGTGGCTCACGGCGCACGGGTCGGTCCACAACTGCGTCGACGGGTCGTACATCGGCAGCGTCGTGGGAGCGCGTTCCACGGGGTGTGCCGCCTGCGTGGTCGTGCCGTCTCCCCAGCTCCAGGCGACCGAACCTGGTGTCACGGTGACCTCGTAGAGCAGAAAGAGCGTATAGCCGTTGACCACTGTCGCAGTGAGTGCGTGGTATGGATCCGGCGCGGTGGGAACGGTCGAGTCGGTCCAGGCGCAGGTCGGGATGTGCACGAAGGTGCGAGCGGTTGGGCCGGTGCCCCCGGGCAATGTGTCGATGTTCCCGATCGTCCACGACTTCGTCAAAGCAGCGACCAGGGTCGCTCCGGTCGGAAACGGCGGAGTGCGCAGAATCGGCCCTGGCGGAAACGGCACGCCGGCATCGCCCGCGAGGTACGGCGGGCTGAAGGCGAACGTCGCCCCAACGCAACTGCCGCCATATGGATACACGGAATTCGCGTCGACCCACGTTCCCCGGACTCGCAGATACGCGGTCACCGCAATCACATGCCCGGCGACATTGTTGGCGGTGGCGTACGCTCCCACCGCATTGTCGGCGGGATCACCACCGGCCGGTATCGCATCCGCGACCGCGTACTTGAACTGGGCATCGTCTCCGTCGTAGCCCCCGCTCGCATTCTTCGTAAACCCCGGATGGATGCTGATCACCGCAACGACGCCGCCGCCTGGCGCGGGCGAGCCCGGGCCGACATGGAAGAGATGCAGTCTCCGGACACGACAGGCCTTGCGGATTCGGCCCGGCGGGAGGAATGGCGAGCGGGTTGCGCGGGTCGCCGCCGCTCGAGCCGATATCACGGGGCGTGATCGGAAGATACGTGCCGCCGGCGCCGGCAACCAGGTGGCCGCCAGTGAGTGCGCCGGTGCCCTCGCTCGATGGCCCGGGACTCGAGCCAGGCGCGCCTGCAGCCGCGCCACCGGGCAGGCACGCGAGCAGCAACGCGCTCATGAAAACGGCCGTCGCGGGTCCCCTCACCACCTCACCCCAAACTCTCGCTGCGTACGGCGGACGCGAGGCACCCAATGCCAATGCCGCCGTCGACCCTTCCCACGGGGCACCCAGCATGGCAGGTCGCCCTTGGGCTCATGTGAGGCGTACCTCATGCTTCCGCAAGACTTCGCGGGCTAGTCTGTGGCGATGGCCGGACCAGGAGAGCTCGAACTCAGCACGTCTCCGCCGCGATCTGAGCCTCGCGCTGCGCCGGCGGTTGACGCTCTACGCCGGGATTGGCGCTGCGGGCTTGACAGTGGTCTTCTCGCTGGTCGCGGCGGCCACGATCCCTGGACAGTCCAAAACCGCCACAGTCCCGAGCGCGACCCAGGACCCGCAGGCAACTCTCCCGTCCACCGGCGGGGAACCGGCATTCAACGTGCCGGCGCAACTCCCGCAGAGCGGGTTCTCCGGCCGCCCCTCGGCCGTCTCGGGCGGATCCTAGGAGGGTCGCTCGGCGGCTATTCGACCAGGCGTATCGCCGCGCGAGCGGCTGCCGGCATCTCCGTGTCGAGTTGATAGAACGCCCAGATACCGCGCTTGAAGCTGGTCACGATGCCGGCATCGCGCAGCTTCGCCAGGTGATGGCTGATGGTCGGCTGCCCGAGATCGAACGCCGCGGTGAAGTCGCACACGCACACAGGCTCGCTGGCCGCGGCGAGGACGTGCAGCATCTGGATGCGAGTCGGATCGCCGAGCGCCTTGTAGATTGCAGCCAGCTGGCCGGCCCGATGGTCCGGAAGGGGAGGGGCCACGTCGTTGCAGCAGCCCTTGACCCGGTCCACGACGAGCGGCAGGATGCGGGTGGGTGTCGTCATGGCTTCATTGTATCCATTGACAAACATCGATGGAACCGTCTAGGATGACGAAGCATCAATCGACGTTCATCGATAGGAGGTCCGACATGGATTGCGACTGCGATTGTGGCTGCGACGGTACGTGCGACTGCGGCTGCTGCTGAGATGGGACGGGTGCAACTCGCGCTGAATGTCTCCGACCTGGACGAGGCGATCAGTTTTTACACGAAGTTGTTTGGAACCGAGCCGGCGAAGCGCCGGCCCGGGTATGCGAACTTCGCGGTCGCCGATCCGCCGCTGAAACTGGTGCTCTTCGAAAATCCCGCGGAGGCGGGCACGCTCAATCACCTGGGGGTCGAAGTCGAGTCGACGGCTGCGGTGGTGTCCGCGACCCGCAGGCTCGCGGCGACCGGGCTGGCAACCGACGTCGAGGACGGCGTGACCTGTTGCCACGCGCTGCAGGACAAGGTCTGGGTCGCCGGTGCGGACACGCGCTGGGAGGTGTACACGGTGCTCGCGGATGCGCCGACGACGGGTGGTGCGGAGACCGGTGCGTGCTGTGGAACGGCGTCGGACAGCGGCACCGTCTGCTGCGCAAACTGACCGCACCTCGAATGGACGGGACGACCGCCGCGACGCCTGAGGTCCTGTTCGTCTGCGTCCATAACGCGGGCCGCTCGCAGATGGCCGCTGCCCTGCTCGACCGGCGGGCGGCGGGAGCCGTCAAGGTTCGATCCGCAGGATCAGAGCCTGCAGACCAACTCAATCCGGCAGTCGTCGAAGCGATGGCGGAAGTCGGTCTTGACATCAGTCGTGAGTTCCCCAAACCGTTGACGGACGAGCTGGTGCAAGGCGCCGACGTGGTCATCACCATGGGGTGCGGCGACGCGTGTCCGTTCTACCCGGGCAAGCGATATCTCGACTGGGAACTCGAAGATCCGGCGGGAAAACCGCTCGCGTCGGTGCGGGCCATCCGCGACGAAATCGATGCGCGGGTCGCTGCGCTATTGGCCGAACTCACGGGTCAGCAGTCGGCGCGCTGAGTCAGCCGGTGAGCAGCTCCGCCAGCCTCGAACCGTCGAGGTTGCCGCCGCTCAGGATCGCCACCGTGTTCGCTGTCGGGCCGGCATCGAGTGTGGCTGCGTACGCCAGCGCGCCGGCACCTTCAGCAACGACCTTCACGTCAGTGACCAGCTTCGCGATCGCGGTCCGCAGGTCGCGCTCCTTGACGATGACCCATTCATGCACGAGCGCGCGCAGCCGGTCGAACATGGCGGCGTTGAATGGGGCGGTCGTGCCGTCCGCGATGGTGTTCGGGGTTGGTGAGACGGGACCTCCGGCGGCGAACGCCTCCTGCCAGAGCGGGTAACCGTCGGACTGCACACCGACCACGCGCACGTCAGGTTTCAGCGCGGCAAAACCCATGGCCACGCCCGATATGAGGCCGCCGCCACCAACCGGGACGATCACACGCTCGACGTCCGGGCAGTCGCCGAGGATC
Source organism: Candidatus Dormiibacterota bacterium (assembly GCA_963748505.1). Lineage (GTDB taxonomy): Bacteria > Chloroflexota > Dormibacteria > Aeolococcales > Aeolococcaceae > Palsa-851. Next base: position 70,063 of record CAVVJH010000006.1, read on the forward strand.
TCGGGAACGATCGACGTGTGGCCGGTGATGACTGCGATATCGGCGAACGGATGGATGAAGTATTCGGGATCATCCTCCCAGCCGCGCCTCGTGATCCAAGCGAAGATGTCGTCGCGCGCCATGAGCACCGGGGTGGCGCCCAGTGCACGCACGCCATCGATCTTCAAACGCGGGGCTGACTCGTACATCACCACGCGACAGGGAACGCCGAGCTCGCGCGCGACGTACGCGCAGGCGAGCGCGGCATTGCCGGCGCTGACGGTCAGGATCCCGCGCGCCAGGATGTCGGGATCGAGACCGAGCGCCGCCGCGAAAAAGCCACGCACCTTGAAACTCCCCGATGGCTGCAGTGACTCGAGCTTGAGGAATCCGCCGGCCGGGGAGGGAATCAGCGGCGTGTGCCGGATATGCGGAGCGACCAGTTGGGCAACCTCGCGCACTCGCGCGGCGTCCACCCCCTCGATCGCTGTCACACATCGACCTCCAGGCCGACGCCGGCAGCAACCGCGGCGTCATAGACCACGCGCGCGACGACCGCATCCTCGAAGCCGCTGCCGGTGGATTTGTACAGGGTGATCTCGGTGCCGTCGTTGCGGCCCGGTTTGATCCCCGCGATGACTTCGCCCAGCTCGGTGATGGTTTCGGGGTCGCGTCCCTGGAGCTCGTGTGCGCCTGCAGGGGGCACGCTGGTGGCGGCACCTTTCCATTCAACGAAAACACGGGCACGCCGGACCGTCTCCGGGTCGACCTCCGGGCCGAATGTCCCGCCCACCGAGGTGATGTGCGTCCCGTCGCCGAACCACTCGCTTTGGGTGATCGGCGCACGCGTATCCGTGCAGAGGCAGACGACATCGGCGCCACCAATCGCATCCTCGAACCCGTCGACGACGACGCATCGCGGGTCTCGCGCGGCCAGTGCCGCCGCGCGCCTCGAGTTCACGCGAGGCTACTCGGATGGACGTGAAATCGCGCGCCAACGGCACGGTTGCAAGGTGCGACTCCGCCTGCACGCCCGCACCGATGATCGCCAGCGTCCTGGCTGCCGGCCGCGCGAGCACGCGAACGGAGACAGCAGCGCCGCCACCGGTCCGCATCGCCGTGATGTGCTCGCCATCCATGATGCTCAGGAGTGCACCGGTCTGCTCGTCGAACAGGGTGATGACGCCCTGATGGGAGGGCAGCCCGCGCTCGGCGTTGCCGGGAAAGACGGTCACCGCCTTGAGCGCGAAACCCTTGCCGTCGACCCACCCGGGCATCGCGCCGAGCAGCCCGAGCGGTGCGCGCGCCGCAGTGCGCGGCGGCACCGATGCGCGTCCGGTGGAATAGGCGCGGAAGCCCGCCTCGAGCGCATCCAGCATGTCAGGCACGGCGAGGACCGCCGCCACATCGTGCTTACTCGAGGAAGAGCACGCCCAGCCTCCTGATTGCGCGCGAGGATGCCGCTCAGCACCTCGGCGTCGATGTTGCCGCCGGACACAACGCATGCAATCGGCCCGCCGGTGATGCGTCCGCTGCGTGCGACCGCGACCGGACATGCACCGGCTCCTTCGACGACGATGCGGTTGCGGCGAAACAGCATCGCAACCGCCGCCTCGCATTCCGCGACGGTCGCGACCATGACGCCGTCGAGCAACCTGCCGGCGAGATCCAACATGCCGGGAAACACCGTCTTGCTGCCGATCCCGTCAACAAACGATCGCTCATAGGCGACCGCAACAGGATGTCCCGCGGCACGTGACGCGCTCAGCGGCGCTGCCCCGGCCACTTCGCATGCGTAGATCCTGCAAGTGTTCCCTGACGCGCGAATCGCCGCAGCGATGCCGCAGGCGAGCCCGCCGCCGCCCCAGGGAATCAACACGACGCCCACGTCGGGGAGATCCTCCAGCAGCTCGACACCGATCGTGGCGTTGGCGTCCATGACCCGCTGATCCTCGAACGGGTGCACGAATGTGCCGGTCAGCCCTTCGAACCGTTTCTCGGTGAACACCTGCCACCAGCGATCGAAGGGCACACGGATCACGGTGCCGCCGAGGCGTTCCACGGCGTCGGTCTTGTTGGAGGGCGCAGTGTCGGGCACGACCACGGTGCAGGGCACGCCGAGCCGACGGGCCGACCACGCCACAGCCTGTCCCATGTTGCCAGCACTCGCGGTGAACAGCCCTTGCCGGAGCTCCTCGTTGCTGAGCTGCGCGACGAGGTTGGTCGCGCCGCGCACCTTGAAGGCGCCGGTGGGCTGCAGGTTCTCGAGCTTCAGCAAGGTATCCGGAGTGCTCTCGTCGTGCAGCGGCACCAGCGGACTGCGGATGGCGATGCCGGCAATCCGCTCGCGGGCGCGTTCAATCTCTCGAAGCGTCGAGTCTGCCGTCAACATCAGCCTTTCCCGAGCGTCAGTCCAGCGATCATGACCGGCCATGTTGGCACGGTTAGGCACAATGGAGCCGATGACTCGCAGCAGACGGCACCCGATCCGGTCAGCGCCGAGCGCGAATTCGACGCGGTGATCTTCGATCTCGGCGGAGTCATGACCGAGCCCCTCTTCCACCATCGCCAGGACGTGCCGCCTGAGTTCTTCGGCGTCATCGCGTTCTTCCTCGGCGAGTTTCGCGACCACTACCATCTGACGACCGGTGTCCACGATCTGCACCTGCTCGAGATGGGCAAGATCTCGGACGACGAGTTCTTCGACCGGATGATCGCGCGCTACAACGAGGCGGGCAACGAGCCGGTGGATCCGCGTGGCGCGCAGAAGGTGGTGTTCGGCAGTGGGATGGTCGCCTGTGGCGCAATGGTGGACGCGGTCCGTCAGGTTCGCGACGCCGGCTACAGGACCGCGTTGCTCACCAATATCTCGCGCGAGGGTGAGGCGATCTTCCGCAAGCTGTTCCCGGTCGACGAACTCTTCGATGTGATCGTCGACTTCCTCCAAGGTCGGCATGCGCAAGCCCGATCCGGAGATCTACAGCCTGACATGCGATCGGCTCGGCGTGCCGCCCGAGCGCTGCCTGTTCATCGATGACCTGCTCTGCAACGTCGAGGCGGCGGACGCGCTCGGCATGGAGACGATCCAGTGCATGGACCCGGTGGCCGTCGCCGACCAGGTGGTGCAGCGGCTCCTTGGTCATTCCGCCGCCGTCGAGGCGGAGGCCGGGACCGGCGCATGACCGCCGACCGCGCTCTCGCGGTCGATCAGATGGCGAAGGGACGGCTGCTGGAGATCGCCGGGATCACCGACCGCGGCCCGGTGCGAACCCAGAACCAGGATGTGTGGGACGCGCGCATCAGGCGGTGGCGGGACGGCCGCCGTGCTCGCCCTCGCCGACGGCATGGGCGGGCACAAGGGAGGGCTCGAGTCGGCCGACGCCGCGGTGGAGGGCGCGATGAGCGTGCTCATCGAGACGCGGTCGCCACCGAGGATCCGGCCGGCTCGCTCCGCCGCGCGGTGGATGCGGCCAACCAGGCTGTCGCGCTCGTGCGCGATGACATCGGCGGTGGTCCGGGCACCACGCTGGTGCTCGCGATCATCCACGACTCGCACGCCGTGATCGCGAACGTCGGGGACAGCCGCGGCTATCTCATCGGCGCCTCGGGTGTCGACCCAGATCACCGACGACCATTCATGGGCGGCCGGCCAGGTACGGGCGGGCATCATCGAGTGCCGAGGACGCTCGCCACCACGCCAAGCGCAACCTGATCGAGCGCGCAGTCATGGGCGACCCGGTGGAGGCGGACGTGTTCGAAGTGGATGCCGCTCCCGGGACGGTGCTGCTGCTGTGCTCCGACGGCTGTGGGAGCCGCTTGCGACGATGCTGCGCTCGGTCATCGCGGTGCCCGACCCACTGGGCGTCGCGCTGACCCGAGCCTGCGATGCCGCTCTCGCCGGCGGCGGGACTGACAACGTGACCATCGTCGCGGCTCGCTGGCTGCCGGCGCCATCAGCTAACGTCTGATCCTCGATGGCACGTCTCTACGCGCAATTCGGGGCCGATCGTCTTCCTGGTGGTGGGCATCGGTGGTCTGCTCACCGGCGATGCCGGAACTCTGGTGCACCACCAGCCGCAGGGCAACTTCGGGCCCATGTCGCTGCACCTCACCTACCTTCGCGATGTCCTCGACCTGATATCGGCGCCGTACTCGGCGTTCGCCGGATTCGCGCTCCAGACCGGCTCGCCGGCGAGATCGTGCTGGCCGCCGGGGTGGTTCTGCTCCTGCTCGCACTGGTCGGGTTCGACAATCCCGACAACGCAGCGGCGACGCGGAGCATCGCCGGGCTGCACTTCACGATGCCGATGAACATCTTCGATGCCATCACCGGCGCGCTCGCGTATCCTCTGCGGGCTGGGCGAGCGCCACCAGGCTGATCGCGCGGGCCGGTCAGCTCGGCAGGCGAGAGCCGCTAGACGGCGAGCGCCTGTCGTCGACGCGGTGCCGTTCGCGGCGTGCTCGCCGCGATGCCGTGCACTGGCGACCAGCTGCACGGCGCCGCTCGCCATGGGCTTGGCGCGCTGCAGCGCGCGCCCGGTGGTATCGCAGCCTTCGCGCGCGGCCGCGCGCAGCCATCTGAGCTGCGCCCGGGTCTTGTCTCCGGTTTGCGGTGCGACGCAAAGGCCGACCACGGTTCCGACCGCCGTGCCATGCACCAGTCCGCGGATATATCCCATGCCAGCGACCTCCGTTGAGCGTTGATCTCGTCGGACTCACCCTACTCTCCCGTCCGTCTCAGGTGAGCGAGGTGGCCGACCAGGGCCCGTCGGGCACGATGCGCAGGCGCTCGACGGGACGCCCGCGACGAGGTGCTCCTCGATGATCTCGTCCACGTCCGATACCTCGAGGCGGCCGTACCAGACGCCGTCGGGATACACGATCAGGATCGGGCCCTGGTGGTGCTGCTGGTTGCACCCCATCCGGGTGGTGCGCACCCAGGTGAGCTCGCAGCCGCTCGACCTCGTCGCGGAGCCGTTGGAGGATGTGCTCCGAGCCCTGACCCCCGCAGTGGTGGCGACCGACGGTGGTGCAGACAAAGACGTGGACGTTGCGGTGCGCCTGCTCGCTCATCACCCAATGGTCGCCCACGCGGCGACGGCTCCGCCGGGGCCGGCATGCACAGTACCCGCGCATGGACCTCAGCTTCGCGTTCTTCGCCGACAGCGCCGTGGTGCCACCCGACGGCAAGGTCTACGTGCTCGGCGGGGGGTTCAGCGCCCTCTCGATGGCGCGCTTCCGGCCGGGCGGCGTTTGCCGTGGTGGCCGGGTTTCGCTTCAACGCCGCCGATGCGGTCAGGCGCACCAGGTCGAGCTTCGCCTGACCGATGCCCAGGGCAAGCTGGTGCTCGCGCCGGCCACCCTGCAGTTCCAGGCTGCGGGGGCGGAGCTGGTGCCGGGGCAGGAGGTGAGCATCTCGACGGTCACGGTGCTGCAGCCCATGTTCGGCGAACCAGGGCTGTACACCGTGGAGTTCTGGAGCGGCGGCAGCCAGATCGGGGCGGTCAACCTCAACGTCGAGGAGCGCAAGCCACCGGCGCCGGTCCCGCGGAGCGGCCCAACTGAATCAGCGCGCCGGCTCAGTACTCGTAGAAGCCGCGCCCGCTCTTCTTGCCGAGGTATCCCGCCGACACCATGCGGCGCAGGAGTGGAGGAGGCGCGAAGTCGCTGTTCGCGTACTCCTCGTAGAGCGACTCGCAGACGAACAGCGCGGTGTCGAGCCCGATGTAGTCGAGCAATTGGAGCGGTCCCATGGGATGCCCGCAACCGAGCCGCATGCCTTCGTCGATGTCGTCGCGAGTCGCGAAGCCCGACTCGTACAGCCGGATCGCGTGCGTCAGGAAGGGGATGAGCAGCAGGTTGACGATGAACCCGCCGCGGTCCTGCGCGACGATGATCCGCTTGCCCAGACGCTCGCCGAGCGCCCGCGTTTCCTCAAGCGTTTCGTCGCTGGTGGCGATGCTCCGCACCACCTCGATCAACTTCATCACCGGCGCGGGGTTGAAGAAGTGGGTGCCGATCACGCGGTCCGGGACGCCGCGTCGCCCGCGCGATCTCGATGATCGGCAGCGCCGACGTGTTGGTCGCAAGGATCGCGTCGTCGGAGACGATGCGGTCGAGCTGTCTCGAAGAGCGACACCTTGGCCGGGAGCTGCTCGACGATGGCTTCGACGCAGAAATCGCACTCGGCGAAATCCTCGAGGTTGCTGGTGAACGTCAGGAGGCCGTTGATCCGCTCGACGTCCTCGCGCTGAGCTTCCCGGTCTTGCCGGCCGCGCTCGAGCGAGGCGTTGACCCGTCGTTGACCTGCCGCCAGCTGTTCCGGTCCAGCCTCGGTGACCAGGGTTCGGATGCCGTTGCGGGCGCACACTTCGGCGATTCCCGAGCCCATGAGCCCGGCACCGATGATCCCCACGCTCGCGATCTCCATGGGTGACGCTCCTTGCGAGTGGTGGTCCGCGGCCGCGCCGCGCAGTCTGCCCGAGGGCGGGCGGCTCGCGCACCTATCATGGGCGGCATGGGCGTCACCGGGAGCTGTCGCGCTGGTCAGCGACGATCTCATGTTCGCAAGCCAGCTGAGCACGACTATGAAGCGAGCCGGGGGCAGCTCGGTGACCGCGGTCGGGGACGACATTCCCGACGTGCACGTCGTGTTCGTCGACCTCAACAGCCACGTGGAGGCGCGTCTGGAAATGATCGGCCGTCTCCGCGGTCGCCGTCCCGAGCTGGAGATCGTCGGATTCAGCCACCACGCCGAGCGCGACTGCGCAGACGCGCGCGCGCTGCCGGCGCGACGCGGGTGATCAACAACGGTGCGCTCCGGTAGGTGGCGTTGCGGCTCTCGGGCGTCGGCGCGGTGGGGACCTCGTGAGCGCTGTCACGAGCGATCTCGATGCGCGGATCCGCGCCGAGGTGGACCGGACGCGCGAAGAGGTCATCGAGACGCGGCGCGTCCTGCACCGGCATCCCGAGCTGTCCGCTGCAGGAGCACGACACCGCCGCACTTTGTCGCCGAGCGGAGCGCCGATCTCGGCTTCACGATCCGCACCGGCGTCGGTGGGACCGGCGTGCTCGCCGATCTCGACAGCGGCAAGCCCGGGCCGACGTTGATGCTCCGGGCAGACATGGATGCGCTGCCCATCAGCGAGCGTGGCGACCACCGTGTCGTGACCTCGGCGGTGGACGGGGTGATGCACGCGTGCGGTCACGACGGTCACGTGGCGATGGCGCTCGGCGCAGCAACCGCGCTCGTCGCCCTGCGCGACAGCTGGTCGGGCCGGGTGCGTCTGTGCTTTCAGCCCGCCGAGGAGACGGCCTCCGGTGCGATGCCGATGATCGACGACGGCGCGGCCAAGGACGTCGACCGCGTGCTCGGCATCCATCTCTGGGCTCCGCTCGAAAGCGGGCGAGTTGCTGTCAAATCTGGCGTCATCTTCGGGAGCGCCGACAGCTTCTCGCTGACCATCCAGGGTCGGGGCGGACACGGTGGCATGCCCCACACCGCTATCGATCCGATAGTGATCACCGCGCAGGTGATCCTCGCCATCCAGTCGATCATCAGCCGGGAGACCTCGCCCTTCTCGCCGGCCGTCATCACCATCGGCCGGGTCACGGCGGGAACCGCGTTCAACGTCATCGCCGATTCCGCCGAGCTGCTCGGCACGACCCGCGCGATCGAGGTCGGAGAACGGGAGCGTCTGCTCCAGCGCGTGGCCGAGATCGCGACGGCGGTGGCCGCGGGCTATGGCGCGGAAGCTCATTTCACGCGGGGAAGCGGGTGCCCGCCGGTGGTCTCCGACGGCCCAACCGCGACGCTCGTCCACCGCGCCGCGGCAGCCACTGTGGGTGAGGATCACGTCGACCTCGCGGTGCCGATCACCGTCGGAGACGACATGGCGTGCTTCCTCGAGCGCGCCCCGGGCTGCTACTTCCTGGTGGGGGCCGGACACCCGGAGCGGGGGCCGGTGCCGCCACATCACAGCGCGGACTTCGACATCGACGAAGCCGCACTGCCGATCGGCGTCGAGACCCTCGTCGCGAGCCAGCATCGAGCGTGGGGTCTCGGGCTGATGGACTTCATCCGCTCGCGCGAGGATCGCAACGACCTGTACAGCAACGTCGATCTCACGCCGCGACCGACCCGGAACCTCGGAGACCGTGCTGTCATTGCGATGGAGATCGAGCACGCGAACAACTCGGGATACGTGCACGGCGGCACGATCATGCGTCTGGTTGATACGGCAGCCGGCATCGCCGCGATCAAGCACGCGCGCCGGCGGGTCGTGACAGCGGCGATGGACGAGATGAGCTTTCTCGCGCCGGTGTACATCGGCGATCTGCTCACGGTCCGTGCGCGCGTCAACGACGCGCATCACACGTCGATGGAGATCAGCGTGCGCGTCGACGTCGAGCGCATCCCATCCGGGGAGAAGTTGCACGTGGCGAGCGCCCACCTCGTCTACGTGGGTCTCGACAGTGAGGGCAAGCCCGCGGAGGTCGCCAAGGTGATCGCCGTGAGCGACGAGGATCATCACCGTCAGGCAGAGGCGCGGGTGCGTCGGGAGCAGCGTCTGCTCCGCAAGCGCGCGCTCGCCGCGGCATCCCCCCGCGGAGGGTGACCGGGGACGGGCTGCGCGACCGCTCCGCTACGATGACCACGAAATGCCAGAGGTGACGGCGCCGCTGACGGTTCGCGACGCGACCGCGCCGGTCCCAACCGCCCGCCAGCACATTCGCTTCTCCTTCTATCGCGTGCGTCCCGAATGGCGCCTCCGCCCGGCCACCGAGCGCGCCGCGGATCGCGAGGAGGTCGCTGCGCTGGTGCGCGAGATCGGTGATCGCGAGGGCGTGCTGATCCGCCCGTACAGCACTGGTCGGCACGCGCGGTGACGCGGACTTCATGCTCTGGCTGGTCAGCGAGCGCGTCGATGATCTGCAGGAGTTCTCGGCTCGCCTCAACCGCACGCGCATCGCCGCGTACCTCGAGTCGCCGTACAGCTACTTCTCCATGACCAAGCAGAGCATGTACGTCGAGAAGCACCAGCATGCCAACCAGGAAGGGCGGAGCAACCGGCTGGTGATCGCGCCCACCGGGCGAAGTATCTCTTCGTGTATCCGTTCGTGAAAACGCGCGCCTGGTACCGGCTCAGTGCCGAGGAACGGCAGCGACAGATGAGCGAGCACATCGCCATGGGACACACGTACCCGGGCGTGAAGATCAACACCACGTACTCGTTCGGCCTCGACGACCAGGAGTTCGTGGTGGCGTTCGAGAGCGATTCCGTCGCTGATTTCCTCGACCTCGTGCACGAGATGCGAGGCAGCGAGGCCTCCACGCACACCGTCCGTGACGTGCCCTCATTCACCTGTGTCGCGATGGACATCGACCTGGTGCTGTCCGCCCTCGGATAGCCGCGAGGCTCAGCCGGCGAGCACCGCGCGCCGGCGTTCGGCGCCCTGCATCGACGCGAGCATCACTTCCATCACGTGCATGACTTTCACGTCGGGTGCGTAGCGCGCCGCGCCCGCGCGCAGCTGCAGGAGGCACGAGACGTTCTCGGTCACCACGATCTCGGCGCCGCTGGCGCGAATGTTGTTGAACTTGCGCTCGAGAATCGCCTCACTGCGCTCCGGCTGGCGTGCGAAGTACGTGCCGGCGCCGCCGCAGCACATCGCCCGCTCGTTGAGGGGCACGAGGTCGAGGTGAGGGATCTGCTCGAGCAGACGGCGCGCCGCGCCGCGCTCGGGTCCGTCGATGGGCAGCGCGCAGGGCTCATCGATGGCCACCCGCCAGCGCAGCGGACCGAGGTCGACGCGCACGCCGTTGCGGTCGAGGAAGTCGCTCGCCAGCGCGGTGCGACGCGCCACGTCGCGTGCCCGCGCGCCAACCTGGCGATCGTCGCCCGCGATGCTGCCGTACTCGCGATAGTGCTCGGTGCAGGACGCGGTGTCGCCGATGTAGGCGTCGACCTCGAGATCGACCAGCGCGCCACTGTTCTTGACCGCCATGTCGATCATCGCGTCGCGATCGCCAAGCGTGCGCGCCGGGAGTGCCACTGCACCCGAGCACCGGGACTTCGACGCGATACCCGGACGCGAGCAACACCCGGATGGTTGCCTCGGTCGCCTCCGGGACCGTGAGATTCTGGAGGCAGCAGACCAGCATCGCCACCGTGCCGCGGAGCGGTAGCGCGGGCTCCGGCAGGTCGCCGAGCATCTGGTAGACGGTCCGTTCCGGTGGCGGCCCGGTCTGCTCGGCCATGGCGCCGAGCGTGCCGAACCACGACAGCAGCCCGGTGCGGCGGGCGAGACCGAGCAGGCCGGTGCGTTGCGTGAACCGTGCGAAGCCGTGCAGGGCCCGGAGCGCTCCCGGTCGTGGCAACACGCTGCGCAACGCGAATGACTGACCCCACGGATAGCCTTCCTGCGCGTGCAACTCCTGGCGCGCGCGGCTGACGATGTGTCCGGTGGGCACACGGGGCGCGCACGCGGCGACGCAGTTGTCGCAGGTGAGGCATGTCGACAGCGGGCCGTCGGCGATGTCGCTCAGCTCCAGACGGCCCTCGATGGCGTCGCGAATCAGAGCGATGCGTCCGCGCGCCGTCTCCCACTCCACGGGGTTGACCACATATGCAGGGCATGTGGCCTGGCACAGCGAGCATTTGTTGCATTCGCTTGCCGCGTCATAGACGTCGGCAAGAAAGCGGGGGGTCGGGACGGCGGCACCGGCCATTGGGGCCGGATTGTAGACGAGATCGCAAACCGCTCCACCTCGGTGCCCTCCGTAGAGTCGCCCTCGATGGGTGCCGACTACTACGTCGAGGCCTTCACGGCGGAGGAGCAGCGCCTGCTCGCACCCCACGTGACCAATCTCGATCGCCCGGTCTTCGCCCTGACCAACCTGCCCCAGGTGACCGCGGCGGCGCTCTTCGCCAGGTACAGCCGGAGCGCGAAGAGCCTGCGCCGCCTGCTGCTCGACGAGTTTCTGGCGGGCGCGGCCGTCGATACATCGACCACCAGCGCCGGCCGAGAGCGCGCCTCCGACCTGTTCGGCCGCGTGCTCGCCGAGTACGGCGACAACTCGGTCGCGCAGCTCGGCGGCGTGCACCTGGCCTGCGAGCAGGTGTCCCAACCGCTTGCCAAGGCAATCGAGTGGGGACGTCTCGCCGCCTATCTCGAGCAGTCGACACGCTACATCCCCTACACGGATCGTCGCGAGGGCCACTACCGCTACCTGCGTGACCAGGACGTGCTCGCATCGCCGCACGGCGCGACCTACGTCAGCGCGATGGACGGGCTCTTCGAGACCTATGCCGAACTGCGCGAACCCCTGATGCGCCATCTCGACGACACCCTTCCTCCGGCTCCTGACGACAAGGCGCGCAAGCGAGCGATCCGCGCGCTTGCGCTGGACGTGATGCGTGGGCTGCTCCCTGCTGGGACGGTGAGCAACGTCGGCATGTACGCCTCGCCGCAGGCGTACGAACAGCTCGTCCTCCGTCTGCGCGCGCATCCGCTGCCCGAGGCGCGGGCCTATGCAGAGCTCATCAATGCGGAGCTCCAGCAGGTGATCCCGGAGTTCCTCACCCGGCTGGATAGGCCCGAGCGTGGGGGAGTCTGGGTCGACTACCTCCGCGAGACCGCGGCGAGCCTCGCCGTCGATGCCGAAGGCACTCTCGCCCGAGCACGAATGGGGACCTCCTGGCGTGACCCTCATCGACTGGGACGGCGACGGCGAGGAGCGGATTCTTGCGGCGGCGCTGTTCCCCTATTCGCATGCCTCCGAGGAGCGGTTGCTGGCTGCGGTGCGGCCGCTTTCGGAAGCTCGACGCGAGGCGCTGTTCGCGGCGGCGGTGGGTCAGCGGGGCAACCGGCGACATCGCCCTGGGCGGGGATTCGAGCACTGCGACTACACCTTCGAGGTGGTCTCGGACTACGGCGCGTTCCGCGATCTGCAGCGGCACCGCCTGCTCACCATCCAGTGGCAGGAGCTCACCCCGGCGCTCGGCTACGCGGTCCCGGACGTCTGTCGTCGAGGCGGGTCTTGCCGAGCGCTGGAATGGCGCCGTGCACGAGGCGGAGGCGGCATATCGGGGCATCGTCACGACGTTCCCGCAGCAGGCCGGTTATCTGGTCACGCTCGGCCATCGCGTGCGCTACATGCTCAAGCTCAATGCGCGTGAGGCGATGCATGTCATCGAGCTGCGGACGTCGCCGCAAGGCCATCCGAGTTATCGCGCCATCTGCCAGGAGATGCTGCGCCTCATCGACGAGGTCGCCGGTCACCATCTGATCGCTGGGGCGATGCGCTTTGCCGGTTCCGACGACGTGCATCTGCCGCGATATGCCTCGGAGGCGGCGCACCCCTCCAGCGGCGACTGACACCGCCCGCTGCGACACTCGGTACAGCATGTCAATCTGGGCGGCGTGAAGCAATTCTTCTCCGGCGTCGCGTCCTGGTTCGCGCACAGCTACCCGGGGCGGCTCATTGCCGAGTTCGGCAGGACGCAGGCGGGAAATTACGCGTCAGGACTTGCCTTCAACGCCTTTATCAGCATGTTCCCGTTGATTCTCGGACTGCTCGCGATCCTGGGTCTGGTCACACAGTCCAAGCACGAGCACGACGTCGTCCAGGCGGCGATCGTGAGCTTCTTTCCTCAGGACTCGTCGACAGCGATCAAAGCGGCATTCGCCGGAATCGACAAATACAAGGGCGCATTCGGCGGCGTCGGCATCATCGGTTTGCTCTGGAGCGGATCCAGCCTGTTCACATCGATGGAGTTCGCGCTCGGCATGGTGATCGGCAGCCGCCAGCGCGGTTTTCTTCGCCAGCGGGGCATGGCCCTCGCCATGACCATCCTGTTCGTGGTTGCCCTGGTGGCGACGATCGGGGTCAACGCGCTGGTCGCGCTGCCCGGGGCCGGCTGGCTGTTCGAGCCCCTCATCGGGCTCCTGGTCTGGTACCTGTTCATGCTCGCCGTGTACCGCCTGGTGCCGAATCGGACCTATCCCACCCGGCAGCTCTGGCCCGGGGTGCTCATCGCCGGGACGGCGATGGAGGCTTTGACGCTTCTCTGGCCCGTGTACACGAACTTCTCGCACAATTTTTCTACCTACGGCGCTGCCCTGGCGCTCTTCTTCCTGCTCGCCAGCTGGTTGTACTTCCTTGCCGAATTCATCCTGCTTGGTGGGGCTGCCAACCGCATGCACAACGGAGAGCCCTCTGTTCGCGGCCTGCTCGGCGAGCCGATCCAGCATCGAGCGCCGGTCGCGGAGAGGTCTCGGGCTGGTGGTGAGGTTTCCCCGAAGGGGGTGTGACGTATCATGATGAGCACCATGGCAATTACCTCTCCTTCGACCGTCACGATCTCCGACGCCGCCCGTGAGCAGCTCAAGGGCCTCATCGCCGACCAGCCGGCCGATCATGCGCTCGGACTGCGCGTCTTCATCCAGTCCGGCGGGTGCTCGGGCTTCTCGTACGGGATGGGCCTCGATGAGAATCCGCCCAAAGAGGACGACCTCGTGGTCGATGTCGACGGAGGCCTCAAGGTCTACGTGGACGCCTACTCCCAGCAATATCTGACCGGCGCCGAGATCGACTATGTCGACGAGCTCATGGGCGGCGGCTTCACCATCCACAACCCGAATGCGGTGAGGACCTGCGGCTGCGGCCACTCGTTCCAGACCTCGGATTCGGCGGGAGAAGCCAAGTCCTGCTCGCACTGAGCTGACCGGACCTCGTATCGAAATCGGCCTCCTCGAGGCCGTTTTTCGTTAGCCGCCGGCACGGCCGGGCTTGGGCTCGCTGCTCGCTGGCGCATGGTCGGGGCCGCATCCCTGTCCCGAATGACGAGCACGATCATCGAGGCGGTGAAGGTGAAGGCGGCAGCCACCAGGAAGGCGATACGGAAGGCTCCGACATTGCCGGCGAGCGCCGAGGGGGCGGCCTGCGTGCTCACGATGGTGGCCAGGGTGGCGACGCCGAGGGCCGATGCGATCTGACGTTGGGCGTTGTACAGCGCTGCAGCCCGCCCGGTGTCGCGCGGGGAGATCTGTGCGAACGCGCCGGCGTTCATCGAGATCACCACGTTGGCCCAGCCGATCCCGATCAGGAACATGACCCCTCGGAACACCCAGAGGTTGCTGGTCAGCAGGAACGCGAGGGTCACGGTGGCGATGCTCACGCCGATCAGCCCGCCGGAAATCAGCCGCCGCGGGCCGATGCGTGGGTAGATCCGGCCGACGAGTTGCGAGGACACGAGCACACCGAGTGCCTCCGGAGCCGTGCTCGACCCTGAGACGAAGGCTGAGAAGCCGCGTCCCGTCTGCAGCCAGATGGGCGCGATGAAGAGGAGCGCGAGGAACCCTCCGGACGCGAACATCGAGGTGAGGTTGAGGACGCCGAAGAGGCGGCTGTGGAGGAGCCGGAAGTCGATCATCGGGTGCTCCGCATGCAGTTCAACCCAGACGAGCGAGGCGATCAGGACCGCCCCGGCCGCGGCGGTGATGTCGATCACGGGATCGGTCCAACCCAGGGTCGCGGCCTCGCTGAGCGCGTAGAGGAAGAGCCCAAAACCGGCCGCGGCAAGGATGAAGCCGGGCAGGTCAAAGCGTTCGCCGGCGCGCTCGCGATGCTCGGTGAGCTTCAGGGCGCTGAACACCAGCGCGCCGAGCCCGATCGGAACGTTGACGAAGAACACCCACCGCCAGGAAAGATCGTCGACCAGCGCACCGCCGAGGAGTGGCCCGAGCGCCGGTGCCATCACCGTCGGAATCACCAGGATGCGCGCGGCTCGCGCCCGCTGTGCCGGTGGAAAGGCGCGATACAGCATCGCCAGACCGACCGGGGTGAGCATCCCGCCGCCGGCGCCCTGGAGCACCCGGAAGAGCACCAGCTCCAACACCGACTGGGAGAGTCCGCACAGCGCGGACGCGGTGGTGAAGATGCCGATGGCGATGAGGAAGGTGCGCTTGGTGCCGAAGCGATCGCCCACCCATCCCGACGCCGGAATCCACACCGCGAGGCTCACCAGGTAGCCGACCACAACGCCGTCGGTCGCCGCGGGGCTGACCGCGAAACTGCGCGCGATCGCCGGGAGGGCGACGTAGACGATGGTCACGTCCATGATCGTCATGAACATGGCGGCGACGTAGATCACGGCGACGATCTGCTGGGACGTGAGCCGGAACGCGCGCATCGCTCCATCCTCGCGCAGCGGCGCCGCGCGATGCGCCGGAGCGACGCTGCGACCCGCGGCGTTTGGCGTCCGGCTCTCCGGGTAAGCTCTCAGCCATGGAGATCAAAGAGCTGGGGCACATCGTCCTCTACGTGCATGACGTCGATCGGTCAGCGGCCTTCTATGGCGACGTGCTGGGCTGGAAGCGGCTGCAACCACCGGAGGGCGGCTCGCTGGATCGCATGCCGGTCGCGCTCTTCAGCAGCGGTCGCACCCATCACGAGCTCCTGCTCATCGAGGTCGGCGAGGATGCGCAGGATCTCCCGCGCGGTCGCCACGTCGGGCTGTACCACTTCGGACTGAAGGTCGGCGACACCGACGACGAGTTGCGTGCCGCGATCGCTCGCTGCCGCGAGCAGGGCGTGCGCGTTGTCGGCATGAGCGACCACACGGTCACGCACAGCCTCTACATCGCGGATCCCGACGGCAACGAGATCGAGCTCTATGTCGATGTCCCCGGCGTCAGCTGGGAGCTCAGCAACATCATGGCGCCGACCAAAGCGCTTGTTCTGTAAGGAAAACCCATGCCGGCAGTGACCGTCGACGACATCAGCGCGCTTCCCCATATCCCGCAGCCGGATCCGGCCGCAACCACCCCGCGCCCGGTGGTCAGCGTGGTCACAGCCCCGCGCGGTTTCGAGGGCGAGGGCTTCCCCGTGCACCGCGCGTTCGCGGGCACCGATCCCGCCCTCATCGACCCCTTCATCCACATGGATCAGATGGGTGAGGTGGAGTACGCCCCCGGCGAGCCCAAGGGCACGCCGTGGCATCCGCATCGCGGCTTCGAGACGGTCACCTACATGATCGACGGGACCTTCCAGCACCAGGATTCCAACGGGGGCGGCGGCCTGATCACCAACGGCGACACGCAGTGGATGACCGCCGGCTCGGGGATCCTGCACATCGAGCGTCCGCCCGAGGACCTGATCGCCAGCGGCGGGCTCTTCCACGGCTTCCAGCTCTGGGTGAACCTTCCGGCGGCGCAGAAGTGGGTGCCCGCTCGGTACCAGGACATCCGCGCCGGCAATGTCGCCCTGCTGTCGTCCTATGACGGCGGTGCGCTGTTGCGGGTCATCGCCGGCGAGGTGGCGGGGCACAAGGGTCCGGGCATGACCTACACGCCGATCTCGCTCGCGCACGTGACCGTCAGCCCCGGTGCGAGGCTGGTGCTCCCCTGGCCGCGTGACTTCAACGCCCTGATCTACGTGCTCTCCGGGAGTGGCACGGTGGGCGAGGAACGACGGCCGATCGAGTCGGGTCAGCTGGCCGCGCTCGGCGCGGGCGACGTCATCACCGCGACCGCGAGCACGCATCAGGAGAGCCGCCATCCGAACCTCGACCTGCTCATCCTCGGCGGCCGCCCGATTCGCGAGCCAGTCGCGCACTACGGGCCGTTCGTGATGAACACGCATGCGGAGATCGCGCAGGCACTCGCCGACTTCCAGTCCGGGCGCATGGGCACGGTCCCGGCGAACCACATCGGCAACTGACCCGGGTCGGGTCAGCGGCTAGAGGCCGTAGGTCTCCAGCAGGCGCAACCAGATCTCGCTGGTCGTCGGGAACGACGGCACCGCATGCCAGAGCCGGTCGATCGGCACCTCGCCGACCACCGCGACCGTCGCGGCGTGGATGAGGTCGCCGACGCCGGCGCCGACGAAGGTCACGCCGACGATGACCTTGCGATCCTCATCGACGACCATGCGCGCGTGGCCTGTGTAACCGTCGGCGAGGAGTGCCGCGCCGGACACGTTGCCGATCTCGTAGTCCACGGCGCGAACCTTCATCCCGGCGGCCACCGCAGCCGCGTGGGTGAGGCCGACCGCCGCGACTTCCGGGTCGGTGCATACCACCTGCGGCACCGCGGCATGGTCTGCGGTCGCCGCGTATTGCGACCACGCGGGCGGGTCGCCGGCGAGCGTGCCGTTGGCGCGAGCGGCGATGGCGTCACCGCAGGCGCGCGCCTGGTACTTGCCCATGTGGGTGAGCAGCGCCCGATGGTTCACGTCGCCGGGCGCATAGAGCCACCCACCTCCATCCACGACCTGACAGGTGTCGTCGACGGTGAGGTAGGCGCCGGGTCGCAGCCCGACGCTGTCGAGGCCGAGGTCCCCCGTCCGGGGCGTCCGGCCCGTCGCCACCAGCAGCCGATCGCCGGTGACCGTGGCTCCGCCCACGAGCTCGACGACGACGTCGCCGTTCTCGGTCCGCGTCACCCGCTCGGTCACCGTATCGACGAGCACCGCGATCCGGCGCTGCTGGAACGCGGCGCGAACCGCCTCGCCGGCAAAGTCCTCGTTGTTCATCAGCAGCCGGGGCTCGCGGACGATCATGGTGACCTCCTCAGTCCCGAGTGACTGCCAGGCGTCGGCCATCTCGCAGGCGACCACGCCACCGCCGATGATCGCGAGCCGCCGCGGGACCTCGCTCGCGCTGGTCGCCTCGCGGCTCGTCCACGCCTGGGCCGACTCGATCCCCGGGATCGGTGGGATGGCGGCCCGCGTGCCGGTGCAGACGGCGACCGCATGCCGGGCCTTCAGCGTGAACGGCGCCCCGGCCTGCGGAGTCACTGTGACGGTGCGCTCCCCGGCCAGCCGTCCGGTGCCGCGCGCGAGATCCACATGGTTGGAACTCGAGCCAGCGCACCTGACCCTCGTCGTTCCAGTGGGAGGTGAACGCATCGCGGCGGCGGAGGACCGCTCGCGCGTCGACCTGGCCGGTGGCTCCCTGCCGCGCGCCATCGACTGACTGCGCCGCTCGGAGTGCCTGAGCGCTCCGGAGCAGCGCCTTGCTGGGAATGCACGCCCAGTAGGAGCAGTCGCCACCCACCAGTTCGCTCTCGACGACGGCGCAAGTGAGCCCACCTCGCACCACGCGCCCGGCGACGTTCTCGCCAGTCGAACCGGCGCCGATGACGACAACGTCGTACTCGGCGTCCTTGGTGATCAGGGGCATGGCCGCGCCTCCGAATGTGGTGAGCCGATCGGGGTCCGGTCAGCCCGCGTGGAGCGGCTCACGCGCCGCCGGAGTAGGGGATCCCACCACATCGACCCCCGGGTCCTGCGCATCGGGTTCCTTGTGGCGGCGGAAGAGCAACGTGCTCCCGATGCCCGCGACGGGCAGCGAGACCGCCAGATCGATGGCCTGAAGGGTGAGGCCGGCGGCGACCGCCAGCTCCCCGCCGACGCCTTCGACAAACAGGGCCCCGGCCCACCAGGCCTGTCCGGTTCCGACGCCGGCGATTCCCTGGATCGGGATGGTGAGCAGCAGCGTGCGGATCGAGAGCACGAACCAGGTTGACCAGAACCCCAGGCCACCAAGCCCGACCATGCTCATCAGCGCCGTGTACTGGATCACGGTGCCGATGCGGCAGAAGATCGTGCTCGCGACCAGGTTGGCCCAGCGTGACAGGCTGTTCAGCTCCTCGAGCTCGGCTTCCGCGCGAGCCGCCAGGCCGCCCAGCTTCGGGATGCGAGCCGCGATGCGGGTCACGATCGTCCGCGGTCCCGGAATGATCAGCGCAAGCAGCGCGCACATGCCGGCCGCAAAGGCGCCTGCCGCGGCGAGGACGACGGCGGCCGGCTCGGCACGAGCGGTGAAGAAGGAGGCAACCACCGCGATGAGCGCCAGGCTGACCACGTCGAGGATCCTCGCGACGATCGCGCTGCCGGAGCCCCTGGCCACGCCGACGGCGAATCGAGCTCTCGCCAGCGCGACGAAGGTCACGTCCGCGGAGGGTCCCGGCAGGAGCAAGCCGGCTCCCCACGAGGCCGCGGTGGCGCCGAGGAGCTCACGCCAGCTGCCATCTCGGCGCTGGAGCAAGGCCCCGAATCGCCACGCTCTCCCGACCAGGAAGCAGGCTGCACCGAACGCGGCGAGAAGGATCGACCCTGCAGAGGGGTTGATTCCCTGCCAGTGAAGATTGTGTCCACCAAACAGGCGCCAGACGAGCACCAACACAACAATGGTGACGACGCTGGTGATCGCCGCCCGGAGCAGACGCCCACGGCGAGCAAAACCCGAGATCGACACGAAAGTTGATTGTCGCTCTTTTGTCCGGCTCCAGGTCGATTCAGGACAATGGCGTGCGGCACATCAATGGCACGGGGCCTGTCAACCTGCAGTACGCGCAGTTGACTGCAAAGTGGCCGCTCTCAGCGTGCCGTGAGGGGTGAGATGGCCGGTGGGGTGACCGGGTAGGCATAATCGCAGTCGATAACCCCTTCGAAAGCACTGCTTCGCGAAGGTCGCAGTGTCTCAAACAATCTCAGGAGCTTCTTGCATGCTTGACAGAACGGTGATCGTGCTCGGTGCGGATGGCTATCTCGGATGGCCCCAGGCCATGCACCTGTCCAGCCAGGGCTACCGCGTGATTGCAGTCGACAACCTCATTCGCCGTCGTTGGGACCTCGAGTGCGGCACCTCGTCGCTCATTCCCATCTCCACGATGGAGACCCGCGTCGAGCGCTGGCGCGAAGAGGGTGGGGGCGAGATCGAGTGGCGCAACCTGGACCTCACCGACGCTGATGCTGTTGCCGACTTGATCGCATCCACCAAGCCGTACTCGGTGGTGCATTTCGCCGAGCAGCGGTCGGCGCCGTTCTCGATGATCGACCGCGATCACGCTGTGATGACCCAGCTCAACAATGTGGCCGGGACCCTCAATCTGCTGTTCGCGATCCACGAGCACGCGCCCGAGTGCCACCTCGTGAAGCTGGGCACCATGGGCGAGTACGGCACGCCGAACATCGATATCGAAGAGGGCTTCATCACCATCGAGCACAACGGCAGGACCGACACCCTGCCCTATCCGAAGCTGCCGGGCAGCTTCTACCACCTCTCGAAGGTGCACGACAGCCACAACATCCATTTCGTGTGCAGGGCCTGGGGCCTCGCGGCGACCGACCTGAACCAGGGCGTTGTCTACGGTTGCACGACACCGGAGACGGCGATGCATCCGGAGCTCGCCACCCGTTTCGACTACGACGGGATCTGGGGGACGGTGCTCAACCGCTTCATCGTCCAGTCAGCGATCGGCAAGCCGCTGACGGTGTACGGGAGCGGTGGCCAGACGCGTGGTTTCCTCGACATCCGCGACACCATGGCGTGCGTGCAGCTGAGCATCGAGCATCCCGCGCAGCCCGGCGAGTTCCGCGTCTTCAACCAGTTCACCGAGCAGTTCTCAGTGCTGCAGCTTGCCGAGCTGGTCCGTGACGCTCGCGCGGCGCACGGTGGCGAAACCACCATCGACCACCTGCCGAATCCTCGCTTCGAGAAAGACACCCATTTCTACAATGCCAAGCATCAGTTGCTGGTGGACCTTGGTCTCGAGGCGCACAAGCTTCGCAGCACCCTGATCAACTCGGTCCTCACCACCGTCGAGCAGCATCTCGATCGCGTCGATGTCTCGCAGGTCGGCGTGTCGGATGTCGACTGGGTCAGCGGTCGGCCGCGCATGGCCACCGGCAAGGCGCAGGTTCCGGCTCCAGCAGCGGAGACGGTGGCGTAGCGCCGGTGGCGCTACCCGAGGTCGACGTCAGCCTCACGATCCCGGCCCACAACGAGGCGTTGAACATGGGGACGGTCCTCCAGGACGTGATGAAAGTCCTGGGCGAGGGCGGCAGGACCTACGAGATCGTGCTGGTCGACGACGCGAGCCAGGACGACACGGTCGCGGCCGCTCGCACAGCGATGGGCGACGACGTCGCCAACCTGACGGTGGTCAGGCACCGAACGCAACGCGGGTATGCGATCACGGTGTGCGACGGGCTGCGTGCCTCACGCGGCAAGGTGCTCGCGTTCATGGACGGCGACGGCCAGTTCGACCCACGCGATCTGGGCAGATTGCTCGCCATGCTCGACAACGCCGACATGGTGGCGGGCATACGCAAACGCCGCGCCGACCCGTGGTACCGATCGTTCGTCAGCGGGGTGTACAACCGCGTGGTGCGTCTCGCCTTCGGCATCCGCGAGCGCGACTTCGACTGCGGGCTCAAGGTGTTCACGCGCGAGGTCTGGAACGGCGTGACGCCGATCCGCGCACGCTCCGCGGTGTTCAATCCCGAGATGTTCTTCAAAGCGCACCGGCTCGGCTTCCGCGTGATCCAGACCCCCGTCGAGCATCTGCCGCGTCTGGCCGGCCGCCGTTCGGGGGGCCGGCTCATCCCGGTCGCGCGTGCGATGCGCGATGTGATCCGTCTTCGGATCTCGCTGGCGATGAGTTGGCGACCGGAGGGTGCCCGCCGAGAGCATTCGTAGTGCGCAGGGCCGCGCTACCGGGACTGCTGGCGCTGGTCATCCTCCGCCTGCCGTCCTTCATGGAGCCCCACTGGTACACGGACGAGGCGGGCTACCTGAATGTCGCTCGCGAACTGCTGCAGGGCAAGGTCCTCTACTCGCAGACCTGGAACAACAAGCCGCCCGGGATGCTGTGGACGATCGCACTCGAGTTCAAGCTGTTCGGCACGAGCGAAGTCGGTCTGCACCTGCTGACGCTTGCGACCGGGCTCATCAGCATCTGCGCCATCGTCTGGGCCGGCGTGCGGCTGTACACGCCACGACGAGCGATGGTCGCGGGTCTCCTTGCCGCGATCGCCCTGGGCCCGCCACTCCTGGATGCGGAACTTGCGCTCCCCGAGAGCCTGATGATCGCGCCCCTGTCGTGGGCGGGAGCGATCGTCCTGGTGCGCATTCTTCAGGGGGACGTCCGCACCGACGCGGGCGGCGCGCCACGCCGGATCCCACGCTGGCCGGTTGCGGTCGGCGTGCTGATGGCGCTGGCGATCTCCTATCAACAGACCGCCGTTGCCGAGTCCTCGGCGTTCTTCCTGGCGATGCTGCTTGCGCCAAAGTTGTTGCGTCGAGATGCGTTCGTCTTCCTGATCACCGCCGGGGCGCTCACCATCGCGTGGCTGAGCGCCGCCATCATCACCGCCGGTGCGGGGACGGTTGCGTTTGCGCTTGCGGGTTTCTACGTCGACTACACCCAGGACGCGCTTCCGAAGAGCGAGGTCGGCGGGCTGCTGCACTTCGCGTTCGCCGGTCTCGCGGTGCTGCTGATCGTGCTCGGCGCGTTCGCGTGCCGGCGTCGCGCGCGCCTCGACTGGGTGCTCATGCTCTGGGCGGGCTCGACCTTGACGGTCACTGCGATCGCGGGGCAACCATACCCGCACTTTCTTGCGCCAGCCGTCGCGCCGCTCGCCCTGCTCGTCGCGGGAATCCCATTTGGCGCGCTGTGGCAACGCAGCGTTCATGACCGGATGGCGCTGGTCGGTCCCGGGCTGCAAACGGCGGGGCTGATCATCGTCCTGCTCATGGCCAGAGTCGCCGGCCTCGACTGGCTCCCGCTCGCCCCCTCCTCATCGAACTCGCACACCCTGAGTGACTACTACGGGGGGGCGGTCGCATCCCTGTTCAGCCCTTCGTTCCGGACCGAGTGGACGAACCACTTCGACTATCGCGTCAACGGTGACGCCGCGGTAGCCGCCTGGATCAACTCCGCGGGGCTCCGCGGTTCCAGCGCAGCCGTCTGGTCATACGACGCCTGGGTGTACGCGCTTGCCGACCTGCAGGTCGTGATGCCGACCCCGCCGATCTATAACGACGAGGTGCTCCTTGGGCCCGGTGGTCCCGTCGAGCAGTACGTCGCGCGGCAACGTCCGGCGCTCATCGTGGTCGACGCTCTGGCACAACAGATATTCCCCGAGATAGCCACGCTGCTCAACAGCGGCGCTTATGTCAGCAAATACGAGAGCTATCCGGACACCGTGTGGGTGCGAGCCGATATCGCGTCGCGACTGCCATGAGCGCCGCCGCGGTCGCCGCGCGTGTGCAGGTTCGCCACCTCGATCACGTGCTGCTCGGTGCGGTGGTCGCGGCATTCGCGGGATTCGCCATCGCCTACACGCGCATCACACCGATTGGCGCCTCGCCCGACGAGCTGTCGCATCTGACCTACATCAATGGCATTGCGGAGCATCTGCGCCTTCCTCCGGCCGGCGAGCCCGAGCGCCAGCAGCCACCGCTGTATTACCTGCTCGGCGCTGTCGTCGCGAAGCTGAGCGGCGACGATGCGCGCGTGGTCCGGCTGGTCTCCGTGGCGCTCGGTGTGCTCACGATCCTGGTGGTCTATGCGGTCGGCAGGCGTCTCTTTCCCAGCAGGCCCTTGCTTGCGGTCGGCGCGGCTGCGCTCTTTGGTTTGCTGCCCGAGGCGCAGTACCTGGCAGGTGCCATCAACGACGACAACCTCGCCTGGCTTGCCGGTGCGCTGCTGGTGCTTGCCGGTGTGCACGTGATGCAGGCGGAGCGTCTCAGTGCGCGGCTTGCGCTCGGGGTCGGGTTGACCGTGGCGCTCGCGGTGCTCGCCAAGGAAACGGTCTGGACGCTCGCGGCGCTGCTGCTGATGCTGGTCGTCGTGCGTTTCGCGGGCCAGCTCCGCGCGACCCAGGTGGCGGCGCTCGTGCTGCCGGTGGTGCTCTTCGCCGGTTGGTGGTTCGTCCGCAACGCGGTGGTGTTCGGCAGCCCACTCCCGCCACTGCATCCCATCACCGCACAGCGGCAGCTCTTCAACTCGCTCGCGCAGGTGCGCGGCTACCTGGCCGCCACCGCCGTGAGCCTGGTGGGGATGTACGGCAACGGCGCGCACCTCGTGGCGATATCGATCCTCGGCCTGCGGCCGCTGCCGAGCGTGGTCGCGGGCGCGGTCATCGCGCTGGCCACGATTGCGGCGTGCGTCGCGGTGGTGCGGTCCTGGCCAACCTGGGACACGCGGCGGCGTGCCATTGCGGCATGGCTGCTGGTGGTGATCCTTGTCGCGGTGGCGCAGTCGGTGCTCAACTCAGCGACGTTCGACCTGCAGCCGCAGGCCCGCTACCTGCTGGTCGCGGCGGCCGCTGCGGCGCCGATCACGGCGTGGACACTGGCGTGGCGGCGGGCAGGTCAGATGTCGTTGTTCCGGGTGTCAGCGATCGCACTGCTCGTCGTGGTGGCCGTCGTGCTCGACGTCTCAGGGTTGATCACCGCAGCGCACACGACGGTCTGATCAGCGCGGCTGCCCGCGGAAGCTCTCCAGGGTGCGTGCGAGACCATCGTCGAGGCCCACCTGCGGACGCCACTGCAGACGGGTCGCGGCCAGCGCGTTGTCGAGCGCGCTGCGTGCCACCTCACCGGGCGGGAGCGGTTCGCGATCGGGTTCACCGGAGAAGCCCGCGAGCGTGCACAGGCGCGCGATCAGATCCCCGATCGACGTCTCGACGCCGGTTCCGATGTTGACCGCACCGGTGACCGAGGACGCGAGCCCGAGAAGGTTGGCAGCCACGATGTCGCCGACGTACGTGAAGTCGCGTGTCTGCGCGCCGTCGCCGCGCAACACCGGCGCCTTGCCCGCGAGCAGTCGATGACTGGAGATCGCGACCACACCGGCTTCGCCGGTACCGTCCTGTCCCGGCCCATAGACGTTGCCGTAGCGGAGCGCCAGTGCGTCGAGCGCGCCCGCGCGCGTGAAGTGACCGAGATAGTGCTCGATGCTCAGCTTCGCGGTGCCGTACGGCGAGCGCGGCTTCGAGGGCTCGTCCTCAGGCGTGGGCAAGCGCGTGGCCGCGCCATAGAGCGCGCCGCCAGACGAGGCCACGACCACGCGGCGGCATCCCGATGACATCGCGGCGGCGAGGATGCTCACCGTGCCGAGCACGTTGATGTGCGCATCGGCGGCGGGCTCGCGCCAGGATCGATTGACACCCCCCTGCGCGGCGAGATGCAGGACGGCGTTCGGTTTCCACGACTCGATGGCGGTGCGTGCAGCGCCCTCAGCGATGTCCGCGATCTCGAGGCGTGCGGCGTCGGGAAGTGGCCGGTACGACTGGTGGCGCAGGTCGTCGATGACCAGCACCTCGGCGCCGGCATCGAGGAGCGCCTCGACGCTGTGCACGCCGATGAAACCGGCGCCGCCAGTGACCGCGACGCGCCGTCCCTGCAGGTCCGCGGCCATCAGCTGCAACTCATCAGCGCGCGCAGAAAGAGCGCTGTGTTTGCGGGTCGCTCGGCCATGCGGCGCATGAGGTATCCATACCATTGCACGCCGAACGGCACGTACACGCGGACGGTCTCGCCGGCCATGACCAGGCGGTGTTGCTCGTCGGGGCGGATGCCGTAGAGCATCTGGTACTCGTGCTTGAAGTCACGACCGCCAAGCTCGCCAATCAGCCGGCCGGTTGCGTCGACGAGCTTCGGATCATGCGTCGCGGCCATCGGCAGCCCTCCGCCGACGATGAGCGTCGCCATGCAGCGGAGATAGGCGGCGCGGATGTCGTCGGGGCGTTGCCACGCCAGTGATGCCGGCTCCTGGTACGCGCCCTTGCACAGGCGCACGCGCGAACCCGGAAAGCCCAGGGCGCGGCAGTCATCCTCGGTGCGATGCAGCGATGCCTGGAGCACAGCGCCCGTCGAGGGAAAGTCCTTCCGCAGCAGACCCACCAGGCGCAGCGTCGAATCGGTGGTCGTGTGATCTTCCATGTCGATGGTGACCGACGTTCCCGCGTCGCGAGCGGCCTCGCAGATGAGACGCGCGTTGCGGAGTGCCATCAACTCGTCGAGGGCCTGTCCCACCGCGGACAGCTTCACCGACATCTCTGCGCGGTCCGCAAGACCCTCCTCCGACAGGCGGTGCGCGAGCAGGCGATAGGCGTCGACTGCGGCTGTCGCCGCCGAGGCGTCGAGCGTGTCCTCGCCGAGGTGATCCAACGAGACGAGCAGGCCGTCGGCGGTCAGCTCCCGGGTGACCCGGAGCGCATCCTCGACGGTATCGCCGGCAACGAATCGGCGAACCACGCCGCTGGTGACCGGCGCGGCGGTGATCGCCCGCTTGATCTGCTGGCGCCGAGAAGCCCAGAGCAGCACCTGGCGCAGGGCAGCGGCGGAACTCGTGCCGGAACTCCAGGCTTCGCTGGTCACCGCGCGGATTATGTCCTCGCCCCCCTCGGTCGTGATCACTGCGACCAGCGGGGCGGCCTGCGCTCCAGGAAGGCGGTCATGCCTTCGTGCGCCTCCTCGGAGGCGAAGAGCCGGCTCGAGAGCTCCACCATGTCGCGCCCGTACCGGTCGATCGCCTCACGAACCTGCCGGTTGGCGATGCGTTTCGACTCGAACAAGCCTTGCGGCGAGGCTTTGCGGAGATCGGCGATGACTGCGGCCACCGCCGCGGTCGCGTCGTCGGCGGCAAGCGTGACCAGCCCAATGCGCTGTGCCTCGGCGCCGTCGAACGTCTCCCCGGTCAGGTAGTAACGGGCCGCGGAGCGCTCGTCGATGCGCGGCAGCACCGTGACCGAGATGACCGCGGCTGCGAGCCCGAGACGGGCTTCGGTGATCGCGAAGGTGCTGCGCGGGCCGGCAACGACGATGTCGCAGGCGCCGATCAAGCCGATGCCACCAGCCCGCACGTTACCGTCGATATTGGCAATAACAGGACGCGGGAGGTCGACGATCACCCGGAGCACGGCGAGCAGGCCGGTCGCGGTACCGCCCATCGGTCCGGTGGATGCCTCGGACAGATCGGCCCCGGCGCAGAACGTAGTGCCGGAGTGGGTGAGCACGACTGCCCTGACGGTCGCGTCCTCGGCGGCGGCGGTGAGCCGTTCGGTGAGCTCGGCGACCAGCTGGCGCGACAGCGCGTTGCGATTGTGCGGCGAATCGAGGGTGACGGTGGCGATCCCACCCTCGATGGCGAGATGGACCAGTTCGGTGTCGGTCATAGGCTGGGCAAGGCTACGCCGCGGGGGTGCGGGGACGCCCGTGATGAGTCAGATCTCGGGGACGACGCGGAGCAGAAAGTCGTCGAAGAGCGGCACGGTGAAGGCCGTATCACCGTGCGCTGGGCTGTAGATGATCCCCTTGGCGATCAGCGCCGCCCTTCGGGGAGCGACCGACTCGACTCGTACGCCGAGCCGTTCGGCAATGTCGCCCGAACGATGAGGGCCGGGGCCCAGCGCGGCCATGGCCACCAGGTATTCGCGCTCGCGCGGGGTCAGGCGGTCGAGCCGAACGCGAAAGAAGTTCTCGTCGAGTTGCTCCTGCACGCGTGGCGCGGCTCGATCGACATCGTCAAGCGTGATCGGACTGGATGGCGCCACGTTCCAGACGTGATAGCCCCACTCCTGGAGGAAATATGGGTACCCATGGGAGCGCTCGACCATGCTGTCCAGGGCCGCATCCTCGATCGACGCGCCGCTTTCCTCGGCTGGGACGGCGAGGGCGGTGCGAGCGTCCTCGGGGTTGAGCGACCCGATCTCCGGGAAGTCGAAGAGCCGCTCGGCGTAGGACTTGGCTTCTCCGGCGAGCGCTCGCAGCTGGGGCAGTCCCGCACCGGTGAGGATGACCGGCAGGTTGAGCTGGTTGGTCCGGTGGATCGCGACGATCAGCGCGGACAGCTCATCGGCCTCGAGGTACTGGAGCTCGTCGATCGCCAGCACGATGCCAGTGCCGCGGTCGCGCGCCGCGTCGCCGCACGCGACCAGGAGGTCGGTCACGTCGTCGGCCAGGTTCCCGGAGTCGGCCACGCCCTGCAGGGCATCGACGTCGATGGAGACGCGCGTGCCGTCCGGAAGCTGCAGCGTGAAGGTCTTGAGGACGCGGAGGGCACGCGTGACCGCGGTCGAGACGACGTTGGTGCTCAAGGGGAGGAGGATGCGGCGGAGACGCGCGGCGAGCAGCGAGGGGAAGTGGCCGTGCTCGGGCGCCTCGATGAGCCCCACACGGAAGCCCTCCTGCTCAGCGATCTCGACGAACCGGTTGAGCAGGACGGTTTTCCCTGCCCCGCGCAGTCCGATCATCAGGAGGCTCTTGCCCGGTCTACCGGCCACGGCGCGCCGGAACGCGACCCCGAAACGGTTGATGAGCTCGTCACGGCCGGCAAGCGCAGGAGGCGGCGTTCCCGCGCCGGGGCGGTAGGGATTGGTGAGCTCATCCAATTCAACCGATATTATCGACGATTACTGGCCTTTGCGTGCTTTCTGATCTTATGCAGCCAGAGGCAAAGATGTGGTAAAAATGGCCAGAAATCGTCGAAAAGGGCGCAAACTCGCCAAGTCGCCGGCTGAGCCCCCGGCGTTCGCCCGGCGGGGGCACCGCCTCCCATAACGGCATACTGCCTTGCTTCGAATCGCCGGCTCCCGGCGTGTCGACGCTAGGCGGCCACAGGATATGGCAGCCGTGTCCGGTGCCGGATGCCGTCCAGAGCGAGCATCGTCAGCGCGATCCATACCAGGGCGAATCCGGCCAGCAAGGCGATCGAGGTGGCCTCGCGGAGTATCAGCACGCCGATCGCGAACTGCAGCACGGGGGTCACGTACTGGAGGAGGCCCATCGTCGACAGGGGAAGGCGTGTGGCAGCGCCGGCAAAGCACAACAACGGGAACGCGGTCACCGGTCCGGCGGAGATCAGCAGAAGCAGGTGTCCCGGGCTGGCACTGTGACCCACCCAGGTGGCGCTGCCGGCGAGCGCCAGGACGGCGAGAACGGCGAGCGCGGGAACGGTCAGTACCGCACCCTCGATGAGCAGTCCTTCCGGCGGGGACGCGCGCACACCTTTCTTGAGGAATCCGTAGGTGCCGAACGAGCACGCGAGCGCGAGCGCAATCCAGGGAGGCCGGCCGTAGTCGAAGCTCAGGACCGCGACCGCGCAGATGCCGAGCGCAACCGCGCACCACTGCACTCGACGCAATCGCTCGTGCAGGATCACGACGCCGAGACCAATCGTCACGAGTGGGTTGATGAAATATCCGAGGCTTGTCTCGATGACGTGTCCGTTGTTGACGCCCCAGATGTAGACACCCCAGTTGATCGCGATAGCGATGCCCGCCGCGCACAGCCGCAGCAGGGTGCCTCGGTCCATGCGCCGTACACCGCGCAGTTGATGTCGCGCCGCGAGCAGTATCGCGACAACCACAAAACAGAACACGATGCGGCAGGCCAGGATCTCGACGGGGTTCGCAGGCTCGAGCAGCGGCCAGAACAGCGGAAACAAACCCCACAACATATAGGCGGACAGCCCCAGGAGCAGTCCGGTGGCAGCGGGCGTGCGTGCGGGAGGTGATTTGGTTGACATTGCGCGGGCGGTGCCCAACGGAAGGATATGCGTGCGGCGCTCGACAGCCGCCTGCGATGCAGCGGCGAGGGCTCACCTGGTCGTGCGACGGCACGACAGCGGCTCAGCCCTCGAGGCGTTCCGTCAGATGCACCTTGACGCGCTGGCCCGATTCCTTCCCAATCGCCTTTCGC
This sequence comes from Candidatus Dormiibacterota bacterium, assembly GCA_963748505.1. Taxonomy (GTDB): domain Bacteria; phylum Chloroflexota; class Dormibacteria; order Aeolococcales; family Aeolococcaceae; genus Palsa-851. The sequence goes on from CAVVJH010000006.1 coordinate 99,543, forward strand.
ACATCCGTCTTCACCGGCAGCTTGTGGGTACCGTCACCCATCGCCATGAAGGCGCTGCGAAAGGGGTGTCCGTCAATGGTGCCGCGCACTTTCACCAGTCCCCGTGTCCCAAAGAATGCAGCCGAGTCGGGCATGACCACGTAGGTCCAACCGCCCGGATTCGGACTCTTCTGGAGTGATGCCTCAAATTGCTTGTCGAGCATTTCCTCGGCGTCCGGACTGCTAATAGATGAAGGCTTCGACGTCGTAGAGCGACCCGATATGTCGCTGGTCGACCCAGCCGAGCCCGAGCATGTTGCGCCTCGTTCACAGTGAAGCTCGTGGAGCTCTGGACCGACGACCACGTAGGCAACATGACCAAAGCCGCTGTATCCGTGACCGGGGCCGAACACGACGAGACTACCGACCCGCGGCGTCCTGCCCTCCGGGCGCCCCGCTGCGCGAGCGGTGTACGCCCATTGCCATGCGTTCCCGCTCCAGTAGACATTGCGAAGCGAAGCGACGTACCAGGTGCACTGACCCCACGGGAATCCGTCGACCTGGGGCCGAACGCAAAAGGCGGTAGAGCGTTGCCGACGACGTGCGCGGCGCCCGGCACCAGCAGCCGCAGCCGCTGCCGCAGCAGCCGCCTCCTGCTCGCGTCGCACCTGCGCGATCTTGGACTGCACGACTGTGCAGTTGCGACAGCAGTGACGCGGCTTTCCCTTGCAGTGACGAGGCTTGCTGGCGGTACGACGACTCCTCGGTGTGCTGCTCGCCGGCGAGAGCGACTGCAGGCTGTCGACGAGCTGGTTCGCCGCTGCTGGTCGTGCGCCTGTTGGGTGTGCAGTGCGTCCAGTTGGTCGCGCTTCCCTTTGATCTGGCTGACCAGCTGCTGCACCTTGCGCTCACCTGGTCGGCACTGGTCAACGCGTCCATCGCGTCCTGGAAGCTCTTGCTGTCCACGAGGATCGCGTCACCGATCCATCCGCGGTGATTCGTAGACGCGGACGAGAATCTGAGCAGCTCACCCCGGTCGGTGGAGTATTGGCCCTGAACAACCTGCAGTTGTGCCGTGGTGTTCGCGAGGTTCTTGTTCGCGGCATCGAGTTGCAACTGGGCCAGTCGCCAGATGCGTTTGTGTGCCGCCATGGCCTGCTCTGAGGCAGAGCATTCCCGAGTGCGGCCGAGCTGGCGTGGCTGTACGAGCGTGATCTCCGGTTCAATGCCCTTGCCTGCGCCGAAAGTGACTGCAGCCGCTGCGTGAACTGATCGGCGAGAGACGTTCTTCTGGCCGATGGGTGAGCCGGCTACCAGCAGTGCGATCGCGCCCGCGGATGCGGCGAGAGACACGCGGCGAGCGAGCAACGAGGCGCCTCCATGAGAGTGTCGTGAGCGGCCGCGGACGGTCCACCGACCGTAGCAGGCATCCCGGAAACGGTCAACCCCGCCCGTCATCTGACTGGCTCTATAAGGGAAAATGGCACCGAGCATCAAGAGAGGATTGCTGCACGCGGCTCACTGACGAGACCGGCCGTCACCCGGTCAGCGACCGGCTGCTGAGGGCGCGTCTCCACGGAGCCGGGAGGTCGCCCGAGCGTCGCGAGGCGGCCAGCGAGTGCATCGATAGGCATCGGTCGTGCGAACAGGAAGCCCTGTCCGATAGTGTAGCCGAGCTCGACGGAGGGTGTTTGCCTCGGCTTCGGTCTCGACGCCTTCCGCGACAACGCTCGCGCCAATGGCAACGCCAAGTTGCAGAATTGCGGCGGCCATGCCGCGGGCCTCCGACCGCGTGTCCAGGTCGGTGACAAAGGCGCGATCCAGCTTGATCATGTCGACCGGGCAAACTCTGCAGCCGCGACAACGAGGAGTACCCGGTCCCGAAGTCGTCGATTGCCACTCGCACACCGCGGGAGCGCAGCTTGTCGAATGCGGCGCGAATCACATCGAGTTCCTGGATCAATGCGCCTTCGGTGACTTCGACCATCAGCGCGCTCGGCGCGAGGCCGGTCCGTCCGAGCACCTCCTCGACCCAGTCTCCGAACCGGTTGTCCATCAGTTGACGCGTTGACGCGTTCACCGACACGTAGAGGTCGAAGTCACCACGAAGCGAGAGCACATCTGCGCACGCGGTGTTCATCACCCAGTCGCCGATCGGCATGATGAGGCCGCTCTGCTCGGCCACCGGGATGAAGTCGACCGGCGATATCGGGCCACGCTCCGGGTGAGACCAGCGCAGGAGCGCCTCAACACCGAGGATGTGTCGGTCACAGAGCCGGACGATCGGCTGATACGCAAGGCTGAACTGGTTCGCCGCCAGCGCAACCCGGAGGCCGTCGCGAATCCGCAGCCGGTCCTGACTGCGCAAGCGCATCTCATCGTCGTAGATTCGGTACTGTCCCGGGCCCGCATCCTTGGCGTGCGCCAATGCCGAGTCCGCGTTGCGGATCAGCGTCGAGAACGATTCGCGAACCTCCTGCAGCGCAATGCCAAGGCTGGCAGTAACTCGCACGGTCTCGCCACTGACCTCGATTGCTGGATCGAGCAGAGCGCGGACGATCGCGGCGGTGGCGTTCGCCCGGGCGAGGTCGACGACGAAGGGCGCGGCGACCGCGAACTGATCGCCGCCGTAGCGTGCCACCAGGAGCTGGGGGAAGGCTTCGGTCAGACGGCTCGCAACCTCGAGCAGCACGGCGTCGCCGACCGCATGGCCGAGACCAGTCGTTGATGGCGTTGAAATCGTCGATATCCACGAGCATCAACGCTCGCGCTCCATGCCCTGACGCGGCGAGCGCGGAGAGCCGTTCGATCAGTGCCGAGCGATCCGGGAGCCCGGTCAAGGGGTCGTGCTGGGCCATGAAGAGCGTGAGTTCAGCCGCCTGGAGACGCCTGGCCTCGACAATGCGCTCGGTTCCCTCAGCGATGCGCTGCGGAGTCAGGTCCTGCATGAGCGCGATCATTCGGATGGGCCGGCCATCGTCCCCGCGAACGACCGAGAGGGTGGCCAGCACCGGCAGGGTCGTCCCGTCGGAGCGGCGGAGGACGCGTTCCAGGGAACGCCCGTCTGATGGATCCGTCGGCCAGGCGATCGCGCATGTCGGTTGCGGGGTTGTCGCCGGCGGGCAGCACCATGTCCACATGGCTGCCCTCGAGCTCAGCTGCGGAGTACCCGCACATCGCACAGAAGGCCGCGTTCGCTCCCTCCATGCACTGCGAATCAAAGTCGACGATCACCTGACCGAGGGAGCCCCGCTCGAAAAGCGCCTGATAGCCGCGCAGGTCGGCCGCGAGGACGCTTTCTCGCGCAGTGCCCAGATGACGAGCGGTGATGTCCTCGACGACGCTCAGACGCGATGAGGTCTTTCCGTCCTTGCCTTTGAGGCGGATCGTGTGAACCTGGCCCCAGACCAGTGACTGGTCGGGCCGTATGAACTGGAACTCGTGCTCGCCGTAGGGCCCCTCGTCGGAACCCTTGCGCGCAAACCCGGCGAGGGCCTCCTCGCGGGTGGGGGAGACGAGGAACTCGAGGAGGCTGTGCCCGAGGAGTTCCTCCTCCGGGCGACCGAGGAAGATCGTCGCCGCCGTATTCATCCACAGGAAGCGGTTCTCGCTATCGCAGAGAGCAAGAATCGTCGAGAACCGCTGGAGCGCCGCGATCACTGACGCGAAGTCGATCTCGTCCGACTGATGGCTCAGCGGGCTAGGAGGGGTCACCGTGACAGTTAGGGGGCCTTCAGCGCTCGGGACACCCGGTCGCAACGGGTTCGGTGGCCAAGTCGCGCCCCTTCTTCACATACTGGACGACAGGTCCAACCCCCTTCGGGGGTGATCCGGCGTCCGACGCAAGCGAGTGGATGCGATCGAGTGGATGTAGTCGAATGGATGCAAGCGAACCGAAAGGAGTGAAGGCTCACGATGGTGACCCATGAGTGACGACCACTGGGCCTACCCTCCGCAGCCTCCGGCGTGGCCGCCGGCTCCATCGAGCACCCCTTCGACGACCGCGCCGAAGCGGGCCTCGCGGGTCCTGACGGCGGTCTCGCTCTTTGCCGCAACTGGCATCCTCGCGGCCGCGATCGGGGTGGGGAGTGTCCTCCTCATCCGCCACGTGCAAGGGGATGCGGCGGCGCCGACCCCGCCTGCGGGACCCTCGACCGGTCCCACCTCGAATGGCACGGCAGATCAAGCACAGGCGCTCTTCCAGCAGGCGGTCACCGCCACCCGGTCCGCCGACGGCTTTCACTACGTCTCGGTCCTGCAGGGCCCGGCGACCCAGACCATCGTCGGTGACGCCGGTCGGAGTGGTGGACGCCAGGCGATCACGCTGGTCGCCGGGTACGGCACCGAGCAGTTCACGTTGCTCCTGGCGAGCAACGTCGTCTATTTCCAGGGCAATGGACCCGCGGTTGAGGATCAGCTCGGAGTGGCCGCCGCCGACGCCGCCAAGGTGGCGGGCAAGTGGGTATCCGTGGTGAGCGGCAACGGGCCGTATGCGGTCCTCCAGCCGGGGATCACGACCGCGAGCCAGGCGTCCGAAATCATGCTGACACCGGCGACGACCCAGTCGGTGACGTCGGGAGGCATCGCGGCCACGAGCATCCTCGGTACTGTTCCACCGACCAATGGGTTGCCCGCGGGCACGGGACACCTCGTCATCACCCCGAGCTCCGACCTGCCCATCTCCTATGTCACGACGGTGGTGGTCGGGGCGGTGACTGAGAGCACGACCACCACCTTCAGCGCGTGGGGGACAGCACCTACGGTCAGCGTTCCATCCGGGGTCGTCGCCTGGTCGACGCTGGCGACGACGGTGCCGCCTGGTGGCTATGGCCAGGGACAGCCACCCAGCGGAGCGCCGACACCGATACCCACGGCGTCAGGACCGGTATAGCGCTCCCTGCACCTTGAACCCAGTCCCGCCCGGCGCGTAGAGTTGCGCTCGATTCAGGCGATCGTGCGGGCGATTGGAGGGAGAGGAATGCGCAGGGCAGTGACACTTGGTACCGCACTCCTGCTCGCTAATTTGTTCGGCGCCGCGGCGGTGAGTGCCGCCGGGCCAAGCTGGAAAGTGCAAAGCACGCCCGACCCCAGTCCGTCCACCAACCGGCTGCTCAGTGTCTCGTGTACATCGAACGCGGAATGTATCGCCGTCGGGCAGGACAAGGGCAGCGGCGGGAGGCTCGTCACGCTCGCCGAGGCGTGGAACGGCACCGCATGGTCGGTGCAGAGCACCCCGGTTCCCGCAGGCGCCCGGCTCAGCGGGCTCGCCGGCGTGTCCTGCGTGTCCACGGCGGATTGCGTTGCGGTTGGTCAATACCGCACGGCCGCGGGTGTGCACGTGGCCCTCGCTGAGGGATGGAACGGCACGATGTGGACGATCGAACCGACTCCCACCCCGGCGGGTGCAACCTTCAGCCGATTGCTCGGCGTCTCGTGCGTGTCGACGACGGCGTGCACCGCTGCCGGCTACGCAATCGACGGCTCGGGAAGTGAGGTCCCCCTGGCGATGCGCTTGATCGGGGGGACCTGGTCGCTGGAATCAGTCCCAAGTCCCAGTGGGTCGATGCTCACCGAACTGCTCGGGGTGTCGTGCGCTGATTCGTCCGCGTGCACCGCTGTCGGCCAGTACGAACCGCAGTACGGAGTATTCGTCCCCCTGGCGGAGCGCTGGGACGGCGCCACATGGTCCATACAGAACACACCTCCGTTGCAGGGGCACGACAGCCTGCTCGAGAGTGTGTCCTGTGTGAGCGATGCACGCTGCACGGCCGTTGGCTTGAGTGGCGGGAGCCTCGTGCGAGTTCCTGCACGCTCGCGGAGCAGTGGAACGGCGCCGAGTGGAGCGTGCAGTCCACGCCGAATCCCCCAGGATTCATCGGCAACATCAACGCGCGGCTGGTGGGCATCTCGTGCGTGTCCTCCTCGGCGTGCATGGGAGTCTGGCTCGTACGAGAACAGCAGCGGGCTCACGGTCACGCTCGCTGAATATTGGTCGGGCACAGCCTGGAAGATCCAACCCACGCCCAACCCGGCGGGTTCCGATAAGGCTTCCCAGTTGCTCGGCGTCTCCTGTAGCGCGACGACCGTGTGCAGCGCCGTTGGTGATGTGCTGCATACGGGGCGGCACGCCGGACCCCTGCGCACACTTGCCGAGCGCTACGCCTGAGACTCTTCCACTGCTGGCGTTTCGTTACGTGGGGTTAACGCGCCATTCACGTTCGGGCCGCGATCATGTGCGTCAGGCGCGGTCCATCTGCGCGTTGCTGTTGAAAACTTTCCCCAAGGGCGGGCGGCACGCGCCGCCCGCTTATTTTTGTCCCGCTAGCTGGGCGACGCCGAGCCCGTGAGCTGAAGTCCGGCAGTGACGCCTTTGACGCCACGACGCGCGAGAAGGCCGGCCGGAATGCCGAATGCGCCGGCGGCGACGAGTGCGGCGGCCCAGACGGGCATGACGCGACTGAGGCCGGCGATCACGGCGGTACCGGTGGCGCCAAGCGCACCGAGTCCCAGCACGCCCGCGATTCCGATCTGCCCCGCACTCATGCCGGCAGCCTTCGCCTTTTCCGCGACGCCGCGCCGGTCGAGCTCCGCACGAATGCGTTCGGCGGTTTCGTCGCCAATGCGTTGTGCGAATGCGGCAATGCGATCGGCGGCGCCGTCGGCGAGCCCACCCGACCCTCGCAGCATCTCGTCGATGGGGACATAGTCGTCCGTACCCGCCGTGGAGGCCGAGGCGCGGCCATATTTGGGCGGCTTGGGGCTTGCCTCGGCGTCTCCATGGAGCCGGCGGAGGCTTTCGGTGGGGCCCGGAACGTCGGCGGGGTCAGGGAAGCCCGAGGCCACGCGTCGCTCGCGGCCGTCGGTGTCCTTCGGTTCAGCCATCGCCTTCACCTCCATACTTGTCTGTCGCAGATTATATGATAGTGACGGTATAATATCAGTTTGGTCCCGATCCTGGATTGGAGGAGATGCGAGATGCCGGTGAAAGCGTGGTCGGCAAAGCGGGAGCGTCAGTACGAGCACATCAAAGATGGCCTCGAGGAGCGCGGGACCGGCGAGGACCTCGCCGAGGAAATTGCCGCGCGCACCGTCAACAAGGAACGTGCCCGCGCGGGCGAATCGAAAGAGGCAAGTCCTTCGTCACTGCATGACATCTCGTCGGGACGACGCGGCGGGCTCCGGTCGCATACGGGTGCCGGCGGACGGACATACGCGCAACTGCGCAATGAAGCCGGTGACAGGCGCATCAAGGGCCGCTCGAAGATGAACAAGGAGCAGCTCGAACGCGCATTGAAGGATTGAATTGCTGCTTGCCTTCGGCATTCGGCCACGACCGCGATTGATAGCGTCACTATCAGTAAATCTGATAGTATCCGTGATATCCGCTGAAGGCTAGCCCGAGAGGGGGGTTGCACCCGTGGTTGTTGACATCGAAGAGGCGCGGCGTGCCCACCTGCGCTGGGTCAGCGACACGAAGGCGGGCATCGAGCGGCTGCCTCGCGGCGACGGATTCCGGTATCGGCGCCCGGACGGATCGGCAGTCCGCGACGCCGAGACTTTGCAGCGCATTCGCAGTCTGGCGATCCCGCCGGCATGGACGGACGTGTGGATCTGCACCGACCCGATCGGTCACATCCAGGCGACCGGGCGAGACGCGCGCAAACGCAAGCAATACCGGTATCACCCCAGGTGGCGCGAGCTGCGCGATGAGACCAAGTACGACCGCACCATCGAGTTTGCGCAGGCATTGCCGCGAATCCGTGAGCGCGTCGAGGCGGATCTCCGCAAGCAGGGTCTCGTGCGCGAACGCGTGCTCGCGGCCGTGGTTCGGCTGCTCGATCTCACGCTCGTGCGCGTCGGGAATGTCGAGTACGCCAAGTCCAACAAGTCGTACGGGCTCACCACGTTGCGCTCCAGACACGTCACCGTCTCCGGAGATCGAATCCGGCTCAGCTTTCGAGGAAAAGGCGGAAAACAAGTCGATGCAGACGTCCGGGATCGTCGTGTGGCCAGCGTCCTGCAGCGCTGCACGACGCTACCGGGCGAGGAGCTCTTTCAGTACCTCGACGCTGACGGAGCAGCCCACAGCGTCACCTCGGACGACGTCAACGACTACCTGCGCGAAATCGGTGGCGGTGAGTTCTCCGCCAAGGACTTTCGCACCTGGGCGGGCACGGTGATCACCGCGCGGACCCTCCACGGCCTGGGTGCCTACGAATCCAAGGCATCCGCCAAACGCCAGTTGCTCGAAGCGGTAGGAGAGGCCGCCGCACAATTGGGCAACACCGTCGCCGTGTGCCGCCGCTGCTACGTGCATCCCCAGGTGTCCGCGGCGCACGAGGACGGCCGCCTGCTCAAGGTCAGATTCGGTAGCGCGTCCGCGGCAACCACAAGCAACGTGCAGCTTCGCGCAGACGAGCGAGCGGTGCTGCACCTCCTCAAGGCTGCGGCGGCGGCGAAGTAACCGCCGTCCCTGACGGTCCGAGGCGTGTCAGCCCTTGAAGTCGACGTCCTTGGTATCGACGGTGCCGCCTGCACGTCCGGGCGCCGTCTCGTAGGTCCAGTACAGGTTGGTGTGGGCGATGACCTGGTCCGGCGGGGGCGCGCCCCACTCGGACTGATCCTCGGTGGTATGCGCGTCGCTGACGAGGGTGGCGTCATAGCCGCGGACCAGCGCTCCGTGGAGTGTCGAACGGATGCAGGCGTCGGTCTGTGCGCCCACCACGACGAGCCGTCCAATCCCGAGCCCCGACAGCACTGACTCGAGGTCGGTGCCCTCGAAGGAGTCGCCATAGCTCTTTTCGATGAGCGGCTCGGCGTCCTCACGGGTCAGCTCCGGGACGATCCGCCACGCTTCGCTGCCACGCGCAAGTTGGTCGTCGTTGTGCTGGACCCAGACCACCGGGACCTGCTCCTGACGTGCCTTCTCGACCAGGTTTCCGACATTCGCCACCACGGCGTCGCGCTCATGGGCCTTCGACACGACGCCGTTTTGCACGTCGATGACGAGCAGCGCGGTGTTGGGACGATTCTCGAGTGTGGTCATCACTCCTCCTTGCTCACGAGATGCAGTTCCTGTACGACACTCGCACAACCGAGGGTGCCGACGCTGACCGTGGAATCCGGCTCACTCATCCATCACGTGGATGGCAGCCTCCTCAGCACTGAGGTCCGCGTCGTCGTCCTCGTCATCATCATCATCGTTGATGTCTGGCTCGGCGTCATCCGCGCCGTCCTGGTCGTCGATCAGGCGCACGGGCCCAGCCGGTGCCCGGCCCACCGGACGGTCCGGCTCCTCCTCCGAGAGCCGCTCGTCGAGGGTCTCGCGCGTGTTGGGGTCGGGGACCCGCGGTGACGCCAGGTCGCGCGGGTTCTCGTCGCTGCCAACCACCTCTGCCGGGTCAGGCTCGGTCCCGCCGGGGACGACCGCATCATCATCCGGCGAGTCGTTCCAGGGAAGGTCGGAGCGGGTCTGATCGCTCATCGCCGGCCGAGGAGGTGTTGGATCCGACTGTGACCGCTCATGGATCAGTCTCCTGTAGAGCTGTTGGCCGCATCATCCAACTGCCCGGGTTGCTGATAGTGTGGCTATCAAATGATAGTACAATCCTGCTAGACTACTGAAATCGAGCCGGCCGGGCTGTCCCCGGTTCGGGCAGCCAAACGGACCAACTGACAAGGAGCGTGACATGATCCTCTTGGGCGTGATCCTACTGATCATCGGGTTTCTGGCATCGATCCCGATCCTCTGGACGATCGGCATCATCCTCGTGGTGATTGGCCTGATCCTCAACCTCATGGGCATGGCAGGACGCGCGGTCGGCGGCCGTCGCTACTACTACTGACCCGCTTCGACCTTGCGTCGAACAGTGCCGGTCAGATCATGGGATCTGATCGGCACCTTTGTGTCCGGGGAATGACCGGGAACGTGGAGTAGCGCGTCTTACGCGGAGGACGAGCGTCGCGACGCGGCGGCTTCTTCCCACCTGCGTTCAATGTGCCCGAAGCGCCACACCGCGAGCGCGACGATCCACGTCAATACGAAGAGTCCGACGATGAAGAAGCCGGCCTCGTTGATGTTGAAGTTCGACATGAAGCTCCAGAAGCCACCGTTCAGGTTGAGCTCCTGCGCAAGCAATCCGAAGATCTCGATGGTGCCGATCAGCATCGCAACCGCGACCGACAGCCCAGTGATCGTGATGTTGTAGTAGACCTTGCGGACCGGCTTCGAGAACGCCCATCCGTAGGCGAAGTTCATGAAGGAGCCGTCGGCGGTGTCCATGGTGGCCATGCCCGCCGCGAACAGGATCGGCAGGCTCAGCACCGCGTACCAGGGGAGACCGGCGGTCGCGGCGCCGGCCGTTGCGGCAAGCAGTGCCACCTCGGTTGCGGTGTCGAAACCGAGGCCGAAGAGGATGCCCACCGGGTACATCTGCCAGGGGCTCTTGATCGACTTCATCAACTTGCCGAAGAATCGGAACATCAGACCGCGCGCGTTCAGCTGCGCTTCGAGCTCCTCATCGTTGTAGCGCCCGCGGCGCATCTCGCGGAAGACCTTGATGATGCCGACAAGAATGACGAGGTTGAGGATGGCGATCAGGTAGAGAAAGATGCCCGAGACCAGCGTTCCGATGATGCCGCCGAAGGTCTCGACCGTCGAGTTGGCGTTGCTGACCTGACTGATGATCGCGCGCGCAGCGAAGGTAAGGCAGATGCCCAGCACGAAGACAACTGTCGAATGGCCGAGTGAGAACCAGAAGCCGGTCGACAGGGGGCGCTTGCCCTCCGCCATGAGCTTCCGCGTGGTGTTGTCGATGGCTGAGATGTGATCCGCGTCGAACGCGTGTCGCAGGCCGAGGGTATACGCGGTGATCGCGACGCCGATGCCCAGCAACTTGAAGTGCTGCGGAACGATTGCGAGGATGAAGATGCCCCAGCCGAGGACGTAGAGCAGCGCGATGAACCCGACCATCCCGCCCACCCTGGCCCATTCGCGCGGGGTCAGCGACTGGCGCAGACGCTCCCAGCGGGACGTCGTCGGAGTCAGGGATGCCACGGTCATGACGATCCTCCTCGGGGCCTCCACCTCATCGCGTGCAGCTTACCGAAAACGCGTCCAGCCCGCAACAGCGTCCAGCAGCCGGTTGCCTACAGAAGGCGGATGTTGCGAGGCACAGGTATGCTTCGCTTGTGGGGAACGACATGGTCGAACAGATCGTGAGTCAGCTTCGCGAGGACGGCGCGCGCGTCACTACGGCGAGAAGGCTCGTGCTGACCATCCTGGTGGATGCCAGGGGGCACATGACCGCCGACGACCTCCTCGCCGCGGTGCATGAGCAGGCGCCGGATATCCATGGCTCGACGGTCTACCGCAACCTGGACGAGCTCGAGCGGCTCGGCGTCGTCATTCACTCGCATCTCGGCCACGGCGCGGCGACCTACAGTCTTGCCACGCGTGCCCATGCGCACCTGGTGTGTGAGCGCTGCAACGCCTCCTTCGAAGCTCCAGAGGATCTGGTGGCGGCGATGGCGCGTGGAGCCAAGCGCCGGCTTGGGTTCGTGATGCACCCGTACCACTTCGCGGTACTCGGCATCTGCGCCGACTGCGCTCGCGCCGAGGCTGCAGCTGCCGAATTGGAGCCGATGCCCTCCTAGGGTTGGTGCGACGTGCGCGAGCCGGCGCCATCACCGGCATCGTCTTCGTCGCCGGTCCCGGGCTTCGACCGCCGGCCGACCAGCGCACCGAGGGCGGCACCGAACACGAGATGCCCGGCGAGCATCACAACCTGACGATCGGGGCGGTCCCGATGAGCGGCGGGCATGATCCCGACCGCTGGGACCCAGCCCATGTAGCTCACGCCCCAGATGGCGGCTCCGTAAGCCATGCCGGCGGGTATCCGCACCAGCGGTGGCCGCGGTGCCACCAGCGCGAAGGCCGCGCCGGCACCGGCGCCGAAGCCGAAGTGGAGGGCCGTCGCGATGGCGTCCTGTTCCTTCGCGCTGGGGTGCATGCCGACCCTATGCAGCAGCTTCGCGGTGACCTTTTCGGGTGGCATCCCACCCACGAGGCCGAGACGTTTCGAGACCAGCATCACCGCACTCATGACCAAGGTGGCAAGCGTTCCTGCCACGCCACCGCGAAGCAACCGTCTCATGACGCCGGTTCCGCCGCGATGACTAGCGCCTGCCCCAGAAATAACCGCCGCCACCCAGCAGCAGGACCACCAGCACGATGATGATGATGAGCGTCAACATTCCTTGACCTCCGGCGGCCCGAATGGACCGATTGCACGAACTCGACTGCGACTTTAACTAATTAGACTGTGACTTTATATGATAGTGGCACTATAAAGTCAAGGTTCGGACATCGTCTGCTCGGGTGGCCGCCGGCCAAACGATCACAAGGGCGATTGGAGGTGCCAACCATGCGGAGATCCACCACCCCTCTCGGCGCGATCTCGCGAGGCGCTCTCGCCGGGGCGATCGGGACGATCGCCATGGATGCTTTCCTCTACGCGCGCTACCGGAGCGGCGGCGGCGATCAGGAGCCGATCGAGTGGGAGTTCGGCGGCCCCAGCGCCTGGGACAAGGTGTCGGCTCCGGCGCAGGTCGGTCGCCGTCTCTACGAAGGATTCACGCAGCGGCCCCTCGACGCGCGCTGGGCTCGCACCACCAACAACGTCATGCATTGGGGATACGGCATCACCTGGGGGGCAGCCCTCGGCGTGGTGGCCGGATCGCTGCGGCGGAATCGGTTCGTCTACGGTCCCCTGTTCGGCGCCACGGTGTGGGCAAGCAGCTACGTCACCCTGCCGCTGGCCGGCCTTTACAAGCCGATCTGGAAGTACAGCGTCGCCGAGCTCGCACCCGACCTCGGCGCCCATCTCACCTATGGGACGGCGACCGACCTCGCGTTGCGACTGCTCCCTTAGCCCTCGCGCCCGCGAACTTCGATCCGGCCCTTCGCGACTCGCGTCTGGAGTTGGAGCTGCGGGAACGTCGCGGGTCCGCCGACAACAGCGCCGTCCTCGAGGCGGAATCGTGAGCCGTGCCATGGGCAGACAACGCAGCCGTCTTCGATGGCGCCCTCGTCGAGTGGTCCGCCCGCATGGCTGCAGGTGTTCTCCATCGCGTGAACGGCGCCGTCGACGCGAGTGATGAACACCTTGCGGCCGTCGACTTCGAAGGCCTGCTTGCTGCCCTCGGCGATGTCGGCATCTGCAGCGACATCGGTCCACTGCTGTGGGCCCGCGAGCGACGCGGTGTGATCGACCATCAACCCGCGGCCGAACACCAATTCCCCGCCCAGGAACGCCGCGCCCATTGATCCGCCAAGTCCCGCGACCGACAGCAACTGCCCGATGCGTCGCCGGCCACCCAGCCGCGCTGCGAGTGAGCCGAGTTGCAGCATCAGGACGCCGGTATTGGCGAGGCCGTGCACCAGCGCGAGACGCCGATCACGCCCGGCCGTCACCGACCAGTCCGCGGCTCCCGTGGCGGCCGTCGCCACTGCTGCCGCGCACCCCGCTGCGGTCAATGCGGTTGCACCACGCTCGTCGCCGATGAGGTCGAGGAGGGGAACGCTTCCCCAGAGACCAATGGGCGCGTCACTCAAGACCGGGTGCAGCGCATGCCCAAGCCAGCGACCGTGCAGGACGTCCATCAGTCCGGTTTGTTTTGTGATCGGTGTCAACGCTCCCGCAATCGCTTCGTTGACGGCCTCGAGACCGGGCATCGACTCGATTGCATCGAACAGTTGCGCGAACTCCGAGCTCTGCAGTGAGGCGGATGTTCGCGGTGCTGTGGGTCGACGTTTCGTCGCTGCGGGCCCGGGGTTCTTGGTCTTGCTCACGCCCATAACGGTACGCCCCGCGTACCGCAGGAAGGAGCGGATCCGCAGGTGCCCGGGGCCACTTCGCGGCGCACCAGTGAAGGGCCCCGCGCCAGGGCCCTTCACTGTCACTGCACGCTTCTCGACCTCGAGGCTAGAGGCGGGACGCGATGCCCAGTCCGAGCGCTTTGAGCATCTGCGTATCGCTGTTCCCCTGCATGTGGAACAGGTACCCGTCCTTGGTGATGTATGCGCCGCCTGATCCATCACTGAACGCGCTTGCGCCGCTCGCGTCGTAGTCATGGATCTTCTTCTCGGTGCCGTTGAGCGAGAACTCGTTGAGGTTGCTGTACTGCTCGAACAGGACCATGGGCGGTTCCCCGCCCTGACTGACGGTCCCATCGCTGGACGTCGTCGTCCAGCTCTGCTGGCACGCCTTCGACCCAGGCAGTCCCGCGTTGTCGGGCCCATTCTCGGGTGTGTCGGTCACCGACAGCGTGCCGACGGCGCTCGGGTCACCCGCTGACGCCTTGATATAGGTGATGAGGTCCTGGTCACTCATCACCGAGCACGGGTCGAAATTGGTGAGTGACTTGCCGGCCGTCGCAGCCGGTGCCGGCGTGCCGGCGCCAGGCGCTCCGCCTCCCGCAGGCCCAGTGCCACCGGCGGCGGGCGATGCAACGCTTCCCCCGCACGCTGCCAATGAGATTGCCGTCGCCGCGACCGCCCCGATCAGTGTTCCGCGCCGTTGCGCCATCAAGCGTCGAATCATGCTGCGCTCCTCGCATATTCCTGGTTCATGACAACTGCCGCATGACTGCGGCGAGATCCTGATAGACGGTCACGCGCGCGACACGCTCGCCGCGCAGCTCGAAGACGTGGAGCACGCGCTGGCTGACGCGTCTGCTGGCTGCGTCGATGTGACCGATGTGACCCGTGACCTGGCCTTCCCAAATGCGTTCGTCCACGACGAAACCGTTGCCGTACAGGCGCCGGAGGGGAACATCGCGTTCGAAGCGTGCTCCGACAAACTGCTGGGCAAAACGAGCCCGTACCGCTGCAATGCCATGCGCAGCGTCCTTCACCGCGCCGATCTGCTCGTGCTCGACGTCGGTCGTGAGGATGCTGACGATTGCTTCGATGTCGGTTGCATTCAGGGCGCTGAGGTAGCGATCGACGACTGCGTCGAGGCTCGAAGCGCCGTCATCAGCGGCCGTGCGTGCGATCTGCATTGCTTTTCGAACCTTGGTCGGTACGGCTAAAGACCGGCTAAAGATCACGGCCGGCGTATGCTCAAAGTTGACGCGGCTTGGGTGTGGAGAGGATCGCGTGGAGTTCCGTATTCTTGGGCTCGTCGAGGTGCGCGACGAGGAACGCTCGTTGGTGCTCGGCGGTCCGAAGCCACGAGCCCTGCTCGCGCACCTGGTCATCGAGGCAGGGCATCCGGTCTCTCGTGAGCGCCTGATCGATGAGCTGTGGGGCGACGATCCGCCCGCCACCGTGCAGGACAGCCTCAACGTTCATGTCGCCAAGCTCCGTCAGGCGATCGGGATCCGCCTGCGAACGACCTCGTCGGGATACGTCCTCGATGCTCTGCCGGTCGAGATTGACGCGGTGCGTTTCGAGGAGCGAATGAGTGCCGCGCGCATACAGCGCGACGATCCCGCGTCAATCGCCCCGGCGCTGACGGACGCTCTGGCGATCTGGCGCGGACCGGTGTTCGGCGGCCTTGCGGTTGGTCCCACCGCCGCCGCCGCCGGTGCCCGCCTCGAAGAGCTTCGCGCCGCAGCGCTCGAAGCGCGCGTCGAGGCAGACCTCGCTCTCGGCCGGCACGCGGACTTGATCGGGGAGCTCATGGGGCTGGTCGCGGCGTCGCCCACACGCGAGCGACTTGCCGGGCAACTCATGCTGGCGCTCCATCGCTGCGAACGCGACGCAGATGCGCTCAGTGTCTTCGCGTCGACCAGCGACGCGCTTCAGCGACAGCTCGGTGTCGATCCGGGGGACGAGTTGATCGCGCTGCAGCGCGCGATTCACCGAGGCGATCCGAACTCTGAACACACCTGGGCCGGAGTCGCTGCCGGTGTCGGCAAGTCGCTTCGTCGGACGGCGTCTCGAGCTTGCGCAGACCTACGCGCTGCTGACCAACAGCCGGGTGCTGACTCTTGCCGGGCCGGGTGGGAGTGGCAAGAGCCGGCTGGCAATCGAGCTTGCTCGATCGCTCACCTCTGTGCATCCCGGAGGCACCTACTTCATCGATCTCGCGCCGCTGACGGCGACCGCGTCGGTCAGTCGCGAGGTGGCCGCAACCATCGGTGTGCGCGAACGCCAGGGTGAGCCCCTGCCGAAGCTGCTGGCACGCTGGTTGCGGCATCGACGCTGTCTGCTCGTGCTGGACAACTGCGAGCATCTGGTGGAGAGCTGCGCCGCGTTGAGCAGTGCGCTGTTGGAGACGGCGCCCGGTTTGCGCATCCTCGCCACCAGCCGAGAGCCACTCGGCATGCGCGGCGAGGTCGTCTACGCGGTGCCGGGTTTGGCGTTGCCCTCGCGCACCGATCCGATCGCCACCATCGAGTCATCCGACGCAGTGCGTCTGCTGCTGGATCGCGCTGCCGCGGCGCGTCCCGGATTTGCACTGACCGCGGAGGACGCGCAGCTCGCCGCCGCGGTATGTCGCAAGCTCGATGGCCTGCCCCTGGCCATCGAACTGGCAGCCGAGCGCTTGCGAACCGTCTCGTTGCGCGAATTGCTCGCGTGGCTCGACGAGCGTCTCGATTCACTGGGTGAGACTCGCGGAGTCCAGGCTCGCCACCGGACCATGCGTGCGGCCATCCAGTGGAGCTACGAGCTGCTCGACGAAGAGGAGCGAGCCGCATTCCGAAGGTTCAGCGTTTTTGCGGGCAGCTTTGACGCTGCGGCCGGGAGCGCCGTTGCGACTGACTGGGCCCCGCTCGCCGGGCCGGTCGACATGCGCGCACTCTGCGATCGACTGGCGAACAAGTCGATGCTGGTGGCGGAGCCCGGTAGCGAGCGGGCGCGGTACCGGATGCTGGAAGTCGTCCGACAGTTCGGCGCTGACTGCGCGATCGATGCCGGCGAGGATCGCGAGGCGCGCTCCCTGCACGCGCGGTGGTACCACGACAGCATCCCCGAACCGCAGGTGTGGGCGGGGCAGGATCAGGCGATCTGGATGGAGCGCCTCGGTCATGACGTGGACAACGTGCGTGCGGCGATGACCTGGCTGCTCGCCGGCGGTGACGATGCACAGCGTGCGCTGGAGATGGTCGGCCGGCTGTGGTGGTTCTGGTACATGCGCGGCATGCTCAGCGAGGGAGGCGGATGGTTTCAGCAGGTCCTGGCCGCAACGCCGGCCGAACCGACTCCTGCACGTGGGATCGCCCTGCGGGGGGCGGCCGCCACCGCGCGCATCCTTGGCGACTTCACCGACGCGCTGCGTCTCGGCGCCGAGTCACTGGTCGCCTTTCGAGCGCTCGATGACGATCGCGGTGTCGCGGCTGCCCTGAACAATCTCTGCATCACCGCAATGATGAGCGGCGACCTCACCGCCGCGAAGCGTTTCGGCGAGGAGGGCCTCACCGTGGTCGAGCGCATCAACGAGTCGCAGGGCCTGGCAAGCGCGCAGAACAATCTCGGGATGGTCGTGCGCAACCTGGGCGACACGGAGCGGGCCGCGGGCCTGTTCGCAAGCGCGCGCGCCGGCTATGCGAGCGCGGGCAATCAGCGCGGTCTCGCGGCCGCATGCACGAACCTGGCCATTCTCGGGCGCCAGAACGGCGACCCGGCACACGCCCGGGAGCACGGCATGGAGGCGTTGCGGCTGTACACGGCGTTGGGATTCGACGAGGGCAAGCTGGACTGTCTGGAAGTCCTGGGAGCCCTCGATGCCGACGCCGGCAATGCCGCCTCCGCCTTGCGCATGGTGTCTGTCGCCGGGCGCCGGCGCGAGGAGCTGGCCGCGCCGCTGTTCGTGCCTGATGAGGTGACGCAGTCCGCAGAGGCAGAGCACACTGCGCGGTCCGCGTTGGGCACAGCCGCGACCGCACGAGTGATCGCCGACTCTCGCGAGTTGACGGTCGATGACCTCGTCGCGCGGTTGTTTGCGGACGAGGTCGGCTTGTAGCGGCGTCACGCGTGCCGCGTTCCCGCGCTTGGCGAGACTCTCCCGATCGTCCGAGAGAGTCCCGCCGCAATCGCTTGCTACTTGACTGAGCAGTACCAGTTGATCGACGTTGTTGTCCCGCCCGAGACCACCACGGTCATGGCACCGGTGGCGCCGGTCTTCGAGTTGGCATGACACGCGTGGCCGTTGAAGCTCGCCGCGACCAGGTGCGAGCCGGACGCGACGCCGCTGTACAGGTAGCCCCCGGCCGGGCCGGTGACGTGTCGCGTTCCGCCGTCGAGTGTGACCGCAGCTCGCGCCAGTTGCGCTCCGCTCAGGTTGAACGACCGTCCCGTGATCGTTCCCGTGGTGGGAGCCGGGTTCGTGATCGCCAGAGCGCTGAGGTTGTAGTTCTGCGTGTCGGTGGGGACTCGGGTTGATGGGCGGAAGCAGCTCGCGGTGATGTAGTACGGACCCGGAGTTCGTACTGACCGGTACGGTCACTGATCCCGCCCAGTTACCTGACGTGTCGAAGCTGCTCGCGGATGCAGCCGCGACCGTGACGTCACTGCTGTTCTTGAGGGCCAGGGCAGCGCTTTCGGATCCGCTCGGACAGGCCGTCACCGAGCTCGCGCTGACCACAGCACCTGGAACCGCAGACGTGGCACTCGTGGTCAAGGATCCAGCCGGCGGATTGCTGACGAAGCGCAGGATTCGGCCCTCGCCGCCAACTGCCCACCCGTGATTGGCGTCGGCGAACGACACGCCGATGAGGAAGTCGGCGGTTCCTGAGGTCTGCGACGTCCAGGTCGCGCCGCCGTCGGTGGTTGCCACGATGGCGCCGCCGTTTCCGACTGCCCAGCCATGGTCAGAGTTCAGCGAAGTCGATCCCGAACATGCGGGCTGAGGTGCCCGACGACTCGTTGGTCCAGCTGGCGCCACCGTCGGCCGTGGCGATCATCGTGCCGCCGTCACCCGTGGCCCATCCATGGTTCGCGTCGGTGAAGGTGACGGCATTCAGCGCCGTGGTGCCAACCGTTCCGTCACTCCACGACGCCCCACCATCGCTGGTCGACAGGACGGTCCCGAAAGTTCCAACAACCCACCCGTGGCTCGCGTCGAGGAAGGACGCGGCAAACAGGGTCTGTGTCGTGCCCGAGGTCTGCGGGCTCCAGGTCGCTCCGCCGTCCGCGGTGGCCAGGATGACCCCGTCGAATCCCACCGCCCACCCGTGCGTTACGTCAGTGAAATCCACGCTGAGATATTCCTGGGACGTCGACCCGGAGACCTGGCTTTTCCAGGTTGCGCCCCCGTCTGTGGTGGCGACAATCGCCCCGAATTCACCCACAGCCCAACCATGCGCCGCGTCGACGAACGTCACCGAATGGAGCGAGTTGTTGGTGTTCGAGGTCTCGGCGCTCCACGTGGATCCACCATTCGCGGTGGCGAGGATGGTGCCGTTGTCGCCGGCTGCCCAGCCGTGGGCCGCGTCAACGAAGGACACGCCGGACAGACTGCCGGCGTCGCCAGACGTCTCGGCACTCCATGGACCGCTCGCGAGCGTCTGGGTTGCGATGCCGAGGGTGACGGCGAGCGCCGCGGTGGTGGCGACCGCGAACTTCGATCGAATGCGTGATCGTGACGCGAGGTGCGAGGCCTCGGCAGGCCCCTGCTGATTCGGCCGCTGCGTGGCATCAATCATCGAGCGCTCCCTTTTCGGCCCGCGGGACCCTGCTGGTGTGGTTCAGGGCCGACTTTCGGGAGGCTGGCTAAAGAGCGGCTAAACGGCGGCAGCCACGCGGACTGGTCGTGGACAAGACGCGGACGCTCGCGCGACGATGCTCAGCTGCAGGTCATCAGCACGATCGGTTCGCTGGGTGATCCTCCGCCTTGATCGTCCTGGCCACCGACGGCAATCACCAGCCCTGATCCCGAAGCGATTCCCGACATGATCCCGGGCTGGGTCGTGACGCTCGCAGGGTTGGTCTGGCGAACCCCGTTCCTGGCAACGTACACGTCACTACCGGAGGCGCTGTTCCAGCCGTCCGACCAGACGGTGCCGGCAGGTCCTTCCGCGATCGCGTCCAGATTGTCATCCACGTTGAAGGCGCCGACGTGACTCCACGCCGCACCGTTCCAGTGATCAACCCCATCGCCCGCAGCATCCACCGCGTACAGGTCGGTTGCCGACGTGCCGACCAATCCATCCTGCAGGTCGCCGCCGACCGGCACGTTGGTCTGCGCGATGGACCAGCTGGTCCCGTTGAAGTGATAGAGATCCGTCTTCAACGCCGGCCCGACGATGACCAGCATGTACACGCTCGTCGGGGAGAGCGCCAGGATTCCGTCGGGAAAGAGGACACCAGTCGGGGTCGGCGCCAGCGACCATGCGGTGCCGTTGTAGTGGTAGAGCAGGATGTGCTGGCTGCCGCCGGTCTCGAAGATACCCATTGCCCAGATGTCCGACTCGGACGTGCCGCTGATGCCGAACAGATCGGAGTTGGGCTTCTTGGGTATCGTGGAGCGCACGACGTTGGTTCCGTTCCAGCGGCTGATCGTCGCCGTGAACTTGGGGCCTTTCTGTAGTGCACCCACCGCCCAGACGTTGTCGGCGCCGAAATTGGTCACGGCTTTCAACGAAAGGTTTGCGCCGCCCTTCGTGACCACTTGCCAGCCCGCCCCGCCCGTCCAGTGCTCCCACAGCGAACCCTGGCTGTTGTTGCTCAGGGAGTAGTTGCCCACCGCCCACGCGTCGGTCGATGACACGATCGTGGCTGCGAACAGCGTGCCATTCATCATTGCTGGGGTCACGTCGGCGGGCATCTGCTTCCAGGTGCCGGCGGTGCACGTCGTCGCGAGCCCCTGAGGCAGGGACTTCGACAATGGAGCTGCCTGCGCGCCGCTGAACGCCGCGCCCGATGTGATCGCCGCCGCGGCCGCGACGACTGCCAGAGAGTGCTTCATGACGTGAGTCCCTCTTCCTGCGCCTGACGTTCGATCGGATGATAGCCGTCGCCACGAACCCGTGACCGTCAGCCGGCGTTGGCGCGCCGGTAGGTGTTGACCACGACGCCGGATGGCAGAGCTCGGGTCCCTCTGTCGTCGTACTCCTGTTGCCAGCCGCCATGTTCGAAGCCGCCGTCCCGGTCCTCGTCGGGGCCACTGCCCGACTGGACGACGCCGTCAAGGGTGGTGAACGCCTGCACCACGATCGAGCTCATGTTGGGTTTCCCTTTGCCGCCGTGCAGACGATTTCAGTGAGGACTGTAGATGCGATCCGGCGCAATGAGTACTGCGCAGCGGCGCTCCTCGGCCATCACCCGGTCGTACGTCGGCCAGTCGTCATGGGTGGCGCCGGTGGAGAGGAAGATGTCGCGCAGCAGCTGCGGCAGCCTCGCACTGTCGAACCCATTGGCCGGATCATCAGGCCCGATGAGGGTGACGCGGCCTTCGACGCTCACCCAGCGGAAGCCGGACCGAAAGACCATGGTTGCCTGGGGGTTCCGGCGCAGGTTCTGCAGCTTGACCGTGCCGCCTATGGCAACGAATCCAACGCCATCGTTGCCCGTCAGCGGGTGCCGGAGGACTCCGGCGTTGACGACAGACGCCTGCATGGTGTTATCCACCCGGAGGGTTGCGATGACAGCCAGTCCACGCTCCGCGCCGACCAGCTTCCGAACAGTGGCAAGGTCACTCCGCACGTCTGCTCCTCACGTCACCCAGGCTGCGTGACGGTTCGCATCAGCTCCAGCAGCGTGGGCGCCGTCGACGCACCTTACGCCGTCCTGGCCAAGCCCGCGACGCAAACCGTCGGGCGGTAAGCTCCGTAACGGCCATAGACGTCAGGAGGACCTGCGATGAGCGACGCAGCGATGGAAACCGTCTTCGATCATTTCCACGCGAGGCGCCGACGCGACATCGAGACGCTCGCCGCCGGGCTCGACCCCGACGTCGTTCACCAGGGCGTCATGCCCGAACTGGTGTGCAATGGTCGCGACGCAGTGCTCAACCGAGTGCGCTCGACATTCGATGACGGCGACTTCGGCATTGACCAACTCGAGTTGCATGCGGCGGGCGAGAGCGTGATCGTCGGGATCGCAGGCCCGAGATTTCGCGAGATTCCCTTCCTCAACGGCGAGATCTTCATTGTCTTCACGGTGCGCGATCGAACCATCGTTCGCATGGATGACTACCGCACGCGCGAAGAAGCCTTCAAGGCCGTGGGGTCAGGATCGTCGCTGGCGAGCTGAGCCTGCTGGTGAGCGTGGCTCGCGACGTGAGCGAGATCGTGTAGCTCACCGAAATCCGGCCGAGTGAAGGGAGTGGGAGGGCGCGCGTCTTCCCAACTCAGGCACTGACAACACAAGGGTTTTGGCTCTTGGGAGCGGGAGACCGGACTCGAACCGGCGACATCCAGCTTGGAAGGCTAGCGCTCTACCAACTGAGCTACTCCCGCAAGAGACAGCCGCGATGATCGTAGCCTGTCTCGGCCCATCCGGTCCTCGCGTCATTCCAGGCTGTAGCCTTCCGGACGAATCACGGATGACGTGATGGAGGAGGAACCGATGGCTGAGGCAGCGGCGGCGCCGTCGACATGGCTCAACAGGCAATTGCGCGGGGGCATCGTCGCCGAGCGTGGGTGGCCGCTGATCGTGAGCATCCTGCTCATCCCCGCCATCCTCGGTACCAACCTCATCTACGACGGGCTCAACCACGGGCCCAACCGCATCTTCCTGGAGATTCCGCTCGACCGCGCACTGCCGGTGGTGCCGATCTTCGCCATCCCCTACGTGTCGCTCATCCCGTACATCGGCGTGAGCCTGCTCGTGTTCCTCTTCTTTCGCGCGCGGGTGTACCGGTCGGCAGCGCTCACCATGATCATCGTCTGGTTCATCAGTTACGCCTGCTACTTCTTCCTGCAGTCGTACATCGCGCGTCCTCCGATCACCGGCACCGACCCCTTCTCGGCACTCATCCGGAGCATCTACGCGGCCGATCAGCCGTACAACGACTTTCCCAGCCTGCACACGTCGTTGTCGACCGTCATCGCCATCCACTGGTGGCGTTTCGACCGCCGCATCGGTATCGCCGCAGCAATCTGGACGGCGCTGATCGTGTCCTCGACCGTCCTCGTCAAGCAGCACTACCTCGCCGATGTGGCCGGCGGGCTGGTGCTCGCGACCGCGACCTCGTGGGCGGTCATGAGGGCCACGCGAGCTCGGTGACGCGCGACTTCGGCGCCTGAGGTACGATTCCTGCGACCGATCAGCACACATCACGGAGGGCACCAGACATGACCAATGCGATTGCGCCTGCAGCGCCCTCACCTGATGTCATGCCCGGCGGCTCCGCCGCCTGATCTCTTCCTGATTCCGCACCGCGGCCGGTGTGGGACTGCAATCGGGGCTCCGGGCTCTCACTGCAGCTAGGAGTTCCCACTTGTCTCACGATCTTCGCCGTCTCAGCTCGCTCGGCTGGAACGGCTCGCTCGAAGCGGCGTTCGCTGACGCCGCCATTGATGGCGTCGCCGGTCTCGTGATTCGCGTCGACGGACCCGTGGTCACGGTCCTGACCCACCACGGTCAGCAGCGTGTTCCGCTCGCGCCAGCGCTCTCCGGCGCACCCGAGGAAGGCGGCATCACGACAGGTGACTGGCTGGTCGTCGAAGACGGCACCGCTGTGCATCTGCTCCCGCGCCGGAGCGTCTTGATGCGCCGCGCCGCCGGTGTGAGCACGGTCGGCCAGGCGGTCGCGGCCAACATCGACCTGGTATTCATCACCGTCGCACTTGGCACACCCCTGAAGTTGCGCCGCATCGAGCGCGCCCTGGCAATGGCATGGGCGAGTGGCGCGGCACCAGTCGTGCTGCTCACCAAATCCGACCTGAGCGCGGACATCGACACTGACTTGCGGCAAGCGCGGTCGGTGGCCGCGGGGACCGAGGTCATCGCCGTGAATCCGTCCGGCGCTGGCTTGGCACGGTTGCAGGAAGTGCTCCTCGAAGGATTGGTCGCCGTCCTCGTGGGACCGAGCGGCACCGGCAAATCGACCCTGGTGAACCGGCTTTCCGGCAACCAGGCCCTGGCCACCGGGGAGGTTCGCGCGGACGGCAAGGGACGCCACACCACCACGCGTCGCGAATTGATCGAACTGCCCGGCGGAGGGCTGATCATCGACACGCCCGGCACGAGAGAGCTCGGTCTCTGGGATGCGGGAGCAGGTATCGAAGAGGTGTTCGGCGACCTCACCGAGGTTGCCGCGCAGTGCAGGTTCCGCAACTGCAAGCACGAACAGGAACCGGGATGCGCGGTCAGGGCCGCTGCCGCTGACGACCCATCGGTGCTGGCGCGTCTCGAGTCCAAACGCAAACTCGAACGCGAGCAGGAGCAACTCGACAATGCGCGTGACCTCCGTGCGATCGCTGAGCAGCGTCGTGCGGTGCGCCGCAGGGCTCGCGCGATGCGCCAGCGTTCGCCGTAGGCCATGGCCATCAGAATTCGAAGAGGGTTTGCACATGGACGACCGCGCCACCGCTATCGCTGAGCTCCTGCACGACGCCGGGGAGACCCACCACATCGTGTACAAGATCGTCGATGGGGAAGATGCCGATTGGGCATCCTGGTATGCCGACTGGCTGATCCACCACTCATTGCTGCCGAAACTCCTCGGCGGGGCACCGGTTCGCAGCGAACTGGTCTATCTGCTGGTGTTATGCGACAAGCAGTTTGCCGCCGGCGGCATCGAGGGGCGCTGGGAGGACTACTACGCGAGCCGGCTGATCGACGCGCTGTCGATCGCGGCTTAGACGGGTTTGCCGGCGGCGCTCGCCGGCGGCGTGGGGGCGGTGCTCGAGTGGCCGGGGAAGCTGTGCGGCGTGAAGGTGAGCGCGCCGAAAACCTGAATATTGTCAGCGCTGATCTGGTGCAGCGTGATCTGCGCACCCTGCGCGACCACGTAGACACCGGCCTTGATCGAGCTGAGTGTCGCCGTCGCACCGCGGACGCCGTGGTAGGCGGTCGAGGTGGAGACGGTGACGTACTCGAGTTGACCGTCGCTCGTGACCAGCGTGATGGTGCTCAGGCTCACCGACTGCACCCGACCCGAGACGCTCGGCACCTGAATGGTGATCGCGGTGGCCGCAATCCTGGTCGGCGCACTCTTGGGCGCGGTCATGCTGGTGCCGGGAGCACTCCGCACCGCGACGACCTCGCCGATCTCGATCGCGCTGAAGTTCACCTGCGCGTTCTCGCGGCTGTACTTGGTCGATGAGGAGGTCGTGACCGTCAGCGTGCCGGTCAAGGTGCGCAGGGTCAGCGTTGACCCGCTGATCTGCGTGACGGTGCCAGTCGCGCCGCCGCAGAAGCCGCCGCCGAAGAACCCCGGTCCACCGAGGCGACCGCCGTGGAAATCGCCGTCGAACGCTTCGCCGCACGCGAAGCCGGACCCGTCACGGTCACCGAAGGACGGCCGATGGGTCGAAGCTGCGGGAGTTGGCGTGCTGGACGAGGCGGTCGTGTTCGCCAGCGCGGGAGCGCCGGCACGCGTGACCACGAATCCGGCGAGCGCGCCGGCAACCGCAATCGAGAGCGCGACGCCGGCCATGCGGAGCTTCCCGCCGCGACGCGCAGGGCGCCCGGCAGGTGTCAGCGGCGGCGGTGCCGGAAACTGCAACTCGTCACTCATTTCAAGTTCCTACGATAGCGCGCAGACCTGTCCGAATGTTACTAACGCGCCACACCGTTCAAACGCGATGGCACGCTCAGGAGGTCCCGCCGAATCGAGCCTCCATCTCCGAGACCCAGGCGGCGAGGGTGCTCCGGTCGCCGATGCGCGGGAACAGCGGCTCACCCGCATGCAGGGATCGGCCCGGCGCGAGCTTGACCAATTCAAAACTCGCCGGACCGGGCCAGGCGCGGTCGGTCTCGTCGAGACCGAGCACCGCGGCGAGACGCTCCGCGGCAAACGGGACGAACGGCGACGACACAATCGCCTCGATGCGAGCCAGGTTGATGGCGGTGCGCAGGATGCAGGCGACCCGCGCGGTGTCGGTCTCGTGCCAGGGCGCGCAGCGGTCCAGGTACTGGTTGCCGAGCGTCCACAGGCTTCGGAGGGCAAACGTGCCGGGCCGGTAGCGCATCGCGTCCATCTCCGTCGCATAGCTCGCGAGCGCCGCATCGACTGAGGCGGCAAGCTCGGCTTCCTCGAGCCCCGGCTCGCCGCCGCTCGGCACCGTCATCCCAAAGAGCTTCTCGGTCAACTTCAGCGTCCGTTGCACGAAGTTGCCGAAGATGCCCGCGAGGTCCTTGTTGACCGTGTTCGCGAAGTTCTCCCACGTGAACTCGCTGTCGTCGAACTCGGGCGCGGCCGCGAGCAGCGCGTAGCGCCAGTAATCGGCGGGGAGCAGATCGAGAGCGGCGTCCATGAACACACCGCGCCGCTGGCTTGTCGAGAACTGCCCGCCCTGATAGGTCAGGTAATTGAATCCCTTGATGTAGTCGACGAGTTTCCAGGGCTCGCCGGAGCCCATGATCGTGATTGGGAAGTTGATGGTGTGAAAGGGGATGTTGTCCTTGCCGAGGAACTCGGTGTAGCGGACGTCATCAGCGTTGAACCACCACGAGCGCCAGTCGCGCCGGTCGGGATCGAGGTCGGCCCACTCCTTGGTGGCGCCGATGTACTCGATCGGCGCGTCGAACCAGACGTAGAAGACCTTGCCCTCGAACCCCGGCCACCCGACCGGGATGCCCCACTTCAGGTCACGCGTGATGCTCCGGTCCTCGAGCCCGACGTTGAGCCAGTTGCGCGCGATCGACGACACCAGAATCGGCCAGTCCGTGTGCGAGTCGATCCACTCGCGCACGCGATCCGCCATCAGCGACTGGCGAATGAAGAGGTGCTTGGTGGCGCGCACCTCCAGCCGCGTGCTGCCGGAGATGGCTGACCGCGGATTGATGAGATCTGCGGGCTCGAGGAGGCGCGCGCAGTTCTCGCACTGGTCACCGTTGGCGCGTTCGTAGCCGCAGTGCGGGCAGGTCCCGATGATGTAGCGGTCGGGGAGGAATCGACCGTCGTCGAGCGAGTACACCTGATCGGTGGTCCGCTCCTCGAGCATGTCGTTGTCGCGGAGTCGCTCCGCGAAATGGCGGGTGAGCTCCGCGTTCTGCGGGGACGAGCTGCGCCCGAAGTGGTCGAACGAGAGCCCGAAGCGCCGGGCGAGGTCGGCCTGGATCTCGTGTTGCTCGGTGCAGTAGTCGGCGACGCTCAGTCCAGCCGCCGCCGCCGCCAGCTCGGCGGGTGTGCCGTGCTCATCGGTGGCGCAGATGAACAGCACGTCGTGGCCGCGCAGGCGCTGATGGCGCGCGTACACGTCAGCGGGAAGCATGGAACCCACCAGGTTGCCGAGATGCTTGACCCCGTTGATGTACGGCAGGGCGCTCGTGATCAGATGTCGACCCACATTCGCATCGTACAAGGGGTGAGGCGCTGCCCTGACCGGCTGGTACGCTGCGCCAATGCGCGGCACCCGGCTCCCATGAAGGGGCTGATCCTCAGCGGCGGTAAGGGGACCCGGCTCCGGCCGATCACCCATACCGGAGCAAAGCAACTCATTCCGGTCGCCAACCGCCCCATCCTCTTCTATGCCATCGACGCGCTGACGCGGGCGGGCATCCACGACATCGGGATCATCGTGGGCGAGACCGCCGACGAGGTCCGTGCAGCGGTCGGCGACGGCTCGAAGTTCGACGCCCGGATCACCTTTATCCCACAGGAGGCGCCGCTCGGGCTCGCCCACGCGGTGGGCATCGCGCGCGGCTTCCTCGACGGCGACAGCTTCGTCATGTACCTCGGCGACAACCTCATCGCCCAAGGCATCAGCAGCCTGGTCGACGAGTTCGAGCGGTCCAAAGCGGACACGATGATCCTGCTGGCACGAGTGCCCGAGCCGCAGCGCTTCGGCGTGGCCGAGCTCGAGGATGGTCAGGTGATCTCACTGGTGGAGAAGCCTTCCGTTCCGCGATCCGATCTCGCGCTGGTCGGCGTGTACCTTTTCTCGCCGGTCATCTTCGAGGCGATTGACGCCATTCAGCCGAGCGCCCGCGGCGAGCTCGAGATCACCGACGCGATCCAGCGCCTGATCGACACGGGCAAGCGCGTGATGCCGCACATCATCGAGGGCTGGTGGAAGGACACAGGCCGGCTCGACGACATCCTCGAGGCCAACCGGATGATCCTGGACACGCTCGAGGCGCGCTGCGATGGGACTGTCGGTGAGGACGTCCGGCTGCACGGCAAGGTCGTCGTGGAGGAGGGTGCGACCCTCCGCAACTGCGTGGTGCGCGGTCCGGCGATCATCGGCAGCGGCACCGTCGTCGACAACGCCTACATCGGGCCGTTCACGTCCATCTACTACGACTGCGTGGTCCGCAACGCGGAGATCGAGAACAGCATCGTGCTCGAGGGCACTCGTATCCACGATGTCGCCGGGAAGATCGACGGCTCACTGATCGGCAAGGAGTGCGAGGTCTGCACCTCGCCATCGCGGCCGACCGCCGTGCGCCTGATGCTCGGCGACCACTCCCGCGTCGAGCTCTGACGCTGAAGTACCTCGTGCTCGGGACGCCCGGGCAACTTGGCGGCGAAATGGTCGACGAAGGCATTCGGCTCGGCCACGAGATGATCGGGGTGACCCAGGCCGAATGCGACGTCACCGACGGGGCGGCAGTCGACGCGGTGATCAACGCGCATCGCCCGGACGCGGTCGTGAACTGCGCGGCCTGGACGCAGGTGGACGCCGCCGAGACCCACGAGGCCCAGGCGGAGGCGGTCAACGCCACCGGCGCGCGCCTGGTAGCCGCGGCCTGCGCAGCCGGCGGCATCCGATGCTGTTACGTGAGCACCGACTACGTGTTCGACGGCACGGCCACGGCGCCGATCGATGAAGACGCCCCACCGCCCGCGGTCGGCGTACGGGCGGACCAAGCTCCACGGCGAGATCGCGGTGCGTGAGCACTGTCGCGACCATCTCATCGTCCGGACCAGCTGGCTCTACGGTCGCCAGGGCCCGAATTTCGTCCTGACCATGCTCCGGCTCGCCGGCGAGCGGCCCGAGGTGCGCGTGGTGGCGGACCAGCGCGGCGCGCCCACCTGGACCGGGCATCTCGCCCCCGCCATGCTCCGTCTCCTCGAGATCGGATCGCCCGGTACCTACCACCTGACCAACAGCGGTGAGACCACCTGGTACGGGCTCGCGCTCGCCGCGATCCGCGCTCGCGGTCTCAGCGCGGAGGTGGTGCCGATCACGACCGCGGAGTACCCGACCCCGGCGACCCGCCCCGCCTATTCGGTGCTCGACAACCGCGCCTGGCGCGAGCTTGGCGAACCGCCGCTCCCCGCATGGGAGGAAGGGTTACGCGCCTATCTCGCGAGCCTGGTAGGGGACCCGTCCGCCTGAATCAGTCAGGTTCGGGATCGGTGCGCTTGGTGGAGCTCGTGTACAGGAGGAGGCCGCCGAACATTCCGACGTTCTTGAGGAACTGTATGAGCTGCTGATTCCGGTCCTCGGGTTTCTCAGCCTTCCAGAACGCGTGTCCGACATAGGTCGCGATGATCAGGTTGAGCTGCAGAAAGCGTGCCGACAGCCGCGGAAGAATTCCCAGCGCGAACGTGGAGCCCGCAACCATCATGCCGACGCCGTTCGCTTGCGCGATCATCGGTTCCTCCGGCAGCGGCAGTGCCGACGCCGCGCGCTTCGCATAGCGCTCGGCGTTGTTGAACATCTGGAAGCCGGAGAAGACGAAGATTCCGGCGAGCAGGAAGCGGCAGAGGGCACGGGTCAGCGTTCGCATGCGTGTGACTCTAGGACAGACGTACTCCATCGCCGAGGACCCGGCCGGTGCGTTCAGAATGGCGCTCTTCGCGTCCACCGTTTTGGGAGTTGTGCCATGGCAGAGAGTGTCTATCGGGTCACTGAACTGGTCGGGACGAGCACCGAGTCCTGGGAGCAGGCGGCCAAGCTCGCCATCGAGACGGCGTCATCGTCGCTGCGTGACCTGCGCGTCGCCGAAGTGGTGAAGCTCGACCTCACGGTTGAAGAGGGCAAGGTTGTGCGATTCCGTACGAGGCTCAACGTCTCCTTCAAATACGAGCACGAGTAGCGGCGCAGCCGCGATCTTTCGGGCATAGTTCGCGGGATGGCGGCCAATCGCCCACCGCGCGTCAAGCGCTCCTCGTTCACGAGCAGGGGTCACCGGCTCGCGTACACGGAATTTGGTGAGGGCAAGCGCTGGGTGTTGCTGATGCCCGGCCTGCTGGTGCCGGCGCTCATGCAGGAGCACCTCGCCACCGCGCTGGCGTCAAGCGGTGCCCATGTGCTGACGCTGGATCCGCTCGGCCACGGTCAGTCGGATCGTCCGGACTCGATGACTGAGTACTCGATCGAGTCCTTCGCCGCCGACGCGGTCGCCTTGCTCGATCACCTCGATATCGACGAGGCGGTGGTGGGCGGCACATCGCTCGGCGCCAACGTGACGCTCGAGGTCGCTCACACCGCGCCGACCCGGGTGCGCGGCATGGTCATCGAGATGCCGGTGCTGGAGAACGCCCTGGTCGCGTCGGTGATCGCCTTCGGCCCATTGCTGGTTGCGCTCCATTTCGGCGAGCGGCTCATGCGACCGGTCGCCGCCGGGCTTCGCCGTATCCCGCGGCGGGTCGTGCCGTTCTGGGGGAACATCGCCCTCGATGTACTGCGCCAGGATCCTCGCCCGAGTGCCGCGGTCATGGAGGGGCTGTTCTTCAGCCACATCGCTCCATACAGCGCGCAACGTCGCCGTCTGACGATGCCGGCGCTCGTCATCGGCCATCACATCGACCCGGTCCATCCCTTCTCCGACGCCGGGATGCTCATCAACGAGCTGCCGGATGCGCGTCTCGTGGAAGCATCGAACATCCTCGAGCTGCGCTTCCGGCCCGCCCGCTTGACCGCCGAGATTGCGGGGTTCATCGAGCGGTGCTGGGCGCCGCGGGCGGTCGCCACACCTCGCCGGCAACGCCGTCGCACCGCCTGACGATAGGCTGGACCCCGCAATGACATCGAGCGCTGCCCCACGCCCCCGCGTCCTCAGCGGCATCCAGCCGGACTTCAGCCTGCATCTCGGCAACTATCTCGGCGCCCTGCGCAACTGGGCTCGCGACCAGGACCGGTTCGAGAACTACTTCTGCATCGTCGACCTGCACGCGCTCACCCAGCATCCGGATCCCGAAAGCCTGCGCTCGCTCACGCTGGAGCTCGCCGCGCTGTACATCGCCTGCGGCCTGGATCCGAAACAATGCGAAATCTTTGTGCAGTCGCACGTTCCCGCGCACTCGCAGCTCTGCTGGATCCTCGAGACCCTCACCCCCATGGGCTGGCTTGACCGCATGACCCAGTTCAAGGCTCGCGTGCAAGCGCAAGGGCGAGAGCGAATCAACACCGGCGTGTTCACGTACCCGGTCCTCCAGGCCGCGGACATCCTGCTCTACGACGCCGATTTCGTCCCGGTGGGGGAGGACCAGCGGCAACACATCGAACTGTGTCGGGATATCGCGCAGCGCATCAATGCGCAGCGTGGCGACGTGCTCAAAGTCCCGGCGCCGCTGATCAGCGACGTCGGTGCGCGCGTCATGGGGCTCGACACCCCGGACGAGAAGATGAGCAAGAGCACCGCGATGAAGCGGCCCGGGCACGCGGTGCTGCTGCTCGATCCTCCGGACGTCGTGCGAAAGAAGGTCGCGCGTGCGACCACCGACACCGAACCTTCGGTGCATCGACCGGTCGGGCCGGGAGTTGCCAACCTGCTCGACATGTATGCGGCGCTCCGCAACGTCAGCGCCGACGACGCGCTCGTGGCGTTCGAAGGCAAGACGTACAGCGTGCTCAAGGGGGCGGTTGCCGACGCCATCGTGGACGCGCTCACCCCGATCCAATCCCGGTATGCGGAGCTTCGTGCGGATGAGGAGGGGCTGCGCGCGGTGCTCGCCGAGTCGGCGGCGCGCGTCCACGTCGTCGCCGATGCCACGCTGCTCCGCGTGCAGGAGGCGGTCGGCCTCCGCTAGCTCAGGAGGCGGTTGCGGCCAGGACCTCGTCGAGCATCGCGCGCACCGCGGGCTGGGCGAAGTGCGTGCGAGCGGGCTCGAGCAGGTCGATGAGACGCGCGGCCAGACCGGCCTTCGCGTCCATCGGATGGAGCGAGGTGTCGAGGTACGCGGCCGAAACCTCGGCGTAGGTGTCGAAGGTGATCCGTCCGCCGTTCGCCTCCGAACGCTCGGCGACGAACGGGCCGCCGGCGATCTGGAAGACGAGTTTGTCGATCCAGTCCAGGATGGGGTTGAAGGTGATCTCACCGGGGGGACAGAAGGCCCGGCGCACCTTGTCCATGATCTGGTCAGGAGTGTCGTGAACAAACACAGCCGAGCCCGGGTCGCTCTTGCTCATCTTCATCGCCGAGAAGACGTCGCGAACCGACTCGGCGGGGACGGGCCAGACGGGCGGCTTGCGGAGTCCGAGGAGCAGGGGATGGTGGAGTGCGACCGGTTTCATCGGAAGGCCATGCAAACCGCGCACCGCGTGCGCCCGCATCTGCAGCGCGACGTCGCGGGCGATGACGTGGGCCTTGCGCTGGTCCATGCCCGCGTGCGCGATGTGCACGCCCAGCGTGAAGATGTCCGCCGCCTGCATGGCCGGGTAGATGAGCTTCGCGAAGTCGACGCTCTCGCCTTCCTGGCGGCCAAGGATGCTGATGCTTCGCTGCATGCGCGCCAGCGTCGTGTTCTTGCTCACTTCGATGAGCGTCGCCCAGTAGGTGTCATCGTTCGCGTAGAGGTCTGAGGCGAGCACGAACTCCACCGAGTCCGGATTCGCATCCAGGCAGAGCAATGAGGCGCGCAGCGCTTCCTTGAAGTACCCGGTCGCGATCCGGCGGATCACCTCGCGATCACCGCCGAGCTTGTCGTTGATCCACGTATGCCAGTCGGCAAGGAGGACCGAGCAGTGCACCCCTGCGGCGGTGAGATCGCGGACCTTGGCCATGCTCACCAGCCCGGTGCCGAGGTGGGCCTGCCCGGA
The DNA here is from genome assembly GCA_963748505.1 of Candidatus Dormiibacterota bacterium. Taxonomy (GTDB): domain Bacteria; phylum Chloroflexota; class Dormibacteria; order Aeolococcales; family Aeolococcaceae; genus Palsa-851. The sequence continues at coordinate 132,573 of CAVVJH010000006.1, forward strand.
GATCTCGTAACCGATGTAGTGGCGCAACTGGAGCCCCGCGTCCATCAGCGGGCGCAGTTCATCTGCGCCGAGTACCTCGGCGGTATTGCGCTCGACGAGCGCCATGCGCTCCGCGGTGGTCACGCCCGCGAGTGTGCCAGACCTCGGTTCATGGGCGCGCCAAAGAGACGAGGAGCGTATGGGCGGCATGACGCCTGGACGGCGACAGCGGGAACTGGGTCAGTCGTCGTGCGTGTCGTCGTAGGCGACGCGGTGCGGAGCGACCTCGTCGAGCAGGTCCGCCTCCCAGTCGAGGAGTGCGTCGTGCAGACGAGCGGTGTTGCGCGCCTGCCAGAGTGCGGGCGGTGCGGGCACGGGAAGTGCGCCTTCCAGCTCGGCGAGCTGCTTCCACATTGCGGGCGGCACCTGACGATCGCGCTGCAGGTTGTGGTTTTCGACGGTGTCGAGCACGCGCTCGAGACGCTGAATGTGTTGAATGCGCATGAGGCGACGCGCCTTGAGATCTGCGGCCTGCACTTTTGCCGCGTCCATGTCAGTGATAGCGCCTTGGAAGCTCATGTCGATCGCTGTCTCACGTAATCCTTCGCTGCTAGGTTATCCAGCCTGTCATAGATGTAAACGGACCAGGGTTACGTTCGGATTACGGTCGCAGCGGGTTTAAGGTTCCGGATTCGACAACCCTTCGATCTTCTCGCCCTCGACATGGCGCTCACGCTGTGCTCCTTGCAGGATGGTCACGGCGCCCGGACCGAACACTTCCCAGCTTCCGTTGCGCAGCACTGCCGCAGTGCGCTCGTCGATTCCCACCACCTTGGCCTGGGTGTCGAGGCCTTCCTGTGCCCACGGAACCCAGGCATCGCCGAGGACGTCGAAGTGCGGGAGGATGGCGCAGCCGGGAATGAGCCCGAGCGCGTCCACCGACCGCTCGTCGATCTCACCCGGCCAGCTCGTCTGCACCAGGCACCACTCGCACAGCGCCATCGCCCCGGCGGACGACCCGGCCAGCGCCGCCCCCGCCCGCCACGCGGCGGCGATGGCCTTCCAGACGGGGCTCGCGCGCAACACCTCGACCACCCACCCCGGATCGCCGCCGGCGATGTACACCAGCCCCGCACCCGTAGCCTCGGCGATCACCTCCGGCGAGCTGGCGTCCTCCTTGTTCCGGATACGCAGCTCGCGGATCTCGAGCCCGAGGCCGCCGAACCAGCGCCGTGCCGTCTCCACCGCACCGGCCGCGTAGTCCTGCGCCGCGGTGGCCACGACGTATGCCGGCCTTCCGGCGCATGCGTCACGAAGGATGGCGTCGTGACGCTCATTGCCGGGTTGGAACTCGTCACCGCCGACAAGGGCGAGCGGGCCATGCATGCATGACAGTGTCTGCTGTTTCCGGCAAAGAGGCGCGGAATGCCCTTCCCCCTACACTCTGACCCGCCCTCATGATCGATCCGGACAAGTACTCCACCGCCACAGTCGTGTCCCGACGCGACCCGGCACCCGACCTCTGGATCATCCGGATCCGCGCCTCGACCGATCTTCCCTACCGCCCGGGTCAGTACGTGACCATCGGGCTGGCGTCCAACGGCAAGATCATCGAGCGCCCCTACTCGATCTGCTCGTCGCCGCTCGAGGACGAGATCGAGCTGTTCATCGAGCGGGTGCCGGACGGCGAACTCTCCGACCCACTCTTCGCGATGGGTGTCGGTGGCGAGCTCATCGTGCGCAAGCGCACCAAGGGGCTCTTCCTCAAAGACCTGCCACTGGAGCAGCCGCATCTTTTCGTCTCCACGGTGACCGGCATCGCGCCATTCGTCAGCCTCCTTCGCACGCTGGCATCCCGGGCGCGGAGCGGCGAGTGGAGTCCGGTGCCGATCGTGACCCTCCAGGGCGCCGCCCGCTCGGCGGAGCTCGGCTATGCGGAGGAGCTGGTGGCGCTCGAGCGCGAATTCGACTGGTTGACCTACGTCCCCACCGTGAGCCGGCCGTGGGAGGACCCCGACTGGACCGGCGAGCGGGGGCGGGTCGAGGATGTGATTCGCAAGTACGCGGACGCCGCAGGGATGCGCCCGGGCAACGGCGGGGTGTTTCTCTGCGGACACCCGGGGATGATCAGCGGCGCGCGCGCGATCATGCGGCGAGCCGGATTCGACGACAAGGCGATCCGCGAAGAGCAGTACTGGCCGGATTGATGCTTGCGTCCATCGACTGGATCACTCTCCATCAGAAGCTTGGCTTCATCGTGGTGGTCGCGTCGGTCGTGGGCGCCCTGGTGGCGATCATCTCGCTGGTCACGCCGCTGATCGGCGTCATCCTCAAGGTCTACCTGCGGGTGCTGATGCTCGCGGTCGCGGTGCAGATCGTGCTCGGCGCAGTGCTGTACTTCATGGGTGATCGGCCGAAGGTGGAGTTGCACTACCTCTACGGCGCGGGGGTGGCGGTCACCCTCGGCATCACCTCCGCGGTCAGCCGCCGAACGCCGTGGCCGCTCTCCAAGCTCCCGCTCGTGGCGGGCGCCATCATCGCCACGATCTTCGCGGTACTTGCGTTGATCTCCGGCTGAGGGCCGGTCACCCGGCTCGGAGGCCCTCCGTGCCGGTCGTTGCCAGGGCCGAGGACGCCGCGCCCAGGACCACGACGTTGAAGCGCGCGCGCATGCGGATCAGACCGGCGAGCACCGGCGCCCCGAGCACGATCACGGCGATGGCGTTGCCGGCGGCGCGGAAGCTGTCGTAGGCAAGCGATGTCGCCACGTAGAAGCGTCCGAACCGACCCAGTGCCGCCGCCACCGACAGCCCTGGCTGCCAGCCGAAATCCGGAGCGCCACGGTAGAAGGTGGTCCAGTCCCACACATCCAGGAGGGCACCGTAGGCGAACCCGGTGACGGCCCCGACGACCGCGAGGGTCGCGATGTCGCGCCACCTGACCGGTCCCGATCGGCGAATTCCTGCGAGTCCGGCGATCAAGCCCACGAATCCACATCCCATCATTTCGTAGGGCAACCAGGGCCCGATGCCGCCCGTGGCGACCGCCGATGCGAGCAACGCGACCGCTCCGGCCAGGAAGCCGTAGCTCGGACCGTAAACGTAGCCCGCGGCGAGAATGAGAAAGAAGATCGGACTGAAGCCACCCACGCCGGTCACCAGCACGAGGCGGAGCGCAGCATCGATCGCCGCGATTGCCGCCAGCAGGGCGAAGCGCCGAGCATCGAGCTTTCGGGTCGATGCTTCGACGAAGACAAGTACCGCAATGACTCCCAGACCGAGTGCCAGAGACGTTGCTGCAGGCGGCGTCCCGGAGGCGACAAACGGCCAGAGGAAGAGCGCGAGCCCCGCGATCGCGATCGCAGCGACCTTCATGCCACCGCCACCGGTATCAGCTCGCTCGCCATACCGCCACGCACGGCGATGGTGCGATCGGCGAGAGCACTCACCAGGTTCTTGTCGTGCGTGGCAATAACAATCGAGCACCCGGACGCGCGGAGACGCTGCACGGCGCGGCAGAGCGCAGCGCGGGCGGTCTCGTCCATGCCCCGCGTCGGTTCGTCAAGCAGCGCAATGCGAGGTTGCCCGGCGAGCACCGCCGCGATGGCCGCGCGCTGACGTTCGCCGCTGCTCAGGTCGCGCGGATCGCGCGCAGCCAGCGCAGCCAGCCCCAGTTCGTCGATCAGTGCCGCGGCGTCGCGACTCGGCGGATCGCCGCGCACGGTCCATGCAACCTCCGCGGACACGGTCGCGCGATGCAGGAGCGCCATTGGGTTTTGGGGGAGATACGCGACCCGCCCGGGCGAGCGGTCGACGTGCCCCGATAGCGGCGCGAGCAGCCCGGCGATCGTGCGCAGCAGGGTCGTCTTGCCGCTGCCGTTGGCGCCGGCGAGCGCCACGACCTCGCCTGCGCGGCCGCCGATCGACACGCCTTCGACCACCGCCGTACCGCCCGCACCAGCCGCGATGTCGGTGAGTTGCCATGCGGTCGCGCCTGGCGCAGGGTCGCTCCCGAAGTCGTAGGCGAGGGCGGGGAGTTGCGCGATGCGCGCGACAGGGGTCGTCGTCGGGTCAGCGATGCGCCCGAGCTCGACATGGACGCGCAGGCCATCGAGAGCACCGAGCTGATCGACACGGTGTTCCGCCACGACGACTGCGGTCCCGGCACCCGCCAGCTGACACAGGATTGCCAGCAGCGAACGCGCGCCCTCGTCGTCGAGCTGCGACAGCGGCTCATCAAGCACCAGCATGCGAGGACGCATCGCCAGCACGCCGGCGATCGCGAGCCGCTGACGTTCACCGCCGGAGAGCGTTGCCACGGCTCGCCCACGCAGATGCACGATCCCCATGCGCTCCAGCGCGTCGGTGACCCGAGCGTGCATGACTCCCGGCGGTACCCCGATATTCTCGAGCCCGAAGGCCACATCGCGGTCGACGCTCGGATACACGGACTGCAGCTCGGGATCCTGAAACACGAAGCCGACCTTGGTGGCGAGCACGCGCGTCGGGGTGCTGATGATGTCGAGGTCGCAGACCCGCGCGCTGCCGCCGACGGTGCCGCCATGGAAGTGCGGTACCAGCCCGTTGAAGACACGCAGGAGTGACGATTTGCCGCTCCCCGACGCGCCGGTGATCAGGGTGGGGCCGTCGCCAACCCGCAGGTCGCGAATGTCGAGTGCATTGCGGTCTCCGCTTGGGTATCGATAGGTGAAATCCGCAAGCGCGGCGATCGCATTGGTCATCGCCGCCACACCAGGAGCGGCACAGCGAGCGCGAGGCAGCATGCAACGCCGACGACGTCGATGGGGGGAGCCGACACAGCCGGAAAGGGATACCAGTCGGTGATGGCCCCGCTGACGCGCAGCACCACGAACACGATGGCGGCCACAGCCGCCAAGGCCGCCACCACCACGTCCGACCGGCGCCACACCTGGTCGCTGTAGTGCGTGCGGGCGCCGGAGCCATACCCCCGTGCCTCCATCGCCTCGGCCAGCGTGATCGAGCCTTCGAGCGCTGTCAGCACGACCGGGACGGCGAGATCCGGCCACTCGCGCACGCGCCTCGATCGCCAGCCGCGCATGCGTTGCGCATCCCGAATTTCGGTGGCGCTGCGCGAGATGGCGGGGATCATGTTGAGTGCGGTCCCGATCGCGGCACCGGTGCGCGCGAATGCACGTGGCAGCGCGTCCACCAGCGCATGTGGCATGAGCACGAGCGACAGCGGTGCCGCCGCAAGGACCGCCGCCGCGATCCCCAATCCGGTCGACGCGCCGTACAGCGCGGCCTCGATGGTCAGCGGGCCGCCCAGCACGGGAATCCCTGACGGCAGCACGAGAAACGCGTGCTCGCCGGTGTGACTGGCGAGCGTCGTGATCGTGATGGCAATCACCGCCGCAACTCCCAACGCAACCAACAAACCGCGCAGCCGGACGTCAGGTCGGCGCAGCGACACCAGGACGTTCAGCGCGCAGAGCAGCACCAGCGACCGGTAGACCGGATTTTGCGAGGCGAGCGCGACCGTGATACCGGAGAGTGACCAGACGGCGACTGCGCGGGGGTTCATGACCGCCGTCGCCGCAGCCCCTGCACGCCGAGCAGGGCGATCAGCGCGACCGCCGCAACACCTGCAAGCAGCAGACCGCCGTTGAGCGGCGCGGAGGGAGCCGGGGCCGATGCGAGCGAGCCAGCCGGCGCCGAGCTCGCCGCCGGGGAGGACAGCCCGAGGACGCCGCCGGCGGGGGTCGCGGTGGCACTGGCCGGCGTCGAGGCGGACGCCGTCGGAGCGGCTGACGGCGTCACGCCGGTCGGGGCGGATGGATGTGGTGTCGACGCCGGCCGGCCGGTTGGCGCCGGCGTTGGTGCTCGCGTCGGCGCAGGCGTCGGGGTGGTTGGCGGCGGGCAGGTTCCGGCGGGCGATGGAGGAGGAGGGTCCGCCCCCGCCTGCGGGTCATACCGGAAACCGATGTCGTCGCCATTGGACACCTTGGCGTTGGAAGCCCCAACCGCCGAGTTGGTCCACGCGCCTCCCGCATGCGAGATGAACAGCACCCAGTAGTTCCCGGACGTCGGGAGGCAGGTCGTGTACTGCGTGGGCTCGTTGTCGATCTGGCAGATGGCCGTCCCCAACACCCCATACGCCTCGGTGCCCGTTTGGACGCCGCTGTCCTGCAGCGCGGCGAGCGCCGTGATGGACGTGCCGTCAAAGCCGACGCAGCGCCGGATGACGGCGCCGTCGCCATGCTCGATCACGATGCCGACGCGACTTGTCGTCGCCGCCTGCACGCATAGGGGTGTTGCCGGTCCCAGGCGTGCGGCGCCCGACGCCGCCGCCAGGCCCGACACGAGGATCGGGAGCACCAGCGCGAGCCGCACCAGCCTGCGAATCACGAGCAACTCCTAGATGCGCGGGCGGCCGGGGACGGCCTCCGCACTCGGCACGCTCGTGCTCGGCGTCCTGCCGGCGGTGAAGCAGGTGGGCGCACCGCAGTCCAACGGGTAGGGGGTGCGTTCGAGGGCGAGCGGGACCTGGGCGGTGGTGAAGGGATCGGGGCCGCTGCTGCCCGGGAAGGTGTAGCCGCCGCCACTGCCCTGGGCTGCGAGCAGTGTGGCCAGTGGGGTGTGCCCGCCGATCGCCCAGGTGTGCGACTGGGGGTTCTGGCCGGCGGCGTCGAGCGCCTGGATCACCAGGGCGGTGGAGTCGGGATCGGTCCCGGCGCCGGCCTGGTACGGGAAGCCACCGTCGGTGTCCTGCTGGGTATGCAGCCAGGCGAGCGCCGAGGCGTCACGGGTGTGGGTCCCGGCGGCATCCAGGGCCATGAGCACCATGGCAGTCGAGTTGGTGTCGCTGGTGTCGAAGTTGGTGGCGCCGTTGGGGTCGTCCTTGATGAGCAGGAAGTCCCAGCCGCCATCGCTGTCCTGGGCCTTGACGAGCAGATGGACGGCGGCCGACGGCACCGCCTGCTTGGCGGCCACCAGTCCCTGGACGGCGAGTGCCTGGGTGAAGGCCTCGCCGTCGCCGTATTTCCCGGTGTTGCTCCCGTACATGCCGTGGAGCAGGGTGAGCAGGTTCTGGCCGCCGAACGAGGCGGGATTGAGGCCGGCAGCGACCACCGCCTGGATGAGCAGGCCACACCCCCCGGCGCTGGCACAGGCCGCGGCGGCATGGGCGGCGAGATAGGTCATCACCGAGGGACCGGTGCCATGCCGGAGCGCATTCGGGTCATACCCGGCGGCCGCGGCGCTGATCGCGTACTCCTCGCTGACGCTGTCGGTGCTCGCTCCCACCGGGATCGACCCGTCACTCGCCGACTGCTGCGTCTGCAGATACAGGACTGACGAGGTCGCGGCCTGCGCGTTGGTCGCGAGCGTGAATCCGCTGGTGAAGAAGCTGTGGACGAGCGGGTAGGGAGTGCGTTCGAGGGCGAGCGGGACCTGGGCGGTGGTGAAGGGATCGGGGCCGCTGCTGCCCGGGAAGGTGTAGCCGCCGCCACTGCCCTGGGCTGCGAGCAGTGTGGCCAGTGGGGTGTGCCCGCCGATCGCCCAGGTGTGCGACTGGGGGTTCTGGCCGGCGGCGTCGAGCGCCTGGATCACCAGGGCGGTGGAGTCGGGATCGGTCCCGGCGCCGGCCTGGTACGGGAAGCCAGCGTCGGTGTCCTGCTGGGTATGCAGCCAGGCGAGCGCCGAGGCGTCACGGGTGTGGGTCCCGGCGGCATCCAGGGCCATGAGCACCATGGCAGTCGAGTTGGTGTCGCTGGTGTCGAAGTTGGTGGCGCCGTTGGGGTCGTCCTTGATGAGCAGGAAGTCCCAGCCGCCATCGCTGTCCTGGGCCTTGACGAGCAGATGGACGGCGGCCGACGGCACCGCCTGCTTGGCGGCCACCAGTCCCTGGACGGCGAGTGCCTGGGTGAAGGCCTCGCCGTCGCCGTATTTCCCGGTGTTGCTCCCGTACATGCCGTGGAGCAGGGTGAGCAGGTTCTGGCCGCCGAACGAGGCGGGATTGAGGCCGGCAGCGACCACCGCCTGGATGAGCAGGCCACACCCCCCGGCGCTGGCACAGGCCGCGGCGGCATGGGCGGCGAGATAGGTCATCACCGAGGGACCGGTGCCATGCCGGAGCGCATTCGGGTCATACCCGGCGGCCGCGGCGCTGATCGCGTACTCCTCGCTGACGCTGTCGGTGCTCGCTCCCACCGGGATCGACCCGTCACTCGCCGACTGCTGCGTCTGCAGATACTCGATCGCTCGTGACGCAGGATCAACCTGCGCCGCGGAATCGCTGCTGCCGATCGTGAAGGCGAGCATCGCCCCACTGGTCGCTACGGTCGTCGCAAGTGCGGCGACTCTCCTGGGCTCTGCCCATGGTCGGTACCCCAGCGGCGATGGGTCTCCACCCTGCTGGAGTCGTCCTCGCCGCATGAGGCTTCCTCCCGTCTTGCGCGGGGGTGGAGGTCGACGCCTCGGGTCGGTCTCCTGGCTTGCGGATCAACGCCGATCACGGCCGCCTTCCCGGGAGAGCATCTCCCGGTGGCACGATGGCCGCCGACTCCCCGCTCACAGTTGCGCGACAGCGCCGGTTTTCCACCGGCTTCCCGTCACCCGGAGCGTTATTCAGTTGTTGATGAGCGAGTATGCGCCGCCTCCTGGCGGATTCGTCAATAAGCCCTTGGGTACACTGGAACCCATGCCTGAATCGGGTCAGCACGCGGTCGCCGTCATCTCCGTGCACGCGTCACCACTGTCCGAGCTCGGTAGCGGCGAGAACGGCGGGATGAACCTCGCGATCCGGCGTCTGTGCGAGGGATTGTCCATGCAGGGCGTGCCGACCGACGTGTTCGTGCGTCGCGATGGGCCCGGACCCGCGGAGGAGTTGATCGCTCCGCTGAGCAGGCTGGTGCGTCTGCCGATCGGACCGGCGGAGCCGATCCGGAAGGAGGAGGTGCGCGAGCTGCTTGACGATTTCGCGGCCGCCGCCATCGATCACGCTGCATCGGAGCGGCGCTCGTATCGCGCGATTCACGGCCATTACTGGCATGCCGGCCTGGTGGGCCGTCAGCTCCGCGAGGCCTGGGACGTCGCCTGGATCCAGTCCTTCCATACCCTGGCGCTGACCAAAGCCCGCGCCGGGCTTCCCCTGGACGCCCTCCGAGCGCAGACCGAGATCGAGCTGGCAGGGCAGGCGGACCGGTTGGTGGCCGCGAGCGTCGCCGAGGCGAAAGACCTGATCCGCCTCTACCACGCGTCGCGTGATCGCATCTGCGTCGCGCAGCCAGGCGTCGACCCGCGCCTGTTCAACCCGCACGACTGTGCCGATCTGCGCCGGACCCTCGGCCTCGAGGAGCGGCGGGTGGCGCTCTTCGCCGGCCGCCTCGAGCCCCTGAAAGGCGCGCAGATCCTGCTCGACGCCGCGGCGCAATTGCGCCGCGCTCCGGAGTTCGCCGACCTCGCCGTGGTCATCGCCGGTGACGACAGCGGTGACGGCGCCGCCGATCTCCGCGGTGGTGAGCGTCGCCGCCTCGAACGTCACGCCGCCCGCATCGGCCTCGAGGACCATGTCCGGTTCGTCGGCGCGGTGCCGCACGAGGAGCTCGCCATGTACTACGCGCTGGCGGATGTCTGTGTGGTGCCGTCCCTCACGGAGAGCTTCGGGCTCGTCGCCCTGGAGGCGCAGGCCCTCGGCGCACCCGTCGTGGCCGCGTCCGTCGGCGGCCTCCAGGAGATCGTCGAGGACGGGGTCACGGGCTACCTGGTCGACGGCCACGATGCCGCCGATTACGCCGTGGCGATGGCGGCGGTGCTGTCAGATCCGGTTCGGCAGGTCGAGATGAGCAATGAGGCGCGACGCCGCGCCGGCCGCTTCACCTGGCACCGGGCCGTCCAGCGCCTGGCCGCCATCTACGACCGCCTCAGCGTCGGCGCCCAACGATCCGGGAGCCCCTGCGGCTACGACGACGAAGAGGCGATGGCGCTGATGGGCGGGGTCGCCGGCTGACTCAGGCGGATTCCCCGGCGGCGTGATCAAGCTCGCGGGCGCGCTGGGCGCGGAGCGTGCCGTCCCGACCTTCGCGAAGGATGCGTACCGCCGGGCTCGGCAACTCGCCGCCTTCGAGCGCGAGGTCGATCAGCATCACGACCGAATCGTCCACCAGGTGGGACGGGTACAGGCACTCGGTGAATGCCTCGGCCTCGTCGATCGTCCGCTCTTCCCACATCGCGGGCAGCGCATCGAGATAACGGCTGACGTACGGGCGCAGCAGTTCCGGATCCGGTCCGTGGGCCATCATCCCGCCGACACCGACTGACCCGATGTAGAACCCGCGAAGGATCGCTGCCATGGAGGCGACCGAGAGTTCGCCGTCGGTGGCGCCCTTCCAGTCACTCGGCATCGGCGCGCGGGCATCGACCACGCGCTGCCAGGCCTCCTCTTTGGCTGCGGCGGTCGGACGCGCGGCCAGGCATGCGGTGCCGCGCCGGCGTCCGATGTCGCTTGGGTCCGAGGCCATGGTCGCCTGGATCAGCGCATCATCGGCGTGACCTTCCTCTGCGAGTTGACCGACCATCAGCCAGCGCAGGTCGGTGTCCACGTCGATGCCCGGGATGCTGTCCCGCCCGTCGAGCAAGGCGGCGACCCGTGCCAGCGACTCGTCGGAGGCGGCGGTGCCGACCATGATGCGGGCCCAGATCAGCTTCAACTCCTGGGGGGTGCCTTCGGCTTTCACCTGGTCCGCCGCGACCTGGTGCAAGCGCTCGCGAGCCACTTTCCGGTTGGCGGGGTCGCCGTAGAGGTCGATCGCCGATCGCGCCTGGCTGGTCACGCGCTCCACCAGCAGCGAGTCCAGCTCAGTCGGCGCGTGGCGAGCCACGAGTTCGACGAACTCCCGGGCCGGCATTTCCGCGTCCCGCGTCAGGTCCCAGAGGGCGGCCCAGCAGAGTGCTCGCGCCAGCGGGTCGGCCAGGCGGGACAGGTCGGTCTTGAGAGTCTCCAGCGAGCGTTCATCGAAGCGCAGCTTCGCGAAGGTCAGGTCGCCATCGTTGAGCAACACGAGGTCGGCGACGCGTTCGCCGACCAGCTCGCTGATCGTGGTCACCGCGCCGGTCAGGTCGGTCTCCACCCGCTTGCGCAGCCGCAGCGTTCCCTGGGCGTCCCGGTCGTAGAGGCCGACCGCCGCCCGGTGCGCGCGCAGGGTGGGATGCGTCGGGATCGCGGTCTGCTCGATCGCGAACGACGTGTACCGACCGTTCTGGACCGAGAACTGCGCATGGAAGGTGTTGAGCCCGGTGGTCTGCAGCCAGTCCTGACCCCATCGGGTGAGGTCGCGGCCCGAGGCGCGGCGCAGGCAGTCGAGGAACTGCTGCAGGTCGGCGTTCCCCAGCGGTAACGTTTGAAGTAATCCTGCACGCCGCGCTTGAAGGCGTCGTCACCGACCCAGGCAACCAGCTGGCGCATGACTGACGCGCCCTTGTGATACGTGATGCCGTCGAAGTTCTGACGAACCGACACGGTGTCGGGCACCTGGTCGGCGATGCGGTGCGTCGTGACCAGCTGGTCCTGGCGTGCGGCGATCGCCTTCACGCTGTTCGCGAAGTCGACCCACGCGTTGGTGAAGCGGGTGGCCTTCTCGAGCGCGAGGTTCGCCATGTAGGTGGCGAACGTCTCGTTGAGCCAGAGGTCTCCCCACCAGCGCATGGTGGTCACGTCGCCGAAGCCATGCACGTGCGCCATCTCGTGGAGGATCGTCTCGGCGCGGCGCTGCAACTGGGCCTCGCTGGCCTGACCGCGATGGATGTACGCCTCGTTGAAGGTGACGCACCCCGGATTTTCCATCGCGCCCATGTTGAATTCGGGGACGAAGAGCTGGTTGTACTCGTCGAACGGGTAGGTCAACCCGAAGTACATCTCGAAAAAATCGAGCCCGGAGGCGGTGATCTCGAAGATCTCGTCGGCCTGGGCGTCGATCCAGGTCGCGAGTGATTCGCGGCACCAGAGGGCCATCGGGATGTCGCGGTGTTTGCGCTCGACCGTGTGGTACTTGCCGGCGACAACCGCGATGAGATAGGGCGGCAGCGGCGGCGTCGTCTTGAAATGCCACGTCCGAGCATCGCCGCGTGCCTCGATGCCGGTGACGCTGCCATTGCCGCACACGCGCCACGCCGTCGGCGCGGTCACGGTCATGGTGACGCCGGCCTTCAGGTCCGGCTGGTCGAAGCAGGCCAGCACCTTGTGTGCGTCGAAGGGCTCGAAGTGCGTGTAGACGTAGACCTGCCCGTCGACGGGATCCTGCAGACGGTGCAACCCGACGCCGGTGTGCTGGTACTCGCACTGGGCGATGACCGACAGGCGATTCGACCCTGCGCGGAGACCACGGAGCCAGAGCACCGTACCGTCGAATCCATGCTGCGCAGCCGTCAGACGTTTGCCGTTGAGGGTGCACTCGTCGATGGAGCGCGCTGCGATGTTGATGAACGTTTCCGACCCCTCGTGCGCGGCGTCGAACACGATGGTGGTGCTGCTCTGAAACGTCTCCGCGGTGGGGTCGTCGGACAGAACGAGTGAGACCTCATATGAGAGGTTGGAGAGCAGTGCGGCGCGGGCGCGCGCGTCGGTCTCGGTGAGATTGTCCTGCAGGGGAGCCTTGTCGAGCGTGGTCACAGTCACCAGCCGAAGCCTACTAAACTGGCCCGCGCTTGGACGCAAGTCCACGCGGCCGTTACGGCCGCTGCCCGAAGACGGTCCCGATGGACCGCCGGATCAGCGCACGCGGTGCGATCCGGACGCTCTCGGCAAGGGCCAGGTTCAGTGCTCCAGGGATGCAGACGGCACCGCCCCTGTCGAAGGTTCGGAGCGCTGCTGCGACACAGCGCTCGACCCCCATGGTCATCGGACGGGCGACGCGCATGTAGTCCTCGGTACCCGCAACCTGGTCGAACTCGCTCCGCACCGGACCCGGGCAGAGCGCCATGACCCGGACCCCGGTCCCGCGCACCTCCTCCGCGAGTGCCTCGGTGAAGTGGAGGACGAACGCCTTGCTGGCCGAATAGGTCGCCATGTAAGGAACCGGCTGGAACGAAGCCGTGCTCGCCAGATTGATGATGCCGCCGGATCCGGCCCGAACCAGGGCGGGGAGCAGCGTCAGGGTGAACTCGTGCAGCGCGACGATGTTCAACTGGATCTCGGCGCGCTCGCGGGCGGGATCAAGGTTGGTGAGGGCGCCACGGGTCCCGTATCCCGCGTTGTTCACGAGGATCCAGGGCGAGCGCGCCTTGAGCAGCGAGGTCACGCTCGCGCGCCCCGCCCTGGTCTCGAGATCCGCGCCCACGACTTTCACGGTCACGGCGTGCGCTGCGGTGATCTCCTCACGGAGCTGTTCGAGGCGATCGACGCGCCGCGCGACGATGGTCACGTCGTGGCCGCGCTCGGCCAGCCGCCGGGCGAACTCGGCCCCCAATCCGGACGAGGCGCCGGTCACGAGCGCCGGAACGGACGGTGGCAGCCGTTTGCTCATTGGCCCTTGCTCCTGAAACGGATCGACGCTGACCAGCGTATTCGAGTGTTCTACCTCGTCCGTCGCGGAACGTTTGTTAGGATCGGCGGCGATGCTGTCGGGCTACGCGCCGATCCTCTTCTTCTTCGGCATCTGCGCGGCGTTTGCTGTTCTGGCACAGCTCCTGAACGCCGCGCTCGGGCCGAAGCGTCCCTCACCGACCAAGGACCTTCCTTATGAGTCCGGGATGGTGCCGAGGGAGAGTGCGCGACGCCGTTTTTCCGTGAGCTTTTACGTCACCGCGATGCTGTTCATCATCTTCGACGTCGAATCGATCTTCCTCTTCCCCTGGGCGACGATCGTCCGGGAGCTGAAGGTGTTCGGCATTGTGGAGATGGGGATCTTCATCGCAACGTTGCTGGTCGGCCTGCTCTATGTCTGGCGCAAGGGGGCGCTGCGATGGGACTGAACAACGAACTGATCGTGCCCCGCTCCGGCAGCCTCCTCATGGCCCAGGACGCCGGAACCATCGCCCTGCCGCGCACCGGGGCGGCCGAGCGCACCGCGCTGCAGAGCGGGTTCGTCACGACGACCCTCGGGAAGGTCATCCAGTGGGGCCGCTACAGCTCGCTGTGGCCGGCGCTCTTCGGACTGGCGTGCTGCGCGATCGAGATGATGGCGACCGGCGCCGCCCGCTACGACATGTCCCGCTTTGGATGCGAGGTCTTTCGCGCCTCGCCGCGCCAGTCCGACGTGATGATCGTCGCCGGTCGCGTCTCCCAGAAGATGGCACCCGTGCTCCGGCACATCTACGACCAGATGCCCGAGCCGAAGTGGGTGATCAGCATGGGGGCATGCGCCTCGAGCGGCGGCATGTTCAACAACTACGCGATCGTCCAGGGCGTCGACAAGGTCGTTCCGGTCGATGTGTATATCCCTGGTTGCCCGCCCCGTCCCGAGGGCTTGCTCGACGCGGTCATGAAGCTGCAGAAGAAGATCGCCGGGGAACTCCCCGGCTCGCTGCTCGGGTAGGGGGATGACCGCCGTGGGATCGCCCATGAGCGGCGCGCGGGCAGCGGACCTCCTCGAGCGGGAGCTTCCTGCCGCAGTGCGCCGGCGCGACTCCGGATTCGACGAGGTGACGCTCTGGGTCGACCGCGAGGCACTCGTGGCGGTCTGCACCCTGCTGCGCGACCATGCCGATGGGGCCTACACGACCCCGGTCTTTCTCACCGCGGTGGACTGGCCGGATCGTGAGCCTGCCGAGCCACGGTTCGACGTCGTCTACCAGCTGCGATCGCTGCAGCACAACGACACCATCCGCCTGATCGTCCAGGTCACCGAGGACGACCCCAACATCCCCACGCTCGAGGGGGTGTTCGCAGGCATGGACTGGCACGAGCGCGAGTGCTACGACCTCCTCGGCATCGTGTTCACCGGCCATCACGACCTGCAGCGGATCCTGCTGCCGACCGACTGGGACGGTCACCCGTTGCGCAAGGACTACGCGTCGTTCGGAGAGCCCATCGCGTTCACGCACAACCTGGAGTGGGCGCTGCCCGCGCAGGAGCGTCCGCGCGACATGCCCGGAGGTTCGCGATGACAGCGCTCCCACCGATCGGGACTGATACCGAGACCGCACCGCTCGATGCACTGAGCGAGCAGTACGACGCGGGGCGCGAGCGCCTCGGCATCGAGCCCGGACTGGACGCGATCGACCTCGTCGAGATCGGCGAGGACACCATGGAATTGAACATGGGGCCGATGCATCCCTCGACCCACGGGGTGCTGCGCCTGGTGCTCAACCTCGACGGCGAGGTGGTGCGTGAGTGCCGTCCCGACATCGGGTATCTGCACACCGGCTTCGAGAAGGACTTCGAGCGGCACACCTACCAGCAGTGCATCCCGTACACGGACCGTATGGACTATCTCTCGCCACTGTTCAACAACCTCGGATTCTCGCTCGCGGTGGAGAAGCTGCTCGGGATCGAGGTGCCGTTGCGCGGGCAGTACCTCCGGGTCATCATGTGCGAGCTCTGCCGGCTGGCCAGCCATCTGCTCTGGTACGGCACGAGCGCACTCGACCTCGGGGCCACCACCGCCTTCGTGTACGCCTGGCGAGACCGCGAGAAGCTCCTCGACATCAACGAGCTGGTGAGCGGCGTGCGCATGCACACGTCCTTCATCCGCGTTGGCGGACTGCTCGCCGACGTGCCCGATCCGTTCTACGAGATGGTCGGAGCGGTCATCAAGACCTTCCCCAAGCTCATCGACGAGCACGAGCTGCTGATCACCAAGAACCCGATCTGGCGGCAGCGCACTGTCGGACTCGGCCGGCTGAGCCCGGAAGATGCGATGGCCTATGGCGCAACCGGACCGGTGCTCCGCGGCAGCGGGGTTCCCTACGACCTCCGCAAAGCGCAGCCGTACAGCTCGTACGACCACTTCGACTTCGACGTGCCGATCGGCCGCACCGGCGATGTCTACGATCGCTACCTGGTGCGCATGCAGGAGATGCGCGAGTCGTTGAAGATCATCACGCAGGCCTTCAACAACCTCCCCGACGGTCCGGTGAACACCAAGGATCGCCGGGTCGCGCTGCCCCCGAGGAACGAGCTGAACACGAGCATGGAGTCGCTCATCCATCACTTCAAGCTCGTGACCGAGGGCATGCGCGTTCCGGCCGGCCAGGTCTACCAGGCGGTCGAGTCACCGCGCGGTGAGCTGGGGTTCTACCTGGTCAGCGACGGGACCAACCGGCCCTACCGCTGCAAGGTTCGCGCCCCCTCCTTCAGCAACCTGAGCGCGCTGCCGCACATGGTCCGCGGCGAGCTGATCGCTGATGTGGTCGCGGTCATCGGCTCCATCGACATCGTCCTCGGGGACGTCGATCGATGAGCCTGCAGGCTGCGACGAGGGCGACCATCGAGCACGCCCGCGATCGCTATCCGCATGCGCGCAGCGCAATTCTCCCGGCGCTCTGGGCAGTGCAGCACGAGCTCGGCGAGATCACGCCGGACGCGATGGGCGAGGTCGCCGGTCTGCTCCACGTGACACCGAGCGAGGTCGAGGCCGTCTCCACCTTCTACTCGATGTACTTCCAGCACCCGCATGGCCGTCACGAGGTCATCGTGTGCATCAACGTCTCCTGCGCGTTGCGTGGTGCCGACGAGATCGTCGAGCACATCGAGCGCAGGGCCGGCTGCAAGTCCGGTGAGACCACGGCGGATGGGGCGTTCACGTGGTCGAGCACGGTGGAATGTCTCGGCGGCTGCGGGGGAGCGCCCACCATGCAGGTCGACCATCACTTCCAGGAGAACCTCACCAACGACCGTGTCGACCAGATCCTCGCTGCGCTGCGGGATGCGCCGGCAGCGCACGGTGGACATGCCGGGGAGGCGGCGGGCAGGCCGGTGGTGACCCCGGCAGCGCCGCTCGATATGCCTGGGCTGGCGAAAGCTCCGCGACCGGTGCGCAACACGCCTGCAGCCGAGTCACCCCTGAACACGCCGAAAGAACCTGATCCTGCCGCGACAACGAAGCCGGCCGCCAAGCCGAGGACGCGACGTGCGACCAAGGACGGTCAGTAGGATGCAGCACCGCATGGGACGCTTCAAGGCACGGAGAATCGCTGATGGGTGAGTACAAGCTGCTCACCAAGGACTTTGGGGCGACGGATCTCCAGCTTCTCAAGGGCTACGAGAAGACCGGCGGGTATCAGGGTCTCCGTGACGCGTTCAAGAAGTTCACGCCCGAATCCCTGATCGCCGAGGTCAAGACCAGCAACATCCGTGGACGCGGGGGAGCCGGTTTCCCGACCGGGATGAAGTGGTCCTTTCTCCCCAAGGATGTGTTTCCCCGCTACCTGTGCTGTAACGCCGATAAGTCCGAGCCAGGCTGTTTCAAGGATCGCTACCTCATCGACGAGAGCCCTCATCAGCTCATCGAGGGATTGCTCATCGCGTCCTACGCGCTGCAGGTCAACACCTCGTTCATCTACATCCGCGGCGAATACCACGATCAGCGTCTGCTCCTGGAGCGCAGCGTCGAGGACGCTCGGGCGGCCGGGTACATCGGCAAGAACATTCTCGGCAGCGGATTCGACTGCGACGTGATCGTGCACGGCGGCGCCGGCGCGTACATCTGCGGTGAGGAGACGGCACTGATCGAGTCGCTGGAGGGGCTTCGCGGCCAGCCGCGGCTCAAGCCGCCGTTCCCTGCGGTGAAGGGCCTCTACGGACAGCCGACCGTGGTCAACAACGTCGAGACGCTCTGCAACATGCCGCACATCGTGCAACGTGGCGGCGAGTGGTTCAAGTCGCTCGGCACGGAAAAGAGCGCCGGTACCCGTGTGTTCTGCGCCAGCGGCCACATCAACCGTCCCGGCAACTACGAGATGCTCCTCGGGACTCCCATCCGCGAACTGCTCGAGGAGGAGTGCGGCGGCATGTGGAAAGGCCGCTCCCTCAAAGCGTTTCAGCCCGGCGGCGGCTCGATGCAGGTATTGCTCCCACAGCACGTCGATCTGCCACTCGACATGAACGCGGTGCAGGAGGCGGGCTCGTCACTCGGTGCCGGCGCGATGATCTTCATGGATGAGACCACGTGCCTGGTCGACGTTTCGATGCGCCTGGTTGATTTCTACCGTCACGAGTCGTGTGGCAAGTGCGTGCCGTGCCGCGAGGGAACCTATTTCGAATCTGAATTGATGCACCGGCTCGAGGCGGGCCTCGCAAGCCGCGCCGAGCTCGCGAGTCTCGCCGACATCTGCTCGAACATGGACGGGAGATGTTTCTGTCCGCTGGGTGATACCGCGACCTGGTTCGTCATGTCGGCCTACAAGAGTTTCCGCGACGAGTTCGAAGCGCACTGCGGCGCCGGCCGGTGCCCGGTGAAGGCGCACGTCCCGGCGCTGGTGGCATAGCGCGGTGGCGGAGACGGGAACGCCGCCCGAGCAGCCCGACGACGGCCGCGTCGGCATCAGCATCGACGGACGCACACTCCGTGTCCCCAAAGGGACATTGGTTCTCGACGCGGCGACCGAGGCGGGCATCCACATTCCCATCTACTGCTCGCATCCGAAGATGGATCCGGTCGCCGTGTGCCGCATGTGCCTGGTCAACATCGAGAAGTTCCCCAAGCCACAGCCTGCGTGTTCGACCATCGCCGGCGAGGGAATGATCGTGCGCACCGACCTCCCCGAGGTCACCAAACTGCGCGAGGGAATGCTCGAGTTCCTGCTCCTCAACCACCCGCTCGACTGTCCCGTCTGCGACCGCGGTGGCGAGTGCGATCTCCAGGACTTCACCTTCCGCTACGGCCCGGGGATCTCGCGGTTTCCGATCACGGAGAAGGTTCACTTCAAGAAGGCCGTCCCGCTGTCCGACCTGATCGAGCTCGACCAGGAACGGTGCATCCTCTGCTGGCGCTGCGTTCGTTACTACGATGAGATCACCGGCGAGAAGGAGCTGGTGCTCCAGCAGCGTGGTGTGGACACGCTGATCGCCACCTTCAACGACGAGCAGCTCACCTCCAGGTTCCAGGGCAATCTGCCGGAGGTGTGCCCGGTCGGTGCGCTGACCCATCGCAAGTACCGGTTCGTCTCGCGCCCCTGGGACCTGCAGCGCACCGCCAGCGTCTGCCCCGAATGTTCCTATGGCTGCAACATCAATGTCGACAGCCGCGACTTCGAGGTGCGCCGTTTCGCATCGCGCGACAATCCGCTGGTCGACGATATGTGGCTCTGCGACCGCGGCCGGTACAGCTTCGATCGCTGGAACAGTTCGGAACGCGTGCGCCGTCCGATGCTGCGCAGTGACGACGAGTCGCGTGACATCTCGGTCAATGAGGCGATCACCCAGGCCGCACGCCGGCTCCGCGAGATCTCTGACGAGTACGGCGCCGAGTCGATCGCCGTGCTCGGATCCAGCGCCAGCACCAACGAGGAGCTCTTCCTTCTCGAGCGCCTGGCGCGTCAGGTCATCGGCACCCCGCACGTCGACCATCAGCTCGACACCTTCGACGGCATCACCGCGGCCGAGCACGAACTCGGCATTGCCGAGATCGAGGAATGCGACACGCTGGTGGTGCTTGGTACGGAGCCCGAGGAGCAGGCCCCGGTCCTCACCCTGCGGTTGTACAAGGCCGAGCGCAAGCACAACGCGCGCGTCATCCGGTTGACCGGTGACGCCTCCGGTGCCGATGCGGCGGAGGCCGCGAAAGGTGCGACACGCATCGGGCTCATCGCCGACGAGACCAATCGCGCGAACGCCGCCGCGGTGGCAGCCCAACTGGCATCGGTCGCTTCGGTGCGGCGTCTCACCGTCACGCGCGGTATGAACGGACGCGGCGCCAAGGACCTCGGCATGCTGCCGAACGTCGGGCCGGCGTATGCGCCGGTCGCCAAAGCGGGAATGAACGGACGTCAGATTCTCGAGGCGCTGGCGAAGGGTGAACTCCGCGGGCTCCTGATCCTCGGACCCAGCACGGCCCTCGAGTCCGCGGGTGACCTGCTCGAGCGGGCGGTGAAAGCCGCGGCCTGCGTGGTCGCGATCGATACGCGACCCGGGGTGGTCTCGCGTCACGCGACAGTCTTGATCCCGGGTCACGCGGTGTTCGAGAAGGCAGGCAGCGTCACCAACGTCGAGGGACGCGTGCAGCGGATCCGCGCGGGGCTGCCGCCGGCAAGCGCGACACCAACCGAAACCCGAGTGCTCACCGGCCTGGCGAACGAGATGGGCGCAGAGGGCTGGGGTTCGGGCGATCCGCTCGCCGTCAACCGCGCCATGCGCGACGCAATCGCGGCCTACGCCGCAGCCGGCAACGGCGGACGTGCGCTGTTCACTGCGGAGGCAGTGGCGTGATCGGTCCCGACGATAGTTGGTGGGTACTCCTCATCAAATGCGGGGTGCTGGTCGTGTTCCTGCTCACCGCATTCGCGTATCTCACGCTCGCTGAACGCAAGGTCTCCGCGCGCATCCAGCTGCGCTACGGCCCCAACCGGGTTGGACCCTTCGGCATGCTGCAGCCCGCGGCAGACGGTGTAAAGCTCTTCTTCAAGGAGAACGTCGCGCCCGCGGAACGCGACAAGCTGCTCTATCTCGTCGGCCCGAGCCTCGCCGGCGGTGCGGCACTGTTCGCCTACGCGGTGATTCCGTGGGGCACGAACAGCTGGTTCGGCCACATCTTCCATTGGGACATCGCGCACGTCAACGTCGGGCTGCTCTTCATCCTCGGCGTCACCTCCCTGGGCGTGTACTCGCTGTTCCTGGGTGGCTTCGCTTCCAACAGCAAGTACTCGCTCCTCGGTGGCCTGCGCGCATCGGCCCAGCTCATCTCCTATGAGATGGCGGTGTCGTTCGCGCTGATCGGGGTGGTGATCCTCTCCGGTTCACTCAACCTCGAGACCATCGTGAGTTCGCAGCACGGTCTGTGGTACGTCCTGCTGCAACCGCTCGCCTTCATCCTCTACTTCACCGCGGCCTTCGCCGAGACCAACCGCCTCCCATTCGACCTTCCCGAGGCCGAGACCGAGCTCATCGCCGGCTATCACACCGAGTATTCCGCAATGCGCTTCGGGCTGTACTTCCTTGGCGAGTACATCAACATGGTCACGGTGTGCTCGATCGCGACCGCCGTGTTCCTCGGTGGGTGGTTGCCGTTGCTCCCATGGCATCCGTTCGACTGGATCCCCAGTCCGATCTGGTTCCTCGGCAAGGTGCTGATCCTGCTCTTCATCATGATCTGGGTTCGCTGGACGCTGCCTCGGTTGCGCTACGACAGGCTCATGAATTTCGGCTGGAAAGTGCTGCTGCCACTTGGCCTGGTCAACATCGCCATTACCGGCGCGGTCGTCGCGTTGCGGGCGTAAGGGAGGTGATGCTGTGATCAAGGAAATCGCGAAGGGCATGGCGTTCACGCTCAAGAAGATGGGGCAGACGCCCATCACCATCCAGTATCCGGAAGAGCAGAAGTCGGTCTCGCCACGCCACCGCGGGCGCCACATCCTGCATCGCTACGACAACGGTCTCGAGCGCTGTATCGGATGCGAGTTGTGCGCGGCCGCTTGCCCGGTGGGATGCATCTACGTCCTCGCCGCAGAGAACGATCCCAAAGCGCCGATCTCCCCCGGGGAGCGCTATGCCGAGCGCTACGAGATCAACCTCATGCGCTGCATCTACTGCGGGTACTGCGCGGAGGCATGTCCCACCGAAGCGATCACGCTCGGCCCGCGTTTCGAGCTTGCCGACTACCGTCGCGAGCGGACGGTCGTGACCAAGGCGGAATTGCTGGAGTCGTGGCCGGGCTTTGCCGAAGGCAGAGGGCCGGCAAGCCCAGTCGGCGCCGGCGCCGACCAGACCGGCCGCGAGGAGCTCGACCCCGGCGTCAGACCGCGCGCAGCGTGGTCCGCGCAGGAGAACGCTCTCGACCACGAGACTGCGCCGCATCCCGGCGAGCTCGGCCTGCCCGTCGACGTTCCCACGGTCATCGAACCGGGGGCTGGCAAGACCTCATGACCGTCCTGTTCGCTGTCGTCATCGCACTTGCCGCGGTGAGCTCACTGGGCGTCGTGCTGTCACGTCAGACCATCTATTCGGCGCTCTGCCTCGTGGTCACCGTGATCATGCTCGCGGTGCTCTTCCTGCTCCTCGACGCTCAGTTTCTCTTCGCGGTGCAGCTGATCATCTACGCGGGCGCGGTCATGGTGCTGTTCGTCTTCATCGTGGCACTGCTGAGCCCCGATGCCGAGGATCGTCCCGTCCTCGATCTCCGTGCGGGGATCGGAATCATCGGCGTCCTGCTCGTCACCGGGCTCGTGTTCGTCGCGGCACGCAACGGCATCACGTACAACACGGCCGGGTTCCACGCGACCGCCGTGGGGAACGCCAGCAACCCGTATCACACGTTCTCCTTCCCGCCCAACGCGGTGAATGGGGCGGGCAACGTGCAGACCGTCGCGGGGCAGCTGTTCACCAACTACGTGCTGCCCTTTGAGATCACCTCGATGCTGCTGCTGGTCGCCGCGATCGGCGCCGTGTATCTGACGAGGCGCACGAGCCGGTGACCGGGATCGCGCGGTGCTGAACCCCAATCTGTTCCCGTACCTGCTGGGACTGGCCGCCTTCCTGTTCACGGTCGGCGCCACCGGCGTGCTCATCCGCCGCAACCCGATCGTGGTGTTCATGTGCATCGAGCTGATGCTCAATGCCGCCAACGTCGCGCTGGTGGCGTACGGACGGTTCCTCAACAGCGAGGAGGGTCAGATCTTCGCCTTCATGGTGATCGTCGTCGCCGCCGCCGAGGTGGTCGTCGGTCTTGCGCTCATCACCCAGATCTTCCGGCTCGGCCGCGAGCTGGACGTCGACGATCTCAGTGAGATGAAAGAGTGAACGTCGGCACCGCCTCCACGCTGGTCGTCCTGGTCCTGCTCTTCCCGCTGCTCGGTTCGGCGCTCAATGGTTTCCTCGGACCGCTGCTCGGACGGCGCTTCGTCAACCTCGCCGGCACCGTCTCCATCTTCGCTGCATTCGTCGTCGCCTGTCTGGTCCTCGTCAACGTCATCGGCGCGCCGGCCGGTCATGCGTTCGTCACGGTCCGGCTCTGGGACTGGATCGACCTCGGTGGTGGCACCAATCTCTCGGTCGGCATGGACTTCACCCTCGACGCGCTGAGCGCGCTCATGTTGATGGTGATCACCGGTGTCGGCTTCCTCATCCACGTGTACAGCGTCGGCTACATGGAGCACGACAGCGGCTTCGCCCGCTTCTTCAGCTACATGAACTTCTTCATCTTCTCGATGTTGGTGCTCGTGCTCGCCGCGGACCTGGTGATCCTCATCATCGGGTGGGCGCTGGTCGCGCTCAGCAGCTACCTGCTCATCGGGTTCTGGCACGACCGCCCCACGGCGGTCGCTGCGGCTCGCAAAGCCTTCATCACCCAGGTCATCGGCGATGTGGCGCTGGTGATCGCCGCCTTTCTGATCGTCCTCAACACGCACACGCTGAGCCTGCCCAACATCTTTGCCCGCACCGCCGCATTCCCGGCCGGCGGGGCGCTGATCACCGGCATCTGCGTGCTGCTGGCAGTCGGCGCCTTCGCGAAGAGCGCGCAATTCCCATTGCACACCTGGCTGCCCGACGCCATGGAAGGTCCGACACCGGTCTCGGCCCTCATCCACGCGGCGACGATGGTCACCGCCGGCGTCTACCTCATCGCACGGTTCCACGTGCTCTTCAACCTCGCGCCGGTAGCCGAGGGCCTGGTGGCCTGCGTCGGCATGGGCACGGCGGTGATGGCGGGCATCATCGCGCTCTCACAGATCGACATCAAGCGGGTCATCGCGTACTCGACCATGTCGCAGATCGGGCTGATGATCTACGCAGTCGGCATCGGTGCGTACACGGCGGGAATGTTCCATTTCCTCACGCACGCGGTGTTCAAGGCGCTCCTGTTCATGGCGGCGGGCAACGTGATCCACGCACTGCACGACGAGCAGGACATCCGCCTGATGGGTGGTTTGAGCGCGCGAATGAGATGGACCCACCTTGCGTTCGGCGCAGGCTCACTGGCTCTCGCCGGGTTCTTCCTCTTCTCGGGCTGGTTCAGCAAGGAAGACCTGCTCGGCTTCGGCACGCTCTCCGGACCCGGTCCGGCGCCGTGGATCCTCTACGCGGTGGGGGCGGCGTGAACGTGCTCACCGGGCTGTATGCGTTCCGGCTGTACTTCACCGTCTTCCAGGGCGAGCCGCAGACGGCGCGTGGGTTCGGCGTCAAGGAAGCCGGCAACGCCATGCTGATCCCGGTGGTCATCCTCGGTGTCCTCGCGGTGGTCATCGCCTGGCCGCTGGAGTTCCCGCTTCCCAACACCCTCCATGTATTCAGCAATTTCCTCGACCCGGTTTTCGCAGGCTCGCAATCACCGATCTTCCACGCGCCCGGGTTCGGTCTCTCGTTGCTCGCGCTGGTCATCGGCACGGTCGCGAGCCTGGTCGGCATCGGTCTGGCGATGCGGCTCTGGTATGAGCATCGGCCCGACCCGCAGGTGGTGCTCACGCGCCTGCCCCGCGTGATTCCGCTCCTCTCCTACAACAAGTTCTACTTCGACGAGATCTACGATCGCGCGCTGGTACGCCCCGTGAAGGCGGTCGCCCGCACCGCGCGACGCGTGGTGGAACCGGACGTGATGGACGGCTGGGTGAACGGCATCGGGGAGTTGCTGCGCGGTTTCAGCATCGACATGCGCAGCGTCCAGACCGGCCTGATCCGTGACTACGCCTCGATCTTCACGGTGTTTGCCGTCGTGCTCGTCGTGGTGTGGGTGTTCATCGCGCGATGAATCACATTCCCTGGCTCACGCTGCTGATCGTCATCCCCGCCGGGGCGGCGATCCTGCTGCAGATCGTGCCTCGTCGCCAACACCGCCGCCATCAAGGTGGTGACCGTCGGGGCGACCGTGGCGGGAGCCGTCATCGTCGGTCTCCTGCTTGCCTGGATGCCCGGCAACAAGGCGAGCACCGGGCCGCTGCCGCTGCATTTCGAGGAGACGCACGCGTGGCTGCCGGCGATCAACGCGACCTACCACCTTGGCATCGACGGCGTCTCCGCATGGTTGCTGGCGCTGAATGCCGGCGTGTTCGTGCTCGGCGCGCTGGCGGTGTCGCGGAAGTCCACCGACCGGCTGCGCTTCTACTGCACGCTGCTCCTGATCACCGAGGCCG
The DNA here is from genome assembly GCA_963748505.1 of Candidatus Dormiibacterota bacterium. GTDB lineage: Bacteria > Chloroflexota > Dormibacteria > Aeolococcales > Aeolococcaceae > Palsa-851. The sequence continues at coordinate 157,745 of CAVVJH010000006.1, forward strand.
CGACCAGCGGTGTGCTGCTGTCCATCGACCTGCTCCTCTTCTACATGTTCTGGGAGGGAATGCTCGTCCCGCTGTACGTGCTGCTCAGCAACTGGGGCGGCGACAACCGGGGACCTGCCACGGTGAAGTTCATCGTGTACACGGTTGCCGGCAGCCTGCTGATGCTGGTGGCGATCATCTATCTCTTCGTTCAGTCACCCAACGGATCGTTCGATCTCGAGAGCATCCTCGCGCAACCGCTCGCCTCGGGCACGCCATTCGTGATTCCGATCATTCATCTGACCACGTTCACGCCCAAGGAACTCGCCTTCATCTGTTTCGCGCTCGCGTTCGTCATCAAGATTCCGATCGTCCCCTTCCACACCTGGCTGCCCGATCTCTACGAGGTCGTGTCCGCCTGCCGTGCTGACCTTTTTTGCGGGCATCGTCAGCAAGCTCGGCGCCTATGGGTTCATTCGTTTCGCGATCACGCTGTTCCCCGGCGAGATGGAGAAATACCGATTCGTGCTCGCAGGGTTGGCGATCCTCAGCATCATCTATGGGGCGTTGATGGCGCTCTCGGAACGAGATCTCAAGCGCATCGTCGCCTACGCGAGCATCAGCCACCTGGGGTTCATCGCGCTCGGCATCTTCTCGCTCACCAACAACGGCATCAACGGCGCCGTGATTCAGATGGTGAACCACGGCATCATCATCAGCGCGCTGTTTCTGATTGTCGGCTACGTCGAAGCGCGGACCGGGACTCGCGACATCGGCGAGCTCGCCGGCCTCGAGAAACGCATGCCCTGGCTCTACTTCTTCTTCCTGATCGCCACCCTTGCCAGCCTCGGCATGCCCGGCATGAACAGCTTCGTCGGTGAGTTCACGATCATGCTCGGCGCCTTCCAGCTCAACTGGGTGTACGCGGTGCTTGCCGGCGGCGGCGTGGTGCTCGCGGCCTGGTACATGCTCCGTCTTCACCAGGGATTGATGCACGACCCGCCGAAACCGCGCACCGAAGGGGTGCACGATCTCCACTTCGGGGAGGGACTGCTGCTGCTCCCGCTGGCCGCTCTGATGATCTTCATCGGGCTGTATCCGAAGCCCATCACCGATATCACCAAGGGATCGGTCAACACCTACGTGAGCATGATTCAACCCGGCGCATCGAACCAGAGCACGCAGTGATGTTCGTCGCTGCCTCGCCGGTGCCGCTGACCTTCCCGGGTGGACGCGACCTCGTCGGGATCCTGCCCGAGCTCGTGCTCGGCGGTGCGTTCCTGTTGCTCATGCTCCTTGACCTCGTCGTCCCGCCGGCCAGGCGGAACTGGCTTGCCGGCTTCGCATTGCTGGGCATCGCGGCTGCGTTCGGGGTCACGATCTGGGCGTGGTTCGATGCGAACCCAGGGCGCCTGGTGTACTCGGGCTCCTTCGCCTACGACCGCTTCGCGCTGTTCGTGGACGCGATCCTGCTGGTCAGCGCCGGGCTGACCGTGATGATCAGTCCGAACTACCTGAACCGCCGCGGCATTCACTACGGCGAGTACTACGCGCTGATCCTGGCGGCGACAACAGGGATGATGCTGCTCGCGGGTGCGACCAGCTTGATGGTCATCTTCCTGGCGATCGAGCTCCTCTCGCTGGCGCTCTACGTGCTGAGCGGGTTCGCGCGTCACGAAGAACGCTCGCAGGAGGCGGCGCTGAAGTACCTGCTGCTCGGCGGATTCGCGTCGGGGTTCCTGCTGTTCGGCATGGCGCTCATCTACGGTGAGACCGGACATACGCAACTCGCCCAGATCGCCGCGGCCATCCAGAGTCAGACGACCGTCGCAGTCGACCCGCTGCTGCTCGCCGGTGTGCTCCTGCTGTTCATCGGCTTCGCCTTCAAAGTGTCGGCCGCACCCTTCCACTCCTGGACGCCTGACGTCTACCAGGGTGCGCCCACGTCGGTCACGACGTTCATGAGCGTCGCCACCAAGGTCGCCGCGTTCGCCGCACTGGTGCGTGTGTTCACGTACACCTTCGACGGCGGCGGCACCCACTTCTATCAACACTGGGAACCGGTGGTGGCGCTGGTGGCGATCACCTCGATGGTGGTCGGCAACATCGCCGCGCTGACGCAGACGAGCGTCAAGCGCATGCTCGCCTACTCAGGCATCGCCCAGGCCGGCTACATCATGATCGGCGTCGCCGTCGGCCCGGTCCTGCTTCCCTCGGGGCAGTCAAGCTCCTTCGGCACGATCGGGGTGCTCTATTACCTGGCTGCCTACGCGGTCAGCAACATCGGCGCGTTCGCCGTGATCACGGTCATGGCCGGCCGCGGCGAGGACCTCGACAGCTACAGCGGCCTCCGTGGCCTCGCGCACCGCCGCCCCTTCGTGGCCGCGAGCATGGCCCTCTTCCTGTTCTCGCTCGGCGGCTTCCCGCCAACCGCGGGGTTCTTCGGCAAGTTCCTCGTCTTCACGTCCGCCATCAATGCCGGGCAGGTGCCGCTGGCACTCTGGGGCATCGCCACGAGCGCGGTGTCAGCCTTCTACTACCTGCGGGTCGGGCTTCTCATGTATCAGCGGCCTGAGCCCGGCGCCGAGGAATACCGTTGGTCGCGCACGGGTTTCGCAGGAACGGCGGTCCTGGTGGCGACGACCGCGGGGACGCTGCTCCTCGGAGTCATGATCATCCTGGTCTACACGGCGGCAACCGCCTCGTTGAAAGGGTTGATCGTGTGAACGACGAGATGCTGCAGCGATTCGTCGAGATCGTGACGCCCGCGGGCGTCACGGGCGATGTCGTGAGCCCGCCGGATCTCGCGTCGCTCGTGCGGGTCGCGCAGCTGTGCCACCAGCAGGACGTCGCCATCAGCGTCACCAGCAGCCCGCCCGCGCCACCTGCGGGAGACTCCCGAGCGACGGGGCATCGTCCTGAGCGTCCACCGTCTCGACAGCATCGACGTCGCTGCCCCCGGCCTGACCGCGCGCGTCGGTCCGGGGGCGACCGTGGCAAAGCTTCGTGGCGCAGTCGCCACGGCGAAGCTCGCGGTGGTCGGGCTCGGCGCCGAGACAGGGTCGGGGCACGCCGGCACGCTGGTGGCTCGCGGCGAGATACCCGGCGGTCGCTGTCCGGCATCGAGGCGGTGCTGTCCAACGGCGACACGGTGCGGGCCGGCGGCCCCTCGCTCAAGGACGTGGTCGGCTACGACCTCATTGCCGCCCTGCTCGGCAGCGCCGGCCACCTGGCGATCATCGCCGGCCTCACCTTCCGTCTCGAACCGGCTGCGGCCCACACGGGGACGTCAAAGCCGCCGGGTTCGCGAACCTGGCAACCGGCGCTCGCCAGCGCGTTCGACCCCAAAGGATTACTGCGCTCGGGCGCGTCGAGGTGACAGGGAAGTTCAGGGAGGTTGCCGGGAAGTCCTGGCACGAGTACACGCGGATGCGGACCGCGATCTTCCTGCTCCTCGGGATCCTGATGATCGTGGTCATCGGGTCGTTCGTGCCGCAGCAGAACACCTCTGATCCCGGCAAGGTCGAAGCCTTCCTCACCGCCTGGCCCAACCTGAACGTTCTTTTCGCCAACCTCCAGTTGCCGCTCACGCAGGTGTTCGTCTCACCCGTGTTCTACGTGCTGCTCGGGCTGCTGTACGTGTCGCTTGGTTGGTGCGTCATCCGTCGCGGGCGCGCACTCATCATGCGCACGCTGCGCGGCTACAAGCGTACGCCGCAGTACTGGGGCGAATGGGGATCGTGGCTCTTCCACAGCTCGTTCTTCCTGCTCCTCGTCGCCGTCGTCTGGGGCAAGGCAACCGGGTACCAAGGGCTGGTGACGCTCACCGAGGGGCAAAGCTTCACCAACACGCCCTCCGCGTACGACACCCTGCAGGATGGGCTGCTCTTCAACGGCAGGTATGCGCCATTCACCTTGCGCCTCAACCACTTCGAGGCGACCTATGCGGCCAGCGGCGAAGCCAGCAACTACGTGAGCAACGTCAGCGTCTTCGATCACGGCAAGAAGCTCGAGACCAAGAACATCCTGGTCAACGACTTCCTGAGCGTCGACGGCGTCAACGTCTACCAGCAGGACTACGGATGGTCACCGACCATCATCGTCAAGAATCCCCAGGGGCAGACCGTGTATGACGGGCCAATCCAGTTCTTCGACGATCCAGACAATCTTGGCAATAAGGCGCTGGGCGACGGGGTCCTGAAGGTGCCGGACTTCAACTACACGCTCACCGGCAAGAGCCAGCCGATCCAGCTCGGCGCCAAGATGTCGTTCTTCCCGGACGCGACGGTGGTGCCCAATGTCACCTCCAACGGCGCCATCAACCCGAGCGCCACCACCTACGGACCCGGCGGTGTCGAACTGCGTAACCCGGTGATGGAGCTGCAGCTGTATGTCGGCGACCTCGGCCTGAACAGCGGTGGCGCGCAGAACGTCAACCAGCTTGACACCTCCAACATGACCCCCTACTACAGCAACGGCCAGGTCCTGCCGATCGCCATGGGTCAGACGCTGCAACTACCGATCGACACCAAGGACGGCAAGAGCGTCGACTTCTCGATCTCGTTTCCCTCGGTCACGCAGTATTCACTGTTCCAGGTCAACGAGGATCAGGGTGTGCTGCTGGTCTACACAGGGTTTGCGCTGGTCATGGTCGGACTGCTCACCAAGCTCTATCTGCGTCCGTTCCTCGAGCGCGTGCAACGCAAGCGACGCCGGCCGATCACGCTGGACCCGCGCTGGTCCGCAGAGTCCAGCGGAGAGCCTCAGGCTCCGGACCGAGAACCCGCCTCCGTCTGACGAGGCCCGGGCGCGAGCTCGGCGATTCGGGCGGGGGACAGGTAGGTGAGCTTCTTGAGCGTTGCACCCTCGTAGTCGAGCGCAAGGACCCCGCCTTTCGCGCACTGCAGCCGGTGGAGGGCGTAGCGCGGGCGGCGTTCGCTGGTGACCCAGAACCCCTGAATCGGGTCGCCGTGACTGACGCAGATGCCGCCCTCACCGGGATGGTCGGCGAGCAGCCGCATGAGCGGCCGGCGCAAACGCGCCGCCAGGGCGGACACGGACTCGTCGTTGCGCAGCAGGCCGGGCCAGATCATGTGGATCAGCCACAACGGGCGCCTCCAGGGCACCTGTTTGGGCGGGATGCCCTGCAGGTAGAGACCGAAGCGGGTCTCGATCAGGTCGTCGGTGTAGGTGATGGACACGTTGTCGAGGTACGACGCGATGATCTCCGCGGTCTGGCGGGCTCGCTCCAGCGGGCTCGAGTAGATCTGCCGGACCGGCATCGCGGCGAAGTAGCGGCCCAGCGCATGGGCCTGCACGACGCCCTTGTCACTGAGCGGAAAGTCGGGCAGGTGACCGTAGAGCACGCCATCGGGGTTGCGAACGTCGCAATGGCGAACCAGGTGGAGGCGGGTGTGGACCGGGGGTTCGCTCACTCCTGGCGATGCTACGGGATGTTCCGTCATCGACGGTCTTCACAATAGGTCGGGCCCATTCCCGTCCGGCCGCGGCCGGCACACCCACAGGTCCACATGCATCCTCCGAGGTTCCGGCACGGGTGAAGCGCCGGCTCTACATCGTGCTGCCGATCGCGCTCTACGTGGTGCTCCGCGTCCCCTCGTTCTTCGAGCCGCACTGGTACCAGGACGAGGCCGGCTATGCGTCGACGGTGTGGCTCACGCACCTTGGCTACGGCTTGTATGTCAATGCCTGGAACAACAAGCCGCCACTGCTCTTCGGCATCTACGGACTGTCGCAACTCCTGTGGGGGCCGAGCGAGGCGGGAATTCATCTCCTCGGCGCGCTGAGTGGGCTTGCCGCGATGTTCGCCGCTGTTCTCGGCATGGCACGTCTCTTCTCGCGACGCGCCGCGCTCTGGGGTGGACTGGTGGCGGCCGTCCTCGTCGGCACGCCGATCTTCGACGGCAACCTGGCGCTCCCCGAGAGTCTGCTGATCGGCCCGGTGACGATCGCGATGGTGTGGTTCGTCTGCTCAGCCGCGGATCCGGGGATTCGACGGCCGCGGGCGATGACGCTCGCAGGCGTCGGCGTCCTGCTCGCCTGCGGCGTGTTGATTCAGCAGACTGCGGTCGCGGACTTCGCATCGGTGATGCTCTGGTGCCTGGTGCGTGCGCGGTGGCGCTCGATCGCGATCACGGGCCTGGCCTTTGCCGTCACGATTGCGGCGGTGCTCGTACCGGTCGTGGTCAGCGTCGGCCTGCACAACGTGTGGTTCGCGCTGGTGACGTCATACGGGGACTATCTCAACTCCTCATTGCATGCGCAGTTCGCGCCGCTTGCGTTTCGTGGCGTCGTGATCGTGGCGATCGTCGCTGCCGCCTGGGTCAATCGCAGCGCCGGTGACAGTCGCCTGGAGCTCATCCGCATCTGGGCGACCGCACTGCTCTTTGCCGCGGTCGCATCCGGATACTCGTACGAGCATTTCCTCCTGCCGATGACCATCCCGGCCGTGCTGCTCGGGACCGGCATCGTGTCACGCCACGGCAATCATCTCGCACGACGTTTGCGCCAACCTGGTGTGGCGTTGGGCGCGGCAACGCTTGCGTTGATCGCCTCGACCGGGTGGTCGCTGTTCGCCGCCGGATACCGTTCGGCGGTGTGGAGCGCCGGGTACTACGCGAACGCGGTCGGCCACATCTCGGGCTCGCTGTCGGAGGAGGCCTATGACGGCTACTTCGGCGTCCTCGCCTACGGCGAGCTCCAGGCGGAGCGGTGGATGGATATCCACGGGCTGACGGACGTCAGCGGGGTGGTGTGGTCAAACCTGGCCTGGCCGATCGTGGACGAGCGCCTGGCGCCGCCCACCCGGAGCGGACCGCTCTACGTGACGCTCGCCCTCGAACATGGCACAGCCCAGATCGTCGCCAGGATGGATGCGTCGCCACCAACGGTGATTCTCGTCACGCCAGGAACCGTCGAGAACCTGGAGGTCATCCGCGACTTCGTCGCTTCCCACGCTTACCGTCGGGTGCTCGACGAGGGCGGGGTGGAGCTGTTTGTGCGCTCAGGTGTCTGAACGGATCACCGGTTCACGGCGCGACGCGAAGCCGATGCTGCCACAGCCAGCGGGCGCTCGATGTAGATCGTGTCGGGACCGATGCTGAAGACCGCAACGTAGTACTGCGCGAGCACGGGGAGGATGCTCGGCCGCTGCATGACACTGCGTGCATCGGTCACGATGATTCGGGGGCGATGGTGTGCGACATACGGCCCGATCCGGCTGCGGTCGCCGAGCAGCACATCGTCGTTGAAGAGGCCGACGGTCGGCAGCACCGCGTGCAGCGGTGTCAGGAGATAGTCCCACTCATCGGCAACATTCCAGATGACTGCCGACGCGTTCGCGTAGTGATGGGTCACCAGCCAATGCGTGACCGCTGCGTCATCCGTGATGCTGGCTGAGAAGCCATCCTGCCACGAAGTCCGTTCCGAGCTGCTGAGAAGGCTTGCGTAGCCATTGACGTAATAGCCGACGATGCTGCGACCGTTCAGCCAGTAGGAGCCTGCGTACGACCCCTCCTGAAAGGCGAGCACCAGCCCCAGGGCAAGGACGCCCGCACCCCATGCCAGCGCGGGGCGCACCGGCCGCGAGACGAGCACCGACCATCGCTCCCATGGCGTTGCCGCAACCGCCGCGGCGACCCACGGTATCGACGGCAGGAGGAGGTGCGGGTACGGGAAATGCGCTGACCCCGCAACCAGCAGGTCGATGCCTCCGAGCACCCAGAACATCCAGAAGGCGTTGCGGGTGCGACGCGCGATGAGCGCCGCGCCGGCGAGGACGGCGATGACGCCACCCGCGATGCCTGCGAAGTGCACCACCCGGTCGAGAAGCGTCGGCGGCAGCGCGTTGTGCGCGTAGATGCCGTAGAACCCGACGATCGCGAACGCGCTCGCGCTCAGCCCCGAGGCGATCAGCGTCGGCAGCAGCCACAGCAGGCTGATCGCCAGACCGGCACCCAGGAATCGGACCAGGTCGCGCCACCGTCCCGGATCGACGATGAGGAGGATGAGGCAGATGGCGCCGATGTCTGCGATGACGGTCTGTTGCATGCCGAGCGCCAGCGAGGCGAGAACAGCGGCGACGTAGGGCGCCCACCGATGGCGTGCTGCCCACCACGGCGACGCGATCGAGACCAGCATCAACATCCCTGCCCAGGTCATCGGGCCGATGAGCGCGCCCTCGGGCAGGAAGAGCTCGGAATCGAAGATGGGCGGCCCGATGATGAGGGCCGCGATGATGCAGGCGGCCGCCGCCCGGCGCCGCGACCCGGTGAGCCGCGCGACACCCCAGCCGACGGCCAGCACGGCCGCGATAGCGCTGACAAATGGCACGAGGTGGATTGCCGCCTCGGAATAGCCGAGAAAGTGCGTGACGATCCCGTAGATCCAGTACTGGAGCGGCGGCTTGTTGTCCCAGGCACCCGGCGACGTGTACAGATCGCCGCCGCCGAAAATGGTTCGCCCGACGTACGAATACGTGCTTTCGTCGGAATACCAATGCGGCTCCAGGAACGCGGGAACGCGCAAGGCCACCACGATCGCAGCACCCGCTGCCAGACCCTGCCACGGCGCGTGCGTTGCCGCCTTGACGTCAGCGACGGCGGGGGAGGTGGTCATCGGCAAGAATTTCTCGATATCCGAACCTGAACGGTGGATTTGGCGCCCCCGGTAGGAGTCGAACCCACGACCATCGAGTTAGAAGCTCGCCGCTCTATCCGCTGAGCTACGGGGGCACGCGGCGAGTGTACCTGCGGCGATTCGTCCGAACCGCCGACCACCGCGCCATATAATCGCCGAGCCTCCTCTTCGGAGTTTCGTGGTGGCCATAGCTCAGTTGGTTAGAGTGCCAGGTTGTGGCCCTGGAGGTCGCGGGTTCGACCCCCGCTGGCCACCCCAAGCATCCGAATGCGGCGGCCGTCAGTTCGCCGCTACAGTCGGCGGCGATGACGCTTGACGAGCAGACCGGCGATCACGTCGCGCGCAACCGCGCTTCGTGGAATCTGGCAGCAGCCGAATACGCGGAGCCCGGGCGGCAGAACTGGGCGTCGGAGCCCCGCTGGGGCATCTGGGGCATCCCGGAGAGCGACGTGCACGTGCTCCCCGATGTCGCTGGGCTCGACGTCATCGAACTGGGATGCGGGACCGGCTACGTGTCGGCGTGGCTCGCCCGCCGGGGTGCGCACCCGGTGGGGATCGATGCCTCGGAGAACCAGCTGGCAACCGCCAGGGCCCTCCAGGACGAGCACGACCTGCATTTCCCGCTCATCCACGGCAACGCTGAGGCGGTGCCGCTCAGCGATGCCAGCTTCGATCTCGCCATCAGCGAGTACGGCGCGGCCATCTGGTGCGATCCCTATCGATGGATCCCCGAGGCGGCACGGCTGCTGCGACCCGGGGGCCGGCTGATCTTTCTCGGCAACGGGGCGCTGCTCGTCCTGACCATGAACGACTCTGACGCCGAGGGCCCGGCCGGGACCAGGCTGCGGCGAGACTACTTCGGGATGCATCGCTTCGAGTGGCCGGACGAGGACAACGTGGAGTTCCATCTGACGCACGGCGATTGGATCCGGCTCCTGCGCCGGTCAGGGTTCGACGTCGAGGACTTGATCGAGCTTCGTCCCGCTGAGGACGCGACCACGACCTACCCGTTCGTCAATCTCGAGTGGGCGCGGCGATGGCCGTCGGAGGAGGTGTGGATCGCGCGCCGGACCGGCGATCCCGAACCCGGCGTGACCCCGGGCAATGGCTAAACTCGCGAACCGTGAGTGACGATCGCTGGGACGCCGTCGACGCGTACACGACGAGCCTGCTGCAGCGCGACGACCCCATCCTCGACGCTGCGCTGGCCGACAGCGCGGTGCTCCCGAACATCGCGGTCTCGGCCGCGCAGGGACAGTTCCTGCATCTCCTGGCCCGCGCCATCCATGCCCGCCGCATCCTCGAGATCGGCACCCTCGGCGGCTACAGCGCCATCTGGATGGGACGCGCCCTCCCCGAGGACGGCAAGCTCATCACCCTCGAGCTCGACGAGCGCCACGCGCAGGTGGCTCGGGGGAACATCGAGCGGGCAGGTCTGGGCGGCAAGGTCGAGGTGCGCGTCGGCCCAGCGCTGGAGAGCCTGGCGAAACTCAAGGCGGACGGCACCGAGGCCTTCGACCTGGCCTTCATCGATGCCGACAAGCGGAACGCCCCCGCCTACTTCAGCAACGCGATGGACCTCGCGCACACCGGAAGCCTCATCGTCGTCGACAACGTCGTTCGCGACGGCAAGCTGATCGACATGCGGCTCGACGACCCGGACACCGCGGGGATGCGCACCCTGCTCGAGAACATGGGCAAGGATCCGCGCATCCTTCCGGCCTCGATCCAGACGGTCGGTGTCAAAGGCTGGGACGGTTTCGCCGTCGCGCTCGTCGTCGCGTCGTAGCGGCCCCTTCCTGACGGGTCACCACAACCCCCGGGCTTCGAAGACCTCCTTGAGCACCCGTGGGCGGTCGGTCATGAGCCCGTCGACGCCGAGGTCGAGGAGGTAGTGCATCTCGGCGGGGTCGTCGATCGTCCAGACATGCACCGGCAGTCCGGCGCGGTGGGCGGCATCGACAAAGCGCCGGTCGATCCGCAGCACCCCCCAGCGCGGTGGTACCTGCAGGCAGTCGGCGTGGAACCGCGGCATGCGGCCGGATCGCGACACCAGGAATGCCGTGCCCGTGGACACCTGACCCATCGATGAGCAGATCCGGCCGCACGCCAGCGCCCGGATCCGTGCCACCCGGCGGTCGGAGAACGATCCGATGCAGATGCGTCCGAATGCGTTGAGGCGGCTGATCAACGCCACCAGCGGCGCAACCGTTTCGTCGGACTTCGCGTCGATGTTCAGGAAGACGTTGTCCCAGCGGGTGAGCAGCTCCTCGAGCGTCGGGATGACGATCCCCTTGCCGCGAAACGGGTAGCTCGCACCGCCATCGGGCGTGAAGGAGAATCCTGCGTCCGCCTCGCGGACCTGGGCCAGCGTGAGATCGATGATCCGGCCTTCGCGATCCGTGAGGCGACCGAGGACGCTGTCATGAAAGGCGAGCAGGACGCCATCCCTGGTGAGCTGGACGTCAGTCTCCAGATACCGATATCCCAATGCCACCGCAGCTTCAAATGCAGGGAGCGTGTTCTCGGGAGCGTCACCGGCGCCGCCGCGATGGGCGAACGCGAGCGTGGTCGAGCCGTTGAGAAAAGATCGCTGGACCATCCGATCGGTCAGGGTATCTGGACCTTGCGCCGCTTCGCGTCAATCGGCCCGAGGTCGCGCGTGCAACCCGTATCGCTAGGATGATTCCTCGTTGTCCACGCAGGTCACCAAGGTATCGCCCGCATCGCTCGCGTCCGCCCCGCACGGCGGTCCCGGGTTCTTGGAGCGCATCCTCAACGGATTGCCCTGGTGGGCGTTGCCGGCCACTGTGGTCACGGTCCTCGGCCTCTTCGGGCTGTACTCGATCTGGACCGCATTCCTGACCGGCGGGATCAATCAGAGCGGGCCGTACCTGTCCCCGTTCTACTCGCCGACCATCTGGAAGACCGGCCCGGTTTCGCCGGCGCTCTGGGTGCTGGGTTCGCCGCTGTTGTTCCGCGCCACCTGCTACTACTACCGCAAGGCGTACTACCGTTCCTTTTTCTGGGACCCGCCCTCCTGCGCGGTTGGTGAGCTCCGGCACCGCAAATATCGCGGTGAGACCGCCTTTCCGCTCTTCCTCAACAACCTGCACCGGTTTCTCTTCTACCTGGTGCTCATCGTCACGGCATTCCTCTGGTACGACGTGTACCTGGCGTTCTGGGCGCCCAACGGGCATCTCCAGCTTGGGCTCGGCACCGGGATCATGCTCGCCAACGTCATCCTGCTCAGCGGGTACACCTTCGGGTGCCACTCCTGGCGCCACCTGGTCGGCGGCGGACTCGACTGCTACTCGCAATCGAAGATCGGTCAAGCCAGGTACCGCGCCTGGAAGTGGGTCACAGTCCTCAACCAGCGGCACCCGCTGTGGGCGTGGTGCAGCATGTTCAGCGTCGTCATCACCGACGTGTACATCCACCTGTTGCGAGCCGGGATCATCATCGATCCGCACATCGTTTTCTGAGATGGCGGTCGCTCCCGAGCCCTACGAGACCATCGAGTGCGACGTCCTTGTCGTGGGCGCCGGTGGTGCCGGGATGCGCGCCGCAATCGCCGCGGCAGAGACCGGAGCCGCTGTGGCGGTGGTGACCAAATCGCTGCTGGGCAAAGCGCACACGGTCATGGCGGAGGGCGGTATCGCCGCCGGTATCGGCAATGTCGATCCCCAGGACAGCTGGGAGGTGCACTTCGCGGACACGATGCTCGGCGGGCAACTGCTCAACAACTGGCGGATGGTCGAGCTCTACGCGCACGAAGTCATCGATCGCGTGCTCGAACTCGAACGCTGGGGCGGCATCTTCGACCGCACCGACGAGGGTTTGATCATGCAGCGGGCCTTCGGGGCGCACTCGTGGAAGCGGCTGGCGCATGTCGGCGACCGCACCGGCCTCGAGCTCATCCGCACCTGTCAGGACCGCATGGTGCATACCCCGGGTGTCGACGTGTACATGGAGTACACGCTCACCACGTTGCTGAAATCCGGCGACCGCGTGTGTGGCGCTTTCGGCTACAACCGCAACACCGGCGCGTTCGTCGCCTTCAAGGCCGGCGCGGTGGTGCTCGCCAGCGGGGGATGGGGCCGGATGTATCGCTTCACCTCCAACTCCTGGGAGTGCGCGGGTGATGGTGCCGCGATGGCCTACCAGGCCGGCGCCGACCTGCTCGACATGGAGTTCGTGCAGTTCCATCCCACCGGCATGATCTGGCCGCCGGGTGCGCGCGGCATCCTGGTCACGGAAGCGGTGCGCGGTGAGGGCGGTCTGCTCTACAACGCCGAAGGCTCGCGGTTCATGCTCGACTACGACCCCGTCAAGAAGGAACTGTCATCGCGCGATGTCGTCGCGCGCTCCATCTACAAAGAGGTGCAGGCGGGACGTGGCACGCCGCATGGTGGCGCGTACCTCGATGTGCGCCACCTCGGCGCCGACTACGTGAAGAAGAAGTTGCCGTCGATGTACGAGCAGTTTCATGCACTGGCATCGATCGACATCACCGCGCAGGCGATGGAGGTCGGTCCCACCATCCACTACACCATGGGTGGTGTGCGTGTCGAACCGGAGACCGCTGCCACCACGGTCGCCGGCCTGTATGCGGCGGGTGAGGTCGCCGGCGGTCTGCACGGTGCCAACCGCCTGGGCGGGAACTCACTGGGCGACATCCTGGTGTTCGGGCGCCGCGCGGGCGATGCGGCGGCGGCCTTCGCGAAGACCACCGGAGCGACGCGAACCATCGACGACGCCCAGATCGCCGCCGAACAGGCAGACCTGCTGCAGCCCCTCCGCGGCGGCGCCGACGGCGTCGCTGCGGGCGAGAACCCGTACAAGCTGCACGAGGACCTGCAGCTCGCGATGCAGGACGACGCCGGCATCGGGCGCACCGACGAATCCCTCCGCCGTGCTTTGGCGGCGATCCTCACGCTCCGCGAGCGGAGCTCGCACATGCGCATCTCCGGCGGACGTGCGCTCAACCCCGGGTGGCATACCTGCCGCGAGATCACCAACATGCTCGTGCTCTCGGAATCCATTGTCCGCGGCGCGATCGAACGGCGTGAGAGCCGCGGATCCCAGTGGCGCTTCGACCACCTCGAACAGGAGGTCGATTTCGGCAAGATCAACTTCGTGTCGCGCCGTCACGGGGATGCGATGGAGACGGTGAGCGTGCCGCTCGACCCACTCCCCGAGCGGCTGATCCCGCTCCTGCAGAAGAGCCGTTTCTACGACGCGGCGAAGCTTCCCAAGGGGTTCCTCACCATGACCGAGACCGCTGCCGAGGTGGTGGCCAAGCCCGCGACCGCGTCCAGAAGGAAGAAGAAGTAATGGCCGTCGCCAACCGTCCCGCGCCGACTCTCGACACGCCCACCGAAGACGCGCTCACCTCGAGCGGCCTCACCGGCGAGACGCTGACGTTGCGCGTGCTCAAAGGCGTGCCCGGGGGCGAGCAGGCAGAGGTGGCGTATCAGGTGCCGGTGGTCTCCGGGATGGTGATCCTTGACGCGGTGCATTACGTCCAGCACAACCTCGACACCGACCTCGCCTGCCGGTGGAACTGCAAGGCGGCCAAATGCGGTTCGTGCAGCGCCGAGGTCAACGGGAAGCCGGTGCTCATGTGCAAGACGCGTGTCGACGACCTGCCGTCCGGGCCGGTGACCGTGCATCCGATGAAGTCATTTCCCCTCATCAAGGATCTGGTCACCGACGTCTCGCGGAATTACGAGATCAACAAGGCCATCCCACCCTTCACCGCCGCGCCCGATGACGGCGCACCGTGGCGCATCCCGCAGCAGGACATCGACCGGCTCTATGAGTTCCGCAAGTGCATCGAGTGCTTCCTGTGCCAGGACGTCTGCCACATCAACCGGACGCACGAGCTGACCGACAAGTTCTACGGGCCACGATTCTTCGTGCGTGTGGCGTCACTCGAGATGCACCCCAAGGACATCCTCGATCGCCGCGACCTGACACGCGATGAGGGTGGCCTTGGCTACTGCAACATCACCAAGTGCTGCACCGAGGTGTGCCCGGAGCACATCCACATCACTGACAACGCGATCATCCCGCTCAAGGAGCGGGTTGCCGATGTCCATTGGGACCCCGTCCGCTTCGTGGGTCGCATGCTCTTCGGCCGCAAGGAAGATTGACCGGCGTCATCATCCTCAGCGCCGTGGTGCTGGTGATGATCGCGGTGTTCACCTGGTTCTATCTCTATTCGCGGACCCTCGCGTGGGGTCAGTCGGAGACGCGTAAGGCATTGCTGAACATGATGGTCGTGGTGGGGCCGCTCTTCGGGATGCACTACCGCCGCGATCCACCCGAGCCGCCGGGCATCTCGGCGCCGGGCGCGGATGACGATGACGACCGGCCGGCTCGGATCGGACCCTTGGGGCCGAGCGAGTAGGATCACCCGCCATGGGGAGGCCGATCACCGCGTGCGTCTTCGACATGGACGGTGTGCTCATCGATACCGAGCCCACGTGGCGTGAAACCGAGCACGATGTCTTTGCCCGTGTGGGCGTGGAGTTGACCGACGCTCAGTTGCGCGAGACCTGGGGCATGCGCATCGAGGAAGTCGTCGACTACCGGTATCGCATCCGGCCGTGGAACGGCATCCGGCCGCGGGCCGTCCAGCGCGAGATCATCCGCGAGATGGTGGCGCACGTGCAAGCGCATGGCGTCCCGATGCCCGGGGCGGTCGAGGCCATCAACACCGCGCGTGACGCGGGGCTTCGCGTGGCGATCGCATCGTCGTCCAGCCGCGATCTCATCGATGCGGTGGTGCAGCGACTGGACATCGCCGAGCTCGTCGACGCGATCTGCACGGCCGACGACGAGGAGCGTGGCAAGCCGGACCCCGGTGTCTACCTGAGCGCCGCGCGCGCCCTCGACGTGATGCCGTCCAACTGCGTTGCCATCGAAGATTCACCGGTGGGCGTGAGCGCCGCGCTCGCAGCCGGGATGCGCTGCATCGGGCTTCGCTCGGAAGGGGCGCTTGCCGGGGACATCAGCCACGCGAGCGTGGTCATCGCGTCCCTGCTCGAGATCACCCCGGAGATGTTGCTCAGCCGATCCTGATGCCGTCGGTCATCGACCCAAGTCCTGGGTCGATCTCCTCGCGTCGCGCGTCCATGACCTTCACGACGTCGTGCACCGCACCGGCACTCCGATGCAGCGCAGCGCGCTCGTCGTCGGTGAGCGCCACGTCGACGACGTCGATGAGGCCGCCGCTGCCGAGCCTGCAGGGGACGCCGGTGAAGAGCCCGTGGATGCCGTACTCGCCTTCGAGATGCACGGTGCAGGGCAACACCTGGCGGGTGTCGAGCACGATGGCGTCGATCATCTGTGCCACCGCCGCGCTCGGTGCATAGAACGCGCTGCCGGTCTTGAGCAGATTGACGATCTCCGCGCCGCCGTCGCGGGCCCGCTGCACGATGGTTTCGAGGCGTTCCGCGGGGATGAGGTCGGCCGCGGGGATGCCGGCCACCGTGGTCAGACGTGTCAGCGGCACCATCGTGTCGCCGTGACCGCCGAGCACGTACGCCTGTACGTCGCGCACCGAAGCGTCGAGCTCCTGTGCGATGAAGGTGCGGTAGCGAGCGGTGTCGAGCACGCCGGCCATGCCGATGACGCGAGAGCGTGGGAATCCGGAGACTGCCATGGCGAGCTGCGTCATGCCGTCGACCGGATTGGCGACCACGATCAGGATGCAGTCGGGTGACTGGGCCACGACCTGACGGACCACGCCGGAGACGATCTTCGCGTTGGTCATCACCAGGTCATCGCGCGACATCCCCGGCTTGCGCGGGATCCCGCTGGTGATGACGACCACCTCGGAGCCCGCCGTCTCCTCATAGCCGTTGGTGCCGGTGACCCGCAAGTCGTAGCCCACGATCGGGCCCGATTCGAGCATGTCGAGCGCCTTGCCCTGCGGCAGGCCCTCGACGATGTCGACGAGGACGACGTCTGCGTAATCGCGCTCCGCGACCCGCTGGGCGAGGGTTGCGCCGACATTGCCGGCACCGACGACGGTGATCTTGGTTCTCACGACGCCGGATTCTACCTACCTTGGGAGTGTGCTCCTCATCCGCCGTAGGGATGCGTAGGATGCGACGCTGCATGCAGAAGGCGAAAAAGAAGGCCCCGGCGCGGCGGCTGCCGGCGGGTGCACGTGAGCGTGCGCCGATTGTGGTCGAGCGGTTGCGCTTGGCCTATCCCGCTGCGCACACGGAGCTGGACTTCGGAACCCCGTGGCAGCTGCTCGTCTCGGTGATCCTCAGCGCGCAGACAACGGATGTGAACGTGAACTCGGTGACACCGGCACTGTTTGCCCGTTACCCGAACCCGGAGGCTCTGGCGACCGCCGAACAGGGTGAGGTCGAGGTGATCATTCACAAGACCGGGTTCTTTCGGTCGAAGGCGCAGGCAATTCGCGAGATGAGCCAGGACGTCGTCCGGCTGCATGGGGGCGAAGTGCCCCCGCGGATGGAGGACCTCGTGCGCTTGCGTGGTGTCGGCCGCAAGACCGCCAACGTCGTCCTCGGTGTCGCGTTCGGCGTGCCGGGATTCCCTGTCGACACCCACGTGATGCGGCTCACGCACAAGCTCCGGCTGACATCGGCGACCGACCCGGTGAAGATCGAGGCGGACATCTGCAGCATCGTCCCCGCGGCGGAATGGACCGAGCTGAGCCTCCGTCTCATCCTGCACGGGAGGCGTATCTGCATCGCCAACCGACCCCGCTGCCACGACTGCGTGCTCGCGGACATCTGCCCATCCGCTGAACTCGGCTTGCTACCGCCGGCGCGACCCAAACGACGCTCGACGGCGACGGCTCGCTAAACTCACATGGGATGGTCAGGGTCGGCACGTTAAGTCAATCGATGCACGGGGAAGTCGCGAGACCCCTGCGGCCGGGTACGATGCTGGTATCGCAGTGATCCAGACGAGGGCCCGAAGCCAGCAGCCGGCGCCCCTCACGACCGCTTTTCCGGCCATCGTCCGTCCAGTCGGAGCTCCCCGGGCAACGACACCGGCGCCGGTCGCCGAGCCTTCGCATCATCACCTCCCCGCGTGGGTGAAGCGAGCCTATGCGCAGGCACGGCCAATCCTTGCCGACTTGCTGGGCAGTCTCGAGGGAACGTCGCGCGACGACTTCCAGCGTGCCATCGACGACATCACCGAGCGCATCAACGCCGGGAAGTTCAGTCAGGCGTTCCAGTATCCGCAGCTCATCGCCACCGGCATGGAGCTGTACACGCAGCAGCGTTCCTCCAATGCTGAGCGCGCGCGCGCAGCGCATGCACTCGATCTCTTGCGCCGCAAGGGCAGCGACATGCTGCGCGACGCCGGGCCGCAGCTCGCGCCGGACGCCACCTCGCGCCTGAGCCGCGCCCTGCGCGGTGCGACCACCGCCGAAGAGATTGCCGAAGTCGAGACCGAGGTGCGTCAGGCGGTGAACTCGGCGCGGTCGACGCAGGACCGCAAGCGCGAGCGCGAGATCACCAAGACGCGGACAAAGATCCAGCGCGCGGCGCCTCGTGCGCAGGCGCGACCGGTGGAAACAACCGAGACATGGCAAGACGTCCTTCGCCGCCTGCAGGAGCAGATGGCGCAAGAGGCGGGGGCGTGACCTCGGCGTCTCTCTCGAACTCCCTCGACCCTGACCGCCTGGCACCTGACGCCGGTGATCCAGAGGTCGGCTCGGTGATGCGCGACGAGGTCGTGTTCTGCCTCCCGAGCACCCCGGCGGATGCGATCGCAAAACTGCTGGCGGACAATGTGCTGAGCGAGATCGTCGTCCTCGTCGATCGCAGGCCGATCGGCTATGTCACCAAAGAGGACGTCATCGGCCGCCTCATCGCCGGCGACATCATGGTTGCCGGCAGCGACTTCGCGGTGCGCCCGCCATCGACAGCGGTACAGGCTCGCAACCTGTTGCATGCGTCGCCGTTGCTCGTCGACGAGCATCAGCGTGTCAGCGAAGTTGTGTCCCTCATGGCGCTGCAGGAGCGACGGCTCGCCATCGTCACCCATGAGGATGAGACGGTTGTGGGCATGATCACGCCACGCGAGCTCGCGGACTTCCGGCTGGCCCGCCGGAGCGCCGTCCATGCCTGAGCTGGAAACGATCGCGTCCCCGATGGGCGCGGAGTGCGACCCGGAGGACACGCTGTCGGACATCCTCGAGGTGTTGCGCCTGCAGGATCCGGTGCCACTGGTGGTCGTGCGCGGCGATGACATTCTCGGCAGCATCGAACTCGACGCCATCGTGGGTTCCTTCGATGCCCTTGACGAGACCAGCGTCCGCGATGTGATGCGGCCGGCGCCGCAGATCGACGTGGGAGAGCGGATCGAGCGTGGTGCGCAGCTGATGCGCGACACCAGCGCGGAGGCCGCGATCGTGACTGCCGCGGACGGCGTCTTCTCGCGCAGGAGCGCACCGGTCGGCATGGTGAGCGCCGCGCATGTGCTCGGCGCCATCGCCAAGAACGTCATCGACAAGGCGCCGATGAAGATCATGAGCGGGCACCGCGACCTGGGCTTCAACGTGCCGATCACTCCCTGCCAGCGCAACTGTCCCATCAAGCAGGACATCGCGACCTACATCGACTACGTGAGCCAGGGACGCTACGTGAACTCGTGGGCCGTGATCCACGAGACCAATCCGTTCCCCAGCATGCTCGGGCGGCTCTGCAACCACCCGTGCGAGACCGATTGCAAGCGCGGCTGGGATCCCGGCGAGGAGCCGGTGACCATCAAGTCCATCAAGCGTTTCTCGACGGATTTCGCGTTTCAGCAGGGACTCTGGATCAACTACAAGATCGCGCCTGCCAAGGGCAAGCGGGTTGCGGTCGTCGGTGCCGGCCCTGCCGGCCTCACCTGTGCGCTGGACCTGCGCGTGCAGGGCTACGAGGTCGTGCTTTACGAGCGCGAAGCCAAGGTCGGCGGCCTCCTGAGCACGTCGATCCCGCCGTTCCGGTTCGATCACCGCCAGCTGCAATGGGAGCTGGACATGATCCTGTCGACCGGGATCGACGTCCGCTTGAACAGCAACATCGGCAGTGGCGAAGGCGACATCAAGACCAAGGACCTGCTCGACGAGTACGACGCGGTGTTCTTCTCCATCGGGATGATGAAGGGCCGGATCCTGCCGATTCCCGGCAGCGACCTCCCCGAGGTCACCGACGCGATGAGCTTCCTGCGCACCGTGTCGTACGACAAGATCCCTGACCACTTCCCGATCGGCGGCAGCGTGGTGGTCGTCGGCGGTGGGGCGGTGGCAACCGACGCGTGTCAGTCGTCGATCAAGCTCGGCGCGAAGGACGTCTGGATGGTCGCGATCGAGCCCGAGGATCGGCTGCCTGCGTTCGGCAATGAGCTGCACGAGGCGAAGGAGATCGGCCTCCACATCAAATGCGGCGTCATCGTCAAGTCGATCCAAGCCGACGCCAACGGCCACGTCAGTCAAGTTTCGTTCGCACCCTTGCAGGATCTGCAGTTCGACCCGCTCAGCGGCAAGCTCATCTTCTCCTCCGTGAAGGAGCAGGAGAACGTTCCAGCGTGGACGGTTGCCGCCGACTACGTGATCTTCGCGTCGGGCCAGATCATGGAGCGCCCCGACGAGCTCGTTCCGGTGACCCAGCGCGGTCTGCTCTCCGCGGATCGCGGGGGCCACACGGGTGTCCCGAAGCTGTTCAGCGGCGGTGACTGCGTGCAGGGGCCGTCCTTCATCGTCGACGCGGCAGGCTGGGGTCATCGCACCGCGCGGTCGATCCGGGAGTTCCTTGGCGAGGACATGGAGAACGCCGGTGATCGCATCTACCAGACGGTGGTGGAGCGCACCGACGACCATCGCCAGTCCGAGGTGTTCGCCCGCGTCGAGCCCGGCATCCTCGAGGCGGAGAAGCGCTACGACATGAGCGAGGTGGAGCAGTCGTGGAGTGACCAGACGGCGATCGTGCAAGCGATTCGCTGCTTCCAGTGCAACTCCGTGCATCACTACGACCAGACCGTGTGCGTCCTCTGCGGCGCATGCGACGACGTGTGTCCCGAGAAGGCAATCGACGTGGTCGTCTTCGGTGAGGATCGTGAGCGCTCCTCGGGCGGGGACACACTCGTCTGCGTCACCTCAGGCGGTGTTCCCGGCGCGGGTGGATACGAGG
Organism: Candidatus Dormiibacterota bacterium; assembly: GCA_963748505.1. Lineage (GTDB taxonomy): Bacteria > Chloroflexota > Dormibacteria > Aeolococcales > Aeolococcaceae > Palsa-851. Next base: position 178,558 of record CAVVJH010000006.1, read on the forward strand.
GCGAGATCTACATCAACTACGACCGCTGCACGAACTGCCGTATCTGCGAGGACCACTGTCCCGTGAACTGCATCACGTTCGAGCGCGTGCGCTTCGTGGACGACACGATGCGTGTGGTGGAGCGGCCGGACTTGAAGATCGAACTTCCGCTCGTCGCGGTGGGGTAGCGATCGAGCCCGATCTGCGCTTCATGCGTCGCGCGCTGCAGATGGCGCGCGCGGCGGGCGCGCGTGGCGAGGTGCCGGTCGGAGCTGTTGCGGTGCGCGATGGCGCGATCATCGCCGGCGCCGGCAACGCGATGGAGCGACGGGCTGACGCCACGGCACATGCGGAGATGCTGGTGCTGCGCCGCGTCGCCGGGATTCTGGCGGGGTGGCGTCTTGACGGGATCACGCTCTACGCGACGCTGGAACCCTGTCCGATGTGCGCGGGAGCGATGGTGCAGGCGCGCATCGACCGGTGCGTCTACGGTGCGAAGGATCCCAAGAAGGGAGCCGACGGCAGCGCGTTCGATGTGCTGCGCAACCCTCGCAACAACCATCGCATCGAGGTCACGCCCGGCGTCCTCTCGGAGGAATCCGGCGTCCTGCTGCAGCGCTTCTTCCAGGAGCGTCGCGCCGCGAGGTAGGGGTCGGGTGGCTAGGCGGTGGTCGTCGCCTTGGGCGCCATCAGGTCAACTTCGTGGAAGCGAATGACCTCGCTCGCCTGCGCCGAATACCAGGAGTAGAGGTGCTCGCGTGCCCACTGCTGCACTTCGCGGTGCTCAGGGTTTGCGCGCCACGCCTTCACGAACTCGTCGTTCTCGAACGTCTCCAGGGATACCTCCTCGCCATCAGGGGTTTCGAAGCTCTCGATGGAGATGAATCCCGGATGTTGCTGGACGAGTTCGTGCATGCGCTTGCTGCGCACCGCGTATCCCTCGAGATCGCCGTCGGGTCGGTTGCGGGAGCGAAAGACGACAAGAACCATGGCTCAATCTTCACACAGCCAGAGTCGGGAGGTGGCGAAGCGCGGTGCGCGCGGCGTGATAGCCACACATGCCGTGCACGCCGCCACCCGGCGGTGTCGAGGCCGAGCAGATGAAGAGACGGGGATTCGGGGTGGAGTAGGGGTTGAGCCGGAGCGTGGGACGTGTGAACAGCTGGCCGAGATCGGTGACACCGCCGGTGATCGCGCCTCCGACATTGTTCGCGTTGTATTGCTCGAGCTCGTCCGTGCGCATGGTGTGGCGCGCGAGGATACGGTCGCGGAAGCCGGGTGCGAAGCGCTCGACCTGGCGCTCGATGGCCTCGGTGCGATCCACCGTCGAGCCGGACGGCACGTGACAGTACGCCCAGCCCGTGTGCCGTCCGGCCGGCGCGCGGCTGGCATCGAAGAGGCTGGGCTGCACGACGATGACAAAGGGTCGATCCGGGTGCTCTCCGCGCCAGACGGCTGCTTCCGCCGTCGCGATCTCAGCGAGGGTGCCGCCCACGTGCACGGTCGAGGCCCCGAGGCAGCTTAAGTCCGCCCATGGGATCGGGCCGTCGAGCGCCCAGTCGATCTTGAAAATCCCCGGGCCGTAGCGAAAGCGCCGCAGCGAGCGGACGTAGCCGTTCGGTAGCAGCGAGGAGGCAATGTCGGCGACCTGGGCGGGGCTGGTGTCGAAGAGCGTGGCTCTGGCGGGAGGCAGATCCTTGAGTGCGTGCACCGGGTGGTCGGTTTCGATGCGCCCGCCAAGGGTCCGCAGATAGGCGGCGAGAGCGCTGGTGATCGATGCCGAGCCGCCCTGGGCAATCGGCCAGGTCTGCACGTGCGCCGCAAACAGAAACAGCGTTCCCACCGCAGCGCTGACCGGGCGGGAGAGCGGCAGGACCGAGTGCGCGGAGCAGCCGGCCAGGAGCGCGCGGGCACGTTCGTCGCGAAACACGGTGCGCGCCAGCATCGAGGCAGGGACCAGCGCCGGGATCCCGAAGCGGGCCAGAACGAACGGATGGCCCGGCAGGTGTGCAGGTCCCAGGACCTCGGCCAGCAGCTCGTTCGGATGGCGGAGCAGCGGACCGATGAGCCGGTGATAGGCGGCCTCGTCTCGTCCAAGCCCATGAGCGGTGGTTGCCAGCGACGGCCCGAGGATGACCGCCGGGTCGTCCTCCAGCGGGTGCGCGACCGACGCCGGCGGCTGGATCCATGTCAGGCCGTGCTGGTCCAGCGGAAGCTTCGTGAAATACGGGGAGAGGATGCCCAGCGGATGCGCCGCCGAGCAGACGTCGTGCTGGAACCCTGGCGAGGGTCAGCTCGGCGGTGCGGGTGCCGCCACCAATGCTGCCGGCAGCCTCGAGCGACCAGCACAGACGCGCCCTGACGAGCGAGTTCGACCGCCGCCGTCAGGCCGTTGGGACCGCTGCCGACCACGACGGCGTCGAGCTGCGCCGGCACGGCTACGCGTTGGCGCCGGCGACCACCTCGCCGCTGGCGAGCACCATCCCGTCCTCGCAGACCGCCTCGACCCGGCCGCCCTGGAACTGCTGTTCATACACCTTGGCGTAGGCGCCCTCGCGGGCGAGCAGTTCCGCGTGGGTTCCCTGCTCGATGAGCTGCCCTCGATCGATGACGAAGATCACGTCCGCAGCGAGGATGGTGGAGAGGCGGTGCGCGATGGCGATCGTCGTCCGTCCGGTGAGCAGTGGCTCGAGCGCCGCTTGGACGAGGCGCTCGCTCGTGGTGTCGAGAGCCGAGGTCGCTTCGTCAAGGATGAGGACACGAGGGGCTTTCAGCACCACGCGCGCGATTGCGAGGCGCTGCTTTTCGCCGCCCGACATGCGGTAGCCGCGCTCCCCGACCATGGTGTCGTACCCGTCGTCGAGCGCCATGATGCGATCGTGGATGAAGGCGGCCTTCGCGGCTGCCTCGAGCTCCTCTTGGGTCGCGTCGGGCTTGGCATACATGAGGTTGCGTCGCACCGAGGCGTGGAATAGGTAGGTCTCCTGAGTGACCATGCTGATCGCGCCGGCCAGTGATCCCAAAGTCACGTCGCGGACGTCCATGCCGTCGAGGAGCACCTTGCCCTCGGTGACGTCGTAGAGGCGGGGGATGAGGTACGAGATCGTGGTCTTCCCGGCCCCGCTCGGTCCGACGATTGCCGCGAGTTGACCGGCGCGCACTTTGAGGGTGACGTCCTCGAGCGCCCACGGCCGGCGCACCTCGTTGGGGACCGGGTCGTCCCCGTCGGGGCCGAGGGTCTCCAGGGTCGGGGTGTCGGACCCCGGTAGCAAGTCGACCATCGGTCCATAGCTGCCGCGGTCGTACCGGAAGTAGACATGGTCGAGCCGGACATCGCCGCGCACGTCGGCGGGGCTGACTACCCGTGCGTCGGGCTTGTCCACGATGTCGTGCGGCATCTTGAGGTAGTCGAAGATGCGTTCGAACAGCGCGAGGCTCGCCTGGATCTCGATCGACACGGAGAGCATGCTGCCGATCGGAAAGAACAGGCGGCTCTGCAGTGTCGTGAACGCGACGATCGTCCCGTACTGGATCGGGGGATGACCGGTGTGGCTGCCCGCGATGACGAACCCCGAGATGAGGTACACGAGTGCGGGTGCGCTGCTGAAGAAAACGCCGATGACTGCAAAGAGCGTTCGGCCAATCATCTCCTGACGAATCGCCAGGTTGGCGAGCCGATGGTTCTCATTGCGGAAGCGCACGACCTCCTCGGGACCGCGGCCGAAGACCTTGGAGAGGAGCATGCCGGAGACCGACAGCGTCTCCTCGGTGATCGCGCTGATCTCCGCCTTGGACTCCTGCGCCTGCATCGTGATCTGACGCCGAACCCTGCCGGCACGGTACGTGTAGAAAACGAAGATGGGGGTGATCGCCAGCGACAGCACGGTCAACTGCCAGGAGAGGACGAGCATCGCAATCAGCGTGCTGAGGAGGGTCACGATGTTGGAGAGCAGGGACGTCGCCGTGTCGGTCACCACCGACTGAATGCCGCCGACATCGTTCGTGAGACGAGACTGGATCTCGCCGGTCCGCGTCCCGGTGAAGAATCGCAGCGACATGCCCTGGAGGTGTTCGTACAGGCGGTTGCGCAGCTCCTCCATGACTCGCTGACCGACGCGATTGGTGACGTAGGTCTGCAGCACGCCGATCGCGCTGGTCACGACCGTGATGCCGATCATGATCCCGACCAGAATCTCGAGGAGCGTCAAATTGACCGGCAGCAGGACGGTGTGCCCGTTGACCACGTGAGTCGGGAAGAGCGCGACGTCGAAGACGACCGCGATGAGCACTGGGTTCACCACGCCTGCGCCGGCCGTGATGATTACCAGGATGGCGATGGCCGCCACCCCGGCGCGATGCGCCTTGAAAAGTCCGGCCGTCTGGCGCAGGAGCTTACCGTTGGAGACCCGCCCCGAGGGCTTCTCGCGCCTGCCACCGCCGAAGGCGCCGCCGTGCATCATGGGCGGACGCCTGAAGGCGCGCGAGGGAAGCTGGTCATCAATTCGACTGTAGCAAGGTGAAGTCGTTTTTCCGATTTGGTAACACGCCTGGATTGACCCTTTGGCGGGCTATCATCTGCGCGATTCGGCGCGAGGGAGCGCCGGCGCACCGCAACGGGGAATTTCATGAACGTACGGCAGCTTCTGCTGGGAGCAGTGTCCATCGGCGCCGTCGCCGCCCTCGCGGGGTGCGGGGGCTCGAGTAGCCCCACTCCGACACCTTCCAACGGCCTCTCGATCCCCAGCATTCCGGGCCTGCCGACCCTCGGCACCGGCACCACTGGCGGGTCGGGCAGTGCGCCGGCCGCAACCACATTGCTCACCCTTTCGGATGTCCAGTCGATCAGCGCTGATCCCAATGTCACCGCCCTGTCCTGCACGGCGGACACGTGCGTGTACGCGGATGCGAGTGCGTCAGCGTCCGGTGGCGGCGGCGTCATCGTCGTTGAGCCGTTCCCGGGCGGGTTCGACACATCGGTGATCCAGGCTGCGATCAGTGCGGCGCTCGCCGGACAGGCGTCCACGGGCGGCGGCACGGCGACGCCGGTGACCGGCCTGGGATCCGGCGGCCTGAAGGAGATCGACACCAACTCCGCGACCTACGCCTTCGCGAAGGACAGCTACCTGGTGGTCATCAACGTCACCTCCGGGACCAAGTCGGGCGCCGACATGGACTCCCAGGTGCAGGCCGCGGCACAGCAGATCGCCGGGCAGATCTAGCCGACCGGCACGGCGAGTACCTCGACGAGGGTCGCGTCCTGACTGGTTAGGCGGCGGTTCGGTAGTGCACGTGCACGACGCCGTTGCGGAAGCGCCGCTCGGCGACGAGCTCCAGTGCCACACGCGCGCCGTCCGGGAGTGCACGCGTGCCGCCGCCGATGATCACCGGCGAGAGGAACAGGTGATAGTCGTCAACAAGTCCCGCCTTGATTGCCTGTGCGGCGAGATGCGGTCCGCCGATGCTGATGTCGCGTTCGGCGGTCGCCTTCATCCGGCGGATGGAATCGGGGTCGAAGGTCCGCTCGAGACGCGTCCGTGCGGTGGTGGGCGCATCGAGCGTTGTCGAGAACACCACCTTGTCGGCCGCCTGCCATATCCGCGTGTAGTCGGCGAAGACCGTCGACGGGTCGGGCAGCGTGTTCGCCGTCTCCCAGTAGCGCATCACCTCATACATGCGGCGCCCATACAGGTATGTGCCCGCGGGCCGCTCGAGGTCGTTGACATACGCGTGCACCTCTTCGTCAGGCGCGGCCCAGTCGAAGTTGCCGGACTCGTCGGCGACGTAGCCGTCGAGCGACGTGATTGACGTGTAGATCAGCCGTGCCATGGTGCCGACCTCATTCGCCGGTGCGGCCGTCGATGAGCTCGCGCACGATGTCGGCATGGCCCGCGTGGCGCGCCGTCTCGTCGACCATGTGCACGAGAATCCAGCGGAGCGTCTTGCCATCCCAGACTCTGGCTCCGCGACACCTCATCGAGTGATGGCGCGCCCCGGGCGATCTCGTTGCTGCGCGCCCACACCGAGCGGTACTCGGCGATCAGTTGTTCGGGCGTCTCGTCGTCACCGACGATCCAATCGTCGTTGGGGTCGGAGTCCGCGTACGCATCGTCGAGCGGCTCGCCGAGAAAGATGGTGCTGTACCAGTAGATTTCGACACGGATGAGGTGTCGGACGATGCCGAGCAGCGACGTGTACGACGGCAGCGGCCGGCGGGTCACCGCTTCGCGATCGAGCCCGTCGAGCTTGACGAGCACGGTCTCGCGATACAGGTCCAGGAAATCGATCAGCGTCGTGCGCTCGTCCTGTCCGGATGGCGGATCCTGGCGGGAGTCGGGAATGCTGAGGACGTCACTCATGAGCGGACGACGATACGCCGGGCGTACCGAGAGGCGCCCGAGGTATGCCACCGCTTGGGCTAGAGTGGCGCAGCGATGGTTTCCACGGGTCTCATCGTCAATGCGGCGCTGGTACTGGCGCTCGTGGCATTCCTGCTCTATCGGCAGACGATCGCTCGTCCAGTTGTTGCCCGCCGGCTCTGGCTCCTGCCCGGGATCCTGGCGGTTGTCGGCGTCATCGTCGTCGCCAACGTCGACAAGGGCACGCTCAGCTCGACGGCGCTGACCTGGATCGGCGTCGACCTGGTCATCTCCCTCGCGCTCGGGGCGATACGCGGTTGCTTCGTACGCGTCTACGAGCGAGATGGGGTGATGTGGCGTCAGGGCGGAGTCATCACCGTGAGCCTGTGGTTGGTGGCCATAGCGGCACGCGTCGGGATCGCGTACTTCGCAGGGAAGGCCGGTGTGGGCAACGTGAGCCAAGCGGCTCTCGAGCTTGCTCTGGCCGTCAGCCTGCTTGCGCAGAACGCGGTCATTGCGATCCGCGGGACGCGGCAGGGGCTGCGCTTTGCGCCTGACCTTCGGGACAGGAGATCCTACTCGCGCTCGCGGGGACGCGACTAGCGGTAGCACGGAGAGGGTGGGATTCGAACCCACGGTGGCTATAAACCACACCGCTTTTCGAGAGCGGCACCTTCAACCACTCGGACACCTCTCCGGGAGCGTCGAGTATACGGGCGAGGCCGCTGGCGACCCGGATGCCTGGAGGTACCCGGGTGGTGCCTCGGTTCCTGAAGCCGGGACCTACCAGCGGTACCAGCGCCCGCCACGCGGGCGGACCGCAACCCCGATCAGCCAGAACACCAGGAAGATCAGCGCAACCCACCAGAGCACGTGGAGTGCGAAGCCAAGTCCGAAAAGCAGCGCCGTGAACAAGAGGAAGCCGATGAGCAAGCACATATCGGAAGGAACTCCTGAAGCATTGTGTGGTCGTCGTGATGCTATTTACCCGCTCGATGCGTCTGGCGAAACCCGCCAGGCGAGTCGGGGACCGGGGTGCTGCGCCTGAGCCGCGGATACAATCGCGGAGGAGCGATCGCCTAGTTGGTCGAGGGCGCCGCACTGGAAATGCGGTATACCGGGAAACTGGTATCGAGGGTTCGAATCCCTCTCGCTCCGGATTGTGATGTCGCAGGATATCGTGGCTACATGTCTCGGGACATAGTGGCATTTTTGGGCGGCCGGCCGGGGTGCCGAGGGGCTGATAGTCGCGGGTCGGTCGAGGGTGAGCTCACTGAGCAGCGGCCGTACTCACCGATCACTCGGATATGGGCGCTGGCAACGAGCAGCGTGACCGCGAGAGCGCCGATGTAGGCGCGGCCCGACGCGGATGTGGTGGAGCCGGCTCAGGTGGCGAAGGGTGACCCCGCCTGGATGTCCAGCGGTCGTGGCGGACGCGGTGGTGAGCGCGCGGGCTGGTTGAGGGCCTGGCTTTGACCCGTGCGTTGAAGACGGCCATCGGGTCTCGCGGTCGAGGGCGCGGTGCGGTCTGACGTTGTTGTAGTAGGCGCGGAAGATGTCGAGCTGGTGCTGCAGTTCGGCCAGCGGCGGGCCGGCGCTGCTTCTCGAGGAACCGCTTTAGGGTCTGGTGGAATCGCTCGACCTTGCCGCAGGTCTGGGGGTGGTAGGGCCTCGAGTGTCTTGGGGACGATGCCCAGCGTTCGAGTTCGGGCTCGAGCATGACCTTGCCCCTGCGCTGCCTCCCGGTGAAGACGGCGCCGTTGTCGGTGAGGAGCGAGGCCGGGTAGCCATCGATTCGCCGGCATTGGAAGGTGGGCGACGACGTCGACGGCCTTGACGGTGCGAAGGCATCGGAGGCGGCGAGAGGCGCGAGAGTCGTCGAGGAAGTTCAGGATCTCGACCGGGCTGCCGTCGGCGAGGTTCCAGTGCGTTAAGTCGGCCTGCCAGGTCTCGTTGGGGAGATCGGCCGCAAAGCGGATGAAGGAGAGCTTGGGCCGCTTTCTGGGGCTGCGGGGTGACGAGGCCGTGACGTTTGAGGATGCGCCAGATCGTGGCTACCGAAGGCGGTTCGTGAGCGTTTCGAGCGGAGGTGGAAGTGGATGGTGTGCGGCGCCGCCGTCGTGGCCCGCTGCGTCAGGTCGCGGCGAAGCGCGAGGATCGCTCCTGGAGCTCGGGAGCGACGGCATGGGCGCAGGACTTGGGACGTCGTGAGCGAGGTTCCAGCGCAAGCTCAGCCGCCGGCGCGATGGCGCGCGATCAGCTTGATGAGCCAGGCTTTGGAGATCCCGGCGGCCTCGGCAACCTCGCCGCGGAGCGGCCTTCGCGAACACGCGTCCACCACATAGCGTTCCCGTCCCATGCGGCCCGCCACGTGAATGTGGTGGGCACTATGTCTTGAGACACCCCCGAGCGTTTCCGAACTATGGGGTGAAACGCACACCTCTCGCTCCGCAATCTCATGTCTCAAGCCATCGTTGACACATGTCTAACGGCGCCATACTGATCAATCGATGGATCCGGTTTGGCTGCTCGGAACCGCCGACTGCGTGACGCATCGATGCGGCTACACCTACGGCTAACTCCGCAGAGAGGGTGCGCGGCACAAGGCTAACCACCAGTCTGATCACGTTCGGCGCGACCCGTTTGCCACCGGGCCGGCGAGTGAGAACGCTAGCGCTGCGAGGATGGCAAGGAGCACGAAGGGCATTACGAAGCCGCCAGAGAGACTGCGCACTATGCTGACGGCAAAGGGACCGGTAGCGCCCAGCAGGTATCCGTAAAAGAGCATCGATGCCGTCAGGCTGCGTGCCTCGTCGATGCTGGACGTCGTCGCAAGCGGCACGGTGAGCGTCAGGGAAAGATCCCGCCTGCGCCAAGGCCCAGGACGACCATCCATACCCACGGAAAGGACATAGGACTAAGGGCGACGAGGAGGAGGCCCAGTACCAACACCACCGCAGTGATTCGCAGGCCGTCGGCCAGCCGCCCGGTCCGCTGCACCAGCAGGGAAGCCGAGAGCGCACCGACCACCTGCACCGCCGTGAAGAACGAGAGCAGCAGTCCAGCTTGTGCCTTCGACCAACCGCGTCTTCGTACAGTGGTGCGAGCCAGGTAAGGACTCCGTAGTAGATGATCGACTGGAGGCCGAACAATCCCGCGGCCGTCCACGCTTGACGCGAGCGTCGGGGCATGTATACCTCGAGTCCGATCGGTTGGCGCGGCGACCTACTCGCCACGGGGAGCCAAAGTATCAGCGCCAGGACGGCCATCCCGGCCCAAATGGCCAGCGCTCCCCTCCACATGGACGGGGGGCTCTGCGCGAGCCGGGGAGTACCGAATGCCGCGAGCCCGCGCCTATGTTGATTCCGATGGTGTATATGCCCGTCATGACGCACCGTGAGAAGGGAAGTACTGGCGCACAATAGCGGGAAGCATCGTGTTGCCTGCGGCGATGCCGCAGCCCAAAGCGCCGCGCTCAGGACGAGCATGATCGCGGACGTCGCCAAGTACCGTACGGCGGTAGCGACGCCGACGATTGCGATTGCCCCGACCACGTGCGTTCCAGGCGAACCTGGCGCCCAGCCGGGCGCTTAACGGTGAAGCGATCCCCATCATCACCACCGGCACCGCCGTGAGAAACGACGCGTATACCAGCGTGACGCCCAGGTCGTGGACCAGCTGAGGCAACACGGGGCCTACCGACGCGATGCCCATCCGCAGATTGAGTGCGAGCAGAAAAATCGCAAAAACGAGGAGAGCCCCGGCAGGCGCGGTCGTGCGACTGATCGGCCGCTGGGTGATGGAGCGGATCGGTGTATTGAGTCTCCTCAAGCGGTCACCGCAGGAGCGGGCCGAGCCCTCGCCAGCCCGGCGAAGGACTGTTTCAGTCCCCATGCCGTGGTCGAGGCCCTCGAGGATTACCTCTGTCCCCTCTGGTGAAAGATGGTGGACAGCAGCACAGAAGCGGTGCGGATGTTCATACCTCCCCTCGGCGGTGCTGGCCATTAGGTGCCGGATCATGTGCTCTGGAGGGTGCGATCCTGTACTGGTTCAAGGTACGGACTGCCCTCTCTAAAAGAGTAGGGTCAGCCGGTTCCGAAGAAGTTCCACCGATGGAGACGAAAGCTATGGCCGCAGCTCAACCCATTTCTGGCACCCGTTTTTCCGACATGAGCCGCGTCGTAGGACACGAGATGGTCCTCGATCGGGCTGAAGGTGTCTGGCTCTGGGACCCGGCTGGGCGCCGCTACTACGACGCCACCGCGAGTCTCTGGTATTGCAATGTGGGCCACGGCCGGGCCGAATTGGCCGATGCTGCTGCCACCCAGATGCGACGCTTGGATTCGGTACTCCACCTTCGGCGCCTACGCCAATGAGCCGGTGCTCCGGCTGGCCAATCGCGTGTGCGCCCTCGCGCCGATCCCTGAGGCGGTAGCGTTCTTTACTACTGGAGGGTCGGATGCGGTCGACACCGCGGCGAAATTGGTCCGACGTTACTGGCGCGCGGTGGGGCAACCGAAGCGGCAGCTCATCGCGGTCCGTGAGGGTGCATATCACGGCATGAACACCTACGGCACCAGCCTCGCCGGGATTTCTGCGAACGCCGATGGCTATGGCGAGTTGGTATCCGGGGTGGTCCGGGTTGCGCGAGATGACGCGGCAGCACTAGCTGACACCCTCGACAAACGCCGCGGGCAAGTGGCAGCCTTCTTTGCAGAGCCGATGATCGGCGCAGGGGGCGTCTATCCCCCTGCCGATCAGTATTGGGCCGATGTCCAGAAGATCTGCCGAGACCACGACGTGCTTCTCGTCATCGACGAAGTGGTCACCGGATTCGGTCGCCTCGGCAAGTGGTTTGCCAGTCAGCTATACGATATACAGGCTGATGTCATCCTCGGCGCCAAAGGAATCACGTCGGGATATTTCCCCGTTGGCGTGGTGCTGTGTGGAGAGCGCATCCAGGAACCCTTCTGGCGCGGCGGCGCGGGCTTGCTCCGACACGGCTACACGTACTCGGGTCACGCCACTGGCGCGGCGGTCGCGCTCGCTAACCTCGACCTGATCGAGGCCGAAAACCTCCTGGCACGTGTCAGCGACCTCGCGGAGGTCCTAGAGTAACTCTAGGCAGCCTTGCCAGCCACGGTTTAGTCGCTGAGGTCAGGACGGCCGGATTAACCGGAGCGGTGGAACTCGACGCCACCATAGCTTCGTGATGACCCTGGGACCATCGATCGGGTGATCGCCGCGGCGCAGGAACGTGGGGTGCTGACCCGCAGCCTGGTCGGGCGTGCGTTGCACATATCGCCCCCATTCATCACTACCGCATCCGAACTAACCGATTTGACCGCCGCTCTCCGAGGCAGCCTGGACGCGGTGGAGCATCGCGTGCCCACGCCTTCTGCACACGTGTAACGGGGGTCGCTCCCACCAGTATTTCGGCACCGGCAGCACCTCCAAGGCGGTTGACAGTTGACCAGAAGGCTCGTTAGACTTCGCGCCTGAGTGCACGCCGGCCCGGGTCGACGCTGCACTCGTCCTCAGCGGGTCGAGTTCAGTCGTGTGACGAGGTGTGACACATGAGAGTCTTGATAGGTTTCAGCCTCACCCGCAGTCACGGGCATGGCGGCTTTCAGCGCTTGCGCTGTTCGCGCTCCCAACCGCGAATAATTGCCGCCTGTGGGTCAGGGTCGTCCACCAGCGCCGAGAAGGTACCCTGTGACTTTCGCCGCATTCAACCCATTTACGGGGGCTGATGCGGTCTTCGGGGCACTGATGATCAGCGGCTGCGATGCTGCGGTGCAAGTGATTGACCAGAACGGGGGAATCCTGGGCGGAAAGGCGAGTTGCGTGTCGGTCGATACGCATGGCGATCCCGCCGACGCAGTGGTAGCGGCAAATCGTGCCATAGCCACAACAGCCCATCTGGACGGCGTGGTCGGCCCAGTTCTGATGAAGCACTGGCCACGGTGCCGATCTTCAACCAGTCACACATTCCGATGTTCGGAGACACGGGCCAGGTCCAGTTCGATCATTCGACCTACCAATATTTCTGGAGGCTCTCTCAGGCAGACGACTTGCAGGCCAAAGCTATGGCCTTTTTGGCAACCCAGAAAGGCTACCGATATGCCGCGACCGTCTTTGGAGGAGACCCCGGCGGTCAGGCAGTCGATACCCCCGTGAAGGCCACTTTCACAGCGCTCGGCGGGACGATCGTCAAGGACACTCAGCTGACCTTCGACCAGAGCTCCTATCGCACGGAGATCGAGCAGATTCTCGCGGCGAATCCTAAACCCCAAGTCATCTTTACCGAGACAGATCCTCAAACCAGCGCCACGTTCTTCGCCGAGTGGAAGGAACTCACCGGAGGCCTAATCCCGATCATCGGCGATGAGACGACACTGGACTCGACCTATCGTCAAGCGATATCGAATGCGGTGGGAGCATCGTTATTGGCCCCGAACTTCAGCGGTATCCAGAACTTCGTTGACCCGAAATCGGCACCATTCCTGCTCTTCGCGAACTCCATCAAGCTGGTGCCCGGCCTTTCTGCCAGCAACATTGCGTCCTACTCGACGGATCCATTTCCGGCCAACGTGTTTGATTCGGTCACCATCATGGCGCTTGCAATGGTTGCCGCGAACAGCACGACTAACTTCAACGGATCGATCGCTAGTGTCGTGAATCCTGGATCGGGCAAGGTCGTCGTCTCGTCGTATTCGCAAGGCGTCGCCGCGTTGCATGCAGGCCATAAGATCGAGTATGTGGGCACGGTTGGCCCTATTGAGTTCAATAAGTATCACGACTCCGCGGGTACCTTTGGAATCGCGACCTACGATGTTGCAGGAAATAGAAATCGTCACAGGCCAGATCACATCCGCGCAAATTGCCGCACTTCCAAGCTGAGGGCTTTAGGTCCCGAGAGGCGTCCGGTTCGATCTAACGGTTGCAAGAAGTAAACACGAGAACCTAGTGACCGAAGCATGAGCATTATCCTTCCCTCCATCGGCTTCGGCTTGATCACAGCATCGATTTTTGCCATTGCTGCGGTCGGTTTCACGCTGCAGTTTGGCGCGACCAATGTGCTGAACCTAGCCTACGCCGATACCATGACGGCAGCTGCCTTCGTCGCCTACCTTGTCACTCAGGCAGGGTTGAGATCTGGGTGGCTCTGATTGCGGGACAGTTTCGGAGCTGTCTTCTCGGCAGCTCTCAACCGTTTCGTCTATGTACCCTACATTCGGAGAGGCACGAAGCTCTTCGGAATGGTGATCCTCACGATCGCCGTCAGCATCATCATTCAGTTCGGGCTCATGGCGATCTATGGTCCGACTTCTACAGTCTCCAGAACTCAGCCGGAACCTCGTATCATGCGGGGCCTTTCGTCTTCACCGCGACCAGATTGCGATCGTGGTTATCGCTGTGGTGGCGATGCTGGCCATACACACCACACTGACGTATACAAAGTTGGGGAAGGCGATGCGTGCGACCGCCACCGATCCGGACCTAGCAAGAGACTGTGGCATCAACACGGATCGCGTCATCGATTCGTGTGGTTGTTGTCGGGCGCCCTCTGCGGTTTGGCTGGAGTCGTGCTAGTAATGAACGTCACGAGCTTCAACGTGACTACCGGGAGCGGGTTCCTAATACCCATCCTGGCGGTGGCGATTCTTGGCGGAATCGGCCAGGCTCGCGGTGCGATGCTCGGTGCCTTGGTCATTGGCGTCGCCAGCGAGGTCGCTGGAGCAGTGATCAGTCCCGGCTACAAGACCGTCGTTGCATTCGTAATCCTCGTGTTGGTGCTGCTGATCCGGCCTCAGGGTATCTTGTCTGAAATTGCCACTCAGAAGGAGCTGGCCGCGTGAGCACAGCAACGCAATACTACGTGACAATTCTACTTATCTATCTAGGTATCGATGCAATGGCATGCCTGGGATTGAATCTTCAATTCGGGGTCACGGGACTAGTCAACTTCGGATTCATCTTGTTTCAAGCCGCCGGCGCATATACAGCCGCTGTGCTCACGCTAGGCCCGTCATCCGCAAACGGTGGGTATCAGCAGTACATTGGCGGCGCGAATGTGCCTTTTCCGCTGCCGATACTCGCCGCCGCACTCGTAGGCGGCGTGCTATCGCTCCTCGTTGGATTCGTCGGCTTGCGCCGACTACGAACTGATTATCAGGCCATCACGCTGCTGGCGGTATCGCTTATCGGCGCCCCATCGCCACGAATCAAGTCGGTCTGTTCAACGGCGCTAGCGGTCTGAGCTTGGTGCCTCATCCCCTAGCTGATGTTCTGAATCTCGATCCCGTCAGTTATGCGTGGGTGTACGTAGGGATCACGGCTGCATTTCTTTCTCCTCACTTGGTTGGTCGTGCATCGGATCACAAGTTCCCCCCTTGGTCGGACCCTCAGAGGAATTCGTGAAAGTGAAGACGTCGCAGCTTCGATTGGTAAGGACGTTGTTCGACTGAAGCTTCTGGCCTACGTAATTGGTGGGGTCATCGCAGCCGTCAGCGGTGCCCTGTTGGTAGAGTTCATCACAGCTTGGTCGCCCTCCTCGTGGCTGCCAGCCGAGACCTTTGTGTACTTCGCTGCCGTTATCGTGGGCGGGGCTGGAAATAACTTCGGAGCCATATTCGGCGCGGCACTGGTTCCGGTTACGTTCATTGAGGCCAGCCAATACATCCCAGCCTTCGGGCGTCCAGGCCTGATCGAGTCAGTGCAATGGATCGTGATCGGCCTGTTAATCGCGCTCTTCCTCTGGGTGCGGCCTGGTGGCATCTTCCCAGAGCGCCGCCGTCGCTACCCCAAGGCCAAGGGAAGCCGGGAGTGGCCCACCATCCGAAGTCCCCGAATCGATCGCGGAGCCGACCGGATAGGTGACTCAATCGAACGTCGAACATCGACCGATGTTGTCGGTTGACGATCTTCACAAGGAATTTGGTGGTCTCCACGCCGTGGACGGAGCCTCTTTCGCTGTCGATACAGGAGCCATCACAGGACTAATCGGGCCCAATGGCGCCGGTAAGTCAACCGCTCTTGCAATCATAGCTGGGGCTCTGAAGCCTTCCTCGGGATCGGTCGTTTTTCGCGGCGTCGACATTACTGCGACTCCTTCTCATCAACGCGCGCGTCAGGGGCTAGTCCGCACATTCCAGGTCGCTGGCGAATTTCCCCGCCTGACGGTGCTAGAGAATCTGCTTGTAACGGCTCCCGGACAGCGAGGTGATTCTCTTGCGAGGGTTCTTCTAGGGAGATGGACCTGGAAGTCACAGGAAGCTCGACTTATCGACCGAGCTCGTGACCTACTCGCGCGTTTCGAGCTTGCTGATAAAGAAGATGAATATGCCGGTAACCTCAGTGGAGGACAGAAACGACTGCTCCAGATAGCCCGTGGCCTGATGGCGGATCCCGCGCTCCTGCTGCTTGACGAACCCATGGCCGGAGTCAACCCATCGCTCAGCCGCAGGCTCGAGCATCATTTGCTGGAGTTGCGGTCTGAGGGTTTGACGATCCTCATGGTCGAACACGAGCTCGGTGTCGTCGAGCGACTCTGTGATCAGACGATCGTGATGGCGCAGGGCCGCGTATTGGCGCAGGGCACTATGACGCAGTTGCGAAGCAACCAAGAGGTGCTCGATGCCTACCTTATCGGTTGAGTCAACTGCCCGACCCGAACCGCTGCTCGTGATTCCGGGGCTCACTGCCGGATACGGCGGGTCCGCGGTCATCTCAGATATCGACCTGGTGGTGGGAAGCAAAGAGGTCGTGTCGGTAATCGGCCCGAACGGGGCTGGTAAGTCGACAATGCTAGGCGCCGTGATGGGCCGCGTCAAGGTGATGGATGGTTCCGTCGCCTATCGGGGCTCTCCGATCACTCGCCTTCGCGCGCACGAGTTAAGCCGACTGGGGATTGGCTATGTCCCCCAAACGCGGGACGTCTTCGACACTCTGACGGTGCGCGAGAACCTA
Source organism: Candidatus Dormiibacterota bacterium (assembly GCA_963748505.1). Taxonomy (GTDB): domain Bacteria; phylum Chloroflexota; class Dormibacteria; order Aeolococcales; family Aeolococcaceae; genus Palsa-851. Next base: position 194,865 of record CAVVJH010000006.1, read on the forward strand.
GAAATGGGTGGCTACTCGCTTGCTGCTTCGAATATTCCAGCCGCCATCGAGCGAGTGCTTACTATTTTCCCGGACCTTAGCAAAGACCTATCAAAGCGTGCGGGGAAGCTTAGTGGAGGGGAGAGGAAGATGCTAGCTGTCGGCCGCGTACTCATGCCGGCGCCTAGCCTGCTTGTTCTTGACGAACCCACGGCGAATCTCTCGCCGAAGCTGGCTCACATGGTTCTCCGTGTGCAGGTCCCAAAACTCGCCGAATCGGGTGTTGCTGTTCTGCTGGTCGAACAGAAGGCGCTGGAGGCTCTCGAGATCTCTGACTGGGGTTACTTACTGGTGGCCGGGCGGGTCCAGCTCGACGGGAAAGCAAGTGACCTGGCAGCTCGTGCTGATTTGCGTGAGATGTTTCTAGGGCAAGTCGCCGCAATGGCACCGGATATGAAAACGCACCCGAGCGAGAGTGTGCAGTGACGAAGACGGCGCGCCGCGCTGGGGCGAACCTTGCGATAGCGCTATCGGAAGCCCGGAGTCTGCCTTGCACCCGCACTCCCGATGCCAGCAATGGGTACCGATTCCACGAAAGCGCTTGTATGAGGACGTAAGCATGTCAGCCGAGAAGATCAGAATGTTCAACCCGAAGGAACTAGCCAAACCGTCATACCATTGGAGTATGGGCGCTGAGGCCACTCGCCCCGAACGCGTGGTGTTTACGGCCGGCCAAGGGGCGAGCGATGCCGACGGCAATCTTGTCGGTAAGGGCGATGCCCATGCCCAAATTCACCAAGTATTCAGGAATATGAAAACTGTCCTTCGCGACTGTGGGATGGATTTTGGCAATGTGGTCAAATTCAACGCGTACTTGGTGAATGCGGATGACATTGAAGCCTTCACCGTCGCGCGTGACGAGATCTACAAAGAGATCTACGCTGATGGGCAGTACCCCCCGACAACGCTGGTCGTTGTCAGCCGTTTGCGACCCCCGGACTTGCTATTCGAGCTTGATGCCATAGCTGTTGACTGACTGAGGTAGTCTCGTCTTTTCCGGTGCGTCCCGGCATCGACCCTAAGGTGCTCCCCCGCTGTCGTTGGGGTCGATCTTAGCTCGTGTGGCTTAACGTGAGACGCAGTGGTATCAGCGTGAGGTCCGTGGACACCTAGCGTGACGCCGACAGCTCAGTGCGAGCGCCAAGGGCGCGAGCAGTAAGTCGATCAGGTGAACCAGTTGGGCACGCTAGCCTCGAGTTGCGCCTAGGGCAGCAGCGATCTCGTCGGCGCTGCGGACACCGTTGATCCGCTCGACCAGATAGTGCAGGAAGGTCGTAATCCCGAAAATTGGCAAATTCGTCCATGTATGAAGAGCGGACTCGAACGGAAGCATGGCTGTGCATTCGACAAGGATTGCCTTCGGATGGTGTTCGTTACAAAGCCCACGGGCGACACCCTGAAGGTCCTCCTCCATCTGTGCGTAGTCCAACGCGGGGCGGGAACGCGAGCGCATAGCCATCCATGCGGCGCTCTTGGAGACGTCGGCTATGGCAGGCTTCATGTCTCGGGACCAGCCAGCCGCCGCGCGGCGAGCCTGATCGAGGTCGGCAGCACTGAATGTGAGCACTCCGATTTGTCCGTTGAAGAGTCGTACAGGAGTGGGGCGAGCATTAGGCTCGACATGAAGGTAGGCAGTCCGACCGCGTTGGCTACGGGTTCCTGGAATGCGACACTGAAGCCGCAGTTAGCCGTTACCATGCTCACGCCCAAGTCGCGTAGCTTCAAGGCCGCGTGGACGTACTCGTCCTTGAGGGCAGCGAAGCCGGAGCTTGCGACTATTTCGGTTTGTGCGCCCAAAACAGGTTCTTGAGCAACAGGAAAGTCGAAGCTGTCCCTTCGCCCCATTCCACCAGGCAGGTCCATATATGTGCTCTCGAGCAGCAAAACGCCTACCGGCGCAGGACGGCATGCGGATCCGGCTGACTTGTCTGTCATGGTTCCCAAACTCCGAGTAGTGCGATCCGACATCAATGCGCCAGAAATGCGCGGCGAGGACGAGGACGAGTTACGCACCGTCTGAGATCCGACTCCCTGCCGTATCGGAATCGCGGTTAACTCGCCTGCGAGAAACCGAATCAAGTTATTGGTTCCAGGGATGTCATCGATCCAGACTTCCACAACATCATCGTTCTTCAGAAGTCGCGGGGGAATTTCTGCTATCCCAACTCCCGATGAGGTGCCCATGCTCAAAACGTCACCAGGGCGCAAGGTCATGAAACCTGAGACGAACGCAATCACCTCTGCAGGTGTGTGAACCCAGTCGTATGCCGGATAGTGCTGGCGGAGTTCGCCGTTGACCTTACAGTTGACGTACACGTCACGTCCCATAGACTCCCACTCGTCTGCGGTCACGACGACCGATCCCATTGGACAAAAGTTGTCGATACCTTTGAGCTTGAGCTGAATGGTTTCCAAGTCACTCTTCGGGCGAGGAAGGATCTTGGCTGTCATCTCATTGAGTGCCGTGTATCCTCCAATGCACTCCGTCGCCTGCTCTGCGGTGACCCGACGCGCCGTTCTGCCGATGATCACACCGACCTCCGCCTCGAAGTCGACCTGCGACACGGCGGGAGGTATCCGGACAGGCATCCGCGCCGACAAGATGCTGCCTGGTGTCTTCGGGAACACTTGAGGGTCGGGAGTATCTTCGATGCCCTCCTGCTTCTTGAACGTACTGTAGTTATAGCTCACCCCAATGACCTTCTCAGGTGCGTCAACAAACGGAAGAATGGGTAGATCTGGGGGTTCTCGGCCTCCACGGGAATGCGGTACCTATGACATCGAGGGCTTCGTCGAGCGCCGCGCGCACGATGTGTAGGGACGCCAGCAGGACCTTCGGGTCTTTGAGGGCGAGCTGGATAAAGTCTCGGGAGATGCCGAGCGCGGGCCTGCTCGCAAGGGCCTCATCGAAGAGGGCGAGAGCGATGTGACCGCCTCCTCCGGGCCCAAAATCCCAAAAGCCGGACCCGCCTCAGACATGTAGCGAAGGAACCTCATTGCCAACTCCCACAATGACCGCAGCTATCAGCGCAATCAGCCATTACGGCTCGACGGGGCTCCGGCCGATAAGCGGATCCGCAAGTTGACCTGACAATACCACGAGGCAGCGCCGCCCACTCGCGAGAGTTGCGCGTGCCGAGTTCTCGCCCGAAGTTGGCAACGCTCTGTATTCGTGAGGCCGAAGATGTGGGCAGACGGGTGTTTCTCTCGGGCCGCTCGAACGGACCTCAGGGGTAGGCGGTTTTGTCGGACATCGCGGCGCCACCCTACACAAGGTTGCAGGAACATACCGCAGGCTTGACCGCCGCATCTGCGCTGCAAGTCTCCGAGGCTGATTCCACAACAGTGACCATCGGCCGCGTAGCACGGACCGGGCCGAATGGTAAGTAGCCCCGGGTCGAGCTGCGCAACGCCTCGCCGCCGTCCAACTTGAAGGGCGACGAATCCTCCTGAGTGACCAATGCGCGTGACCGCGCTGCCTGCTCTGGTAGATGCGGCGTCCACCTCACCGAGGATGTCTGGAGCGCATCACAAGACACCGGGTCAACGCGTCGGTCTGAATCCTTGTGACTTGTCGACGACGTATTGGAGCGGAAGGCCGGAAAGCCACCGCCTAAGATTCTCAGGAAGCTCTGGACGAAGCGCTCGTGCGTGTCGGTGACGTCGCCAGCCATATGCGGGGACACAATGACATTCGCCATATCCCAGAGAGGGTGAATCATGGGCAATGGCTCCTGCCATAGACGTCGAGAGCTGCCCCAGCGATCTTTCCCTCGCGGACCGCATCCATCAAAGCGGCCTCATCAACTAGCGGGCCGCGACCCAAGTTGATGAGCCGCGCCGTAGATTTCATACGCTTGAAGGCCGTCCTTCCGATAAGACCCGTCGTTTCCGGAACCAGCGGAGCCACTAGAACGATATAGTCGGCTGTGCCGATCACGTCTAGCAGTTCGCTGACGCGTAAATGCCCCAAAGTCTGCATCGCTGTCGCGGCGGGTGCGTGCGACTCCTTTCACCTCCATCTTGAATGCCCGTGCCAAGCGTGCAATCGAGGACCGATCGCGCCAGCCCCAACGATCAGCAGGACTCGCCCTTCGAGTGTGTCTACCCGCCGAAAGTTCCATCAGGTGTGCCCGCTGGTCCTCCCATGTATGCACTGCGTCCTTGGCCATCTGGAGCATCAGCATCGCTGCGTACTCGGCCATGGTCTGTTCGTATACGCCGCCGCTATTCGTAATGATGACGTCGCTCGCGACGATTTCTGGGAAGAGCATTCTCTCCACGCCGACACCAGCAGTGTGGATCCAGCGCAGCTTGGGAGCATCGACAAATGTGTTCCGGAAGATCGCGGCATCGCCGAATCCCATTGCGAAATTCCACGCGAACATAATTTCGGCTTCGGCGAGTGCCGCGCGTAACTGTTCCTCATCAGCAGCAAATATATAGCGTGCGCCCGACTTGAATTCAGGCAGACCGGGCGGAGGGGTGTCAACTCTGGCGACCACGACGAGCGGATTGGGAGATCTTCCCGCCGGGCCGGCGGATCTGTCGAGTTGCTGCATGGTGTACCTCCATTTATCCTCCGAACCGGTGCCCCGCCGGCGGGGCCGCATCGGACGCTTACTTCGCCGGTAGCACGCTTCGGAAGCGTCTGACGACGTCGTCGATGGTCTCGTCCGTCATGACGGTGGAAATGCATATCAGACCGCTGGGCCCAACAAGTAGTCCCTGCTCGGTACAACTCCCACCACAATGCCGTCGGGTCGTGGCTTACGACACGGGAAAGTGACCCTCGGCCGTTCACGGTGTATCCGAGACCGAGGAGGCGGGCGCGAAGCATGTCACCAAGTTGGTTGATTCGGTCGATTTCAGATGTGGTGAGGAGTTGAAGGGCTGCCAGACCAGCGCGCATGACAATCGGACTCGCTGTAAATGTGCCGCCGTGGTCGAGAGCGTTCGGCACACGAGGGTCGAACATCTCCATGATGTCGCTCGTCCGCCGAAAGCGCCCGACCGGAAGACCGCCACCGATCAATTTGCCGAGTGTAATGAGGTCCGGATCTAGGCCGTAGAGAGCGTGTAGGCCCCCGTACGCCAGGCGAAAGTGATGACCTCATCGACGATGAGGAGAACCTCGAAGCGGCGAGTGATGTCGCGCAACGCCCTAACGAACTCAACGATGCAGAAATCAGACCCATGCGGTTTGGCAGAAGATCGACGATAACCGCAGCCAGCCGGGGAGCGTGCCGGCGTATCGCTTCCTCAAATGCCCCAAGATCGCCGTAGGGTACCGTGACTACCGTGCCGCGCACGTCGCTGGTACACCAGCGGAATCATCCGGAAGGACGGCGTCGTAGGTCCCGTGATAGCAGCCCTTGAATCTCAGGATGGAATCGCGGCCGGTATACGCTCGTGCAAGCCGCATGGCGGCCATGACAGCTTCCGTGCCTGAATTTGCAAACCGCACGAGCTCAAGGGCTTCAACTCGACCAACGAGGTGGCTTGCCAGATCGACTTCGCTCACCGTTGGAAGCCCGATAGAGGCGGAGTCCTCCGCAGCCGATTTGATTGCCTCGACAACAGCCGGGTGGGCATGGCCGTGCACGAGCGCAGACATGTTCGCCTGCAGATCAATCACTTCATGTCCATCAACGTCGACTATGAAACAACCGCGGCCAGTACTTGCGTACGGTGGATGTGGCGAAACAAACATTGTCGATCTCGTATTACCGCCTGGAAGGCACGCGACCGCCCGCCGAAACAGTTCATTGGACCTGGTCGAGTCGCCGCCCAGCCTTGCTACCGCGGTCACTGGACCACCGAGCGATTCCTGGCGTAGCGGTCGAGAAGGTTCCTTGCGCCGGGCGCCATGGGTGTGCTGTTTCGGTACGAAATATCGTAGAGAGTTCATGGTGGCGCGACCCCTTTGGACTCACGCTAGCTTGAGAGGATCGATGCTTATGATGGATGATCGGGGGCCGCCGGCTGGTGAGCAGTGTCCCACCTACGTGAAAAGCTGTCAATGACGCTAGGGCGTAAAATTGTTGGGCATGCTGACCGGCATCGAACGTCAGAGGATCGGGGACTCGTCCGCCACAGGCCAGGCGGAGTGGCCGTTTGCGGAATGTGGTACTCAGCCCCAGTTCGACCTGCAGTTGCCTCTCTAGGTGTGCGCATAAATGGGCGCTATGGACGATCCGATGCACGCGATCATCTCGAAGTCCTAAATCAGCGGGGCATACTCGTGGCCGACGATGAACTGGCAGAGCTCGGGGGTGCGTATAGGACGCTAGTCGCTCTTGATCGAGCCCTTGAGTCAATGGTGGACGCTGCAACGGAGCCAGCATTCATCGCACTGGTAGATCTGCCGTGAGCGACCGCGGCTCAGAGCTTCATTACCTATCCATCACGCAAGTGGGGGCAATGATTGAAGTCCTCCGAGGTTTCTCCAGTCGAGCTAGCCGAGGCAACCATCGAGCGTATCCACCAGATCAACCCGCGCCTCTCGGCTTACTACGTCGTTTTCGACAATCAGGCCATGGTGGATGCGAAGGAGGCTGAGCGTCAGATACTCAAGGGGGATTATCGCGGCCCCCTTCATGGGGTCCCTGTTGCCATTAAGGATATAGTCGCGTTGGGCCCGACGACTGGTGGATCGGCGCTCCGGAGACGGTACATCGCCGACCGTGATGCCATAGTCGTCGACCGGTTGAGACACGCCGGAGCGATCATTACCGGGAAACTAGCGACTAGTGAGTTCGGGCTTGGGGGCTCCACCCTTGACCGGACCGTTCCCGGCCCCCCGCAACCCTTGGTCACATCTCCTAAGTCCCGGCGGCTCCAGTTCGGGTCCCGGTGTGGCAGTAGGAGCCGGAATGGCATATGGCGCCGTGGGTTCGGACACTGGCGGTTCGATCCGGATGCCGGCCAGCTTGTGCGGAGTGGTTGGGATGAAACCGAGTTTCGGTCGCATCAGCCGGCGAGGTGTGTTCCCTCTGTCTTGGAGTTTGGACCACGTTGGTCCTATTACTCGGGGTGTCGAGGATGCGGCAACGATGCTCGACGCGTGTGCCACACGGCCCGTTGACGACGATGGCGTGAGCCTCCGGGCAGGCGTGGCTGGCATGCGGATCGGGGTTCCCTGGGCGTACTTTGAGGACAGTTGCGATAAGGAAATCATTTCGTCCTTCAGAGCTGCGGCGGCGCACATGCGATCCTTGGGGGCGCTCGTCTCCGAGGTCGACGTCGGAGTAAGCCAAACGGAGGCCTCCGCCGCCTTCTATCTGATCTCGCTACCTGAGGCGGCCGCCTACCATCTCGGCGATCTCAGAAGAAATGCCGAACTCTACGGACGGGAGTTCAGGCTCCTACTTCAAGGCAGGCGCGCTGGTGAGTGCGACGACCTATATCCAGGCGCAACGGGCCCGGCGCGAAATCACAAACCGCTTGGACGCTTGCTTCCAGGACATCGACGTTCTCATGCTACCCACGGTCGGGTTCATAGCCGAGCTGATACCCGAGCGGCCCCGCCCTGTTGTAAACCAACTGAAGGTGCCGCCCTCGCCCCTTTACACATCGTTGTTCAACCTCACGGGTGGACCAGCGATTTCTCTCCCATGTGGATTCCTGGGCGGGCAGCTGCCCATCGGATTACAGTTCGCAGCCGCGCCGCTGCGCGATCGGAAGGTTCTCAGAGCAGCCTATGCATATGAATCGACAACGGAGTGGAGCAGACGCCATCCAGACATCTGAAAAGGGCCCATTTGCAACCCCGGGAAGACTGAGCCTGCCAGTCCCCACGTTTCTGCGACAGGAACGCTATGCTTTGTCAGATGCATTCTGCGTGGGCGTCGAGCGAATCCATTGAGTTCGGAGCGTGCGTGCGTCGCGATTTGCACTGCGTGTTGTGACAATCGCCACTAGAATCGACTTGGCGGCTGACCTCGGCAAGTCGTTTGGGCGTTACCGCATGGGCGACGATCAAGGAATGCTCGAAATTGTCACGTCAGCGAACGTCGCTTGCGGCTTTCACGCCGGCGATCCGCGCGTAATGGATCGGACCGTGGCGAATTGTGTTGCCCGAGGTGTGGCCGTTGGTGCGCACCCTGGATTCCCCGATCTTGTCGGGTTCGGCCGGCGAGAAATGGACCTATCACCTACGGAGGTGCGAACTGACGTCATTTATCAGATCGGCGCACTCCTGGGCTTCGCCCGAGCGCACGGCGTTATGCTCCAGCACGTGGCGCCGCATGGAAAGCTCGCCAACATGGCAGTTGTTGATTCCGGATATGCCGACGCGGTTGCGGAGGCTGTCGCTGCTGTTGACGATGCCCTCATCGTGCTGACCTATGCCGGGGAGTTGGCCGAATCTGCCCGCAGGAAGGGCTTACGCGTTGCCATGGCTGGATTCGCAGATCGAGCCTACCTCGACGATGGTACGTTGGTTCCGAGGTCGGAGCTGGGCGCCCTCGTAACAAACTCTGATGAGGTCGTTTCGCGCGCCATTAGGATGGTCCTTGAGGGCATCGTCCGTAGCTCTGGCGGTAGCGATGTACGTATTCGGTGCGACAGTATCGTCGTCCACGGCGACACTCCAGGCTCGGTGGACCTGAGTCGCCAACTTAAGGAAGGGATTGACGGCCGCCGGAGTTGAAGTCACGGCACTGCGCGACCTCTAGGGGTGCGGATTCATCCGTTAGGAGATGCGGCTCTGCTCGTGGAGCTGGGTTCCAGTGTCGATGTTCGCGTCAACGCCCGGACACGAGATTTGGCCCATCACCTTTCTCGCGTTGAAGGCGTGGAAGACGCCGTGGCCAGCTACTGCGCCGTGACCGTGTACTACGAGCCGCGACGAGTGTCCTACACGCACATTCGCGATTTGGCGTTGAAGCTGAGCCCGCACCTAGGTTCTCGGCGTGATGCGGGTCGGCTGCACCATATTCCCGTCGTTTATGGTGGGGCAGACCTTGAGGAAACGGCAGCGGAGCTGGGCCTCGAAGTAGGTCAACTGGTACGGATGCACGCTGAGAGGATGTATCGCGTCTTCCTAATCGGGTTTCTTCCCGGGCACCCCTACCTCGGACCGCTCTCCGAGTCCCTCCGGCTGCCCCGCAGAGCCACTCCGCGCGCGCAGGTGCCGGCAGGCTCCGTGGCCATCGCCGGTCGCCAAACAATCGTATATCCGTGGGCCAGTCCAAGCGGATGGCACGTGATAGGACGTTCGTCCATGCAGTTGTTCCTTCCTGATCGTGAGCCTCCAGCCGTATTGCAGGCCGGAGATCGCGTACGGTTCGTTCCCACGTGATCGCTGCACTGCGCGTCGAAAAGCCAGGGGTTTTCGCGACGCTGCAGGACCTTGGGCGCCGGCATCACCGATCCTCCGGTGTTCCGGTTGGCGGCGCGATGGACCGCTTTGCCCTTATGGCAGCCAACCGTTTGGTGGGCAACCATTTCGGAGCGGCGTGCGTTGAGATGGTGGTGGGCGGAAGCCTGCTGCTGGCCGAGCGGGACTGCATGATTGCAATCGCTGGGGGCGACCTCGATGCGCGGGTCAACGGGGAAGAGGTGCCCGGATGGACGAGTCTCATGCTTACTGCCGGCGACCGATTACAGTTCGGTTCTCGGCGTACCGGCGCGCGGGCGTACCTTGCAGTGTCGGGCGGCTTAGCTGGCGATCGCTGGCTCGGCTCGCGCTCAACGAACTTGCTCGTCGGCAGGGGTGGCCTCGGTGGTCGTGCGCTTCAGAGAGCCGATGAGCTGACGTTGGCGGGACCACCCCGGAGAGCGGTCGTGGGTCGACACCTTTCGGTAGCCGCCAGACCAGACTACCCCGTCCGGGGCTTCGCCGAGCTAGCAGCCGTCCTAGGGCCACAGAGTTCCCGTCTGACTCGCGCATCCCTTCATCGGTTGTTCAAACAGGAGTACGAGGTCGATCGGGAATCGAATCGCATGGGGTACCGACTGATCGGCGAGAGTTCTAGAAGTCCGGGGCCCGGAGCTTGTTTCCTTCGGGTTGGCGTCCGGGTGCGTCCAAGTACCCCGGAGTGGTCAACCAATCCTTCTTATGGCCGATGTCCAAACCACCGGCGGATACCCAGTCGTTGCTGGAGTCGTTCAGGCTGATCTGCCGGCTGCGGCGCAATTACTTCCGGGAGATAGGTTGACGTTTCGCGAGTGCGATGTGGACTCCGGGCAACGACGGTGGCGTACTCTCATGGCGGGGCTCGACTTCTTATTGAGCCTCGCGGGCTGTCAGGAACCCATCGGGTTTCTATCCGAACCCGCGGTGCGCCAGAAGGCAAGAGAATGCTGGGTGCGCGCGACGAGAGTCGCACCGATGTCAGCCTGGGCGCCGCGACCACGCATGCATGATGGCACTCACGATGTTTTGATAACCGGTGCACCGGCAGAGGTTTCCGACCAAGAGCTCCCTGATGGCCCGTGCGTCCGGAAACTCTGAGGGCTCAACACCCTCCAGCGTCATCAGGATGCCAGCCGTGCAGAAACCGCATTGAACCGCGCGATGATGTTCGAATGACTGTTGCATACGATTCGCCCAGGGGCCGCCGCTAAATCTCGACAGTCCTAATCGTCGCGCCATCCACCTGCACTGCAAGCATGATGCAGGACCGAACCGATGCTCCGTCTACCAAGACCGTGCATGCTCCACACGAGCTCGATGCCGGCACCGGCGTCGCCCAACTCGTCCATACCGTCATGCGACAGGGCGAGATCGTGCCGGCCGGAGCGCAGGCCGGGCAGCGATTCATCGGGATCGGCCATCTCGATCTCCAGCTCGACCGCCGGGTAGCGCTCGCGGAAGCGCGCCACCGCCACCGGAACCACGGAAGCGGCAGCCGAGGCGAAGGTGGCCAGGCGCAGGGTCCCGCCGCCCAGGCCGCCTAGCGCACGCAGCTCGGTCTCGGCGTCTTCGAGGTGGCCCAGGATCGCCTCGGCTCGAACCACCAGGATCCGGCCGGCGTCGGTGAGTACCGCCCCGGCCGGGACCCGGCGCAACAGTGTGGTGCCGACCTCAGCCTCGAGGGTCGCGATCTGGCGCGAGATAGCGGGCTGGGTGTAGCCCAGCGCGGCCGCGGCGGCGGAGAACGAACCGTGGCGCGCGACTTCGCACAGGACGCGTAAAGCGGCGGCTGTCGAGCATACCCAAAAGTTATATCACCTAAAGCAAACCCCTATTTGCTTTTATGGCCCGATCGGCGCATCCTTGCTCCATGCTCGCCGTCCTCCACCCCCACCCAACTAATGATCCGTCCCGCCTACGGGGACGACTACGACGCGTTGGACCGTCTGGCCGCGCTGGACAGCGCCGATCACGTACCGGCGCGGCCGCTCCTGATCGCAGAGGTCGACGGCGTTCTGGGGGCTGCCCTCTCGCTCGCCGACGGCAGCTCGATCGCCGATCCGTTCTACCGCAGTGCCCCGCTCGTCGGGCTCCTGCGCACTCACGCCGCGCAAGAGCCCGCCGTGGTCAAGGGCCTCGGGAACGCCGACGGCGGCGACACCGGCCGAACCCTCCCCCAGGGCTGATCTCGCCGCGCAGAGCAGGGACCA
>CAVVJH010000007.1:0-193435 GCA_963748505.1 Candidatus Dormiibacterota bacterium
TCGCGATGACGTCACCGCTGAGGTTTAGGCTCTTGATACCCGACAGGTTGAACCAGATTCCCTGCGCGGACACTGCGATCGGGATGTTGGCGAGCGTCGGGTTCGCCGAGAATTGCGCCGGGGACAGGTACGCGTCCGTGCCACCCATGATCGAGTTGCCGCCGATAGGTCCTGGTAATGCCCTTTCCCGAACCGCCGCCCGATGGCGCCAGCGTGATATTCGGATATGCGGCCGTGAGTGGGGCCACCAGCTCCTGCAGGAACGGAAGCAGCAGCGACGATCCGCTTTCGCTCAGCGAGACTGCCGAGGTTGGGTTGCCGGTTGCTGCGGGCGCGGGCGTTCCGTTGCCCGTGGTCGGTGTCGAACTAATGCCGCCGCAGGCCACAACCCCCAACGCTCCGAATAGCGCGATACCTCCCATCAGCCCTGTGCGCATGGATACCTCTCCTCTTTCGAAGGCGTGTTTACTGGTTGCCGGTGATTACCGGATTCACATGGATTAGCCGATTCGTCCGCTGACGTACTCTCGGCTGCGTTCGTCCTCTGCCGCGTGAAAGAACTTGCCGCTCGGCGCGGTTTCCACGAGCTTCCCTGCCATGAGGAACACGACGTCGTCGCTGATGCGCAGCGCCTGAGCGAGGTTGTGCGTGACGATGAGGATCGTCATCGACTGGCGGAGGCTGCGCAGCAGCGCTTCGATGTGCTCGGTCGTGCCCGGGTCGAGCGCCGATGTGGGCTCGTCGAGCAGGAGCACATCCGGCGACAGCGCGAGCGCCCGCGCGAGGCACAGCAACTGCTGCTGTCCTCCCGACAGGGTGAAGGGCGAGGAGCCGAGCCGGTCCTTCACCGCTTCCCAGAGGCCCACTTCCGAAAGACGTTCTTCCACCAGTTGCTTGTCACCGCCGCGCGCCACCATTCCATGCGCACGGGGCGCAATCGAGATGTTGTCCTCAATGCTCTGCGGGAACGGGTTCGCGCGCTGGAACAGCATGCCGACCCGGCGCCGGAGCTCGCGCACATTGACATCGTCGCCATAGATCTCGACGCCCTGCACGGCGATCGACCCATCGACGGACATCCCTGTCGTGTGGTCGTGCATGCGATTCACCGACCGCAGCAGTGTCGTCTTGCCACATCCGGTCGGGCCAACGATTGCGGTGATTCGCTTGCCGGCAAAGCCAACGGTGATCTCGTCGAGCAGGCGGCGTTGACCGAGTCGACGGTCAATCCCTTGACCGCGACCGCAGTCCCCACCGACGCTCCGTTCAGTTCAACGGTCTCCGCCGTTGGAAGGCTCAAAAACCCCGCTCCAGCCACCACACTTCGCAGCCTAGCGAGAGGAAGTTTGTGCGGGTGTTAGGTGATGGTTAAGAAACGGGGAACACCTTTCAGCACTGAGATGAGGAGCCGCGCGGCCGCCGGCGGGTCATCCGCGTCAGCGACCGCTCGCACCACCACCACCCGTCGTGCGCCCGCCTCAAGGACCTCGGGGAGCGACGTCGGGTCGATGCCGCCGATCGCGAACCACGGCCGGACCTCCTCCCCGTCCCGCTCGCGCCCAGCGGCATGGACCACGAGCTCGAGGCCGGTCGCTGGACGCCCAGGCTTGGTCGGCGTCGCGTAGACAGGACCGGTGCAGAGGTAGTCGGCGTCCTCGGAGGCCGTGTCGAATTCATCCCGTGTATGCGTGGACAACCCGATCAGCAGGTCCGGCCCATCAGCCGGCGCGCCCATCGAGCCGGCACGTCGTTCTGGCCGATATGCACCCCGTCGGCACCTGCCGCGATCGCGAGGTCGGGGCGGTCATTGATCACAAAAAGCGCGCCGTGCCGGTCGGCGGCAGCCCGAAATTCGCCGCTCCAGCGGAGAACGTCGCCGGCCTCGGCATCCTTCTCGCGCAGTTGCACGATGTCGACGCCCGCCGCGAGGATCGAATCAAGAAACGAGCCCAGATCGCCTTGAGCCTGTCGGGCGCCGGTACCACGTAGAGGCGGGCGCGGGCGAGCCGCTCCCGCCGCTCGTCACCCTGCTTCGGCATCACCGCGCACCGGACGTACCGCCGGTCGCGTGTGCAGGTCGGCGATTCCCTCCCATGAGGTCGACGCCTCCGCGTACAGGCGCTGCGGAATCCGCCCGGCGCGATACGCGAGCCGTCCCGCCTCCACCGCGGCCCCGATCGCACGGGCCATGAGCACGGGCTCCGCCGCGCGTGTGATCGCGGAGGCGACCAGGACGGCGTCGCAGCCCAGTTCCATCGCCATGGCTGCGTCGGAAGCAGTCCCGATGCCCGCATCGAGCACTACCGGAACGCCCGCGCGCTCGCGGATGATCCGGATGTTGTACGGGTTGCGAATGCCAGAGCCACTCCCGATCGGCGCCCCGAGTGGCATCACCGCGGCGCAGCCGAGATCCTCGAGGCGCCGCGAGAGCACTGGGTCGTCATTCGCATAGGGCAGCACCACGAACCCGTCGTCGATCAGCTGCTCGGCGGCCACCAGGAGTTCGGCGCCATCGGGAAGCAGCGTGTCCTCGTCGGCGATCACCTCGAGCTTGATCCAGTTGGTCTCGAACGCCTCGCGCGCGAGCTTCGCGGTGGTCACCGCGTCATGGGCGGTGTAGCAACCCGCCGTGTTGGGGAGGATCCGCCGCCCCGAACGGGCAACCACGTCGAGGAATGAGTGCGCCCCGGCCGGATCGAGCCTGCGCAGGGCGACCGTGACCATGGCGGTGCCGGACGCGTCGAGCGCCCGCTCCAGGACGTCGAGACTGGGCGCCCCGCCGGTTCCCATGATGAGTCGGGAGGTGAAGCGCTCCCCGGCAATCACCAGGACGTCGTCCATCTCAGCCCCCCTGGACCGCGTGCAGGATCTCCAGCCGGTCACCTGCCTCGATGGTGGTGTTCGACCAGCTCGCCCGGAGCACAACGTCGCCGTTTCGCGCTACGGCGATCCCGCGTTGCTCGGGCGGCAGATCCATCTGACGGAGCAGGTCGACGAGCCCTAGCCCTTCAGTCACCTCCCGGCTCTCGCCGTTGACCACGATGATCACGCCGTCACCGGGGCGGTCCGGAACCGAGCCGGCGACCAGACGCGGGTCGCTTCGGGCCAGGCGCCACCGGCGAGCACTCCGGCAACGGCGTCGGCGGTTGCCGGAGCAAGCAGGAAGCCGTTGCGGAAGTGCCCGGTGGCGACGATCAGGCCGGGTGTCGTCGCGTCGCCGACGATCGGCATGTTGTCAGGCGACCCCGGTCGCAGGCCGGCCGAAGCCTCGACCAGCTCCATCTCGGTCACGTCCGGCAGCAGCGCACGAGCCTCGTCGAGCAGATGCAGGACAGCGCCCGCGGTGACCGTGGTGTCGAAGCCGTCCTCCTCCATCGTCCCGCCGATGACCACGCGTCCGTCGCCGCGTGGCACGACATAGACACGCTCCCCGCGGATGGACCGGGTCACCAGGCCGGGGTCGCCGCGGAGGCGAAGGATCTGGCCCTTGACCGGCCGAACCGGTGGGGCATCGTCCTCAGGCAGGCCGGCAACGCGCTGCGACCAGCACCCCGCGGCGAGCACCACCTTCGACGCCGGCAATCGTTCGTCGCCGTGGAGGCGCACGCCGGCCGCGCGACCTCCTTCCACGAGGAGTTCCCCGCGGCTCCGATGGATCTCGACGCCGAGGCGGTTGCAGGCCTGGAGCAGCGCGGCCACCATCGCTCGCGGGTCGACCTGGTGGTCACTCTCCACAAGCATCCCGCCCCGGATCGTCGGCGACAGGCTGGGCTCGAGCTCGCGCGTCTCATAAGAGGTGAGCCGGGTCACCGGAAGGCCGAGCTCCTGGCGATGGCGGCAGAGGCGGTCGAGCGCGACTGCTCATCAGCGTCGGCCGCCACGTGGAGCGTGCCGTTCTGCAGGTATCCGGCCGAGCGTCCGGCGTCCAATTCCAGCTCGGCGATGAACGACGCGTAGCGCGCGGCGGAGTCGCAATTGATAGCGATCACCGCTTCCTCGCCGAATTCAGCCTCGCCGACCGGCGCGATCATGCCCGCGGCGAAGTGGGAGGACCCCGAGCCCGGCTCCGGGTCGACTACGGCAATGCTCAGGCCGGCGCGAGCAGCCCGCCAGGCTACGGCGAGACCGATCACGCCGCCGCCGATGACCGCTACGTCCACTCGTCTCCTCTGTTGGTGCTCCGAGTTTACGGGGCCGGCTCGGTTGCACCGATTCGATCGAGCCGGTAGCCGACTCCGAACACAGTGGTGATCCGGAACGGCATCTGTGCGAACGGCTCGAACTTTTCGCGGAGCCAGCGCACATGGACGTCAACGGTTTTGGGGTCGCCGTAGAAGCGGTTGCCCCAAATCGACGCGATGATCGCCTGTCGAGACAGCACCCGACCGCTGTTGCGCAGCAGCAGCGAGAGCAGGTCGAACTCCTTTGGTGCCAGGCGCAACTCGGTTCCCTCGAGATGAACCGTCCGCGCCGCGCGGTCGATCTTGAAGCCGTCGAAGTCCTCGATCTCCTCTGCGCCGGCTGGTCGCGCGGTCATCTCCGAGCGTCGCAGCAGCGCGGTGATTCGCGCCAGCAGCTCGTTGAAGGAGAAGGGTTTGGTGACGTAGTCGTCGGCGCCGAGCTGGAGCCCGACGACCTTGTCGACCTCGGTTCCCTTGGCGGTGAGCATGAGGATCGGCGTCGCCGACTCCTGGCGCAGCACGCGGCACACCTCGAGGCCGCTCAGCCCGGGGAGCATCACGTCGAGGAGGATCAGATCGGGCCGCTCGGCCCGAGCCAGGGTCAGGCGTCCGGGCCCGTGGCGGCCTCGATGACGTGGTAGCCCTCGCGCGCGAGGTTGTAGCGAAGCGTCTCGCGGATGGCGTCCTCGTCCTCGACCACGAGGATGCGTTTGGCGACGGTGGGCGCCATCCAACGAGCTTAGCACCGGCCGCGTCGGAGGTCGCCAATCGCGGTCAAGCGACCTATACTCGGCTCGGTGGAGGATGAGCGACGACGACCGGCGCAGCGCATCGATGTGCTGCGGGCGATCGGGTTGTTGCTGGACCCGGGTATCGTCGCTCTCGACGCGAACGGGCAGGTCCTGCTGGCCAACGAACCCGCCCGGCGGTTGCTCGGACTCGCCCTCACCGAAGGTTCGGATTTCGTCGCCGGCGAGGTGGACTACCGCCTCATCCGCCTCATCGATGCCGCGCGGGAGAGCGGTGGTGTCGAGGAACGGGCGATCACGCTCCACGATCGCGACTTCAACGCCCGCGCCATCGCCATGAGCGGCGAGATCGCGACCCTCCTGCTGGTCCGTGACGAGATTCGCGTCCATCACCTCGAGCGAGTTCGACGCGACTTTGTCAGTAACGTGTCGCACGAGTTGCGCACGCCGATCACCGCCGTGCAGCTCATCGCCGAGACACTTGCGAACGGTGGTCTCGACGACCCGACGCCGCTGCAGATTTCGTCCGGCGCATCGGTCAGGAGGCGTCACACATGGCGCAGATGGTCGAGGAGCTGCTCGAGCTGAGCACCATCGAGTCCGGGCTCCGGCCGATGGCCAGCGAACGCGTGCCGATTGCAGCGTCTGATGGGCAGCCTCGACCGGCTGCGTCCGCTTGCCGAAAGTAAAGGGGTTGCTCTCGAGTCTAGTGTCGCGCCGGGGACGCCGGACCTGGTCGGCGACACCTCGCATCTCGGGCAGGTGCTCCGCAACCTCGCCCACAACGCGATCAAGTTCACGCCCAAGGGCGGCCGGATCGACATCACCGCCGCGCCCGGCGAGCTGGTCAGGTCGTGCTGCGCTGCCGGGACACCGGGGTAGGGATCAACCCCGCCGATCTCCCACGAATCTATGAGCGCTTCTGGAAAGCCGACAGCTCGCGTCAGCGCGACGGCGAGGGCTCGGGCTCGGACTGGCGATCGTCCGGCACGTCGTCGAGGCCCATGGAGGAACCGTGACGGTGACCTCCGAGCCGCGCCGCGGCACCGAGTTTCAGGTGGTCCTTCCCGCCGCTCCCCGGAACTGAGCGAGCGTCGTTTGACCGGGTTGCCGATCGAAGAAGGGGGTTGGTTACCATCTGACAACGATTTCGACGTAGCAAGCTTCCTGTGCAGGGGGAGGCCCATGGCGGAACGCGTTCTCGACATTGATGCGGCGCCTCAGACCGAGGCGCACCCGGCCCTCCTCGACCGGCACATCGACCTTCTCGACTCTCGGGCTGCGGAGCACCGTCCCTCGTACCGCGGTCTGCTCCGGCAGATGTCCGCGTACCACTTCGGCTGGACGGATTCGCACGGGCATCCCGCGAACGACCCCGCTGGCAAGCGGATCCGCCCTGCCCTGTCGCTCTGGGCATGCGAGGCTCTCGGCGGTGACCCCGCCTGGGCACTCCCTGCCGCGGTCGCCGTGGAGCTGATCCACAACTTCACGCTCATCCATGACGACATCCAGGACGGCGACCAGTTGCGCCGCCACCGTCCCACCGTGTGGTCGGTGTGGGGTGCAGAGCAGGGGATCAACGCGGGCGACGGCATGTTCGCCAACGCGATCGCCGGTCTGCTCGCACCCGGACCGCGACCCGGTCGCCGGATGCGCGCGGCCCACCTGCTGAGTGCGGCGGTGGTCAAGGTGGTCGAGGGTCAGTGTCTCGACCTTTCGCTGGAAGGCCGAGCCGGGGCGTCGCAAAAGACCTACCTGCGCCTGGTCACGATGAAGACCGGTGCCCTCCTGGGCGCGGCGATGGCTTCCGGCGCCGTGATGGCGGGCGCGCCTCGCGATGTCGCGCGCCGGTTCGACGCGGCGGGCCGCCTGCTCGGCCTCGCCTTCCAGGTCCGCGACGACTGGCTCGGCACCTGGGGCGATCCCCAGATCACCGGGAAAGCCCGCAGCGGGGATCTCCGCCAGCGCAAGCTCACCTACCCGATCGTCGCCGCCTACGACGTCGCGACCCGAACCGGCGCCGCGAGCTGCGCGCGCTGTTCCGCGAGCGCGAGCCCGGTGGCGAATTCCGGCTGCGCGCGCTCCTCGAAGAGTTGGGCGGACCGTCGCTGACCGCCGGTGTGCCGATGGTGCTGGCACGGGACGCGGTCGCGGCGCTGACCGGGCTCCCCGACGAGGCCATCACCGATTTCGCGGATCTGGCGATCCATGTTGCTGAACGCAGCCGCTAGCTCGAGCCCCGACGCGCACACCGAATCGCGAACGGCTTCGCGCAAGGATGAGCATCTGCGTATCAACATCGATGAGGACGTTGCCGCCAAGGGCATCGAGACCGGGTTCGACGACTGGCGCTTCGTGCATCGCGCGATTCCCGAGATCGACCTCGACGATGTCGACCTGAGCACGACATTCCTCGGCCATCCCGTCGGCGCGCCACTGCTGGTGTCGTGCATGACCGGCGGGACCGAACAGGCGCGAGTCATCAACCGCCGCCTCGCACGCGTCGCCCAGATGCACCGGCCTGCCGATGGGGCTCGGCTCGTGCCGGGTGCTGCTCGAGCAACCCGACGTGCTGCACACCTTCGATGTGCGCGACCTCGCCCCTGACGTGCCACTCCTCGCGAATCTGGGCGCCGTCCAGCTCAATCAGGGCGTCAGCGTCGCCGACTGTCGCGCAGCTGGTACGCGCACTGCACGCAGACGCGCTGGTGCTGCACCTCAACCCGCTGCAGGAAGCGCTGCAGACCGCGGGCAACACAAGGTTCGCCGGGCTGTTCGACCGCATCGTGAGGTGTGCGCCGGGCTCGGTGCGCCGGTGATCGTCAAAGAGGTCGGGTGGGGTATCGCCGACGACCTCGTGGTCCGCCTGCTCGAAGCCGGTGTCGCCGCGGTGGACGTTGCGGGCGCCGGGGGCACCTCCTGGAGCGAGGTCGAGCGGCACCGCATGACCGATCCGATCCGCGCGCGCGTGGCCGCCTCGTTCGCGGGCTGGGGCATCCCCACCACCACGGCGCTGATCCGCGCGCGAGACTGCGGCGCCCGACGGCGTTCCTCATCGCCAGCGGCGGTGTGCGCAACGGCATCGACGTCGCCAAAGCGGTGGCGCTCGGCGCTGATTCCGTCGGCATCGCCGGGCCGCTCGTGCGCGCGGCTGCGGCCGGCGACGAGGTGCTCGAGGACACCGTCGCCGTCATCGTCGAGGAGTTGCGCCTGGCCATGTTCTGCGTCGGCGCGGCGTCAGTCTCCGCGACTGCGCAGCGACGCACGCCTGGTGCGTTGCGAGGACCGGACGGCCCCATGACCCACGCCACCATGTCGCTGGACGCTGCCGACGCCTATTGCCGCCAGCTCGTACGCCACTACGAAAACTTCACGGTCGCGTCTCGACTCTCGCCACGCTCGCTTCGTCAGGACCTGACTCGGGTCTACGCGTTCTGCCGCTACACCGACGACCTCGGCGACGAGAGCGGTGACCGCGCGGTCGCGACGCGCAGATTGCGCCGCTGGCGCGACGAGACGCGCGAAAGCTTCGAGCACGACGAGCGAACCCATCCAGTGCTGGTCGCGCTCGCCGACAGCGTTCGCCGCCACCGGATGGATGCGCAGCCGTTTGTCGATCTCATCGACGCGAACCTCCAGGATCAGCGTGTCGACGTCTACGAGGACTGGCCGGCGTTGCGCGGCGTACTGCAGGCGTTCAGCCGCACCGGTGGGACGCATCGTGCTGCGGCTCTTCGGCATCGACGCGGCGGATGCGGTGGCATTCAGCGACGACGTCTGCATCGGACTGCAACTCGCCAACTTCGCCCAGGACGTCACGGCTGGACGACGCGGCTCGGCCGCACCTACCTCATCGCAGCGACATCCGCGAGCACGGCATCGACGGAGCCACGCGGCTGATGTGCGACCGGGCGGGAATCTCCTCCCTCCGGGAACGCAGCTGGAGACGCTGGCGCCGGCGCGCCTGCGATCCAGCTGGCGCTCTACCGGCTCGGCGGCGAGGCGATCCTCGACGCGGTGGCTGCCTGCGATTACAGCACGTCGACACAGCCGTCCCGCCGTGGATCGGCAGCCCGAGTGAAGCATCATGGCCGCGGCGCTCTCGGCAGGACGGCCTGCACCGAAGTCGCGACCGCGCCTGCCGCGGCGACGACCCGCCGGTGACGGCGTGCTTGACACGCCTGCGCTTCCCGCCGTGCGCGCGCTCGAGCGCTACTGCGAGGACATGGCGCGCCGTGAGGCGGCCAACTTCTACTGGGGATTCATCGCCTTCCCCGCCAGCAGCGCTCGTCGATCTACGCGCTGTACGACTTCGCGCGTCAGGTGGATGACGACGCCGACCTGGACGGGCGCAGCTCACGCGAGGATCGCCTCGACGTCATCGCCGCCGCCTTCGCGAGACACGGCCAGGCGACAGCACCGATCCGGTGATGGGCCTCCTCCAGATTGCGATGCGCCGCCATGCGATTCCGCTCGCCGAGCTCGACATGCTCATCGACGGGGTTGCGATGGACCTCACCACTACTCGGTACCAGACCTGGGACGCGTTGCAGGCTTATGCGAATCTGGTGGCGTCGGTTGTCGGGCCGCATGTGCGTGCGCATCTTCGGGTTTCGCGACCCCACCGCCCTCGAACGGGCTGACGAGCTCGGCGTTGCCTTGCAGCTCATCAACATCCTGCGTGACATCCAGGAAGACGCGGCGCGCGGCCGCATCTACCTCCCAGCCGACGAGTTGACGAGTACGGCATCACCGAGCGCGACATCCTCGCGGGCCGCGTCGCCCCCGGCTGGAAGCCATTCATGGCGATGCAGATTGCGCGAGCGCGCGAGCTGCATGCCTCCGGTATCCGGGTCACCGAGTTGATTCCCAAGCAGCCGGCGGTGTGTGTGCGCACCATGGCCGGGATCTATCTCGGCATCCTCGATCGCATCGAGGCGACGCCCGAGCTGCCGCTGCGGGGGCGCGCGCGGCTGTCCAAGGCCGCAAAGCTCGGCGTCATGGCACGTTCCTGGCTGGCAGCGGTATGAGACGGCAGCCGCGCGTCGCCGTCGTGGGGGCGGGACTGGCCGGCCTCACCGCCGGGCTCGCGCTCGCGAAGCGCGGCTGGCGGGTCGACCTCTACGAGCGTTCGCGGCTGCTTGGTGGCAAGGCGACCTCGTTCGAGGTGGACGGCCATGAGGTCGACTGTGGCCAGCACGTCGTCCTGGCGTGTTGCACCGCAACGCTCGACGCTCATCGACGAGCTGGGCCTCGGCGACTCGCTGTACATCCAGGAGCGTTTCGAGGTGACCGTGCTCTCGCGGACGCACCGACCCACGCAGCTGCGCGCTTCGGCGCTGCCGTCGCCGCTGCACCTGATGACCGCCTTCGCGCGCTATCCCCACCTCAACGCGCTCGATCGCATGCAGGTGGGGCGCGCGTTGGTCGCAGCACGCACCGATACCGCCCCACACGGCGACATGGCGGCCTGGCTCCGGAAGCATCATCAGAGCGCTCGCGCACTGCGCGCGTTCTGGGATCCATTCCTCGTTCCCGCGCTCAATGCGCCGCTGGATCGCGTGTCGGCGGCGATGGGTCTGTTCGTCATCCGCACCGCGTTTCTCGGCGATCGGGACGCGGCGCGAATCGCCTATCTCACCGTGCCGCTCGCACGGCTCGCCGAGGCCGCTGCCGGCAAGCTGGACGGCGTGCATCTGCGTCAGGCAGTCGTCGGCCTGCACCGCGATGGTGACCGGGTGACCGGCGTGAAGTTGAGCGGTGGCGCCGGCGCCGCGTGCGACGCATGCGTGATTGCCGTGCCCCCGAAGCGTCTTGGCGCGATCCTCGGCGACGCTCCAGCTATGGGGTCGAGCGGCCTCGAGGCGTTCGAGGCCATGCCGATCGTCGACGTGCACCTCTGGTATGACCGGCCGATCCTCGGGTGCGATTTCGCGGCCCTCCTCGACTCGCCCGTGCAGTGGGTGTTCGAGAAGTCACCCGGCTACGTGTGCTGCAGCCTGAGCGCTGCCGACCGG
The DNA here is from genome assembly GCA_963748505.1 of Candidatus Dormiibacterota bacterium. Taxonomy (GTDB): domain Bacteria; phylum Chloroflexota; class Dormibacteria; order Aeolococcales; family Aeolococcaceae; genus Palsa-851. Next base: position 10,948 of record CAVVJH010000007.1, read on the forward strand.
CTCGTGCAGCGGCCCGAGCATGAACTGGTCGATCTCTGCCGTCGAGAGCTGGCCGCCGTGCTCCCCGAGGCGGCGCGTGCGCGTCTGCTCCGCGGCGCCGCAACCCGAGATCCCGAGGCGACATTCATTCCGGCGCCGGGCGTGCCGCGCCCGGACAACGCCACCGCGCTCTCCAATCTCGTCATCGCCGGTGCATGGACCGACACCGGCTGGCCGGCGACGATCGAGTTGGCGGTGCGCAGCGGGCGCGCGGCGGCCGACATCCTGTTCCGCAACGCGGCGGGGTGGCGCGATGACGCGGAGACCGATGCGCCACGGGAGGCTCGCGCATGCCGTCTGAGGCGCTGCAATCGGCGGTCGACTGGCTGATCGATCATCAGGACGCGGACGGATGGTGGAGCGGCGAGCTCGAGACCAACGTCACCATGACTGCCGAGCACGTGCTGCTGCTCCGCTTCCTCGGGGTGTCGCACGACGACATCCGCGAGGGCGCGATCCGCCACATCCTGGGCGCGCAACGCGACGACGGGACCTGGGCGCTGTATCACGACGGCCCAGGTGACCTGTCGACCACCATCGAGGCCTATGTCGCGCTTGCGCGTGCTCGGCATCGACGCGGCGCGACCCGAGATGCGCCGCGCGGTGCGCAGGATTCTCGAGCAGGGCGGCCTCGCGGAGGCGCGCGTCTTCACCAAGATCTGGCTCGCGCTCTTCGGCGCGTACCCGTGGGACGGAGTGCCCCGCATGCCGCCCGAGCTGGTGCGGCTGCCGGCCTGGGCGCCGCTCAACCTGTACGACTTCGCCTGCTGGGCGCGCGGAACGATCGCCCCGCTCCTCATCGTCATCTCCCGCCGGCCGGTCCGCGACCTCGGGGTCTCGGTGGATGCGCTGATCGTCCCGGGAAGCGAACGCCGGATGCATCGCGTCGCGGGCTCTGGCCCCTTCCTGTGGCTGGACCACGTCCTGAAGCTCTACGACCGCCTGCCGCTGCAGCCGGGACGCGCGTCGTCTCGCGGCAAGCTCGTCGAGTGGATCACCGAACACCAGGAGGCTGACGGTGGTTGGGGTGGCATCCAGCCTCCCTGGGTGTACTCGCTGATCGCACTCAATCTCGAGGGCATGGCGGTCGACCATCCGGTGATGCGTCGTGGCCTCGACGGCTTCAAGCGCTTCTCGGTGGACGACGGCGGCGGATGGCGGCTGCAGGCATGCATGTCGCCGGTGTGGGACACCGCATGGGCGTTGCTCGCGCTGCGCAAGGCGGGCGTCTCGCGTGACCACATCGCGGTGCGCAGCGCCGTGGACTGGTTGCTGGCCGAGCAGATCCAGGGCGGCGGTGACTGGCAGGTCAAGGTGCCGCTTCGACGGGTGCGGCGGATGGGCGTTCGAGTTCGACAACGACATCTATCCCGACGTCGACGACACCGCGGTGGTCGTGCTCGCCCTGCTCGAGTCCGGAGACCCCGTGAAGGTGGCCAGGCCGGTCGCCGACGCGGTTGCCTGGTGCCGAGCCATGCGCTCGCGCAACGGTGCCTGGGCTGCCTTCGACAAGGACAACACGCGCTCGCTGGTGTACCGGCTGCCCTTCGCCGATTTCGGCGCCATGCTGGACCCTCCATCGGAGGACGTCACCGCGCATGTGATCGAGATGCTCGCAGCGGTTGGCTGCGACACCGACGACGTCGATGTGCCGCCGGCGCTCGCGTACCTCCGCGAGACCCAGCGATCGTGGGGATCCTGGTACGGCCGCTGGGGCGTGAACCACATCTACGGCACCTGGTGCGTGGTCAGCGCGCTGGTCGCACTGCGCACCGGGGACGACATGGTGCGCGATGCCGCCGCGTGGGTACGTCGCGTCCAGAATCCCGACGGTGGCTGGGGTGAGACCTGCCACTCCTACGTCGATGAGTCGTTCGCCGGCATCGGCACCAGCACGCCGTCGCAGACGGCGTGGGCGATGCTGACGCTGCAACTTGCGGGCCTGGGCGACGACCCGGCCTGCGCGCGTGGCCGCGCCTTCCTCCTGGCGCGTCAGCACGACGGCACCTGGGACGAAGCGGAGCACACCGGGACCGGGTTCCCGGGCGACTTCTACATCAACTACCACCTCTACCGTCACGTCTTCCCGACCCTCGCGCTCGCCGGCGGCGAGCCGATCGCGACGGAAGCAGCAACCGCCGAGCGCGTGCTCGTCGCCCACAGTTAGTTCGAAGCGAGAGAAGGAGAACTCATCATGGCGGTGCCACTCCGACAGGCGATGCGTGTGGGAACCTACGTCGCGAAGCAGCGGATACGTCGCAACCAGAAATTCGCTCTCGTGCTGCAACTCGAGCCGCTCTATCAATGCAACCTCGCCTGCGCCGGGTGCGGCAAGATCCAGCACGAGGACCCCATCCTCCAACGGCGGCTCACCGTGCAGCAGTGCATCGACGCTGTCGAGGAGTGCGAGGCGCCGATGGTGTCGATCGCGGGTGGCGAGCCACTGGTGCACAAGGAGATCGACCAGATCGTCGCCGCCCTGGTCGCGCGCAAGCGCTATGTCTATCTCTGCACCAACGCGCTGCTGCTCGAGAAGAAGCTGCACCTGTTCACGCCGTCACCCTACTTCTCGTTCTCCATCCACATCGACGGTTTGCGCGAGCGCCACGACGAATCGGTATGCCGCACCGGTGTCTTCGACAAGGCGATCGCCGCCATCGCCGCAGCGAAGGCGCGTGGATTCCGCGTGACCACCAACACCACCTTCTTCGACCAGGACGACGCCAAGTCGATCCGTGGCGTGCTCGACTTCCTCAACGATGAGGTCCAGGTCGACAGCATGCAGATCTCGCCCGGTTACGCCTACGAGAAGGCACCGGATCAGGACCACTGGCTCAACGTCGAGCGCACCCACGCGATCTTTCGCGAAGCCTTCGCCGGCGGCCGTCGCAAGAAGTGGCGCCTCAATCACTCGCCGCTGTTCCTCGACTTCCTCGAAGGCAAGATCGACTTCAGCTGCACCGCCTGGGGCATCCCGAGCTACTCGGTGCTGGGCTGGCAACGCCCCTGCTATCTGATGTCCGACGGCTACGCGACGTCCTATCGCGAGCTGATCGAGACCACGGCATGGGAGCAGTACGGCCGCGGTCGCGACGAGCGTTGCGGCAACTGCATGGCGCACTGCGGCTACGAGCCGACTGCGGTGGTCGCGACCTCGGCGTCGCTGCGCGAATCGCTGCGCGCCGCCAGCGATAGCTTCCGTCCCCGCGGAACCAAGCCACACCTCAACTGACCGTGCTTCCGGCGCAGGCGGCGCCCGACGGCGGTGACGTCTTCCTGACGGGCGCCACCGGATTTGTCGGCTCGCACGTGCTCAGCGCGCTGCTCGAGCGCGGCTATCGGGTGCGCGCGCTGGTGCGGGACGAGTGGCAGGGGCCCGCCGGTGTCATCACCGTCCATGGCGACCTTCGCTCGCCGGCGTCGCTGGTCACTCCGCTGCGCGGCTGCCGCTACGCCGTGCACACGGCGGCGCTGTACTCCTTCTCCCCGCGCGACCGCGCGACCATTGCCGCAGTGAACATTCGCGGTACAGCAGGGCTGCTCGAAGCAGCGCGTATCGCTGGTGTGGAGCGCTGCGTCGTGACCTCGAGCTCATCGGCGCTCGCGCCTTCGGCTGGGTCGCGGCCGGCCACCGAGCGCGACTGGGCGAGCATCGGGTCGCGGCGACACCTACCACGCGTCCAAGCTGCTCGGTGAGCGCGCCGCGTTGCGCGCGCGGATCCCGACGATCACCGTGCTCCCGACCGCGCCGGTCGGTCCCGGAGACCATCGACCGACACCGACCGGAAAGATCATCGTCGACCTGTTGCGCGGCCGCATGCCCGGCGACCCTGGGCGGGGGCATGAATGTCGTTGCCGTCGAGGACGTCGCGACCGCGCACGTGCTCGCACTCGAGCACGGACAGCTGCGCGAGCGGTACATCGCAGGCGGCGTGAACTTGTCGCTCGCCGAGCTCTGGCGGCTCATCGCGCGCGCCGCGGGCAGACCGCCGCGGGCATTTCCGTTGCCCTATGCGATTGCCGCCGCTGCGGCGCGCGTCGACGCGGTGCGCGCCCGCTGGACGGGCGGAGCGCCGGTGGTTCCGCTGGAAGGAGTGCACATGGGCCGTCTCGAGATGTACTCGTCCAGTGCGAAAGCTGTCCACGAGCTGGGCTACCGCGCGTCGAGTGTCGCGGACGCAATCGAGCGGGCCGTCGGCTGGTATCGCGAGCACGGTTATGCCGCCTGATCGCCGCGTGCTGGCCGTCTGTGCGATGGGGGTGGAGGCGTGGGGGGTGCGCCGTCGTGCCCGCGATGTTCGTGTGCTGCAGGTGGGGATCGGTGGCGCGGCACAGCCCGGCGCTGCGCCGGTCGTCATCAGTGCCGGACTATGCGGTGGCCTGCTGCCGGATCAGAACCAGGCACGGTGGTCGTCGCCACCCAGGTGGTGGACGAGTCAGGGAACGACCCACGTCTGCGACCCCGCGGTCGTCGCCTCGCTGGTGCGCGCCGCCGGCTACCTGCGGCTGCCGATGACGGAAGGGTCGATCATCACGACCACGCACGTCGTGACCGGTCCGACGCGCGGCATGTGGGCTGCGCGGGGCCATGTGGCCGTCGACATGGAGTCGGCCGCGCTGGCTGCCGTTGCGCCGCGCTTCGGCGCACTCCGGGTCATTCTCGACACGCCGCGGCACGAACTCTCGCCGGCGTGGGAGAACCCTGCGCGTGCAGTCCGTGACCCATTGAACTGGAAGCGGCGGCCTGGCTCGGCGTCAACGCCCCTCGCTACGCGCTCCGCGTCGGCGCAGTCCTAGAGGCGGCCTTCCTCGGCGATATCGACCCCGAGATATAGCTGCACGGCGCCCCGCAGCATCTGCGTGACCCCCGGGACGTCGAAGTCCTGCGCCATCTCGTGCAGCGCGGCGCGCTGGGCGTGCAACGCGGCTTCGACCACACGGCAGCCCGCCTCGGTGAGCCCGACGCGAACCATGCGCCGGTCGGGCGCGCAGCGAAGCGTCCGCACCAGCCCCCGCGCATTCAACTCGTGGACCATGAGCGAGACCCGCGGCCTCCGGCGCCTGGATCAACTCGGCAAGGTCACCCTGCACGCATCCCTCGGTGCCGGCGGCCCCGGCCTCGAGCAGCAGGTGGTACTGCAGGGGGCTCAAATCGTGCTGCGCCAACGATCGATTGATCTGAATCATCGCCTGCCGGAAGCCCCGCCGGAACGCGGCGGCGAGCCGCAGGTCGTCGATGGTGTCGTCCTGAAAAAAGCCGCTCCCGGGAGTTGTGGGCTCCGCCCTGGCCGCTAAGGTCACGCCTTCGACTTTACTCGCTGCGTATGGGTCAGCCGGGGAGTTCCTCAGGCTCGATTGGGAAAGATTTGTTCACAAACGGTAAACATTGGTGAAGCTCCTACAAACCAGTGCGCTCCGGTTGAAGCGTTGTCGTCAAGATGCACACCCCAGGGGCCACGTCGGAGGGGGTTGCCAGCCAGGGGGATGGTGTCTACAAGGGGGGCGGTCCCAGCGGATGGGAGCGCAGCCCGCGCGAAGCGGGCTACGTCTCCCCCCAGTTCGATCACACGTCGTGGCCGAGCGCGCGCAGGGCTCGAACGTATTTCGGCGTGCTGTCCGGTTCGCCGATGCCGGCCGCGCGCAGCCGTGTCATGACCGCTTCAATGAGCGCGTCGTCAGCGTCGAACAGTTCCACCTCGACCTCACCGAACGTCTCAATGGTTCGTTCGTCCGCAAGCACGGCGACGCGGTCGTCGGCCACCTCGGCGCGGCGCCTCTCCCCTGCCATGAGATCAACCGTGTGCCGGTCGGTCACAAGCTGGGCGACCGGGTGCAGCACGGCATCCCCGACGTCCCGTCGAATCACCTCCAGCGCGGCTTCGGGTGGATGATCGGGCGGCCCATCGAAGTCGGTCTCCTCGCGCGACACCGCATGCCCGACCATCCGTGCGCCGGCCTTGAGCGTCCAGCGCCCGGCCTCACCGGGAGCGCTGCGGTAGCGCAGGCCGAGCTGTGCGTGCAGCAGTGTCAGGTCGTCGGTGTCCCAATAGGTGGCGGAGAGCTGGACCACACCGCGGTCGACGGCGCTGGTGCCGTCGACGATCTGATCGAGGTTCGGAAGGACAAAGTCTGACGCGACGGGAATCTTGATCTCGCGTTCCTCAGGCATGGCGACCTCCTCTGGCGATGATGCCGTCGATCACGACGTCGATGGCGAAGTGGAACTGCTCGTCATGTTGGGTGCTTTCGGTGGCCCGCTGCTCTGCGTTTGCTCTTCCGCTAGCTCAGCGAAGGCTGGTCACCCATCCGCGGCGCGTTGACGCCGATGGTGGTGGGACTGATGCGGATGGTCGGTTCCTCCGCGGGGTCAGCCGTGTCGGCCGCCAGCTGCTCTACGGCGTCCGCCACGAACATGGCGTGGTGCTCTAGGGTGCCCGGCATGTTCCCGCCGATCGAACCATTCGCCAGCGGCATGCTGGAAGTTGGTGACGGACACACCGTGTACTGGGAGCGTTGCGGCAATCCCAGTGGCCGGCCGCTTGTCTACCTGCACGGCGGCCCGGGCTCAGGCTGTAGTCCGAACCACCGCCGGTGGTTCGACCCCGAGGTGTATCACGCGGTGCTGCTCGATCAGCGCGGTGCGGGCCGGAGCCGCCCGCTGGCGAGCGATCCCGACGCCGACCTGGGCAGCAACACCACCGCCCACCTGGTCAGCGACATCGAGTCCCTGCGTGAGCACCTGGCCATCGACCGCTGGACCGTTGTCGGCATGTCCTGGGGCACCACCCTCGGGCTGGCATATGCCGAAGCCCATCCGCAACGAGTAAGCGCGCTGCTCCTCGGACTGGTCGGCACCACATCCCAGCGCGAGGTCGACTGGATCACGCGCGACGTCGGGCGCATCTTTCCGCAGCAATGGGATCGCTTTACGCACGGCGTTCCGGAATCGATGCGCGAGCTCCGGTTGGTCGATGCCTATGCGACGCTGCTCTTCGATCCCGATCCCGAGGTGCGTGATCACGCCGCGCGGGAATGGTGCGCATGGGAAGACGCGCATGTCTCGCTCTCCCCGCGTCACCAGCCGAGCGCGCGTTACCAGGACGCGGAGTTTCGTTTGCGTTTCGCACGTCTGGTCACCCACTACTGGCGCAACGCGGCGTTCCTTGACGATGACCAGCTCGTGCGCAACGCAGGCAGGCTGAACGGCATCCCGGGCATCCTCATCAACGGTCGCTATGACGTCAGCGGGCCCCTCGAGACGGCATGGCGATTGACGCAGTCGTGGCACACGTGTGCGTTGCAGGTCGTCGATGACTCCGGTCACGGTGACGGCGACGCGTTTGCAACCGCAATCCTCAACGCGCTCGCGCGCCTCGGGACAAACGGTTGAGCGTGCCTCGACGCTATCGATGCAGCCGACCTGCCCTCAGCGCCTTGTCCACAGCGCCCCGCGGTCCGTCAGAGATATTCCTCGAAGCCGGGCCACGCGCTCACCATCTGGCGCCGCAGCTCGTCCGACAGCGGCAGGTATGTCCCGGTCGCCTCGGCGACCACATCACCGCCGGGGAGCAGCACACGACCCTCGGTGTGCAGGGCACGCCGCAGGAGTCGCGTGATCCGGCCCTCGACGAGCAGCTCCGTTCCAGTCGGGGCCGCACGGCGGTAACGCACCTCGAGGCGAGCGGTGACCACCCAGTGCCGGTGCAGCGCCGAGCAGCGCCCCATGACATCGTCGAGCACCGCGCTGACGATGCCGCCGTGCGCGAAGCCGGGAAACCCGACGTGGTCGTCGCTCGGAGTCCAGTGCGTGAAGACGCGGTCGCCGTCCAGCTCGTACTGCAGATGCAGCCCCGATGGATTGCGGAGCCCGTGCACCCAGTTGAGCTGGAATTCGCTCCGGTCGTTGAGCCAGGCGGGATCGATGTCCTGGTTGATCACGGCGCGGTCAGGCGTTCGAGGCCACCGATGTACCGGCGCAGCGGCTCCGGGATGAGCACCGAGCCGTCGGCCTGCTGATACGAACTCGAGCAGCGCGTCGAAGGTGCGCGGCACACCCAGTGCGCTGCCGTTGAGCGTATGGACGTGGCGCGGTTTCTCCGACGGCGCCGGGCGGTACCGGATGTTGGCGCGCCGCGCCTGGAACTCTCCGAACACCGAGCATGACGACACCTCGAGCCACTGCTGCATCCCCGGCGCCCAGACTTCGACGTCGTACTTCTTCCACTGCGAGAAGCCCAGGTCCCCGCTGCACATCAACAGCACGCGGTAGTGCAGCCCGAGGAGTTGGAGCACGCGCTCGGCGTGCGAGGTGATGAGCTCCAGGTCGTCGAGTGAGGATTCCGGCGTGGTGAAGCGCACCATCTCGACCTTCTCGAACTGATGCAGGCGGATGTAGCCGCGCGTGTCCTTCCCGGCGGCACCCGCTTCGCGCCGCCAGCAGGGAGTCAGCGCGACATGGGCGATCGGCAACTGCGCCGCCTCGAGAATCTCGCCCGCGTACAGGTTGGTGACCGGTACCTCGGCGGTGGGGATGAGGAAGAGCCCGTCGTCGGCGTGATACGCCTCGTCCTCGAACTTGGGGAGCTGCCCCGCGCCGACCATGGCCTCGCGGCGCACCAGGTAGGGCGGTGCGATCTCCGTGTAGCCGTGGTCGCGCGCGACGTCGAGCATGAACGACGTCAGCGCGCGTTGCAGGCGCGCACCATCGCCGCGCAGCACCACGAACCGCGAGCCGCTCAGCTTGACCGCGCGCTCGAAATCGAAGATGCCGAGCCGCTCGCCGAGGTCGTAGTGCGGAGCGGCCTCGAAGTCGAACACCGGCGGCTCGCCCCAGGTCCGCGCCACCACGTTGTCGGCGGGACCGCCGCCATCGGGCACGCTCTCGTGTGGCGGGTTGGGTACCTCGAGGAGCAGTGCCTCGACGCGCGCATCGAGTTCCGCCAGGCGCGACTCTCCATCTTGAATACGCTGCTTCAGCGCGGTCAGCGACGCCAGCTGATCGCCGGTCGGGGCGCCGCGTATCGCCGACGAAGCGGTGCGCTGCTCAGCGCGTGCCTGCTCGACCGCGGTGCGCAGCGCGCGCGTTTCGGCGTCGACGGCGAGCAGCTCGTCCACCGGCGCGGTCTCGCCCTTGCGACGTGCGCCGTCGCGCACCCACTCCGGGTCATCACGGATGCGCTGCAGTGGCAGCATCAGGCGTCCGACCCCCCGTCGTTTCGCGGTAACGGACGCATCGTGGGGAAGAGCAGCACGTCGCGAATCGTCGCCGAGTCGGTGAGCAGCATGACCAGTCGATCGACACCGACCCCGAGCCCACCGGCCGGTGGCATCCCCACCTCGATCGCCTCGAGAAAGTCCTCATCGATCGGCGGGATCTCGCTGTCGCCACCCGCTCGCAGCCGTGCCTGCTCCTCGAACCGCGCGCGCTGGTCGATGGGATCGTTCAGCTCGCTAAAGGCGTTGGCCAGCTCGCGACCGGCGATGATCAACTCGAAGCGCTCGACGAAACGTGGGTCATCACGGCGGCGGCGCGCCAGCGGGCTGACCTCTGCCGGATAGTCGAGCACGAACGTCGGATCCCAGAGCTTGCCCTCGACACGCTGCTCGTAGATCTCGAGCAGCACAGCGCCCGGGCCGAGCCGGGGATGCACCTCGACACCAAGCTGCGCGGCGGCGGCGTGCATGTCATCCCAGGATGCGAGCGCATCGACGCCGGTCTCCTCGCGCACGAGGTCGACCATGGTCGCGGTCCGATAGGGAGGACGCAGGTCGATGGACTGGCCAAACGCCTTGCGCAGCAATGGGTCTTCGCACGGAGCGCTGCCACCTTCGCCGTCCTCGACGACCTGCGGCCCGGCCGCGTTCGCAGCGGCGGTGATCAGTCCCTCGGTGAGCTCACGCATGTCGTCGTAGGTCGCGTACGCCTGGTAGGCCTCGAGCATCGTGAACTCCGGGTTGTGGCGCGGCGACAATCCCTCATTGCGAAACACCCGACCGATCTCATACACGCGTGCGTAACCGCCGACGAGCAGTCGCTTGAGGTGCAATTCGATCGCGATGCGCAGGTAGACATCGGTGTGCAGCGCGTTCCAGTGCGTGGCGAAGGGAAGCGCGTGTCCGCCGCCGGGAATGGGCTGCAGGATCGGGGTTTCGACCTCGAGGAAGCCGCGTTGATCCAGCGTGGCGCGGAGCGCTCGAATCAACCGCGTCCGGGTCGCGAAGTGGCGGCGCTGGTCGGCATTGCTGAGCAGGTCCAGATAGCGCTTGCGGTAGCGCGTCTCCTGGTCGTGGAGCCCGTGGAACTTCTCGGGCGGCGCGTGCAGTGACTTGACCAACAGCGGTCGCGGTGTCCACAAGCACGCTCGGCTCACCGCGGCGGGTGCGCACCACCGGACCGGTGATGCCGACGATGTCGCCGAGATCGAGCAATGCCACCAGCGCGTGCGCATCGCCGGATCGGTCCGCGCGGAACCACATCTGCATCCGGCCAAACTCGTCTTCAACATGCGCGAAGGCCGCGCCACCCAGATCGCGCAACTGCATGACCCGGCCCGCCACCGCAACCACCGGACGATCCGGAGCATCGACGTCGGCGCCGGGGTGGTCCTGCTCGTATGCGTTGAGCAGCCGGCGCGCCTCATCCATGGTTGCGGTGGGCGCGAAGTCAACGCCGTACGAGGGAATCCCACGCGCGGCAAGTTCGTCGACCTTGCGGCGCCGTTCCGCAAAGAGATCGTCGGAAGGCATGCCGACTATCTTCTCCGCCAAGGCACGCTGCGTGTACGGGACGCTTCCCCGCAGGGCGTCAGTTGATCTTGACGATCTTGACTTGACGGACCCCGCCCGGGCTCACCACATCGACGGTGTCGCCGACCTTGTGTCCGAGGAGCGCCTTGCCGACCGGCAACTCCATGGAGATCCGGCCATCAGCGACATCGACCTCTGCCGGTCCCACGATGGTGAAGGTCTGCTTGCCGAAATCGTCCTTGACATCGACCGTGGTGCCAACGCTCACGATGCCGCTGTCGCTGCCCTCTTCGATGATGGCCGCGTTGCGGAGCATGTTCTCGACAAGGAGGATGCGTCCCTCGAGCATGCCCTGCTCGTTCTTGGCCTCATCGTATTCGGCATTTTCCGAGATGTCGCCGAAGTCCTTGGCGTACTTGATGCGCTCGGCCACCTCGGCGCGGCGCACCGTTCGCAACTCTTCCAATTCGCGCTCCAGCTTGACGAGACCGTCTCGCGTGAGCAGCACTGGTTTGTCCATTCAGATCCCTGGAACCACGCAGTTCAGACGGGTTGTCGGGGTGACCCCCCGTTCTGCGAGCCGCGAGTATAGGTGAGCACTGTCCAATCCCGCGTAACAAGTTGTCGTCATTCCTTGACGGAAATGACTTGGGTTCATATGATCCGCACCGAGACCGCATCGCGGATCTCCATTACAGCCCCCCCTCTCGGGGCGTCTCTGGTTTCCAGAGGCGCCCTTCTTTTTTGCAGTGGTCAGCCTTCACCGCTCACGAACGCGGGCCGGAACCAACCTTCGGGGCGCGGTCCGGCGGCAAGCGCGCGATCCAGCAACGCGTCGAGCCGTTCACGCGTGTCCATGGTCTGCACTTCGGCGCGCAGTCGTGCGGCCCCGGCACAGCCGCGTATGGTCCAGGCCACGTACTTCCTGCCGATGCGCATGGCGCGCTGCTCGCCGTGGTACGCGCAGAGCATGTCGAGGTGGCGGCGGGCCAGCGCGATGCGGCCGGCGAACTCGAGGTCCGGCAACGTCTCGCCGGTCGCCAGTCGATGCACCGCCTGCTTGACGAACCAGAAGTTGCCAAGCATCCCGCGAGCGATCACGACGCCGTCGACCATGCCGGCGTCGATGCGCCCGCTCAGCGTTTCGACGTTCTCCACATCACCGCTGCCGAAGACGGGAACGCTCACCGCCTGCTTGACGCGCGCGATCTCCACCCAGTCAGCGAAGCCTTCGTACTTCTGACAGCGCGTCCGTCCGTGCACGGTCACCGCGGCGGCGCCGGCATCCTGGAGGGCTCGCGCCAGCTCCGGGGCGTTGATCGACTCCCGGTCCCAGCCCAGGCGCATCTTCACCGTGACCGGCACGTCGACCGCCGCAACCATGGCGCTGATGACCCGCACGGTTGCCTGCACGTCGCGAGCCAGCGCCGCGCCGCTTCCACGGCTCACCACTTTGGAGACCGGGCACCCGAGGTTGACGTCCACGAGCACGGCGCCGCGCTCGACGCAGACCTGTGCCGCATCCGCCATCACCACCGGATCGCAGCCGACCAGCTGCGCCGCGACCGGCGTCACCTCGCCGGGAAAGTCGAGGAGGTGCAAGGCCGCCTCGGTGCTGCGCACCACCGCCTCGGCGGCGACCATCTCCGTGGACACCAGCCCCGCGCCGAACTCGCGGCAGAGCTCACGACAGGGCGCGTCGGTGATGCCGACCATGGGCGCGACCAGGACCGGTGAGGAGAGTTCGAGACCGCCCACGCTCAGGGCGCGACCGGTCGTCGCTGCGACAGCCATCAGGCCATGGTACGAGGGAGGCCGGGTCGCCTCAGCGATTCTGGTCGTGGATGAGACGCAGGCCGTGGAGCGTGAGGCGCTCGTCCACGACGTCGATGGCCGGGATCAGCCTGGCGAGCGACGGTGCCAACCCGCCGGTGGCGATCACCTTTGCGGGTCCTTCCATCTCGGAGCGAAAACGGGCGACCAGCCCCTCGACGAGCCCCACGTAGCCGAAGACGATGCCCGACTGCATGCTCGCGGTCGTCGAGTGTCCGATCGCCTCGGCGGGGGCGGCCAGCTCGATGCGCGACAGCATCGCCGCGTGGCTCACCAGCGCGTCATGGCTGAGCTGGATCCCGGGAGCGATGGCGCCGCCGAGGTAGTCTCCCTTGGCATCGATGGCGTCGAAGGTCGTGGCCGTCCCGAAGTCGACGAGGATCGCCGGACCCTTGTAGAGATGGTGCGCCGCGATGGCGTTGGCGATCCGGTCGGCACCCACCCGCCGCGGGTCGTCGTAGTGGATCCGGATGCCGGTGCGGGTGCCCGGTCCCACCATCATGGGCGGCTGTTTGAAGTAGGTGTGGGAGAGTTCGTCGATGCTGCGCGACAGTGTGGGCACGACGCTGCTGACCACCACCGCCGTGACCTGCGACGGCGCCAGGTCGCGGCGCGCGAGCAGGTCAACGACGATGAGGCCGAGCTCGTCGCCGGTGCTCCGGTCGTCGGTGTGGATCCGGAAGTCGGCAATGAGGTCGTCTCCGTCGAACACCCCGACCACGATGTTGGTGTTCCCGACGTCAATCGTGAGCAGCATCGCGGCGAGTGTAGGCATCATCGCGGCGTGATCGCGCTCCTCGACATCGGCGGCACCAAGATCGCGGCGTCAGCCGGACGCGACGCAAGCATCGGTCCGGTCCGGCGCATTCCGACCCCGGTGACCGCACCGCTGGCTACCCTGCGCGGTCTGGTCGAGGGCGTCATGGATGGCAAGCTCCCGGAGGCGATTGCGATCTCAGCCCCGGGACCGTTCGACCGCAGCGGCGGGGCGCTCGTCGACCCGCCAGGCATGCCGGCTTCCTGGCACGGGCTGGAGATGGCGCACCTCCTCGGACAGCGGTTCGACTGTCCGGTGGTGGTCGAGAACGATGCGAACTGCGCGGCCCTGGCCGAGGCGCGCCTGGGCTCGGGCGCAGGACATCGGACGGTGGTCTACTGCACGGTTTCGACCGGCATCGGGTGCGGGCTCGTTCACGACGGGCGGATCGTCCTCGGCCGGCATGACAGCGAGGGCGGCCACATCGTGCTCTGGCCCGCCTGGCTCGGCGGGCCGCCCTGTCATTGCGGGGGTGCCGGCTGCCTCGAGGCCCTGGCGAGCGGTCGGTCGATCGCTCGCCGCTACGGCGTGCCCGCCGAGCAGCTCAGCGATCCTGACGCGTGGTCGGAGATCGGCCGGTGGCTCGGTCTCGCGATCGTCGATTTCACCGCGCTCTACGATCCCGACGTCATCGTGTTCGGGGGCGGGGTGTGCGCGAGCTGGAGCCGCTTTGCCCCATCGATGACCGAGACCGTGGCGCGCCACCTGCACCTGCAACCCTCGCCGGAAATCGTGCGCGGCACGCTTGGCGAGGAGCGATCGCTGCTCGGCGCGCTCCTGGTCGCCGAGGACCGGGGCGAGGATCCCGCCAGACTGCTGACGGCGCTGTAGGCTACGCCGCCCATGGCAGCCGTCCACCTGGTGTGCGACAGCACCGCCGACCTCGACCCCGCGTTTCGCGCCGCCCACGCGGTGCGCGTGGTGCCCCTCAAGGTCATCTTCGGCGAGGAGACGTTCAACGACGGCGTCGACATCTCGGCGGCCGAGTTCTATGCGCGCCTGGCAAAGCCGGGTCCCTTCCCCCGCACCTCGCAGCCGACGCCGGGAGAGTTCGAGACTGTCTTCCGCGAGCTCGGCGCCGACGGCGGGGCGATCGTCTGCACGACCATCTCCTCCGACCTCAGCGGGACCTATGCGTCAGCGGCCCAGGCGCGCGCGGCGCTCCCCGACCTGGACATCCGGATCGTCGACACGCGGAGCGTTGCCGTCGGGCACTACGCGGCGGTGCTCGAGGCTGTGCGCGTGACCGAGTCCGGCGGCGATGCTGACGCCGTGGTCGCAGCGCTGGCGGCGGTGCAGAGCACCGACCGCGTCCTCTTCACGGTCGACACCCTGGAGTTCCTGCGGCGCGGCGGCCGCATCGGTGGGGCCCGTGCGCTGCTCGGGTCGGTGCTCGACCTCAAACCGGTCCTCGAGATCAAGGATGGGCATATCGAGCCGGTGGCCCGCGTCCGGACCTACCCGAAAGCGATAGACCGCGTGGTCGAGGAATGCAGGCGCGCCGCTGCGCAGTGGGGCGGCGCCCAACTGGTGATCGCGCATGCGGACCGGCCGCAGCTCGCCGCGGAGCTCGTGGAGCGCATGCGGCCGATCGTGTCCAGTGAGCCGTCGCTCACCGTGGTGGGGCCGGTGATCGGATGCCACAGCGGACCCGGCGCGATCGGGGTCGGATTTCACAAGCAGTTGTCCTAACTCCGGGAACGGGAACAACAACCTGCTTGCCGCGAGTTAAGATTGCGACTCAGGTAGACGTGTGAGGGACATCGCAACGATCACCACCATCGGCACGCGTACTTCGCAGGACCGCCCTTCCGTCGACGTCGACGAGGCGGGCCGGCGAAGTCAGATCGTCCACGCCGCCGCAGCGGTCCTGGGTCGCCAGGGATATGCCGAGACCTCGCTCAAGGACGTCGCTCGTGAGGCGAAGGTCGCGCCGGGACTGCTCCACTACTACTTCGAATCGAAGGAGGACCTGCTCCTCGAGGTGGTGGTGGTCATGGAGCGGCAGATGCTGGCCCGCTGGAAGGCAGTGGTCGAGGTGGTTGTCGACCCGCTCGAGCGCATCGTGACCGGCGTCGACCAGGCGGAGGAGCGCTGCGCCGAGCAACCCGAGTTCTTCCGGCTGCTCCTCGACCTCTACACGGTGAGTTTGAGCGCGCCGGCGCTCCAGGCCCGTTGCGCCGAGCTGCGCAGGCACATCCTCGACGAGATCGAGATCGAGGTGCGCCAGGTCTTCGGGCAGCTCCCGGCCTACGCCCTGGTGGCGCCTCGGGATCTTGCCGGGGTCATCTGCGGCGCCGTCGACGGCATCGCCCTGAGCAGCCTCGTCCTCGAAGAGCCGGCCTCGGGCCGTTTCCACGCCTTGAAAGTGCTCCTGCTCTCGCTGGTGGTGACCGCGTACGTCACCGCCGGGCAGGAACCGCCGGTCACTCGCCTCGGGGAGATGCTCAGCCGGCATCCCTGAGCGGATCTGCCGGCAGCGGCGGCAGGAGCGCGACCGTGGCGCCGATCGGTCCCGCATCCTCACCTTCGGCACGACCCCAGTAGCGCGAGAACCTGCCGTCGTACCCGACCGCGAGACCGCCGTGGAACATGACCGGCGCGTCCTCCCAGTGGGGCGTGTGCCCGTGGACGACCCGGCGGACCCCGAAGTGCGACAGATAACGCTGGAGCCGGTCGGCATCCTCGAAGGCGTGCCGCCCGATCGTGTACCTGAGTGACTGGAACGCTCCGCCGGGAGCCGCCAGCCAGGTGCGAACCGCTGCGTTGACCGCTTCGACGGTGCCACCGATGTCCGCGTAGCGATCGTCATCGGTGTGCTGCGCAAGGGTTCCATCCTCGAGCTCGACCAGGAAGGGCAGGCCACGCAGCCACGCCTCGAGACGCTCATCCGCGCCCACGGCATGCAGATCCGCCCAGTCCCCACGCCTGCTGAGCCAGAGATCCTCGATGCTCAATCCGTCGCGGGTGCGCCACGTGCCCAACTGGTCGCCGCCGCGCGAGCGCTCGAGCATCACCAGGAGGAAGAGGTCGTGATTGCCGAGCACCGAGCGAGCGTTGCGGCGGCGCATCGCGACCTCGGCTGCCGCCGCGCCGCCTCCGGCGCCGGGCTCGCCGCCCTGGAAGAAATCGCCGAGAAAGACGGTGTCGACCTCGTCTTCCGGATAGGGCGCGAGCGCTTCCTGCAGCCGGCCCACATCACCCTGCACGTCGCCGACGATCAGGGTGGCTCGGGTCACCTCCTCAGGATACGTTCGCTCGCGACGTCAGCCGCCCGCCGCGGTCTTCCGTGTTCTCGCGACCAGGGCGCGCCCTCGAGTGATCTGTCGCGCAACGGAACGCGGTCCCGGACCACCGGGGACATCGCGCCGGCGCAGCGCGGCGTCGGGGTCGAAGAGATGCACGACGCTCGGATCGAAGTGCTTCGACGCCGCCTGCCACTCCGTGACATCGAGATCCGCGAGCGTGCGACCGGTGGTGATGGTCTGTGCGACCAGCGCACCCACGATGGTGTGCGCCTCGCGAAAGGGCACGCCGTTGGCGACGAGGTGCTCCGCGACGTCGGTTGCCTGGAGCGCGGGATCCGAAGCGGCGCGTCGCATCGCGTCGACATCGAAGTGCACGACGGTGATCACCTCGGTGAGCATGCGCAGGGTCGCGAGGGTGGAGTCGACGGCGTCGAAGAGCGGCTCCTTGTCCTCCTGCAGGTCGCGGTTGTAGGTGAGGGGAAGGCCCTTCAACACGGTGAGCAGGGCGACCAGGTCACCGATCACCCGCCCGCTCCGCCCGCGCGCCAGCTCGGCCACGTCCGCGTTCTTCTTCTGCGGCATCAACGACGAGCCGGTGGCATGGCTGTCGGGAAGGACGGCGAACCCGAACTCGGTGCTCGACCAGAGCACCAACTCCTCACCGAGACGCGAGCAGTGCACCATCACGAGCGCGCACGCGGCGGTGATGTCGACCGCGAAATCACGATCCGCCACAGCATCCATGCTGTTGGCGGCGATGCGACTGAAGCCGAGCTCGGCGGCGACGCGCGTCCTGTCCAGCGGCAACGTGGAAGCAGCCAGCGCACCGCTGCCCAGCGGCAGCTCGTCACACGCCACGCGCGCCGCGCCGAGACGGAGCGCGTCGCGGCCGAGCATCTCGACATAGGCGAGCAGGTGATGCGCCAGCGAGACGACCTGGGCGCGCTGCAGATGGGTGTAGCCCGGCATCGGCGTCGCGCGATGTTCCGCGGCGCGCCCGACCAGCGCGTCCTGCAACCCCGCGAGGGCCACCAAGAGGTCAGTGCACGCACGTCGTGCCCACATGCGCAGGTCGGTCGCCACCTGGTCGTTGCGGCTGCGTCCGGTGTGCAGCATGCCCGCCACCGGACCCGCGATTTCGTGGAGCCGGCGCTCCACCGCGGTGTGGATGTCCTCATCGCCCGGCGAGGTCTCGAACGTGTTGCCGGACAGCTCTGCGGCGATGGCTCGGAGTCCCGCGTCGATGGCTCGATGTTGCGTGCCGCTGAGGATGCCGATGCTGCGCAGCATGCGGGCGTGCGCGCGCGAGCCCGCCACATCATCGGCGGCAAGGCGGCGATCGACGACCAGGCTGGAGGTGTAGGTCTCGACGAGCGCTGACGTGGGTGCGCTCAAGCGTCCCGCCCACACCTTGGGTGCGCGCTTTTCGCCGCGCGCCCCGCGGTCAGATTTCGCCACGCCGGGTGGTACGCCGTTCGACGTGCAGTGGCGCGGTGTCGTCGAGGGCACCCTGGATCCGCGTCTGGGTTCGCAGGGGCAGGCCGAACAGCTCGATGAACCCGCGCGCCGCAGCGTGGTCGAAGGTGTCCGAGACGCGGTCGTAGGTGGCGAGGTTGTTGCTGTACAAGGAGCGGTCGGCGCGGCGTCCGACGACCTGGGCGGTGCCACCCTCGAGGCGCATGCGCACCGAACCGGTGACGTGCACCTGCGTCTCCTGCACGAAGGCATCCAGCGCGGCGCGCAATGCCGAGAACCAGAGCCCGTCGTAGACGAGGCGCGCCCACTCGTCAGCGACGATGCGCTGGAACCTGGCCACATCGCGCGTAACCGTCAGGCTCTCGATGGCATGGTGCGCGGCATGGAGCGTGACGGCTGCGGGCGCCTCGTAGATCTCGCGCGATTTGATGCCGACGAGGCGGTTCTCCACATGATCGATGCGGCCGATGCCGCGCGCACCCGCAGTCGTGTTGAGCTCGGTGACCAGTGCGTCGCCGGCGAGCCTGCGCCCGTCGAGCGATACCGGGACGCCGCGCTCGAAACCGATCTCGACGACCACGCCGGATGCGTGCGCGGCGCGGTGCGCAGTCCACTCGTAGACGTCGTCGGGCGGCTCGATCCAGGGATCCTCGAGCACGCCGGTCTCGATGCTGCGCCCCCAGAGATTGGCATCGACGGAGTACGGCGAGGCCTTGGTGACGGGAACCGGGATGCCGTGCCGCTCGGCGTATTCGAGCTCCTGCGGACGCCCCATGTCCCAGTCGCGCACCGGCGCGACCACCCGCAGCTCCGGCGCAAGCGCCCCGACCGCGACATCGAAACGCACCTGGTCGTTGCCCTTGCCGGTGCAGCCGTGCGCCACGGCGACCGCCCCTTCCTCTCGTGCGACATCGACCAGCAGCTTGGCGATCAGCGGTCGTGCGAGCGCCGTGGCCAGCGGGTAGACACCCTCATAGAGCGCGGACGCGGCCAGGGTGGGGAAGCAGAACGAGTCGATGAACACGCGCCGCGCGTCCGCAACGTGCGCGCTCACGGCACCGGTGCTCAACGCCTTCGCGGCGACGGCATCGACGTCCTTCGAACTCCCCCAGATCGGCGGTCAGCGTCACCACGTCGTAGCCCAGCTCCTCCTGCAGCCAGCGTATCGCCACCGAGGTGTCGAGCCCGCCGCTGTAGGCAAGCACGCAGCGTTCGCGTGCCGTCATGCCACCTCCTCCAGCAGCGAGCGGAGGCGCACGAGCAACCGCTGCGCGGCGGGACGCGAGCGCGCGATCACGAGCACGGTGTCGTCACCCGCGATGGTCCCCGCAATCTCCTCGAATCGCGAGCCGTCCAGTGCCCCGCCGACCAGGGGTGCGCATCCCGGCGCGGTGTGCACGATGCCGAACAGATCGATGAACTCGATGCCCTGCACGTGCTCGCGGATCGCGTTGCGCAGGCGCTGAGCGGTCTGCTCCTCGTCGAGCTCGGCCACCGGCGCCATGTAGCGTGGGCCGGCGTCGTCGTGGACGCGGAGCAGGCCGAGTTCGCGGATGTCGCGGCTCACGGTTGCCTGCGTGACCGGAAAGCGGCGGCGGTGCAGCGCGTCAACGAGATCCTCCTGGGTGCGGATGACGCCGCCGCGCACCAGTCCCAGGATGGCGCGATGACGAGCTGGTTTGGCTGCGGTTCCCGCAGTGCGAGCCGCGGTCGTGGTCACGAAGTCTCTCCGCCCGCGGCGACGGCGTCGAACGCCCTGCCCAGACGCACCACGGCGAGGTCGACCTCGTCGCGGGTGATGATCAGTGGCGGCACCATGCGGAGCGTTCGATCGCCGATCGCGTTGATGATCAACCCTTCGTCGAGGGCCGCGGCGGCGACATCGCGCGCGACATCGCGGCTCAAGCCGATGCCGATCATCAGGCCGCGCCCACGAACCCCAGCAATCGGCGCGCCCTGCGTCGGCAAGTGCGCTCACCAACTCCGAGAGATAGTCGCCGAGCTCGGCCGCATGTTGCACGAGGCCACAGCTCTCGACGGTGCGCATCACCGCGACCGCGGCGGCGCAGGCGAGGGGACCGCCGCCAAACGTCGAGCCATGATCACCGGGCTCGAACACATCGGCTCGCGGCGCCGCAAGAATCGCCCCGATCGGGAAGCCGCCTCCGAGCCCCTTCGCGACCGTCATCACGTCCGGCGCCACGTGCTCGTGCTGATGCGCCCACCAGCGGCCGGTGCGCCCCATGCCGGTCTGCACCTCGTCGAGCATGAGCAGCACATCACGCTCGTCGCAGAGCCTGCGGATGGCGGCGAGGCGCCCTGCGTCAAGTGGCAGGACGCCGCTCTCACCCTCGATGGGCTCGAGCAGCACGGCGCAGGTGCTTGCATCGATCGACCGCTCGAGCGCGCCGATGTCGTTGTAGGGGACGTGCACGAACCCTGTGGGAAGCGGCTCGAACTGCTCGCGGTAGCGCGGGTTGGCGGTGGCGGCGAGTGCGCCGAGCGTGCGGCCGTGGAACGCGCCCTGCGCGCAGACGATGACGTCGGCACCGCCTCGGCGGAGCTTGCCCCACTTGCGAGCCAGCTTGATCGCGCCCTCGTTGGCCTCGGCGCCGCTGTTGCAGAAGAACACCCGCGACGGGAAGGCGGACGCGATCAACAGTTCCGCAAGCTCGAGTTGGGGTTCCGTGTAGTAGAGGTTGCTGGTATGGATCAGGGCCGACGCCTGTGCGCGATC
This sequence comes from Candidatus Dormiibacterota bacterium, assembly GCA_963748505.1. Taxonomy (GTDB): domain Bacteria; phylum Chloroflexota; class Dormibacteria; order Aeolococcales; family Aeolococcaceae; genus Palsa-851. The sequence goes on from CAVVJH010000007.1 coordinate 31,844, forward strand.
GCGCTGGTCAGGGCCGGATGGTTGTGGCCGAGGAGGTTCACCGCGATGCCGCCCACCAGGTCGAGCAGCTCACGGCCGTCCTCGGTCGTGACCCAGACGCCGTTGCCGCGCTGCAAGCGCGAGGGGTTGGCGCTGGTAGGTGTCCATCAACGCGGCCTTGGCGCGCGCCGCATGCGTGGCGGTGGCCGCCGCAGCGTCCGCCGTCACGCCGGTTCCGGCCGCGTGATCATGGTGCCGACACCGCGTTCGGTGAGCAACTCGAGCAGCAGGGCGTGCGACACCCGCGCGTCAATGATGTGCGTGGTGCATCCGCCGTCGGTGGCACGAATGGCAGCTTCGATCTTTGGAATCATGCCGTCGCGGATGACGCCGCCGGCAAGCAGCTCGCGTCCCCGGGCCGCGTCCAGCTCGCTGATCAGTGCGCCCTGCGCGTCGCGGACGCCCTCCACGTCGGTCATGAGGATGAGCTTGCTGGCGTGCAACGCAACCGCCAGCTCGGCGGCGACCGTGTCGGCATTCACGTTGTAGGCCTGCCCGTCGTAGCCGAGTCCGATCGACGCCATCACCGGGATACGCCCCTGATCGAGGATCGCCATGAGCGGCTCGGCATTCACCTGGGCAACGTCACCGACGAAGCCAAGGTCCGCGCCGGTTGCGTCGGTGCGAGGGCGTACCAGCAGCGTCGGTCCATCCTCGCCCGAGAGTCCGATCGCGCCGGCACCCAGAGTATTGATACGCGCGACGATGTCGGGGCCGACCTTGCCGGTCAATACCATCTTGGCGATCTCCATGGTGGGAGCATCGGTGACGCGCAGACCGTTCACGAACCTGGTCTCGATCCCCATCCGTTGCTGCCAGGCGCTGATCTCCGCGCCACCGCCGTGCACGATCACCGGTCGCATGCCGACGAATCGCAGCAACACGATGTCCTGGAGCACGGCGTCGAGGTCGGCGGCCGCGCTCGCCGCGCCACCAACCTTCACCACGAGGATATGGCCCGCGAAACGCTTGATGTACGGGAGTGCTTCGATGAGCACCTCGGCACGCTGGATCCGCTCGTCGATGGTCTGTTCTGGCATGTCTAGCTGCTGAATGTCTCCGTTTCGGGTGGCGTCGTCATCAGGTCGTGTAGTCGGCGTTGATGCGTACGTACTCCGCCGAGAGATCGCACCCCCAGGCGTGTCCTGATCCCTCGCCGGCGCCCAGCTCGATGGCGATGTCGAGGCGTGGATGCGACAGCGCCTCGCGGATCAGCTCGCTGTCCACGGTTGCCGGTGCGCCACGGTCGAAGACCACCAGACCGCCGATCGCGACGCGGCAGCGGTCGAGCGTGAAGGCGGCGCCGCTGCGCCCCAGGGCGGCGATGATGCGTCCCCAGTTGGGATCGCCGCCATGGACGGCCGTCTTCACGAGCGGGCTCAGCGCCACCACCCGAGCCGCAATCCGAGCCTGCACGGAGTCGGCCGCACCGTCGACCGTGACCCGGAAATGCCGCGTCGCGCCCTCGGCGTCGGCGACCAGTTGCTCGGCAAGCGAATCACAGACCTGCAGCAGCGCATCCTCGAAGGCGGTCGCCGCCGCGGTGCCACTGACGATCTGCTCGCCGCCCGCAGCGCCGTTCGCCAGCAGGATGCAGGTGTCGTTGGTCGAGGTGTCGCCGTCAACCGTCACGCAGTTGAAAGTGTTGTCGGTGGCACGAGACAGCGCCGCCTGCAGAAACGACGGCTCCACGGGCGCGTCGGTGGTGATGAAGGCCAGCAGCGTTGCCATGTCCGGATGGATCATGCCCGCACCTTTGGCGGTGCCACCAATCGTGTAGGTGATTCCGGCCGTGGTGCACGTGGCCTCGGCAACCTTGGGGACGGTGTCGGTGGTCATGATCGCGCGCGAGACATCGCCCCCCGCGTCCGGCGACATCGCGAGCGCCGCGGCGCGGATGCCGCGCACCACGCGGTCCATCGGCATCGGCCGGCCGATCACACCGGTGCTGCAGACGAGGACGTCACTGGGGTCGAGATCGAGGGCGTCGCCGGTCGCGGTGCACATCACCAGGGCGTCTCGGAATCCCTGCGCGCCGGTGCATGCGTTGGCATTGCCGGCGTTGACCACGACGGCGGAAATCGGGGCACTGCGACGAAGTGTCAGCTGCGAGATGACGACCGGTGCGGCCTTCACGGTGTTGCGCGTGAACACTGCCGCCGCGGTTGCGGGCGTGTCCGACCGGATCACCGCGATGTCGGAACGACTCTCGTTGCCGTCCAGGCGAATGCCCGCAGCCGCCACGCCGGCGCGGAAGCCGAGCGGTGCGCAGACACCGGCGCGAACCTGATCGGTTGCCGCAGCACTCATGGCCACAGAGCGCGCGACTCCAGCCCGGCGGTTTCCTCGAATCCGAACCTGACATTCATCGCATGCACCGCCTGCCCGGCGCCGCCCTTGCCGAGGTTGTCGATGGCGACCGTGATCACGGCGGTGCCGTCCTGCCATCCCGCGTGTATCGCCGCGCGATTGGTGCCGGTCACACTCTTGGTCGCGGGGGGCTGGTGCGCATGATCCAGGAAGGGGCTGGTCGCGCAGAAGCCTGCGTAGACGTCGTGGAAGCGGTCTTCGGTCACCCCCGGCCGGGGCCGGAGGTATGCGGTCGCGAGAATGCCCCGCGTCATGGGAATCAGATGGGGCACGAAGGTCAGACGCACGTCGGTGCCCGCTGCGTCACGCAGCTGCTGGAGCATCTCGGATTTATGACGATGCCCGCTGACCCCGTAGGCGTGCACCAACTCGTTGACCTCGGAGAAGAGGTTGGCTACCTTGGCTTCCCGTCCAGCGCCGCTGACGCCGCTCTTGGCGTCGACGACGATGTCCGGTTCGATGAGTCCCGCACGCAGCGCGGGGACGGTGGCCAGCAGGGCGGCGGTCGGGTAGCATCCCGGAACCGAGATGAGATTCGCGCTCGTCAGATGCTCGCGCTCCAACTCGACCATCGCGTAGACGGCCTCGCCGAGCAGATCCGGCGACGGATGCTCGATGCCGTACCAGCGCTCATACGCCGCGACGTCACGGAGGCGGAAGTCGGCTGAGCAATCGATGACCGTCGCGCCTCCAGCCAGCCATCCGGCGGCGAGTGTGCCGGCGACGGTGTGCGGGAGTGCCGCGATCACGACGTCAGTGGACCCGGGATCGAGCGTGTCCTCAATGATCAGTTCGACGGTGCTGCCCGGGACGACATCGCAATATCGCTTGCCGGCACTGGCATGACCGAGCACGCGCGTGAGCTCGACGTCCGGATGTCCGGCGAGCAGTGCGGTGCACTGCATGCCGATGTACCCCGTGGAACCGACGACTGCAGCACGCAGAGGAGCGCCGTGAGCCATGGCCGTTGAGTTTACATCAACCCCTGCATACTTATGCAGTCGAGGTGGCGGCCTGGTCTCCCGGAGGGTTGTCCGCAGCACCAGCGCGCTTCCCTGATGGGGTGGGCGCGCCGCGTTTCAATCCCTTCACGCCAAGCGTCCGCTTGCGCGCTCGCTCCATGTTCACCGCGGCGCCCACCAGCGCGAGATGCGTGAACGCCTGCGGGAAGTTGCCCAGCAAGTGCCCGCTGCGCACGTCCACCTCCTCGGAGAACAGACCGAGCGGTGAGGCGAAATGCAACAGCCGCTCGAAGCGGCGCTCCGCCTCCTCGAGATGGCCGATATGGGCGAGCGCATCGACGAGCCAGAAGGAGGTGAGAAAGAAGGCTCCCTCCTGACCGCGCAGGCCGTCGTCGCTTTCATCGCGGCGGTATCGGTTGACCAGCACGCCTTCTCCGAGGTGCTCCGCAATGGCGCGCACCGTCGAGTGGATGCGCGGATCCTTGTCGGCGAGAAACCGTACCTGGCTGATGCGCAACACTGCGGCGTCGAGCGCGTCCTCGTCGAATTCCTGTGTGAACGACTGCCGGTGTTTCGAATATCCGTGCGCGGTGATGGCCCGATGGATCGCCAGTCGAGCGCCCCGCCACGCGGCTTTGTCGTAGGGCAGTCGGTATCGCTCGGCGATACGGATACCGCGGTCGACCGCGACCCAGCACATCAATTTGCTGTAGGTGTAATGCCGCCGCTCGCTGCGCACCTCCCAGATCGACGAGTTCGGCTCACGCCAGCGCTGGATCGCCATCTCGACGATGCCCCGCAATCCCTCCCACAGCTCAGCGCTGATGACGCCGCCGAATCGAGCGTAGATATATGCGCTGTCGAGGACTTCGCCGTAGACGTCGAGCTGCAGCTGGTGTGCGGCCGCGTTGCCGGTACGGACCGGCCTGGAGTTCCGGTATCCCGAGAGATGGTCGAGGCTGTGCTCCGCAGCGTGGGCATGGCCACTCAAATCGAAGAGGTTGGGGATGTCATCGCGGTCGTAGTCCGCGAGATGGCGGTGTGACAACCAGTCGAAGAAGCCCGTCGCCTCGGCGGTCAATCCGAGCTGAAAGAAGGCGTACAGCGTGAATGACGCATCGCGGAGCCAGGTGTATCGATAGTCCCAGTTGCGCTCACCACCGATCTCCTCCGGGAGGCTCGTCGTCGGTGCCGCGATGATCGCGCCGGTGGGCGCGTAGGTCATCAGCTTCAAGGCAAGCGCTGAGCGCCACACATGCTGCTGGTAGGGGCCGTGATAGTCGACCTGGCCCACCCACTGCCACCAGTACCGCTGGGTTTCGCGGAGCAGGGTGCGGGCCCGCTCGACGGTCCACGACCGCGCGCCACATCTGCCGCCCGGGCCGCAGTGCAGCGAGAACGCCACCGCGTCAGTGGCGCGGAGCATGAACGAGCTGCGGTCCATCCAGATCGACGGTCGAGCTGAGGCAGAGATGGAGCGCGCTGGTGTCGGCATGAATCCGTCGGTCCTGCTTCGAGAATTGAGCCGGGGTACGCGCGAAATCCGGCGCCGGATCGAACACCTGATGGATGGTCATCTCGCCGGCCAGGCACTCGACCAGGCGCACCAGGCGGGGCGGTTGTGCGGTTTGGCGTGCTGGATGACACAGTGCTCGTCGACCGGCATGAAGTCGGTGACCACGACCACCCCGGTCCCGGTGGAGAAGACCGTGTCAAGGAGGTTGCTGCGGTCGCGATAGCGCTGATGGACCTGATGCGGCTCGTCGGGGTGGAGCTGCCAGCTCCCGCCCTTCTCCGCGTCGATCAGCCGCCCGAACAGCGACGGACTGTCGAAGCGAGGCAGGCAGAGCCAGTCGACGCTCCCGTCCACCCCGACCAGCGCCGCCGAGCGGCAGTCGCCGATCACGCCGTACGAGCCGATCGGGAGGTATCCGTCGGTCCGCTCGGACGAGCTCGCTCGTCCCCTCGGCTCGGTCGGGCTAGTACTCGTCCTCGGGACGCGCGTCATCGTCCTCCTCGACGTCGGCACCAGGGGGCGCCTCCTCGGCGTCCGACTGGAAGGTGCTCATCCCGAGCTCCCCGAGATCGTCCTCGGCATCGTCACTCCCCGAGGGGCGGCCACCGTCGCGGCGGCGTCGTCGTCCTCGTCGAGCGGGGTGGCATCGATCCCGCGGGCCGAGAGCAGCGAGTCCTTCGCGTAGGGGCGGAACTCCTCGCGCCGGCCACCCTTGGCCAGCGGGAACGAGGACTTCCGGGCATTCTCGGGGGCCTGATGGGTCTCCCGAAGGATGATCTCCACCCGCTCGTCCTCGAGCCGGGCCACCGCGGCTGAATAGCGGTTGCCGGTCTCCATCAGGGGGACCAGCCGCCGGGCGATCTTGGTGTCGATCTCGCCGAGCGACACGCCGCGAGCGGTCTGCGCCCGGAGCGTCGAGCCTTCGCGGTAGAGCTCCACGACGTCGCCCGGGGCAATCGCCACGGTCGCCGACTTCGACGGCGCGCTGAGCACCGTGATGGCACTCTTGCCGGGCTCCTCGGTGAAGAGCTCGACGTCGATTGCTGCCTGCGAACCCGCGGCCGTGCTCTTGCTCTCGAGCATGACCGTGAGCTTGCGAACATTTTTCTGCGCGATGAGGTTGAGCGGATTCAGTTGGAGTGAGGCCGAATACGACGCGCGAGCCTCCTCGCGCTGCCCCAGTTCTGTGAGTGCTTTTCCGATGCGGTTGAGCGTATCTTCGTCAGCACCGTGACGCTCGACCAGCGACTGGTTCACCGCAAGCGCCTCCGCCCATCGGCTGTCGAGCGCCAGTTGGATAGCCTCATCCACAAACAGGTTGCGAGGCTTCACACGTTCTTCAGACACCAAGCACCACTCCGGAGTTAAGGGTCATTGACCGCTGCAAGCGGACTTGCTCCCGACCAGCGGCCGAGAGAGGCGATCGGGTTCGCTATGATACCTGCTCAGTGAGGCGCGTCCGTTCCCTTTGCGACATCTCGATCCCGCGCCGGTCATGACGCGGATCATTTCGGTCGCCAACCAGAAGGGTGGCGTCGGCAAAACCACGACTGCGGTCAACCTCGCGGCTGCGATCGCGGAAGCGGGTCCGAAGGTCCTCGCGGTGGATCTCGATCCCCAGGGTCACCTCACCATCAACATGGGGTGCCGCCGGCCCGATGAGCTCGAGCACACGATCTACGACCTCATGACCGACCATCGGGTCAACGTCGCGGATGTGTTGCTGAACTCCGAGGGGATGGGACTGGATTTCATCCCGGCGAACATCGACCTGAGCGGCGCCGAACTGCAGCTGGTCACCGAGTTCGGACGCGAGTCCATTCTCAAGGAAAAGCTCGAGCCGATCGACGGCCTCTATGACTACGTGGTCATCGACTGCCCACCATCGCTCGGATTGCTCTGCATCAACGCGCTGGTGGCGTCCACTGACGTGATCATCCCGCTGCAGTGCGAGTATTTCGGTATGAAGGGCATGCAGCAGTTGCAGCGCACCATCGACCGCGTGCGCGCCAAGCTCAACAGCCACCTGCGCGTCGCCGGCATCCTCCCGACCCTGTACAAGTCGCGCACGCTGCACAGTCAGGAAGTGCTCGACCTCGTCAAGGGCGCGTATCCCGACCTGGTCTTCCCGATCACCGTGGACTCCTCGATCCGGTTCGCCGAGACACCGCTGGCGGGCCAGTCCATCCTCGAGTACGCGCCGAACTCGCCCGGGGCTCGCTCCTATCGTGCCCTGGCCAAGGCGGTCATCGCCCAGGACAACGGCGACGGATCCATCGAGGTCTCCGGGAGCGCGGAACGTCCACGCGAGCGAGTGCGTGCGGCACGAGCGTGATGCGCGGTTTTCGCCGCGCCCAATTGCGCGGCAGCGACGAACTCTTCCGCTCTGAGGAACCGGAGCAACTCGACGCCCCGCTGACGCCCGGGCGCGAGGATGAGCCGGTGCACCCGGTCCCGACGGCTCCGCCGCCGCATATGCGCTCGGTGCGCCTGACCGACAACGAGCTTCGCATCCTCTCGGATGCGGTCCAGCACCTCAAGTTCCCCAGCAAGGCCCCGGCGCGCCCCTCGGTCGACGACTTCGAGACGCTCGAGGTCCTTCGCCAGAAGCTGCTAGACGCGCCTGTGATGGTCGTCGGCACGCTGACCGTCACCATCCAGGTGCCGGACAGGCGAGTCGCTCAAGGACAAACGTCAGGTCGTGCGCTCGCTGACGGCGAAACTGCGCAACAAGTTCAACATCGCCGTGGCTGAGGTGGGCGATCAGAACCTGTGGCAATCCGCGGTGATCGGCATCGCCTGCGTCAGCGCCGACGGCCAGCACGCCGACGAGATGTGCCAGAAGGTGCTGCGCTTCGTGGACGATCACGGGGAGGCGCTCGTGACCGGCTCGCATTTTGAGCTCGTCCATCTCTGAAGTCGCGCCGCTCACTCGGGAGCTGCTCGCGGCCTATCAGTCGACGCTCCCCTTCGTCCTCGACGAGTTCCAGCGCGAGGCGATCATCAAGCTGGAGCGGTCGCGAGGCGTGCTCGTCAGCGCACCGACGTCGAGCGGCAAGACGGTGGTTGCCGACTATGTCATCTGGCGGCGTCTCGAAGCGCCCCCGGGGCTGCGCCGCGACGAAACCGTGGCCGCCGACGTCGTCTACACAACACCCTTGAAAGCGCTGAGCAATCAGAAATATCAGGATCTCTGCGCGCGATTCGGTGAGCACCGGATCGGCCTCGTCACCGGTGAGCACACGCTCAATGACGGTGCGCCCGTGCTGGTCATGACCACGGAGATCCTGCGCAACGTCCTCTACGACGAGCCGGCGCGCGTCGACAGTGTGGGCGACGTGGTGCTCGACGAGATCCACTACATCGACGACTACCCGCGCGGCACGGTGTGGGAAGAGCTGATCATCGAGGCGCCGAAACACATTCGCCTGATTGGACTTTCGGCGACGATCAGCAATGTCGGCGAGGTCGCAGCGTGGATGTCAAGCCTGCGCGGGACGATCGAGACGGTGACCCGCACCGAGCGGCCGGTGGCGCTGGAGATGTGGCTGGCGATCGACAACCAGCTGCACCCACTCTTCGACAAGGCGGGGAATGCGGCGCGCGGCACCCTCGAGCTCGCGCAGACCGATGCGGTGCAGCAGCCGCGTTTCCGCGAGGCGCGCCGGGCGCCCGACAACGACATGCTGAAGGTGATCGATGTCCTGCACCGCCGCGCGATGCTGCCGGCCATCTACTTCATCTTCTCGCGCCGCGGCTGCCGCGAGGCGCTGGCACGCTGTGGCCTCCATGCGGTCGACCTCACCACCGACGACGAGAAGGAACGCATCGACGTCGCGCTCACCGAGCGCATGCAGGCGCTGAGCGATGAGGACGAACGGCGGTGCGTGCTTCTGGAACTCGACCGGCGGCTCCTCCGGCGGGGCCTCGCGATGCACCACGCGGGCTTGCTGCCGTATGCCAAGGAGACCGTGGAACATCTCTTTCAGCAGGGGCTCATCAAGGTCGTCTTCGCCACCGAGACGCTGTCGCTCGGCCTCAACATGCCGGCGCGGTCCTGCGTCATCTCGACGTTCACCAAATTCGACGGTGTCAGCTTTGCGTCACTCACCAGCGGCGAGCTGACGCAGCTCATGGGCCGGGCGGGGCGGCGCGGCATTGACACGGTCGGGCACGGGGTCATCCTCAAGGAAAGCGACGTCGAGTTGCGCGACATCTACGACGCCGCGATCTCCGGCGAGTTCGCCGTCGACTCCAAGTTCTCCCCCACCTACACGATGGTGCTGAACCTGCTGCGGACGCGATCCGCGGAGGCGGCGGAACTCCTGCTCGACAGCTCGTTCGGGCAGTACCAGGCGGTCGAGCGGACCGCGCGCTGGGATCATCGCCGCGCCAATCTCGAAGCGGAGCTGGCTGACCTGCGTCAGCGACGCTTTCAGCATCCGACAGTTCCGTGCACCGAACGGACGCTCACCTCCTTCCTCGCCACCGGCATCCAGCTCGCCGAGACGCAGCTCGCATTGCGTCGCGTGCGCCGCGGTCACTGGACCGACGCGCGTCGCGGCCGGTACGGCAAAGCGGGATCCGATCCCGGGCCAGCGCTTTGAGGCACTCCGGCGCGCCGCACGCACGCAGCAGGAGAAGCTCAACGAGTCGCCCTGCAACCGCTGTCCCTTCCTCGGCGAGCATCGCAACCACCACTACCGGATCGCGGATATCGAGACCACCCTGGCCGGTGCCGAGGAGGAGCTCGAGCGCTCGCAACACCGCTTCCGGCGTGAGTTCCGGGCCCATCGAGCGGTCCTCCGCGCCGCGGGCTTCCTGGACGGTGACACGCCGACGGATCTGGGACGCCTCGCTGGATCGCTGTACGGCGAGAGCTCCCTGCTGGTGGCCGACGCGGTCGCGTCCGGGCTCCTCACCGGGCTCAAGCCCGAGGAGCTGGCCGCGACGCTGGTGAGCCTGGTCTCAGAGGATCGTGGCCGCGAACGGCCGCAACCCTCGCGACGACACTTTCCGACGCCCCGGATCGAGGAGCGTCACCGCCGCTTGCGCACCGCGATGCGGCGCTTCATCGAGCTCGAACGCGAGCATGGGCTCGAGACCATGCCGCCGCTTTCCCTCGAACAGATCCGGCCGGCATACGACTGGGCGACGGGGGTGCCGCTTGCCGACATCGAGCCGCCTCCCGGGGCCGACACCGGCGATGTCGTCAAAGCGGTCAAGAGCCTGTACTCGCTGCTGCGGCAGATGGAGCAGGCATTGCGCGGGCACGAATTGCAGCCCCTGGTCGCGGTCACGCGCGAACGCGTGGAGCGCGACCTCATCCGTCGCATCTGAGCGTGCGGCGCGAGTCAAGATCGCCACGTGGCTTGACAACCGTCTGCGGGATGCATGCTAGGATTCCGGCACTGTGTTGACACCAAGAGTCGTGCTCGCAACCATGATCATGCCCCGCGGAGGTTTCCGAACGTAGGGGCACACGCGCCCACGTTGGGGAACCTCCCGGACCACAAGCCCGGGAGGTTTTTTTATGTCCACCATCAGTCTGCTCGAACGCTACGGACGCGCACCGTCGGGTGCCCATGTCAGCGCGCTGGTGTGCCGCGCCTGCGGTCACGAGACTCCTGTCGAGGCAACCAACATCTGCGAGTTGTGCTTCGGCCCGCTCGAGGTTCGTTATGACTACGAGGCGATCGCGCGGCGCATTTCGCGCGAGCGCATCGAGGCGGGGCCGCCGAGTATCTGGCGATACCGAGACCTGCTCCCGGTGGATGCCGACGACACCGAGCCGATCACGCTCGGCGAGGGATTCACGCCATTGATCCACGCGCGCAACCTCGGTGCGGAGCTCGGGCTGCGAAACCTGTACCTGAAGAACGACACGCAGAATCCCACCGGGTCATTCAAGGACCGCGTGGTGAGTGTTGCGGCGACCTGGGCGCGCGAGCAGGGGATCACGACGATCGCGTGCGCCAGCACCGGCAACCTCGCCAATGCCGTGGCCGCCTACGCCGCGCACGCCGGCCTGCGCGCGGTCGTGGTGGTCCCGAGTGATCTCGAGCCCGCAAAGATGATCGGGACGTCGATCTTCCGGCCGACGGTCATCGCTGTCGACGGCAGCTACGACGATGTGAACCGCCTGTGCAGCGAGCTCGCGGACTGCGTCGACTGGGGTTTCTGCAATCTCAACCTGCGCGCCTTCTACAGCGAGGGCAGCAAGACGCTGACCTTTGAAACCGCCGAGCAGCTTGGCTGGCGCCTCCCCGACGAGATCATCGTGCCGGTGGCGTCGGGGTGTCAGTTCGTCAAGCACCGGAAGGCGGCGGGCGAGTTGATCGATCTCGGCCTCGTCGAGGCAGGATCGCGCCTCCCGCGCCTGACCGGAGCACAGGCCGCGGGGTGCTCCCCGGTGGCAACCGCCTTTGCCGAGGGCAGGGACAGCGTGATCCCGGTCCGCCCCAACACCATCGCCCGGTCGATCGCGATCGGGAACCCGTCGGACGGAGCCGAGGTCCTGAAGATCGCGCGCGAGACGGGCGGGGTGGTCTCGAGCGTCAGCGAAGAGGAGCTCGTCGAGGGCATCGAGCTGCTCGCTGCGAGCGAAGGCATCTTCGCCGAGACCGCCGGGGGCGTGACCGTCGCCGTGCTGCGCAACCTTGCCCGTGCCGGGCGGTGGCACGGAGACGAGACCGTGGTGGCCTACATCACCGGGGCAGGGCTCAAGACCGCCGATTGCCTCGCCGGACGCATCAGCACCCCAGCGCCGGTGGGTGCGTCACTCAGAGCGTTTCGGGAGCGCTATCCCGAACTGATCTGACCGCCGCTTCCTTGAGTTTCCTCGGGTTTCCTGCCTGCATCGCCGTGGCATAGTGAAGGCGATGTATCACCAGATCGCGCGTAACAAGCGGAAGAGCGTCATCGTGGTCGTGGTCTTCTTCATCTTCTGGATGGCCATCGGATATGGCATCGGCTTCATCGCCGGCGGAAGTGGCGGGGGCGTCACGGGCGCGATCATCGCGGCGATTCTGGCGCTGCTGGCGGTGCTCTGGTCGCTGACGCTCGGCCAGGCCACGGTGCTCTCCGTCTCCGGAGCGCAGGAGGTCAACCAGCAACAGGCGCCCGTGCTCTACGACATCGTGTCGACGCTCGCCATCGGGGCCGGGGTGCCGATGCCGAAGGTCTACATCATCCAGGACCCATCACCGAATGCATTCGCCACCGGAACCAGTCCGAAGAAGGCGGCGATCACCGCCACCACGGGCCTGCTGGCGATCATGAATCGCGAAGAGCTGGAAGGTGTCATCGCCCACGAGATGAGCCACATCCGCAACTACGACGTTCGTCTCGTGCTGATCGTCGCGACTGTGGTCGCCCTCGCGGGGCTGCTCGCCAGCCTGCTCTGGCGTTCGCTCTTCTTCACGCGTGGCGGCAACAACCGCGACCAGGGTCAGCTGATGATCCTGCTGATCGGTGCGGCAATCCTGCTGTCCGTGATCGCGGTGATCGTCGGACCGCTCATGCAGTTCTCGCTGTCGCGCTCACGTGAGTCCCTCGCCGACGCGAGCAGCGTGGAGCTGACTCGCAACCCGGCGGGGCTGCTGCACGCACTGCAGAAGCTGCAGCAGAACGACAAGCCGTTCGCGAAGATGACGCACACCACAGCCGCGATGTGCATCGACGACCCGCTGCAGCATCACGGTGGCTGGACGCATCACCTTTTCGATACGCATCCCCCGATCGAGCAGCGCATCGCAGCGCTCCAGGCGATGCTCGCCGTCAAGGAGACCTAGGCGGCGCTCGGCCGGAGTGCCGCTTAGGCGGGTGGTCCGGCGCTCAGCACGGCAACTGCCGAATGGCTGGCGCCAGCCGGATCGCGCCAGGTCACCGCGACGCTGTCGCCCGGCCTGCGGTCTTGCATCACGTTGTTGAAGGTCGCGTACGACGTCACCGGCAGCGTGGCGACCGCTGTGATGACGTCTCCCCCGGTGATGCCCGCGGTGGACGCGGCCTCGCCGGGAGTAACGCTGATGACCTGGCATCCCGCGCCCGTCGCCCTGGTGCTCGCGGTCAGGCCGAGAACGCCGCGGTGTCCTGATTCGAAATACGGCGACGGCGTTCCGGCCTCGATCTGGGTCGCGATGCTCAGTGCGCGTGTGATCGGAATCGCGCAACCCCAGGTTGCCTTCGCTCCGGTCGCGGTGTTCAGTGATCCCGCGGTGTCCATCCCGATCACCTCGCCGTTCACGTTGAGCAACGGGCCGCCCGAATCGCCAGCCTGAATCGGTGCGTTGAAACAGATGACGCCGTCGAGAGTCTCAACGATGGTGGCGGCTTCGTCCTGCACCAGGATCGTCTCGTCGAGCGAGGTCACGGCGCCGTGCGCGGCCACCGGCGCGCCGTTGCGACCCAACGCGTTCCCGCGACCGGTCACGGGGTCGCCAACCACCACGAGACCGGATGTGTCGAACGGCGTGATGGGGAGTCCACTCGCGCCGACCAGTTGAATCACGGCGATATCCTGGGTTGGATCAACGCCGACGACCACCGCCTTGTAGACGGGTCCGCGTCCGGCGAGCTGCGCTGTCAGCGAGGTGGTGTTGGCAACCACGTGATTGTTGGTGAGCACCAGACCGTCAGGCGTCATCACCATGCCGGTGCCGGCGATGCTGCCCTCCGGAATGTTGCCGTTGATGTTGACAATCGCTTGATCCGTCAGGGCTTTGGGCAATGGTGTCGCCGCGGTCTGATGACCGTTCAGGAGCAGCCAGACCACCGCCAGCACCGGAAGGGCCGCGGCCACTGATGCAAGGGCTATGGCCAGCCGGCGATTCCGGTTCGGTGCGCTCACCGGCGGCGGTGGCGGCGGGGCGGCGGCGGCGAGATCCACGGGAACTGCGGCGGCGCGATGGTCGGCGTCGTCACGTTCAGCCGGGAGGGATGACGACCGGCGGCGGCACGGTGACTGCAGCGGCGTTCACGGACACCGTCAACGCCGCATCGATCTTCCAGATGGTCACGTCGATGACGTACAGCTTCCGTTGACTGGTGTCGAGCACGTACGCGTGCGCGTCGTCGGGCGCGAGCGCTATCTGGTCCGGACGCACGCCCACGGCCAGCGACTTGGTGGTCACGAGTGTCACGGGATCGATCACCAGGAGCGCTGCGCCTGAGTTGTCGATGGCGATGATCGTTCCGGCGTCTGACGTTTCCACGACGTCGACAAGATTCCCGGTCTCGCTGACCGTCTTGGTGATCTTGTCGGTGATGGTGTCGAGCGTCTGCAGGCTGTTGTCGCCGACGACGAGCAGGCTGGTTCCGGCCTGCGGCATCACCAGGCTGCGCAGGCTCGGGACGGCGACCGGCCTTCCGAACGAATAGTCCGGCAGCCTGATGGGCACGATCGCCGAGGAATCGGCGCACCCAACGAAGAGCTGGCTTGCGTCAGGCGTGATCACCAGATTGGTCGGCCCGCAGGGCAGCGGGATGACGCCTTTGAGCTTCCAGTTGGTGAGATCGACCACCGAGATGGTGTTGGTCTGATAGCTGGCGACGAAGGCGACGTCGCCCGCGGGAGAGAGTGTGAGATCTCGAGGACCGGGGCCAACTGCGATCGGTGCGCTGACCTTGAGCGTGGTCGCGTTGATCGAGGTCAGTGCGCCCGGGTGCACACCGTCTCCGTAGCTGAGCACGAGCAGCGACGAACCATCCGACGTCAGCTTCAGGTCGATGGGTGCCCGGTCAACCTGGATCGGCTTCCCGGCGCTCTGCCCGAAGTAGTTGATGGGCTGGACGGTGTTGTTGAGCGAGTTGGCAACCCAGCTGCTCTCGGATCCGGTGCCGATGAACAGGTTCGGGTCGTTGCCGACCGGGATCGTGCGCTCGACCGGCCCGGCCGAGCCTCCCAGGAAGCTGAGGCTGCCGTTGGAGCTCGGGTACACGACCCACGCAACGCCCGAAGCCGCGGGAAGTGCGAGGTCACCGGGCGCATTCGGGAGGCTGACCGGGGCCGCCGCGACATGCGACTGCAGATGCACCGGGATGAGCTCGTGGTTGAGGGTTGACGCGACCCAGGCGATGCTGCCGGTGGCGTCGATCGCAACCCCGGTCGGCGTGCCCGCCAGCGGGACGGTGGCGACCACTGCCCGCTTCACGAGATCGACGATCGAGAGGGTGCTGCTCGACCGGTTGGTGATGACCGCCATCTGACCGTTGGGGGTGATCGCGTACGCCGTCGGGGCGATGCCGAGCGTGATCGCGGTACCGGGCTTGTGGGTCGCGACGCTCACCGGGATCAACACGCCGGGACGGCTGTTGGCGCCTGGCTCGATGATCCAGACCGTCGTGCCTCCGGCGCTGTAGAAGGCTGACTGCGCCGGGTTCGAGCCCACGGCCACCGGCGCGCCGACACCGGTCGAAGGGTTGTAGAAATACACCACGCCGGGCTGACCGGGCGGGGTGTCGCCGCCGACCAGCGCGCCCGGCCCGGTCGGCGACGGCACGTAGTAGGCGACGCCCTGGCTCAACGGCCGCGCCGGTTCGAGGCGATCGGTCGCGGTGTTGATCGGGATGACCGTGCCGCCGAGATTGTCGGTGACGTAGAGCGTGGAACCGTCGGCGGAGATCTGCTCGTCGACCGGGAGCTTGCCGACCGGAATGGACTTGCCGACCACGCCGCTCACCAGGTTCACCGGGACCACGTTGCCGTGAGTGGTGTCGAGCAGGAAGGCCCTGGATCGATCGGGCGTCTCGAGGATCGCGTTGGGGGCCCCGGGCAGCGTGACCGTCCGTGTCGAGCCGCCGCCGGTCAAGGACTGCATCGCCAGCTGAGCCGGACCCGCATTGACCACCGCCACCTTCTCCTGAGGGAGCGTCGCCAGGGGAAGCGGTGTCGTCGGCCCATGGCCGAAGAGGAAGAGCCCGCCGCCGGCGAGCACCACGATGAGCACGACGCCCATCCCGATGGCCATCCATCTGTTCCTGGGCATCAGCGAGCGGCCGGGTGCCGCCGGAGCCGTGGTTCGCGGTTTGAGCGGGGGTGGCGCAGGCGGAGCCACGGAAGGTGGCGCGAAGGCGGTGAGGGCCGGCGCCGGTCCGTGCACGAGGGCGGGCAGTGGCGGCGGCGCGAGGGCCGGCGGCTCGGGAACCGAGCCCGTGTTGGCGCGGCCCTGCTCGCGGATTCGCCAACCCGTTCCTGAGTTCGCTCGCCATGAAGGGTCGGTCGGAGGCCCTTACTTCTTCCGACATCACCCCCGAAGCTACCCGAGGCTCCGCGCTCCCGATCGACGGCATGCACGATCGTTGCAGCCTCGTATCGAGGCCGGGCCGGACCAGCGGTGCAGCGAGGGCTGCTCGGGGTCAGCCGGGGGGAGCTGCCGCAGGTGGCGGCGGCGCGGGTGCCGCGATGGTCGGTGTCGACGGCGCGAAGGACACCGTCGGCGCGGCCCGCTCGGCGTCCGCGACGGCGAAGAACGCGAAGGGCTGGAAGTGCATGAGGTTGCCGTAGATGTTGGTCGGGAAGGTCTGCAAGGCGGTGTTGAAATCGCGCACGTTGCCGTTGTAGAAGCGCCGTGAGAACTCCACCTTGTCCTCCGTCGTGGTCAGCTGCTCCTGCAGGTTGAGGAACAGCTCCGACGCCTTGAGCTGGGGATAGTTCTCGGCCACCGCAAGCAGTTGACGCGTCGATCCGGTGAGTGCGTCCTCGGCACCGGCCATCGCCGCCGGATCGCCGGACTTGGATGCGGCGACCGCGTTGGTGCGCGCAGCCGTGACCGCCTCGAAGACTCCGCGTTCATGCGCTGCATAGCCCTGCACGGTGTTGACCAGGTTGGGGATCAGGTCATAGCGGCGCTTCAACTCGACGTCGATGTCCGACCACGCCTCCTGGGTCCGGGTGCGCAACCGGATGAGGCGGTTGAACCGGTACGCGATGTACAGGGCGATGAGGACGACGATGATCAGGACGATCAGGAGTGCGGTCATGCCATCAGTGTCTCACTCCTCGGTGAGCATCGCTTCCGGGACGCTCACCACCCGGTAGGGCATGTCGCTGATGTCGTAGTAGCGGATCGGCTTCTTGAGACGTTTGGCGATGCCGATCTGCACCTTGACACCGAGCGACGGGTTGCCGAAAACCCACATCTGATCGCTGCGCACGATCAGGTTGTTGAAGGCCTCGCGCACCACGTCCTTGGGGACCGTGTGCACCAGGTAATAGTCGAACAGCATGAACGGGACGATCGGCACCTGACCCTCGTCGAGCACGAATTTCGTGATGTGCTGGCGCCAGTAGAAATTGCGATTGCTCAACGCGCAATAGATCAACTGCTTGGGACGGCGCAACGCGCGCTCGGCCTGCTCGGCGGGGCTCGCCTTGGGCGTCGGCGCGAAGATGCGCTCGAGAATATCCTCGGCATTCTTGACTGCCGGCTCCGCCGGCGACGCGGATTCGTCGTGAATCAGCGATGCATCGCCACGACGCCGCAAACCACGCTGGCGCAACCTTTCTCCCTGTCACAGCAACGAAATTTGGGAGAGCCGATGATAGCATCGGCGATACCTCCTGAAAGTGGTTCCCGGTCGCCCGGGGCTCAGTCGCGCGGCTCTGCCCACACGGTCATGGCACGCAGCGTCACCAGGGCTCGGTCCAGCAACGCCACCCGCGGTGGGTCGTTGAGCCACCGGCTCTGACCGGAGGGATGTGGCAGCGGCACCAGCACCGGCGCCGTTCGAGGTGTGCCGGAGATGGGCGTACCGGAGGCGGTGAACGCGGATCCGATGACCTCGTCGAGTCGCTGTCCGGGAAGGAACCGCTCGAGCGCCAGTGAGCCGATCGGGATGATCAGTCGTGGGGCGAGCAGTTCCAGCACCCCGTCGAGCCACGGTGCGCAGAGCGCAACCTCGGCGGCGCTCGGCCGCCGGTCGCCGGCGCCGTCGGGACGGCGCCCCGGAAAGCAGGTTGTCATCGCGGTCATGTATATGCGCTCGCGCACGTCGGCCTCATCGCGGAACCCGGCGCGAACAAACCAGCGCATCAACTGACGCCCCGATCGCCCCGCAAACGGCCGGCTCTGATCGTGTTCGACCGGTCCCGGTGCCTGACCGATCAGCATGATGCGCTGACCGGCGTGACCACTGAACACGGGATGCGCTCGCGGGATGTATCCCGCCTCCTCGCAGCGCGTGCAGGCGCGCTGTTCGCGTTGCAGCGCGTTCAGCCGGTCGGCGTTATGTCGTCGAACGTACATATCAGAGGGACTTCTAACTCGCCGGGCTAGCATCGCTCTGGCCCAAGCGATATCATCTGTGCACCGCTCACCGTTCTTCGCGTTGCGCCGAGCGGTCTTCGTGGTCAGCCGTCGTTCTCCGGGGCTCCATGTCTGACGAGTCTTCGCGCTCCGCCCGACCTTCGGGTCAACGACGAAATGATGGCGCCCCCACGTGGTGGGGCGCACTGGACCGAGTGGACCTTCCGGACATTGAAGGCGCACCCGCTGCCCACCGTCGCTGGTATGAGGGCGATGCTCCCGAGGCTCCGCCGGAGACGAGCGCAAAGCCACGCGACCACCGGTCATGTGCAGCGCAGCTGGGCCGTCAACCTGCTGGTGGCGCTCGGCGTGGCGATGGTGCTGGGCATCGCGTACTTCATGGATCAGAGCCCCAACGTCTTCAAGTGTGACCCTCCTGATCGGCATCCCCGTTGTCCTGGCGGTGATCACCACGGTCGTGGTCGCCCGGCGGAGCCGCTGACCGCGGTATCAACCGGTTGGGGCTAGCCGGCGAACCCGCTGACAGGCTGTGCAGCCACTTCGGGAACGCGTGACGGACGAGCGGCCTCGTCGCCCGGATCGAACCAGGCGGCCCCGGCGGCCATCCCTCGATCCCATACCCGGACTGGCGCTGCCCGCCGGTGAGGACGAGACGGGATCAGCCCCCTCGCTGCGGGAGCGGTTTGAAGCTGCGCTGGCCCCCGGGCCGGCTGACGGTGCGGCCCCGCGCGACGTCGAGACCGCCAGGAGCCTCGCTTCGGCGCCGGTGGAGCGGATCGCAGAGGTGGTGTACGGCAGCAACGGCGTCTTCCTGCTCGAGCTCGGAGCGCCTGATCCGGTCGATCCGACGCAACCCCTGCGCGCCGTCTACAAGCCGGTGCGCGGTGAACGGCCGCTCTGGGACTTCCCGCGGCGGACGCTCTACCTTCGGGAGGTCGCGGCCTACCTCGTCAACTCGGCGCTCGGCCTCCATCGGGTGCCGGTGACCGTGCTGCGGGACGGCCCGCTCGGTCCTGGCTCACTGCAGCTGTTCGTGCGCGTGCTCGAGGAGCCGCTGACGCCGGAGCGTGCCGAGAAGCTCGATTCGCAGCTGCGCTCGGTCGCGGTGCTCGATGTGCTCATCAACAATGCGGACCGCAAGCGCACCCATCTGCTGGTGGTGGACGGCCCGAGCGTGAAAGGCATCGACAACGCCCTCAGCTTTCTCCCGTACCCACGCCAGCGCACGGCACTCCTTTCGCTGGGCGGCTCACCGCTTCCGACCAGGCTGGCCAAGCGCGTGCAGGACCTTGCGGGGGACCTTGTCCGCATGGCGGCGCTCGGGACCCGCCTCCGGCGCCTGCTCAGCGAAGCGGAGGTCGAGGCCTTCGCTCACCGGGTTTCGGAACTCGCCGGCGACCCCACCTATCCCGTGCTTGACGATTGGGACGGCCGGCCATTCGAGTGGTGGTGAAGGGCAGGCGACCCGCCGCGATGGCGGGCCGCCTTGAGGGGGAGGATGGTCCGGCTAGCCCGAGGTGCCGGTCGAGCCGGAGCTGCCCATGTTTGGACAGTTCGTCGTCGACGGCGCCGGCGTCGGCGTGGTCGCCGTCAGCGATGCGGCGCTGCTCGACGCGCTGGTGGATGAGCTGGCTGCGTGTGCGATCACGAAGCCGCCGATCCCGGATCCGGCCAGCAGTCCTACTGAGAGCAGCGCCGTCGCCGCGATCTTGCGGGATCCCATCCCGCGTCGTGCCGGCGGCGCCGGCTCCTCCGGGGGCGGAGGCGGTGGGGTGAATTGCTCGTCCATGCTGCGTACCTCGTGAGCTGGGCTGACGGTTGACGTTGCTCAGCGTCGCGCCCGCGGATGCGAAGCACGTGGGCGTCCCCTGGGAGATGGCTCCGAGTTGTGCAGCACGCCGTCGCGGATACCCTGACCGCATGCGATTCACGAGGCGCTGAACGATGAGCTTTGTGCTCACGCACGCAGGCGACGCGTTGCGTCTCGCGTTCGCGATGTTCTGGGCGGTGCTCTGGCCACTCGCGCTCGGTTTCCTGCTCTCGGCCGGCGTGGAGACCTTGGTTCCGAAAGCCGCCATCTCTCGGGTGCTCGGTCGGGACAGCGTCGGAGCGGTGAGCCTCGCAACCGTGCTCGGCGCCGCGTCATCGTCGTGCTCGTACGCAGCGGTTGCGGTTGGTCGAACGCTGTTTCGCAAAGGCGCGACGCTGGCGAACGCGATCATCTTCGAATTCGCGTCGACCAACCTGGTCTTCGAGCTCGGTCTTGCCCTGCTCATTCTCCTGGGATGGCAATTTCTCGCCGCGGAGTTCCTGGGCGGACTCCTGATGGTCGTGCTGCTCGCGCTCATCTTCCGTGTGACCTTGACCCGCCAGCTCACGGCGCGTGCGCTCGTGCAGGCGGAGCGCGGACTGCTGGGAAAGATGGAAGGCCACGGTGCCATGGACATGTCGGTCACCGACGGTCCGCTCCTCGCGCGACTGGTCTCGCCCCGGGCATGGACAGCAATCAGCCACTCCTTCTTCATGAGCATCTACGGGCTCTGGGTGGATCTGCTCCTGGGATTCCTCATCGCCGGCGCCATCGGTGCATGGGTGCCGGAGTCGGTGTGGTCACATCTCTTCTTCACCGGGCAGGGCATCGGACCAGCGGTCTGGAGCGCACTGATCGGACCGCTGGTGGCGTTGTTGAGCTACGTGTGCTCGGTGGGGAACGTGCCGCTCGCGGCGGTGCTGTGGCGCCACGGCATCGCGTTCGGCGGCGTGATCGCGTTTGTCTTCGGTGACCTCATCATCCTTCCGATTCTCAACATCTACCGGAAGTACTACGGCGGTCGGGTCGCGATCTATCTGCTTGCCGTGTCCTACGTCACCATGGTGCTGGCGGGGCTTGCGGTCGGCGCTGTGTTCAGCGCACTCGGCTGGATACCGGCAAACCGCAATGTCACCGTGTTCGCGACCACGATCGCATGGGATGCGACCACGTACCTGGACATCGCCGTGCTGGTGGTGATCGCGCTGCTGCTGGTGCGTTTTCTGCGCACCGGCGGCGTCAGCATGCTGCGCATGATGGAGCACATGGCCGCGCCCGCCGAGGCGACCTGAGCGGCCGGTGCGCGGGAAACGCTGGGAATGTGGTACGCCCGGAGGGACTTGAACCCCCGCACCCGGCTCCGGAGGCCGGCGCTCTATCCAACTGAGCTACGGGCGCCCGTCGCGGTTCGCCGGGACAACCGTGGCCAGTATACGGGTCAGTCCGAATCGTCCTCGGAGGTGAACATCAGGCTGTCCTGCACGTCGTAGAGTGCATCCATCCACTCCGAGATCACGAGTTCGTCCGGCGAGCGACCCACCAGGTGGGCATCAGCGCTGACCAGCGCAATGGCCCGCCCCACCAGCTCGTACGGCACCTCGACCTCGTCGGCGAGGTTCAATTTCTCGAACTGGTCGATGAGCTCGTCGATATAGCGGATCTTCTGCCGGCGCGCATTGCGTGCTTCCCTCAGGGAGGTCCAGCGAGCCTCCAGCTCACCGATCTCCACGCAAGTCTCCTGGATCATCGGAGCACCACCCTCAACACCTCTACCCCAGATTGGACTCCATCGTATGTCTCTGATCAAGCCCGGTCAAGAACCGCGTTTTCCGCGCCTGCGACCTACCCGACTGGCCCGGACACGAAGCACCCAGGACATCGTGCTGCGGGCCGCCCGTGACGGTGCCGCGGAGGGGTTCTGCTGTCTCGCGGCCGAGCAGACTGCGGGCCGGGGACGGCAGGGCCGTGCCTGGGTGGCACCGCCGGGATCGGCGCTGCTTGCCTCGGTGCTGTTGCGACGGTCCCCGGCTGTGGCGACCGGCATTCCATTCGCCGCGGGCCTCGCGCTCATCGACACCGTGCGCGCGGCGACTGGGGTTGCAGCTGGTCTGAAGTGGCCCAACGACGTCCTGGTGGGTGGCCGCAAGCTGGCCGGCATCCTCAGCGAGGTTGAACCCCGCGGAGCGAGCCTCGGCCAGGTCGCGATCGCACTCGGGCTCGGGGTCAACCTGCGCGTCGAGAACTTTCCGGACGGCGCCCTGGGTGTCAGCCTGCACGCGCTGGTCGAGACGCCGCCCGATGCCGAGACACTCCTGATCGAATGGGGGGAGGCGCTCGGTGAGCGCCTCACGACCCTCGAGATCGGCGGCATCACCGCGATCCTCGAGGACTGGCGTCGGTGCGCGGTGGGGCTCGGTGGCCCGGTGACCATCAGCGGCCCGTCGGGCACCGTCAGGGGCACGGCGATGGATGTGGACGATGACGGTGCGCTCGTGGTCGACGCCGCGGGCGAGCGCCTGCGATTCCTGGCCGCCGACGTCCACCTCGGTGCCGGTCCCGTCAGCTGACGTGAGCCTGCGTGGCGAACGCGCGCTGCCGGTACATCGCGGGCTACATCGCTCCGGCTACGTTGCTCCGGCTACGTCGAAGGTGTCGGGGTCGCTGCCGTTGACGGGGTTGATCCCGGTGCGGGCGTCGGCGTCGCACCGCTTGCGCCCCCGGCCGACCCGCTGATGTTCAGCACGCCGTTCATGTTCGGCGCGTGGATGGTGCAGATGTACTTGTAGGCGCCGGCGGTCATGATCTTCACGTACCAGGTGCCGCCTGGATTCAGGGTGTCATCGGTGAGGCACGCTGCGTTGGCCGCATCGAAGGTGACCGTGTGCGGGACCGAGCCGGTGTTCTTGAACTCGATCACGTCACCAGCCGCGATCGGCGGCGACGACGCGGGCACAAACAACAGATCGTCAGTGGCGTTGATGGTCGTGGCCACGGCTCCGGGAGCCGTCCCGCTCGCGCTGCCGGCGCAGGCACCACCGCCACCGCCACCGGTGCCGGTCGAGCCCGCCGGGGGGCCGTTGCCGCAGGCGAAGAGTCCAATGGCGACACACACTCCGAGCCCTGCCGCCAGCGTGCGCAGATCGAGTTCATGTGCATCTCCTCGGGCATGTTAAGGGATGGGTCCGCCGGGACGCGTCGTCGCTCAGTGGAGCGCCTCGGCGATGCGGTCGGCCGCCAGTTCCTCATCCAGCCCCGGGTCGGAGAAGAGGCGCATGAAGACCACGATGATCGCAATGAAATAGACGATGTTCCCGACCCCGAGCATGATCACGCCGCCATACTGCTGATCGGTCAGCGCCGACACGCCCCAGAGCCGCGGTGCCTGCGCGTAGAAGTTGTAGAGCGGGGCTGGTGCCAGGGCGAAGACGATGCCGAGCACCGTCGGTGGGATGCCGGCGATGCTGAGCGCGGCAATTTTGGTGAGTGGGCTCACCGTGGCGGTCCGCTCGTCGCGGATGGGATCGACCACCGACCACCACACGATGATGCCGGCGCCGATGAAGCTGAGATGCTCGACGATGTGGACGGGCACGGTGGTGAGGGTCGTGTCGTAGAGCGACGGGATGTGCCAGAGCAGCAGGACCGCGTTGAAGACGATCACCGCGGGCCACGGTCGCGTGACCATCCACCAGACCGTGCGCACCGTGGTGTGGCGCTCGCGCGACGCCGGCCGGGCTCCGGCGATCCCGAGCAGGAGCAACGGTGGCGCCACCATCATCAGCAGCATGTGCTGGACCATGTGGAGCGAGAACAGATAGAGGTCGCCACCGCGGTCGATCGGTGACTTCGAGCGCGATGAAGGTGATCAGCAGCCCGGTGAAGAACAGCACCGGCCGCCAGCGCTGATGGCGGAACCAGGGGGTGACGTCGTCGTCGGGACCGATCGTCCCACGACGGATCGCGATGACATAGCCCCAGCCGACAGCCACCAGGCCGCAGATGACGGTGGGATCCCACGTCCAGTCGAGGAATCCCAGATGAGCCGTCAGTGCCCCCCGTCCTCCGGAAGCTCGAGGTACTCACTCCTCGCACCGCGAGCCCAGAAGAAGCACGAAACGATGAGGTAGAGCAAGCCGCCGCCCCACATCAGTGGCCCGACGTCCTGGCGGATGTCGGTGAGGAAACCGGTGAGGGTGATCGCCAGCGCGAGCGCGACGTTGATCGGCGCAAAGCTTGGCGGCGGCAGGTGCGGCGTCTCGTGGCCGTGCTCGGCGGCGGAGTCGGTCGCGTGGGTCACGTCACTCATCGATCCAGCCTCACTTCGTGACCGAGAGGAAGATGGCGGCCCAGACGAATGCCGCGCCCATCAGCACGAGCAGCATGATGAACATGAGGCTGCCCATTCGCATGTTCTTTCGAGCGAGCTTCCGGTTCATCAGTCAGTCCTCCTCAGAGCCCTGTGACGCGGTCGATGGCCATGACCGTGAAGAGCAGGGCCAGGTAGATCATGGAATGGTAGAAGAGCCGGCGCGCCGAGCGCGCCGTCGGCATGCGGGAAGCCACCACGGCGTCGGTCAGCAGGATGGCGTCGAGCACGGCGGCCCCGCCCAGGTAGAGGGCGCCGAAGGAGCGGGTGAGCACCGGCAGCAGGGTCACCAGGCAGAGCACGATCGTGTAGAGCACGATCAGGTAGCGCGTCTGACGGTCGCCCTGGACCACCGGGAGCATCGGGACGCCCGCACGGGAGTAGTCGTTCTTCAGCAGCAGCGACAGTGCCCAGAAGTGCGGTGGCGTCCAGTAGAAGATCACCGCGAAGAGGAACACCGCGGTGATGTCGAGGCTGCCGGTCACCGCGGCCCATCCCACCAGTGGCGGGATTGCGCCCGCGGCGCCGCCGATGACGATGTTCTGCATCGACGACCGCTTCAGCCACATCGTGTAGACGAACACGTAGAACAGCAGGGCGAGGAGCGCGAGGCTCGCGGAGAGGACGTTCACGGTGGTCGCGAGCAGCACGAACGACGCCACGCCGAGCGCGATGCCGAAGGCGAGCGCAGGGCGCGGCTCGATCCGTCCCGCGGGGATCGGACGTGTGCGGGTGCGGCCCATCCGGAGGTCGATGTCGCGGTCGAACCAGCAGTTGATGGCATTCGCGCCTGAGGCCGCGAGCCATCCGCCCGCGACAGTCAGCAGTACGAGGCGCCACCCCGGCCATCCCCGAGCGGCGATCACCATCGCGGCGACCGCAGTCACCTCGAGGAGCACGATCACGCGCGGCTTGGTCAGCGCGACGTAGTCGCGGACCACGTCGCTCGCGCGACGGCGCGGCAGTGCATCGAGGACGGCGACGGTCACAGTGACGCCGCCTTTGCCTGCGGGCGGGCGGGCTCGCCACGCTCGGCGGGGGTGGCGGGCAGGGGCACGCCCGACGGGTACGCGCTCAGCACGGCGACCACGACGACGGTGCCCCAGAGGAGCGACGCGAGCGCCAGGTGCAGGCCGCGCACCCAGGCGGGTAGGCCGAGGAAGACGACCAGCGCCCCGGCGGCAACCTGGAGCACGAGCAGGAGGTTGACGGCCATGACACCGGCGCGCACGGCCCGGTCGGGTTTGCGCCGGCTCATCACCGCCGCCATCAGGCCGCCGAGCGTGAGCACGACGACCAGCGCGACGAAGCGATGCGCGACATTGATCGTCGCATCCTGGCCCGACGGCAGCGAGAACCCGCTGCCGCAGAGCGGCCAGCTCGTGCAGGCTCCGCCCGAACCGGTCTCGACGACGAATGCCCCGCTCATCGCAACCAGGTAGGTCGCGACCACGGCGATGATGACCGGACCTTTCACCGACCGCGACATCGCAGCGGCCAGGCTGGGAGCACGGCCGGGCGTCCCGATCGTGCAGGCGATGACCGCGACGTAGACGAGCACTGCGAACAGCAGGAGCGCGTTGGCCAGGTGGATCATCACCACGCCGCCCGGGAGGTTGAACTCAACCGCCAGCGCACCGAGCGCGATCTGCACCACGAACAGACCGGCGGCGATGCTCGTGCCGATGAGGATCCGCCGGTGCTGCCGGTGCCACATCCAGGTCGCGATCGTGAGCACCACCACGAGGATGGTGTCGACGGAGGCAATCCATCGATGCGTGAACTCGATCAGCGTGTTGATCTGCCACGCCGGAAGGAGCGAGCCGTGGCAGAGCGGCCACTGATCGCTGGTCCCGCAGCCGTTGCCACTCCCGGTGACCCGGACGATGCCGCCCCACACGATCAACAGGTACGTGACCACAGCGGTCGCAACCGCGAGACGGCGGAACCCTGACCGACGGCCGCGAGATCACCGTGCCACCAGCGCTATGCGGGGGCTCCCGCCGCGGCCTTCTTCTGCGCGATGCGCTTGTCGCGAACCGGACGCAGGCTGAGCACCTCGGGCTCCTCGTCGAAGTTCCACGCCGGCGGCGGCGACGACGTCGCCCACTCGAGGGTGTTGCCCTCCCATGGATCGTCAGGCGCGGTCTCGTGGCGCACGCATGCTGATCACGAAATTGATCATGAACACGACCACCGAAATCGCGATGACGAAAGCCCCGAACGTGATCAACGAGTTGAGGTCACCCCAGCCGCGGTTGTCCAGGTAGGTCTGGATGCGGCGCGGCATACCGAGAATGCCGAGCGCGTGCATGGGGAGGAAGGTCAGGTTGATGCCGATCATCATCAACCAGAAATGCAGCTTGCCCAGTTTCTCGTTGAGGAAACGCCCCGTGACCTTGGGGAACCAGTAGTAGAAGGCCGCGAAGACTCCCATGACACTGCCGCCGAAGAGCACATAGTGAATGTGCGCAACCACCCAGTAGGTGCCGTGCACGAGACGGTCGACGGCGAGGCTTCCGAGATAGACGCCGTCGATGCCGCCGATGAGGAACATCAACAGGAAACCGCACGCAAAGAGCATGGGCGTGTCGTACTTGATGCTCCCGCCCCACATGGTCGCCAACCAGTTGAAGATCTTCACCCCGGTGGGCACGCCGATGATGAAGGTCGTGAAGGCGAAGAACGTCTGCACCACCAACGGCAAACCGGTGACGAACATGTGGTGCACGAACACGATGAATCCGAGCACGGCGATCGCGGCGATAGACGCGGCCATCGCCTTGTAGCCGAAGATCGGCTTTCGACTGAAGACCGGGATGATCTCGCTGATGATGCCGAAGGCCGGCAGGATCATGATGTAGACCGCCGGGTGTGAGTAGAACCAGAAGACGAACTGGTAGAGCAGCGCGCTGCCGCCGTTGACGGGGTCGAAGAAGTTGGTGCCGATCTGGCGGTCGAGCAGATTCATCGCGAGCCCGGCAGCGAGGAAGGGCGATGCGAGCACGACCAACGCGGCGGTGATCTCCTGCGCCCACACGAACAAGGGGAGACGGCCCCAGGTCATGCCTTTGGCGCGCATGTTGTGGATGGTCGCGAGGAAGTTGATGCCGCCGAGCATCGACGCGATCCCGACCAGGTGCAGCCCGACGATCCACAGGTCCTGTCCCATGCTGCAGCTGTAGTGGGACCCGGTGAGCGGCACGTACCCGGTCCAGCCCGCGTCACCCGGCCCTCCGGGGCAGAGCAGCACACCGTGCGGCCCCATCACCGCGGGGACGAGGAAGCCTGAGTACATGACGATGCCGCCCAGCGGGATCAACCAGAACGAGAGTGCGTTGATGCGCGGGAATGCCATGTCGCGCGCGCCGATCATCAGCGGGACCATGTAGTTCCCGAACCCCGCCCAGACCGGGATGATCCACAGGAAGATCATCGTCGTCCCGTGCATCGTGAAGATCTGGTTGTACTGCTCGGGCGTCAGGAACATGTTCTGCGGCTCGGCGAGCTGGATCCTGATGAGCAGCGCCATGACCCCGCCGATCAGGAAGAAGAAGAAGGTCGTGAACAGGTACATGATCGCGATCTTCTTGTGGTCGACAGTGGTGATCCAGCCGAGGATTCCCTTCGACTTGTCGACACGCGCGTGGCGCACGCCGGGAAGCGTCGCGTCCATGACCGCCATCAGGATCCTCCGAGTTTGCAGGCTGTGCTGTTGGCGTCGATCGATCCATCCGGATTGCCGAAGACGCACGACTGGAACTGATTCGCGGGCAAGGCGACGACCACGAAGGTCATCTGGGCGTGGCCGATCCCGCAGAGCTCGGTGCACTGCCCGTAGTAGGTGCCCTGGCGCGCCTCGAGCGGCGCGTTGTTGACATCACCCGGGATCGCGTTCATCTGCTGACCGAGTGAGGGCGCATAGAAGCTGTGGTTGACGCCGCATCCCTCGGTGGCGAGCTCGTGCGCGAGCGTGTCCTCGGAGGTGGCCGTCGGTTTGCTGTTGCACGGCGGATCGGTCGAGACGATGTTCAACTCGACGAACTGATTCTCGGGCATGTACAGCGTTCCAAAGCTTCGGATGCGGCTGCCGGAGCTGGTCGTGCCGTAGTCGAACGTCCAGCTGAACTGCTGCCCGATCACGGTCACCGTGTATTTCGTGGCCGCGTTCTGGTTGTTGATGAAGGGCATGTTCACCGCGGTCAGGCCGAAGAGCGAGAGGAAGGTCGCGAGCGGGACGAGCGTCCAGGCGATCTCGAGCCTCGTGTTGCCGTGAAACTGCGATGGATCGTCCTCGTCGCTGCGTCGGCGGAACTTGATGAACGCATAGACGAGCAGGCCGGTGACGATGAGACCGAGCACGACCGACGACCAGAACACTGCGGTATAGACACCGAGCGCGCGGTCGCTGATCTGGCCGCCGTCACCGAAGACGCCGGCATTGTTGACGCAACAGGTGGACGCTGCGAGCAGGTTCATCCGCGACGCAGGATGATCGCATAGCGAGCTTCAGACGGGCAATTCTCGGTCGTCGCGCTTCGCCGGTCGGCATGACCGAGCGCCGCTCCCCGGCTCACCGCTGCCACGTCTTGGTCTTGGTGTTGATCTCGCTTTTGACCAGCTCGGTCATGTCCGTGTTGATGAGCGCCGCCCGATCCCATGACCCGCGATTCTTCGGCGGGAGGGACGGATCCGGCAGCACCTCGCCGGTGGCCGTCGACCGATTGCGGCGCCGGAGGCGCCCGAGCATGGCAATCGGGTTGGGCGGGCTCACAGCCGGAACCCCCTTCGACGCGCGGCGGTCACGGGATCACCGGCGCGCAATGCGACGGCGCTCTGGTAGGCATCGATGATCGAGCTCGCCCAGAGGAACAGGCCGGCCAGGATGAGGCCGAGAAACACGAACACGGACACCAGCGCGACCAGCAGGAACAGGGCGCCGGCCTTGTGGGTGAGGAGCGAGTGGCCGATGCTCTGCCCGGCCATGATGAGCAGGATCGCGGGGCCGATCGTGAACAGCGTCCACAGGAAGTAGAACGCCGCCTTGCGTGGATGCCACGTGTAGAGCTGGCCAAGTCCGGGGATGACCGAAAGCCCAGCGGCAATGCTGGGACTCGGGTGCCGCAAGGGGCTGACCCCTCCCGCCTCAGCCGCCATCACCGGCGCGCCGATACACGCAGTGGGCGCGGTCGCCCCGCAGCACCGCCAACCTCATCGGCCGACGAAGGCTCGGTAGAGGTAATAGGCCGCGAGCAGCAGCGTCCCGAAGGCCCAGATGGCCACGAACAGGACGTCGCCCCAGCCGGCTTCGCCTGGATACAGGACCGCGAGCAACGGGAGTGGCATGACCTCAGTGCGCCTTGAAGTTCTCGAGCAGGAACTCGGCGTAGATCAGGATGAAGGTGAACAGGATCAGCCCGAAGAAGACGGCCAGTGTCCCGATCAGGTCGCGCGCGAAGGTGCTGCGACGCTTCATCGCTGCCTGCTCGCGGGCGACGCGTAGATGGGCAACGTGGTCCCGGGCAATCGGTTCATGGGCAGTGTATTCATGGGAGCGTGCTGTAGTTCTCCCACTGGCGGATGAACTGGACGAGGAGGTTGATCTGCGCCTGGGTCAGCACTGCGGTCTTGTTCTCGACGACCCCGGCGCCAGGCGGGTTCTTGGCGGGGTCGTAGTCCTGGGCGATGCCGCCCCAGTTGGGCATGATGCTGCCGTAGTGCTCGAAGTCGGTGAAGCCGTACATGATGCAGCGGTAGTAGTAATCCTCATTGAAGTAACCAAGGCGGTCCTGATTGTTCAGCGGCGGACCTGCTCCGCCTTCACCAAGGCCGCCATGGCAGCGGGCGCAGTTCTGGTAGTAGAGCTGCGCGCCCTCGGTGAATGCGTACTCGGGGTTGACGATGAGGTTCTGATGCGCGTCGGTCTCGTCGAGACCGAGCCGGTTGCCGTTGTGGCAGACGATGCACCCGATCTGATCGATGCCCAGCTGCCCGGTGGGAGTCCCCGCCGTCCCGTAGTTGGTCGAGGGATTGAGGAATGAGGGCAGCGGACCGGGTTGCTCGACGGTGACCGCTTTCGCAGGGGGCACGCCGGGTGCGGTGTAGGGGATGAACTTGTACGACGTGAAGCCGCTGGCGCCGTAGGCGGCGTAGCTCATGGACGGCGGGTAGTCGCCGCCGGTCGCGGTGATGTAGGCGGGGTGAATACCGGTGAGGTGGAAGTCCGCAGTCAGTTGCTTCGCATTCGGCTCGTACTTGAAGAAGTCCTTGCTCAGACGCAGCGCTGCCTGCACCGGACCAACCGTGCCGATGTCCGGCACGTGGCAGGAGATGCAGCGCTCGACCCGGTAGGTGTCACCTTCGATGGTCGCCTGGGGGAAGGTTGGGAAGAGCTGCTCGACCTGGACGTTGAAATCCGATTGCGGATAGTCCTTCTGGTACTGCTGCTGGATGGCGATATAGGTGCGTCCACTGCTGTCCTTGAAGGCCGCCCATGCGACCAGGGCCAGGAGCGCGACACTCAAGCCGACAAAGAGGATCCGCGTCCTCATACGGGCGAGCTCAGTCCCGGGTGACCAAGGATCAGCGTCCAGTCCCAGTTGAACGCCTCGCCGCGGAAGAACTCACCGATCACGACGAACGCCACCGCGAGGCAGACATAGATGGTGAAGAGCACGATCGCCACCCTGCGGTCCTGCGGGCGCCGGCTGGGGTTGCGATCCAGGTACGGCGTCAGGATCATGAAGATGATCACGAAGCTCGGGAACGCGACTCCGGCCATGATCGGCGGGAAGCGCTCGAGCAGCTCCTGGAGCCCGACGAAGTACCAGGGGGCCTTGGCCGGGTTCGGCGTGATCGAGGTGTTGGCCCGCTGGAGCAGCGGCGCGTTGACCTGGATCGAGACCAGCAACAGGAAGACGAATGCGGCCAGGCCGGCGATGAACTCCCGCCACACCAGGTAGGGGAAGGTGACGACGGTCTCCTCGTCCTCCCTGCGACGGATGACCAGTGGCGTGCTCGCCAGCTCCGGCCCCGACACGGGCGCCTGCGGGCGCGGCGTGACGGGACCGCGTGGGTCGCGTCCTCCCTCGACGACCGTTGCCATCAGAGGCCTCCTGTGAACCCGTCTTTACGGACGCGCCAGAAGTGTACGACCATCAGCAGGAAGCCGATCAGGGGTAAGGCGATCACATGTAAGACGTAGAAGCGAATCAGAGCGCCTTGTGCTACCTGATCGCCACCGAGCAGGAGATATCGGGTGTAGGGCCCGACGATGGGTGCGTATTTGGCCATGTTGGTGCCGACCGTGATCGCCCAGATGGCGAGCTGGTCCCAGGGCAACAGGTAGCCGGAGAACGACAGCAGGAGAGTGATGAGGAGCAGGAACGTCCCGATGATCCAGTTGAACTCCCGAGGCGGCTTGTACGCGCCCTGGTAGAACACGCGGGCCATGTGCAGCCAGACGGTGATCACCATCGCATGCGCAGCCCAGCGATGCATGTTGCGGATGATGTCCCCGAACACCGCCACGAACTGCAGATCCTTGACGTTCTGGTACGCCGAATCCACCGAGGGGATGTAATAGAACATCAGGAACAGCCCGGTGATCGTCAGCAGGATGAACAGGAAGAAGGACAGTCCGCCGAGGCAGAGCGTGTAGGACACGCGCACCGCCGATTTCTTCACGCGGACGGGATGGATGTGCAGGAAGAAGTTGGTCAGCGCGGTGCGAGCGGCGACCTTGTCGTTGGTCGGCAGACCATGGCGAAAGACTGAGCCCCAGAGTTGCGCCACGAAGGCGCGAATCGGGTTGGCCTGGCCCGGGGTAGCGCTCATCGACCGTGACCCCTCATCCGCGAAGCCGCCTCCTCATTAGACCCCAAGGGTCTTGCCGTTGCTTTTCTTGGTGTCGACCAGCAGGCGCCATTCTGGCGCACTGTTGTTGCCAGGGCCGCGCGTGGCCACGAGTGCCGCCCGGTCAACCGCGAAGAAACCGTCAGGGGTGACCTCGATGTTGACCCAGTCCATCGGCCGCGGCGCCGGCCCGTAGAAGTTCGTCGAGTCGATGAAGTATCGGCTTCCGTGGCAGGGGCAGGCCCAGCCGTTGGGAAGGCGCTGATCCGACGCGCGCACACCCCGGGCCTTGGCGACTGTCGGACTGACGCCGGAGCCGGTGGTGACGTCGGTGACGTAGTTCGGCGTGCAGCCGAGGTGCGTGCAGACGAGATACACCGCATAGATGCCGGCGTCGTCGAGCACGACGGTGACGCGCTTGTCGGTCTCCGACAGCACGTTCACGGGCGTGACCGGCTTCCCACCCACGATGCCGCCCGTCAACTCCTCGAATGTGAACGCGGTCTTGAACAGTGCCGGGGCGTTGCCCGACGCCTGCGGGAACATGAATTTGAGGACTTCGATACCGCCGAACAGGCTCGCTCCCAGGGCAGCGAAGCCGCCCATGATCATCAGGAACTGACGTCGTGTCGATTCGGCGCGAGCACGCAACTTCCCTCGCGGCGATTCGTACGGATTCAGCGCCATACAGTCCTCTGGAGGGGTCGGGTTGTCGGGACGATTCTACGAGCTTGCGGCAGCGGCGCCGCCCGGTCAGGGGTCGCGGTGCCCGGCATCCCCGTCTACAGGAGTGGGTTGCTCGCCGGAGGCGTGAGGATGTTGGCGAAAACGATCGCCGAAATCATGATCACGACGAATGCCACGATGATCGCGAAGCATCCGAAGTCAGTGCGGAGAGCGACGATGAGGCGTTCCATATCTCATGTTCGGAGCGTCAGACGGCCGAAAGGATACGTCACAGCGCGCACGGTGCCGCGCCTTCCATCAAGCCGCCCGCAACCGCCACCGGAGAGTAGCCTTGGAAGCCTGTGAGCGGATGGCGTGAGGTCGAGATCTACGGCACCTTCATCCGGTTGACGGGCGAGCTCGAGGTCATCGGCGCGGAACGCCTCAGCGACAGCATCAACCGGTTCGGAGCATTCATTCAGGTCAGGAATTCGCGGGCCGAGCCCCTCTCCACGAACTACCCGGTCCTGAGCCGGCTCGAGCCTCGGGTGACCATCGCCAAGTCCGGCGTGATCCTGGTCTGCCCGCTCGAGGAGGTGCCCGATGGCAACTCCGCCATGTGGCGCGAGACCGTGCCCTATGCGGCGTCGATCAACACCTCGGCGATCTCACTGGTCGGCGACGTCCACCTCTCGCCGGGCAACGATCTCCAGGACCATCTCGAGCGTCATCCGGGCGACTTCCTGCCGGTGACCAACCTCTCGGCGCTGTGGATCACGGCGATCACCAACGAGACGCACGCGGTCCAGCGCGCTTTCGCGCTGTTGAACCCGGCTTCGATACTCTCGTTCTCGCTCCGCTGAGCGGCGAGGGGTGTGCGGGCGGTGATTCACGGTCCCACGCACAACACCTGTTAGGAATAAGTGTGCACCAGCACGAGCGCGAGGCGCCGCGCGCTCAGACTGCGGCCAGCACTTCCTCGCGAATCGCGCGGTTCTGCTTCGAGGCGCGCGCGAAGCCGACGCCCATGCAGATCATGGCGATGACCGCGAAGCCGACACCGATGAAGGCGTTGATCGCGCGCTGACCGATCCCGAGCGTCGCCAGGCCGGTACCGCCCAGGAAGGTCTTCTCAGCCGGGGCGCTCCAGACCGTGCCACGAATGCGGCCAGCATCCAGAGGACTGCGTAGAAGTGCCAGATCGCCGCCGTCCGCACGGTGCCGTGGCGAGGCTTCGAGGTGAAGTAGAAGGAGACCATGGCGATCACGATCAGGACCACGAAAGCATTGAAGACAACGAAGTCGAGCAGGAAGGAAATGATCTGGGCAGTGGTCAGCCCGGTGAACCCGCTGATCGAAAACGGGAACGGATTGTTGACCGCGACCAGGCTCCCGAGCATCTCGGTCGGGAAATGTACAACAGCGCAACGGTGACGTAACCCCCGGCGCTCGCCTAAGCTTCTGGCGAGATGGCGATTCTTCGCGCCCCCGCGTCCGCGCCCTTCGGAGTGCTGCCAGGAGCGGCCAAGACAGCGGCCATCCTGGGTATGGCGTCCTACGTTCCCGAGGAGGTCATCACCAATGCCCACCTGGAGGCGATGGTGGACACCTCGGATGCCTGGATCCTCGAGCGGACCGGGATTCGCGAGCGCCGCAAGGTGGCCTCTGGGATGACCACCTCGATGATGGCCGCCGAAGCCGGCCGCCGGGCCATGGCCGCGGCCGGGGTCGACAGCGTCGACGCGCTCATCGTCGCGACCGTCTCGCCGGACAGCCCGCTGCCCTCGACCGCATGTCTCGTCCAGCGCCGGCTCGGGCTCGCAGGCATTCCCGCCTTCGACATCGCCGCCGCCTGCGCCGGGTTCGTCTACGGGGTCGCGATCGGTCGCGGGCTGATCGTCTCCTCGGGCATGAGCCGTGTGCTGGTGATCGCCGGTGATGCGCTCACATCGCTGGTGGACTACAAGGACCGTTCGACGAGCATCCTCTTCGGTGACGGCGCCGGCGCCGCGGTGCTGGGCGTCTCGGATGACGGCGGCATCGAAGGGGTTCGCTGGGGCGCGGACGGCTCCGGCGCGGACCTCATCTACTACGGCCCCAAGGCCGGCGAAGAGGAGGGTGAGAACGGGCTGCGCATGTACGGCAAGGGCACCTTCCGCATGGGCGTCGAGCGGATGGCCGACACCGCGCTCGCGGTCTGCGAGGAAGCCGGCTGGACACTCGACGACGTGACCCTGCTCGTGCCGCACCAGGCCAACCTGCGCATTATCGAGGCAGTCGCGAAGCGTCTCGACATGCCGCTCGACCGCGTCCTGATCAATATCGACCGCTACGGCAACACCAGCGGTGCCTCCATCCCGATCGCGCTGACCGAGGCGGTCGAAACCGGCAGGCTCCGGCAGGGTGATCGCGTGGTCTGCATCGCGTTTGGATCCGGCGTTGTATGGGGTGGGATCGCACTGCGATGGACCGCGCCGACCAGGTGACGTCGCGGCGCCAGGCGCCGCGAAACAGGCTGCAAGCGCCCGGACCCGAGCTCCGTCCGACCGCACCGACCACCGGCACGGTTGCGTGCCCGCGATGCAAGCGCCGCTTCGTTGCGGAGCGCTATGCGGCCGACCTCAACGTCTGCTCCGAATGCGGGCATCACGGCGTTGTCGGTGCGGCGCAGCGGATTGAGCAGCTCGCCGACCCGAACACCGCGGAGACGCTGCGCATCGACGTCGGCGACCGCGACCCGCTCGGCTTCGACGACGGGGTCCCCTATCCGCAACGCGTGGCGCGTGCCCGCGAGAAGACTGGATTGCACGAAGCGTTTCAGATCGCAACCGCTTCGGTGGCGGGGAATCCCGTTGTGCTGGCGTGCATGGACTTCGCGTTTCTGGGCGGTTCGCTGGGAAGCGGTGCAGGCGAAATCTTTGCGCAGGGATGCGAGATCGCCGTTGCCGAGCAACGCGCACTGGTTGCTGTGTGCACATCGGGCGGCGCGCGCATGCAGGAGGGCATCGCGTCCCTCGCACAGATGGCGCGGTGCTCCTCCGCCGTCTCCGAGGTCATTGAAGCTCGCCTCCCCTACATCAGCATCCTTGGCGATCCGTGCTTCGGTGGCGTCACTGCATCATTCGCTGTGCAAGCCGACGTGATCGTCGCCGAGCCTGGCGCGCGCATCGGGTTCGCAGGCGGTCGAGTCATCGAGCAGGCGACGCACGACAAGCTGCCGGAGGGATTCCAGACCGCCGAGTTCCTGCTCGCGCACGGCATGGTCGACATGGTCGTCGAGCGTGCGCGTCTGCGTGACACGGTCGGAACGCTGGTCCGCATCTATTCGGGACGCGCATGACCACCAGCATCGAGACCACCGAGCGCGAGCGCATCGCCTTTGCGGCAGTCGAGCTGGCGCGTCACCCGGAGCGCCCGCGGGCGTTGCAGGTGATCGCTGCCATCACCGGGGGTTGGACAGAGCTCCGCGGTGATCGACTGTTCGGCGATGACCGCGCTGTGGTCGGCGGCCCGGCCCGTCTCGGCGGCCGATCGGTCATGGTGATCGGCCAGGAGAAGGGCACCGACCCGATGACGCGGGCGCTGCACAACTTCGGAATGCCGCACCCCGAGGGATATCGCAAAGCGATGCGCCTGATGCGCCAGGCCGAGAAGTTCTCGATGCCGGTTGTCTGCCTGGTCGACACGCCCGCCGCGCACGCGGGCATCGGCGCCGAGGAGCGGGGCCAGGCGTGGGCGATCGCTGAAGCGCTGCTCTGCATGCTCGGTCTCCGCGTCCCGACGGTAAGCGTCGTGCTCAGCGAGGGAGGCTCAGGCGGGGCACTCGCACTGGCGCTCGGCGACCGTGTGCTGGCGCTCGAGAACGCGGTGTACACCGTCGCGCCGCCGGAGACGTGCGCGGCGATCCTGTACCGCGACGCCGGTCAACGCGCTCGGGCAGCCGCCGCACTCAAGCCGGGTGTCGAGACTGCGCACCGTATCGGCCTCGTGGACGAGATCATCCCCGAGCCTGCGCCCGGAGCCCACGCGCACGCGCCGCTGGTGATCGCAGCGATTCGCGGCGCGGTCATCCGCAACCTCGACGAGATCGCGGCGATTCCGATCGACGAGCTGGTCGCGCAGCGCCGGCGGCGCTACCGAGAAGCCGGCGACTGACCCGCCCAGGCTGCCAGGAGGGCCGCTTCCTTCGCGGCGTCGAGCCCGGTGGGCTGGCGGTTGGCTCGCACGACCTGCTGCCATTCGGGGTGCGCGGCAAGCCACGCCCAGGTGTCCCGGACGGTGTCGCGTGCCGACCGGCAGGTGAGGCCCGCGCCGAACGCCACCGACAAGTCGCAGCTGTAAAAGTCCTGGTACTCGCCAATCGGCGGCACCCAGATGGGCAGCTCGGTCCAGGGCGTGACATCGTGCTCGAGCAGGAACTCGGCGTCGACCCAGGTGAAGGTCGCGTTCGAGCCGGTCACCTCCGTGCACAGCTCGATGATCTCCCCCATCGTCGTATGGCGGGCCGGCTGAGCACGTTGACAGCGCCATTCAGCTGCGTGTCGATGGCGAAGGCGGTGAGGTCGCGCGCGTCGATGAACTGCACCGGGAGTTCCTTCGGTTCGGGCGCGAGAACGTTGCCTCCCTGGCGATCCGGCGCAGCCACCAGGGAAGGCGGTTGATGTTCTCGCGAGGTCCGAGGATCAATCCCGGCCGCGCAAAGACGCAACGCTCAGCGCCGAAAACACTCTCGATCGCCAGCTCCGCCCCCCGTTTGTCAGCCGCGTAGTCGGTGGCGTCGGCGTCGGTTCGGCATCAACGGTCGGCGACGCCTCGGTCGCCCAGTTGGCAGAGACATACACCGAGATCGTGGAGATGTACACGTAGCGTGCCGCGTGCGGCTCGAGTCCGCGCCCTCGAGCACGACGCGCGGAGCCTTCGACCAGGCGTCGACCACCAGGTCCCAGTCCTGGGTGGTCAGCTGGTCGAGGTCGGCGGCGTTGGTGCGGTCGCCCAGGATCACGTCGACGCCGTCCGGCGCCGACCCTGTCTGCCCGCGGTGGAAGACCGTCACGGCGTCGCCGCGCGCGAGCGCTGCCTCGACGATCGCCGGGCCCACGAAGTCGGTGCCGCCGAGGACGAGGACCTTACGCGACATCGAGTTGCGGCATATGCTCGGCCACCGTCTTCTCGGGACGTCGGAGGAAGAACGCGGGAATGACACCGAGGATCGTGAGGATCGAGATGAAGACGAAGGTCCGATCGAAGGATGTGCTCAATGCCTGGGATGCGTAGGTCTGGCTGAAACTGGCCACAACAGGCGCGACGTGGCGCGAGCCCGACGGCTGGCCGCCATTCTGGATCAAGCTCGAGAACTCGGTCTGCAGACCGCTGCAGAACTCCGCGCGGGTGAGCTCGTGGCCCGAGGTCGACGCGGCGCTGAGCACCGCCTGCGACGGGGCGCACGGGGCCTGGTTGATCGCGGTGGTGAATTGTGCGGCAAGCACCGTGACCAGGACCGCGATGCCGATCGACGACCCGATGCGCTGCAGGCTGTTGGAGATGCTGGATGCACTGGAGCTGAGGCTGTGCGGAACGCGCGCCATCGCCGCTGCCATCGACGGCATCATCGAGAAACCCATCGCGAATCCGCGCAGGAGCAGCGCACTCACCACCAGCCAGTTGGACGAGTCCGGATGGATCTGCGCAAGGATCAGACCACCGATGGCGAGCATCACCATGCCGGTGACGACCACGGGTCGGGGTCCGAACCGGTCGGTGAGATAGCCGCCGACCGGCATCGCAATGGCGGCGGTCACGGCCTGGGGCAACAGCAGCAGCCCGGTCTCGAGCGCGCTGTAGCCATGCACCTCCTGCAGGTAGAGCGGAAGCAGCAGCATGCCGCCGAAGAGCGCGGTGACGATGATGAAGCTCAGCCCCATCGACCACGAGAAGGTCGGATCGCGGAACAGCCGCAATTGCAGCAGCGGTTCCGGGTTGCCACGATTCCCGATGGCGAGGTCGACGAGGGCCAGGGCGGTCCCGCCGAACATCACGATGGTGTCCAGCGATGTCCAGCCGTCGACCAGGCCGTTGCGCACCCCGACGATGAACAGCAATGCCGCCATCGGCGCCATCAACAGCGTCGCCATGCGGCGCCGGTCAAGTTGCGAGAGCACGAACGCGGCGATGAGGATCGCTGCGCCGGCGAGCATGCTGATGACGAACAGCGAGCCCCAGCCGAGCGTTGAACTCTGGTCGACTGCATACATGATCGCCACCGCCGCCGGCGGCGCGGTCAGCAGTCCGAAGGTGTCCAGACGCAGGCCGCGCGAGCGGTCGTTCTCGGTCAGGAATCGCCACGCCGAGACGAACGCGATGATGCCGATCGGGACGTTGACATAGAAGATCAGCCGCCACGAGAAGTCCTGCACGAACCAGCCACCGAGCACCGGTCCGACGGCGGGTGCGAGCAGCATCGGGATGCCGAAGATCCCCATGACACGGCCCATGTTCTGAGGTCCGACCGCACGCATGATGATGGTCATGCCGATCGGCATGAGCATGCCGCCGCCAAGGCCTTGCAGCACGCGGAAGAACACCAGCTCCGGAAGGTTCTGCGCGACCCCGCACGCCATCGAGGCGAGCGTGAACAGCGCGATGGTGATGAGGTACAGACGCTTGGTGCCGAAACGGTCACTCGCCCAGCCCGAGATCGGAATCACTGCGCCCTGCGCGAGCATGTAGCCGGTCACCACCCAGGCGATGTCCGCGTAGGAGCCGGCCTTGAGGTCGGTCTGCAAGGTCGGGATCGCGATGTTGACGATGGTCGCGTCGAGGATCGTCATGATCGTGCCGAGCAGGACGATTGCCAGCGCGATCCACTTGTACTCGAAGCGTCCGATACGCCCGGGCGACGTGGTCACGGGACCCGGCGGGGGCGCGATCGTGGCGACGTCGGTGCGGTCGAGAACGTCAGTCATGCGCACCCTCGCCTGTGTGAGCGTGGTCCCCGCTGTCGACAACCTTGCCCATGAGACGCACGAGCGTCTCGAGGTCCTCATCGGTCAACGGAGCCAGCGCTTCGAGCGCAACGACCTTGCGCGCCGAGTTGAACCGTTCGAGCACCTGCACACCGAGTGCGTGGGAGTGATATGGATGATGCGCCGGTCCTCCGGGTCATGACGCCGCTCTGCGAACCCGAGCCGGATCATGCGGTCGACGAGTGCGCTCGCCGAGCTGAGTGCGCACTGCTGCATGCGCGCGATCTCGTTCATGGTCGCGCCGTTCGACGCTGCGCCCGCAATTGCTCGAGCGCGCCGACCTGATGCCAGGTCACCGCCCCGAACTCGCCTTTCAACTCTTCCGGAACGCTCGTCATGAGGCGGCGCTTGAGACCGCCGATGTAGCCGAAGAGAGCCGCAGCAAGCTCGTCGCGGCGTACTCGCCGGTCTTGTGCCGATGCCGCGGACCGCGCGGCAAGGGTGGCTGGGGTCACACGCTCCCTCGAGTGTTCGATGGACGAATAGTTCTAGTGTAGAACTATTCGACTGTCGATGTCAACTCGGAGCAGTGTCTCGTGCGCGACGGCGGAGCCTGGAGCGGCCGGTCAATTCCTGCGAAGCTTTGGCGGCGGCCAGATCCCTGGTCACGAAGTCGATCAGACCGCTGACGTCCTGCGAATCACCCGGGTAGACCGCGACCCCCACCGATGCGGTCGCGCCGGATCGGCCGAGCATCTGATCGCCGGCGGTCTCCGCCGTGAAGCGCTGCTGGATACGCGCTGCGATCGCACGTGCCTGCTCGCGGTCGGCGCCGGGGAGGACGCAGACGAACTCGTCACCGCCAAAGCGGGCGGCGCTGTCCTCCCTGCGGAGGATCGCGCGCAGAACGTCGGCAAAGGCCTCGAGCACACGGTTGCCGGCATCGTGTCCGCGCCGGTCGTTGTACTCCTCGAAGCCGTCGATGTCGGTCATGATCAGCGCGAGGGTCGTCTCGCGGCGCGAGGCGCGCGCGAGCTCCTTGTCGATGACCGTGATCAGCTGCGTGCGCGTGGCCATCCCGGTGACGGCGTCGAGAAGCGCGCGTCCCATCTCCTCCTCGTGACGCCGTGCGCGTTCGATGGCGCGGGCCGCTTCATCCGCGAGCGCCTCGATGGTCGCCGCGTCCTCGTCCGACCAGGCGTGTTCGCGCTGCTCGGAGGTGAGCAGGATGACGCCGATCGCGACGCCGTCGACGCGCATCGGCGCGCCGATCGCCGAGCGGACGAATCCCAGCTTCGAACTGCGCAGGCGGATTCGATTGGCCTCGCGCAGGCTCGCCTGGCCATCGACGCGGAGAGCGTCGTCGGCCAGAGTTCCGCACGCTCCGATAGGAAGACCGAGCCGCCAAGACCCTCGCCGGGGGCCAGCTCGTACGCGGGTCCGCCAATGCCGACGCCGCCGGCGCAAGGAAGACTCCGGGCGACTTCAGCAGGCCGTCGGCCGGATCGCTGATCAGCACCATGCCCGTCGATGTCTCCGGGAAGGTCTCGCGGCAGGCCTCGAGGACGGCCGACGCGACCGAGGTCACATCACGGGCGACGCCGAGCTTGCGTCCGAGGGTCGCGTAGACATGGCCGCGGCGGGTTTCCGCGTCGCTTTGGGAGCGGCCCTGTTCGACGCCGCCGACCGCGAGCAGCTTGATGCCCACCATGAGCGCCGAGCGACGAGGAGTGAGCCGATACCGGTCGCCGGCGGGGCGCTGCTGAGCCAGAGCACGACGAAGAGCGCGACCACCAGGGCGCAGGCGGCGATTGCCGGTGCCTGCTCGGTCCGGGACAGGAGCGCGCGCCGGACTGGACGCCGAACAGGCCCGATGCCGTGTTGAGTCCGACCAGGATTGCGCTGAAGCCGAGTGCGGCAACCAGCGTGAAATCGGGCAATTGCGCGGCCGCGACGCGGAGGCCGACAGCCGCCACCGCCGCCAGCGCGACTGCTCCCAACGCTTCCATCGTCGGCCGGTGCGGCGCCAAAGGCTCGGGCAGACGCATGAGCACTGCGCCGATGCAGATCGCGATCGCACCCATCACCGCGTCCAGTGCGCGAACGCCCGGTGCGACCGGCAGGACGAGCACGCGAACGGCCACGGCAGCCCCGACGAGCACCGCTCCGACCCGGCTGGAACGCCGAGACAAATCCAATCGAAAATCCACCTGATCCCCCACCCGCTGTCCCGACGTGATTCCAGGCGGAAAGCCCGGAAGAACCCAATCGGTACCAATCAATTGTGTCAGAAGTGTCAGCGACGTACCTGTGCTAGTGTGTGCCGAACTGACGTTCGCCCCAGGTCGCGGTGCTCCCCCTCAGCAGAATGACCACACGTCTCCTCCATCTCGCTGACCTCCACCTGGACCGGGTGTTCGCTTCCATGGGCTGTCAGGGCGAGCTCGCTCGGCGACGGCGTCAAGGACTGCGTGAGGCACTGGTGAGTGCCGGGCACCTCGCGGTCGAATCGGGCTGTGCCGCCGTGACCATCGGTGGCGACCTCTACGAGCACGAGCGCGCCGGTGTGGACACCGGCCGCTTCCTCGCGGACACCTTCGCGTCGTGGCAGCCGATGCGTGTACTCATCGCGCCCGGAAACCACGATGCGCTGCTGCCGGGCTCCCTGTACCGGCGCGTGGAATGGCCCTCGAACGTGACCATCTTCGGCACCACCAACCTCGAGCCATTCGAGCTCACCGACGGCCTCACCATCTGGGGACTGGGCCATCGCGAGCCGGCGTGGCAGGGGGATCCGCTCGGCGAGGCTCCCGCGACCTCGGGATCTGGCGTGCACCTGGCGCTCTTTCACGGCGCCGAGCTTGGATCGAGGCCCGAGGGAAAGTCCGTCCACGGTCCGTTCCACGCCGACCGCATCCGCGCCTCGGGGTTCGCGGCGGCACTCTGCGGTCACTATCATCGGCGCCGCCTCGACACGACGTCGGGACTGCTCTACCCGGGCACGCCGGAGCCGCTCGGCTTCGACGATGAGGGCGGGCGCGGACCGGTGGTCGTCGAGGTCACCGGACGGGGCGATGTGCACTTCCTCGCGCACGACACCAACCGCTGGACCGTGCACAACGTGACCTGCGACGCCGAGGAGTGCGGCTCTGTCGAGTCGGTGATCGAAGAGGTCGCGATGAGCTGTGCCGCAACGGGCTTCGACGATCCGGAGCGAACCATGATTCGCGTCGATCTCACCGGTGCCATCGACAGCGCCGTGTCCATGGATGCTTTCACCGTCGAGCTCGCGGTGCGCGAGCGCCTCAACCTCGCCGTCGTGAAGGTGCGCGACCTCACCACGCCATTGATCGACCTCGATGCCGCAATCAACGAGGAGAGCACGCGCGGCGCATTCCTCCGCGCCGCAACCGCGGCTGCCGCGGACGCCGACCCCGACCTGGCCGAGGTGCTCGAGGACGCGCTCCGCTACGGTCTCATGGCGCTGTCCGGCGCCGAAGTCGGCTTGCGATGATCCTCGAACGCCTCGAGATCACCGGCTTCGGTTGTCTGCACGATGTGACTGCCGAGCTGCATCCACGCGTGACGGTCATCGCCGGCCGCAACGAGTTCGGGCAAGTCGACGCTGCTCCGGGCGGTGCGCGGTGCGCTCTATGGCCTCGACGCCGGAGGCCAGGGTCGTGCAGTCGATCGCTCTGACTGGGCACGCTACGAGCCGTGGGCTCGCGGCGGATATGGCCTGGCGCTCACCTACCGGCTGGATGACGGGCGCCGCATCCGGGTTGCCCGCCGGCTCGACACACGCGAGCAGTCGGTGCAGGTACTCGAGCTCGGTGGGTCGGAGCTGA
This sequence comes from Candidatus Dormiibacterota bacterium, assembly GCA_963748505.1. GTDB lineage: Bacteria > Chloroflexota > Dormibacteria > Aeolococcales > Aeolococcaceae > Palsa-851. Next base: position 75,505 of record CAVVJH010000007.1, read on the forward strand.
CTGACGAGCTGCGCAGCGGACGCACGGTCACGCCAGGTCGCTTTCACCTGGGGATCGACGAGTCGGTGTTCTGCGCCACTGCCTGGCTCGGCGACGACGGGCTGCGCATCGACGCGCCCGAAGGCGCCCGGCAGCGAGCAGTCCAGTTGCAGGAAGCGATCGAGCGCCTTGCCGATACGCGCCGGGGCACCACCGCCGCCCAGGCGCTCGTCCGCCTCCGCGCGGCGATGGATCGGGTGGGGTCCGAACGGCGTGGCACCAGTCCACTTGGCGTCGCCACCGCCCGGCTGCGGGTCCTCGACCGCACCATCGCTGACGCGCGGGCCCGCCTGGCTGCGGTCGCCATCGATCAGGAGCGGCTGGCGCGACTGGACGAGGTGCTGAGCGCCGAGGCCGGCCGGTGGGTCGTGGCCGAACGCGCGAGGCTCTCGGGCCGTCTCGCCGACGTGGCCGATCGCCGGGTACGGCTCACCGAGTTGATCCGCGAGGCCAAGCTCCAGACCGCCGAGCTCGAGGCCACGGCGCCATATGCGCAGTTCCCGCTCGACGCTGAAACGGAGGTCACGGCCCTCGGTGGCGAGCTGACCCAGGCGCGGTCGAACTCCGAAGGCGCCGAAGCGCGCTGGACGGCGGCGGCCGACCGGCTGCGTCCGATCCGCACCCGCCGTGAAGAGATCGCCGCGGGCGTCGCGGCGATCGGCACCGCCGGCGACGCCGGCAGCGATCTCGGCGAACGCTCGCAACGTCTGCGCGGCGAGCTGATCGCTGCCGCAGCAGCGGTTCGGCGTGACACCGGTGACGACGCCCGCGAGGCGGCGCTTCGCCGTGAGATCGCGGCGACAGGGCTCCGGGCCCTTCCCGCCGCCGTCATCGACGAACTCGTGCCTCAGCTGGAGGCGGCGCAGCGCGGCGGTTTCGCACTCGGTGTCGCGGCGCTCCTGCTCGCGGGCCTCGCGGTGGCGGCATCCGTGGGACTTGCGCACGCACACGCAAACCTGGCAGCGGTCATCGTCGCCCTGCTCGGGGCGGCGACCGCAGCCTTTTGCGGCTGGCGCGGGTGGCAGCGGTCACGATCCGCCGCACGTGCTCGCGACGCGGCCGGCGCGCTTGCGCTGGACGCAGGGATCGACCCCGACGAGCTCGAACGCCTGTCGGCACGGCTGCCCGTGCTGCGGACGCTGCACCAGGCACTCGACGACACCGAGCTGCGTACCTCACGCCGCCGCGCCGAGGCGGAGGCCCTGCAGGGTGCATTGACCTCGCTGGTCACGCGCAGCCAGGCGCTGGCGGCTGAGGCCGGGATGCTCGAACCCTTGCCCGCGCCGTCGGCAACCGCTGACGGTGCCCTCGCCGGAGCCGCCGCGATGCTCGATCGGGTCGACTTTGTCGTGGTCCGCGCTCGCCGTCGCGAGGAATTGCTGGCCGAGGACGCGGTGCTGGCCGCCGAGGAAGCCTCAGGCGCGCAGTCGAACGAGGACCTCGAGCGTTCGACCCGTGCGGTCGTGAACCTCGAGCTTCGCCTGCGCACGCTCCTCGCCGCCAGCGGGATCGGACCCGCGGGGGGCGATCCCGAGATTGCGGTGGCAGGATTCCGGCACGGCTGCGACATGCGCCGCCGGCATGACGAGGCGCGCCGGCGCATCAACGAGATCCAGCGTTCGGCACGAGCCCTCGGCGGCGACACCGCGATGCTCGAGTTGCTGGAGACCGAAGTCGCCGAGCAGTTGCTCCAGCGGGACGGAGACCCCACGGCGGCGCTCGCCGCCGCGCCGCCCGATGCCGCCGAGATGCAGCAGCTCGACCTCGAGGCCGAGCGCGCCCGGCGCGCGGCAACCTCGGCGAGCGACCAGGCGCGGGAGCTGCGCGCCCGTCTCGGCGGGGTCCTCGACACGCTGCCCGCGATCGCCGATCTCGAGGACGAGCGTTCGACCTGCAACGCGGCACGCGAGCGCGGCCTTCGGCAGCTCAAGGCATTGCGTATCGCCGCCGACATGATCGAGGCGGCGGCGAAGATCACCCACCGCGAGCTCGCTCCACGCCTCGCCGAACTCACTCAGCAGCCGTCTCAGCCTCCTGACCGGCGCGCGCTACGTCGACGTCAACGTCGACACCGACCACTTCGCGCTCGGCCTGCTCGGTCGCGAGCGGCCGGACATGGTGCCGCTCGAAGCGGTGTCGCACGGCACGCGAGACCAGGTTGCGCTCCTGCTGCGCCTCGCGCTCTGCGAAGTGCTCGGCGGCGCCGGCGAGCGAACCCCGTTGTTGCTCGACGAGCCGCTGCTGACTGCGGACCCGGTCCGTCGCGACCGCCTCATCGAGTTCTTGCACGATCTGTCTGCAACCCACCAGGTGGTGATCAGCACCGCCGATCCCGCGATGATCGAGGCGGTTTCGCGCATCACCCTCGGCGACTCCGCGGTGGTGCGCCTGGCCGACCCGCCGGTGCTCGACGTGGTCGGCGAATCGCACTCGCTCGGGCGGCACAGCGCGCGGATGCGCCTCGTCTCCGGTCAAGGCTGACGCGCATACCTGACGCGTGACCGCAGTTGCGAAGCGCGCTCAGAGCACCTTGGCGATGCGGACCAGCCCTTCCAACTCGGTCACTTCCTCGCTGAAGAGCGGCACCCGCACCACCGGCACGTCGCCGAGGCGCCCGAGCTTGGCGAGCTGACGAGTCTCACGTTGCGCCAGGACGTGCCGGGTGAGAAAGGTCTGCCCAACAAAGCGCGCCGTCTCTGGAGCCACGCGGATGCCGAGGTCGGCGGACAGGCGCGCGGCGATCTTTGCGTCCTCGACGAGTGTCGTGGCCGCCGCAACGCCTCCCTGGTTCCGGAACACGTCGGGCAGCACGCGGTTCACCACCAGCGCCCGCAGCGGCATCTTGTACTCACGAAGCTTGGTGCAGAAGAACTCCGCCTCCGCGAATGGCCCCTGCTCCAGGGTGGTGACGACCACAAAGCCTGTCTGAACTGCTGCGCAAGAGCTTTGACACCGAGCGGGCCCGTTCCTGAATGCCGTCGTAGAGGAGTTGCAGCAAGCGCACGAACTCCGCCACCTCCGCAAGGACCTCGGCGCCGAGCAGTCGATCCGCGAGGCGCAGAAAGGGTGCGGTGGCGAAGTTCATCGCACGGAAGCCGAATCGCGACGGGCTGGTGGACAGCAACGAAAGCAGTCGTGACCCGACGTAGTCGGTGAGTGCGTCGGCGCCTCGAGGAAATCGAGCGCGTTTCGCGAGGGTGGCGTGTCGACCACGATGCAGTCGTACTCGCCGGCGTCGTGCAACTCGTAGAGCGCTTCCATGGCCGCGTACTCGTGCGAACCCACGAACGAATCGGTGATTCGCTGATAGAGCGGGTTGCGCAGGATCCGTTGCGTGGTGGCGCGATCCGGTGAGTAGCGCTCGATCATCCGGTCCCACGCCTGCTTCATGTCGAGCATCTGCGCCTCGAATTCGCCGTTGATGGTGATGCCCGCCCGCTTCAGACGTGCGCGGGGAATCCGCACCGGGTCCGCGCCGATGCCCTTGATGCCGAGTGCTGTGGCGAGACGCCGCGCTGGATCGACGGTCAGCACCAGGACGCGTTTGTCCTCAGCGGCGGCAATCGCCATGCCGAGTGCCGCGCTCACGGTGGTCTTGCCAACCCCGCCGCTGCCGCAACAGACCACCACGTCGAGCGAGCCGAGCTTGGCGCCGAGCCCTGCTCCGGCGGTGCGCGGGCGTGCGACGGCGCTCAGGGACGCGAGCCGCCGCATCCGTGGTCATCCGAGTCGCCTGCCGAGCGCATCGGCCACGGCGCGCGTGGTGGTCAGTCCGGTGCGGTCGACGATCAGGGGCACCGCAACCACCGGTACCGGCAGCTTCGCCTGCAACTCGCGGAGATAGCGCGCCGTGGTCTCGTAGAGGAGGGCCGCCAGCTCGACGCCCGCATTGAGGGGATCGGGCGGGCCGCCCAGGTCCTGCTCCACAACCGCCTCATGCTCCGGAGCCGTCAGCGCAGTCATGAACCGGCGCGTCGCCGCAGATACCGGCTCGTCGACAGCGCGATTGAGCACGCACAGGTCGACAGACACCCCCGATCCCTTGCGCAGCCGCCCGTGCAGCTCGATGGCCTCGGTGACCGGCATCTCCTCTGGCAGGGCGCAGAGGACGACCGTGGTCCGTTTGGGGTCGCGAACCAGCGCCTCGATCCACTCGACCTGCGCACGGATCAGGCCACCGCGCACCAAGGTGAGCATCGCCTTCGGCGCGCCGAGATGCGACTCGACCTGCCCGCCGGCGGCGCAGTCCACGACGATGAGATCCCACACCGGCGTGCGCGACCCCGGCTCCTTACGGCGCTCCTCGTAGGCGATCTTGCCCACCACGATCATGTCCCGAGGTCCGGGAACACCAGTGGCGATGAAGTCGAAGACTCGCGAGAGCGGTGTCAGCCGGGTCAGCTTCGGGACCTTGAAGTAGATGTTCAGGTATTCCGTGAACGCCTCATCGGTGCGCAGCTCGAGCACCGAGAGGTGGTGCTGCACCATCCGAGGCGCAAAGCCGGCAGGCGGTGAACCCAGTGCCGCGGCAAGGTCGCCCTTGGCCTCGACGTCGACGGCGAGCACGCGCTTGCCCGCTCGCGCCGCGAGCAGGGCCAGCGAGGCCGCAATCGTGCTCCGTCCGGTGCCGCCTTTCCCCGCGACGAAGATGACCCGTCGCTGCAGCAGGGTGTCGAGATCGATCCGCTCTCCAGCGACCGCGCGCCTAACGGCCGTTGACGGTCTCCAGCACTTCGGCGGCGTGCCCGCTGGGCTTGACGTTCCGCCACTCGTGCTCGATGGTCCCATCCGGTCCGATGAGCAAGGTCGTGCGCGCCACACCCATGTAGGTGCGTCCCATGTAGGTCTTCTCCACCCAGAGACCCTCGGCGTCGATGAGGCGCCGCTCGGGATCACTGAGCAGCGGTATGCCGAGACCGCACTTGTCGATGAAGCGCTGATGCTGCTTCAGCGTGTCCGGGGACACGCCGTAGACCGTGACGCCTGCCGCGGCAAAGGCGTCGTGCAGCTGCGTGAACTCCTTTCCTTCCAGCGTGCAGCCGGGGGTGTCGTCCTTCGGATAGAAGTACAGAACGGTGCGTCGACCACGCAGGCTGTCGGTGGTCAACCGTCCTCCGCCACTGATCTCGAGGTCGAAGTCGGGCAGGGGAGCCCCCACGGTCATGGTTCTTGCGTCCTCCATGCAGCGGCAGTGATCGCCCAGTGTAGTGAGCGCTCGGGCTCGGGCGCGGTCCGTTCAGAGCGCGACCCCGGCCTCCCTATACTCGGGCCGTGCCCGCCACGCCTCGTTCCGGAGCGACCACGCCACGCAAGTCGGCTGCCGCCAAACGTCGCGTCCCCGACCCGGCGCAGCCCCGCCCCCTGCCGACGCTCCTCCGCTACATCTCGTGCGGGTTGCTGTCGCTCGCGGGCGGCGCTGCGTGGCGGTTCACGCTCTCGCCGAACGCGGTGGGGATCGTCACCGCGTTCGCGGGGATCTTCTTCCTGCTGATCGGTTTCCTGGTCGGGGGCATCCTCTGGTACGTGCACGACCTGCGCGTGCGCAAGCGGTCCCCCGAGCTGATGCCCGACGAGCAACTCGTGTTCTCGTTCGTGGTGTTCGTCATGGTGCCCTTCGCCGTGCTCGTGGTCATCGGGCTCGTCTGGGCGCTGTCACTCCTGATCGGGGTGCACTGAACCGCGACCCGGGGTCGCGCGCGGCCTAGTTCAGGAAGGCGCGAAGCCGGCCGGCGACCTCGGTCATGGCGGTTCGGTCGGCACAGTCCTCGGGGGCTTCATCGAGATAGGCGTTGATGTCCGCGAGCGCGGCGACGACCTTGCCCATTCGCCACAGCAGGAGCCCGCGATCGCGCCGCTCCGTGGGCGCTGAGGTCACGAGGTCGACGCAGCGATCCGCCGCGCGAAGGGCCTGGTCCCAGCACTCCATGCTCGTGTAGCAACGGCGCAGGTTCCTCGACATTCGCGCCAGCATGTCCCTGGAGGAGGCGCGGACCAGGAACGCGGGCGCCAGTTGCTCGACCTCTTGACCGGTTGAGGTGACCACGAGCCGTTTCAGGTCGTCGTCGTCGAGGGGCTCACCGCTCGCCACGGTGTCGAAGAGCGTGCCGTTGACCCGCACCACGAAGTGCCCGGGAAGATTGACGCCCTCGACGGGAATCTCGGCGCGCGCGCCAACCGCGATCCAGATCGCCGAGCAGGCGATCGGCACACCCGCGCCCCGTTCGAGGACGTGATGGAGGTAGTGCGCGCGTGGATCGCCGCCGCCGGCGCCTCGCAAGCGAAGGCGGTCGCGCAGCAGGGTGCCCACCAGCGGAGCGTCGGCGGGACCGCATCCCTGCAGCCCGCATCGAGCGCGCAGTTCTGAGGCCAGCTCATCCAGCCGCTCGAGCCAGCGCTCGGGTTCGACGCCCGGGCAGTCATCGGCCGCAAGCCAGAGGGCTCCCTCGGCGATATCGCCATCTCGAGCGGCACATTCGAGTACCGCCTCACGTGGCTCCAGGCCCTGCATGGCCGGTAATCATGCTCCGCGACCGGCGGTGCGCGGTCGTTTCGCGCAGGAGCCACGGTGAGCCGCCTCCACTAGACTGATCTGATGCTGCTCGAGGAGATCGCCGGGCCCGACGATCTGCGTGGGCTCGGTACCGAGGATCTGACTCGTCTGTGTGCCGAGATCCGGGAAGTGCTGATCAGCGCGGTGTCGAGGACGGGAGGACATCTCGGTCCCAACCTCGGCGTCGTGGAGCTCACCGTCGCGATGCATCGCGTGTTCGACAGCCCGCGCGACGCGATCATCTTCGACACCGGCCACCAGGCATACGTCCACAAGATGCTCACCGGCCGGACCAAGCAGTTCGACACGCTTCGACAGCAGGGCGGCCTCAGCGGCTACCCGTCGCGCAACGAGTCCGAGCATGACATCGTCGAGAATTCGCACGCGAGCACCGGGCTCAGCTACGCGCTGGCGTTCGCCGCCGCGCGCCAGCTGCGAGGCGAGGACGGCAAGGTGGTCTGCGTCGTCGGCGACGGTGCGCTCACGGGTGGGATGGCCTACGAGGCGCTGAACAACATCGGCCAGCTGAAGCCCGAGATGGTGATCATCCTCAACGACAACGGGCGCAGCTACGCGCCGACCGTCGGCGGCATCGCCGAGAACCTTGGTCATCTGCGCCTTTCCCCGCGCTACGAGGCGGCCAAGGACGTCGCCGGCTCAGCGCTCCGTTCGCTCCCGGCCGTCGGGCATTCCGCCTACGAGACCGCCCGGCGCATGAAGAACTCCCTGAAGCAACTGGTTGCACCGATCTCGCTCTTCGAGACGCTCGGGTTGAAATACGGCGGACCGATCGACGGGCACGACCTCCAGGCGGTTGAAAAGGCATTGCGCGACGCCTCGCGCATCCGCGGTCCGGTCGTCGTGCACGTGGTCACCAACAAGGGCCAGGGCTATGGACCCGCTGTTGCTGACAAGATTGACAAATTCCATGGGGTCTCGACGTTCGACCCCGACAGCGGGACGGCCGCCAGGAAAGGGCTCGACTGGACCGACGTGTTCGGCGAGGCGCTCTGCGAAGCCGCCGAGGCGGACGAGCGCATCGTCGCCATCACCGCGGCGATGGCCTCCTCCACCGGCCTGCTCGACTTTGCGAAGCGCTTCCCAGACCGCTTCTTCGACGTCGGCATTGCGGAACAGCACGCGGTCACCTTCGCAGCGGGGCTGGCCATGCGCGGGCTCCGCCCGGTGGTGTGCATCTACTCAACCTTCCTGCAGCGGGCATTCGATCAGATCGCCTGTGACGTCGCCATGCAGAAGCTTCCCGTGACCTTCGTCATCGATCGCGCCGGCATCACCGGCGCCGACGGTCCGTCCCACCACGGCATGCTCGACCTCGCGTATCTCCGCTGCATCCCCGGGATGACGGTCTCGGCACCGAGCAGCCCTGACGAGTTGCGCCGGCTGTTCGCCACCGCGATCGCGCACGATGGTCCCTTCTCGCTGCGGTTTCCGCGCGGCGTGGCACCCGGACCGAGCACCGAGCCGCTGGAACCTGTTGCGATCCCCAGCATCGAGATCCGCGAGCGCGGGCGCGACCTGGCGATCTTCGCCGTGGGCAAGATGGTCGCCATCGCCGAGCAGGCGCAGCAGATGCTCGCCGCCCAGGATGTCTCCGCAACCGTGGTCGACGCGCGCTTCATCAAGCCCCTCGCGCCCGAATTGAGCAAGATCGCCGAGCGGCACCGCGCGGTGATCACCGTCGAGGACGGTGTCGCCAGCGGCGGTTTCGGCTCAGCCGTGACCGATCTGCTGTCTTCCGACGGTGTGATGGTGCCGATCGTTCGCCTCGGCCTTCCCGACCGCTTCATCGAGCATGGCGTGCAGGGAGCGCTGCTCGGCCAGCTCGGACTCGATGCCGGCGGTATCGTGGCCGCGGCCCTGGCACTGCTGCCCGCCACCGAGGTGCTTGCGGGCTGACCGCCGCGGACACGCCCCCTCCGCACGGTGCCGGCGGCGCCGGGGACTCCGACCTCACGATCACGCTCCTGCAGCATGAGCTCGACGAGTCGCGCGTCGAGAACATCCGCCTCCGGCAGTCGCTCCTCGAGCCTCCGTACTCGCAACTGCGTTCGCTGATCCGGCGCTACCCGCAGGCGTCGAAATCCGCAATCAAGGCGCTGAATGTCGTCAGCGGCACGGGCCGGATCAACTTCCACCGGCGAGCGCTCGCGCGCCTGCAGCTGCCCCGAGACATGCGTGACGTGCGCGAGTCGGGCCTGTTCGATGCCGGCTGGTACGGCGCCAACTACCCGCAGGTGGGGCAGTCGGGCATGGACCCGTTGCGTCACTACGTGCTCGCAGGTGCTGCGCAGGGACTCGACCCCGGCCCGCTCTTCTCAACGAGCTTCTACATGGAGCGCAACCCAGATGTCGCCGGCGGCGAGAATGCGCTTCTCCACTACGTGCGCCACGGCCAGGCGCGCGGGAGCAAGATCGCGCCCTCCACCGTGGAGCGGCAGTGGCTGCAGCACACCCTCGACGAGCGCTTTCCCAACCTTCGGCCGCTGCGGGTCTACTCGACGTCGTCGGCACCGCCGCGTGTCTCGGTGGTCACCGACAGCATCAGCAGCGGCAGCCTCTTCGGCGGTGTCGGTACCGCACTGATCTTCGCGACGCTGCTGGCGCGGCACATGCACCGGCCGCTGCGCATCATCACGCGCTCCGAACCGCCGCCGCCGGGCAACTATCGAACGGTGCTCGAAGCCAACGGCATTCCCTGGCAGGGGGATATCGACTTTCTCTTCTCGTCGCGCGACACCGACAGTGGCCGCCTCGTCGACGTCAGCCCCGGCGATCTCTTCATCACCACGTCGTGGTGGACCACCTGGGCAACGCGTGCATCGGTCGATCCCGCGAAGATCATCTATCTCGTCCAGGAGGACGAGCGGCGCTTCTACCCCGAAGGCGATGAATCGCTGCGCTGCGACGAGATGCTCACCGATCCGGCGCTCACCTATGTCGTGAACTCCAAGCCGCTCTTCGACTACCTGTTTGACGACGTGTCGGCGGTACCGGCAGATCGTGTGTCCTGGTTCCAGCCGGCCTTTCCCGCGTTCCTCATCCCGCGGGATACGTCCGAAGTCCGGCAAGAGGAAATTCATCTTCTATGCACGCCCGAAGAACCTTCGCAACCTCTACTACCGCGGTATCGAGGCCATTGCCGGTGCGATCGAATGCGGCCATCTCGACGCCGACGCGTGGGAATTCTTTTTCATCGGGCGTGATCTGCAGCCGGTGGCACTCCCGGGTGGTATCCGGCCGGCGCTCATCGAGAACCTGGGCTGGCACGACTACCACAGGGTGTTGCGGCAAATGGATCTCGGGTTCTCGCTCATGGCGTCGCCGCACTCCAGCTACCCACCCCTCGACATGGCGGCAGCAGGAGCGGCGGTGGTGACCAATACGTTCGGCACGTATCGCCGGACGCTCGAGCAGTACTCGTCGAACATCATCTGCGCCGACCCCGGCCTGGCCACGCTCATCGCCGGTCTCGGACAGGGAGCCGCGCTCGCGAGTGATGTCGAGCGTCGCCGCGCCAATCATCGCGACAGCAAATTCCTCACCGACTGGAGCGCGGTGTTCGCGCCGATCTGCGAGCGGCTCGCGACCACGCTGACCCCACCCGAAGGCTAGGGTGCCGGCCAAGCCCGTCCCGCAGGAGTTCCCCCACCCGTGGGCGCCGGACATCGCCGAGCGCATCCGCTCGATGTCGGTTGCGGACGCGCACACGGTCGCCTATCTCTACGAGGTACCGGACACGAGCACCTTCCGATACCGCGTCTTCAACATGATCGAGGCGCTCGAGCTTCCGGATCCGGACCATCGCATCTCGGCGGCGTATTTCACCCGCGCCGAGCTGCCGATTCTCACGCGGCTGATCAACTCGGTCGACACGCTGGTGATCTGTCGCACGCGCTACCTCCCGCAGCTGGACAGCCTGGTGGCGCGAGCACGAGCCGCAGGGTGTCGCGTCCTGTTCGACGTTGACGATCTGATCTTCGATACACGCTATGTGAGCCTCGTGCTCGAGACGCTCGACCGCACCCCCGACGAAGCGATGCTCGACGAATGGTTCGCGTCCATGTCGCGGATCGGGACCATGTTGCGCCTGTGCGACGGCGTCATCTCGACCAATCCGTTCCTCGCCGAGCGCATCGCGGACTTCTCACAGCTGCCGACCTGGGTCGTCCCCAACTTTCTCAACGCCTTGCAGTTGGAGCGCTCCGCTGAAGTGCGTCGTGCGCGTCCGGTGGTCACCCGTTCGTCGGTCCGCACCATCGGCTATTTCAGCGGCACGCCCACGCACAACCGGGATTTCGAGCTGGTTGCCACCGCGCTCGCGAAGGTGATGACGCGTCACCAACAGCTGCGCCTGCTGGTGGTCGGTTTCCTCGATCTCGGCAGCGCGCTGCGTGGCTTCGGAGAACGCATCGACATCGTGCCGCTGACGGACTTCCTCACGCTGCAGACGCTGATCGGGTCGGCCGACCTCAACATCGTGCCGCTGCAGACCAACATCTTCACCAACTCCAAATCCGAGCTCAAATACTTCGAGGCCGCGATCGTCGAGACACCAACCATGGCCACGCCGACCTACACCTTCCGCGAAGCCATCGCCGACGGTGTCAATGGATACCTGGTGGATGCCTACGATTGGGAAGATCAACTCGAAGGAGCGGTGAGCGGCGCCCTGGACCTTCGCGGGGTCGCGGAGCGCGGGCTTGCGCACGTCCAGCAGCGGTACACCCCGGCCGCACACGTCGGGGCAATCCACGACGCAGTACTTGCGAAGCCGACCGGCGGCTAGACTCGGCGGCATGTCTCTTCGCTGGCAGAACATCGTGATCGATTGCGGCGACCCGCTCCTGGTCGGCGCATTCTGGAGCAAGGCGCTCGGTCTCGAGCTGCACGGCCCCGAAGACGGCGAAGTCTGGATCGAGCCGGGTGGCGTCAGTCCCGACATCCTGTTCCTCCAGGTTCCCGAGGGAAAGTCGGTGAAAGACCGCATTCATCTGGATCTCACTCCCGACGATCAGGAGGCCGAGGTGGCGCGGCTGATCACGCTCGGCGCGCGGCGCATCGACATCGGCCAGGGTGACGTGACCTGGGTGGTGATGGCCGATCCAGAGGACAACGAGTTCTGCGTCCTGCGTCCACGTCCGAGCGCGTAGCCTGCGGCTCGAGCTGGCTCCATGACCCTTCGCTGGCAGAGCATCGTCATCGATTGCAGCGATACCCTCCTGGTTGCCTCCTTCTGGAGCGAGGCGCTTGGGATCGAACTGCACGGTCCGGACGACGGCGAATACTGGATCGAGCCTGGTGGTGTGAGCCCGGGCATGCTCTTCCAGCAGGTCCCGGAGGGGAAGTCGGTGAAGGACCGGATCCACCTGGATCTGACCCCCGACGACCAGGACGCCGAGGTCGCGCGGCTCATCTCCCTCGGTGCGCGGCGCATCGACATCGGCCAGGGCGACGTGACCTGGGTGGTGATGGCCGACCCCGAGCACAACGAGTTCTGCGTGTTGCGTCCCCGTCCGAGCGCGTAGCCGGCACATCCATCACGCCTTGCGGTGAGCCTGAGAGAACGTGCTCCCGTTCTTCAGGCCCCGACCCGCTACCGGATAATGCGCTCGAACGGGGTCGTGGCGTCGATCTGGTTGAAGATCGGATCGAGCGCCAGCGGCTGGATCTCGGACGTCGTGAAGGCCACAACGCTGTAGAGATGGGTGCCCGGCGCGGGGCTCCCGACATCCGCCAGTGGAACGTGCAGCGTAATGGTGTTCGTGCCGGTATTCACCGCGCCCAGAATCGTTCTGTCTCCTGGGTAGGTGAAATATTTGCAGTGCGTGGTCTGGATCTGACACGACATGTCGCCGTCAAAGAAACGCGGCGCGCCACCGGCGTCTGACTCCATGCCTGCATACCAGATGTGGCCATTACCGGGAGTGCCGGGAACGACCTGGGTCCATCGAACAAACCAGCTGAGACTCGTCCCCCCGTCGCCGACCGTCGGCGCAAGGCTGGCAAGGCTCTGCAGGTTCATGGTGATGACCAGTCCATTGCTGTCCTGCGACATGGATGCGCCGCGCAGGTCGAGGTTCGGGCTCGCGGTCATCGACATGTCGTTGGCATCGTAGGTCGCATCCCCGGCGTCGTCGGCCACGTGGTTGAACTGATTCTGCGGCCCCGCCGCACCGGTGATCGTGCCAACCTTGGCGAGAAGGCTTGGGCCGCTCGTCTGGCGCACGATCTCCGACGGGCCGGCAGCCTCGCCGCCCGAGAAGTTGTTGGACGTATCGTCGACGTACGAGATCAGGGCAGCTCCGACCTTGTCACGTGCGATCTCCAGGAAATCGCCGAGGCTGCGATCCCCGCCTGTCGTGCAGCCCAGACCGTTGGTGCAGATCTGCCCGTGTTTGATGGGGTGATCGGTAGCGCTGACCACGGAGTACGTCGGTGCCGACGCACCGGCGTTCAGGCTCTGCGCCATCTGAACGATCCACTCGGCATTGTTGAGTGCTGAGGCGCCGTAGTTCGTGCACGTGCCCGTGCCGCTCGGGCAGGTTCCCTGCTCGCTCGTCTCGGAGGTGTGATACCACGCGAGGTCGATACGTCCGTTGTCGCCTGCGGCGATCCACGGGAACGTGTTGGTGCCGCCCTGGCTCACCAGGCGCGGCGTGCCCCAGTGAGTGCCGTCGCTTGACCTGACGACATAGATGCGCTCGGGTGCCGTCGGCGCGCCGATGTTCGGATCGCCCTGGGTGTGGTTCAGGGGCGCTGAGGCGAATACGACGTAGAAGTTGTGCGCCGCATCCTCGGCGAGCACGGGGAAGTTCTCCCCCGCGATCACCTCGGGGTTGCCGTTGGCGTCGGCGCAGGTTGCATCGGGACAAAGCGCTGCATTGATCGGACCGATGTGGGTCCAGGTCACTGCGGCACCACCCTGCTGGAGCTTGCCGCGCTCGATGAGGACTTGCGGGGTACCGCTGCTTGCCGGCCCCGGAGCGGTATGCACGATGAAGATGTCACCGGATCCCGGATCGACCAGCTGGTTGCCGGGGAGGCCCTCGTTATCGTTGACGCAGTTGGCTGTTCCGGTCCCGAGACACGCGGTGCTGGGGGCTGCATTGATCAACGGGGCAAAGGTGAGCCCGTCGTGCGAGACGGTCTCCACCAGCTGGTTGCTCCCGCTGGGGAGCGAGCTGGCCACGGCATCGTATTCCTCGTAGAGGTTGAGGTTGCCGCCCGCGAGCGTGCCGCTGTGTGCGTACCACATGCGGTCGACCGGAGCGTTGGGGGCAGCAGCGCAGTTGGTCGTGAAGGAGGTGCCGTGGTTTGTCGACACGCTGTTCGAGAGGTTGGTCAGACCCTGCAGATCGGAGAAGAACATGGCGCCATTGGCGTCGAGCTGCAGCTCGGTGTCCCCGCCGCCGACGCAGGTCGCCGGCTTGCCCGGGCCGATCTGCCCGGGAACGAGCTTGTACGTCTCGCCGGTATCTCTCGATTGAGAGAGAAAACTCATGGTTGTGGAGAACCCGAAGGGGGTGCTGCTGAAGATGCGCTGCCCGTCATCCGCCGGAGGGGCGTGCGGATCGTCGACGACGTCCGGTTCGAATCCCGGCCGCTGCTCGTCAACGGGCACGCCATGCGAGAAAGTGATCGCGGGCGTGCTCGCGGGCCGAGCCGCTGCCACTGCGGCGACACGCGGAGCGACTGCGACCGACAGGAGCAGCGCTCCAGCGCCAAGGGCGGTAGACCAGGCACGAAAACGATGCGACATGGCGTTGGCTTCCCTCGTGTAGGTTGCGCAGCCGCAGATCCTGCTGCTGGAAGGGAGGATCCCACTCGGTACCTTCCTTCGCAACTGCCAGTGGCGGAGGGTCGGTGGTCCGCCACTGAGACAGCGCCTACACCGGCATAAAGCAACACCGGCATGAAGCCAATCCCGGCATGACGCTTACACAGGCATGAAGCCAACACCGGCATGAAGCCTCCACCGGCACACACAACACCGGCATAAAAAGGAGGGGCCGGGTTGACGTAACCCGGCCCCCCTGTCCAGGAAGGGAGTGTGCTGAGTGCTAGAGCGGTGGGTCAGGCGTCGTAGTACAGCGCGAACTCGTACGGATGTGGGCGCAATGCCACCGGGTCCACCTCGTTCTCGCGCTTGTACGCGATGTACATGTCGATGAGGTCCTGGGTGAACACGCCACCCTCGGTGAGGAAGTCGTTGTCGACCTCGAGCGCGTTGAGGACTTCGGTCAGCGAACCGGGCAGGTCCTTGACCCGAGCCTTCTCCTCGCCTTCGAGCTCGTAGAGGTCGGCCTCGACTGGCGCCGGCGGCTCGATCTGGCGCCTGACACCGTCAAGACCGGCCATGAGGCACGCCGCGAACGAGAGGTACGGGTTGCACATCGGATCGGGCGAGCGGAATTCCAGCCTGCGGGCGGCCGGTGCCGAGCTGTAGGTCGGGATGCGCACGCAAGCGCTCCGGTTCCGGGCGCTGTACGCCAGCTTGATCGGCGCCTCGTAGCCGGGCACCAGGCGGCGATAGCTGTTGGTGGTCGGCGCGGCGAACGCGAGCACTGCTGCGGCGTGCTTCAGGAGCCCGCCGATGTACCAGCGGGCGGTGTCGCTGAGCAGCGCGTATCCGTCCTTGTCGTAGAAGAGCGGCACGCCGTCCTTCCAGAGCGACTGGTGAGTGTGCATCCCGCTGCCGTTGTCACCGAAGAGCGGCTTGGGCATGAAGGTCGCGGTGTAGCCGTTCTGGTAGCAGACGTTTTTGACGATGTGCTTGTAGATGAGGACCTTGTCGGCCATGTTCACCAGCGAGTCGAAGCGCATGTCGATCTCGGTCTGGCCTGCGGTGCCGACCTCGTGGTGGTGCACCTCGATATGGATGCCGGCATCGATGAGCGCGAGCACGATCTTGCTGCGCAGATCCTGCAGCTTGTCGGTCGGTGGAGTCGGGAAGTACCCGGCCTTCAGCTTCGGACGGTAGCCGAGGTTCGCGGTTCCGTTCTTGCCGGTGTTCCAGATGCCCTCGTCGGAATCGATGTGGTAGTAGCCCTCGTGGGTGTTCTGGTCGTAGCGCACCGAATTGAAGATGTAGAACTCGAGCTCGGGGCCCCAGAAGGACGTGTCCGCGATGCCGGTGCTGAGGAGATACTCCTCAGCCTTGCGCGCCACGAAACGTGGGTCACGGCTGTAGCGCTCCAGGGTGAGCGGGTCCTTGATGTCGCAGACCATCGCGAGCGTCGGGATCTCGAGCGTGGTGTCGATGAAGGTGCGCTCCGGATCCGGGAACAGGAGCATGTCGCTCTCGTGGATCTTCTGGAAGCCTCGGATACTCGACCCGTCGAAGCCGATGCCCTCGGTGAAAAGCGCCTCGGTCATCTCGCCGACCGGGATGCTGAAGTGCTGCCAGCTGCCGATGAGGTCGGTGAACCTGAGGTCCACGATCTTGATGCCGTGCTCGCGTGCGTCGCGGATCACATCTGCCGGTTTCGTTTTGGGGATGCTCACAGGAGCCATCGTGCCTCTCACCTCTGCAACTCTCACGGCTAGGGACTCGTCGATTGCCATAGCACTCCTTCCGCCGGGCGGGGGCCGTCTCACCGCCGCCACCGATGGACTGTCGGTCGCTGCGGCACTCTCTGAGTGCAGCCTAGGGATCGAGCCCGTTTCGAACTATGGTCTCCCCGGCCGACCGTGGGGCAGGCCAGCTTGTGCGCGGCGCACAAATTGATCTCGAAAGCGAGTGCGCACCCCCGGTAACAAGACGCGCACAGGGCGGCCGCGCGGCCGCATTTTGCTCAGCTCGCGACGGGGGGCTTGACGCCGGCGACCTGGGACCGAGCCAGCGCCTTGTCCTTGAAATAGACCTTGTTGATGTCGACAAATACGATCTGGGCCTCGGGAACGTCCTCCTCAGCATAGATCGCATCCACCGGGCAGGGATCCACGCAGGCGCCGCAGTCGATGCACTCATCCGGATCGATGAAGACCATCCGATCCTCGTCGGCTTCGTGGATGCAGTCGACCGGGCAGACCTCGATGCAGGATTTGTCCTTCAAGTCGACGCAGGTCTCGGTGACGATGTAGGTCATTGCTGACCCGAGTTTAGCAAGGGACCCCTCGCGCGCTCGCGTAACCGCGTGCCGTATGTGCACGTGTGGCGCCGTCCGAGGCGGTCGGGAATTCCGTCCGGCGTCCAGGGGGAACCAGCATGGGAGGACGTCACTTCCTCAAACGTCTGGCTGTGGTCGCGGTCCCCGTCGCAGCCGTCACCGTGGGACAGGTTTCGGCATCCGCCGGCGGGTCGTTCATCGGCGGCTTGCACCATGTGGCCACGCTCGGTTCGACGGTGCCGTCGAACGGGGACGTGAACCCCTACGGCATGGCAGTGGTCGGCCAGTCGCTCGGCCGCCTCGTCGCCGGCGATGTGCTCGTCAGCAACTTCAACAACAGCACCAACGCACAGGGCACCGGAACCACGATTGTCGAGATGACGCCGCAGGGCGGCCGATCGGTGTTCGCGCACATCACCGACCGTGATGTCCACGGCAGGTGCACCGGTGGAATCGGGCTCACGACCGCGCTTGCGATCCTGCACAACCAATGGGTCGTGGTCGGCTCACTGCCCACCTCGGACGGCACGGCCGCAACCGCGAAGGCCGGTTGCCTGATCGTCCTCGACTGGAACGGCAACGTCGTCGAAACCTTGAACCACACCGATGGGATCAACGGGCCGTGGGACCTCACCGCGGTCGATCGCGGCGCCGATTCCGACATCTTCGTGACCAACGTGCTGAACGGCACCGTTGCCGCTCATGGCGCCGTGGTCAATCGCGGCACCGTGGTCCGCATCGTCATGCACACCGCCGGCAGCGCCGCTCCGTGGGTCGTGTCGAGCACGGTGGTCGGTTCCGGGTTTGGCGAGCGGACCGATCCCGCGGCACTTGTGGTCGGGCCGACGGGCGTCGCCGTCAGCGCCTCGGGCTGGCTGTACGTTGCCGACACCGTCGACAACCGCATCGCCGCAATCCCCAACGCGTTCACGCGGATGCACACGGCGTTCGCCGGCGACGACGTGACCAGCAACGGCTGGTTGAACGCGCCGCTCGGGCTCACGCTCGCACCCAACGGCGACATCCTGACGGTCAACGCCGGTGACGGCAGGATCGTCGAGACCACGCCCTCGGGCGCGCAGGTCGCGTTCCACTGGCTCGATAGGAGCGGCTCGCCACCAGGCAGTGGCGCGCTGTTCGGCCTAGTCGTAACTCCCCACCGCAACGGTGTGTACTTCGTGGACGACGCGACCAACACGTTCGAGTTGCTCCACTAAAGAAGTAGACGCCGCCGACTAAGGGCGCTCAGCCCCCGGGACTCCCTCCGGATCCGGCTGAGCGCCCCGAGCGGCGCCCGCCTGCACCACGTCGCGAATGCGCAGACAGAGATGCAGGTTCAGCCGGGTCGCGGGGTCGTCGAGGCGGAGCCGGCCGACCTCCTCGATGCGACGCAGGCGGTAGAGCACGGTGTTGCGATGCAGCCCGAGCCGTTGGGCGGTCTCGGTTGGTGAGCCGTTGGACTCGAAGAAGGCGTCCAGGGTTGCCATGAGCTCCGCGTTCGAGCGTTCGTCGTAGGCGAGCAGCTCACCCACCGTCCCGCGGTAGTAGTCGGTCAACTCCGGGTGCTGGGCCATCGCGAAGAGCAGCCGGTGCAGACCGAGATCCGCGAAGCTCGCCTGCTTTCCCGGACCGAGCAGGCGGCGGCCCATCTCGAGCGCGTGGGTAGCCTCGCGATAGGAGAGACGGACGCCGGCGACCCCCTCGTGGGTCCGGCCGAGACCGAGTGACGTCGCAGCGTCGCCGGTGGCGGTCGCGCATTCGGTGCGCAGCAGCTCCGCGAAGCGGTACATGACGTCGACAGCGCCATCCGCATCGGGCATCGCCAGCACACACACCGCGTTCTCGTGGGCCGCCACCACACCTCGCATCTCGCGCCGCGAGACCACGTTCTGTGCGGCGCGGAGCGCCCGCGACTCCCAGGCTGCCGAGGCCACCGACCCGCGAAGCGCGATGACCGCGACGTGGTGCGAGAGATCAGCGCCCAACCGCTTGGCGCGCTCCAGCGCGACCCGCTCGGAGGAGTACGACCCGGTGAGCAGCGAAGCGATGAAGTCGCCTTCGAGCTTGTCGCGGGTCTCGGTGACGGCGCGTTCGCGATCGAACTCGATGGCGCACGCGGAGGCTGCTCTCGCGACCGCGAGACGGGCGATCTGGTCGAGCCGCTGCTCTTCGCCGATCACGCAGACAAAGCCGCCGATGCCGATGCGCAACGGCACCGGGCTCACCAGCGCGGCCAGGTCGCTGCGACCGAGGGTGAACTCCCGCACCGGTGGATCGGACCCGACCGCAACGATCGTCGCGCCCCACCGCCGCAGTGCTTCTCCACCGGCTTCGAGGTCGCCGAGCATGGCCGGGTCTCTGACCGTGAGATGGCGGACCGCGCCGCCCTCGTCCTGCCAGGCGGCGGGAAGCCCGGTCACCTCGGCAAGCCGCTCGATGATCCGGTCGGGTCCCGCACCGGACAGCGCAAGCTCGATGAGCGACAGCTGCAGCTCCTGTGCTCGTTCGTGCAGCAGGGCGCGCTGGTCGAGGATGAAGCGCACGCAGGTGTGATGCGCGTCGGTGACGTGCACCGAATCGGGCAGGCGGAGCAGCGGCATCATCAACCGATCGGCGGCGGCGATGCTCTCGATGGACACGTCGCCCACGACCGCGACCGCCACCCCGCCCTTCTCCGCGAAGCTGACCATCACCTGCGGGAGGTCGAGCCGCTCGTCGAGCAGTCGGATGCTCTTCACCGGCACGAAGGCGATCTCTCCGCCTTTCACAGCCTCGAATGCGGGCGGGCGCGTCCGGAGCGCGCAGGCCCACTCCACCCTGCGCTCGAGACCGCCGCCACCACCGAGGAGGTCAGTCCCGGTGGGCAGCACCCCACGCCACACGTCCTTGACGGTGATGGTGGGCGAGCTCATGTCGCGAGCATCCGGTCAGCAGCGCTCGAGGTACTGGTCGAGTTCCCAGGGGGTGACCTGGCCGCGATAGTCGCGCCACTCCAGGCGTTTCGCGGCGATGAACCGCTCGGCGATCTGATCGCCCAGCGCATCGATGACGACCTCGTCGGCCTCGAGTGCGTCGACGGCATCCTTCAGGTTGTCGGGCAGGATGCCCACGTTGCGGCGCTCGAGCTCGATCTCGTCGAATCCGTAGAGCGACTCCTCCACCGGCGTCGGCAGCGGCAGCCGGCGTTCGATGCCGTCGAGACCGCAGCGGAGCATCACCGCGAAGGCCAGATATGGGTTGCAGGACGGATCCGGGCTGCGCAGCTCGACGCGCGTCGCCTGGGGCCGCCCGACGTGGGGCACTCGCACCAGCGCGCCGCGATTGGTGCGTGCCCAGGAGATGAAGATCGGTGCCTCGAAGCCGCGCACCAGGCGCTTGTAGGAGTTGACGATGGGCGCCAGCACCGCGGTCATCCCAGCCGCGTGGTGCAGCTGACCCGCGATGAAATGCTGGGCGACGTCGCTCAACCCGTAGGCGTCCTCACCCGCGAACGCGTTGACCGAGTCCTTGGGACGCACCAGGCTCTGGTGCACGTGCATCCCGCTGCCGGGTTGGCCGTCGAACGGCTTCGGCATGAAGGTCGCGATGACACCGGCTCGCTCTGCCACCGCCTTGAGCGCGTAGCGAAGGGTGATCACGTCGTCAGCGGCTTTGAGCACGGGTGCCGCATCGATGTCGATCTCGTGCTGACCGGCGGCGATCTCGTGGTGCGATGTGTTGACAGCGATCCCCATGTCGAGGAGCGAGGTCACCATCCGCTGGCGCAGGTCCCGGTTGCCATCGCTGGAGAAGTCGAAGTACGAACTCCGGTCGTTGCGCGTCGGTGCGAGCGAACCGTCCGGACGGCGCTCGAGCAGGAAGAACTCGAGCTCCGGTCCAACCCGGTACTCGAAGCCCATGCGTGCAGCGTCCTCGACGGCGCGCCGCAGCACGCCCCGGGGATCGCCCTGGTATGGCTCGCCGTCCGGTGTGGTGGCCCAGCAGATGAGGCGGGCCGTGGGCTCGTCCGCCCAGGGCAGCATCTGGAAGGTCGACGGATCCGGCACCAGGTACATGTCCGATTCCGCGGTTCGAGCGAAGGAGTCGACGGAGGAACCGTCGAACCAGGTCCCGTGCGCGATAGCCTCGCCGAGTTGTGAGGCGGGGATGGTGACCGTCTTGACGCCCCCGATCACGTCGGTGAACTGGAGATCAACGTGGCGGACCCGCTCGGCCTCCACCCTCGCGACGAGATCGGCAGTGATGTCGCTTCGGTTCGACGCTGGCACGGGTGGCCTCCAACTGGGCAGGATGCACAAGCGCGGCTCGTCCGGCCAGTCTAGCGCAACCCTTGATTCTGCCCGGCGCGCAGAATAGGCACCAATACTCGTGCGCGATGTACAGGCCGCGGCCCGGATTGGCGGCCCCAGGCAGGCTCTCGCCGGCGACCCCTAGAAGGTCGCGGAGACCGAGACCCCCATACCGCCGAAGGTGGTCATCGCAGCCGCGAATGCCTCGGTGCTCAAGGTCCGCTCGACACCGTAGAGCACGTCCACGAAGGTGATCGTGTCCTTGACGGGGTCTTCGCCGATGACCGGCACCGCGTGCTCGCCGATCGCCCAGGGCACGCGCACGCCATCCCAGGCTGTCCAGAAGCGCGGGGCGTGCGGCTTGAAATCGGAGGTGAGCCAGATGACCACCGCGTTGCCGAGGTGCAACTGCGCCTCGATCTGCGCGATGGTCCAGCCGGTATGTCCGTCCGCGATGGCGCCGTAGCGCTCGGCGGCCGAGACGATCGGCGGGTAGTACACGCCATACCCCGTGAAGCTCGGCTCGTACCCGTTGACGTCGCCCACGAAGTCCTTGTACGGGTCCCCCCACTTCGACGGGGAGCCGTCGGCGCCGATCACCGGAGCGCGCGCGTCCTGGGGCAGGCTCGTGTAGATCTGATCCTGCGGCACCTCGATGTTCTGCACCGCGAGTGCGACCTGCAGGGCCGCCGATTCGCAGTCCAGCGCGAGGTCCTGCTTGAGAATCGGCGCTTTGAGCAGGACCGCGCCATTGTCGGTGGGGGTGGCGCTGGCTGCGACCGTTCCTGCCGTGGTCGGCACGAGTGTGGTCACCGGCAGCGAGGGCAGCGTGCCGGTGGCCTGCGAGGCCGTCCCGTCGGCAAGTGTCCACAGCGGGAGCGCGACGGCGGCCGCGAGGGTCAGTAGCCCGATCGCGGCGACGGCCGGCCGGCGCAGGCGAATCACTGGTGTGGCCTCATGGTCAGGTCACACCACTGTACCCAGCGGTTGTGATCCTCGCCCGCGGTTTCGCTGAGGGCTGGTCCGCTACTGCGGCACGTGGATCCGCCCGCCGAGCTCCCGGAACTTCTGCGCCTGCTCCTCCAGGCCAAGCTGCACCGCTTGGTCCTCGCCCACCCCGTGGTCGCGCGCGTAGTCGCGGATGTCCTGGGTGATGCGCATGCTGCAGAACTTGGGGCCGCACATCGAGCAGAAGTGCGCGACCTTCGCGCCCGCGGCCGGGAGCGACTTGTCGTGCATCGAGCGCGCGGTCTCGGGATCCAGGCTGAGGTTGAACTGATCCTCCCAGCGGAAGTCGAAGCGCGCCTGCGAAAGCGCGTCGTCCCACCGTTGCGCGCCGGGATGTCCCTTGGCGAGGTCGGCTGCGTGCGCGGCGATCTTGTACGCGATCACGCCATCCTTCACGTCCTGACGGTCCGGCAACCCGAGGTGCTCCTTCGGAGTCACGTAGCAGAGCATCGCGGTGCCGTACCACCCGATCATGGCCGCGCCGATCGCCGAGGTGATGTGGTCGTAGCCGGGTGCGATGTCGGTGGTGAGCGGACCCAGGGTGTAGAAGGGCGCCTCGTGGCACACCTCCAGCTGCAGGTCCATGTTCTCCTTGATCTTGTGCATCGGGACGTGTCCCGGGCCTTCGATCATCACCTGCACATCGTGCTGCCATGCAATCTGCGTCAACTCGCCGAGCGTGCGCAGCTCGCCGAACTGCGCCTCGTCGTTGGCATCGGCGATACATCCCGGACGCAGCCCGTCACCCAGCGAGAAGGTGATGTCATAGGCGCGCAGGATCTCGCACAGCTCCTCGAAATGCGTGTACAGGAAGTTCTCCTGGTGATGTGCGAGGCACCAGGCGGCGAGGATCGAACCGCCGCGCGACACGATGCCGGTGATTCGCTTCGCCGTGAGTGGCACATAGCGCAGCAGCACGCCTGCGTGCACGGTGAAATAGTCCACGCCCTGTTCGGCCTGCTCGATGATCGTGTCGCGGTAGATCTCCCAGGAGAGCTCCTCGGCGGCGCCACCGACCTTCTCCAGCGCCTGGTAGATCGGGACAGTACCGACAGGAACTGGCGAGTTGCGCATGATCCATTCGCGGGTCGCGTGGATCTCTTTGCCCGTCGACAGGTCCATGATCGTGTCAGCGCCCCAGCGAGTGGCCCAGCGCATCTTCTCGACCTCGGCGTCGATGCTCGACAGCACCGCGGAGTTCCCGATGTTCGCATTCACCTTCACGAGGAACTTGGTGCCGATGATCATCGGCTCCGCCTCGGGGTGGTTGATGTTGGCGGGGATGATCGCGCGTCCACGAGCGACTTCATCGCGCACCATGTCCGGGGGAACGCCCTCGCGGATGGCGATGAATTCCATCTCGGCCGTGATGATGCCCTGGCGCGCGTAGTGCAACTGGGTGACGGCCGCACCGCCACGCGCACGCAACTCAGTTCCGCGAGCACCGGCGACTGATTCGACGTCACCACGCTCGACGATCCAGGGCGTGCGCAGCGGTGCGAGCCCGGCTGCCGGGTCAACAGTCACGTCGGGATCGCCATGCGGGCCGCTGGTGTCGTACAGGCGCAACGGCTGGTTGACGGTGTCGCCGGTCGGCGATTGCGCGATCTCGCGGAAGGGCACTCGTAGATCGGCACGCGACCCCTGCTCGTAGACGCGTCGAGCCCCGTTGGTCGCGAGTGCGACCGGCTTGGTCTCCACTGCTTCCCGGTCGATCACATCGGTCATGTCCGCCTCCAAGTGACACGACGCCCGGAGCCGCCTCCGGCAGGCGGTGCGCTCCCTGCGCCGGCATTATCCGGATCAGGTTCCACGGTCGGCCGCCCGCAGCGACCCTCTCAGCCCGATCTCGCCGAGCTCCCGAGCCACAGATGGTACGCCCCCGGTCACGAACCGCCGACCTGGGCTTGCAGAGATATCTCTCGAGAGATATACTTCGATACATGGATGTCGAAAAGAAACTCTCCAACACGGCTGTCGAGCCGCAGGCGGTCGCCCGAATCGCGAGCGAGGAGCCGCGCAAGCTGACCGATCCCAAAGCCATGCGGGCGCTCGCCCACCCGGTCCGGATCGCGCTCATCGAAGTCCTCGGCGTCGAGGGACCGCTGACTGCCACCGAAGCAGGTGAGCTCATTGGCGAGAGCCCGACCACATGCTCTTTTCATCTGCGACAGCTGGCCAAGTACGGCTTCATCGAAGAGGTGGAGGGCGTCGCCGGACGCAAGCGCCCGTGGCGGCTGGTCAACACCGGGCTCAGCTATTCGGACGTCAGTGAGGACTCGGAGACCCGGCTGGCGGCAGCCGCGCTGAGCCGCGTGCTGCACGACTTCTACGTCGGCCGGTTGAAGGACGGGCTCGAGATACGCCGCGATCTCCCCTCCGAGTGGCAGCGGGCAACCGGCGCGAGCGAGTTCCTGCTCTATGTGACGCCGGACGAGCTGCGTGCCCTTGATGAGGCTGTTCAGGGGCTCATCAAGCCGTACATCGAGCGGATCGGCAATCCGAAGAAACGGCCCCAGGGTCACGTGCCGATCGAACTGCTGTTGTTCGCGTATCCCCGTCCCCCGCATCGCACCCGCTGAACGTACAGCGGCACACCGCAGATCTGAGACCCATCACAGATCTCAGACCCATCACAGATCTCAGACCCATCACAGATCTCAGACCATCACAGACCTAAAAGGAGGTAAACGCCATGACCAACTTGCAGAACGAAGAGCTGGCCCGCTCCATCGAGCGACATCGCCACGTCGTCGCGGAGCACGAGCTCTCGAATCGCACCATGCTGCAGCGCGTCACGGCCGTGCTCAACGCATGGTCCGATCGCCGTGACCGCAGCTGATGCGGTCGTCCAGCGTGCGGAGGCACGCATGAGCGTGCCTCCGTTGCGCTGTCTGGTCTGACCGGTGCGCGCACTCCTCGCCAACCGCAATGGGCGCCGGTATCTCACCGGTCAATTGCTCTCCGTGTTCGGCGATACGGCGATGTGGCTGGCCGCGGGAATCTGGGTCAAGACGCTGACCGGCAGCAACGCCGCAGCGGGTCTCACGTTCTTCGCGTTCAACCTGCCTTCGCTGTTTGCGCCCGCGTCAGGGCTGCTCGTCGACCGGGTGAAGAAGCGCCCGCTCCTGGTCACGACCGATTTGGTGCTCGCAGCCAGCGTCCTGCTCTTTCTGCTGGTGCACGGTCGCGACCAGGTGTGGCTGATCTACCTGGTCATGGTGCTGTACGGATTCGCGTACACGCTGCTCGGCTCCGGAGAGTCCGCGCTGCTCCGCGAGATCCTCCCTGAGGAGTTGCTCGGCGATGCCAACGGCATGCTGCAAACCCTCCGGCAGGGCATTCGCCTGGTCGGCCCGGTTGCCGGTGCGGGGCTTTTCGCGTGGCAGGGTGGCGGCGTGGTCGCAATCGTCGACGCCTGCACATTCGTCGTTGCCGCTGCAGCGACGTTCTCGTTGCGAGTCACGGAAACCAAGCCGGTGCCATCCGATCATCACTGGTTCGCGCAGGCCACCGCCGGCGTTCGCCACGTCGCCCGGACGCCCGTGTTGCGGCAACTGGTCATCGGGTGCCTGCTCGTGATCATCCCCTTCGGGTTCTACGAGACTTCTCGGTTTCGCGGTCGTGAGCAAGGGCCTGCACCAGCCGCCGACGTTTCTCGGCGTGCTCTCGACCATGCAAGGCGTCGGTGCGGTCGCCGGCGGACTGAGCGCCGCGGCGGTCCTGAAGCGCAGCAACGAAGGCGTGCTGTTCGCCTGTGGCTGCATCCTCTTTGCAGCCGCCTCCGTGTTGCTCACGGTGTCGTGGTTCCCCGCGGTCGGACTCGGCATCGTGCTGCTTGGTGCCTGCCTGCCCTGGGTGCTGGTGGCCCTGTTCACGTCGGTGCAGCGCAGGACGCCGATGGCCTTGCAGGGTCGCGTGTACTCGGCGTTCGACATGCTCATCGGCGTTCCGCAGACGGTCTCCATCGCCATCGGCGCGGGCCTGATCGCGGTCATCGACTACCGCCTGCTGCTGGTCTTCGCTGCGGCAATGGGCTGCGTCGCAGCGGGCTACCTGTTCACGCGCACCGAGCAACGGGTGCCGCCGCCCGACGCCGGCGAGCAGCCGACCGACGATGCGCCGGCTATCGACGCGGTCGAGGTGGCGACACTGCCTCTCCCGTAGTGGCCATGGCGTCGGGGAGCTCGAGGGTGCGACAGATCTCCGCGTACAACGCGGCGCTCGGTTTCGGGATCCGCTCGAGAGTCGCTCGGTCAACAGCGATCAGCCCGAACTGCTTGGTGTATCCCTCCGCCCATTCGAAGTTGTCCCACGCGGTCCAGTGGAGGTAGCCGCGAACATCAACGCCGGCCTCGATGGCGTCGGCGACCGCACGGAGGTGGTCGCGGAGGTATGCCGGACGCAACTCGTCGTGCTCGTCGGCAACACCGTTCTCGGTGATGATGATCGGCAGCCGGAGTTCCTCCCAAAGATCCGTCAGGGCCGTGCGCAGAGCGCCCGGGTCGATCGACCACCCTGTACTGGAGCGTGGATATCCGGGGACTGCTTCGTGTTTGGTGAAGAGCATGCCCGGCGCGCGAGCATCGAAGGACACCGCCTCATTGGCGTAGTGGTTGAGGCCGAGGTAGGTGAGCGACCCTGCGAGCCCCGGAATCGCTCTGCCGTCGCCGATCGGGGCGAGAGAATGTCCCGCCGCGCAACTGCGCAGAAACCAGCGATTGAAGACGTAGTCGGGGACGATCGCAAGCCCGCGCTCCAGGCGTGACCGCGGATCGCGGGCGACGAGCCGGCGCTCGTGATGTGCGATCGACACCTCCGCCGCACGTCCGTGGCTCGCGGACACGGATGCGATCGCCTGCGCAGCCGCGGCATGCATGCGCAGCAGTCCACGCAGGGCCGCGATGGTGCGTGGCAACGACCGTTCGCCAGGTGGCCACACGCCTTCTAGGTGCCCCAGCACCGCGACGACTGTCGGCTCGTTGATGGTCACCCACCACGTCACCATGTCGCCGAACGCTTCGACGCACGCGGCGACGTAGCGTGCGAATCGCGCCGGTGCCTGGTGGGCGGCGAATCCGCCGGCCTCCGCGAGCCACACCGGGAGCGTGAAATGCTGCATCGTGACGATCGGTTCCATCCCCTCCTGCCGGCAGGTGCGCACCACCTCTGCGTAGTGCGCGAGCGCGTCGCGGTCGAACCGCCCGGGCTCCGGCTCGATCCGCGCCCACTCCACCGAAAAGCGATGCGCGTTCTGGTGCAGCGCACGCAACTGCGCGAGATCGTCGCGATAGCGGTGGTAGTGATCGATGGCAGTGACCGCATCGCCACCGCCCGCGATCGCCTCCGGATGCTCGGCGGTCCAGCGTGACCAGTCGTTGTCGATGCCGCCCTCGACCTGATGCGCAGCGGTCGCGCATCCGAGGAGGAATCCGTCCGGCAGGCGCTTCGGCGTCAAGCGCTCGCCGCGTGGGACTCGAGCACGAGCCCTCGGCGCCCGTCGTGCGGCTCGCCGACCATCACGTCGCACAGCAGCCTTCCAGCTCCGTGCCCGGTCAGAGCAGGCGTGTTGCAGCGATCCTGGAGCGCACCTAGAGCGCTGAGGCGGCGAGGTTCGCGTGCGCGCTTCAGGCCCCCTCGGATCACAGCACCAGAATACGTGCGCAACCGCGCCGTCAGATTCGGCCGCCAGTGCCGGCTGCCAGAAGGCCACTCGGACGGGGCCATAATGCTCGGATGCCCGCTCCAGAGCCAGATCGCCCAACCGACGACAAAGACAATGACGCTCCGCAGCGCGTCGCCGGCACCGTCCGCCTGATGACCGAAGATCCGTTCGAGATTGACGATGTGCCCGCCTCGGGCCTCGTGCAGCGAGTCTTGAAGACCGCGGCCGCGAAGCCGTGGGTCATCCCCGCCGCGCTGATGGGGATCGGCGTGGCTTTTCTTTTGCTGCGCCGCCGACGCTGAGCTCGATCCCGCCGCGCGGAGCGACCTCCACCAGGGGAGGGCTGTCGGCCCTCGCGAAGATATCCAGCATCAGTGCCTCGAACGCGAGCCGCGGCTGCGCGTAGGTGGCGATGGCTTCCGCAGTCTCCAGGATCCGAGCCAGGATCTCGACGATGCGCGTGAGATCGAGGTCCTCCGCCCATCGCTCGAGGGCAGGACGGTAAGCCTGCCAGACCGCGAGCTCGGGCGCACCGGAGGCGAAGCAGGCGGCGTCGCGGACGAACGATGCCCATGCCCCGAGCGTGACCAGGAGGCGCTCGCGAGCTTCGGCGAGACGTTCGGTATCCGCTGACGCCGCGCCGGTCACCTTCGAGGCGGTGCGGAGCGCGCCCGAGGTCCCGCTCCCGCCGGTGCCGATGAAGAGATCCAGGGCGTCGAGTTCGCCGGCCAGCGCCCCGGATTCGGAGGCGAGCCAGAGGGCTCGCCCCGGTCGACCGGCGGCCAGCGCCGCTGCCGTGGTCGCATCGCGCTCGCTCACTTGGTGGGCCGTCTGGAGCCAGGTCGCGATCGTCGCAGGGGCAACCGGGCCCAGCACGACCGTCTCGCATCGGGACCGCACCGTCTGCAGGAGGCGCTCCGGATGCGCCGACGTCAGGATCAGGTGCGTCCGCGGCGGCGGTTCCTCGAGGGTTTTCAGCAGGTTGTCGGCGGCGTCCTCGGTGAGGCGATCGGCCCGGGCGATGATGGCGACGCGCCGAGCGCCCGCGTAGGCGGTCAGCGACAGGAACTGCTGGAGCGACTGTCCCTGCTCCTCATCGCCCGGCTTGCGCTTGGGCGACGGTCGCATGCGGTCGATCCCCACGTTCTCGGACGCGGAATCCTCGATCCAGAAGTCCGGGTGCGCCTCGAGCCCGCCCGGCCAGGTCGCAGCGCCGAGCAGCTCCGACGCCAGCGCCAGGGCAGCCGTGGTCTTCCCCACGCCCTCGGGTCCGATCAGCAGCAGTGCGTGGGTCAGCTCGTCGTCGACCCCGCTCGCGACCAGACGGCCGAGGACGGGGCCATGGCCGATCACGGTCTCGAGTGTGGTCACCAGACCGATTGTGCAGAATTGCCCGCGGTGACTCAGTCCCAGACGCCAGCGCAGGCGGCCGCGTGGCCGCCGCATCAGGTCGACAGCGGACGCCACTACGCGGCGCGCGTGATCCTCTACATGGAAGCGGCGTTTCTGGTGCTGATCGCCTTCGGCTTCCTGAGTGGCGGTGAGGGCAGTGGGCTTCTCACCGTGGCGGGCGGTGGCGGACTGTGCGTGCTTGGTGCGGTGATCCTCGGCGTGGGTGCGACGCGGATGCGGCACGACGTGCCGGTGATACGCGACCCCAATGACCCGGATGCCAAGGCGCCCTGGGACTGGACGGATTTCCTCATGTTCTGGCCGGGCTGGTTCAGCGCGTTCCAGCTGCTCGGTTCGGTGGCGGTGATCCTCACCAACGTCATCGGCAGCAACAGCGACCCAACCGTGCGCAGCGCGATCGAGTCATCGGTGCTCGCGGTCTGCCAGTACGGCGGCATGCTGTTCAACATCTTCGTGCTCGCATTCATGCGTCGCGGTGGCACGCTGCGCGACCTGGGATGGCGCGGATTCCAGTGGTGGTGGCTGCCGATTGCCCCGGTGGCAACCTACGTCGCGCTCATCGGCGCGAACTACCTGCAGGTCATCAACCAGAACCTGTTCCCGGGTGTGTCCAACGGTCAGTGTGTCGCGGTCCGACACGACTACAGCCATTACTACATCCTCGCGATCATCGTCGTCTGTGTGGTGGCGCCGATTTCGGAGGAAACCATCTTCCGCGGGTTCATCTACGGGTGGTTGCACCGCTGGGGACCGGCGGTCTTCGCGATACCGCTAGGGGCGGCGATCTTCTCAGCAGCGCATCAGCAATTGGTGCTGTTCCTTCCCCTGTTCTTCGTCGGGCTCGTGCTCACGTCGCTGTATCAGGGGTCGCGCAGCATCGTCCCCGGCATCCTCACGCACGCGCTCTTCAACCTGCCCAACATCCTTGCCATCCTGAGCACCACCAGTACCTGTTGACGCGTCGTGCCAGGTCGGTAGCGGTGCTCCGCGCCGGGGTGCGCTGCACGATCACCGCGCCCGCCGTGTGCCGCACGCCCGCCAACCGCCTCGGGTCAGTACGTGTTCTGTACCTGGCCCCCGTCGACGGTGATCGACTGCCCGGTGATGAACGACGCCGCCGGTGAGCACAGGAAGACCGCGACGCGCGCGATCTCGTCGGGCTCGCCGACACGCCCCAGGGGGTTGACGCGGCCGACGTTCTTGAAATGCGCGCCGAGATCGGTGACCCCCATCGAGCGTGCGATCTCAATTTGACGATCGGTACGAATCGCGCCCGGCAGCAGTGAATTGACCCGAATCGTCGGGGCCAGCTCGTTCGACAACGTCTTGGAGAGTCCGTTCAGCGCGCCGCGGATGGCATTGCTCAGGGTGAGCCCCGCGATCGGCTGTTTGACGGTCGTCGAGTTGATGAAGAGGATGGCGCCGAAGTCCGACTTCCGGAGTGCGGGCAGCGCTGCCTCGACGAGGTGCACGGCGCTCATGAACGTGAGTTGATGCGCGGCTTCCCAGCGGTCGTCGTCGAGCTCGTCGAAGGTGGCGCGTGGCGGTCCGCCGGCGTTGACCACGAGCGCGTCGAGCCGGCCGAATTCTGCGACGGTTCGCTCCACAGCCGCCTTCGCCTGCTCAGCGATGGACACGTCCGCGACGGTCGTGATCACGCGCGTCCCGTGTGTGCGGACCGATGTTGCCGCGGCCTCCAGCTCCGTCTCGGAGCGTGCGCACATCCCGACATCCGCGCCTTCCGCTGCGAAGACTTCCGCCGTTGCGCGGCCCATCCCCTTGCTCGATGCGGCCACGAAGGCGGCTCGCCCTTTGAGGCCCAAATCCATGCGGCGAGACTACCAGCTTGGATCCGCGGTGGACTTCGTCCGCTGTGTGTCCGCCGCGGGCCTGCTCTCGGCCTGTCCGTCCTCCCATACTGACAACCATGGCAGGCGAATTGGGTAGGGACGAGTGGCTGCCGCTGATGCCCGCCGGTGCCACCCTCTTCGATGCCCTCCCCGCCAGCGCCGTCGTGCTCGATGCGCTCGCGCCCGCAGTCGGCAACGGGGTCATCACGGTCCGTGATGGGGGCGCAGCGGGGCTGCTGGTGATTCGCGAAGGCGGCGTGGTCGACGTCGCTTGGATGGCGGATGGCCATCGCAGCCATGGGGAGGACGCGATGGTGATGATTCGCCAGTCGAGTGCGGCTACCGTATCTGCGACACGATTGACCGACGAGGCGCTCAACCTCCTCGGGCCGTTGATGCATGGCGATCCGTGTTACGTGGACCTTCGACTGGAGTGGGTTGACTGGGCTCGCTTCCTCGACGATCTGCGCGAGCGTGGCAACACCTTCGTCATCGAGCTCGAGACGTCATCCGGACGGGGTGTCAGCGTCATCAAGGGCGGGCGGCAGGTCGCAACCTACACAGACAAGCATCCGGCGCTCGGCGAACCCGAGCTGCTCGACACGCTCGCAGCCGAGGGGCAAGGGACGATCCGCGTGTCGGTGGATGCGGGAGCACGTGGCCCAGCGGTCGCAGCCGCTCCTGCGCCGGCGTCGCCGTCCGCGGTAGCACCGGACGCAGAGCCTGTTCCGACGGTCGAGCTGCTGCCGGAATCGCCGCCTCCCATCGCGCCACACACCGAGCACGGGGCCGTGTCCGACGCGCCGGCAGTTCCGCAATTCGAGTCCTTGGAAGACGCCATCGTCAGCCTGAACCCCCCGCAACCGCGCGATCCCAACTCCATCTTCCGGTCGCGCTTCGAGGAGCAACGACCGGCCCCGCTCATCACGTTCGGTACTCCGTATCCGGCGACATCAGGTGGCGATGTCGCGACGCTGCTTCCCCAGCTGCGGTCACTGGTGCGCGAGCGACTGCAGCTGTCGTCCGCATCCGTTGAGGAGCTGCTTGACGCCGCGGCAACCGACGGACAAACGGTGGCCTGGCTGGCCGATCGTGTTCGTGTGATGACAGTCCGCGGCTTTATGCACTCGACCCTCGAGCACCTCGCCGACGAGATGCTCGCGCTGGCCGTGCATCCTCCGCGCTGAGCGAAGCCTTCAGCGGCGCGCGGCTCCGGACGTCGTGCGCGGCACATGCTCAGCACTGCGGAAGTACGGGACCTTCGCGAATCGCCGGTAGCGCAGTTTCTCGAACCAGAACGGAAGATCCACGTGTGCGGGAGGGCTGTCCCGGTGGATCACGATGCCACTACCCGCTCGCAATTGGCGTAAGGCGTCCGGCGTTGCCATGGCATCCTGCCGAGTCGAGTAGGAGCGCGTGACTCGTCCATCGGCCCCAAGGCTGACCTGCCGCTCCGTGTACTCGGCTCGGCCAACCAGCTTCCCCAGCACGTCGGCCGTCTCGGGATCGGTGATCCCCGGGAGGATGACCTTGCATCCATGATTGTTGAGGACGGTATTCGCGCGGTCCGGTCCGTATCGAGCCCGGAGCTGGCTCAGGTCCTGGACGACGCTCATCAGCATCACGCCCCGTCCCGCTCCCTGAGACGCGAGCGACGGCAGATCTTCGATGGGCACCACGTTCGCCAGCTCATCGAGGAAGAGACCCAGAGTGTGGGTGTGGCGACTTTGCGGGTTCGCATCGACGCGCGCATACGCTGCCGTGACCACAGTCATGAGGATGCCGACGAAAAGACTGGCGAGCCGCTCAGGCGTCTGCCGCGGTGTGCAGAGATACAGTGTCCCGCGCCGCGACAGGAAGTCGTCGGCGTCGAATCGGCTCGACAGTGCGGATTCCGCAACCGCACGCTCGGTGAACACGTTGAAGATCCGCATCACCGTGGAAAATACTGTGCCCCGCTCGCGTTCGGGCCGTTGATCGACGGACGCGAGCATCGACATCGCACGGATCGGATCGGCGTCGCCAACCACATCCGGATCGAGGAGCAGGTCCTCGATCAGGCTCATCGGTGTTGCGATGTCGAAGGCATGGATCCAGGTACGTACGTCGACGATGCTGTGTCCGGTTTTCGCCGCGACGAACAACAAGGGCGCAATCAGAAGTTTCCCGGATTCCGCCCAGTGCGCCCAATCCGAATCCCGCGACCTCCGCCCTGTTGCAACGCTGCGCACAGCCAGGATGCGACCATCCACGCGCGGTCCAGATTCTCGCAACCGGCGATGGGGGACCACGTCACCGTGCGGAAGCGATCGCCAATCTCTCCCGTGGGGTCGTACACATAATACCGGCCGAAGGGATTGGCGGTGACCGGCGGTCACGTCGACGAGCTCGCTCTTGGTGCTGGTCGCGATCGCGGGGCCGTTCCAGTCGAACAGGTTGGGTATGAGCAGCCCTGCGGTCTTTCCGGATCTCGTCGGTCCGATGACCAGCACGCTGGTCTCAGGTGCTGTCATGAGCAGCTTGCGACCGTGCGACCCCAGGAGAAACACGCCGACCCTACCTCGTCGTGGCCGTAAGTTCCGAAGATCCGCAGCCCGTGCCCAATGTGCCGAGCGTGTCACGGCTTGCCGGCGAAAGAAACGTTGCCAGCCGCGTCCTGTGCGGCTGCGGGTACCGATGGTCCGAACGCCGAGAACGCAACCGGTTGCCGCGGCGAGCAGCAGCGCAAGGCTCGTCCAGAACGTCCACGCGGCAACGGGTTCGGTTGCATCGACCAGTCGCCACCAACCGAACGGTCCGATGCCCTGGGCGGCGCGCCTGGCGATGCTGCCTGGATCAATGAACGCGAACGGGGAAGCGGTCGGATGGCCTCCGGCCATCCACGTCGACGCAGTGATGAGCAGCCAGGGTACGAGCCACAGCGCAACCAATACCAGCGCGGCGCGAGCGTCGCGCCACGTCTGCGCGCTGTGTGGATGAGCGACAGCCATGCGTCAGCAAATACTGCGTGAGCGCGGCGGACATCATCGGGACGGCCAGCGTGCGCTACGTTCGCGAAGCCGGACCTCGGATGCCGCACAGCCACCCTGGCGTTTACCAGCTGCTTGGTCGCGCGCATCGGTGGTCGGACCGGTGAATGCGACACCTGACGGGGCCGCGCCGCCACGCGATGAGACCGGCTATCGCCCCAGGGGGAATGGCACTGGAATTGGATCCTCGCCTGCCGGCACGACGATCACCAGCTCATGGCCATCCCGGTAATGGCGATGCCACGTCCTCGCGCGACTGTCGTAGACGTCGATCGCCGACAATCGCATCGTTCCGATCACAAACGCGCACGTCTCGCTGGTCCGCGCGAGAGCGGTACGCAACACACACTGTCCCGTCGCCGGCGCACCGCCCCACGTCATCACCGCTCCGGCCCGTAGCACGCCGAACTTCGCTACGGTGATCGCCAACGAGGCGTCACCGGTGAAGACCCGCGCTCCGGCGGCGGCCCGCGGCGTCACAGCCGTGAGCGTGATGCCCTCGATGTGCACGCCTTGCGCGTTCTCGCCGACGCTCGAGGCCCTCGGGCTCACGGAGAGCCACACTCCGCCGCCGGTGCTCGCAAGCGCGAGGACCATGGTGACCGCGATACGGTGTCGCCGCCAGAAGCGCGCGACCGAAGACGGCCGACGACGCGCCGGCGCCAATCCGCCCAGCGGAATGGGCAGGATTTGGGTCGATCGATCAAGCGGGTGATGTGTGCCGATTGGAGCCACCTGATCACGCATGCTGAGCGTCAACCTCGGACACCGCGCAGTCGATGATGTGCATCGGGCTCGATCGCCACCCGCATGGCGATGCGCAGCCGGCGGCGCCGGGATGGAACCAGCCTGCCGTTGGCGGTTTCGCGTATGCAGTGATCATCGAACTCGAGGGTCGCGAGCACGGGCTGCGACGATTCCAGTAGCTCACCCTCGACCCGGAGGTCACCAAACGCCCCGAAATCAGGGCGCATGACATCGCCGGCCGGAAAGAAATGGCCGCATTTCGTTGTGCAATTTCGCGATGGCTTCGTCGCTCGCTGTGGTATTGGGCGGGTCGTGGCCGGCGATCAGGAGCGCCAGGCTAAAGGCGAATTGCTCCACCACATCGCGTATCTCCTCGAGGCGCCGCTCGCGGATCGCGTGGTCGGCTGCCCGACTGGTCGATCGCTCAGCGAAAATACCCTTCGGCATCCAATGTGTCATCGCGCGACCGGCTGCGGCGCCCTCGCGATCGCGTCAGCGAGCTCGCGATAGGCAGCCTTCAATGCCGCCGAGACGGTCTCGACCGGGACGCCCTCCATGCCTGCATAGCGGACCCGCTCCGCGTCGTCGGGCATGTCGACCACGCGGTACACGCGTTGCGCAATCGCGGTCATGTACCGTTTTGCGAGCGGGTGGTCCCGATTGCGGCGCGTTCGCGGCACCAGCGAGGCGACGATGGCCGGTGGCAAATCGCCGACTTCTAGATAGTCAAGTACGCCGTTGAAGTCCTGCTTGGAGGTCGCGCTCGGAAGGACGAGCACATCAGCGTGTTCGAGCCAGTACGCCGCTGCCGCAGCCTCGGGGCCGGCGGTTGGATCAGGCAGGCGGTTGCTCATGTCGACGATGACGAGCGGATATTTGGATCGCAGATGTGCGGCCAGCATGCCGATTTCGGTTCTGCGAATACTCGGATGCTTCGCGCGACTCTCGGGAAAACAAGCCAGAGCCGGAGTTGAGGCGTGGACGGGCCGCGGGAGATCGTGGTTCCCGGCGAGCGCGACGATCATGTCTCGAACCGTCGCGGCACCCGGTGGAAGGTTCAGTTGGCCCCAGGCGTCGGGGTTGGCGATGTTCGCGTCAACGATTGCGGCACAGCGGCCGACGGCGTCAAGCGCAGCGCCACCGACGATGGCCACGCCGGCTGCATGACTTGTTTTTCCGACGCCACCTTTGCGCGAACCGACGGCAACAATCGTCGATCCCCGCCCGATGAGCAAGGCGGCGAGATCGCGATCGGCGTCGTCCGACGACGGGCTGCGGGAGCCGCGTCGTCGCGTCCATGACGGAAGGCGAAATCCGATGGTCGTGGACTGCCGGGCTGGCGGCATCATGGCTGACGGACGGCCTCAAGTCTGCCGCTGCAGCATCAGCATGACCCAGCGTCATCGCGATGAGGAGATCAAACGGATCGGGCACTGCATCCGGGACCGCCGTTGGGCTCTCGGCGATTGGTAGAGAGATCGCCTGGGGAACGTCTGGCAATCCTGCCGCGAGTGAACGCATCCGGGTCTGCCTCGGCCGCCCCGTAGGCGCCCACGCCGACAAGGTCAGTCATCACAGCGGCCGCATAGTCGAGAGGGCTTCGCGCGCGCACGAGACGCACACCAGGGCATGCCGAGTAGGCGGACTCGGTGGCACCGTCGAAGTCCCACCGACATAGCACGAGCCGTCGAGGTCCACGAGCCATGCGGGAAGCCCGTCGCGGTGCTCGATCACAAAGATCGGCTGGCCGGCCAGAGGAATCTCGGCCTCCCACCATGCGTCGAGCTGGCGTTGCGCGTCGCTGTCCATGAAGAATGCCGCGCCCCGAACTGGAGGGACGTACACCACGGCTCGCGCGTCATCAGTACGGAGGTCCATGAGCATGCCGGTGAGCATGTCCACATCCTCGTCGTCATCCAGTAGCAGAATGATTGCGTGGCTGGTGGCCGACTCAGTGAGCAAGGCGCACCGCTTCGCTGAGATGTGCCGCGCCTGACCCGCAGCACATCGGCGCAGAGGGAAGGGTGCGCTCCACCGTGCCAACAACCAGAAGAAGTGTCCCGACCAGGAGAAGGAGCGTCGCGCCCGATGCCGGCAGTCGCGCGAAACGCGACCGCCATACGGCGCGACTGACGCTGAGAAGCGTGGCACCTGCGACCACCAGGACGACCAGCCAGGCGAGCAGGCGCATCGCAGCCTCCCCTTGGTCGAGCGTGGGGATACCGCCACTCAAGAAGGCAATTGACCGCCCGAGGTCGGGCAGGCCGAGCACCAGCGCTGCGGCCGCGAGCATTGCAACGGTGACGGCCAAGGCGGGAGAAGTCTCCGCAACACCTGCCCGCTCATCCGCCGAGCCCGGACGGAGATCGCGTGGAACGTCGGGGCCCCGATCAACAAGAGCAGCGGGATCAGCATGCCGGCGATCGGCAACGTGATAAGGATCCGAGCCCGCGCAGCACGCACGCGGGCGTCGGCGAGGCGCTCCTGATAGACCGTGAGCGCGAGCCGCGTGTACGCATCCCGATCGGGAACCCCGACGTTGGTCGGTCGCGGCCGCATCGGCCACATCGGTGAATTCACGGATTCGATAGCGTCGCCGATCAGCCGGTACTTCTCAGCCGTCGAGCGAAACGGGCTCCCGGACCAGTCTCTTGAATCCGCCTCGATCGAGGAGATTCTGCAGGCGCCGTCCCGCGCGCAGCGCGACATGATCCGTCACCGCGTCGTCGAGTTGCAGTCCACGACTGTCGGTCATCACTGCGACCGCCATGAGCATGTCTCCGAGGGTTCGGGCCGAGTCTGGCGCGCTTCGCGAACTTGCTCGCTGCGAAGATCGCCGAGTGAGAGCGGGAGGATCAGGGCGCTATCAACAGCGACGCCGCCCATGGCGGCGCCGGCCAGCTGCCTTCGAATGCTCGCCCGGCCGCGGTAGGCAGCGAGCAGCAGCGCAAAGGTCATCAAGGAGATCGCGCCGGTTCGTGCGAGGAAGCCCGTCGGGGTGTCGTTGCTATTCGCCTGACCAAGGAGACGTTCGAGATCGAGTTCAGTCTGCAGGCGCTTGAGCATCGGGGCGCGTTACGGGCCGCCCGCTCGAATGCGGACCCCCGCGTCGCGAACCCACGGAGTTGCGTCATCCGCCGCCAAGCGCGAGCGTCCGCAGGCCGAAGACGTCGAGGAGCAGCGACTCCACGCGACCCAGGCGCCAATCGCAAGCAACGCGACGGCTGCGTAGGGGATCGCCTCAGCCATGCGGATGGAGTTCCTGTTCCTGGACGCTGCGAGGTCCCAGCGAGTCCACGGGCGGTTCGCGCGATCCGCCCGAGCATCGCGATCAACCGAAGAACATCGCGACCGCGATCGAGCAGCACGACGGTTCCCGCAAGCGTGTCGTAGTACGCGCGAAAGCTCGCGACGCGGACGAGGCTGACAAACATGACGTCATGAGCGCCGACATGGCGAAGGTGACGGCACGCTGCTGCGTCAGCGTGACCAGCGATTCCTCTTCGACCTGAAGCTGCGCTTCACCGACCGGAAGCAGGACGTCGTCGATGGCCGCATATCAGACCGTCAAGACTCCGCGTTCTCGCCCAGATCAGCACGGCGCATGCATGCTCGACCAGCGGCGAACGCGAGCGAAGACCGCACTGCGACGATATTCCCGGTGACAGAACCGCCTCGCGCCCACGGCTCAAGGACATAAGCCAGTTCACGCCCGGGATTGCGACCGATCTCCTGGAGCGCGGAGTCGAGCGACTGATTGCCGATCGCCATCCGGTCGCGCAGGACCCGAAGCTGCACGAGAAAGGCGCGCTCCATGCGGAGCCGACGCCGCGCGGCGCGACCCGCCACGAGGAACGGACGCCG
Source organism: Candidatus Dormiibacterota bacterium (assembly GCA_963748505.1). Taxonomy (GTDB): domain Bacteria; phylum Chloroflexota; class Dormibacteria; order Aeolococcales; family Aeolococcaceae; genus Palsa-851. Next base: position 114,089 of record CAVVJH010000007.1, read on the forward strand.
AAGAAGCCGATGGCGCCGAGAAACAGGCGTCAGAAGCCAGATCTGCGTGGTGAAACCGACGACGACACCCGACGATCGTCAACTCCGCGCGCAGCGCGATCCAGCGACGCCACGGCCATCCCGAGCGCCGCGGCGACATCCTTCTCGTGCTCGAGCAAAGGAAGGTTCGACGTCGACGAGCACTCGCCAGTGGATCAACACCGAGGATCGACGCGATCCCGGCGCAGCCGCACGCGATGATGACGGCAACCCCGCTGACGAGGATCACCGGTTCGGGAAGTCGGCGACCGACATCACGGCTCCGGCACCTCGTCGCTTGCAGGTACGGCACGTATCCGCGGAGCCAGGCGACCGAGATTGCCGATGAGGTCGGTCCCCCGAATAAGGCCGCCGCTCTCCGTTTGGCGGTAGACCCATTTGTGATTGCCGCCGCGCTCGACGGCGACGACACCCGTGATACGGCGCCGGCCTTCCTGATTCGCGATGTGGACCACCACATGCACCGCCTGCTCGACGATCCGCCGCGCCAGGCGCTCGTTGCCCGCAAAGCGCGGGTTCTCCATGACGTACTGCATTGCCTGGTCGATGGCGAGCTCGGCATCCTCGGCGTGGATGGTCGTCATCGAGCCGTCGTGTCCGGTCATCAGCGCCTTGCACACAGCCGCCATCTCTTCGCCTCGCGACTCACCGAGGATCAGTCGATCGGGCTGAAATCGGAGCGCATGACGGACCAGATCGAACATCGTGAGATGCTGCACGTCGGCATCGGCTCGGATCGACGGGATGGTCGACACCGCCGTGGTGAGCGCGTGCCACTCGCGGCCATCGCCGCGGTCCTGGTCGAGGTGTAACTCGGCTCCATCCTCGACGACGACGATGTGCTCGTCCTCCGGGACCATCCCCGCGAGAACGCGCAGCAGAGTGGTCTTACCGGTGGACGTGCCGCCGGCGATCATCATATTGGCGCGTCCGCGCACGCAGGCCTCGATGAATGTCGCAACACCGCGCGGCATGACCATCTGTGACACGTAGTCGCTGAGGTCTCGAACCTTCGATCGTGCAGGCACCCTGATCGCAGCCTTCACATCCGAACGTCCCGATACCGCCGGTCGCTTCGCGACGCACAGTCGAATCACACTGCCGACATTGGCCTCCGCAATCGGAGAGGCGTCGGTGATCGACTGGTCGCCTGTCACGCCCGAAGCCGCACGACACCCCGAAAGAACTCGAGGACCTCTTCGTCGCTCGAGAACGGGCTGCCGCCGATCAGCGAGAGCTTGCGACCGACCGTGCTCACCAGCCAGTGGTCGTGGCCAAGGCACGTGATGTTCTCGAGCTCCGCGCCATAGATCAGCAGCGACAGTGGATAGAGGTGCGATCCGAGAATCACCGCGTTTCGTTGCATCGTCGCCCGGTAGCGCGGATTGCGAGCCGAGCTCCGCGACCACTGAGAGCGGCAAACCGCTTGACTGTGGCGCTCTATGGCGCGATCGATGGCTGCCGCGACATCGTCACCCAGACGCTCCTCGTGCAGGACCGACGCCGGTTCACCGTGCCGTGATCGATGTACCAGCGCCGCAATGATCTCGGCGACCTCGCGCTCCTCGGTCGGGATCTGCGGCCATCGACTGACCGGCACCGTCCCGGATACTCGTCGGTCCACCAGGGATGCGGGGGCGCCAAGCGAACGGCGTTCACAGGTGTAGCTCCGCTTCGATGCCGGCGAGGTCATGGGACGTCCCGTGTCGGCCGTCCGCGCGGCGCGACGCTCGTCCCAGTCCCAGCCACGCCGGATCGGTAGATCTGGCAGCTCCCGCTCCATGCTCTCGACCATCACGCGTCGGTGCGCGGCGCCGCGCTGCTCACACACGATCAGCTCACCATGCGGAGGGCGCGCAGTCCCCAGGACGTCGATACTCCGAGACAGCAACGCCGGATCGTCGCGGATGACGATGAACACGCGATCGAAATAGTGCGCACACCGCGTCCGCCGCAGCCCGCGGCGATCGTAGGCCTGGATGCGCCCACGGATGACCAAGGTCGACCACCACGGCATCGCAGGCGAGGCCGCTGAGCGCCGGGCCGATCGATGCGAAGACAGTCACCGATATCTAGGCCATAGGTGCCCCGAAGCCCCGGAATCACACGCAGGCCGGGACGGTCCGGTACGGGAATCGCCTGCGCTCCGAGCACCGCTGCGGTCACCGGCCGATCGCCGAAACAATTGGCGAGCCCCCGGTCATCCAACCGGAGGTACAGCAGGTCGGCGATCGTGCCGCCCTCCATATCGCAGTCGACCAGGACGACTGAACTGTTCGCCGCCAGTGACCACGCCAGGCTCGTTGCCCAGGATGTCGAAGTCTGGCCGGCGCGCGTGGTGCAGACGCCCAGAAGCAGGCTCACGGCGTTGTCGCAATGCCAGTTGGCGCTCCACACGCCGAACCGCACAGGTGATGTATCGCGGCGTCGGCGCTCAGGGGAGACGGAGCGAGTTGCGCGCCTGGCAACCGTCAGAGCAACGTGCAACGCAACATTCGATGACCCAACTGCGACCCACGCTCCTTCATCAGCGACAGGAACGAGCACCGTGATCGAACCTCCGGACACGGTGTCCACGATCAGGTCGTGCCCGATCAGCACCTGTTGGTCGCCGGCAAGAGCCGCGAAGACATCGATGTCATCGCCAGCGGTGAGCGGAGGCGGCGTTCTCGACGGTGAGTGCAACCTCCGACTTGCGCCGTCACCGCGAACAAGATCGTCGCTCGGAGTATGTCGTTCACCGAGAGGCCGCGCGCGAAGAGAGCGTGAAACGCTCGCGGGGCCGTCGTACCTCGTAGTTGAAGTCACCGGTCCGGCTCGCAATTGCATCAGTTGCACGTCGGCGGCGCTTGAACGGGGAGCCAGCCGACACGTCATGCGTGACTACCCACACGGAGACCGTCTGCGTCGCATTGCTTCTTTCTGTATAGACAATCAGCGCGAGGACGAGAACGATGACCGCGCTGAAAAACATGGCAGCAGCAAGCCGTCTACGGCTCATTCGATGTCCCCTCCCTGAGAATTCCTCGCCGCCAGGCAAGAATCAGCATAGGTCAATCGAGAGGTGGATGGTGACCGGCAGATCACGGCGGGGCGGAACCCCAGCATCGCAACCCAATCGAGTCGTGCTGATCCGGATACCCGGCGGGAAACAGTGGAGCAGGGATCCACGGATCTGCCAAGCATCGAGCATTTCGAAATGCAGGTGAAATCCGGTCGCGCAGCCACTGGCGCCTTCAAAGCCGATCGGTTGTCCAGCGAGTCACGTGTGCGCCGTCGGCCGCTGCGAAATGCCTCGAGGTGCCCATAGAGATAGGTCCCGCCACCGGCGCACGAGTTCCCCGTAGGTACCGAGACCTCCGGTGTGCCCGGATGGGAAAGCACATGCGATCTGCGAACCATGATCCTGATGGAAGACACCAGTCAGCGACCGCGACGACCATGGTCGCCGGCGGGCAGACGATGTCGATACCGGTGTGTGGGTGCTCCCATGGCGTGTCGCCGAATCCCTGACTGACGTAGAGCGCCGGGCAGTTCATCGGGCGCTCCGACTACCGCACCGGTCAGGGCCGCGCACGGCTCGCTGCATCGGTTGGCGCAGACGGTCCTCCACCGATCCCGACCAGGGACGCGGTCCCGGCAACCAGTGCGCCTGCCAAGCGACAACGCAGAACACCGCGACGACGACGACACACGCGATGCATCCGAAGCAGGAGGCAAGCAGCAAGCACTCCGCGCCGACGCTCGCGCTTCCGGACGATCCTCCCCAGCAGCCGAGGCCAGCGCCGTAGCGGCGCGCGCTTTGAGAGCGCGGCACCGAGGCCGCGGGAAGCGCCACCGATCAGCCGATGGCCGCGGTGGGTTGAGATGCGGGCCCCGGCGACGAGTGCGCGAGGGCGAGCAGTGCCGGTCCCGGAATGATCGCCACGACCGTTCGCTCTGCCGCCGGAGAGCAGTACCGCGCGACCCTGGACCGGCGGATTGATGCGCCGCGATCTCGTCATCGCGCAGGCCGAACACATCGCGGACGTCAGCGAGTCGCGGCCTCCTCAACGCCGAGGATAACCTTGGTCGCCGCAGTCGCAACCAGCGTTCTGCCCAAGTCGGTGCCGACAAAGTCGTGTACCTGTTGCGAGCACATCCAGACGCCGGCGCCGTGTTTGCGAGCCTGCCGGACAAGTTGGCCAAGGACTTCGCCCGCGTCGGGATCGATCGTCACCCGATGCGCTTCATCGACCACGACGATCAGCCGGCCGTGCTCGCGCCCAAGTGCCGCAAGGACTGCCGTCAGCACTACTGCCAGGGCTGGGGTCAGATCTGCGGCGTAGGTCAATGCGAAGTTTCTCAGTCCAATCGAGACCGGACGCTCGCCGACACGGAAGGTCGACGGACGATCGAAGACCAGTGCACGTTCGCCTTGCGTGAAGCGCCGCAGCCGAGCGGTGATGACACGGCAGCGGTCTTTCTCTCGCCGCGTCAGAGCCTGTGTCACCGAGGTCGTCTCGATGAACGCCACAAGGTCGTGAATCAGCGGCTCATACCGTGTGGCCGTCGCCCCAGCCCGAAAGAACGACGCGATTTCGCCGTGAACCCAGCCCTGGTCCTCGTCCGGCAATCGCCGGATCGGTCGACCGTCCTTCACTCCTTTCTCGTCGCCCGCCATCACGCTGAGGACCGGGAGGACGAGGCTCGCCGCGAAGTCGGGAGCAACCTCGAAGCCCGGCGCGAGCGGGTTGAGAGCGTCGTCTCCCAACTCGAAGTGCAGGCCACCGATCGCGTTCATGACGTGCCGATACTCCGAGTCGGGATCGATCACCACGGCCGATGCGCCTTCCATCACGTGCCTGACCAGCATCGTCTTGGCCGCCACGCTCTTTCCGGATCCCGAGCTGCCAACGACCACGGCGTTGTGATTGGGGCGGCTCCAGATCGACAGGTATGCCGGGGCACCGGTGAGCTGGTTGATCCCCACCAAGGCCTGACGTTGATCAGCAAAGGGCGTGCCGAGAGCCGGGACCAGGCCGGCGGCGACGGCATCGGACGTCAGTTGCAGGCCACGCCCGAGCGGGGCGACATCCTGGCGTCACCGACAAGCGACGGGGAGCAATCCGGGCGAAGTCGGGTGAACGATCTCGAATCCCTGACCGCGGAGAAGCTCTCGAGTCGCTCCGCCGTTTCAGCAGCACTCGTCAGGATCGGGATCGCGGACCGCAAAGCTCAGGGCGATACGGCACGGAATGAGTTGTCGCTGCGCGATCGCCGCGAGTGCCGCCGCGGTGTCGGCAAGTGCGACCTGGTTGTCGATGGCGTCATTGCCTTCACGTGCCGTGTACCGCTGCATGGCGGCACGACGATCAAGCACTTGCGCGCAACTTTTGCTTCGACTGGAAGCACATGAAGGCTCGCGAATCCCTTGCGCGACTCCGAATGAGCGCATCGACGATCGCTCCGGGGTGCACCGTCGGTGGCAGGCGTGTCGTCGTGAGCACGATTTGGAATTCGTCTCCGATTCGGACGATTCCATCGGCACTCGCGGCGGCCTGTGTCGAGCCGACGCGGTGTCGACGAGAAGATCAGCGATGTCGTCGCGGTCAGCAATCGATGCCTTGATCCCGAGGCCGGCGCGGCACGGAGCGCGGAAAGCAAGGCACGCGCGGCATCATCATCGCTCGCCTCGATCGCGCGAGACAGCCGGGTGACGCGGCAGAGCCACGGAATACCGTCGGCCGCGGCGAGACCGGGCGAAAGGACCACGAAGTGACGGAGCCCGAGGCTCTGTTCGGCAACCCGCCCGGCGAGCTCGCGCTCGAGATCAGCTAGGCGCGTGGCCGGCCAGCCCTTGGTGCGCTCGTCGAATGCGATCCGAGCACGCCGGCTGTCGAAGTTGCTGATGACGCTGATGATCTGCGCCGGGCATTCCAGCGCCAGGAGCCACTGCATCACTGTGGAACACCAGCGCGAGTGCTCGTCACTGGTCGGAGATCCGCCTGGTCCCTCCACATCAGGATCGCCTCGAGCCCCCCGGGATCCAACCGGACCATTCCGGCGTCGGCGCTGCTGACCGTGGGTACACGCGTCAGATGACGAAGCGTTTGAAGGGGCGAACGCCATGTGACCTCGGTCGGACATGCGCGAGACCTGCATCGCGCTCGCCGACGAACTCCACTCGTGCGCGATGCCCTCGACCATCGAGCACCGCGGTCGGAGGATCCACGACGAGCGAAGCGGTAGAGACACCATGTGCCGATCCAGATGCCGTCCCGCATGGGCGCGGCGAGCGTGAATCCGAGCATGAGCACCGCGAGCGCAAGACCAAGCCGCGAGCTGACCGACAACGCACCGATGCCGAGACAGGCAAAAGCAACTGGGGCGGAGGCCGTCAGCAGCATGAGCGTGCGCAGGGGGAGCAGCATCGGCCCAAAGGGAACGCGCACTTGAGCGTCCACCGCGAGCGGGACCCGAACGCCGTTCATCGGGAGCCTGCTCGAGAAGGCCGGCATGGCCGTTCGAGGTTCGGAGCTGACCGCTGCGATCCGACTCCGAGCCACTCGGACAGGAAGTCGTCGGCAAACCTCGCCTGGTTGCGCGGCGAGCTTCGGTTCCAGGCGAGTTTGGCCCTATCACCCGCCGAGACAGTTCCATATGGCTGGTCCCGCGTGACGTCGCCGATAAGCGCGCTATTCTGCGCGGCGAAGGCGTTAAAGGCTTCCTGGGAAAACGACTTTCGGCACCCTTCGACCGCCGCTTGCGCATCGGCTCCGAGTGCTCCAGCCACGTCCGGCGGACCACCCGATGCAACGAGATCGGCCGTCTTGCCCGTCGATCGAGCCAGAGCTCTCCGAGCGAGCGATCGCGCACGATCGCGCATTCCTCGCGACGGACTCAGTCCTTGCGTCGGCAAGCCCAATGCGCTTCATGAAGTTCACTGCGGAGTTGCCTCCGTCCCGGTTCGCTCCAAGGCCTCAGCCACGAAACCGGCGGACGAAAGTCGGTGCACCGGCGCGACCATGGTGGCCACGCCGGCCGCGAATCCAGCGAGGGCGCTGCCATGGCTGAAGCCACGCCAGGTCAGCATGATGAATCATTTTGCCGGCAAACCAGAGCCCACCGCAAAGAATAACGACGGCAAGGAGCGGACCGATCGCGAAGGCCGTGACGACATGCGAGGCGAGCGTGAGACTCAGCGCAATCGCGATGCCCAGGACCAAGCGGTGTCAGGAGAACGCTCCCAAGCAGGTCGAGCCACCAGTGGAAGAACCGATTGTTCGAATCGAACACCGCAGTCGCGAGACAGAGCGGCGCGGTCGACGATGCAGAAGCCGAGCATCACGGTCCGAACGACCATCAGAAAGGCCGCGTACAGCACGAGAATCAGCAGAGGGATGCCGCCGAGGACGACTGCCACCATGTTGTTGCTCGCGGCCGCCAGGAGAGACAAACACGTGACTGAACCACCCTTGGCCCGGGTCGGAATCCGCTCAGAAGCGACGCGTGAAGGATCAAGTCCCACAATCGCTCCGGCAGATCGCGATTGATGCGTCGAACGCACCAGACCAGCGCCGTATATCCAATACTCATCGAGGTACCCGGCACACCAATGACCGCGACGGCGAGGAGGAAGCGCGGCAGCACTGACAGCACCGTGTCCATCGAGCCCGTGCGGTGGTCGACCAGCGCTCTAATGATGCGGCTCAGCTGCCGCGACACCCGCGATCATCAGCGCGGGGGGCATCATGCCGCGATACAGGAACTCGTAGATCTGCGCGGAGTTCCACTGCTGACCTGGCGCGCCGATGGTGCCAAGGAACCACGTCTGGAGTTCCGGCGGGAAGAGCGCGTTGGTAAGCCAGTTCACAGCGTCGGCGATGAAGTGACCGGTGTCAAAGAAGAACCGAAAGAATTGAGTGAGAATGGTCAATGCACCGCCAAGAACATTGAGGACAGCGCCCCCGGCGTCGTATGCGCCGATGAAAGAACCCCGCGACGTTCTGGAGCCAGTGACTGGGATTCCACCAATTCGGCGGCAACTGAACATCTCACGCACTCCGTGAGATCAGCTGGGATCGAGGTGTTGCAACATACGGGAATACGTGCGAGCGACCTTCACCCACAGTCTCGGTCAGACGATTCTGGGCGCTCGGTGCGGGCTCCTGCACCTCCGGTGCCGAAGCGGCGCGGTCGATCGACGCGTCCGCGGAACGATATCCGCCGGTGGCGTGAGGGGAATCGAAAGCAGATAGATCTCGAGGCGCATCAGCCGACACCCGCGATCGACTTGACGAGCTGCAACACGAGGATCGCGCCGCCGCCTTTCGTGACCATGTCGATCATAAAACTCGCCCCCACTCTCGCGATGCTCCATCATCTTGTGGAGGCCTGAAATAGCCGACTGCCGCGGGAATAAGGAACTGGGCCGATGTCAGCAGCGGATTCGCAACCCTGCGCGAGGACCTGTTGGGACAGCGGATCAACTGGCGCGGCCTGACCCACCGCCGCAAGCCAGTGGATGGTTGCCGATGACAACAAGTACCAGCATGGCGGACGCTCCTCAACCCCAGGTCTTCGAGTAGGCCACTCGCGGGCCGGAGGTTGAACTCTAGGAACCCGCAACGGACGGCGAGCGGACAATCGGCTTGCGGCTGTTGGACCTTGGATCGACTGCGCGGGCGCGGATCGGACAAGGGGATGACGCAGAATTGGGCGAGTCCATCGCATCATCCGGACATTCACGGAGGTTCTCGATGTTCACGAGCATTTTGGTCGGCGTGGATCGATCGCAGCATGCGAGGGCCGCGCTCAAGGAGGCAATCGACATCGCGCGTACGCAACATGCTGCTTTGACGGTGCTCGTGGCGTATGACACGGTGATGCCATGGGGGCCCGTCTCGCCATTGCCCCAATCCGCTGTCGACGACTTCATAGCCGGCGTCCGTCATGAGGCACAGGCCATTGCCGACAAGTCAGCGGCGGCTATCCCCGGCGAAGTGGAGGCTCAGGTGGTCATCACCGACGCCTCACCCGCGCAAGCCTTACTGGATGAGGCGACCAGAGCGAACCACGATCTCATCGTCGTTGGCTCGCGCGGGCGTGGCGACGCGACCTCATTGCTGCTCGGCAGTGTCAGCCACGGGGTGCTCAATCACAGCCGTGTTCCCGTGCTTGTGGTCCACGTGCCGTCCGTCGAAACGCCTCACGGAGCTTCCTAGACCGGCACAGGCACCCGCGTCGCTCGCGGCCGCGCGGAGACACTCCCGTTCTGTGGTGACTCGACGGAGCGAAGGCACGATGCACGCGGGCAATCGGTCTTCCCATCAACGCTCCGAGCCGACACGCTCTCACTCCAAGGCTGGAGCGCTCGGCGGTCGAGGATGCGAGACAACCCGAGCCACCGGGGCGACGGTCAACATCTCCCCGTCGTCACTGCGGACCAGGTTCCATCCTCCTTCATGCACCATCCAATGGTGACGGAGGCAAATCAGGACAAGGTTGTCTAGATCAGTCGCACCGCCATGTGCCCAATGCACGCGGTGGTGCGCGGCCGTCCAGGCGGCCGGTCGGTCACATCCCGGCCAGACACATCCGCCATCCCGCGCAACGAGCGCGCGGCGGGTCGCTCCGCTGGGCAGCCGGCGAGCCCGTCCGACATCGACGATTGCCGATCTCGAGTTCATCAACACCCGGGTGAGGCTCGCGTCGCATGCCAGGCGCTGCACGGTGGGGGTCGCAACCGGACCAGCACGGTCGAGCATCCCAGCGGGTGCACCGGGTTCACCGATAACCGTTTCAACCGAGGCAGTCACCTGAAGATGGGGGCGCTGCCCGCCAACCTTCGGCAGGACGCCGGCGTCGAGACCGTGGCCCGAGAGTTCGACGATGGCATCGGCATTCCGCCGACCACGTGGACGCTCGTCGTCCGGCCCCGCGCGACGTGCGAGCGGTTCGAGGGCCGCGCACAACATGGCACCGCCAACGGGATCGAGAAAACCCTTGAAGAACACGGTACCGCCCTCCGCGGTATGCAGCTCCATGGTGCGGTACTCCACATCCCGCCGTTGCTCGGCCTGAAACGCTGCGACGTCATGGGCGTGGCGCACGTGAGCGCAGTCATTTCGAAAGCGGCTGAGGTCGTGGGTGAGCGCGAGGTCGAGCAAGGGCTGTTCCCGAAATGCCGTTGCGGTCGGCGATTCGCGAAGAGCGTTTGCGGTACTGGCCATGAGCGACAGGTGAGCGAACCCGAGCCGTCCCTCCTCGACGGCAGACTGGCTCTGTGTGAGCACGGCCGCTTCGTCGCCGACGGCTATCGCGCGGCTCGCCGCCGCACTCGTCATCCCGCAGTAGCCGCGCAGCCATTGGATGGGGCTGCCGCTGCCCTGCCACTCCTCCTCGCCGGTTTTGGCAAAGGTTGCGGCGACCGCCGAGAACTCCAACTCGATCCGATCGATTGCCTGCCTCAGACGCTGCAAGTCCTGACGCAGGAGCTCGGGCGCCGAACGGCGGGTTCGAGCGCGCACCGACTCGATTGCCCTGTCGAGACGGTCAAGCTCGCCTCCTGGCTCCGGTCTGTCGCCGCCGCCATCACACATTTCTGTAGTATACACAGCGATGTATCACTCACCCCGGGGCACACCTCGCCACACCCCAGCTAACCCCGCCCCAGCGCACGCCCACGCCCGTGGCCCAAACTCCGCGCAGCGGAGACGGTGGTCAACAGCACGACCACCAGGAGGAGAAAAGGCGTGGCGGACCCGAACGAGCCCCCGGTCGTCACCGGCTACGACGTCCAGGGCAGCGCATCGACAGCGGGCGGCGAGGTCGTGACCGTCACCGGCTCGAACCTGTCGGTCGTGAACAGCGTGAGCATCGGCCCCTACCCGGCCGGCTTCGTCATCGATTCCGACACCCAGTTGCGATTCACCGCGCCCGCCTACGACCCCGGCATCACCAGCGACCCCGCGACCGCCAAGGTCGGCGCCGGCAACAACAGCCTCATGAGCGACGCCAGCCAGTTCCCGGAATGGACCTGGGGCGGCCAGACCCGCGCACAACTGCAGGCCGCACTCCCCCAGCAACCCGCCCCGGCGCAGACCCCGCAACAGGGCGATCCAAACGCGCCTCCCGTGATCACCAGCTACGACGTCCAGGGCAGCGCATCCACAGCGGGCGGCGAGGTCGTCACGGTCACCGGTTCCAACTTCTCGGTGGTGAACGGCGTGAACGTCGGACCGTATCCGGCTGGATTCGTCATCGACTCGGACACACAGCTCCGCTTCACGGCACCCGCCTACGACCCATCGATCACGAGCGACCCAGCCACTGCCAAGGTCGGCGCGGGCAACAACAGCCTCATGAGCGACGGCAGCCAGCTCCCCGAATGGACCTGGGGCGGCCAGACACGAGCCCAGCTCCAGTCAGCACTCCCCCAGCAGCCGGCGCCGGCACAGGCGCCGCAGCAAGGCGATCCGAACTCGCCTCCGGTCATCACCAGCTACGACGTCCAGGGCAGCGCCAGCACCGCAGGCGGCGAAACCGTGACCGTCACCGGTTCCAACCTGTCGGTCGTGAATGGCGTGAGCATCGGTCCGTACGCGGCCGGCTTCGTCATCGACTCCGACACCCAGCTCCGCTTCACGGCACCGGCATACGACCCCGGCATCACCAGCGACCCGGCGACCGCCAAGGTCGCCGCCGGCAACAACAGCTTGATGAGCGACGGCAGCCAGTTCCCCGAGTGGACCTGGGGCGGCCAGACACGCGCGCAACTCCAGGCAGCGCTCCCGCAGCAAGCAGCACCGGCGCAGGCGCCGCAGCAGGGGGATCCCAATCAGCCGCCGGTCATCGCGAGCTATGACGTCCAGGGCAGTTCCTCCACCTCGGGCGGCGAAACAGTGACCGTGACCGGTTCGAACTTCTCGGTCGTCGATGGCGTGAGCATCGGTCCGTACCCCGCACAGTTCGTCATCGACTCCGACACGCAACTGCGTTTTACCGCGCCCGCCTACGACCCCAGCATCATCAGCGACCCGCCGACCGCAAAGGTCGGCGCCGGCAACCACAGCCTGATGAGCGACGGCAGCCGCCTCCCGGAATGGACCTGGGGCGGTCAGACGCGAGCAGACCTCCAGGCGGCGGCGCAGAACGCTGGGACGAACTAGGCGATCAGGTCTGGGCGACCGGCGGACTGAGGACCTCAGCACGCACCGGCGTCCGCGTCGCAACCGGCCGCGCCGGACCGCCGCCGCGAAGCCACGACGCAGCCGCACCGACCAGCATCATGATCACCGAGAACGCAAAGGTGATGTGCATCCCGATGACGAACGGATTGCTGATCAGGTTGGGAAAGAACGTCTGCCCGGAAAGGTAGGCGGCCTGCGCAGCGCTCAAGGTGTGCAGCGTCGGACCAAGCAATGTCGACATTGGGTTGTAGCCGAGAAACGCGGCAAACAATGACCCAACCGGCGGCAGATTCGCGACCTGGTGCGCCGCAGCCGCCGGCACACCGTGTGCGGTCAGTCCGGCGAACATCGTCGAGGGCAGCGAAGAGCTGAGCCCCGCGATCATCAACGAGAAGAAGATGCCGATCGACAGCGTCATGCCGCTGTTCTGGAAGGTGGCGAGCATGCCCGACGCAACACCGCGCCGTTCCGCCGGCACCGCATTCATCACGCCCGCCGTGTTCGGCGCCACGAACATGCCCATCGAGACACCCACCAGGAACAGCAGGGCTGCAAAGGGCGGATACGAGAAGTTTGCGGGCAGCAGCATCAACAACCCAAAGCCGATCGCGGAGCAGATCATTCCCGCAGTCGCAAACAGCCGCGCGCCAAGACGATCGGAGAGGAATCCGGATGTCGGCCCTCCGACCAGGAAACCGGCGGTCAACGGCAGCATGAAAATCGCGGCCCAGAATGGCGTCGATTCAAAGCTGTAGCCATGCAGCGGCAGCCAGATGCCCTGCAACCAGATGATCACCATGAACATCAGACCGCCCCGACCGACGGAGCTCAGCAACGCCGCGACAGTCCCGAACGTGAAGCCACGCAGACGAAACAGACCAACGCGGAACATCGGCTCCTCAACGCGCGTCTCCACAATCACGAACACCACGAGCAGCGCCGCGCCACCGATGATCGCGGTGAGCACTGACGGATTCGTCCATCCCATCGAGTGACCGCCATACGGCTGGATGCCGTAGGTGATGCCCACGAGCACTGAGATGAGTCCCACTGCGAAAAGGACGTTCCCCCACCAGTCGATCCGCGAGCGCTTCACGATGCCGGTCTCGCGCAAGCGCAGGTATGCCCACGCGGTGCCGAACAATCCGACCGGAACCGAAACCAGAAACACGAGATGCCAGTCAGTGGTGCTGAGCAAGCCGCCGACGATCAACCCGATGAACGATCCCGACACCGCCGCCACAGCGTTGATGCCGAGCGCCATGCCGCGTTCACTCTGCGGGAACGCGTCGGTGAGGATGGCCGTCGAGCACGCGAAGATCATCGCGCCGCCGACACCCTGTACCAGGCGGAACAGGATCAGCTCCAGCGCCGCGGACGGACCCGTGCTGAACACCAGCGAGAGCAGGATCGATCCCACCGTGAACACGAGAAACCCAAGGTTGTACAACCGGACTCGTCCGAACATGTCGCCGATACGACCCAGGCTCACCACCAGCACGGCGGTGACGACCATGTACCCCATGATCATCCAGAGCAGATAGCTGACATTGCTCGGAACCAGCGGGTTCAGTTTGATGCCGCGAAAGATCGCCGGCAACGAAATGAGCACGATCGACGAGTTGACGGTCGCCATGAGCATGCCGATCGTCGTGTTGGAAAGCGCCACCCACTTGTAGTGCGGGCCCACCTCCCGGTGCTTGCGCGGGGTATTGGGCGTGGGGGCGGGTGCGCTGACCTCGGTGGCTGTCACGCCGCTGATTGTGCCTGCTTTTCCCGTTGGCGCTGCTCACGCTCGCGCTCGTACATCCGCACGCCCTCGAGGTCGAGGTCCTGACGCTCGCGCTTGAACTCGGCAAAGTTCGGTGTGCGCGCCATCCATTCGAAGTGCTGCCACAGCTCGACTGCGTCGGCGTCGTTGGGAATGTCGCTGATGATCGGCCCGAATGCGTGCGGCCCGGCACCACCGTCCAGAACGATGCTGGGCACCCCGAACGCCTTGTGCAGCTCGACTGCTTCGTCGTGCTCGCGCTGCACGGCGATCCAGGTCTCAGGGTCGGCGACGGCTTGCTCGCGCAAACCCGCGTCGAGCCCGGCCTCGACCAACGCGGCCTCGATCACGCTGGACTCGGTGACCTTCGCACCGCGCTGATGCACCGCATCACTCAGCGCCTTGTAATAGGCACCGACTGCCGCATTGCCATGCGCATTGCGTACCGCGATCGCGGTACGGAGCGACGGAGCGGACCAGGCGTCCGCATCCGCGCGCCCCTCGTCACCACGATTGACGATGCCGAGCGAGAAGACGCGCCATTCGACCTGCAGCACACCGAGTTCATCAAGACGTCGCGCCCAGCGCGACGTCTGATAGCACCACGGACACAGCGGGTCGAAATAGAAACGAATCTGCTCAGCCATCGCATGTACCTCGCGCCAAATTTTACGCCGATACCGTCGACGCGGCTTCCGCGGTTTCCGGCACTTCGACCTTGACCTCGGTCAGCTCACCATCGATCTCGAGCTTCACCTTCTCGCCGACGAGCAGGCCGCCACCACCCAGGGGGACGTTCCACGAAAGGCCCCAGTCGGTGCGGTTGATGGTTCCGGTGAGGGTCCCACCGACCTTGTTGTTGCCGTAGGGGTCGACTGCCAGGCCGTTGTGCTCGTAGTCGAGGGTGACCGGCTTGGTGACGCCCTTGATGGTCAGGTCCGCGTCCACGGTGTAGCGGTCATCGCCGGACTGCTTGATCGACTTGACGGTGAAGACGATCTCCGGGTAGTGCTCGACGTCGAGAAAATCGGCGCCTTTGATGTGCCCGTCGCGCATCTCCGAGTTGGTGTTGACGCTCGCCGCCTTGATGGTGACCGTGCCACTGCCGGTGGTGGGGTCATTGGCGTCGTCGAGATGCAAATCACCGGTGACCTCGTCGAAGCGTCCACGCACGGTCGAAACGCCCATGTGCTTCGCGCTGAAGGCGACGGATACGTGATGGGGGTCCAAGTTCCACGTCATGTCGTGTTCTCCTGATGCCGGGAAGGCCCCGACGGCCTCGGACTGGGGTTACGATCCGATAAACCGCAGTATGAAATGTAGTGCTATAGTTTGTCAAGTGATGAAGAGTGCAACCCCACCCCTCTGGGCGAGCTACCATCACAACGCTTGGGACTGGAGGATCACGGAACGACATGGAAGCTGAACGGCAGTACTGCCCGGTACACGAGGCGATACAGGTGCTGCAGGAGAAGTGGACGCTGCATATCGTGCGCGCCCTGCTGGATGGACCCATGGGGTTCAACGAGCTCGGTCGCACCGTGGGCGGCTGCAACCCGGCAACCCTCAAGGTGCGGCTGGACCATCTCGAGCAGCTCAACCTGCTGAAGCGCACCGTGCACTCGCAGATGCCTCCGCGCACTTCCTATGAGCTCGCGCCGGCGGGCGTCGACCTCCAGCGCGTCATCGACGCAATCGACGGGTGGGCACGCTCGCACCTGGACATCGGTGCCCCAGACCGAGGAAGAGGAGCAGCGAGCAGCTGTCGGCTGATCTCGGAGGGATCCGTCGATGGGCCGCCGTGGCCGCACTCGGGCTGGTCGCGGCCTGCGGATCCACGCCACATCCACGCTCGAGCGCCACGCCGTCAGGCACACCGACGCCGGTCCTGACGCCACCGACCCCGACCGCCAACGCCTGTGTCGCCCCCTCGGGCGAACCGGCGCCGGGCGGAACCATCGCCGCCAACTACGCGACTGCGCTGGCCTTCGCCCCTGACGGCCGGCTCTTCTGGACCGAGCGGTCAGGCACGGTCCGGGTCTGGCAGAACGGCGCCGCGCGGGTCTTCGCCCGCGTCAAGACCGTGACCTCCGAGTCGAACGGCAGCTATAGCGAACGCGGCCTGCTCGGGCTTGCGATCAGCCCCAGCTTCGCCACCGATCGCTTGGTCTACGCCTTCTACTCGGACTGCCAACTACCGGACCCAGCACGTCATCCGCTGGTCCGACTGCGACGGCACCGGGAAGGATCCCCTGGTCATCGCCACCTTTCCGGCCGGCGGCGACTGCTGCCACAAGGGCGGACGGATCGCCTTCGGACCCGACGGCAAGCTGTACGTGACCCTCGGCGATGAGCACGACTCGTCGAGCGCGCAGAACGTCCACGACGTGCGCGGCAAGGTGCTTCGCTACAACCCCAACGGGACCATCCCCTCGGACAATCCGTTCGGCTCGACCAACCCGGTCTGGGCATACGGGTTCCGCAACCCTTTCGGGATCGCATTCTCGTCCACGGGCCAGCTCGCGATCACCATGAACGGCCCCTCCGGCGACGCCGGCAGCCCGGGCACCGGGTACGACGTCCTCTATGAGAGCGTGGTTCGCGGCGGTCATTACATGTGGCCCGACTGCTACGGCTACAGCCATCCGCTGGCGACCTCGACATGTGGCGGCGCCAGCGGGCCGAGCTGGAGCAGCGAGACGAGCACCTACGTACCGACCGGCGCGACCTTCGTCGACAACAGTGGTCCCTCCGGATACGCCGGGCATCTCATCTTCTGCACCTACGACAAGGGCATGGCCATCGTCACGCCCGGCAGCCCGCACGCGACGGTTCGCCTGGGCCCATCCGGGTGCCGGTTCGACGTTGCCGAAGGCCCCAACCACGCCCTCTATTACTCCGACGTGTCCCACATCTACGAGCTCGCCTAGCCGGAGCTTTTCGGCTGGGCCCTCCGTGACGACCTCGCCGAAGCGAGTGCGGTCCTGGCCGGCGAATCCTGGACCTGCGGGAGTGTCACCAAGTCGAAAGGTTGACGGCAGTAGCCTCGTCCCGGACGAACCAGGAGGTCTGCATGGATCAGGGCTACTTCACCGAAACGCCGCCGTCCGATGACCAGCCGTCTCGACGCAGCTTTGGCGGCCTCGGCCGCGGTCCGGCTGCGCTCCTGCTTGCTGCCGGACTGCTGATCGGTGGCGGTGTCGGCGGTTTCGTGGTCGCCAACGCAGCCTCTCCTGCGGCGTCGTCCCCCATGCCCTCGGGTGGCGCCTCGCACCCCTGCCCCAACATGGGTGGCACCAAAGCGACCTGACCCAGCGGTCCAGCGGGTACCACCCCGAGGAGGACCACCAACCCCCAGCCTCCCTCCCAAGACGGCTCGCCCCCAAGGCGAGCCGTCGCTGTGTCTGGGGTGACTACGATCCCCCGGTGGCACCTCGTGCGCTGCCCGCGGTGGTCTTCACCGCCGGCGCCTCCTCGCTGGCGACGGAGATCTGTGCCACCCGACTGCTCGCCCCCTACTTCGGTCAGTCGACCGTGGTGTGGGCAAACGTCATCGGCCTCATCCTCATCTATCTCTCGGTGGGGTACTGGCTCGGTGGGCGCATCGCCGACCGGCATCCGACACCGCGCGCCCTCGGTCTGATCCTCGTCCTTGCCGCGCTCTGCACAGCGGTGCTGCCCTTCGTCGCGCGGCCCTTTCTCAACCTGGCGCTGCAGGGATTCGCCGCCGTCAGCGTGGGGGCGGTGGTCGGCTCGTTCCTCTCCACACTGCTGCTGTTCTCGGTGCCCGTGACCCTGCTCGGCATGGCCTCACCATTCGCCCTGCGGTTATCCCTGACCGATATCGGTCGGGCAGGGCGCACCAGCGGACGCCTTTCCTCGCTCGCGACGGTTGGTGCCATCATTGGCACATTCGGGTCGGCGCTCCTGCTCATCCCGGGCGTGGGCACGCAGCGCACCCTGCTGATCGCGGCGCTCCTGGTGGCACTGGTGTCGATCCCGCTGCTGATGCGTCCGGCGATTGCCGCGAGCGTGGTTATCGCCGGGCTCCTGGCGCTCCCCACCGGACTCGTCAAGGAGACGCAGGGCACGCTCGCGGAACGCGAGACCGACCTATCAGTTCGTACAGGTCGTCCAGGAGACCGGGCGCATCGTCATGCGCTTCGACGACGGCATTGCGGATCAATCGGTGTATCGAGCCGACACCGCGTTGAGTGGGGGTGAATGGGACATGCCGCTGGTGGTGCCGCCACTGCTCGCGCGTCCGCTGCATCGCGTTCTGGTCATCGGCAATGCGGGCGGCACCACGGCGCGCGCGCTGGCCGCGGAATATCCCGGCATCGATATCGACGCGGTGGAGCTCGACCCGGTGGTCACGCAGCTTGCGCGCCAGTACATGGGAATGGATTCGATCCCCAACCTGCATGTCATCACTGCTGATGGACGCGAGTATCTCGCGACCACCGCGCAGCGCTACGACCTCATCGTCGTCGACGCGTATCGCACCGAGTACATCCCTTCTACCTTGCCACGCAGGAGTTTTTCTCGCTCCTGCATGCCCATCTCAACCCTGGTGGCGGCATCGCGCTCAACGTCGAGCGCGTTCCCGGCAACAATCAACTGGTCGATGCGATCGCGGGCACGGTCGCGACGGAGTTCCCGCAGGTGTGGGTGTGGCCGGCCTTGCACTTCAACGAACTGGTGGTTGGATTGACGACACCGATCGCGACCTCGGCGCTGGCGACACGCCTGCAGTCGTTGCCGCCCAACGTGCAGGTGCTCGCACCGCTCGTGATCAGCAGGCGTACGTCGCAGCGGCCTCGCACGATCCCCTCACTGACGACCACGCGCCCGTCGAGTGGCTCACCGATCGCGCGATCCTCGCGTACATCGCATCGGGAGGCACGCTCGATGAGCACCTCCTCCACCGCTCCGTAGGCCGCTGCTCGCGGCATCGTCACATACCAGCGACCCCATGAATATGCGCTCGGTAACTGCATCGGCGTTGCATCGGGTGTGACGCGTTTGATAGTCTTACGACGTTCGGTAGCTTAGCTCCGATCCGACTGGGGAGACGGCCTTGAGGGATAGGGGGTTGCGAGCGCTCCTGGGATCATGATCCCGGGAGCGCTCTGCGAAATCGCAGGACGCGACCGACGACGTCCATGCCAAGGCGCGAATAGAGTTCCTGCGGCCAGTCCGTCGGATCCATGTTGAGGAAGACCAGGCGCTTGTCCCGGGTCAACTCCAGCGCACGGGTCACGACCTTCCGCGAGTAGCCAAGGCGCCGATGCGCCGGCACGGTCGCAACGCTCTCGATCATCGCGACGTCGTCCATCTCGAAGACCTCGCAGTACGAGACAACCCTACCCGCTTCGAAGATGCCCAGACGGGTGGTATGCACGACGCGGGCGACCCGCTCCTGTTTCTCGCGGACCTGCGGCACCGAGTCGTCGGTGGCCCAGGCCTCGTCCCACAGCGACGCGTCCATCGCCGCGCGCATCTCGAGCTCGTCGATGACTCGCACCGCTGACGTGTCCACGACGCGATCAGGTACCCGATGACGGACCATGACGCCAAGCGACTTGTCGAGCCAGCGCGCGGCGCGAAAGCCGGCCGCGAGCTGCCCGGTTGCTTCGCACTCGATGAATTCCACGATGCGGTTGGGCAGCCCCGCCTGGATCTCATCGGCAGCGGCGGCCACCGCCTCCATCGAAAGACCGAACCCGGACTCGAGCACCATGACCCGATTGGCGTCGTACACGAGCGGCAGAGAACGTGAGCGGATCCAGATCCCGCCCTGCCACGCTCCCTCGTCGTCGCATCCACTGCCCTCGATGCGCCTGAGGTAGTGGACGGCCTCGTCGAACTCGGATGCAGTCACCTCCCCAGCCTACGGAATGCGCCACAGGGCGTACGCCTCGCTGCACCGCCTCCGTACACCGCGCATATAGATGAGTGGAATCCCCGCTCAACCCCATTTTCGTCACAACCACCGCCCTGTTGTGGCGATGCACCAGAACCATCAATCGCACCGCTTGCTTCGCTCGTTACTGGTTTGTTAGGCTCCCCAGCATAGATCGAGGCGTTCGGGACAAATGATCCGATCGGGGAGTTCTCTATCTAAGGCGCATGGGGATGCGTCGCAAGGGGTTTGCCGGCTGCAGCCGGCGGGATAAGGGAGGCATCAGGGTGGCGAATTGGTTTTCCGGACACAACCGGGGTCACACGCATCGCACGCGTCGCGGCATCGGCAGGGTAGGCGCGGTCGCGGTCGCGGTCGTGGCAGCGGCATCCGCCAGCTTCGTGACGGCGTTCGCCAACCACATCGTCTCGACGACCCCCACCCCAACGCGCGGCCTCGTTGGCACCACTGCGCTCACCGACACGGCGATCGTCTACGCCGACAGCACCCGTCACATCGCGTTCGCCCTCTGGGCGCCGAACACGTGCGGTACTGAGGGCGCGACCCCGGTCTTCACCGACACCGAGCCGGTGACCACCTCAACGCTGTCCAACAGCACCGTGAACTCCGCCTCGTACATCCCCAGGCAGACCGGCGTATACGAGTGGACCGCCGAGGTCGTCGTGAACGGCGACAACAGCATCGAAAACGGACCGACCGCCTGCACCGATGAGCAGGTCACGGTCGCCCAGACCCCGACCGCAGTCACCACCACGCCCTCGGACAGGGATGGCGGACCGGTCGGCACCTGGATCACCGACACGGCGACGGTCACCGGTGGGGTCAACCCGACTGGCACGGTCACCTTCTTTCTTTACGCACCGTCCAACAAGCACTGCGTCAGCGGTGAGGACAACGGTCAGACGTGGCTCCAGCGCTGGGTCACCCCGCTGGGCGCCAACGGCACCGCATCCGTGCCGGCACCCGGCCACCAGACCACGACCGTCGGCACCTACAACTGGGTTGCCGTCTACAGCGGTGACAGCAACAACCTCGGATCGACGAGCGCCTGCGGCACCGAGTCCGTCACCTTCGACAAGGCAGCACCGTCGATCTCGACCGTCGCCTCGAACGGCGGCCCCGTCGGCACCATGATCCATGACACCGCGCAGGTGTCCGGTGGCGTGAACCCGACCGGCACCGTGACCTTCACCCTCTTCCCGCCGAGCAACCCGAACTGCTCCACCGGCGAGGGTTCGACCGGAGCGGTGCAGACGGTCACCGTCCCGCTCCGCCCCGACGGCTCGGCGAGCAGCGCGGGCACTCCGTACACCACGACCGAGGTCGGCGTCTACAACTGGGTCGCCACCTACAGCGGCGATGCCAACAACCTGAGCGCCACGACGTCCTGCACCGACGAGCAGGTCACGATCGGCAAGGATCCGACGACGGTCGCCACAGTCGCCTCGGCCGGGGGCACCAGAGGTGTTGCGATCCATGACACGGCCAAGGTGACCGGCCCCTTCCTGCCGACCGGGACGGTGACCTTCACCCTCCACGGCCCGACTGACACTCATTGCACCGCGGCGCCGATCTTCACGAGCACGGAAACCCTCAATGGCTCCGGGTCGGCAATCTCCGCAACCTTCAGCGCCACCTCGGCAACCGGCACCTACAACTGGATCGCCACCTACAGCGGCGACGATCGCAGCGCTGGTTCGAAGAGCAAGTGCGGCGCCGAGCCGGTGACCATCACGGCCAGCGGGGTCAAGAGCGTCACCACCCCGGGCACCGGCGAGTTCGGCGCGCTGGGTCAGGCCGAGCTGGGCCTCGAGCTCCTGCTCATCGGCTTCGCGCTCTACCTCGGCAGCGCGCTCCTGAGGGACACAAGGAAGCAATAGATCCGTTACCGGATTACGCAAAACATTAGAGGGGATAGGCGTAATCGGTACCGTGAGGTATTCTCAACACCCGTGCCGGGCCGACTGGCGCGGGTGTTTTGTTTCCCCCAGGAGGTCAGGTTGATGCATAAGAGAGCACTCGGAGTCCTTGGCGTGGTCGCCTTTGCCGGGCTGGCCCTGCCGTTTGGGCTGCCCCAGGTGGCACAGGCGTCGGGCACGATCGCGTCGATCAGTCTGATGCCGTTCCCGATCGCGCAGCCGGGTACTCTGGCTCCCAGCACCACCGTGCAGATTTGTGTCCAGCCGCGCGATGCGAACGGCGCAACCGTCGGCGTCGGCGTTCCGGTCTGGCTGAGCTTCTTCTCGGGCGTATTCACTGCGCCGCTGACTTCAAACCAGCACCGCGTTTGCTGGGGCAACTCAGCTGGGGTCGACGCCGGTGTCGAAGACGACCGCCGCCTCATGCACCTCGCAAAACGGCACGGTGTCCGCTGATGCGGTTGCGGTGACTTACACGTCACCGACGGCACCAACTCCCGCGCATGGCCGCGATCTCCTGGACGCAGCGAGCAACTCGGACGCGCCGAACTCGGTGACCGGCGCCTGCCCGGGAACCAATATTTGCAATTCCGACACCTACGTCTACTCGCCGGTCACGCAGTACGTCTTCACGCCGGGACCGCCCATCGCACCGAACGGTTCGCTCCCTGCCGGAGTGCCCGTGAACTTCACGGTCACCGCCGAGGATTCGGGCGGCCATGCTGTCCCAGGCGCATTCATCAACCTCGTGTTGACCAGCAGCGCGTCCCCAGAAGGGACTGCCACCGCGTTCAACCACTTCTCGGGCTCCCCAACGACAAGATCACCAATACGCCCGAGCGATTTGGTAGCGACGGCAACGGGACCGTCCAGGTGAAGTACACCCCCAGCACTGCGACCGCTGGTGTCGACACGATCACCGCGCAGGATCATCCGAATACTCCGACGGTCACGGCGCCGACGTCGTACACCTACGGCAGCAGCGTGGCCTTCTCGCAGGCGCCGTACACTGCAGTGCCTCCGTTCCGCGTCTGCGATACGAGGCCCGCGGCGTCGGGAATCACCGCCAATCAATGCGACACCGGAGTCGGCAGCGGCCCGATCCTGCAAAACACCTCGCGTGCGGTCAAGGTGACCGGTGGCCTCGTGCCCTCGACCGCGACTGCCATCGTGGTCAACCTCACGGCGATCGCGCCTACTCATGGCACATTCGTGACGCTCTTCCCAACCGGCGGCAGCCATACAACCTCGAACGTCAACCCCTTGACTGGTCAGGTTGTCGCAGTGCTTGCTGAGGTCGCGATTGGAACCGGCGGCGACATCAGCGTCTACAACAACATGGGCTCCATCAACGTCGCCCTCGACGTCGAGGGCTACGTCAACTCCACGTCAACCGGCTTGTTCACGCCAACTGCGCCCACCCGAATCTGCGACACGCGCGCGGCGGGTGGCGGTGTCTCGAGCAACCAGTGCGACAACTCGGCGCCTGGAGCCCATCCGATCGGGCCGAACGGCGTGCTGACGATTAACACGACGGCTGCGGGTAGTCCGATTCCCTCCTCGGGAGTCACCGTGACGGCGGTTGTGTTCAACCTCACCGCAATCGGGCCGACGGTGAGAACCGTACTCACAGCCTATCCCGGCAATCTGCCGACGCATCCCATCGTGTCCAATATCAACGTCGAGGCTGGAAAGGCTCTCGCGAACCGGGTCATCGTCCCAGTGCCGAGTGGCTGCGTCGGCGCGACGTGCACGATCAAACTCTGGAACAGCCTCGGACTTGTCAATGTTGCGGTCGATATCGACGGATGGTTCGGCACGGGAGCAGGGGCAGGTACTGCGCAATTCACTGCGCTGCCCAGCCCGGCACGCGTCTGCGACACCGTCAGCGGTGGTAATGCGCAGGGCTGCTCAACGCCAGGCACCGTCCCCGCGGGTGGCGTCCTAAACATCAACGTCACCGGCATCGATGGCATCCCGGCACTCGGCAGCGCGCATTCGCCAGTCGCGCTGGTCGCCAACATCACCGCGTTCAACGCGACCACCGGGACGTTTATCACCGTGTATCCCGGGAACCTGGCGACACCGAACGCCTCGGACATCAACGTATCGACCTTCTTCCCGGTGACCAACCTTGTGGTGGTCGGCATCGATCCGGCGACCGGCACCATTAACCTGTTCAACGATCTGGGCAACATCAACCTGATCGTCGACGTGTACGGCTACTACAGCTGAGGCGATAACAAAAGAATGAACGTGGGGGGGAGCGAGCTCGTGGTCGAATCGGACCACGAGCTCGCCCGCCTCGCGGCCGTGGCCGCGGGACGGGCATTGATGGAACTACGGGCCGAGATCGGATTCGACGACCCGAAACACCTGCGCGATTCGGGCGACAAGATGGCGCACGAATTGCTCATGAAGCTGCTCGCGGAGCAGCGCCCGAATGACGCCGTTCTCTCCGAGGAGGGTGTCGACGATCTCGATCGACTGCAGGCCAGACGCGTGTGGATCGTCGATCCGCTCGACGGGACACGCGAGTTCGGCGAGGACGGTCGCACCGACTGGGCAGTGCACGTGGCGCTGATCGAGAACGGCGTGCCCATTGCCGCCGCGGTCGCGCTGCCGGCCCGCGACATGGTGATGACCACGTTCCCAGTCCCGGTCACACCGGAGCGGGCCCAAGGACGCACCCGGCTCGTGGTGAGCCGCTCGCACACCCCGCCCGAGGCGATCGCCGTCGCCGAGGCGCTCGACGCCGAGCTGGTCTATATGGGATCTGCAGGCGCCAAGACCATGGCCGTCGTCCTCGGCGACGCCGACGCCTACGTGCACATCGGCGGCCAGTACGAATGGGACTCGGCAGCTCCGGTCGGCGTCGCACTTGCGGCAGGCCTCCGGGCCACCCGGGTCGACGGCTCGCCCCTCCGCTACAACCGGCAGAGCCCGTGGCTACCGGACCAGGTGGTCTGCCGTCCGGATCTCCACGAAGCGATCGTCGGAGCGGTTCGAACCGCCACCGCAGCGAACCCCGACTGACCGTCGCTCCGGCTGCGATTCACCACGGGCTCACAGGTAGCGCCGCGGCGACCCCATGCACAATGGATTGCATGAGTGGAGCAGTCCGACTATCCGCTGACAGGGGTCGTACGGGGGGTTGACCACGTCGAGCAATGCCCCAACCGCTGGGAGGGCGGGGCGCGCCGCCATGGTTTCCGGTGCATTGGGCGTGCTGCTCCTCGTGGGGTGCGGCTCGCAGCATCCGGGACCGAGCACATCGGCCTCAGCCTCGCCGATCGTCTCGCTGCTGCCCAGTCCGGCCCCGCGAGACCTCAAGCCAGTCCTTGGCGGACTGCTCGATCGCAGCGGTACACCGCCCCCGGCGTTCCTCGGCGCACTTGCCGGGTATGTCGTCAACGTCAGGTGGGCGGACCTGCAACCATCATCCGGGGACACGATCGCCTCTGACAATGCGATCGACCAGGCCATCAGCGCGGTTCACGCGGCCAACGCGACCGACCATGCCCACCTCGGCTTGAAGATCCGGATCTTCGCCGGTGTCAATGCTCCCGAGTGGGCAAAGCATCTCGGCGGCGCGCCGGTGGACATCAGTAACCCGCAGAACGGATCGACCGGGACGATCGGACGATTCTGGACGGACGCCTTCGGCGCCGCCTACGACCATCTCCAGGCGCTGCTGGCAGCCAAATACGACCAGGTGCCGGTGGTTCGAGAGGTGACGATCGGCCGGTGCACCACCTTCTACGACGAGCCGTTCATCCGCGATATCTCGGACCAGGAGACGGTCACCGCTCTGCTCGCGGCGGGCTACACGATCCAGGCGGACCAGAACTGCCAGATGCAGGAGATCGACGAGGCCGCCGTCTGGCAGCACACCCATTCCGATCTGGCCTTCAACCCCTACCAGGAGATCGGGCCCGACGGCACCACGGCGACCGATGAGCCGTTCACCGCCTCGATGATGATCTACTGCCGGCAGGTACTCGGCACCGCGTGCGTGCTGGAGAACAACTCGCTTCGCACCCCGCCGCCCCCCGAGTACAAGGCGATGTACTCCGAGATGCTGACCCTTGGGCAGCCGATAGCCTTCCAGACGGCAACCGCCGAGCAAGTCGGCGATCTGGAGGCCACGCTCCAGTACGCAGTGTTGCTCGGGGCCAACTCAGTCGAGCTCCCGGGCGGCTACCAGAGCCTTGCCACACCCGCCAGCTTCGCGGTGACCAATGGGGCGCTCGCGGCGCAGCCGGAGGTCGCACCATCGCCGCCGATATGACCTTGGCTCGCCGCTTCCATCGCGCCGCAGGAGCGAAGCCATCTCGCCCCGCAATTGCTCGCTTGCACCGTTGCGGCCTTCTGTGCAATCCTAGATTCTGCGGGGGCCTGGAAGGCGTGACGTCATTGCTTTGCCCCCTCGCCTGTTTCAGCACCAACGGGAAGTAGGGGGCACCACGTGAAGACTCGCTTGCTTCGTGGCTTCGGCCGCGTCGTCGTGGCAGCTGCATTGATCCTGCCCTCGTTCGCGGTCGTGGTCGGCGTCGGTGCGCTGAACCATTCGCGGGGAATGGGCACCTTCGTGACCGATATCGATGCCAGCGCGGCCGGCACCGGCGGCCTCACGGTCGCCTTCCCCAACCCTCCGATCGCATCTGCGGGCTCGATCGGCCCGAGCGGTGTGGTGACCTTCGCGGCGCGCACCAAGCTGAATGGTGCGGTCGATCCGGGAGTGACCGTATATCTCTGCCAGTGCCTTGAGAGCGCGAACATCGCTGACAGCGTGCCCGGCAACTCAACGACCGTCCCCGCCTCGCAGTGCGGCGGCGTCGGCCAGCTCCCGGCCAACGGGACGCTGCTCCAGTGCGTCACGGACTCCAACGGTTCGATCGTCCTGAGCTATCACGCGCCCGCAACCCCGCCAGCGCAAGGCCGCGCGGACTGGGTGGGCCAGCTCACGAACTCGCCGACGACCCACGTCAAGGCACAGACCCACTACGTGTACACCACCGTGTTCCGCTTCGGCCCGTCGCCGATCGCGACCGCAGGATCGCTGAATGCCGGCGCGAGCGTGCCGATCACGCTGAGCTCCGAGGACGGCCTGGACCACGGCATCGCCAACTCGACCGTGTACCTGTCCTTCAAGCCGGCATCGGGTGGCGGATCGGCGAAGGTGGGCGGCACTGCGCTCACCGCGACCCCGACGCTGTTCACGACAGCCGCGAACGGCACGCTCCAGATCACCTATACAGCGCCCTCGAACCTGCCCTCCTCGGGGCAGGATACGATCAGCGTGCAGGACCTGGCGCACTCGCCACAGGAAGTCAACACCGATTCCTACGCATTTGCGGCCGGCACGCCGGTGATCTCCATCGGTGACCAGAACGTCTTCGAAGGCGATCAGGATCCGGGCACCCCGGCGAACTTCACGGTGACCATCTCGCCGGTGCAGACCACCGCGACCACGTTCCAGTACGTGACCCTCTGCGGCGTCGGCGACAAAGGCTGCGGTGAGGACTTCAAGCAGGTCTTCTCGCCGATTAACGTGACGATTCCCGCCAATACCGCGACCGCAACGGTCCTCGTCCGCCAGTTCAACTACCTCGGCGGCAAGGCCGACGGCGGCGGTGAAGTCCTACAACGAGAGCTTTTACGTGCTCATCCAAGCTCCGAGCAAGGGTGTCATCGGCCGCTCCATCGGCGACGGCAACTTGACGACCGACATCGAAGGGGTGACGACGCCGCTTCCGGACCTGTACATCGGCGATGCCGGATTGATGCCTGTGAATGATCCAGTCGCCGACAAGGTCGACATGCTCTTCACGGTCACGCTCGGCGCGCAGCAGTCGTCGACGGTGACCTTCAACTACGCAACCAGCAACGGCACCGCGATCGCGGGAACGGACTATACGGCGCTGTCAGGCGTCGGATCCATCCCGGCAGGAAAGACGAGCTTCGTCATCCACGTCGTGCTGCTGCCGCATTCGCCGCCTGGCTCGGACAAGACCTTCAAAGTGACGATCAGCGGCGCGAGCGGTGGTCTGACGATCGCGACGGCGGTCGGCACCGGCACCATCCTGTCGAGCTGAGCGGCTCGGTCCCGTCGAGCCGAACTCGGCCGGCTTGCGCTAACGCATCAAACTGTGCGATCCTTTCATTGGGGGCCAGGAAGGTCGAATTCGATGATGGTTGACGACGACCTGACCTGGGTTTCGCGGAGCTAACGGAAAGAGGACTAAGGGGGGCGATTCAGTGAAGTCTGGTGCGTTGCGTTTTCTCGGCCGCGTTGGCGTGACCGTCGCGCTGGTGGTGCCGTCGTTTGCCGTCGTGGTCGGGATGGGAGCGCTCGGCCATTCGACGGGGCTGCCGCTGCTGTCCGGTGATCTCGAGGCGTCCGCCCAGACCAGCGGCTTCAACATCGCGTTCGCAAACCCGCCGATCGCCAGCGCCGGCTCGATCGTCCCGGGGGGCAGCGTCAGCTTCACCCTCACGTCGAAGAACAACGGCGCGCCGCTGGGCAATCAGAACGTCAGCGTCACGCAGACCAACGGTGTCAACGGCGATGCGACCTTCGTTCCGAGCTCGCAGTGCTTCGGCACTAGTCAGCTCTCCACGCAGCACAACCAGTACACCAACTGCGTCACCGATGCGAACGGCAAACTGGTGCTGACATACAGGGCGCCGCTCGGTCTCATGCAGTTCGGCGAAGCAGACTGGCAGGCAAACGCCAATGGATCCTCATCCGCAATCACGCATTACGTCTATTGCGACGTGCTCCGTTTCAGCCCCTCGCCCATCGCGGCACCTGGCAGCCTCGCGGCGGGCGCGACAATCCCGATCACGCTCACGTCTGACAGCGGGCTCGATGTCGGCGTTCCGAACTCGACAGTCAATCTCTCAATCAATACAACCTCCGGTGGCGGCACCGCATTCGTTGGCTCGACGCAATTGACCTCGAGCCCGCACCAGTTCGTCACCGACTCCACGGGCTCGCTCCAGATCATGTACACCGCACCGGCGGTCCTACCGAGCAGCGGCTCGGACACGATCGTCGTGCGTGACACCGGCGCATCTGCCGGCGCTGGCAACAGCGACACGTATTCGTTCGCCCCTGCCGCGACGACACCCACGATCTCCATCGGCAACGTGAGCGTGTTCGAGGCTGATCAGCAGCCCGGCATCCCGGCGAACTTCACGGTCACCGTCACACCGGTGCAGACGAACCCGATCACGATCCAGTACACCGCGCTCTGCGGCATCGGCGACAAGGAATGCGGCGAGGACTACCGGCAGATCACATCGCCGAAGACGCTGACGATTCCGGGAGGCGCGAAGACAGCGGTGCTTCGCATCGGCCAGTACTCGTACATCGGTGGCAAGGGGGACAACGACGTTGCCGGGGAGACGTACAACGAGAACTTCTTCGTGGTGATCAGTCATCCCACCTCCGGCGTCATCGGACGCTCGGTCGGCGAAGGGTTCCTGCTCCCGGACATCGAGCAGGGTCAGACCAACGTCTCCGACCTGTATGTCGGCAGCGCGGGCCTCGTTCCCGTGGGCGACGGCGCGAAGCGCGCGATCGATTTCACGATCACGCTCGGCGCGCTCGAGAACAGCCCGGTGACCTTCTCGTACACCACGGCTGACGGCAGCGCAGTGCAGGGCGTGAACTATCAGGCCAAGACCGGCACCGCGACCATTGCGGCCGGCAAGGACAGTGCCGTCGTCACGATCCTCCTCAACGGCAACGCGCCGCCGACCAGTCCGCTCACGTTCAGTCTCACCATCAGCAATGCCAACAGCGCCAGTGGTCCGGTCACCATCGGCACCGCGACCGGCACCGGCACCGTCATGACGAGCTGACCAGCCCATAGAGACCTTTCTCGGGGGTATCAGAAAACCGGCCAGGCGCATCGCGCACCTGGCCGGTTTCTTTTCCTCTCTCGGGGCGTACATGCGCGACGCGGCGCGCACTCGTGGTTACAGGTCAGTGGTCCAGCTGGCGTTGCTCGGCCCGTCCCAGCTTGCGTTGGTCGGGTGTGACACGTGTCCCATGAGCGTCAGATCCTTGGTCCAGCTCGCATTGCCGGGGACGCTCCAACTCGCGTTGGTCGGGTGGGAGACGTGTGCGAAGAGCGTCAGATCCCTGGTCCAGCTCGCATTGCCAGGGCCGTTCCAACTCGCGTTGGCCGGAAGCGAGATATGCGCCGCCGTCAGGCTGGAGGTGAGCACTGTGCTGCCCTGCGGTGGCGGCGGCGTGGCAGGTGCGTCGATGCCTTCGGCCTCACAGTTGGCACGCAACTGTGCATCGAAGGCCGATGCCATCGAGGGCGTGACGCCACTCTGCGGCATCTCGACGGAGCACGCGCCATAGCCCACGGCGCGAGCGAGTGTGGCCGGGACGCTGCTCAAGGTCGGATAGGTCTGGAAGGTGATCGAGGCGCTCATGTTGCCCTTCGCGCCGTAGGTCTGCATGAGCGCGAAGATGGCTGCGTTCTGACCCGGATTCTGCGTGATGGAGGCGTTCGCGAACTGCACATGCGGAAGCGTCGCGACCGCGTAGTCCATGATCTCCTTGCTGACGGAGATGTCCTGGCCATGCGACGGGGTCTGGTAGTCGGCCACGTCGACCTGCGTCACCGCGTTGAAGGCTTTGCCGTCGTTGACCTCCGCTTTCATCGCGGCGATGTCCAGTGCCTCGGTGTACCCGGCGTTCGCATAGGCGGCGGCGTTGCCGGAGGCGGTCGGAAAGCGGACCATCACCTCGCCCCAGCGAACCATGGTGAGACCGACAGTGACTTCGCGGATCTCAGGGATGTTGTTCACATAGGCGGCAAGCCTCTGCGTGTACGCCGCGTACGCACCCTGCACGGGTGCAGTCCACCAGCGCGCCACCAGACCGCAGGTACCGCTGTTGGAGCAGAGATGAACGGCGGGGCCACCGAGGTTCAACGCCCAGCCGGGTGTGTTGAAGCCGGCGGTGATGCGCAGACGGAGTCCGCGCTGGTTGTTGGGGTTCGCCGCGTTCCACTTGCGCACCGCGGCGACAGCCTTGTCGATCCGCGTGGTGACCAGGGCGCTCTGGGTGGGCTGTACGACGTTCCACGCGGCTTCGACGATCGAGCCGTCCACGTACGGGGTGAGATTGGCCGGTGGTTGTGAGGGGCTGCGCATGAGCAGGCCGGTATTCACGTTGGGTGATTGCGCAACGCCGGTCACCGTACTTGCAGGACCGTCGATCGGCGTGTTGGGTGTACCGCCGGTGTGCGAGCCCTGTGCACCGTTCTTCGCTGTGCTCTTGCCTCCGCCAAGTGAGCCAGCGTTGTGGCCGAGCTGGCCACCAACAGTGGATCCCGCGGCGAGGCCGAGCGCTCCGGTGGACTTAGTGCTGACGTTGTGGCCGGCAACGACGACGACCGCCGCAACAATGCCGCCAGCCAGCATCAGTCGAGAGAAGGAATGACCCATATGCATGTATCCCGGTGAGGAGGGTTTGAGGACTGAAGCCCACCCTACGGGCGACCTGTGACGCTTCAGTGAACAAGTCGTCACCAAGCACTGGACGCTGACCGTCGCATGTGCGGTTTGCGTCCGCCGGTCGCCTACCGAGTTACGAAGTTGTCTCGCTGTGATGCGGAGACGGTGAACCGAGTTGTTTCGGGTGGCGGCGCATGTTGCGGTGCGCCACCACCCGAAAGAAGCTCAACTCCCGATCGAGAATTCCTGCACCCGGTTGTTGTAGGTGTCGGCCACGAACAGGACGGTCCCGGTGGTGCCACCGAACTCGTGCGTCGAGAGCGAGTGCGGGAGGTTGAACTGCGTGCTCCCGGAGCCGGGCGTACCGAAGGAGCTCAGCTCGGTGGTGAGATCCGCGGAGAGCTGCACGATCTGGTTGTCCTGAGTGTTCGCGACCCACACAGTGCCGTCGGTGCCGAGCGTGATGCCCTGCGGGCCGTTGATGCCGGTGGTGAAGGTTTGCAGAAGCGTCCCGGTCAGGCTGACCTCGTCGATCCGGTTGTTACCGGTATCGGCGACGTAGATCGCCGAACCGGAGACGACCAGGTCCTGCGGGTTGATGAACTGCACGGGTTGGCCGATCGTTCCCTTGCCGCGGATGCCGAATGCGGTCTCGACGCCGTTGGCGGGGTTGTAGCTGACGATGCGGTTGTTATCGGTGTCGGCAATCCACACGATGCCGTTGGCCGCGACCGTCACGCCTTCGATGTAGTTGAAGACGCCGACAGAGGTGCCGGTGACCACCGAGAGCGGCGGCGTGGCCATCGTGGCCGCGAAATGCTCGAGCCGGTTGTTGCGGGTGTCGCCGACCCAGACCGTGCCGTCGGGCGCGACCGCAACCGTCTCGGGCCACGAGTAATCACCGATGGCCGTGCCGCGCTTGCCCTCCGACGCCACGTACCCGCCGGCGGCGTTGAATTCCTCGACACGCTGGTTCAGCCGATCCACGGCGTAAGTGGTGCCGTCAGGCCCAACCGACACGCCATAGGCTTCAGCGAACCCGGGGGCCGGCGCGGGGTCACCGTCGATCTCGGTCATGGTCGCGCCGCTTGGGCTGAACTCGTGGATGCCGCTGCCCCAGAAGTCGGCAGCCCAGATGTTGCCGAACTGGTCGACGGCGACGCGCCGAAGCGCGTTGAAGTACCCGGCGTTACCGGGCGGCGCCGGGCAGACCTTGGGGCAGCGCGCGCCGTAGTTGGCGATGAACGTGCACTCGTTGTGCACCCCGTTCTCCGTACCGGTGCAGCTGGTGACGCTGTAGACGCCGATGCGCTCGTTGCCGGTGTCCGCGACGTAACCGATCTGCCCGTTGGGGCTGAAGGCGATGTTGTACGGCGCGTTGAGCTCGCCGTTCAGGTGACCGGCGGCGAGACCATCACCGATCACCTTGTTCGGCGTGGTGTTCCAGTCGGTGCTCGTGGTCGTGCACGTGCACTGGAACGCCTTCATCTCCTCGCTGTGATAGTCGGCGACCCAGATCTCTCCATCCGGTCCGCGACGCACCTCGCGCGGGGACTTCATGATGGCGGCGGGTGACTTCCAGATGTACGCGCCCGCGAGGAACGGGCCGACGCCTCCCGATGCCGGGACGCCACCGACGGCGGCATACGCCTTGACGACCGAATGGCCGGTGTCAGCCATGAGGATCTCGTTGGTGGTGGAGTTGTAGCTCAGACCGATCGGGACGTTGAGGTTGTTCGCGAGCTTGCCGGCGCCGCCCGCCTGCCAGAGGTAGAGGCCGGCGTCGCTGAATGCCTCGAGACGGCTGTTCGCCGCGTCGGCAACATAGATGTTGTGGGCGGGGTCCACCGCGACATCGCGCGGGGTGTTGAGCTGCCCGTCGCCGGCTCCGAGGCTGCCGAACTGCAGGATCGGCGTGCAGACGGTGGTGTCAGGGTTTGGGCATCGGGAGGCGTCAAAGACCGAGATCCGGTTGTAGCCCGTGTCGGCCACCACCACCGCGCCGTGCGTGGTGCCGGGCCAGGTCGGGTCATAAATCAGCCCGCTCGGGTACATAGGCGCCAGGGATGGGCCCGCCAGCGTTGCCTTGTAGGTTGAACTCGAAGGTGTCGCTGATGCCGCGTTCACGCCGGAAACCGCGGCACTGCCGGCGATGGCGGCCGCCATTGCGGCCACGACAAACCTCAATTTGTGCATGGATACCCTTCGCCCCCTACAACTCGAAGTCCCCAAACAGGCCTTCCCTCGCCCAAGTATACCGGGGGTGCTACAGCGAAGTCGAACTTGAGTTCAGGCCCGTTCTGACCGGAAGCCGCGTGGCCGTTGGGTCGGAATCCGTGTCGTCAAGCTGGGGGATCCGGGCCGCACTCCCGCCGCAGGATCACTGCGGCGGGAGCGGCCGGAAGACGAAGAACCGGGACTACTTGACGAAGACGTCGCCGCTGTGCGGTGCGAGCGTCTCGGAGGAGACGCGCGAGCCGTTCAGGTTGGTGAAGGTCCCGCCGAGGTTGATGGTGACCGAGCTCGAGCCCGGGTTCACCGCCACGATCCCGTTCGTGAAGTTGCGGCGGTAGCTGCCGCTCACGAGCGAGTAGGCGTTGGTGGGCGTGCCGATCGCCACGCTGTCGTCCTTCGTGAAAACGCTCAGCCCGGTAACCGTCTTCGCACTGGTGAAGCAGTAGCCGGAGAGCCCGCCATCACCAAGCAGGAACGATGCGACCGTGAACCGATGCCACTGCTCGATCTGCGCCGCAGTCGCATTCACCCACAGCTTGGTGACGGTCATGACCGCTAACCCGTGCGCGTTCGCGTAGGTGAGCATGTTCACGTCCTGCACCCAGTCAGCGGTGCTCGGGAAGGAGTTCTCGGGGTTGTGCGACACCCGCAACCAGATCTCCGCCATCGCCGTATGCGCGGCGCTGAGCAGAGGGCTGGTGCTGCTGAACTTCTGGCCACCGGCCAGGCCGTTGGCCATGATCAGCTTGCCGGCGTTGCCGGCTTTCACGGCGTTGATCGTCCCCGACTGGTCGCTGATCCAGGTCGACGAAGTGAAGACCTGGTGCGTCGCTGGGTTGACGGGCAACCCGTTGACGTAGCCCTTGAGCAGTGGCCCGACACCAAGCGTGTCAAGGAAGCATCCGTCGTACTTCGATTGCGCGATCTGCTGCTTGCAGATGTTGGCGACCGTCGTTCCCCACTGCGAGGTAGGAAGCATCAGATAGTTACCGAAGCCGACCGAGCGGACCCGATCGCCTTTGGCGTCCTTTGCGTACCACGTCACCGGGTACTTGTTGCCCGCGGAACTCTGGTCGAAGGCGCCGTTGATGTAGACGACGATCTTGAGCGCAGGGTTGGCGGCTTTCATCTGGGCGACGTACGGCGTCAGCGTGCCGCTGTGCTCCGCGATGAGGTCGTATTGCTTGGCGACGGCGACGGCCTGCGCCAGGGTGAATTTTCCGCCGCCCATGTAGAGCGGGGAGAAGTGGAGGAACCACGGGCTCGCGACATTCGATGTCGACGAGGCTGTGATGCCGAAATTGGCGTTGGTGCTCGTCGCTCCCGTGGTGAGCGATCCGCCCTCTCCGGTGGCAGCTGACGGGCTCGTCAGTGCGGCAGCGGAGGGGGTGTCGCCAGACCCAGTGATGTGTGCAGCCAGGCGAGCACCAAACGTTGGAGCGGCCATACCGACCGCTCCGACAAGAAGGATGGCTCCGAGCACGGCGAGGCGCGTGCAGACGCCATTCATTCGAAGTGCTTTCATAAGCAACTTCCCCTAAGCGCGAAATTCGGGCGCGCACCCGCCCCGGAATTGCCGGGATTCCACCAACGGTCCCCATTGCGGGGGTTTCCTGATTTCGCGGGACTGTATCACAGGCTTTCAAGGGAACATTTGATCCCTTTGATCGTTAAGGGACGTTAATGGACGGATCTGTGATATCCCAACTTGGTGCAGGGTTTTGGCTTGCTTTTGCCCAAACGAGCCGTTTGCAATCTCTGCGCTAATCGCGTCCTTTGAAGCAGTCAGCGTTCTGCAGCATGGCACGGGATCGCTAAGCAGATCAATCGGCCCGAGCCATGCAATCCATCGCGCCGCGCCATAAGCCCCAAGCCATGGCGTGATAAACTCAGCCGTAGGTGGGGTGCCCGTGGCACTGACGGGAGGCTCTTGAGAGGTAGGGACGTTGGGGTGAGAGGTCGGGACGTGGCTGTCTGCGTTGCGCATCCGAGCGGATTCGCGGTTCCTTTGTTGTACGAATACGGTCGAGCGCGCACGGCGTGAGCCGAATGGAGGGAGCGCGGCGCAGTCGCGCGGTGGGGACGCTCAGTCGTGTCGGTGCAGTCGCCATCGCCTTGGCCTCGCTGTCCTCGTTTATCTCCTCCTCCGCTGCACCGGCGGCCGGTGCATCCACGCCACCGGGCGCGGCCCTGCTCTCGTTCCTGAAGCCGCTCGCCGGCCCCCAGGAAGCGCCGATGTATCCGAGCGGGCTCATCTGGGATCCCACCTTCCCGGGGACGAGCGGCGCAATCGTCGTGGCCGACACCGGGTACAACCGCATCACCGTCTTTGACCCGACTGCGTGCCCGAATCCGGACACTTCGACCTGCGCGCCGATACTGACCTTCGGCACCTTCGGCACTGCCGGCGGGCAGTTCGACACGCCGCGCGACGTCGCCGTCGATGCCGCCCACAACATCTATGTGGCTGACGCTGCCAACAACCGCGTCGAGGCGTTCGAACTCGGGCGGCAACTTCCTGTGGTCGGCAGCTGATGCCGCCGACTGCAATGGCAAGTCGGTGTGCGTCGTGCACACGCCGATCGGCATCAGCTACAACTCGACGGACAACGAAATCCTGGTGGCGGACACGGGCCACTCCTTGATCAAGGCGTACGCGGCCGTTGGCGGCGTGCCGGCATCGGGCGGGGTCGGCCCCTTCCTCCGGGGCGCGTACATCTGGGACTCGCCGGCCGGGGTCGTCAAGTCACCACGGGAGGCTCGACGCGGGCCCGACGGCGAGATCTGGGTTGCGGACTACAACGACGAACGTATCGTCGCCTTCCAGTGCACCTGCACCACCTCGAGTTCGACGTGGGTCACCACGCCGAACAAGGAGATCGGCGACGGACAGAAGGCCGGCCACGGCAACGGTCAGCTCAACTCGCCGTACAACATCGCGTTCAGCCCGAACGGCACCACCGGCTACGTGTCAGACACCGGGAACGAGCGCATCGGCGTCTTCTCCGTCAACTCGTGCACCGGCACGCTGAACGGCGTCGCCCACGAATGTGCCTTCGTCGCCAACATCGGCGTGCGCTGCCCGACACCCTGTCCGGAACCGCCAGGCAACGCCTCGAACTTCAACGCTCTGCGTCGCGTGACGGTGGATCCCGCGACCGGCAACATCTGGTCGGCCGACTTCTGGGGCAGCGGCATTCATGAGTTCAGCCCGACGCCGGTGGGCGGCTCCTATCCACCGCTGACAGAGATCGACGGCAGCCCGGCCCCGGCATCGGGCTTCGCGGAGGCCTACGGTGTGAGCGTCGGACCCGACGGCACGACCTACGTCGCCGATCGATTGAACCAGCGCATCGAGGAATTCGGTCCGGACGGCACCTACCTCACCGACCAGGGCCAGCGCGGGGTCGCCGCAGGGCAGTACTCGTGGCCGGAGGCGGTCGCGGTGACCCCTGACAGGACGGTGTGGGTGGGCGACACCCGCAACGGCAGGCTCCAGCACTTCACCAACGCGGATCTCACCGGCAAGCCGGCGATCGTCGGGACCAAGGGGACGGGGGTGGGACAGTTCGACTACATCGAAGGCCTGAGCGCCGCCGCCAACGGCGTGCTCTGGGTGGCGGACACTGACAACAACCGCGTCGAGAGCTATGACCCAGCCTCCCAGGCATTCCAGGCGTTCGGCACCAAGGGATCGGCGCCCGGGACGACTCAGATGCTCTTCCCCGAGTCGGTGGTCGCGTCAGCCAGCGACATTTACGTTGCGGACACCGGAAATAACCGCATCGTCGAGCTCAACGTGACGACCGGCGCCTACGTGGCGAGCTACACCGGACTCGACGCCCCGCAGGGAATTGCGCTCGCTCCCGATGGTACGTTGTGGGTCGCCAACACCGGCACCGCGCAGACCGACGCGAACGGCAACGACATCGTGCATCTGTCGTCATCGCTGACGCTCCTGCCGGGTGGGTTCGGCAATCCGGGCACGAGCAATACGCAGTTCTTCGAGCCGCACTCGCTGGCGGTGTCACCCGACGGCACCACGCTGTTCGTGGCGGACACCTACAACAATCGGGTCCAGGAGTACAGCATCGCGACCCAACTCGCGTTCACCACGTCGGCGGGCGGTGCGAGCGTGGGCATGCCCTTGAGCCCCCAGCCCGTGGTGGCCGTGCAGGACGACACCGGCCACACGGTGAGCAGCGACACCGGGTCGATCAGCGTTGCGCTGACACCGGGAACCGGACCCTCGAACGCAAAGCTGACCTGCAACGGCGGGCTGAATGCTGCCGAAGTCAACGGCGTCGCCGCGTTCAATGGCTGCTCGGTGGATACCGCGGGTACCTACACGCTCACTGCCACTGATGGCACCCTTCCCTCGACGACCAGTGCGAGTTTCACCGTCGGTACGGCTGGCCCGGCTGCACAGCTCGTCTTCACCACCCAACCGGGCGGGGCTCCGAATGGCACGGCGCTCAGCCCGCAGCCGGTCGTGACCATCGAGGATGCGAGCGGCAACACCGTGAGCGACCCGGGCCCCATCGTCCTGAGCATCACGCCGAATTCCGGAACCAACGGTGCTGCGCTGGGCTGCCCGGACAGCAACGGGCTCACCGTGAATCCCGTCAACGGGGTTGCGGCCTTCAGCAACTGTGCCATCGACACCGCAGGTCACGGTTACACGCTCACCGCGAGCGATAGCGCCAACTCACTCCCGGACGCGACGAGTAACCCATTCAATGTCGCTGTCGCGTCTGGGCCTGCGACACAGCTGGCGTTCACCACCGAGCCCGGAGGCGCAGCACCCAAAGCACCGCTCAACCCGCAACCCGTGGTTGCGGTTGAGGATACGAACGGCAACACGGTGACGACTGACAACAGCAGCAACGTCACCCTCGCCATCAGCGGTAGCGCGACGCTGGCATGCACCGGCGGGCTGACTTCGGAAGTGACCAATGGGGTCGCGAGCTTCAACGGTTGCCGCGTCGACAATGCAGGCACCAATACACACTCACGGCCACCGACGGGGCATTGACCGCAGCAACGAGCGACCCCTTCGACATCGCGGTTGGAACGGCATCCCAGTTGGTGTTCACCACCTCGCCCGGCGGTGCAGCCCCAGGCGCACCGCTCAACCCCCAACCGGTGGTGACGGTCGAGGACTCGGGCGGGAACACGGTCATCGGTGACAGCAGCAACGTCACGCTCTCGATCACCTCGAACACCGGAAACCCCAGCGCCGTGTTGCAGTGCAGCGGCACCGGCAGTGGCCTGACGGTCGGCGCGGTCGACGGCGTGGCGACCTTCAGCGGCTGCTCGATCAGCAACGCCGGCAGCGGCTACACGTTGACGGCTACCGACGTTGATGACGCGCTGCCGATGGCAACGAGCAGCAGCTTCAACATCACCTCGACCTTCAGCCTGAACCCCGTGTACCAGTCGCAGATCTTCAACGCCAACGGCACCGCGGGCATCTATCCGCAGGGCGGCGCTGAAGATGCCGCCGGCAACGTCTACCTCGCCAACTCGGGCAACAGTGAGATCTGGAAGCGCAGCGCCGCAGGCGTCCTGCAGGTGATCGTGCCGAAGACATTCGGGCTGACCAACCCACGAACCCTCGTGCTCGATCCATCGGGGAATGACATCTGGGTCGCCGACACCCAGAACAACCGGTTGTACGAGTTCGACCTCAACGGTAACCAGGTCGGCCAGGCACTCGGCGGTGGCTCCAAGAGCGGGGGGTCGCTGAACTCTCCGTACGGAGTCGTGCTCGACGCCACCAACGCGTACATCGCAAACACCTACGCCTTTGATGTGGTCGCCCTCAATCGCACCACGGGTCCGATGCGAGGCACGACGTTGTGGACCACCGCGTCAGCGTCGCCGGTCTCGAGCGGCACCGGCTGCGACGGCAGCGCGCTGAAGCGCGTCCGCGGCATCGGCTGGGGTCCTGACGGCAACCTG
This sequence comes from Candidatus Dormiibacterota bacterium, assembly GCA_963748505.1. GTDB lineage: Bacteria > Chloroflexota > Dormibacteria > Aeolococcales > Aeolococcaceae > Palsa-851. The sequence continues at coordinate 153,602 of CAVVJH010000007.1, forward strand.
TACGTCGCCGACACCGACAACAACCGCATCGTCGTGCTCAACACCGCCGGCAACTGCGTTCGCGTCTTTGGGAAAAGCGGTGCCGGCACCACCGGCAGCGCTCAACTCAAGCAGCCTCGTGACGTCATCGCGGATCCGAGCGGCAACGGCATCTGGGTCGCGGACTCCGGCAACTACCGGATCGATCACTGTCCACGACCGGCACGTTCATCGTGGGCGGGACGACGCCCACCGGCAATCGCGGCACCGGGCCGGGCCAGTTCACCGCGGTGCTCTCGATGTTCGCCTACAACGGCATGATCGCGGTGACCGACACCTTCAACTACGAAGTCGATCTGTTCAGCATCGACTTGCACCGGGAAGCCCTCGTATGCCTCGACGCTCCTTTCGGGATCGCCGCCCGCCGCGGGGGGTTTCAATGGAGCATGGGCGGTTGCCTACGACCTGAACGGCAATCTCTATGCCACCGACTACCTCAACGATCGCCTTGAGAAGTTCGATCCCAGCGGCACCTTCGTCTGCCAGTTCGGCATGTACGGCAACGGAGTCGGGAGCCTCGAGTTTCCGCGCGGCGTGGCCGTGAGCGCGAACGGCAGCACGATTGCCGTGACCCAGGAGAACAACACCATCCAGCTCTTCAGCGGCACCACCTGCAACAGCACCGGACAGATCACCGTCGCAGGGTCGAATCCGAGCGGCCTCAAGCGTCCGCGTCAGGTGAGCTTCGACCCCGGCAACGACGGCTCGCTGTGGGTTGCCGACTACAACGACAACCGCGTGCTGCACGTGAGCAGCACCGGGGCCGTGCTCCTCACCATCACCAACGGCGGCGCGATGAAGCTGCCCCAGGGTGTCGTGGTTGACAGCTCCGGGAATGTCTTCGTGGCCGACACGGGCAACAGCGCCATCGAGGAGTACAACTCGACGTCGGGTGCCCTGATTGCGACCCTCGCCACTGTCGGCACCGGCCCCGGTCAGGTGAAGACCCCGAGCGAGCTGGCACTGGCGGGCCCCGTCGGCCACCAGGTGCTGCTCATCGCCGACGCAGGCAACAACCGCATCGTTGCGCTGCAGACCGACGGCACGCCGGCGTTCACCTTCGGTTCCGCGGGCACTGGTGCGGGTCACTTCACCACTCCTGAGTCGGTGGCCTACAACCCCACGACGCAGGCCATTGCGGTTGCCGACTTCGGGAACAGCCGCGTCTCGCTGTGGGGCCAGACCGCGCAGTACGTGATGAGCCCCTCACCCGTCGCGCCGGCCGGGACGCTCTCCGGGGGCCAGGTGGTCATCACCGTGACCGCCGAGACCGCGGGCGCGGCGCCGACGCCCAACGTGGTCATCTTCCTCAGCTTCACGCCGACCGCCGGCGGCGGCACCGCGATGGTGGGCTCGACCGTGCTCACGTCCAGCCCACAGGCGTTTACCGCTGACGCCAACGGCAATGTCAGCGTCGCCTACACCGTCCCGGGTTCACCACCCGGCGGTGGCAGCGACACGGTGACCGCGCAGAACGCGGGCACATCGCCGACGATCACCCAGTCGGACAGCTACGCGTTCAGCTAAGCCTGTCGCTCAGGACTGCATCTTCTTGATGGTTGCGAAGTTGGCCGGGTTGATCACGTCCTCGTAGTAGACCTCGACGAAGGACGCACCCAGGTTGACCGCGAGCTGCAGGTCCGCCGGGAGCGGGCCGACACCTGAACCGCCCACGGCGCGCAGCATCTGGTACCCGTAGCCGTCTGATTGTGTGTTCACGATCTTCGCCGCATACCCGCTCCACGGGGAGAGCGAGCTAAGGCCGTTGAACTGGATCGTGATGTGCGCGCTGTAGATGTCATTGCGGAAACCGGCTGACAACGCGCCACGATCCGGCGGCGCCCCCGAGGGCCCGGTGACCCCCGCGAAAGAGATGCGCTTGCTCGGAAATGCGGTCTTGAAGTCCTTGATCAGCGTGGCGATGGTGCTGACGTACACCGGGACCGTATAGCCGACCCTCTGCCACCCGGCATAGCCGCCGGTCAGGTCGCCCTCGCCCTCCGGCCCGTCGCCGGCTCCCTCGATGGTCGAGATCTGCGTGTTGCCGTTGTAGCGGGCTCCGTATGCCTTGATGAACTTGCCCCAGTCAGCCAGGAAGGTGGGGTTCCACGGCACCGGCATCCATCCCGAGGTGCCCTCGCCTTCATTGGGGACGTTGATCTCATCCGCTCGCGGAAACCAGGCAGGTGACTTCGTCCCGGCGATGACCCGAAGGAACACCGGCTTCGGCCTGCTGGCCGCCAGTGCCGCATCGACCAGCGACCAGTCGTAGGTGCCTGCCGTGGGCTCGAGCTGCGACCAGCCGAAGATCCAGGAGTTGCCGATGCACGGCGAAGGCGCGAGCGCGGCGGCCGCCTTGTTGATCGCGGCCACGGTGGTCGCGCGGCCGGGCTCGATGTAGGCGAAGCACTGCGGGCCCTTTGCCTTCGACGCGGCGGCCACGGGCGGCCCCGAGGTGGCAGGGGGACGCGGGACCGGAGCCCAGGAAGTTCTGGTCGTGCCGGCAGCCGGCGCGCTCAGGGCCAGGGGGCGCGGCGTCGCAAGCCGCGTGATCCCCAGATCAGCTGCGGCACCCGCGGCCCGCCAGGTGTTTGCCGGCGGGACGGTACCACCCGCACAGCCGGCGAGCAGCATGGCAACAGTGCCGAACGCCAAGGTCAGCGCGAGCCTTCCAGCACGAGAACGCATATCAAGCCGCCTCCGATAGCCGCATCACCCCGACTCTACGAACCACGCCGTCCCAGTGTGGTGTCCGGGGCGTGACAGCAAACCGATCCACCGCTCCGCACCCAGACGTGCCAGTAGAGCAAATCGGAGGCGTCCTTGGGTCAGGTCAGCGGGCTGTACACCTGGATCCGGTCGTTGTAGGTGTCCGACACGTAGATGTTGCCCTGTCCGTCCACTGCGACCTGCTGCGGGAAGTTGAATCCCCCGGTGATCGTCGCGATCACGGGGGTGGGCGTGCCCAGGCCGGCGCCCGGTCCGAAGACGACGATACGGTTGTTACCGGTGTCGGCGACGTAGATGTTGCCCGCGGCGTCCGCGGCAACGCCCATCGGATTGCTCAAGCCGCCGTAGAAGTACTGGACCTTGGTCGGGCTCGCACCGTGCGTGTCGCTCAGCTCCTCGATCCGGTTGTTGCCGCTGTCGGCGACCAGGATGTGGCCGTTAGCGGGATCGATCGCGATGCCGCCTGGCTTGAGGAACGACTTGGCCGCCGTGACCGCGATCGGCTGGCGCGTCGTGACGTTGTAGGACACGATCCGGTTGTTCCAGGTGTCAGCGATCCAGGCGATCTCGTCGCTGCCGCGAATCGCGATCGCATACGGCCAGTTGAACTGGTTCGTCGCGATGCCGTGCGTCCCGAACGCAACGATGCCCGTGCACGCCGGCGTCAGGATCTCCACCCGGTACTGCTTGGTATCGAGGGTCCAGAGGTTTCCGGTGGCAGGATCGACCGCCACACCCCGCGGCCAGTTGAAGCCGGGGATCGCCGACGACTCAGCGCGATTGCCACAGGTGCCGAGCAATGCGCCTCCCGGACCCGGGCGCGAACCGTGTGAACTGCTGTCCGACCGTGTTCATCGCATCGATCGAGGTGACCACTCCACCTGACGTCTCGAAGGCCACCTGGTTGACCTCGTTGTACAGCGCGGTCGCCGTCTCGCTGGGGAGCGGCGACCCGATGTCATGGTTGGTGACGTACGAGTAGCCCGTGCTGGTGCGGCTCCACTCCTCGACGCGCCAGTCCCAGAGGTCGGCAATCCACAGGTTGCCGCTGGCGTCCACTGCGACTCGACGTGTGTAGGTCAGGGTTCCCGGTTGATCGTTGGTGCCCGCGACGCCGGCTTTCGCGATCCAGGTGCCTGAGGTCGTGAACTCCTGCACGCGGTTGTTCTCAGCGTCGGCCACGTACACCTCCTGCGCTCCGGTGACCGGATCGTTGGCGAGGGTGACACCGTACAGAGCCCGGAACTGACCATTCCCGGTGCCGGTGCTTCCCCACTTGGTGATGCAGGTGCCGCTCGAGGAGAACTTCAGCACGTCGTTGTTCGTGTAGTTGGCAACGTAGATGTTGCCCGCGGCGTCCGCGTCAACGTCGCGCAAACCGCCAATGGTGCAGGTGCCATTCGATGGATACGACGCGATCGCGACACCGTTGGTGTCGAACACCCGGATCATCTTGTGCCCGGTGTCGGCGACATAGACGAGATCCTCGTTCATGGCAGTGCTGAAGGCGACGCTCACGCCGAGCGGCACGTCGATGTTGATGCCGTTGCTGCCCCTGCTGAAGCTGGTGGCCCAGCTGCCGTCGGGATTGAGCTTCACGATGCGACTGTTCTGCGCATCGGCGATGAACACGTCACCGGCATGATCCACCGCAACGTCGCGCGGGTTGTTGAACTGGTTGACTCCGGGTCCGTAGGAACCCACTCGCCACACCAGCGTCGCCGGTGTCGTGGCGATGTTGAATTCCTCGACCTGGTTGTTCCCGATGTCGGAGACGACAAGGTCGCCGGCGTTGGGTGCACCGCTCGGAGCGATGTCATCGCCGCTTGGGTACACATAGGCGTGATCCGGACCGCCGATGCTGTACAGCAAAGCGGGCGAGTTCACCGGATTGACTTTCGCGCTCGCCAGCACCGGGAACAGGCTGGCCACGCCGACGACCGCGGCTGCGGCAAGGAGGGCCAACCGCGATGCGCCACGACGAGTCGTCAGGGCTCGCATGCTGCGTGCGACGCCGTGAGTGCGCGTCTGCCGCGTATCGATATCACTGTGCCGCATATCCCATCCTGATTGCTTCATGGTCGCCCCCCTGGTCACTGCTTCCTCTCCGGTCGCACTTCTGATCATATGCGGTTCACGGGAACCGCTGTTTGGCGACGAACGGCATCCGTTCGCCGCTTACGGCACCGGCTGCCACGAGGGGTCGGTGTCGAGATAGGCATCGTTGGTGATGCGCGTCGGACCGGTCCCGGTCGGACTGATGGTGAAGATCTGCGTCTGCCGGCCCACCGCGGCCGAGCAGAGGAGCGTGGTGCCGTCCGGCGACCAGGTCGGGCGGGTCGAGTTGAGGTGGCCCTTGGTGACGTCGAATGGCGACGAGCCATCCGGGCTCATGGTCCAGAGGTCGTTGTGCCCCGCACGCAGGCTGCGGAATACGATGCGCGTACCGGCCGGCGACCACGCCGGCGTGCCGTTGTAATCACCGCCGGAGGTGATCTCGGTCTGGCTGGAACCGTCGGTGTTCATGGTGTAGATCTGGAAGGTGCCCGGGATCTTGCTCTCGTAAACGATCAGGTTGTTCACCGACCATGCGGCGCAGCAATCCTCTGGAGCGTCGGTGGTGAGTTGCGCTTGATTGGTGCCGTTCGCGTCCATGGAGTAGATGTCGAAATTGCCGTTCGGCGGTATTGACGTCTCCATGAAGATGATGTGCAAACCATCGGGAGACCATGCCGGCGTGCGCGACTGCCGCGTGGTCAGCATCGTGACACCGGAGCCGTTGGCATTCATCGAATAGATGCGCCAGGGTCTCTTGTTCGTCGGTCCGGAGCGATTGGACATGAACACGATCTGCTGCCCGTTGGGCGACCATTCGCCGCCGTCAGACGATCCGGGCCCGAAAGTCAGCTGCGTGAGGCCGGTGCCGTTCGGCTCGATCGAGTACAGCTGCGTCGTGCCACCACCAGATGCCGTGCTGGTGAACAGGATCAGACCGTTGGTGGGAGTGGCGGCCCGCGCCGCCGTGCCCGACGCGGTGGCCGCCAGAGCGGTCACCGCGGCGAGCGTGCACAAACGGCGAATGGTGTTGATCGTCAGCTACTGCTCGTCATGGGTTGAAGACGTCGACCCGGTTGTTGATGTGGTCGACCACGTAGATGCGGCCGGCGGCATCGACCGAGATACCCATCGGAACGTTGAAGGTCATGTGCTTGCCATTGAGCGTCCAGCTGCCAAAACTGCCGAGGTACGACCCGTCGATGGTACTGAACTCACTCACCTGGTTGAGGCCTTCCTCGGTGACGTAGAGCGTGGTGCCGTGGAGGGCAACACCGAAGGGGAGGCTGAGCGAACCGCCCGGTGCCGTCGTTCCCATGGTCGAGGGGATGTAGCAGATCGGGAACCCGCAGCCAAGCGCGGCGGGACCCGGGGTGAAGACATCAATGACACCCTGGTTGATCGACGGCGCGTAGATGACGCCATTGGCATCGACGGCATCGGTCGGGCACCCGGTGATCACTGTCGGATTGCTGAGCACCGTGCCGCACGGGAAGATGGACACGGCGTTGCCGTGCTGGTCAGTGACCTGAAAGTAGCCGTAGCCACTATCCGGGATGTAGAGCAATTCGGTGCTTGGCGTGTAGAAGGCCGGCGCGGCGCCGATGGCGATGCCGTCTGAGTAGAAGATCGGGACAGGAGCGAAGTTCGGGCCGCCAAAGACCGTGCCCGCTGCAACGGTCGGCGGTGTACCGCTCGTCGTCGTGTACTTCTTGACATATCCCGAGCGCGTGTCCGAAACCCACAGCGTTCCGCCAGTCGGATCGGCCTGGTCGACGGCGACGCCACGCGGATAGTCGAGCGAGGTGGAACCTGCGAGGTTGGGCTGCCGGCTGCCCCATTGCTGAATGAAGGTGCCGGGATGGAGGCCGCCCAAGCCCTGGAACTCCTCGATGCGCTGGTTGAAGGTGTCAGCCACATAGACGACCTTGCTGTTGGATGAAACCGCCACACCGGTAGCGGCGTTGAACCCGCCCGGGGGCGGTGGCACGGAGGGATCAGGAACCTGATTCAGCCACTGCCCGGGGTTGCTCGCTGCGAACAGCGGGTTGAAGGTGTCGATGAGCCAGCAGGTGTAGTCGCTGACATACACGGTGCCGGTGGGGCCGACTGCGATCCCACGTGGTCCGTCGGTGACGCCGCCACCGGTGCACTGTCCCCCTGCCTGGGACTCGGGCTCACCGAGGATGCCGTTGCCATTGAGGCTTGCGCTGACCACCGCGTCATTGGTGGCGTTCAGGGTGTAGTTGATGGCGTCCACGTCCTGGTGGGTCGCGTCGGCGATGTACACGACGTGGTTGACCTTGTCGAGCCCCAGTCCTCGGGTGTCCTTGCTGAGGAAGTTCGCGTTGGTCTTGCCGAGCGACTGGTTACCGAACTGTCCCTCGAACACTCCAGTGCTGGAGAAGACCTGGACGCAAGCATTCGAGACGTCATCGACGAAGATGTTCCCGTAGCTGTCGGTGTCGATGCCGCGGATCACTCCGAACTGGCCCGCTGCGCAACTGGTCCCGTTCTGACCGAAGTACGGCACTCCGCCGGACATATTCAATGGCTGGCACATGTTGTTGTATGCAAACACCACGTTCGGTGACGACTTCGCCAGGGATGTCGACTGCACGAGGTACACATCACCTGCCGCGTTGATGGTGATGTACGGCGAATACCAAGCCGCGGTATTCGTGGTCACCGAGCACTCGAAGTGTCCGCCCAGTCGTACTGCTTGTACCCGTAGCCGTCGAAGGCGAAGGCCACCACGAAATCGCCGTTGGTGGGATTGACCGCGATGCCGGATGGCTGCTCGCCGATGTCTGCCGGATGGCGCCGTGCCTTTCGACTCTAGGGTCGCCATGGGCACGCCGATCACGGCCAAAGCGCTTGATGTTGTAGTTGGTGTAGTCGTCGACCATCAGCGATCCGTCCCGGAGCGGAGCTGTCGCTACGGTCGGGTCCCACGCCATGCCGAAGGGATAGACGTATGCCTTGCTGGCATGTCCGATCGTCAGGGCGCCCGTTGGCGCTGTGAACGTGAGCGCCGCGTGGACGTTGGTGCCCGCGACGGCGACCCCCGCGGTGAGCGCCATGACACCCGAAAACGCGATCAGCCTTGCGCGCGAAACAGGGCGTGCCCCATGCTCGCGACTACCCAGTGCTCCCATCCGTGAACCCCCCTCATCGTTGACCAACGCACCCGCGCATATTCGATTAAGCACCGAGCCCCAAGCTCGGCGTGGCGGTCGTTGACTGTTGACAGTTTAGCCCATCTTGAATTCCTCCGTCGGAGGCATGGAAAAGCCGGCTGCCTGCCTCGGACGCGAGGCGGGACAACCGGCTGAGCTCAATTCGTGCGGTGGGGATCCGCTCGGACTACTTCCCGTTACTGACCAGGTAGGCGAGGGCTGCGGCATTCGCCGGGTTCACGCAATCGTTGCGATACACCTCGACATAGCTCGCGTGGCTCGCGATCGCGACTTTGAATGCAGACATCAGGTAGCTCGACGAGTTGTTGCCGCCCCAGAGCTGCCAGCCGATTCGGGTGGTGGCGGACAGCGACTGCAGCGTCTTGAATACCGACCACGTCTGGCTGGTGGTGCTCTTCAGCCCGTTCTGCTGGAAGTTGACGTTGGCGAATGACCGTGCGTAGGCGAGCACTGCGGCGTCGATGTTCGAGTGGTAGAAGACCTGCAGCGGCTCGCCGTAGTCCATTCCGAGCTGCTTGCTCGGGAACGCCACGTGATATGTGCCGATGATCTGCTCCCACGCGCTGGTCATCAGCGCGTCGGAGTAACCGGCGCCGATCCACCCCTGCCATTGCGGCAGTGCCATCTCGCCCTGGTAGCCGCCGCCGGACATCTCGAACTCTTGGTGACCCGAGGATCATTGCTGTAGCGCGCACCGTAGGCCCTGATGAACGTCTCGAAATCGGAGAGGTATGTTGTGGACCAGGTCTTGGGCATGGTGACCGTCTGGTAGGGCTGCGGTCCCATCGGCTGAAACGAAAAGGTCAGCTGATCGGGAACCCACGATGGCGATGAGGCACCACCGTCGATGCGCAGCATCGTCTTGCGTCCGCTGCCTGCCGACGCGGCAATGGCAGTGTCAACCGACGACCAGTTGTAAACGCCCGGAGCCGTTTCGATCTGCTTCCAGCCGAAGATCCAACTCACGCCACCGACGACCGCCGGCAAGCCGGCGACCACGGAGGTGGGATTGGCGTGGCCGCTGAAGGCGTAGACGGTGACCGCGTTGGGCGAGCCGTTGTACCCCTTCCTCTGTCCGGATGTGGTTGCCGCAGGGCTCGACCCGCCGTGGGCCCCTGCAGTCGCGGCAGGAGTCGCCGCTGCAACCGGCGCTTTCGAGGAGGGCGCGGCGCCGTTCGAGGAATGCGTCGACCCGGTGCTCCCGAGAGCAGTCTGCACGTGCTGGCTGCTCGATACGGGCGTGAACGACGGGGCGGCACTGACCGCCAGCGCGCCGAGCACTGCGGTCATGGCGATGGGGAGGGCGAGCCTCAAAGGATTGATGGACATTGCTTCCTTCCGTTGATGGGCGTGGTCGTGACCTGACCCTAGTCGGCGGTCGCGACAGCGTCGTGGCCGGGATGTGACAAGGCTCCGATCTACTCCGCCACATGTGGCGAACACGCTCTCAGGAGCCCGGGTCAAAGACCGCGCAAGTACCTCGCGCTGATGCCGCGCGGGAGTAGCGCCTGGGCCGCGACGGTGCCGCTGGTATAGGTGAACACGTCCCCGTTGTTCAGCGGCGACGTCCCGGCGGGGGTCACGACGGTGACGTCAACAACACCGGTTCCCGCAGGGCTCGTGGCCGTGATCTGCTGGTCCGAATCGACCACCAAGCCGGTGGCAGCTGTGGTGCCGAACATCACTGAGGTCGCGTTGGTCAGGCCGGTCCCGGTGATGGTGACGAGAGTCCCGCCGGCCTCGGGGCCACCATTCGGCGTGACGGTGTCCACCGTCGGTGCGTAGGTGAACTGGTCACCAGCGGTGGTCGCGGACGTCCCGACTGCTGTGGTCACGACCACGTCGACCAGGCCCGCGCCGGGCGGGCTGACCGCTGTCAGCTGGGTTCCCTGCGCGTTGACGGCCACGCCCGTCGCCGCTGCCCCGCCGAACGACACCGTCGCGTTGCTCGTGAAGCCGGTTCCGTTCACGGTGACGTCGGTGCCGCCCGCGGCAGGGCCGGAGCCCGGTGAGATCGAGACCACCGCGGGCACGTTGCCGTAGGTGAATCCGTCGGCGGAGGTGACCGCGGAGAGACCCTTGGTGGTCGTCACCCGAACATCATCGGTGCCGCTCCCCGCGGGGCTCGAGACCGTGATCTGTGTGTCGGAGTTCACCGTCAAGGAGGTCGCCTGCGTCGGTCCGAATGCCACATTCGTGGCTCCGGTGAATCCCGACCCGGTGATCGTCACGCTGGAACCGCCGGCCGGAGCGCCTCCCTGGGGCGTGACCGACGACACAGCGGGAAGCGGCTTCTGGGTCACTCCGGGGTTGACGCCCCACGCGACAGCGACCGTTGCCGGATCGACGGTGACGACGTTCGCCGGAATGGTCACCACTGCTGCCATGTAGTCCGCGTAGCAGTACAGCTCGGGCTTGCTTGTCCAGTGCGTCTGCCAGGCGCCGTTGCAGTTCCATGCGAGACCGCCACACGAGGGCGTTGCCGTGGCGCAGGTACCGGTGACCAGCTTGTACATCTGCACCACGACCCACTGGCCGCCGGCGACGTTCATGAGATTCACCAGCGTGCTCGGTGCCAGGTAGTAGATGACCTTGCCGTTTTGGTTCTTCGTCGGGTTCTTCTCACCAGCGCAGGGCGATGCGTTGCAGGTGCCCCCGAGTATCGAATTGGTCACCTGCATGTCGTTGGGCAGCATCGAACCCTCGATGTTGCGGCCCCCCTTGTAGGTCCTGCCGAACGCGTAGCAGTTCGCGACCACGCCGGTCTGGATTGCCGGGGTGAATTTGTTGTTCCCGTACGAAAACATTCCCCAGGCTGATGCATCGCCGTGAGCGTAGAAGCCACCAGGATTGGTGAGCGCTCCACAGCTCTCGGTCACCTGCTGCGCCGTCGTCAGCGTCGTCATGTTGGCGTGCAACTCGCCTTCGCTGACCGTGCCCCAGTTGTACGTGTCGCGGAGTGTGGCGAGATCCTGCCAGCTGGGATACGGGTCGTGGTGGACGCAGGTCTCGGACTGCGCTCCGACCCAGTTGGTGACGGGATCAGCAACGCCTGTGCGCGGTAGTCCCGGTTGGGCGGTTGCGAGCCCCTGCGCAATGCTCAGGAGAGTTGGCTGACCGGGCACCGGTACGCATGTCGGCGACGCGGCTACCCACTCGGCGCGTCCGAACAGCAGCGTCAGATATCCCGGCGTGGTTGCGGTCGCCGCAGGTCCGGTACCGAACGCGACCGATGCGGTGGCTGACTTGCCGGCGCGGTCAGTCGTCTGCACCTTGAGCTCGTAGTCCCCATTGGGGAGTGCCGGCAGCGATACCGACCAGCTGCTCGTTGCGCCACCCGGAGCGCTCAGCGTGGCATTGGTGGCGCTCGCGACGCCATTGAACGTCCCTCCGGCGTGCAGATACCGGGACGTCTCTCGCTCCTCGACCTCGTAGGTCACGCCGGTGACTCCCGAAGCGTCGCCCGCCGATCCCGAGAAGATGAGGCTCCCGGGCTCGGTGAAGAGTTGATCGGCGCTCGGCGTCGCGATCCGTATCGTCGGTGTCGCAGCGGCCTGCACCGCGGCAGGCGTGAACGCAGCCGCAACGCCAAGAGCGAACGCTGCGAAGTAGCCGATGGGTCGTTGTGGCATCAGGGGGGTCGGACGCCGTCCCCCTGGCAGCCCGATTCCGGACCGAGAACCCGCCACGACACGGCAGTGTACATGAGCATCGCATTCTTGTTTGTGCGCCAACCGACAGATACTCGGGTCAGGGTCGCACCTGGTTTTGGTCACGGATGCGTCGAACTGGTCAGTCGCTCCGGGGGCTGATCACCGTCGCCGGCCGGAACCGATTCAGACATGGGATGTCACGAGCGCCGACAGGGCCCGTCAGAGCGCGGACAATGGGCCGCGATGGCTCCAGCCCGTTCGTCTCACGCGCCCTCGCAGACCCAGTTCGTGATGCTCGGCATCAGCGGCGTGCTCTGGTTGCTGTTCTGGAACAGCGTCGCGTCGGTGGGGACTGCCGGGAGGGGTCAGAACTTCGCGGTGCTGGGCACCGGCTGTCTGGTGACCGTGCTGTGGATTGGCGTGCTGGTCGCGTTGCTCTTCCGCTCGCACGAGCCGCGAATGGCAGCTGCGCTCTTCATGGGCCTCTTCCTCGCACTCGATTTCACATGGGCGATTGCCGGCATTGCGGCCTTGCAGATTGGCCCGAACGGGAGTCAAGCGGTCGCGCACAACATCCTGTACACGGAGGTGAGCGTCATCATCGCGGCGGCGACACTGCTCCCTGCACTGCTCCGGGTCGGTGCGGTCAGGCTCGGCGGTCTGGTGGTCGTGGTGGCCGCTGCGGCGGCTGGTCTCGCGATTGTCGGTATTGCAAAGGCGATCTCGATCATTCCCCCGGTGTGGACCGTTGTCAATTCCGGCGAGTTGTCCAGCCTGAATGCGATCTCATGCCCGAGCGTGCACCTGTGCGTGGCGGTCGACAGCACGGGAGACGTCGTCACCTCGGCGACGCCTGCGTCATCGCACGATCCGTGGACGGTCACCAACGTTGACGGCAGCCGGAGGCTCAACGGTGTCGCCTGTCCGGCCACGAACTTCTGCGTCGCGGTGGACGCCTCCGGCAACGTGGTCACCTCGTCCGATCCCACCGGTGGCGGCAGCGCCTGGACGGTGGCACGCGTCGACGGGTCCTCGAGCATCAACGCAGTTTCCTGCGCGACCGTGACCTCGTGCGTGGCCGTGGACAACAACGGCGATGTGATCACCTCCAGCGATCCGCGCGCCGGCGTGCCGGCATGGGAGGTGACCAACGTCGGAGGCTCGGCCAACCTGAACGCGGTGTCGTGTCCCACGCCGGCGCTCTGCGTCGCGGTTGACGACAGCGGCTTCGCTCTGACGTCCACGGATCCGTTGGGCGGGTCGGGGACCTGGATCGTGACGACCATCGACGGTTCGATCAATCTCGATGGTGTGGCGTGCTTCACCTCGGGTGCGTGCGTCGCAGTGGATGACAACGGCAACGCGGTGAGCAGTGCTGACCCGGCGGCTGGAAAGCCGGAATGGAAGATCGCCGCCATCGACCGTGCTGCAACGCTCATCGGCGTGTCATGTGCGCGCAGTGGAGTCTGCGTTGCCGCCGACTCGGTCGGGGGCGTCCTTGCTGCAACGTCGCCCACGGCCGCCGCGACCGACTGGCAACTCGCCCATCTCGCGGGTGAGCCCAATCCCAACGGGGTGTCCTGCGTCAGCACCGCACTCTGTGTGATCGTCAACGGCGACGGTTCGGTCGGCATCTCGACCAGCCCGACCTGACACGGTGCGGACATGTGGTCCGCACCAGGCCTAGGTGATGTGGAACGTGAGCTTCGCCTTCCTGTCAGCTTTGAGCGTGAAGGTGCCGGTGACCGCGCCGTCGGCGCACACGAAGAGTCCCTGCTGCGGCGGGATTGGCAGGTTGAAGTTCTTGCCCTGGTATCTGACCTGCTGCGCCACCTTGGTCTTGTTGGTGATCAGGAATGAGTAGTTGGCACTGCTGCAGGTCCCCGCGACCGACGTTGCGGTGATGGTGTTCGGCACCCACCTGAGCTTGTTCCCACGCCCTTCGATGAGGGTCGTGGGCTGCGCCGCACCCGGGGCCGACAGCACGGCGACCAGGGTCGGTGCTGCGCCCGATGCGTGAGCGGCTCCCATGCTCGTGGCCATCGCGGTGACGGCAACCGCGGCGATAACCAGGACTCTCGTGACCGTACGCAACATCGAGCGACCTCCAATGGTGATGACGTTCTGCCCAACGGCCGATCGCGGCGAGATCTGATTTTTACTCTGCACATCCCAGCGTTCCTGTAACGCCCGGGCTACGCGTCGGTGGCGTGGCGGTAACCCGGGCCGGTCAGGATGCACGCTGCCGTCGACGTACAAGAGCAACCCCGCTGTGAGGCGGGTACGCAAAGCCACGGGGCTCTGGAGATGTTTCAGAGCAAGCCGGGTTGCCGATCTCCTGGGTCCAAACGTTGCACCCCGGCTGTCGATTCCCGGTGCCCGAAGAAGGAGCACTATGGGAACGCAGCAACACAACACGATTGGCGGTCGCCACAACCGAGCACCGGTGCTTGGCGTGCTCGGCATCGCTTTGATCGCCGGCGCGGTATCGCTCGCCAGCCCGGCTACCTCACTCGCCTCGACCACCACGACGACGTCCGAACTGGGCCTGCCACCGGCCGGAACCGTGCTTCCCCTCTTCGCACCCGTTTACATGGGCAACCACTGGTCGATGACGCAGGCGCAGGCAGTGACGATCGCGCAGGACTTCAACCTGGTCGCCGCGCAGGCCAGCGTGTTCAAGGGCTACACCGCAGCCATGAAGGCCGCCAACCCGCAGCTCGAGATCGTCGCCTACATCAACGGCACGTTCGATCAGAGTGCCAGCGGCAGCAAGTATCCGACCACCTGGTACGAGAAGAGTTCGGACGGCAACCGCGTGCGTTCGCAGGGTTTCGGCAACTTCCTGATGACCCCCTCGAACTCCTCATGGGCGCAGACTGTGGCCGCTGAGTGCACCGCCGCCATCGCTGCCTCCGGTGACGACGGTTGCTTCCTCGACACCATGGGCACCGCGCCGCTGGGTGCCGGCTATGTGACCGGCCTGCCGATCAACCCCGCGACCGGGTCCGTGTGGACCGCCAACGCATGGATCAACGCCACCACCAGCATCGCCGCTGCGGTCAAGGCGGCCAACCCCACCGCGATCGTGATCCCGAACGGACTCTCGAGCGGCGGCAAGTACTTCAGCAAGACCGCGTCCACCGCGCCGCTGCTCCTACCCACCGGTGCGGCGATGGCCGAGGTCTGGCTGCGCACCGCCGGCGCTTCGGCCTCGAGCTTCCCTTCGGAAAGCAAGTGGCTTGCGGACGTGACCATGCTCGCCGATGCTGAGGCGGCAAGCCAGTCAGTCCTGACGACCACGAAGCTCTTCACCTCCTCGACGCAGGCGCAGCAGGACCAGTGGCACAAGTTCTCGCTGGCGTCGTTCCTCCTGGCCGCGGGCGGACATTCGTACTACTCCTTCGACGCCGCGCATGCCGACACCTCGCTGGTCGCGGATTCCGCCTGGGACCACGTCGCGATCGGCACGCCGCTCGGCGCCTACACGCAGAACGGATCGCTCTTCGAGCGCTCGTTCACCAACGGCATCGTCGCGGTGAACCCCAACAACACTCCGGCGACGATCACCTTCGCGACCCCGTACCGGAATCTCGCCGGTACCGAGGTGACCACCGAGACCCTGGCGCCGAACACGGGCGACGTGTTCCTCGCCGGCTGAACCTACCCAGCCCCGATTGATGGTGACTCCGCCAGGGCACTGGCGGAGTCATCTTTCGTTCCGGGCTAGAGCAGGCCGGCCTGCTGGATGAGATCGGATGCCTGGAGGTCGTTCCCGAGGCTCACGAGGTTGAGGACGTCCGGGTTGACCACGTCGATGGGCGGGAGCACGGCGTTGGCATCGACATTGGGACGGATCGGGTACTCGAAGTCGTCGCCCGCGGCAAGGATCTGCTGCCCTGGTGCGCTCACGAGGAACGCCACGAACTTGTCGGCAGCCGTCTTGTTCCTGCTGTTCGCGAGGACCGCCGCGCCCGCGATGTTCTCGAGACCGCCGACATCGTGCTGCGGGTAGTAGTAGATCTGACTGCGCATGGCGCTGGCGCCGACCTCGAGCTGGAGGCGGAACCAGTAGTACGAGTTGATGATCCCGGTCGCGATCGATCCCTGGTTGACTGCCGACACCACCGCCTCATCATCCTGGTAGATGGTCGCGTTCGCCTTGAGGCCGGCCAGCCATTGCTTCGCGGCGCTGACGCCGTTGGTGGCGATCACCGCGCTGACCAGCGGGACGAAGTCCAAGTCACTCGGCGCAACGCCGATCCTGCCCTTCCACTGCGGTCGGGCGAGATCCAGCAGCGAGAGAGGCAGCTGCCCGACGCCGATCGCGGCCGGGTTCCAGGCCAGCGCACTGACGCGAGCGGCGATACCGACCCAGTCGCCGTTCGGCGAGTTGTCGGCTGCGGGCACCTGGGCGAGAGTCGACGCCGGAAGCGTGCTCAGCAGACCCTTCTGCTGGAGCAGCAGGAGTTCGGGGGAGTTCTCCGTGAGGAAGATGTCGGCAGGCGACGACTTCCCCTCCTGCAGCAACTGCTCGGCCAGCACGATCCCGTCGTTGGTGCGAACCGAGACGTTGATGCCGGTCTGCTTTTCGAATGCCTTCACGAGGGCTGTCGTCAACTGGGGGTGCTGGCCGTTGTAGAGGATCAAGGTCGGCTGGCCGCTGCCACAGCCGACCCCGATGGTTGCGGCCATTGCGATCGCGGTCCAGGCGATGATCTGGCGAGCAAGGCGCGGTCCGCCAGTCATCCGGGCTCGCCGGTTGCCCGCGCGGCCGGGTACGCCATGACCTGCCCCTGGACGGCAACACGCATCACGGCACCAGTTTCCGGTGGCGTCTGGCTCGTGGTCGCGGCGGTCACGAGCAGGCCACCACCGTCGCGCAGTCGCGCGGTGACCAGCGTCTGCCCACCGAAATACGCTGACGAAACAACCTCCGCTGCGACCGCTTTGCCGGAGGGAGCACCGTCGCCGGCGATCTGGATCTGCTCGGGCCGGAGCATCACCTCCACGGCTCCCTCGGCACGGCGCAGCAGCTCCAGCCTGCCCAGCGCGCACTCGACAGTCCCGCCTTCCGCATGGCCCGGGAGCACGACGGCCTCGCCGACGAAACGCGCAACTCCGAGGTCGACGGGCGTCTGATACAGGTCCCGTGGGCTTGCGGTTTGCACCAGGACGCCGTTGCGCAGCACTGCCACCTGCGTTCCCATCGAGAGCGCCTCGGCCTGGTCGTGAGTCACCAGGACTCCGGTGGTCCCCTCCTCGGTGAGCGCGCGAACCACTGCCGCCCGGGTTTCGACCCGGAGCGCCGCGTCGAGCGCCGAGAAGGGCTCGTCGAGGAGCACCAGCTTTGGACGCGGCGCGAGCGCGCGAGCCAGCGAGACCCTGCGCTGCTCGCCGCCGGAGAGCTCGCTGGGCCGCCGTCCGGCGTAGTCGGCGCTCAAGCCCACCAGGCTCAGGACCTCGTCAATCCGCTCGCCGGACTTCCGGTTCGCCCGGGGCAGGCCGAAGCCGACGTTCTGACCAACGCTCAGATGCGGGAAGAGCGCACCCTCCTGGGCGACGTAACCGATCCCCCGGCGTTGCGGGACGACGTGCGTTCGCGGAGCGTCGACCACCAAGGCGTCGCCGATGCGAACCTGTCCCCCGTCGGCGCGGATGAATCCCATCACGATCCGGAGCAGCGTCGTCTTGCCGCTGCCGGACGATCCGAGGATTGCGGTGATCGAACCCGCCGGCACGGTGAGATGCACATCCGTGAGCACGGTCCGGTCGCCGAATTTCTTGGCGACCGCGACGCAGACCAGATCGGTCACGACGACGCCGATGCCAATCGAGTCTTGCCGAAACGGCTCATGAGCACGTAGGTCGCAATCGCGGCCAGGATCATGAGCGCCGCCGCAAACGGGGCCGCGGCGCCGAACGAGACGGTGGAGCTGTCAGCCCAGAAATCCGTGCCCAGGGTCACCATCCCGGGGGGCAGCAGCACCTGCGTGGTCGAGAGATCGCTGAGGACGAAGGCGAAGACCAGGACGCCACCCGCCGCCACACCCGGGCGAGCGAGCGGGAGCCCCACGCGCAGCAGCGACCGGATCGGCCCCAACCCGAGCGAGCGCGCCAACTCATCCATGCTCGGCTCGATCTGTCCGAAGGAAACCCGCAGGGCGAGCACGGCGATCGGGCAGAAGAGCACCGCGTAGGCGAGGATCAGGATCACGATGTTGCCGTACAGCGCGCCGGTGTACTGGCTGGTCGCGTACGCGAAGGCGATCGCGGCGACCAGGTCCGGCAGCGCGAACGAGAGGTAGGTTGCCCGCTCCACCAGCGTGACGGTCTTGCCGCGATATCGGGTAGCGAGCACCGCAATCGGCAAGGCCAGCAGGAGTGCTGTCAGCGCGGCACTGACGCCGAGCCCGATCGTCGTCAGCGTTGCCGGAAGCAGATCGCTGATCCCGGCCGCGGCGCCCGCGGACGCTTGCGGGGAGGCCTGGGCAAACCAGCGGTACAGGGCGTAGACGGGGATCTCCACGCTGAGCGTGGCCAGCATCGTCATGCCGATGAGCACGACCGGCGTCATCCGGCCGAGCTCGTAGCGCTCCGGCGGGCGGCGCGACCCGTGGCTCACGCCGGTGTAGGCCCGGTTGCCGCGAAGCCGGGTCTCGATGGCGAGGATCAACACGCACAGGACCATCGACACGCAGGCCAGGGTCGCCGCGCCCGACGCCGAGAAGCTGATCTGGTACTGCGAGTAGACGCTGGCGACGAAGGTGGAGAAATGGAGGCCGACGAAGGCATCGAACTCAACCAGGGTCGCGAGCGCGACCACCAGCAGCCCGCCGTACAGCGACGGTCGCAGCTGGGGCAGCACCACGCGCCAGAACACCCGCCAGGTGCCGCAGCCGAGCGCCCGCGCGGACTCCTCCTGCGCCGGATCCATGCCCCGAAAGGCCGCCGACGCGAGCAGATAGACGATCGGGTAGTAGGTCACCGCCAGGATGCAGAACGCACCGAAAAACCCCTGGAACTCGGGCCCCAGCGCTGCCCAGGCGTAGCTGACGACGAACACCGGGATCGTGATCGGCGAGACCAGCAGGAGTGCCCAGATCCGGCCACCGGGCAGACGCGTCCGTTCGACGAACCAGGCGCCGGCGACGCCGACGATGCCGCAGATCGGCGTGGCGATCAGCGCCACGGTGATGGTGCGCACCAGCAGCGACACGATGTCGGTCCCCTGGAAGGCGTGCAGGATCTGGCCCCATCCACCGCCCACGGCTTGACCGATCGTGACGATGATCGGGATCGAGGTCACCGAGATCACGACCAGGCACACCGCGACCAGGCTGCGGGGGAGCCGCGGACGCTCGACGGCGCCGATCACGGCCGCAACCAGACTGCTGACATCCTCCCGATGACTCTAGGCGCCACCCAGGAGTTCCCCGGCATCAGCGAGGTGCCGAAATCGTCGCAATCTCGGGCGCCAGCCATCAGGCCGGTCGCGTGCGCCCGTTACGGGTGAGGATCTCTTCGTAGACCGCCTCCGTCGAGTCGGTGGCGGCATCCCAGTCGTATTCGGCAACCACGCGATCACCGAGGAGCTGTGCGCCGGCACGCGCGCCCTCGAGATCCGCGAGGGTGGCGGCGAGCGCCGCGGCCAGGGCCTGCTCGTTGCCGCTTGCGAACAATCGACCCCCGGGTCCGTCCATACCGATCACTTCGCGGTTGGGAGCGATGTCGCTCGCAACCAGCGGCAGGCGGTAGGAGGCGGCCTCGAGCAGCGTCAGGGCGAGACCCTCGAGCCGCGATGGCAGGACGAACAGTGCCGCGTTGGTGTACAGCTCCTGCAGGAGCTCGCCGTGCACAGACCCGACCAGGATGACGCGAGGATCGCGCGCCGCTTCGACCTCGAGCTCGTGCACATAGGAGTCGGTGAAGCTCGATCCGCCCGCGATGATCAGTCGCGCGTTCGTCTTGACGGTGCGGAAGGCGCGCAGTAGGAGGTCAGGGGCCTTCTCCGGTACGAGACGGCCGAGGAACAGCGCGTAGTCGCCGCCGCGCAGCCCGTAGCGCTCGGTGATGAGCCGTGGTGGTCGTCGTACCGGAGGCGCAACCCCATTGGGGATGTAGTGCGCCCTGCGCCCGTAGTGATCGCGGTAGTGGTCGGCAAGGTTCTGCGACACCGTGATGGTCGCGTGCGGCACGTGCGCGCTGATCCATCCCGCACTCTTCAGCGCAGCCCGTGCTCCGACGCCCCACTTGTCACGGTCGTAGTCGAGCCCGTGAATGGTGAGCACGACGCCGCGTCGGGTGAGCGCGCGCGGCAATGGCGTGAAAACGGAAGGGCCGATCGCGTGGTAGTGCAGGATGTGGGCTCGTCGCGCGCCCGGAAGCATGGCCACACCGGTGGACAGACCGCTGTGCACCAGCGCCTCGAGATGCTTGGTCGGCGCGGTCGCGATGTACTTGACGTGCATCCCGCGATGCTCGGCAACACGCTCGGTCGTGTAGTTGGCTCGCGTGTACACGGTGACGTGGTGCCCACGATCGGCGAGGCGCGACCCGATCTCCTCGACATGGTGCTCGATGCCGCCAATCGTGGCAGGAACACCGCGCTGCCCGATGAAGGCGATGCGCGCAGGTTTCATGCCGCGCGAGGTCGCATCGTCCGCTGCGCGACGCCGTACATCGCGCCGATGCGTTCGAGGTGGCGCTGCGGCGCGAACTCCGTGACGATGGTCGCGCGGGCGCGGTCCCGCATCGCGAACCCCAGCGCCGGATCGCGAAGATAGGGCGCGAGTGCGGCCGCGAGCGCCGGTGGGTCGTTGGCGGGGACGAGGTCGCCGGTCGCCCCCGGCTCGATCAACTCCGGCATGCCGCCGAGCGCACTCCCCACCACCGGCGTGCCGCGCGCGAGCGCCTCGAGCACGACCATGGGCTGATTCTCGTACCAGCGCGACGGCACCACGACGACGGCTGCCGCGAGCATCAGGCGTTGCACGGCAGCCTTGTCGACCAGGCCGTGGAAGCGCACGCGCCCCGGCGCAACCGTCTCCGCAAGTCTGCGCAACGATTCCTCCTCGGGTCCCGTACCGGCGATGTCGAGCATCGCGCCGTCCAGCGCACCGATGGCGCGAATCGCGACATCGATGCCCTTTTCGCGCGAGAGGCGACCGGCGATGAGCGCGCCGCTGCCCGGTGCAGCCTTGACCGGGATGTCGTCGGTCTCGATGAAGTGGGGCACGTGGCTCATGCGATGTGGATAGACGCCTGCGGCGCGCATGCGTCCCTCCAGGAAGCGGCTGGGACAGATGAACACGCGAACCGGTGAGTAGGCACGCGTCAACGTGTGCACGAACAGCTCCCCGGCCATGACCGCGCTCGATCCGAGCGAGCCGTCCTTGCAACGCCGCAGGATCGCGTGCTGAAAGTGCCCCCCGAGGCATGCCTGGCAGAGGTTGCCGTGATCGAGGAATTGATAGGTCGGGCACGCCAGCTTGTAGTCGTGGAGCGTCATCACCGAGGGAATCCGCCGCCTGGCGACCGGACGCAGCACCGACGGCGACAGCTGGTGATAGATGTTGTGCATGTGGACGACGTCGGGGCGGAAATCCTCGAGGACCGCATCCATGCCCCGGCTTGCCGACGTCGAGTAGAGCATTCGCGCTGCACCGCGCACTCGCCCGGTCAAGCTGGGGGGCGGCGGTTCAAGCTCGATGTGCTCGGGAAAGTGCGACGCGTACTCCAGGTGCGTGTTCTGCGGATGCGCCATGCCGAAGAACGCCACGGTGTGGCCGGCGGCAATCTGCAGATCGGCGAGATCCTCCATGTACGCCTCGGCGCCACCGCGCCGGTACAGGAATTTGTTGACGTGAAGGATCCGCACGTTTGGTCTCGCGCTCAGCAGGTGCGTCGCATGGCTCGGGGCGCGACGCCCCGCTACGCGTGCACCCGAACCGGCTCGGGCTCGTCAACCGGCGGAGGCAACCCGAGCAGCTCGGCATTCTCGCGATACCGCGTGACGGCATACGCCGCCGCTGCGAACGCAACGTAATACCAGAGCACGATCACCTCGGTGATCACGTTGGAGACCAGACTGATCACGACAAACGCGATCACGCAGGAAGCGAACCCCACCGCGATGGAGCGTTCATATGTCCAGTACTTCGCCTTGGTGAACAGCAGCGCTTGTCGCGCCACCACGACCATGCTCACCAGCAATGCCAGGTAGGCGATCGTTCCGACGATGCCGGTCTCCACATAGGCGCGAAGAAAGTCGTTGTGCGGTTCCTTCTGCTGTGAGGTCTCGTAGGAGCTCATGTTCAACCCGATGCCGGTGATCGGATCCTTGGCGGCAAGCGGGATCACCTGGCCCCAGTAGTCGAAGCGCCAGGAGAGTGAGTTCGACGCGTAGCCGGCCGCGCTGGTCGACGATCCGAGGTCGGCAAAGCGTCCGATGATCGATGGCAAAGCCACCAGCGACACCATGATGCCGCCCACCAGGAGGCCGAGCATCAGCTTGCGCCGGCCCATGATCGCCACCGCGAACACGCCGACGATGCATGCGATCCAAGCGCTCCGGGTGTAGGTGAAGTACAGGCAGATGACCGAGCCGAGCAGGAGGACGCCCATGCCCACCTTGCGCTTCTGCGACAGGTGCGGAAGGAGCGCGGAGCCCATGACGATCAGCAGCGTCAGGTAGATCGCGAAGGGGTTCGGCTGCGAGAACGTTCCCTCATATCGCGCGAAACCGCCGCTGGTGAACTGCGAGTGGTGCGTGGCGATGTTGAAGATCGTGTAGCCGACGGGAACGATCGCTGAAACGTAGATGGCCGCGACCAGCCGCTTGATCATCTCCCGATCGACGAGCATCACCTCCAGCACCGCGAGCATCACCACCACCGCCGAAACGCGGATCGCTTCGAGGAGTGGGACCGTGAAGCTGGACGAGTCGATGATGCTGAGGAATCCTGCGCCGGCGAAAGCGATGAGACAGATGCGGTGCACCGACATCGGCGGCGACTTGCGTCCCGCGCGCATCCGCGAGAGCAGCCAGAAGAACGCCACCAGAATGAAGAGCACCGCCAGTGCGCCGGCAGGATCGAGTCCGGCTGCAGTGGGGTTGCCGACGCCCGCCGTCCCGGTATTGCCTGCCTGCGGTTTGGTGATGTCGAGGCTGGAGCGAAGCGCGATGGTGGCGAACACGAAGTTCTCGAAATTGACGAGCCCGAGGGCAGCCATGCCGACGCCCGCGAAACCCGCAATCGGGACCACTAGCAGGAGTTTGTTGCCGCCGAGATACGCCTCGATCCCGCTCTCGACGGCCAGCGCCAGCACCGCAATCGAAGCCAGGATGAAGAACACCTTGGTGCGGCGCGTCATCGGCGCAGCCTCGCGGGCCGGACGGGTCAGGACCGTCGACATCAAATGCTTCCCCTGTTCGCCGGAGCGCCGCCCGAGGCCCCGTTCCAATCCCTGATCCCGCACTCCCCCCGGCGATTGCGGGATACCAGTCGATACTCAGTGTACGGGGACTGGCGGTTCATGGCAAGTTTGCAACTATTGGCGCGTTCTCTACGAGTGCCTCTGGCTCGCTCCTCGGGCGGTCGTCCTCTGACGAGCCGTCGCGCCACTCGGCGTTGGTCGGATCGTCAAGGCCGATTGTGACGGACGCGTCCCCGCCCCCGGCGGGCGGACGGCGCCGGCGGAGGAGCGACCCCCAGCTTTTGATCTCCCCGCCGGCGAGCAGGTAGAGCACGGCGAGGAGCACGCCAAGTCCCAGCAGGCCGTCAGCCGGCGTGCGGATGAGGAGTTGAATCCTGTCGAGATGCGGGTCGTAGAGGTTGAGCGCGAATCCGGCGCCGATCATCACCGCAGCGCTGACCACCGACGCGAGCAGCAGCTTGACGGCGAAGGGCAGCACTCCTTCGCCGGGGTTTCCATCGATCTTGTTGAGGCGGTACCACGCATGCGCGACGTTGACGTACTGCGCCAGCGAATATGCCAGCGCCACCCCGACGATCGCGTACTGGTGCTTCAGGCCGAGCGGCAACACGAGCAGCGGCAGCAGCACCATGTTCGCCAGGACTCCGTAGAACGCATTGCGCAGCGGAGCACGCGTGTCCAGGCGTGCATAGAACGGCGCGAGCAACGCGCGTTGTACCGCCGACCCGACCAGCGCGACCGAGTAGACGATCAGGACTGTGCCGAGTAACTCCGCGGCAGGCAGGCGAAAGTTGCCCCGATAGAACACCGCAATGGCCGCAGGCTTGCCCAGTACCGCCATGAAGGCGGTGAGGGGCACGCTGATCGCCAGCATGATGCGAACACCGAGGCTCGTGTAGCGTCGAACCTCGGCCTGTCCGTGGCGGTTGTGCGCGTCAGTGATGCGCGGGATCAGAGCGACGATGACGGAGCGGAAGAAGACGGTCCCACCCACGGCCGATATCACCAGGAAGCCGTAGTTGAGGATGGTAATCGACCCTTCGGGAAGGAACGACACCATGAGCTGTTCGCCGATGCGCGCCACCGGGTTCAGACCTGCCGCGCCAAGCGGACGGATCAACAGTTTCCCGACCGAGCGCAATTGCTCGTCAGCGAGGTCGACTTCGGGCCGGATCCTCAGGCCCTGCCGAACCGCCATCGCGCACATGAACATCGCCTGGGCGGCGGCGCCTGCGAGAAATGCGACCGCGACCAGGTGGATCTCGTGCCAACCGAACAGCGGGAGCACGAGAATCATCGCCGCGGCAAGGCCGTTCAGGACGACCGTCATTAGCGCCGGAGCGACAAAGGCGTAGCGAGCGTTGAGGTACGCGCGCATCACTTCCGCGACCGCGGTGAGCGGAATCATCGCGAACATAACCGGCACCATTGACGCGGCAAGTGGGTAGTCGGAGCCCGGTGTGAGTCCCGGTGCCGTGATGTGCACGAGTGGGGACGCCAGTAGCCAGGTCACCAACACCAGAGCCGCCCCGACGACGAGCACCAACACGATGATCATCGAGATGAGGCGGTCGGTGGATCGGGCGCCGCGCTGGGTCAGCGAGGTGCGGAACGCGGGCACGAGCGCTTGGTTCGCCGCCGCCATGACCACGGCGGTCAACGCGATCGGAATCCGCGCTGCCACGAAGAACGAGTCAGTGTTCCGTCCCGCTCCAAACTTGAGCGCGATGCTGATATCGAGAATCAGCCCGGCGATGAGGCCGGCGCCCGCTGCGATCCCGGTGAGCCCTGACTGGCGGAAGATCGCTCGGTCGGACTGCCGTCCCGATCGGCGTCCGCCGCCGTCAACGCTCACAGTGCACCCGCTACGCCGCTCGGCCGTCGCGCTGGGTGCGGAGCGTCTCGTCGAGGCTGGTCTGCAGGTGGTCGCAGAGGGCGCGAACCCGCGGATCGATGTCGAGGGGCTTGGCGCCACCCGGACCGCGCGGTGAGATGTGCTCGATGAGGTCGCTTCGGTAGGTCAGCCCGAGGAACCGGCAGATCGCCTGCATCGCAACCACCGGCGTTGCCAGCATGTCCTGATACGAGGCGAGCAGCACGTCATCGCGGCGATCCAGACCGGTCTCGAAATACAGGCCGTTGCGGATCCACCAGAAGAGCGCCGCGGCCGTCTCGGGCGTCATGGTCGAGTAGTCGTAGCTTGCGATCTCGTCGAGCGTGGACTTCGACAGGCGCTGCGCCTGCCACATGCCGGCACCTTTGCCGGCGGCGATGTCGCGCAGGGTCAGCAGGTTGTTCCTGCCGAACTTCGACACGGCGGAGCGCACCCGGCCGTCGACATCGCGATACGCCCAGATCGCCCGTCCGGGTGAGGGCGTCCCCAGCGTGTCGAGCAGATGGTCGACCCGATGCGAGTCGCAGAGTGGTTTGAACAGCACGTACTCCTGCCGGCTGGCGAGCACGACGCGGCGCACGACGTCGTCATCGCGCAACAGGAAGTGGTCGAACACCTCGCGGTCGTTCTCGTTGTGGACCTCGAACTCGGGAGCGATATCCAAGCCGCGGGCGAGCATGTTCGTGCCCGAGCGTTGCAGCCCGACCAGGTATACCGGCGTCGCGAGGCCAGCCGGTCGCGGGTGTGTCCGGCGCCATTGCCACTTCGACGCGGCAACTCGAGCGCGCGTGACCGGGTTGAGCTCGTCCTCCTCGACGAGCCTCGAGAACCCCTCGGTCTGACCCCATCGCAGATGGCGCCGCAAGCGCCGGGTGGTGCGGGCAACCGTGCCTTCCCCGGCTGGAGCCCTGTCGAAAATCGTCTCGCCGCTCTGCGGCCTGGGAATCTTGGGACGGAGCGGGTAGCCGTAGCGGAGCAGCAGCGGCGATGTCAGGGTGCTCACCAGGCGGCGGCTGCGAGGCGTCATGCCGCTGCGCCAGCGGTCGTCGCTGCGCAGGGTGATCACGCCGTGGCGGAGCCGATCCGGATTGCCCGCCACGCTGTGATTCGGAGAGGTCTGCGCCTCGTTGCCGTTGACGAAGGGAAGTTGCGCGTCTCCCATGCCCACCATGGAGAGAATGGCTCGAACCGTTCCCGGCGGATCGGCGACGAAGTCCTCGTAGCGCAAACGCATGTAGCGGTCGGGACCGCCTCGGAAGAGCATGCCGCCGGCCATGTTCCAGACGTCCCAGAGCATCGCGCTCTTGGCCGGACCGATCTGCTCCATATGCGCGCGGGTCGCGCCGTCGCTGAAGTCTTGCGGCTCGACCACGAGTACGCGGCGCCTCTCGGATCCCTGATCAGGTGCACGACGCGCAGATCGATACCCGGGGTTGCGGCGAGCACGTTCGCATACGCGGGGAGCTTCGACGAATCGACGATCACCCGGCTTCCGGTCACGTGCGCCATGGCGGCATAGAGCTCCGCCAGCGCCGATCGAGCACGATCGCCTGACGGCGCCTTGGCAGGGTTCAGCCGCGGCGCGACCTTGCCGGCCAGGATGGCGGGCAGGTTTCGCAGGCGTCCGGTGTGGTTGAGCATCGAGACCACTGCGTCGGCGCGATTCGAATCGTCGAGCTGCCCGGCCTCGGCGAGGACCTTGCTCCACACCGGGCATTCCCGGACCGGAAGACCGCAGCCGCACAGACGACCTTCCTTGAGGCCGCGCTGCCAGAGGTAGCGCACCTCGCCGGCGGCGAAGACGCCGTCGACTTCGCCGAGGATGTTCGCGAGCACGGTGCTGCCGCTCCGGCCGGTGCCGGCGATGTACAGGACAACGGTGGACATTGAGACTCCGAGTTTCAGCGCGTATGCGGCCGCCACGCGGCGACCGCAATCACGATGCTATCGGCGGCGGAAGAGCCCGCCGCCGGCACGTTGCGGCTCGGCCTCGACGTCGGGTGCATTCGGCTGCCCGTTTCCGTTCGCGTGTCCGTTGCCGCCAGGCACCGCTGTCGCATCCGGCGTTGCGCGCCACGGGTCGCGCGGCGGCACGCTCGGCGCTGCGCCGGTGGCGCGGCCATGGCGGCTGCCGCAGGTGGGCCCGTGGGCCGTGTCTGCGCCGCAGGCGGTGGCCATGCGAACGCACCCTGCTGCGAGGTCACCGCAACCTTCCGCTGGCGACCACTGTGCATGAGCTCGAGGATGAGGATCAAGCCGAGCATCATCAGGAGCGCGAGTGCGAAGGCGATCGCGGCGAACTTGATGACATCGCTGAGCTTGGAGAGCCTGCCGATGTTCTTGGTGGTGACGACATTCGGATCCGCCTCGGCCTTCTGCAGCGCATTCGCACTGACGTTGTCCTCGGTCGCCTTGTCGACCGCAGTCTGCGCAGCAACCACTGCGCTGTTGAGCGGCTGCCAGATCTGCAGTTGCGTGGCGTCGTTCTTCAAGGTTGCGACCGTCTGGTTGATGGTCAGCTGCTCGGCCGCGGCACGAACGCTGTCGCCGTTGAGCTTGAGGGTCTGCAGCACGGCGAGTTGATTGTTCAGCGTCGTCTGCTCGTTGTTGTAGGTCACGAGCGGCACGAGGTTGTTGTAGGTCGCGTCGAAGTTGGCCATCGCGGTATTCGCCGTCGCCAGCAACGTCTTCGCGTTGTTCAGCTCGTTCTGCGCCTCGATCACCTGCGGCTCCGCGATCTGGTTCATGGTGAGGATGGCTGCCTGCTTGACGGCGCCGACCAGGTTCTGGCCATGCTTGCCGAGCAAGGTCACGATGATGTAGTTGCTCGAAGCCGTGACGGTATTCGCGCTCAGGCCGGTGACGAGTTCGCCGGTGGTGACACCGTACCCGGCTTGCGCCACTAGGTTCACCACGGTCTGTGAGGTGAGCACGTCTTTGAACGTGGAGACGTACTGCGAAGCGGCGCTCTGCGAGATGCCACCTGCTGTGTTCGATGGCACGATCGCCGTGGCCTGCGCCTCGTACACCGAAGGCTGCACTTCAATGAAGCCTCCGACGGCCACCGCGGCGATGATCGGGATGGCGATGACGAGCCACAGAATGCGGCGGATTGCCCGCAGGTAGTCGCGAATTTCCATAGTTTTCCCTAAACCCCTTCTCTCAGATGTCAGTGCGCCGACCGCGCATCCCCATGATCAGCATACCTGCACCCGCCAGGAAAAGCACGAAACCAATTGGTATCAATCCGCCTCCGGCGCCCGTGCCGGGGGAGGTGATGCCTTGCACACCGCCGACTGGAGTTGGCGTCGCCGTTGCGCCACCGACACCACCGGTGGGCGACGGGGTTGGCGTTGCGGTCGGTGTGGCAGTTGGCGTCGCGGTTGGAGTCGGTGTCACGGTTGGCGTCGGGGTGGGCGAACCTTCACAGCCAAGCACGCGGATGAATCCGGATGCCAGTGTGGCGCGATCGCGACTGCCCGCACCGCCCGTGACGGGGGCCCAGACGTCGATCTGGTAGTAGCCGCAGGCGGTAAACGAGTACGTGAGCGCGAGATTCAGGGTGCCGCTTGGAGCCCAGGTGTCGGTGAACGCCTGCGTTCCCGGCATGAGCTCCTGTGTCGTACCGCCGGGACCGTTGAACGTGATCCCGGGCTGGCCGGGCTGGCCGTCCGACACATCCAGACCGTTGTACGTGAGGATGTGGTGCGCGGAGAAGTTGAGCGCGACGGTCTGCGAGGCCGTGGTGAGATTGGTCACTGCAACATCGAAGTTGACGGTGGCCGGACCGCTCGACGCGTCATAGGCATCGGGGCTGCTCATGAATCCTGTGGGTTGTGCGGCGGAAAGGATCCCTTCGAAGTTGGGATTCCCGCCGGCGACCGCGGCCTGCGAAGTCAGGACCGCAATACCGAGCATCGCCGTCCCTGCCAGGGCCGATAGACCACCAATACGCTTCAGTGGTAGTGCCATGTGTCCATTCATACCCGACGACTCCGTTCGCGTGTGCCCGTCGTCACCACGACGCGACGCTAGTTACCGATGCCAAGGATCGTGTAGAGCTGGCTCTGGTCGCCGACTGCGGTGGTCAGGCTGCCGAGCGGCGACTTGAGTTGCACGAGATCCGCGCGCGCCAGCTTGAGCGTGGCCAGATTGCCCGGGAACCCACTCGCACGCAAAGCCAGCACGGCGGCAACAGACGGCTTTGCAACCGCATTGGCTTTCGCGATCTGGTTGTAGAGGTCCGCGAGGATTGGTCGTTGCCTGCAGCACAGCCTGACTGCCCGATGGGCGCTGACCAATCTTGGTGTGAACGATTCCCGCCTGCGTGGACAGGATGTTCAGCAGATTGAGTTCGGCGCCGCCGGCGAGCACCAGATGGACCATCGGCTCGATGAGACCGTAGACGCGCGTTGAGGCGCCGATGCTCACGATGTCGGCGCGCAGCTGGTCGACGAGCGTGTCGCCTGCGATGTGGCTGGCGATGGCCTGCAGCTGGCCGTCGACGCCGTCGAGGAGAGCGATCAGCGAATGCGAGAGGCTGACGCCATTGACGGTCACTCCATGGAGGAAGCCGGAGCTCGCGCTGTTGGTCTCGACATCCGAGATGAGCGCGTTGATGATCCGTTCGCGCTTCGCGATCTGGTTCGAGCCCGTGTTGATCAGGCTTCCGAAGGCCTCCGCCTGCGTGGCACCCGACTTGCTGGTGAGGGCGTTGAGCTCGACCAAGCACGGTTGCCGGCTCACTGTCGCTCTGCGTCAGGTTGACGGCGTTCAGCTCGTTGGTGATCTGCTGCTGCAACCCGGCGAGGAGGTTCTGTACGCCGGGCGTCGGCGCGGCAGCATTCGAGTGCCGGCGGAACGATGACCGCCGGGCCGGGCACACCTGAGGACGCGCAGCCGGCAAGCAGCGAAACCGCCGCCAGCGCTCCGACCGCAACGACCGAGAATCGAGGCAGTGACCGGTCCATGAGTCCCCCGTGAACGCCCACTCTTACTCCCTGCTGGACTGCGAGGCGGGTGGCTGCCGCAAGCTTGGCCGACCCTTCCAGGGCTGGCAGTCCGATCGCAATCATGAGGGACAGGCCCAGGAAAGTCAAAGACCCGGATCGCACCAAACTGAGCGAACATTAGTCTTTGACAGGCGGTCCTAGGACCTGTACGATCACGTCAAGCCCGTCAAGAGCGTCATTTGACGCCGCGTCAGGCGCGTCGTTAGAATCATCGTCCGGGGACGGAGTTCGGGGGTCGGTGGCGGGACTGCCTAGGGTCGCCGTTTCGGGCATCACTGTTGCGACAGGGGGAGTGCAGTCGTGGAGCTTGCGGAGGATCAGTTGCCTTCAGCGCTCACCGAGGAGGGTGGCTGGAGCATTGATGAGGTGGAGCGCGCCGACCTGGTCGGCGAATCGTCGAGGCTTTCGGTCGCGCCTGCGCCCATAGCGAGGCAGTCCCGCCGCCGGCATTGGCCGCTGGCGCTGGCGGTTATCACCTTCGCGGTGGATCTGGTCGCGATCGCCGCGTCCTACGTCCTGGCGAGGACATTCCATGACGACAACTTCCCGATCTCACTGAGCCCAGCGTTCCCGATCTACGGCACGATCGCGCTCTGGCCGATCGTCTTCGCGGTGTACGGCCTCTACGATCTGCGCCGCCCGACGCACGCAACCGCTGAGATGCAGCGTCTGTTCAGTGCGGTGGCCATCTCGGTGCTGCTGGTCGTGCTGGTGATCTTCGTCGCCAAGCTCACCACCGCCCGCGACTTCGTCGCGGTGCTGCTGGTCATCGGCCTGGTGACTGTCACCAGCGGCCGGCTGATGACCCGCCGTCTCGGCCACTCGCTGAATGCGCATGCGGTCACCAGCCAGGTCACGCTGATCGCCGGCACCAACGACGAGGCGCGCGCGCTCGCGCGGACCCTGCAACGACGCCCATGGATGGGCTACCGCGTGTGCGGGTTCGTCGAGGTGACCCAGTCGGGTCTCTCGGTGATGGACGGACTGCCGGTGTTCGGTACCGTCGACGACATCGCGCAGATCAGCCGCGAGCATGGCGTGCAGTCGGTGATCATCTCGGGCAGCGCTGCCGGTGGGACGACGTTGCAGATGATCGATTCGACGCTGAGCGCTGACATCAGCGTGCGCGTGTCACCTGGACTTGCCAACCTCGGCGCCGCGCGAGTGATCCTCGAGCCGATCGACGGCATGGCGCTGTTCTCCTTGCGCCGGCATCGTTTTTCGCGCCGTCAGCGCCTGCTCAAGCGGACTCTCGACCTCGCCGTCACGTCGCTCTCGATGATCTGCTGCCGCACCGCTGATGCTGGTCATCGCCATCGCGATCAAGCTGAGCAGCCCCGGGCCGGTGCTGTTCCGGCAGAAGCGTGTCGGCGCCCAGGAGCGTGAATTCACCATCCTGAAGTTCCGCACCATGGTGGTCGGCGCACACGAGCAGCGCGACAGCCTCGACAACGAAGCCGACGGCCTGCTCTTCAAGATGCGTCGCGACCCGCGGGTCACCCGCGTCGGGCGCTTCCTGCGCAAGACCTCGCTCGACGAGCTGCCGCAGCTGTTCAACGTGTTGCGCGGCGAGATGAGCCTGGTCGGACCGCGGCCCGCGCTGCCCGAGGAGACCCTGCGCTACGCCGAATCACAGCGCGGCCGCCTGCGCGTCAAGCCGGGTGTGACCGGGCTCTGGCAGGTCAACGGACGCCACGACCTGGTCTTCGAGGACTACGTGCGCTACGACCTCTTCTACGTGGAGAACTGGTCGATGACCATGGACCTCTACATCCTCGCCAAGACGATCCCTGCGCTGATCACCGGGCGCGGCTCCTACTGATTCAGTCGTAGCCTCGCGCAGCGAGCTGGCTCGCCAGCATCCGGCTGAGCCGATCCACATCAGCGGCTTCGAGATCGCGGCGAAAGGCGTCTGACCGCGACGCGGTGAACGTGTGCCGGCTGAAGCCCGCGCTCGAACTCCGCGTCCCAGGGGAGCTCGCAGAATCTGAGCATCGCCGCAAAGGATTCGCGAGGTTTCGCAGCGACATCCTCGTAGCGGACCTCGAGCCAGTCGGCGGTCGGAATCGCCGCGCGAGCGGTCTCGAACGCGTCGATGAGCATCTTCCAGAGCAGGCCGGCGAGCACCACGAACGAGCGGCCGGACTTCCTCCCACTCCGCTGCGAGATCGGGCGGCAGCGGTCCCCACTGCCAGTGGTCGGGGCCTTCGAACCCGAGCCACCAGGGCATCTGCAGCCACGAGTTGGCGACCGCTCGCCCATCACGCACGACATGGATGAAGCGGGCGTCGGGCAATACCCCGCGGATGAAGCCCGCGCGCGGCCACCCGGTGAACTTGTGCAGGAACGTTGCGGTGCCCTGCACCTGCGCGCGCTCTGCGAAAAACTCGCGGAAGCGACGCTCGAGCCACGGCGTGACGTCGTCGGCGCGAAGATCGCGGACCGGGGACGCGAGCAGTGGCGACACCTCCCGAGCGAGCACGCGGTAGGCCTCCGACGGCGCATAGCGAATCCGCGACTTCTGAAGTCACCGCAGCTGGAAGGCGGCGATACAGCTGGCCGTTCCAACGGCCGGTGCTCACCGGAAGCTTGAAGCGGTCCTCGAGATTCGAGACGAAACCGACCGAGGCGTGCCGGCAGAGCACCTCTTCAACGAGGGTCGAACCACAACGACCGGTGCCGAGCACGAAGACGAATCGAGATGCGCTCCCCGCGTCAGGCGTAGCCACGCTTGCTCAGCTCGCCTGCCTGGACTTCCTCAATGGTGGTGACCACCTCGGGCGGGAGCCCGGTCTTCCACGAGTTGTTCCGATTCCTGAACTGGATGCGCTCGATGTCGCGGCGCCAGCGGGGGTCGTCGTGCAGGCCCGCGAACTCGGCGACGCGCTGGATGGTGCGCACCGGTTCCGCGGTGAATTCCTCGTAGGTCAACCGCAGCACCTGCCGGGGGTCGACCTCGCCGATGCCGGAGTCGATCGCCCGAACCTCCTCCACCCAGTTGCGCGCGCACAGCTCCCACGGATCACGTCCATCATCGCGCCACGCCTTCGGCGTGCCTCCGTACCACCAGACAACGCTGGTCTCCCACCAGTCGACGCGCGAGAGTGAGACTGCGACGGCGCGGCCGTCACGGGTGATGTCGACGAAGCGCGCGTTGGGGAATGCCGCGGCCAGGAGTGGAATACGACGAACATTCGCGATGCGCTTGTTGATGAAGTGGGTCCCGCCTCCCCAGCGAGTTGTCCCCGCAACTGCGCGACGCAGTTCGCGGGCGGCATTCATGCTCACGGTGTCACTGGTGACGCTGTCAGGTATGCCACAGGCCGCGTAGACGGGTTCGCCCTCGACAGGCATGGGGTACATCCGGTCGCGTAATTTGCGAGCGCCCGAATACACGTATGCGTTCGAGCCGGTGAACCACACCTGGCGCCGATGCTCGGGGGTCCAGCGCGCGAGGCGATTGGTCACGCTCACCGACGGATGGCTCGGCAGCCTGCGCAGATAGTTGTTGAAATAGGCCGCGTCAGGATGCAGGCACAGTCCCTTGTACAAGAGACTGGTGCCGGAGCGTGCGGCGCCGATGAGAAACGTCGGCGGTCGTCGATCCCTGTTCACCAGAGGCGATTCTGGCACAGGGGTCCCGGGCCTCCGGACGTGCGGGCTGCATCGTTGGCATTCCGTTACGATGGGATGAACACACGATGACCGAGTCGCCTTCCGCTCCGGTCACCACCGATCTGCAGGATGCGGACCACCCCGAAGACGTCACCCCGCTCATGCGTCGACGCATGCATCCACTGCAGATTGCCGGGATCGTCCTGCTCTTCCTGCTCCTCGCGCTGCTCGCGGCACTCGTCTTTCTCGGGATCACGATCGGCGTGACGATCCTTGCGGCCAACCTCATCCCCAAGCCCGCGAACGCGGTGCTCGCGCCATTGCTCGGCGTGGGCGCGGCCACGCTGTGCTTCGGTGGCGCATCGCGCATCCGCAAAGGCATGTTCAAGAACCGCTACGGCATTCTGCACCGGCCGCCCCGGGATCCTTCGGGACGGCGTGGGGGCCGGCGCCAGGCCTGACCAGCGGGGCTGGTGCGCGGCCCCGAAGGACCGCGCACCGCCGTCGTCAGTGCTACCCGACGGGCAGCACGATCCTCTTGAAGGCTGCGTTCGACACGTCGGCGAACGAGGTGTAGATGGCGGCCGCCGCGGTGGCGAGGCCGAAGATCCCACCGATCTGGGTCATGCCATGACCCATTGCGTCATGACCCCAGAAGCCGATGCCCAACAGGACGAAGGTGATGGTCAACAGCACGAAGACCACCGTCACCGCCTTGCTTCCCGCAAGCGAGGCGATCGTCATGTAGAGCGTGAACAGTCCCCACGCCATCGCGTAGAGCCCAAGAATCGGAGTTGGATCCTTGGGAAGGATGCCGCCGAACAACGTGAAGATGAACACGAAGCTGAACCAGAATGCCGCGTAGCTGCAGAACGCGGTGGCGGCAAAATGCGCGCCGTTCCTGAATGCGACCAGACCTGCAACGAGCTGGCAACCCGCCCCGAACGGGATCGCCAGCGCCAGCACGACGCCGATCGACGTCGACGGAATGATGCCCACGTTGAGCACCGAGAGCAGCAGAGTCGTGAAACCGAACGCAGCCAGTCCCAGCGGCGCCGGCACGGCCCACAAATCGGGAGGCGTCACCACCACGGGTGCCGGCACTTCAGTCACGACCACGGGTACCTGTGCCATGAGTTCAGTTGCCCTCCAATGAGTTCGGAGCCTATGCGCGCTCCGGGCGCGTGTGCCAAAACGACGCTGTCCCCCATCGCGACGCTATCTACTGTTCTTTGGCTTCCTCCTCGGTGGCGCGGCGCTGGAGGTCCGCGACGATGCTCGAATCGGCGAGCGTCGTGGTGTCACCGAGCTTGCGATTCTCGGCGATGTCGCGGAGCAGTCGACGCATGATCTTTCCGCTTCTTGTTTTAGGCAAGTCTGGCGTAAACGCGATCCACTTGGGTTTGGCGATCGGGCCGATGAGCTTGGAAACGTGCTCGCGCAACTCGACGATGAGTTCGGTCGATTCCTCGTAGCCGGCACGCAGCGTGACGAACGCCGAAATCGCCTGCCCCGTCTCGGGATCGCTCTTCGCGACCACCGCCGCCTCTGCGACTGCCGGGTGATCGACCAGCGCCGACTCGACCTCGGCCGTCGAGATGCGGTGACCGGCGACGTTCATGACGTCGTCGACACGACCCATGAACCAGAAGTAACCGTCTTCGTCGATACGCGCGCCGTCGCCGGCGAAGTACTGCGTGCCGAAGCGGTTCCAGTACGTCTCCTTGTAGCGCTCGTCGTCGCCCCAGATGCCGCGCAACATTCCCGGCCACGGCTTGGTGAGGGTCACGTAGCCACCGCCACCGAGTGCGACTTGATTCCCGGCTTCATCGACGACCGCCGCGCCGATACCCGGCAGCGGCTTGGTAGCCGAGCCCGGCTTCAGCGTGGTGAGTCCGGGAAGCGGCGCGATCATGATGCCGCCCGTCTCCGTCTGCCACCAGGTGTCGACGACCGGGACGCGATCGCCGCCGATGTGCTTGCGGTACCACATCCAGGCCTCGGGATTGATCGGCTCCCCGACGGTGCCGAGCATGCGCACCGTCGAGAGGTCGTGCGCCGCCGGATACTCCGGCCCCCATTTCATGAAGGTCCGGATCGCCGTGGGCGCGCAGTACAGGACGGTGACGCCGTACTTCTCGATGATCGCCCACCAGCGATCCTTCTTCGGGTAGTCGGGGGTGCCTTCGTACATGACCGAGGTCACGCCGTTGCCGAGCGGCCCGTACACGATGTACGAGTGCCCGGTGACCCAGCCGACGTCGGCAGCGCACCAGTAGACGGTGTCCGGCTGGATGTCGAACACGAGGTCGTGCGTGAACATCGCGTAGAGCAGGTAGCCGGCGGTGGTGTGCTTGATGCCCTTCGGCTTTGCGGTGGTCCCCGAGGTGTAGAGCGTGAAGAGCAGGTCCTCCGACTCCATGTGCTCAGGCTCGCAGGTGTCGGACTCGTGCTCGACGAGGTCGTGATACCAGTGATCACGACCCTCGACCATTGGAACCTCGTTGCCGGTGCGCCGCACCACGACCACGCTCTTGACGGTCGGCGAGCCTTCGCACGCCTCGTCGACGCTGCGCTTGAGCGGGACCAGGCCGCCGCGGCGCCAGCCCTCGTCGGCGGTGATGATCGCCACCGCCGCGGCATCGTTCATCCGGTCTCGGACGGCCTCAGCGCTGAAGCCACCGAAGACCACCGAATGCGCCGCGCCGATCCGGGCACAGGCCAGCATCGCCATCGGGAAGCTCGGGAATCATCGGCATGTAGATGCCAACCCGGTCGCCGCGCTTGATTCCCAGCTTGCGGAGCGCGTTGGCCAGCCGGCACACGCCGGCCAGCAGCTCGGCGTAGGTGATGGTCCGGGTATCGCCCTGCTCACCTTCGAAGTGGTAGGCAACCTTCTCGCCGCGCCCTGCTTCCACGTGCCGGTCGAGGCAGTTGTACGAGACGTTCAACTCGCCGCCGACGAACCACTTGGCAAAGGGGATGTCCCATTCCAGGACGGTGTCGAACGGCTTGTACCAGGAGATGTACTTCCGGGCCTGATCAGCCCAAAAGGCCTCCGGGTCGGCATCGGCCGCGTCGTGGAGGCTGCGGTCGGTGACCCGCGCTCTGGACGGAACTCGTCGCTCGGCGCGAAGGTGCGCCGCTCGTCGAGCAAGGTGTCGATGGTGTTGGCCCTCTCGCTCATTGCGACCTCCATGCGACATCCGGACGAAAATTATTTGCCGCGCATTAATTGCACTAGTGCGGCTGCTTAGGCAAGCACGGAAAGCGATCTGGCCGTCTGGGCGTCAGCCCTCGTCTTATCCAGCTATCTGGTTGGACGCCCGACCAAGTGCGCGACGGGGCCGGACACGATCGCATCGGCGTTCCGTCACGGTTTGCAACCAACTCTTCACAGGTTGCCATCGAGTGAAGGTCGAGATCGCGTCGATACTGGCATCCGGGGTGGACAGGTAGGTGTCAAGAGGCACCACCGCTCTCGGATCTGGAGGAGCGACCATTCATACGCGGGTGAGGCGACTGCGGCGCCGCCGGTCTTCGGGCCAGGGGCTCGTTGAGTTTGCCATCGTCGGAGGATTG
The DNA here is from genome assembly GCA_963748505.1 of Candidatus Dormiibacterota bacterium. Lineage (GTDB taxonomy): Bacteria > Chloroflexota > Dormibacteria > Aeolococcales > Aeolococcaceae > Palsa-851. The sequence goes on from CAVVJH010000007.1 coordinate 190,821, forward strand.
CTGTTCTTCCTGATCTTCTCGATCATGAACGCCGGCTTCTATCTCTATGGCGCGAACGCGATGCAGTACTCAGCCGACATCGGTGTGGCGACCATCGCAGCCGAGGGCAACTACGACAACACCTCGATCGCGCAGCCCAACAACTCCGACACCGTCGCCATCTCACGGATGGACGCGGTCGGCCTCAACAGCACGCCGCTGGTCAAGGTCACCGAAGTTGACGTCTACAAGGAGATCGAGCAGGCCAACGGCAGCTTCCTGGATGCGACGACCTGCGGCAGCGGCAGCAGCCTCTGCGAGAACGTCTACAGCGCGTCCGGCACCCTCACCAGCAGCGCCGGCACCTATTGGAACCCGGCGATCCGTAACGTGGGGCCGACGCCCGACTACGCGAAGCTGGTCATCAAGTTCTCGTACACGCTCCTGATCGGCACCACGACCTTCAACAGCACCACGTACAACCTCTTCCGCCTGGAGCCGCAGCAATGATGCTTCGGCGGCGCGACGGCAGGCAGGGTCAGGCGATGGTCGAGCTGGCCATGTTGCTTCCGGTGCTCCTGCTCTTGTTCCTGGGCGCGTGGACTGCGTCGAACCTGATCGACGACAACAGCGCGGCCGCGCAGGCCACACGAGCCGGCGCACGCATCGCCGCGGAGCTGGGCAACGCCAGCACGTCGGGCTTGACGCAGGCGCAGGTGGATGCCGACATCATCGGGACGGTACTCCCCATCACCACCAACTCCATGACCAACGCGAAGGTCCAGGAGATCGACATCTACAACCCGAACGGCTGCACCGGCATCACGCCGTTCTCGGCCGGGTCCTGCCCACCGAACAACGGCGCGTACACTCGCCCGAGCCGATCAACTCGTACACCGTGACCAACGGCGTCGCCTCAGCGACGTGCAGTCCTGCACGTTCACGCTCGCCTTGCGCAATCAGACGCATCCGAACGAGGCGGAGCTGGGTGTGCGCCTGATCTTCAAGTACACGTCACCGACGATTTCATTCTTTACACAAACAGATTCTCAGTACACCGTCATGCGGCTTGCGCCGACATCGTGAGGAAGGGACCCATGAGAGCAGCACCAACTCGGCCCGGGCGGCGCTCCGCCAAAGGCCAGGCGATGGCGATCTTCGCGCTCGTCTCGGTCCTTCTGTTCGTCGTCGCCGGCCTAGCGGTTGACGCGGGCACGAGCTACCTCACCAGCAACAAGATCGAGCGTGCCGCTGCCGCTGCGGCGCTGGCGGGCGTTGCGTATCTCCCGGGCGACTACCCCGACGCGCAGAACGCCGCGTTCGTCGAGGCCGCACGCGACGGGTTCTCCAACAACTGCCCCGGTTCGCCGTGCGTCGTGACCTCGCAGCCGCAGACCAACGAGCTCAAGGTGACCATCTCGGCCTCGGTGTCAACGATCTTCCTGCGCATTGTCGGATTCGGCACGCACACAGTGGTTCGCTCTGAGACTGCGCAATACCTGCCGCCGATCTCCCTTGGACAGCCTGGTTCGCAACAGGGAGCGGATATCTCCGGCCTTGGCGTCACCGGCTACTTCGAACGCGAGGAAGGATGGGGAAACCCCCGCTCCGAGGGTGATGCCTTCACCCCACCCCCAACCAGAACAGCAGCTCGTGCGGACCGGCGGCGCAAATGACTCCTGCAACGCCTCGTCGTCCCCGGATTACCACGCCATCAGCGCTGCAGACGGGACGGTGACCAAGGATGCGACGCTCAACTACCAGGGTGGGAACAACTATCTGATCGCGCTCCCGGCGGGGGCCTCCGCGGACGTCCAGATCTACAACCCTGCCTTCGCGCCGGACGCGTGCGGTGGGGGCAGCACGGCGCCTCCGTACTGCTACCACGAGAATGACGGTAGCTTCGGCGGCACCGGTTCGGTATGCACCGAGTACTCGGCGATGGAGTACACGCTCTTCTCCGTACAGACGCTGTCCTCGCGCTCCGGAGACTCGAAAGTCGGTCAGGAAATCTTCTATCCGTACAACGCGACCAACCTTCCGACCAGCTACTCCTGGTTCGTTCCCGGAGGCAGTTGCCCGACCGCGACCACGGTGAGCGGCTTCACACCTTCCACCTATCACCAGTGGATCTCGGCGCTCAATTACAGTCCGGCGGCGACCAACGACCAGAACCTCGTGAAGACCACCGGCGCCCTCGGCGCGTACATCAGCAACCCGGCCGGCGCCACGGTCACCAAGTACTACCGCCTCGAGGTCGACTCCCTGCAGTGGAACGGCACCCCCTCGTGCGCGGCAACGTCGGGGCCCTGCGCGCTCCCCGACTCCACGGTCGGGAGCGGCGGCAACGGCTTCTCGAACGCGCACAAGGGCTACGCCGTGCGGCTCGTCACTCCGAGCACCACCACGGTGCCGAGCTGCGGCACCGTCTCGGCAATGGACGATATGGCCGTTTTCACCCCGGTGAACGGCGCGTCGTCGCCGCAGTTCGCGATCCCGCTCTTCAGCATCGACCCGACGGCCTACGCCGGTCAGACGATCAACGTCGACCTGTTCGACGTCGGTGACGTCGGCGGCGGGGCCGCGTAGGTCGGGCTCCGCGAGCCGGATGGCACGACCTGGGCATCCGCGAACAT
>CAVVJH010000008.1:0-138852 GCA_963748505.1 Candidatus Dormiibacterota bacterium
CCCGTGGTCTGCCCCGCAAAGGTGGTTCGATAGGTCGTGACCGCCAGCAGCGAATCGGCGGCGGGATCCCAGCCGATCTCGATATCCGGAGCGGGGAACATCGCATTGCCCGTGGTCGTCGCCCAGTGGTCCTTCGACCATATCCACGTCTCGCTCGCCCCGCTGACGTTGGTGGGCAGGGCGGTCGCCGACGCCATCCCGCTGACCCCCCGGGTCCCATGCCATCGACCGCGGCCCCACCGGGAGGCGGTGCACCATCCCCGCCGGTGTTGAGCTCCCGCCAGGTCGTGCCGTTCCAACCCCAGGTGTCATTGACGTTCTTCGCGGCCGGTGACAGCTCTCCACCGAAGAGCAGGACCATGCCGAGCTGCGGGTCATATGCGGACGCTGCGGCGAAACGACCTGGTGGGCTCACCGGCGGGATCGCTCGACGCCATTCGCTCTTGCTCCACAGCCAGGTTGCGTCCGGTCCGGCGTTGCCGCCAAAGACGACGATCTGATTGCTCGCCGTGTCCTCGGCCACGGTGTAGCCGACCACCAGCGCGCCGTCGGCGGTGGGACCTGGGCTGACTGGTGTGGAGTCGACCAGGGCAGGGGGTGTGCGAGGTGTGTCCCTGTGACCGCGATACGAGAAAGCCGGCGACACCCGCCACACCGATCGCGGACAACAGCGCGATGAAGGCACGGGGCATATCGCGCGGATGGTCACCCATTGTCATCGGCGAAGACGGGAGATCCGCTCAGCTGCATCCACTCCGTGCCCCGCAGCGACCAGACCAGCAACGGCCCGGGCTGGCTGTTGGAGGAATGCGGCGCAAGGATCAGGAATTGCTGCGTCTCCGGATCGGCGACCTCGGCAGCGGGCTCGAGTGGAACCTGCCCAGTCGGCAACGGCGTCCATGCGGTAGACAAACACGAGAACATCTCGTTGTCGTCGGACGCCCAGACCATGAGGCGGTTGCTTACCGGATCCAGGGCGATATTGGGTCCGTTCAGCGGCGCCACATTGGTCGCGAGGAGCCGCCAGTCGGTGCCGGTCCAGGCCGTAGGTGGTCGCGACCGGTGCAGGGTTGTCGTCGGCGGTCCTGCAGCAGCCCACCGCAATCATCGACCCGGATAAGGAGTAGAACCCGAGGAGATTCCTGATGTTCGACGTGGGCAAGTCGCCTGCGGTTTGCTGGGTCCAGTGGGTCCCGTCCCAGGTCCAGGTCTCGCTGACATGGGTTGGTGCGTTCGCGGGCTCGGTGACCAGCACCATCTCGCCGCGGTCGGCGTCCCACGCCATCGAGGAGCCACCCGCCGGAGGTCCCCGCAGGCGGCCCCTGTCGATCTCGTGCCAGGTGCTTCCGTTCCACGCCCAGGTGTCGTTGGCGCCCGGTCCAGCAGCAAGCCAGCCGCCGAAGAGCAGGACGACCTTCGCCTCAGGGTCGTACGCGGGCGGAAGCGCTGTAGCGTCCCGGCGGACTGAGGTCGGGGTGCGCCAGCGTCCAGGAGATCCCATTCCACAGCCACGTGTTGTCATAGTCGCCAACGCCTCCGAAGAGGACCACCTGCCGGCGTCGCTAAGTCGTCGACCGCGATCATTCCCGCGGCGTCGACGGGTTCCGATGGAATCGGCGCCGCCGTCGCAATCGGTGGCGCTGGCGGGTTCGCCGAGCGGCGAACGCGGGGCCATCGAAATCAGGATCCCGGCTACTGCGGCGGCCGCGATGATTCCCACCAGGACGACGGTCGGTCTCAAGTGGCGCTCCATGCCGGTGCAGCCATCGTCTCGGAAGGACGACGAGCAACGACGCGCCGGATTCCGTACGTGACACTCATCGATGATCCAGATCGGAACGGGCGGGAATACCGTAACGAGCGTAGGGTGGCCACATGGATCGTCGGTTGTTCTTGCCGAGCTCCTTGGTGATTGCGGTTATGGTGGCGGGATCTGGCCGCGGTGCTCAGGGGTCACGGCCCCAAAGCCGGACCGAGAACGGATCTCTCGTGGCGATTGTGCAGACATCGCACGCCCATATCGTTGCGCAGGCATCGTCGAAATCTCGGATCACCGTCGGCCGTGCGCGCTTGCCCATCAACTACACCGGAATGGGCGCCGTCCTCGAGGCACCCGGAGTAACGGCCCCGGTGTTGACGGCGGCCGGTGCGATCGCGATGTGTTCGACCCCGCACTACGGCGTGTGGGTGCGAGGTTGGACCTCCGGCCTCGGCGACACTCGGCACGCTGGTTGATGCAGGAATGGGCATCGAGGATGAGCTGGTATGGGCACTGACATGGACGTCGGTCAATTGCGGGACTTCATGGGACCACCGAACCGACCAGCACCAGGACCGCTGGTGAATGATGTGACGGGCTGTGAATTCGTCACCTTCATCGATGCGACGAGCGGATCGAACCCTGAGGCGATCCGAGGTCCACCAGGGAGTCCAGCTGGCTGCTACGGCGCGGCTCCGACACCTGACCATGCACCACTGCCCATTGTCGGCCGCCATCGGTGGTTGCCATCAGGTCGTATGCCCACGGGTCCTCTTCTGAGCTGACGATCGGCAGTGGCTACGAGGACGCGTTCGCGGAGTTCACGCTGAACCGCACTCCAGGAGACTACGCCACCCTGGCCTAGTCGTCGCCACGTCGCAAACCCCTTCCCACCGATGCTCTCGAGCCGTTGCTCTGTGGATGAGAGCATGCCAAGATTGTAGAACGCATCGCTGCTGTGACCTTCGCTTCGTCCGCGTCCTCCACCGCATGCAGAAGCAGCCGTCTCGAGGTGATGCTCCGCGTCCATTCCGCACGCTTGGGCTGCGACCGGAACCATGCTCTCGGGAATCCCCCTGCAGCGAAGCCAATCGAGGGACGTAACTTGCTTGCATCCATGTTACTGGTTACACTTGAGCGGGTCGCGGGGCCCGGCGTTTCAGGGCCGGGAGAACACCACTCGTAATGGATCCGTGCTGAGGCTGAAGAAACGACCTCGCGACACCACGCGGCGACAAGAAGTCGTTCGCTGAAACTGCGGAGATAGAATTATTGGACGGAGGTCATGAACCACATGGACCGGTCACTGACAGGGGGCAGCCGGAACCGCGCGCTCCCGGATGTCGTCAAGCGCTCCGCCTGGCAAGCGGAACTCGACGAGCTTCTCATTCGAGAGAAAGCGCACACGCGGGCTGGTGACGCGATCGCGGCAGCGCGGCGACGCCTCCCGATGGTAGAAGTCGACGCGGATGCCACAGTCACCGGCGCCGAAGGCGCGGTACGGTTGCTCGACGTTTTCGAGGGCCGGCATCAACTCTGTGTGTACTTTCATATGTGGCACTTGGACAAGCCTGCCGCAGCGCAATGTGAGTGGTGCACCTTCTTCAATCGGCAGGTGATTGAGCTTGCTTACCTACACGCCCGTGATGTCACCTATGCGACCTTCTGCGAAGGTCCTTACGACGAAAGCGTTCGCTATCGGGATTTCATGGGTTGGGAAATGCCGTGGTATTCAGCAGAGAGTTCAGCAAGCCTCCTTGCCAGCCGCGAATTCGGCATGCATGTCTGCTACCTGCGGGACGGCGATCGAGTCTTCGAGACCTACTGGATCGCCGGTCGCGCGGCCGAGAGGATGGCACCGACATATGGGATTCTTGACCTAACCGTGTACGGCCGACAAGAGTCGCGGGAAGATTCGCCGTCCAGTGGCCGCAACCCTCGTAGCGAACGGCGATCAGTTCCGCACTGAGGGGCGTCCTACTTCCCATTGGTCGCGTTTGGCGCAGGGTCGATCGGACGACCTGACCAGGAGCTAACGCGATCCTGGGATCTACCTCGGTTGGATGCCGGGGCGACAGTCGGGTGTCCGGCGCGGATGCGACCCGCATGCAGACACACGAACCACTTGCTCGTGTGGAGACACTGCCGCATGAACGGGGTGCGTTTCAGACCCCAGCTACAGGGATCTATGCGCTCCTGCGGTGAGCCTTGACGGGCTCCGCGACGACCAGGTCAGTACGTCGCTGATTGGCGCGGTGTCGACGGACTTTTACCAAGTTGCCGCACGCGGCAGAGTCGCACCAGCGCCGCGATTGGCTCCGGGACTCATCGAAGAAGACAAACGTGCAGTCCGGGTTGGCACACACTTTCACGCGCCCGATGCCTCCCCCCACCAACAGTTCGGCATAGGACGCTGCGGTGGTTGCCAAGACTGCGCGCCAATCCTGATTTTGCCAGACGAGGTGGAGCTCAACTCGACCGCGACTGCGCGTGAGCTTCCACGATCGACTCCCGGCAGCGCAGAAGTCATTCAGTTCGGCCAGCGCGCTGGCGCCGGGAGGCTGATGAGAACTCGAGCAGGGTGCGCAAGAGGGCTCGCAGGCGGATCAGCGAACGGAGGACCGCGCCGGCAGGAGGTTCCAGTGGCTTGAGATCGCAACGCTGTGCGAACCAGCGCTGCCAGGCCGGCAGCTCGATACGGTCATAGACGTCTCCGCTTCCGGTGTGGTCGGCGAAACGGCTGTTGACGAGTTCGATGCAGACGTACGGGGAGACGGTGTGAGGGATCGCACCGGGGCCGGGCTGAGCCGCTGAGCGAGCAAGGCTGGACACCTTCCGAGAAACCGTCATTGAATCCGAAGCTCCGTGAAGCGGCTCGTTTGTCTCACCGTACCGTACTATCCTCTACAACGTAACTGGCTTGCAGTAGCAAGGATCGTTACATACGGTGTGAGGGCCCCACCAAGCGGGTGCCGACGCCCGCCGGCGCGATCACACAGAGTTTGCCCTACTCAACCAATCGCGCGGAGGTTGGGCCCTGAGGCTCCGTTGAGGTACAGGTTCCTTGGGCGAGGCGCCTGGCAGCGTACGCCTTTGGTAGGCTGCTGCTCGTAACTATCCAGTGGCTGAAAGGGCATTACAGCGACGTGGTTCTGACACCCGACATGCGAACGGCAAGGCCGAGGAGTGGCTTGCTTGCGCGATACTCCGACTTCGTCGCGCGGAGCCCGCGTCGCTTGTTGCTCGCGAGCCTGGTAGCGTTCGCAGTCTTTGCGGTCCTGGGGAGCCAGCTTTTCGGCTCGCTGCAGAGCGAGGGGTTCAACGACCCGTCATCCGGATCGGCGCGGGAGGCGGCACTTTTCGACAGCCATTTCGCTGGCAAGGGCAAACCCAACATGGTGTTGCTGGTCACACCTCGAGGCGGTGGACTGATCGATGCCCCGGGCACCGCCGCCGCCGGGCGTGAGCTCGCTCAGCGTCTGGCGCAGCAAGCCGGCATATCGTCGGTGGCGTCGTGGTGGACCACAGGGGCGGCGGAGCTGCGCAGCCGGGATGGGACAGCAGGGTCTGATCGTTGCGACCGTCGGCACGACCGCAGCTCACTCAGAAAGTGGCAATGCGCAGCAGATCATCAATCATTTTGGCGGCGGCACCGCGGCATTGCGGGTGGCAGTGGGAGGACCGCTGGGGGCGAGCCACGATATCGGCGCCCAAGTGGGTGCTGACATCCTCCATGCCGAGAGCCTGGCAGTGCCAATCACCCTCGTCTTACTACTAATCGCCTTCGCAAGCCTGGTTGCTGCATCGCTGCCACTCGCAATCGCGGTCATCGCCATCTTTGGGGCGTTCGCGGAGCTCTTCCTGATCACGCATGTTAGGGACGTCTCGATCTATTCGATCAATTTGGTCACCAGCCTCGGGCTTGGTCTCGGGATCGACTACGCCTTTCTCATCGTCAGCCGGTTTCGCGAGGAACTCGGGGCCAGAGCAACACGCAGGATGCGCTCCACAGCACGCTGGCAACTGCCGGTCGGACGGTAATGGTCTCATCACTGGCAGTGACGGTGGCGCTCGCGGCGCTGCTGGTTTTTCCGCTGTATTTTCTTCGCTCGTTTGCGTATGCCGGGATCGGCGTCGTGGTCATCGCGACTCTGAGCGCGCTCACGACTTTGCCAGCTGCGCTTGCGATCATGGGCCGCGTGTGAATTCAGGCCGGCTTCGCAATTCGCGGCCGGTACGCCCGCTTCCGCAGGTCGGCAGCTGTGGCAGCGATTGGCTGAAGCGGGTGATGCGTCGTCCACTGGTCTTCGCGTTGCCGGTGGTAGCTTGCTGGTGCTCTCTGCAACGCCGCTGTTGCATGCGTCCTTCGGCCTGCCAGACGACCGCGTGCTGCCAACCAGCCCGCAGAGCAGACAGGTGGGCGATGCGCTTCGCAGCAACTTCAGCGGCGGTCAGACCACGTCCTTGACGGCGCTGCTCGACGGCACCCCTGGGCAGGCCGAGGTCACTCAATACGCAAAGCGACTCTCGGCCTTGCCTTCGGTGCTCCGTGTTGCAAGCACAGCTGGAAGCTTCGCTTCCGGCGAGCAAACGGCATTGGCTCAGTCCGCGGATGCGCAATACGGCAGCTCTGGCGCTCAGTATCTCGTCGTCATCGGGCCTTCCGACACGCAGTCGAGCGCCGCCCAAGAACTAGTCGCGGCGGTGCGTGCGGTACCGCCGCCAAGTGGCACGAGGGCATTCGTGGGTGGCCAGGCGGCTGAACTCGTCGACGGCAACAATGCCATCGCCAGTCACCTGGGTGTCGCCGTCGGGATCATTGCGATCAGCACCTTCATCCTGCTGTTCCTTTTCACGGGCAGTGTGGTACTGCCGATCAAAGCACTGGTATTGAATCTGCTCAGCTTGGCCGCAGTCTTCGGAGCCATGGTCTGGATTTTTCAAGATGGGCATGGCGCTGGTTTGCTGGGCTTCACGCCGGGGGTCTTGAACACCTCAATGCCCGTGCTCCTGTTCTGCATCGCATTTGGACTTTCGATGGACTACGAAGTCTTCCTTCTGGCGCGCATCAAGGAGGCGCGCGATGCAGGTGCGGGCAATCAGGACGCGGTGGTGGACGGGGTGGCACACACCGGTCGAATCATCACCACGGTGGCCGCGATCCTTTCCATCTCGTTCTTCGCCTTCGTGACCAGTCGGTCAGCTTCATTCAGCTTTTTGGACTTGGAACAGCGATTGCGATCATCGTCGATGCCACCTTGATTCGCGGCATTTTGGTGCCGGCGTTCATGCGCGTGGCTGATGAGTGGAACTGGTGGGCGCCGGCGCCGTTGCGACGCCTGCGTGCCCGCCTGATGCCCTCGGACGCGTCGCGGTCGGACTGAGGCAGTTGGGGAATTCGCAGGATGAGTGCATGGTGAGCGCGCTGGGTAGTGGGGCACGCCGGGCACGAGGGTGCGCGATGGTTCTGCCGATACTCTTTGCCGCAGGCTGCAGCTCCGAGCCGAGCAGCACCAATGGTGGGCTGGGAGTTACACGAAGCTCCATATGCGGTGTTCTCAGCGAGCGTCGTGCTTCGGGGAGAAATGACCGTGCAGGGGACGTTTGTCGACACGGTCACGTCGCGGCACGAGAGCTGTGATGCGTATGCACACGGGCTGGTGCCGGCGACGACCATCTTCGTGGTGCCAACGCCAAATGATGCGAGCGACGTCAACGGACACATCATCACCTACACGGCGGGGGTGCCGATCACTCCGGCGAGCGGGGGATATCGAGGTCCGGGGACGTACTCAGCGGCGTCGGCGCTGGTCTCGGTGCTGCTTGTCGACAACGCCTCGTACCTCCCCGGCGATGAGGCGCGTTCGACAATCACGATCGCAGGAGACGGGTCGGGCTCGCTCTCGTTCACGGGGCTCCTCGATGTTTCAACCGACGCCGAAGAGGCGGGGACGGTCAGATGGACGTGTGCAGGCTGATGAGCATCGTGGGTCACGCTCAGGATCTGGCGGAGCGGCAGTGCGCGTGCTTCGAGGCTCGTCGATTGAGACGAGAACGTGTGGCGCAGTTGACTGCCCTCGCAATCCTGCTCGATCGGCGCCGGCTGCGCCACGAATCCCAGTAATTCCCAGCCTACGTCTGGCCGGGGAGGGGACCGGTCGGGGAGTGGCGGAGCGCCTCGCCTGATCGGCACCGCATCCATCAAGGGTGCGTACCAGGCGAGTGGAGGTTTCACGGCACACCCCGAAGTTCTGATGGGAGGCAACCTGCGCGAACCAGCCGCGCACGACAGCTGCGCTGCGTACGCCGCCGGGTTCGCCGAGAACCCGTCCAGTTTTGCAGCGCCGGAGTTGCAGACGACCGGCTCGACGACGATCTACTTGGTTGCGACAATCGCCAGCGGCTACCACGGACCGGGTACATACACCAACCGATCGACACCAAAACTGACTGGCCGCGTTGCGGTTGGCGTGGGTGACGTCGGGAGTTCTCAATGGGGCCGGCTTCATCGATACCATTCGATCCGGCTATCCGGGGACAACAACACTCACCGAGAATTCAGACGGCTCCGGAACATTGGACTTCTCGGATTGGGGCAGTGGCGACACAAGGATCAGCGGGAGTGTGAGTTGGAAGTGCGCGTGACAGACTTCACATTGGATGTCGACTTGGGAGTTGTGCGGGCGTCGAAACGCGCTGCCTCGGCTGACGATGATCAGCAGCCGCTCGTTTGCGGTGACGCCGCCGTTGGAGTCGTGCACGGGTTGTACAGGGACACCGCAAACCCATCGGCATCTGGCATGAAGTACACCATTCCGGGGTGGGGTGCATGTCCGACGGGGTACGGCATGTTCCGACCGTAGATCAGGATGTCGTCGATGAGCCATCCGCCTGATGTCTGGACCAGGTTGGCGTCGTTCTCGTAGGACACCGTCCCATCGGAGGCACGCACCTTGACGGTAGCCCCGGTCGGGGTGGCGATCGGGGCGCCGACGGTGACCGTGAAGTGCGACACGTGCAACCCGTAGGGCGCCGGCGGAGACGAGGGGGCGCCCGGCTGGGCGGTCGGCGCCCGATACTCGGTGAGGAGCGACCCATCCATGTAGAGACCCTCGTGGTCGCGCAGGTAACTCCCCAGACGTGAGGTCAGCGGACAGCGCGCGAAAGTATCCGCCGGCCAGATGCCGTGGAGACCCTCGCCGCCAGGCTGGAGCACTGGATCTTTCCAGCACTGCGGCTGCGAGGGATCGAAAAATGCGACGGCGGCGGCGCGTGCACCGCTGAGATCGACGGGCACTGGCGATGATGCCGCCGTACCCGATCGCGGCATCGCGGGTCCGGTGCCGGCGGCCCCCGAGCTGCCAGCGCCAGACCCGGCCGCCCCACTGTTCGATTGGCCTGGATGGAAACCAAAGGCCACAGCGAGCAACGCTGCCGAAGCGGCGACCGCAACCAACGAAACGAGGGTTCGGGCGGGACGCCACGCCGCGGATCGCACCCTCACGGCCGAGGCCATGGGTTGGGTGAGGGGTTCCAACGCGGCGTGGAATCGGGCTCTGATGTACGGATCGCCGAGGTTGGTCATGGCTCATCCTCCATTGGTTTCATGATCGGTCGGAGCTGATGCAGTCCACGCCGGATCCGAATCTCCGCGGCGCTATCCGAGCACCCCAGAGTCAGAGCGACCTCATGAATGGGGAGGTCGAGCCAGTAGCGCAGGACCACGGCAACGCGCAGGCGAGGACTAGGGAACGCAGTGCTCGGCGGAGATCGAGATCCGCCGGGTGATCGGACGTGATACCTGCGGCAGCATCGGAGAGATGCGCCACCTTGAGCGTCTTCCACCAGCGGCTTCGATGCCGCTCGCGGCAGCGGTTGGCCACGATCGCCAAGAACCACGGCGCAAAGGGCCGGTCACGCCGGAGCTGGCCGCGACGGCGCCACGCCAGCATCGCCGCTTCTTGGACGGCGTCCTCGGCCTCGCCGTGATCCATCAGCATTCCGATCGCCAGTCGATAGGCCACCACCCGATGCGCTTCGATCTGATCGACGAGGTCATCATGTATTTGAACCCGGGGCTCGGTCATCGAAGCAGAGGCGACCAACTCGCTGTTCACAGTGGTCATACGGTTCCAATGGGTCGGAATCCGACATTTGTCTGAGGCGAGGTCGCGACACAGCCACCGAGCTTCAAGGCCGGCTGAATAGCCTGAAAGGTGTGAATCGCCGCGCCGCCGTTGGCGAGGCGACGTGCGCGACCGCTCGCCGAGTGCGGCAATCCATCATCTGCTGGATCAAGGGCGTTGCGCCTCGTTGTCACGCCGAGCGCCGGTGTCCGCGAGCGCTCACATTGGCTGGGCTTTGCGACGGCGTTCGTACGCCTGGAGCAAGACGAAGCCAGCGCACGAGACGGCTGGCACGAGCAGAAACCACGCCGAGAATGCGGCCACGATGGTCGTCATCGCGCACGAGATCAGAGCGGCTACACGACCTCGTCCGCGCAGGGTTCGCACCGCCGCGGCCGTAGCAGCAACATACACGGCGACGAAGCACGCTGAGGTAGCTCGCACCAAACCATCGTCACTACCGAATCCGGCGATCAACGCCCCGAGCATGGGCAAGCCAACAAGCAGGACGATAAGCAGCGGCCGTCGGGGGATGCTGCGATAGGCATCTCCAGCCAGCCAGCGTGGCAAGGAGCCTGTGGTGGCGAGAAACGCCGCGAGCTTGGACGCTCCGCCGAGGTAGACATTCATGGTGCCCATCGTCAAGGTGACCGCAAGGACGGCCGTGACATCACGCCCCCAGCGGCCGAATCCGACGGCCATGAGGTCAGCGAGCGGGACCGTCGATGACGGGTTGGTGGTGACCACCACTGTCGCGACCGCGATGCCGAGATAGAGAATGGTGACCCCACAGAACGCGAGGAGCATCGCGCGGGGGAGCTGACTCCCAGGGTTTTCGAACTCGCCGGCGAGTTGGGCGACAGCCTCCCAGCCTACGAAAAGCCACATCAAGATGTTGGCGGCGCTCCCGACAGCCAACCAACCTTGAGGGGCAAACGGCGTCCAATGGTCGCTGAGGTGGCCCGGCAGTGCCACGGCGACGGCGACCGCGATCACCGACGTGAGGAGCATGACGAGACCGAATTGGAGCCGCGATGAGAGTCGAATCCCAAACGCGTTGGCCGCTAGTACAACGGCGAAGATCGCGAGTCCCACTGCGGCCGCAACCCCGGTACCCCCACCCGTCAGCACCGCGACGTAGTAGCCACCGATGAGTGAGACGGTGGGGGTGCCGATCAGTACGGCGGTCAGGAACCATCCGCCTGTGACGACACCGGGGACCGTGCCGAACGCAGACTCCACATATGCGGCGACCCCGCCGGCAACCGGCTGACGAGTGCCCAGGGCGGCGAAGGTAAATGCCAATGGGGCAGAGAGAGCGATGAGCAGTGCCCAGGCGATCACCGATGCGGGGCCCGCGGCCTGTAGGGCAAGCGCCGGCACCAGAAGCACCCCAGGACCGATCAGTGAGCCACCGTACAGGGCGGCGCCCCGCCAGACTCCGAGTGTTCCCATCCCAGGCGTCGACGTGGAAGCTTCGCTGACTGCAGCCGGCGCACTGTCCGTCATGACGTGAACGTGAGGGCACGATCGGCCCGTGTGCCGTGCAGTGCAGCCAGTCGGGCGATGCCTACCAAGGGAGATTCGCCGGTTGCGGTTTCGCGCTCACTTGCATTGTGCATCGGACGGCGGCGTGACCGGTCGAGATTCAGCCTGGGATTCGTGACCAACCCGGTGAGAGGCCGGTCACGGCAGACCGCGGCGTTGGAAGCAGGCGAAGGATTTGAAACGGGCGCCGTCCTAGCGGAGCAGGGGGTATCGCCACACCGAGGTTGCCATTACCGGGGATGCACCGCACGGCGAACGATGCGTCCGGGAATCCGGCGAACCAGATGATCACGTTCTCACCTTCGCGAACCGGCAAGCTGGGAAAATTGTTCGGCGTATGGTCGCTCACGAAACACGCAAGCAGTACCGCGCCGAGTTCGCCCAGCGCAGAGCGGACGCCTGTGTCGATGTAGTCCACGAACGCCGGTTCCATGGCAGGTTCGATGGCATAGATGGCCGCAGTGACCAAGCCGCGGTGTTCTTTGTTGGAGCTGTCGGGTGGGTGCGCGAAGCCGTGAGGTGAGAAGCCGGCGGTTGGTTGCGATGGACGAAGGAGCAACACATTGTCGGAGTCGATCATGGTGGCGTTGGCGCTCTCGCGGTGTTGGTTCCAAATCGGTCCGCCGTAGAACGCCGCGAGCCCCTGCTGACGCACAGCCATGTTGGAAAAGCCTCTGAGCCAGACGAATCGATGGTCGTCGTCGACGTCTGTGAACTGACCTATCACGGTCATCCCAAGTTCCTCCTGACTTTCGATGAACTCTCGTTCGAAGAGTTCAATCAAGACGTCGCGCCCTCCGGGTACCAATGTGTACTGACGGAGTTCGACTACCGGCGACAGACTGGCCACATCCATCACACCCTCCTGGTCACGAACGTCACGACGCCTCCTGCTCTGCATGGCGTCGGCAAGGAGCGCCCACCGCATGGTCCAGCATCCCACGCCCTGGTCTGACGCCGAGGGCCACATTGGTTCTTGACCGCCGGCGATGCCACCTGATAGGGTCGGAGCGCCCGTAACCGGCCAGACATGCTGATGGGATGTTACCAGAAGGGACACGTGCCTACGAGATCACCACGCGTCGCGCTGCGTTCGTTGACGAGGCGCGGGTTGCGCCGCCACAAACGGCGTCTCTGGGTGGGGGGCGGAACGGTCCTGATATGCGCGACGGCTCTCAGCATCGGTATCGAGTTGACCGTTCATGCGCCTCAGAGCCCAAGCCGACCACTCACGGCGTCGAGCTGGTTGTTAGCACTCAGTCCAAATCCTGGCGGTGAGAGCGGCCTGCGGTCGGTGGTGTGCCCCTCGACATCGGCGTGCGTCGGAGTCGGTATCTCTGGAGCTCAGGGTCTTCCGAAGACGCTCGTTGAGACGTGGGATGGCGGTTCTTGGTCGGTGGTCCCGAGCGCCGGCGCGGGTGTCGACAGCTGGCTCAACGCCGTGTCATGCACCGCGTCCTCATCATGTATGGCGGTTGGCGGTTTCAGCCCCACCGGAGACAGTGACGACCCAGCCGACCACACGCTCGCGGAGCGCGACACTCAAGGTACCTGGTCGGTCGTGCCGAGTTCCACGCCGGGAAACGGTGACCAGAGCGACCTTCAGTCGGTGACTTGTCCATTACCGAGCTGGTGTATGGCGGTTGGAGCCTATAGCCCGATCAGCAACCCGTACAAGGCGGACGTGCACGCGCTCGCCGAGACTTGGAATGGAATCGCCTGGAAGGTGCTTGCAGTTCCTAGCCTCGCCGGGGGAAGGCAGAGCGCGTTGCAGTCAGTTGCCTGCACGTCGCCGAACCAATGCGTTGCTGTCGGATCGTCTACCGACGTCATCAACTCGGGCGGTGGAGCAACCCACGCTTTCGCGGTAGCGTGGAGCGGGAGCGCGTGGTCAATGATCCCCAGCTTGAGCTCGACCACCGGCGCCCCGAGTGACCTTCGGTCGGTCGCGTGTGTCTCGCCAACTGCCTGTATGGCGGTCGGATCCTCATCGTCGGGCAACCACGGACGTGTGAGTGACACGATCGACACGCTGGTGGAGCGCTGGGATGGCACAACGTGGTCGCGGCTGCCAGAGTCCGCAGCCGCTCAACGCCGCGCAGAGTGCTCTCCAGTCCGTCACCTGCACGTCCACCTCATCGTGTTTTGCAGTTGGATACTACGCCGGCGTCGCGCGTCTTGATGAGCGTCAACCATTCGCGATGACATGGGACGGAATGCGATGGGCGGTCACATCGAGCCCGGGATTCCACCGTGAGCTCGCTGGAATCGCCTGTACATCCGCTGACGTTTGCGTAGCGGTGGGCAGGTCGGCCGTCGGCAGCAGTCCGGACTGGATACCGCTGATTGAGGTATGGCGGCAATCCGTGATCGGATCAGCCAGATAGCGCTGCCGCCAACGCCGACTTCAGGCTGCGAGTATCAGCCCCGCGAAGTCCAGACGGGTCGCCTCAAAATGTCCACGATGTCGTGAGACATGTGTCCACCATGTCGTGCGACATCACAGTGGCGGAGGGAGAGGGATTCGAACCCCCGGTGGCTATGACACCACTGCGGTTTTCAAGACCGCTCCGTTCAACCGCTCCGGCATCCCTCCGCGGAGACCCTTCCAAGTCTAATGTCACCAGGTTGCCTGACCGAGGAAGCTCCGCTCACGACAGCTCGGGCATCGCAGGAACGGCCCAATCGCCGCTTTCGCCCGCGTCGAGGTCCGCTCGTTCAACAAGCACAGGCTCAGCGTCCGGTTTACCATCGGCCGCGTCCGACCGAAGTTAGCGCGAGGCAACGATGAACTGGTTCCTGTTGTGGCTTTTCCTGCACATCCTCGCCGCCGTGATCGCCTTTGGGCCGATATTCGTATTCCCGATCGTCGGGAGCCTCGCCGCCCAGATGCCGCAGCACATGCACTTCGCCGTCGAGCTCAACCACCGAATTGAACAGCGCCTGGTGTTGCCAGTGGCTCTGTCGATGGCTGTCAGCGGTGCGGGATTGATCTGGACCGCGAACATCAATATACTCCAGACACCCTTCCTGCTGGTCGGCGTCATTCTCTATCTGGTGGCTCTGGCGCTCGCCTTGAGGGTTCTTCTGCCGACCACGAGCCGGCTCGTGCACATCGTCGAACAGGCCCCGCCGCCCGCGGCGCACCCGGTCCACCGCCGCAGGAGGTGATGACCTTGATTCGCCGGTTACAGATTTTCGGCGGCGTCACCACCGTGCTTTTTCTGGTGATCATCTTCCTCATGATCATCCAGCCGGGAGGGATCACCCTCAGGTAGATTTCGGCTCAAACTCTCAGGCATCCCTCCGCGAGGCGGAGCTGAGTCTGGAGGCTCGGAGGCTATGCGGTCGGCGTAATCGCACCCACGTAGAACGTGGGCGGGCATGGCTTCTGCGACCAGGGCAAGATGGCGCTGCTCCCGCCATCCGGCAATTGAAATGCGAGCGAGGTCACGTTCACGCAGTTGTCCGCACCTGCAGGCACGTTGGTGAGCTCGACGACGAACTGCGCACTGCCACCGCTGGCGATCGGGACTGCGCTCGGCGTCGCGGTCGCTGCCTGTCCGCCCGTGTTTGCCTGAGCGATGGTCGTGACCGTGCCGCCGGGACCCTTGAGCTGCACGGTCGGATAGCCGAACAGCTGACATGGGGAGGCGCCCGCGTCGGTGACCTTCACGATGACGACCGAATGTCCGCTGTAGTCATCGTCGCTGAGTGACCAGGTCACATCGCACGCAACCGGTACGGCTGTTGGTGTCGGTGTTGGGGGTGGTGTCGGCGTTGGTGTTGGCGGAACGGCGGTTGCCGTCGGGCTCGATGACGATGCGGCGGGTGTCGGCGTGTTCGACGAACCACATGCGGTTGCAAGGGCTCCGGCAATGAGCGCGAGGCCGGCCATGATGGGTTTCATCCCGATCCTTTCACTGTTCACGAGCCTGGAACGCAATCCCGGCACTGAAGGTAACGCCGCAAACGTCGCACGATCTCCCGGTGACGCCATCTGGATTGCGGCGTTGTGGTGAGGGTACCGCTCAATCCGCCGACGTGAGGCTCCCGAGTTGGTCGGCATGCTGTTCGAGGTGGCCGACCATGAACTCCTCGACCAGTTCGTCGACGGTCATCACACCCATCGACGGATGCACCCCGCGGGCCTCCCATTGCGCCGGCTCGACCTGCGCCAGGAACGCGCGGAGCGCGGCGATGTCGGTGTGCGTGTCGTTCCAGAGCTGCGTGACCGGCTCGCGCCGATCGCGCTCGATCGCACCGAGCCGCTCGGGATCACCCTTCATGCGCCCGAATCCGACGGGGTCGCCGGATGGTTGGCCGGCGAGCACCGGCCCTGCCTGCGCGATCCAGTACGGGAGGAACTCGGCGAGATGCGCCCACACCTGGCCGCGGTCCCAGCGCTCTCCGCTTGTGGGATCGGCGCTGGTCAGCGCGCCCGGCTGCGGCTCGGATCCGGCGAGGGCGGCGAGGCGTGCCTCGACGGCGTCAACGCGTGCGAGATAGCGGTCGTTGATGCTCATCGCAACGGCCGCAACGGGGCACCCGCTACCACCCGATTGCGCAGCGTGCCCAGACGTTCGACGCTCAACTCAACGACGTCGCCGGGCTGCAACCACGGGTATTGGTCGATGCCGTGCACCATGGAGAGCTCGAGGATACAGCCCGTCCCGCACGTACCGGACCCGATGACGTCGCCGGGCTCGACACGCGTGCCGCGCGACGCGTAGGCGAGCATCTCGCCGAAGCTCCAGAAGACATCCGCAAGTGACGCGCGCGAATATTCGACGTCATTCACCGAAGCGGTCATGGCGAGGTCGTAGCTGCGGTTGCGTCGCGCATCCTCGAGCTCGTCGGGTGTCACCAGCACTGGCCCGATGGTGGTGGCAAAGTCCTTGCCCTTCACCGGTCCCATGCTCAATTTCATCTCGCGACGCTGCACGTCGCGGGCGCTCCAGTCGTTCATCACGCAATACCCGGCGATGTTGCGTTCTGCCTGCTCCGGATCGAGATCAGTGCCACTCATGCCGACGACGGCGGCGACCTCGAGCTCGTAGTCCATCTCTGCGCTGCCCGGTGGGATGGCGACGTCATCGTTCGGACCACCGATCGCGTATGGATTGCTGAAGTAGAAGACCGGCAGCTCGTACCAGTCGGGATCCATCTCGAGTCCGCGTCGCTGGCGCGCGGTCCGTACATGCTGCTCAAACGCGTAGAAGTCACGCACCGTCGGCGGCTTGGGAATCGGTGCCAGCAACTGCACGGCGTCGAGTTCGAGCACTGCATGCGGATCCCTGCGCGCGCCGTCACCCGCGGCGGCGAGGCGTTCGCCGTCGTCGCCGAGGAGGCCGAGCAATGTCGTGCCGGGTGCGCACGCGTGGATCCGGCCGTCCACCACGAGTCCGGTGCGCTCGATGTCTTGCTGTGGCTGCGTGAACGTCACCCAGCGCATCGACGCCCTCGCCGTAGCGTCGCCGGAGAGACGCTTGCATGCCCGGTCCGCTCGATCAGAATTGCCATGTCCGGAGATAGTGAACGTTCGGGCGAACTGGACCAGGGTCCTCGGTAGTGGCGGCCAGTGAGGGGTTCCCGAACTCGAGCGTTTCGAAGCATCACGATCGCGTCGATCGCACTCCGTGCGTGGACCACGACCCCACTCCGGGCGGGGCCCCCAACGGAGAGATCATGGGCCTGACACGACCTATACTGACCGCGGCCTGGGGAGGTGGCTGAGAGGCTGAAAGCGCCCGCCTGCTAAGCGGGTGAGGGACTTAAGTCCCCCCGGGGGTTCGAATCCCCCCCTTCCCGCCAGGCCATGGCGAGATGCTGCCGCCCACGGTGTCGAGGTCAGGCGGCGTCGCCGCTCAGCCGCCGCGAACCTGATGGTCGGACCCGTGTGACGGCGTCGGCGAAGAGTCGCCGTCGTGTCCGCCACCGCTTCCCGGGGCTGACGCCGCCGAGCCATCGCCGCCGCCGCGCTGTCCTCCGTCCCCGCTCGAAGCCGAGGACGGTTCCGGCGAGACCTCATCGGACGACGGCCCATGGTTGCCGCTGTCATCCGGGGATTCACCGGCGTGTGAGTTCGAGGTGGGTTCTGGGGATCGACCGCCGCGCCCGTGATCGTCGGGTGAACTCGAGGGCAAGACTTGCGTGCTGTGATGGCCGCCCCAGACAAGGGGATTCGGCGTGCCGGTCACGACGGTTTTTGCCCCGACACTGGCTGCAGCGATCGTGACCACAGACAGCCCCACGAGCATGTTGGTGCCCAGGACAAGCGGAACGCCGAACCGCAGACGCCGGCGGAACGTCCCGGGACGCGAGGCGACCGGCGCGTAGCGAGGCGCCGGAATCGGCGTGGAGGAGCGCATTTCGTCGAAGCTCTCGGACAGGCTCGTCTCGAGCATGCGGTCGAGGTCGTCGGTCACTGGGAATCTCGCTGGGGCATCGGGTTCGCAGTAACAACGCTTGACCCGCTCGGAGTATCCAAATCGCGATCATCGATGCGGAGCACCGTGGCGAGATGCGCCTTCGCGGCGGCGAGCCGGGAGGCCACGGTGCTTTCGGAGATTTTGAGGGCGTAGGCGATCTCGCGGTTGCTGTACCCGTGGTGATGCCGGAGGACGAGGGTTGCCGCCTGCTTCGCCGGCAGACGCCGGAGCGCCGCGAGGAGCGCTGCGCCTTCCGTCGACGCTCCGGGATCGGGATCCGGCGCCGGCGTACCAATACGGCGGATGACCTCGCCGACCTCATGCAACCGTTGCTGCCGCCGGTACGAGATCGACACGTTGATGGCGATGCGATGGATCCAGGCCTCCGCGGGCGCTGAGGGCTTCCATCGCGGCCACGCGCGGAACGCGCGAACAAACGCCTCCTGCGCGCAGTCCTCCGCGGCAGAGCGGTCGCGGAGGATACCCAGGAGGGTGTAGAGGATCCGGTGATAGCTCGTGCGGTACAGCCTGTCGAAGTCCTCGCGGACGCCGGGGCGATACGACCCGTCAGGCACGGTTGACCTGATCCGCGGTCGTATCGCCTCGGCGCTGATGACTCCGGCGTCTAGTTGTCGCTCCCACCGTCGCCGTGGTCACGACCATCCCGCCCGTCATCGCGACCTCGGCTGTGTCGCCGCCTGGACCACGATTGGCGCCATCGCCGTGCTCTCGCTCAGCCGCGCCGGGCGCGCAGACGGCGTCGGCACCGGAACGATCGTTGGCGTCCTGGTCCTTCGCGTCGTTGTCTTGCTCGGCCGGTCCGGCCGCATCGCACGCCTCATGCTCGATGTCCTTGTGCTCGGCGACGGCGCCGCCGTCGGGCTGGGTGTCGTCACCAGCAGCGGATTTGCCGGTCGAGCAGTGCTGGCGGGCGCGGCCGGCCGATCAGCGGAGACAGACTGGGCTGACAGCATCAGCCCGCCACCGCCTGCGGTAGCCGCGAGCGCCGCGACCGTAAGGACGATACGGCGTGGGGATACGGTGCGAAGTCGCTCGAGATCGAACATGCGAAGCCTCCTGGTCAATTGCGTCTTGCCAGAGAAACCGCGCAGGCCCGGCGAGTATCCATTTCTGGTCGCCGAGACGATGGCTGAGAGATCTGCCCGCGGCGCCGCGGCTCGCAGGAAGCCGAAATGGGAGCCGCCGTGACGGGCGTCGTGCCCGCCACGGCGGCGATTGGCTGAATGAAATTGACTAGGGCTGTGTCAGGAGGCGCACAGGACGTAGGCGGTGATCGTGGTGTCACCCCCGGATGCGTTGTTCTCGTAGACCGACCAGCCGCCGGTGATCGGGGACGTGCTGTTCATGTTCACGGCCGTCGAACCCGAGTTCGAGAAACCGCCACCGCCAAGCGACGAGCGGCCCGACGGGCAGAACGCCTCCGCCTGCGTCTCGGTACCGGCGGCACTCGTCACCGGGGTCCCGACCGTGAGGCCGTAGTGGGCCGTCCGGGCCTGCGCCGAGCAGACAGCGTACGCGGTCACCGTTGCGGAAGTTGCAGAGGCGTTGTTCTCATCGACACGCCAGCCGTTGCCCGCGGGGATCGTGGTGTTGATATTGACGGCGAGGCTTCCCGTGCTGCTGAAGCCGCCGCCGCCAAGCACCTTGGTGCCAGTGGGGCAGGCCACAGTGGCCGTCGTCTGGTTGCCCGCTGGGTTGGTCGCGGTGCTGCCGACGACCTGCTGGTACTTCTTGCTCGGGATGGCGCAGACGGCATACACCACGACGTTGGTGTCGGCACCACTGTTGTTGTTCACGTCAACAAGCCATTCGTTGCCATTCGGAATGGACGTGTTGATGTTCGCGCCGAGGCTGGAGCTTTCGATCACAGCCCCGCCTCCCTGGGGCATGCGAACAGCCGTGCCCTTCTTGGGGCATACGGCAGTCCCACGCGTCTGCGCGCCGTTGGGAGCGGCGAACGTCGCGGAGACGATCAGGTAACCCGCCGGCTTGGCACCGGCTAGGGTGGGCGAGCCAGAGCTGGCGGTCTTGGCGTCAGCGGTCGTCGCTCCCGCCACACCAGTGGCGGCAACTGCCGCCGTGAGCGCAAACATGCGCAGTCCTTTGATCACGATTGAGTTCCTCCTTCTCCCGTGTCTGGAATCGCAGCCCCGGTCTCTCGCCGAGTCGGATTCATTGAGGATTCTAGTGCGAGCGCGGATGGTTTTTGGGACGCAGGGCTGGAAGTGCCCTGACGGGCGCACCGGCGAGTGCAATCAGACGGCGAGCAACATGCACCGCGGGATCGACCGCCGGTACCGGCCAGGAGGGGCTGTCAGCCGCAAGGGCGAGCGGAAGTTCGGTGCAACCCAGCACGACAGCGTCCGCTCCTGATTGCACGAGGTGCCGGGCGACCAAGAGGAGCGACGCGATGCCGGCCGCATTTGCGCTCCCCTGTGCCTTGACGCCCTCAGCACCATAGATCACGTCCATGACCGACGCCTGGTCCTCGGACGTCGGAACGAGCACCTCGATGTCCACGCTCTCCAGCGCATCCTGATACAGGCGCGCCGAAACGGTCCCGGATGTTGCCAGGAGACCAACCGACCGGTAGTGCATCCGTTGAATCGCATCCGCGGTTGTGGCTATCCATGGCACGATTTCGAGCTCGCTCGCCGCTGAGACGTCATCGCTGAAGCGGCTCGCCGTGTTGCACGGGATGGCACCGATCTCCGCTCCCATGCTCCGCAGCGTCTTCGCCGATGCGATCAGCGCGGGCCTTGGATCCTCCCCGCCGCTCAACAGGAACGCGGTGCGGTCCGGAATCGCTGGATTCGCATCCACGACCACGTGGAGGTGATCCTGATCGCGGCGGACATCGGTCTCCCGGATGAGATGCCCGTAGAACGCCTGCGTTGCCAAAGGGCCCATACCGCCCAGAATGCCAACCACCTTCACCGCGTGCGAGCTGCCCACGCTCCACGGGTGAAACCGAGATGTCGAACGATGCTGTCGTCGGCGCGGGCGGTATCGCCTGCCTCGATGGCAGCAAGCATGTCCAGGTGGAGCTTTGCCGACTCGACCAGACGACCTTCGTTGGCGAGGTTGCTCAGCCCGTAGAGACGCGTCTGGTCGCGCAGACTCATGATCGTCTCGACGAGTCGTTGGTTGTCGCCGAGCCTGAGGAGATCATGGTGGAACTGGCGATCTGCCATGAGAAATCGCCGAAGATCGCCCCGCGTCGCTTCACGAACGATCTCTTCGGCGTCGGCACGCAAATCGACTCATGTCGTCATGCCCGGCCTTGGCCGCAAGCCGCACCACGGCGGGGCGCTCGAGCAGCATGCGCAAGTCGAAGAGCTCGTCCAGCTCGCGTTCGGACCGCACCGGAACGCGAAAGCCGCGGTTGCGCACGGCCTCGATGAGGTTCGCGCCCACGAGGTCGAAGAGCGCCTCACGGATCGGTGTCGCGGAGACGCCAAGTCGATCCGCGAAAAATGCCACCGGGTAGATCGTTCCCGCCTCGAACTCGCCGCTGGCGATGCTGGCTCGGATCGACTGCGACGCCTGTCGTCGGAGGCTCGATCGGTCGAGTGGCACCAGCTGGGCTCCGTGCTCAGCCGGCGGCCGGTCCGCGTCGCTGACGCGCTGGGCGACCACTGTCGAGGCGGATTTCGATCTTACGGACACGTATCTCGCAATACCCGGACTGGCGGCCCGGGGTTGGACCCTATCGGGGCAAGCATGGGGCTTGACTTGCCCTGTTCGCCTTGCTAGGGTTCGCGCACCAGATTCTATATTCCATAGAAAACAGAGTCTACAAGGGTTGGCGGTTGAGGGCAGGGCGGAGCCGTTGTGCGCGGTTCGACTGCGTGGTGAACGACAGGACGGCATGACGGGGTGGCGCTGTGATTGACATGCTGGTGACCGGCGGGGACGTCGTTTCGGCCTCGTCGACTGCCCGGCTCGATGTCGGCATCGACAAAGGCAAGGTCGCCTTTCTTGCCTCGCCGGGGGCGGTCGACGTCGAAGCGCGCCAGCGCATCGACGCCACGGGACAGTTCGTCGTCCCCGGTGGAGTCGATCCGCACGTCCACTTCGGTTTTCCGCTTGCCCCCGGCACCATGTCCCAGTCGGCGGCCCTGGGCTCGCGCGCCGCCGCATTCGGCGGGACGACGACATTCATCGACTTTGCGCGCCAGTCCGATCAGGGGAGCCTGCTGGCTGCGATCGCCACCAAGCGCGACGACCTGAAGGCCGACAAGCCATCGGTCGACTACGCGTTGCACGCAATGATCACCGGCATGAGCACCCTCGATGTGCTCGACGAGATGCCCGACGCGATCGCTGATGGCGTGAGCTCGTTCAAGATGTTCACGACCTTCACTTCCACGGAAGGTTCGGGGGTCGGCGCCCTGTACTCCGATGACGGCCGCATCTGGGGCGTCATGAACCGGGCCGCGAAGCACGGCGGCATCGTCATGGTGCACTGCGAGGACGATTCGCTGATCGGCCACAACATCCACTGCCTGTACAAGGAAGGCCGCCAGCAGGCGTCGCATGTCGCCGAGGCGCGAACCGCGGTTGCCGAGGAAGCGGCGATCCGGCGCATGCTCCTGCTCTCACGCCGGTCGAACTCGCCCCTCTACGTGTGCCACATCACCTCGCGATACGGGATGGAGGCGCTGTTCGAGGCGCAGGGTGCGCGCGTGCCGGCATTCGGCGAGGTGTTGCATCACAACCTGAGCCACACCGAGGAGAAGTACGCACTGCCGGACGGCCCCCTCTATCACACCTATCCGGGGCTCAAGTCATTTGATGATCAGCGGGCGCTGTGGGAGGGCGTGGCCGACGACGTGGTCGACAGCGTCGCGTCGGACGACTTCACCTTTCCACGCGACATCAAGCTGGCCGGGACCACGGTTGACACCGTCAGCGCCGGCCACAACGGGATCGAGACGCGCATGGGCGTGTTCTTCTCATCTGCGGTTGCGGGCCGTCGCATGTCGATCAACCGCTACGTTGCGCTGACATCGGAAGGACCCGCAAAGATTTTCGGCCTGTTCCCGCGCAAGGGGCTGATCTCGCCCGGGAGTGACGCGGACGTGGTGCTCATCGATCCCAAGGCCGATCACCTCATCACCCAGGGCGGTTTGCATTCGGACTGCGACTACAGCGTCTGGGACGGCTGGCGCTGCACCGGGTACCCGACCACCACCATCCTCGGCGGCAACGTGCTCGTGGAAAACGGTGTCTGGGTTGGGCAGGAGGGCACCGGAACGTACGTGCCCAGCGGCAGTCCGACCAACCCATGACAGTTGACGAGCAGGCGATGACGGGACCGCTGCAGGGCCTCCAGGTCCTCGAGCTTGGGAACATGATCGCCGCACCGACGGCCGGCTGTCTGCTCGGCGATTTCGGAGCGCGCGTCGTCAAGGTCGAGCACCCGGTGCTTGGTGACGACCTGCGGCGCTGGCCACCCACCAAGGACGATGTTCCGCTGTGGTGGAAGGTCACCAACCGCAACAAGGATCTCATCACCCTCGATCTCAGCACACCGGAAGGTCAGGAGCTGTGCCGCCGGATGGTCACGCGTTTCGACGTGCTCATCGAGAACTTTCGACCCGGAACGCTGGAGCGGTGGGGGCTCGGGTACGACGTGCTGTCGGCAATCAACCCGCGTCTCATCCTCGTGCGTATCAGCGGCTACGGGCAGACGGGGCCGTACGCCAAGCGACCCGGCTACGGCACGGTTGCGGAGGCGATGAGCGGCGTGCCGTCGTTCACGGGCTTCCCGAGCGGTCCTCCAACGCTGTCAGCCTTCCCGCTCGTCGACTCGCTCGCCGGGATGTTTGCCGTGCAGGCCACGATGATGGCCGTCTACGAGCGCGACGTCACCGGCTCGGGCAAGGGGCAGGTGATCGATGTCAGCCTTTTCGAGTCGCTGTTCCGGTTGCTCGATTCGCAGGTGGTCGGTTATGACCAGTTGGGCCTCGTCAAAGCTCGGAACGGCAACCGCATGCTCGAGGATTCGCCGCGCAACGCATACGCCACGTCAGACGGCGAGTACGTGGCCATCTCCGCGGGTTCGCAGCGCACGTTCTCGCGGCTTGCAGATGCGATCGGCCAGCCGGAACTCAACGAGGATCCTCGTTTCGCCACCAATGAGTCCCGCTGCGTGAACGCGGACCCACTGGACGACATTGTGGCGGCATGGTTCGCGGTCCGCACGCTCGATGAAGCGATGACCCGGCTCGAGGAATCCGACGTCGTCGCCGGTCCCGTGTACGACGTGACGAGGATTTTCAACGACCCCCACTACGCCGCGCGAGAGGCGATTGTCACCGTTCCGGACCCCGATCTCGGTGAGATACGGATGCAGGGCGTGGTGCCGAAATTCTCACGAACGCCGGGCGCGATCCGTCACACCGGCGGCGTGAAAGGGGAGGCCGGCCGCGGTTTCTTCTGCGACGAGGTGGGCCTCACCGCAGACGAATGGGATGCGCTGACCGCGCAACGCGTCGTCTGATGCCCGCTCGACCGGAGCGCGCCAAGCGTCCCTATGACGGTGCCGTCATCGTCGGCTACGGGCAAACGCCGTATCACAAGCACACGGAGTGGTCGACACTCCAGTACTGCATCGAAGCAGTCCGTCTCGCGCTCGACAGCTGCGGCATGTCGAGCAGCGAAGTCGACGGTCTGGGCGTGTGCTCCTTCATGCTGCCGCCGGACAACACGGCGACTCTGGCGGAGCACCTGGGGCTGACGCTGACGTGGGGCTATCTCGGCACCTTCGGCGGTGCTGCGCAAGTCATCGGACTCATGCGCGCGGCACGTGCCATCGAATCAGGCGAGGCGGAGACGGTGGTCCTGGTCGCCGCTGACGCCTACACGATCTCGGCCCACGACGCGATGATGGATCAGTTCAACAGCGGGATGCGCGACTACCTCATCCCCTACGGCATGGGCGGGACCAACGGACTCTTCGCGATGCTGGAACGCCGCCACCGGCACGAGTACGGCACCACTCGCGAGCAGCTCGGCAAGCTCGCGGTGACGCAGCGGCACAATGCGTCCCTCAACCCCAATGCGTTGCTGCGCGATCCCATGACGATCGACGACTACCTCAACGCCCGCCTGATCTGCGATCCGATCCGTCTGTACGACTGCGTGCTCCCGTGCGGTGGGGGCGAGGCCATCGTCGTCACCAGCGTCGAACGCGCGCGCACGCTGCACCGCCCGCTGATCCATGTGCTCGCGGGTGGCGAGCGCACCAACTACGGCCCCGAGCAATTGCTCCTCCTCGATGCGGGGTGGCGCGAGTTCGCCCCCGCGATGTTCGATCAAGCCGGCCTCCGGCACAGCGACATCGACATGCTCGAGCTCTACGACGACTACCCGATCATGGAAATGGTCCAGCTGGAGGGGCTCGGCTTTCTGTGAGCGCGGTCAGAGCGGCAGGTTCGTCGAGGAGACGGACATCTCGCTCACCGGCAGCCTTCCCATCAACACCGGCGGTGGACAGCTTTCCTGCGGGCAGAGCGGCGCCGGCGGTGGTGGCATCGGCCTCACCGAAGCGGTCATGCAACTGCAGGGCGAGGCGGGCGACCGCCAGGTGGCCAATGCTCGAACCGCACTGGTGAGCGGCTTCGGGATGGTCGGGTACGTGAAAGGCCTCTGCCAATCGGCAGTGATTTTGGCAACCGAGTAGCTCCTGGGACGCGACCACGCGGTTCGCTCTTTGCGGATCGCATTGTTGGACATGGTGAGGAGGTAGTTGACATGGCACTCAACCAGAGCGCGGCGGGGGCTCCGGCAGGCTCTTCCAAATTAAGCGTACTGTTGGATTTTTCGAGGTCATGGCGCTGTCGGTGGCGATCATGGGCCCGACCGGATCGATGGCCCTGAATGGGTCGCTTACCGCCGCGACCGACGGCACGGCGACGGCGCTGGCATTTGTCATCGCCACGGTTGCGATCGGGCTGGTTGCGTACTCGTTTATCGAGTTCGGGCGCCAATATCGCGCACGCAGGTTCCGTCTACGTGTTCAACGGCCGCTCCTTCGGACCGCGCTTCGGGTTCCTGTCGGCGTGGGCGTTGCTCGGTGCGTACGCGATCCTCGCGGTCGCTGTGGCGATTCTTTCGGCCGATTTCGCGTTGTCGTTTCTTGCATTGCTCGGCATCACCGTCGATTGGATCGTCCCGGCGTTGTATCTCACTGGCCCTGATGTGGATCCTCGTGCATCGCTCGGTGCGCCTGTCGACGCGCACGAGCCTGGCGATCGAGGGCATCTCGGTCCTGGTGATCCTGATCCTGGCGGCCATTGTGCTCGCTCGCGGCGGCGCGCATGGCCTCAACACCGTGCCCTTCCAGATCGGCAGCGCCGGTATCTCGGCGATCGGTCTCGCGAGTGTGTTCGGCTTTCTCTCCTTTGCCGGCTTCGAAGGGGCGGCGACTCTCGGCGAGGAGACGGAGAATCCGCGCCGGGCAATCCCACGCGCCCTGGCTGCGGCAGTGCTGGTCGACCGGCATCTTCTACATCCTGGCCATCTACATCCAGGCCGAGGGCTTCGGCACTGACGCCGCTGGTGTCGCGGCGTTCGCAGGGTCCGCGACCCCGCTTGCCGACGTGGCAAGGAATTACGTTGGCACCTACATGGCTGGGGTCATCGATCTGGGGGCAATGGCGTCGGCGTTTGCCTCCGGAGTCGGCCTCTTGTCGCCTCGTCGCGCATGTTCTTCGCCATCAGCCGCGACGGCTTCGGCCCGCGCTCGTTGAGCAGGGTGCACCCGAAGTTCGGGTCGCCCCACGTCGCGGTGGCGACGCTGATCGTCATCGGCGGCGTCCTGATGGTGGTCCTGCGTTTGCTCGGTCTGAACGCCGTCGCGGGGTTTGGCGAGCTCGGCACCATCGGCGTCCTGGCGCTCCTCGTGGTCTACATCGCGTCGCAGTTTGCGGCGATCCGCTTCTTCTCCAAGAATGGAATCTGGAAGCCGCTCCAGTTCCTCATTCCCATCGCCGCGATCATCATGCTCGGATACACGCTCTATTCCAACGTCTACCCCGTGCCGCCACCTCCGTTCCAGTACTTCCCCTATATCGTCGTCGCGTGGCTCGCGATCGGTGTCCTCATCGTGCTTGCGGTTCCGGGACTCTCGGCAAAGATCGGAACGAGTTTCACCGAGGGCAGAGCCGGCGAGATCGTCCGCGGAGACAGCGAGTTCGACGCCGTGACGGTGTGCGCGGTGCTCACCCAAGGCGTGTAGATGTCGATCGTGATCATCACGACCGGCGGGACCATCACCCAGGTGTTGGGGGAGTCCCAGATGCGCCACCTCGGCGGCGCCGACCTGCTCGCGGGACTCCCGGAGCAGGGCGGCATGCTGTCTGCGGTCGAGGTGGAGGACTTGATGGACCTCCCCAGCACGCACATCGGCCCAGACGAAATGCTGCGCATTGCGGACGCGGTGCAACGGCAGATCGGGCGCCATGACGTCGATGGCGTGGTGGTCACGCACGGCACCGGGACACTCGAGGAGACGATCTACTTTGTCGATCTCGTGGTGCATGCAACCAAGCCGGTCGTGTTCACCGGTGCACAGCGTTTCCCCGGTGCCGCCGGGTACGACGGGCACCGCAACCTCCAGGACGCAATTACCGCCGCGAGCTCGAGTGCGCTCGCGCATGCTGGCGCCGTGCTCGTCTTCGACGGCGAGATCCACGCCGCGCGGGACGTGGCCGAAATTCACCCCAGTGACACCGCCGGCTTTCGCAGCCTGGATTCCGGGCCGATCGGACGCGTTGACCTGGGCCGCGTCGTCGTCACCAGAACCGCGATTCGGGACGAGGCCGGGTACGACCTGCGCTCGCCGCTCCAGTCGGTGGATCTGCTCGCCTGCTACGCCGGGATGCCCGGCGAGGTCGTTCGAGCTGTCGCCGATCTTGGCGCCCCTGGATTGGTCATCCAGGGCATGACATCGGGTGGCATCCCACCCGCGCTGGTGCCGGTGCTGCGCGAGGTGATGGACCGCGGCACAGTGGTGGCACTCACGACGCGCTGCCCCTCGGGCCGGGTGTTGCGGCGGTCAGGCGCGCTGTACGACGGCGTCGCCGGGTATGGCACCGACCTCGAGCGATTGGGGGTTGCGCTCACCGATCTTCCCGGTCTGAAAGCCCGCTGCCGGATGCTCGTACTCCTGAGTTCCGGCCTCGATCGTGACGCTGTCCACCAGGCGATGGATACGGCAGCATGAGCCAGCCGCGCAGCAACCGCGAGGGGGAGACATGAAGATCACGGACCCTGCCGCCGAAGTCCGGCAACATCGTCTCGAACAGGGCGTTCCGATGCCGGCACTCTACCCCTGGAACCGCCGGTTCTTCGAGGCCGGGACCGACGGGAAGTTGATGCTGCAGCGATGCTCTGCGTGCCACCGCCTCATCTACTACCCGCGAATGCTGTGTCCGAACTGCCTGTCACCTGACTACGTGTGGGAGCAGCTCTCCGGGCGTGCCACGGTCTATTCGTTCGCCATCGTGTGGCGCGCCAACCACCCCGCGTTTGCGGATCAACTTCCCATCACCCTCGCGGTGGTCGACCTGCTCGAGGGAGCGCAGATGGTCACCACGCTGGTCGATTGTCCCGGAGGGAGCGTCGAGATCGGCATGGAGGTGCGTGCGGTCTTCGACACGATCGCGCCCGGTGTCGCGCTTCCGAAATTTGCTCCGCTCGCGTGAGCGAGCCGAATCGGACTCGCGGCTGCCCATGAACCTGCGCGTCATCACCGCTGCGGATATCGCACGGCACATGCCGGTGAGTGCCGCCATCGATCTGCTTGCCGATGTGTTTGGTCATCGCGGGAGCGCGCCTCCGGCGGGACGGCTGCATCTGCCCTTTGCGGACGGCGAACTGCTGGTCATGAGTGCGGTGCGCAACGAAAGCGAGCTCGGCGCCTCGTCGGCCGGTGTCAAAGTCGTCAGTGTCAGAAACGAGAACGTGCCCCTCGGCTTGCCGTCGGTACACGCTGCGTACATCCTCTTCGGCGGCGAGTTCACTGGCCCCGCTGGCGCTCATCGACGGGGCCGCGTTGACTGCGCTGCGCACGGCGGCGGTGTCCGGATTGGCGACGCGTATGCTCGCGCGCGAGGACGCGTCGTCGCTGGTGATCTTCGGCGCGGGCGTGCAAGCCACGTCCCACGTCGCGGCGATGCGTGCGGTGCGGCCGGTGCAGCATGTGACCGTCGTCAGCAGGGACCCACATCGAGCGGCGCATCTGCTCGAGGCCGCGCGGGCACTCGACATCGAGGCCCGCCGCGGCGACGCGGACGCGGTTGCCGGCGCGGACATCGTCTGCACGTGCACCACATCCGCAACCCCGGTGTTCGACGGCAGCCTGCTGTCCGCGGGGACGCACGTGAATGCCATCGGTTCCTATCACCCGGACACGCGCGAGTTGGATGACGCGACGGCACGCCGCGGCCGTTGGTTCGTCGAAGAGCGAACCCGTGTGTTCGAGGAGTTCCGGCGACGTCCTCGTGCCGATCGCCAACGGGACCGTCGACATCGGTTTTGTCGTCGACGACCTGTTCGGCCTCTGCGCCGGAACAGCAGGCCGCACCTCGCCTGAAGACATCACCGTGTTCAAGTCGGTCGGACTTGCCGTCGAGGACCTTGTCCTTGCGCGCGCCATCGCCAGTGCCGAAAGCGGTTGATGCCTGGTACGTTTCCCGATGCCGCGTCCGTCGTCGTGATCGGCGGTGGGGTGATGGGCACGAGTATCGCGTTTCATCTCGCTGAGGCAGGGGTTCGCGACCTGGTGATCGTCGAGCGAGCCGAGCTTGGTTCGGGATCGACATCCCGAGCCGCGGGTGGCGTGCGCGCCATGTTCTCGGACGAGCTGAATATCCGTCTCGGTCAGCGCAGCCTCGAGGCCTTTGAACGGTTCGGAACGCGGCCCGGTCACGAGATCGACCTGCACCGCGTCGGCTATCTGTTCCTGCTGTCTGACGCCGCCGATGTCGCCTTGTTTGAGCGGAGCGTCGCCTTGCAGAACGAGTTTGGTGTGCCGAGCCGGATGGTGGACCCAAACGAGGTCAAGGTGCTCTGCCCTGGAGTTGTCACCTCGGACCTCGTCGCCGGCGCGTTCTCGCCGGACGACGGATACTGCGCTCCGGAAGTTGGTGGTCTACGGCTACGCGGTCGCGGCGCGAGCCCTGGGCGTCGCGATCGAACGCGAATGCGAGGTCACCGGGATCACCACCTCAGGCGGTCGCATCGAGTTGGTCGAGACCAACAAGGGTGTGATCCGAACGCACGCCGTGGTGTGTGCCGCCGGCGCATGGTCGTCGCAGGTGGGGGCGATGGCTGGCGTGACGCTGCCGATCACGCCACTGCGCCGCGAGATCATGGTCACCGAGCCACTCCCGGTGCGTCCACGCGGGCTGCCGATGACCATCGACTTCACGTCGACCCTGTATTTCCACGAGGAGGGGCCGGGGATGTTGATCGGCATGGCCGATCCGGAGGAGACGCCCGGATTCAAGCTGGAACCATCTGAGGAGTGGCTGCTGCACCTCGGCGACCGCGTCGCGCAACGGATTCCCTGGCTGCTCGATACCGGTGTCCACGCGCACTGGGCCGGGGTGTACGAGGTCACACCTGACAACAACGCGCTCATCGGCGCCGCAACCGGCGTGGAGCAGTTCTTCTACGCCAGCGGCTTCTCGGGACACGGCTTCCTCCAGGCACCAGCGGTGGGCGAGGTGATCCGCGATCTCTACCTCGGCGTGCAACCGGTGATCGACGTGACGCCGCTGCATGCCGACCGTTTTGCCGCCGGTGCGCGGCGTCCTGAGACGCACTGTGTGTAGCGATGCGGGCGCCTCGCGCCCCAGCGATAGGCGACGACGCTCGTGGCGGTGAACACGACACGCGCGGTTGCGCGTCCCAACGCGATGGACGTCGACCTGGACGCCATCACCCACAACGTGCGCGCCATCCGCCGTGAAATTGGACCCGACATCACGCTGTTCGGCGCAGTCAAGGCCAATGGCTACGGGCTGGGACTGCCGGAGGTGGCAGAGGCCATCATCGACGGCGGCGCAGACGGGTTTGGATTGAGCGATCCCGAGGACGCCCTCAAAATCCGGCGTGCCGGTATCGACGCCCCGATGCTCATGTACGGAGGCATGTTGCCGGGATCGCAGGTGTCTTCTTTCGCCCGGTGGTGGAGCTTGATGCTCTCGGTCGCCGATCTTGAAAGCGCTGTGGCGCTGCGGGGCACACCGGGTGATCCGACGCAGGTGGTTGTCGAGATCGACGTGGGAACTCCAGCGACTCGGCGTGAGCGTCGCGGACGCGGCCGCGCTGGTGAAAGCCGTGAGTGCCGTGCGCGGCATCGAGTTGAGCGGTGTCACCACGCACCTCCACGGCATCGGATCCGCCGCATATCTCGATTGGCAGTTGCAGTCGTTCCAGGATGTGCTGGACACGCTGGAACTCGACGGGCTGCGGCCCGCGATCCGCCTGGCGGAAAGCAGCGCAACCCTTGGCACCGCGGTCTATCCGGGATTCAACGCAGTCGATCCTGGTCACCTGCTCTATGGCCTGGTGCCGCGGGGACGAGTGGACCGTCCGGCCTGGTCGCGACCCGCGCTGCGCAGCGTGACGACACGGGTGCTCCAGGTGCGGTCGGTGGATCGGCAGGCATTCGTCGCGGAATCGCCCGTCGCCGACGCCGAGCCCATCCGGATCGGTGTCATCCCGATGGGCGTTGCTGACGGATTGCGCGCCCTGTGCTCGGGAGAGGTCCTCGTGCGCGGGACGCGTTGTCGTGTCGTCGGCGCGATGTCGCTCGAGCACACGCGGGTCGATCTGTCAGCGGTTCCCGAGGCGCGACGCGGCGACGAAGTCGTCATCGTCGGACGCCAGGGGGACGAAGAGATCACTGCCGAGGATGTGGAACGCGCGAACGGGCTCGGGAGCGCGGGACTGGGCATCGTGGCGGCGGGTTCGGTCTCGCGCCACTATGTGAAAACGGGAACGCACCCGACGAGCTGACCCCGGCGCGCTGACACCACGAGATTCGCGCCTGTCATCGGGCGCTGTGCGTGCGCGGCCGCGCTTCGGATCTCGTCGGCCGGTTGCCTCCTGGTCAGCGCCAGAATTCGGTGAGCCGCTCGGCAAGGGATCTGCCCTGGTCGTAACCGGCGCGAGCGGCTGGAGGACGCGTCGACAGGTCCATCAGATTGCTGCCGAATGCGTCGAGGGAGCCCTGTCCGGGAGGATGGTTTCGACGCTGCTGCCGCCGGCGCGCAGTTCGTCGACCTGCGCTGCAAGATGCATGCCCCACTCCATCGGCGCCCGTGATCTGCCGCCAAGTGGTGAGAGCACCAGCACCCGCGCGTATCCGGCTGCCAGATCGGCATTCTCGCTGGATCGTCGGTAGCCGCCGTCGATGTATCGACGGTCGCCGAGACGGTAGGGAGGCCCGCTGGACGTGCTCGCGGCGATGGCGTCCGCCAGGTCGACTCCACTGTCGCGGTCGAACACGACCGGTTCACCGGTATGGGCATCGACCGCAGTGATGAGCAAGGTTCGTGACGGCCAGCGCTGGCTGGGCAGCCGGGCAGCGACGGTGGCGCGCCACTGCGTTTGCCCGGAGCCGTCCGACGCCGCATCCAATTCGAGCGCCGCCGCACCCATTCTCGGCGCATATCGGCCGCATCCTCAGCGGCGGCGATGATCTCGCTCGTCCTCCGGAAATGATCGACGGATCCAACCGGAGCACGTCCACCCTCGGTAGCGACCGGAGCAGTCAGATGCGGGGGAGCAGCTGCAAGGATGTCGGCGAGCAGTTGGGGCGGGCTCGGGCCGGTGATCTGCGCCGCCGCCGTCGATCCGGCGGACGTGCCGATGATGAGATCCGCGTCGGTCACATCCAACCCGGCATCAAACAGGCCGGCGATGACGCCGATCAACCACGCATTGCCTGCCGACCCGCCACCACCGAGGACCAACGCTCGCTCGTCCACGACATGTGAGCGCCTCACGGCGTCGATGATCCCGGCGACCGGATCAGAATCGATCGAGCAACCAACGGTGCACGTCAGTGATGTGATTAGTCGTGATCGTGATGTGGCCATCGGTGTCGCTCAGATGTGCTTCGGCATTCGGCACGTGCGCCGCGAGCCACTGACCATGCTGGAACGGGACGAACCTGTCGTGCCGGCCATGCCAGACCTGTACCGGGACGCTGATCGCGCCGAGGTCGAACCCCCACGGCCCCAGGTGCGCGACGCCGTCCTCCCACCAGCCCTCATCGCTGGGCGCGAGACCGTCGGTCGTGCTCCGGGCCAGCCATTCGGCGAACGCATCGACGAGCGCTGCACGATCCACCGGCGACAGCAGCGACTCCATCCCGTGGCTGATATCCGCCGCGCTGTGCTGCAGCATGTCGAGGCGGTCCTGACGGGACTTCTCGCGCGCAGCCTCCGGGTTGTCGAAGAACAGACGGATGTCGTCCTCGTTCTCCTGACCCATCCCGGTGAAATAGTCGAGCCCCTCCGCACCGTAGGGCGCGATGGAGCAGAGGGCGGCCACGCCCACCACCATGTCCGGCAGCAGCGCAGCGCAGGCGAGTGCGTGTGGACCACCGCCTGAGGCACCCCACACGCCGAGCTGCTTCGCATCGAGGGCGGCGGCGATCGCGCGAACATCCACCGCGCAATCGGCGACGGTGCGTCCGGGCTGGGCGGTCGAACCGCCATATCCCGGGCGGTCGTAGCTGACGAGGCGGATCCCTTGGCGGGCGGCGTCGTCCACCCACCCGCCATACAGGTGGCGGGAGTTGGGCGTGCCGTTGTGCGCCACCACGAGCTTGCCGGCCGGGTCACCGCCGAGCTCGAGCATCAATTCGCGCCCGTCGGGCGTGGTGATCGTGCGGGTTTCGATGTCTGGAGCAGTCATGTCGGCCCGGAGTGTACGCGCGCCGGGCGGCGGCGCAGCTACGCCGAAAGTCGCTCGGCAGCGAGCTCGGCGAGCACGTCCATCGCCATCTCCAGTTTGCTTCGCGGCGCGCTGAAGCACAGGCGCAGGTGAGTCGGCACGCCGAAGGCGATCCCCGGGGTGAGCAGCACGCGGCGCTGCGGTCAGTGCGTCGATGAGCTGGAGCGTGTCCGGCCACGGGCTGCGCAGCCATAGGTAGAGGCCGCCCTGCGGCTCGATCGCCTCGAGGCCGCTCGGCGCGGACGCGATCCATCACCAGGTCACGCCGTTCGCGATACGGGATCGCGTTGATCTCCCAGGAATCGAGATGCAGCAACGCGCGCTGCGCGGTCGCCGGCGCGTTGACGAAGCCAAGCGCGCGCAACGCCTGCGCAAGTCCGCGATGCGTCTCGGCATTGGCGAGCGACGGATGCAGCACGAGATAGCCGATGCGCTCGCCTGCGATGCCGAGATCCTTGGAGAACGACCGCGCGAGCACGGTGTGCTCGTACAGCGTTGAACGGCTCGACGCGACTGGTGCGGCGCGTAGGTGAGCCGCCGATACACCTCGTCGATGATCAGCAGCACCTTGCGGTCGTGCTTGTTGTTGTGCGCATGCAGCACCGCGGCGAGACCTGACAATTCGCCGCCATCGAGGACGTGACCACTCGGGTTGCACGGCGAGTTGACGATCACCGCCGCCGTGTGCGCGGAGAGCGCCGCGCTGATGCCGTCGAGGTCGAGACGGAGATCGGGTCCCGTGCCGCACCGGAACGAAACGCGCCGACGCGGTCTCGCAGTAGAGGCGGAACTCCGGGAAGTACGGAGCGACCCCGATCACGTCGTCGCCGGGATCGACAAAGGTGCGAATGGCGATGTTGATCGCCGCGGCCGCGCCAGGCGTCATCGCGATGGAGTCGATGGTGACGCCGGGAAAGTCGACATCCTCGGCGGCGCGCTCGCGAACATCGGGGTAGCCGAGGTTCGGCATGTAGCCGAAACGCCCGACGAACCGCTCGCGGCTCGCCGCGGCGAACGCCTCGACGACGATCTCCGGCGCTTCGAGTGGCTGTCCGATGGAGAGATCGGCGACGGTGCTCTCGCCGATACATCCGCGCAGCCGTTCGCCTTCCATGAACATGCGGCGGATCCAGCCACCATCCTGGAGTTGCGCGCGCGACCAGCGCGAGATACCCATCAGATTGTTCAGCGCCCTACGCGATCGACGTGCGTGCCGGAGACGCCGCCGGTGTGCCAGCTGAACGGGTAGTCGCGGTCGAAGATCTGACGCGCGATTGCGGTGCGGTGCAGCGGCCGGAAGGTGTCGACCATCACCGCCAGCTCGTCGGTCTCGCGCGGTCGGTCGAGCGATGCCTCGAGCGCTCCCGGTTGCGGACCGTGCGGCAGCCCGCCGACGTGATGCGTGAACGATCCCTGGCTGATGCCGCGACGCGCGGCGTAGTTGCCTTCCACGTAATACAGGACCTCATCCGAGTCGAGGTTGCTGTGGTGGTACGGGAAGATGGATCGCCTCCGGATCCCAGTCCAGCTTGCGCGGCACGAACGAGCAGATCACGATGTTCTGCGCCTGGAACGTCTGGTGGATCGGCGGTGGCACGTGAAAGCGTCCTGCGCGCGGCTCGAAGTCGTGGATGTTGAAGGTCACCGGGTAGATGGTGCCGTCCCATCCAACCACGTCCCACGGGATGGTGATCGAGCACGTAGCGGCTCACGTGGTTGGAGCGCTTGAGCCAGATCTCCGCGGGGCCGGCGTTGCCGTCCTCGAGCCTGTCGGGTCCGTGGAAATCGCGCTCGCTGTAGGGCGCCATCTCGGTGATCTGGCCGTTGCGTGCGCGGTAGCGGTCGGGCACATCGACGAGCCCGGTCACTTCCATGCAGAGGAGGCGCACGTCGGCGAGGTCGTCAAAGTCGATCCGGTAGATCGTGCCGCGCGGGACGACGATGTAGTCGTGCCGCTTGAAGGCGAGGTGGCCGAACTGGCTGCGCAAGGAGCCGCTGCCCGCATGCACGAACAGGACCTCATCGGCGGAGCCGTTGACGTACAGCACCTGCTGCGCGGTCACGGGAGCGACCAGCCCGATGTGCACGTCGTCGTTGACGAGCAACCACCGCCGGCCGGAGATGACGTCGCCCTGCGGGGGGAGGTCGAAGCCTTTGAGATGGGCGTTGGTGTGGACCTGCTCGTGCTCCGGGGTCATCAGGTCGGCCGGCCCCTCGCTGACGTCCTGCGCGCCCTCGGGCATGTTGCGGTGGTAGATCAGCGACGACGGCCCGCTGAAGCCCTCGCGTCCGAAGAGCTCCTCGTAGGCCAGCCGTCCGTTGTCCGAGAAGCGCATGTGTCGCTTCCGGGGCACCTCGCCAAGTTGCCGGTACGGTCGCACGCCAAGAGCCTACACGGCGGGTCCGGCCCTACGACTGCTCGTCGAGCACCTCGAAGATCGCCTCGATCTCGACCGCAGCGCCAAGCGGGAGCTGCGCCACCCCGATCGCGCTCCGCGCATGCCTGCCACGCTCGCCGAGGACCTGGACCAGGAGATCCGATGCGCCGTTGATGACTGCCGGCTGCTCGGTGAAGCCCGGCGCGCTGCTGACGTAACCGGTCAGCCTGACCATCGCGACGGAGTCGAGCGATCCGAGCGCCGCGCGCACGGTGCCGAGGATATCGATGGCGCCGCCGCGGGCCACTTCGTAGCCGGTCTGCACGTCGACCTCGGCACCGAGCATGCCTGTGACCAGCACGCCGTCACGCTTGCAGATATGGCCGGAGACGTAGAGGACGTTGCCGAGTCCGGCGCGAGCTCACGTAGTTGGCGACGGGTTCGCGCCTTCCGGGAGCACGATGCCGAGCTCAGCGAGTTTGTCGTCGACACTCATCATTCAGTAGTCCTGCAGGTAGTCGCAGTTGTCGGCGAAGCGCTTGGCGTCAAAACCGAAGGCGACCCGCACGGAGTCGGTGCGCGTGATGTTGTTCTTGGCGAGCATCTTCAGCTGATCGCGCGTGACCGGCGGATGGCGCAGCACCTTTTCCATCATAAAGGCGGGCGGCATCATCATCGGCACCGGGATGTGGACGAGCTTGCGGTGCATGCCCAGCGAGTCCTTGATGGTGAGCACGATCTCCTCGTAGCTCATCTGATCAGGACCGCCGAGTTCATAGAACTGTTCGACGGTCCGCGTTCGAGCGCGATGACGATGCACGCGGTGACATCGTCGATCGAGATCGGCTGGAAGAGCGTGCGACCGTTGCCCGCAATCGGGACGATGGGATTGATGCGCATCATCCGCGTCAGCAACGTGAAGAACCCGTCGCCGGGACCGAAGATGAGGCCTGGGCGCAGCACGGTGTAGGGGACGCCACCGGCGCGCACGGCTTGTTCGCCTGCCCACTTGCTCAGCAGGTACGGATAGCGCGGGTCGGGGTCGGACCCCAGCGCACCCTGATGTACCAGGTGCCGAACCTTCGCTTGTTTGGCTGCCGCGACCACCCGCTCGGTGCCCTCGCGGTTGACTCTGATCGAAGGTCTGACGGCCGTGCTGGTTGATGACCGCGACCAGGTGCACCACCGCGTCGCACCCCGCGAACGTCTCTGCCAGCCTTGGCGAGTCGGTCACGTCCGCCTGCACAAACGTGACCCGGTCTCCCTTGGGTCGCCGGACCGTGCCGCGGGCGACGACGACGACCTCGTGGCCCGCATTCTTGAGGGCGCGCACAGTGTGGATGCCCACAAATCCGGAACCACCGGTCACCGCTACGCGCACGCAGGTCCTCCTGGCCCGGTTGGACGCTCGCCCGCGAGTTTAGAGGCCTGGGCGCCGGACGCGCCTCACGATCCGCCGACCAGCGAGGCGATCACCGCCGGCGAGCCCTGCACGGCGGTGCGCTGCATGAAGTGCTTGACCGCGCGCAGGCCGCCCAACTCCTCGCCGCCCCCGGCGCGTCCGGGACCGCCGTGCACGAGCTGGGGCATCGGGGTGCCGTGCCCGGTCGACTTGCCGGCGCAGTCGCGGTCGAGGACGAGCAGCCGCCCGTGGTGCGGCGCCGCGGAGGTCACGACCGCGCGGACGAAGTCGGGGTCGTGCGAGACGATCGACCCCACGAGGCTGCCGTTGCCCGCGAGCGGCAAGCGGACCGACCTCGCCCGCCGCCGTGTACGGAAGGATCGTGGTGACGGGACCGAATGCCTCGACGTCGTGCGGTTCGGAGCGGCTCAGGTCGGTGCAGAGCAGGACTGTCGGCGCGATGAAGGCGCCGTGTTCGGCATCGGCGTCCACGGGGTCGACCGGGGTTGCATCGCCGTAGACGACGCGCGCGGCGCGGCGCAGGGCGCTGACCGCGTCGCGAACCTCGTCGCGTTGATGCAGGCTCACCAGCGCGCCCATGGTGACTGTCTCGTTGCGCGGATTGCCGACCACGACCCGGCCGAGGCGCGTCGAGAGTCCCGCGATGACATCGTCGACCGCTGCGGCGGGCACCAGTGCGCGGCGGATGCACGTGCAGCGCTGCCCGGCTTTGGTCGTGATCTCGCGTGCGACCTCCTTCACGAACAGGTCGAACTCTGGTGTGCCGGCGACGGCGTCGGGACCAAGGATGGAGCAGTTGAGCGAGTCGGTCTCCGCGTTGAAGCGCGCGGCGCGCGTGGTCACCGCAGCATTGCCGCGCAAGACCGCGGCCGTGCTCGCGCTTCCCGGTGAATGCGATGACATCCTCGCCGCCCAGGTGATCGAGCAGGTCGCCGCTACTGCCGCACAGAAACTGCACCGCGCCCTCGGGGAGTGCACCCGACGCGATGATGTCGCGCATCACCGCAGCGGTGACATAGGCAGTCGGGTCGCGGGTTTGACGATAGTCGGCACACCCGCGAGCACCGCGGGCGCCAGCTTCTCGAGCATGCCCCAGACCGGGAAGTTGAACGCGTTGATCTGCAACGCAACGCCGTGCGGCGACGTGTAGACGTGCTGTCCCACGAACGTGCCACCCTTGCCGATCGCCTCGACCTCGCCGTCCGCGATCAGATAGCCGTCGGGCAGCTCGCGCTTGCCCCGGCTCGCATACACGAACGTGGTCCCGATGCCGCCGTCGATGTCGCCGGTGCCGTCACGTCGCGTGGCGCCGGTGGCGAGCGACAGCTCGTGGTACGCGGCCTTGTTGGCGTCGAGGTACGTGGCCAGCTCGCGCAGCGCTGCCGCGCGCGCCTGGAAGGTCATGCCGCGCAGCGCCGGTCCGCCGACGCCGCGTGCGTGATCGACGAGCGCGCGCGTGTCGAGCCCGGATGCCGACACCCGGGCGACGGGCTCACCGGTTGCGGCGTCGACGACCTCCGTCCCGTCGTCGGGCGCGGTGTACCAGGCGCCGGCGACATAGCTGGCGAGCTTTTCAGGCATGCGGAGTGCTCCTTGGACCGATAACGTC
Source organism: Candidatus Dormiibacterota bacterium (assembly GCA_963748505.1). Lineage (GTDB taxonomy): Bacteria > Chloroflexota > Dormibacteria > Aeolococcales > Aeolococcaceae > Palsa-851. Next base: position 39,280 of record CAVVJH010000008.1, read on the forward strand.
CTCCAGCCTAGCGTTCGGACTTAGCATTCAGTTCGATCTCCACGTTCATGCACCGGCTGCCCCCATACGCCCGCCTCACGCTCGCGGCGCTGTCGTCACCGTCGCGCTCGGATCGACGGCGGCCGCCCTGCGTCTCCCGCGGCCCGTGGCCGTGGCCGCGGCGCCGGGAGGACATGCCACCGGCGCTCGAGGGTTCGCCCTGCAGGTCGCGAGCTCCCACCTGAGCTTCTCCGCTCCTGCCGCGATGCCGACCGGTGTGCCCTCCCTCAAAGCGCGCGCCGGTATCCTCGTCGACCTCGATACCGGCACGATCCTTTGGGAGAAGCAGCCCAATCTGGGTTTGCCGCCGGCGAGCCTGACCAAGGTGCTGACCTCGCTGGTCGCGCTCGAGAACTTCAGTCCCAATGAGAAGGTCGCGATCACCCCTGACGCCCTGGGCCAGTCGAAGGCCGACACGCTGATGGGGCTGAAAAGTGGCGAGACCTTGACGATCGGCGAGCTGCTGGACGGGATGCTGCTCCCGAGCGGCGACGATGCCGCCAGCGCAATCGCGGCGGAAACCGTCGGACCGGCGCGTTTTGTTGCCGCGATGAACGCTCAGGTCGCCGCGCTTGGCCTGCACAACACCCATTTCACTGCGACAGCCGGGCTCGATGACCCCGGCCTGTACGCGTCGGCATACGACCTGGCGGTGATCGCCGCGTACACCTACGAGCACTTCCCGCTGTTCGACCAGATCGTCAGCCTGCGGTCGCTCACACTCCCGCGACCGCGGATCACCCGCGTTCCACATGCACAACGGCGATGCGCTGCTGGTGGACTACCCGGCGGCGGTGGGCATCAAGCCGGGCTGGACCGGCAACGCGGGGGCCTGCCTCATCGGCATGGCCGTGCGCGGCGGCCATCGCCTGCTGGCAGTGCTGCTCAACGCCTACCATCCGGCGCGCGAGGAAGGGCCCCTGTTCGACTGGGGATTCCAGCTGAGAGGCTTGCCCCCGTTGCTCCCGAAGCCGAGCCCCTCCGGATAACCCGGCCTCCGGAACCGGCCTCTCACTCGCACCGTCCGTCGCCTTGCGTATCGAACATCTGTTCGCTACACTGGCCTCCCGCCTCGGCGCTCCTGCTCTCCGTCCCGGTAGGCGGCGGCCTCTGTCCAGTGAGGAGCGATGTCCGATTCCCTGTCTGTCGCTCTGGCGACACTTCGATCCCGCTACGGTCCCCAGGCGCTGCGCCGGGGCGGATCGCCGGAGGAAGCAGGCGCGTGGTCCACCGCGGTGCCGGTGCTCGACGATGTGCTCACGCCGGGTGGACTGCCTCGCGGCCGGGTGACGCTGCTTGCGGCCGCCGGCCGCGGACCGTCTGGCAGGCTGACGCTCCTGCAGTCGCTCGCCGCGCTGGCGAGCCGCTCGCACGATGCCGGCTACGTCGATCTCGCGGGCAGCATCGATCCGGGATTTCTCGCCGACCTCGGCGCCGATCTCAACTCCTGCCTGGTGATCTCTCCCGGCCCTGAGCTGTGGGAGCGAGGGCTGGTCATGGCGCGCGCCCTGGTGGTGTCGGGCATGCCCTGGGTCGGGATCGCGCTCGGTTCGCACCAGCCGCGACCGTCGCTCTGGGAGCACGCGCTGGCAGCGCTCGCCGAAGCAGTCGCCAAGCGTGGTGCGATCTGCGTCATCGCCACGCCGGCGCCGGTTGCCGCCCCGCTCCGGCATACCTCATCGCTCACGCTCGTCTGTGCCACCGCGGGATGGCAGCGCGCCAACGGCGATGTGGCGGGCCTCCGGGTCCGGCTCACCACCGGCAAGAACAAGCTCGGTGCGCCCGGCGCCGAAGCCACCGTGCTGCTCCGCTATCCGCGTCCGTATGCCACTGCCGAGGTGGTCGGGCTCCCGAGCGTCGTCGTGCCACGGCTGCAGCCGGTCCAGGTACCGGTGCCGCTGGTGGCCAACGTGGCGGCTCGCGGCTGAGATGCGCGTTCTCTGCGCCCGCCATCCGCATCTCGGCCTGCTGGCAGCCCTGCATCGCTATCCCGAGTTGCGCGGGGAGCCGGTGATCCTGGGGGGTGCGCCCGAGTTGCGGCTCCCGGTGGTCGCCGCCTCGGCTGCGGCGCTGGCGGCCGGTGTGCGCGTGGGGCAGCCGCTGCGCCAGGCCCAGCAATCCTGTCCCGCCGCGGTGTTCGTCCCGCTCGATCCCGCCGGGATCGGACGGTTGCGCACCGCGGTCTGCGCCGAGCTCCACCGGCTCTCTCCCACGGTGGAGGCCGGTGATGAGGAGTCGTACGGCGACCTCTCCGGGCGGCACGCCGAGTTTTCCGACGAGGCCGCCTGGGCGTCGGCCCTGGCCCGCGGGTTGCGCGGCGTCCTTGATGTGGAGATTTCCGTGGGCGTGGCGGGATCGCGATTTGTCGCCCGCCTGGCGGCGCGAGCGAGCCATCCGGGACGGATCCGCCGGGTTCGCTCGGGCGAGGAGGCAGTCTTCCTGGCCCCGCTGCCGCTCGACGTGCTGCCCGTGGATCCGGCGGTGACCGCCCGGCTCGCGGCCTTCGGACTCGACTGTCTCGGCGCGGTGGCGGGCCTGGGGCCTGCCGATCTGCAGCGGCAGTTCGGCCCCGACGGGCTCCGGCTCTACCGGCTGGCCCGTGGCGAGGACAGCGCGGGCATCAACCCGGCGCTCGCCCAGCGTGCATGGAGTGAACGGCTTGTGCTCGACGGCGCCACCGGCGATCTCGAGATCCTGCTCGGGGCGGTCCGGGAATGCACTGCGGCGCTGGGCGGCCGGCTCACGGCCGAAGCTCTGGCCGCCGGTGAGGTGAGCGTGGTCTTTGAGATCGAGGAGGCGGCCGCGATCTCAGCGTCGGTGGTCCCCGCGAGCCCGTCGGGCAACATCGCCGAGCTCTGGGCGGCGACGCTCGGGCTGCTCGGCGAGCTGCAGCCCCGAGCGCCGGTGGCGGCCGTGCGGGTGGGGGTGACCCGGCTGGCAGCGGCGGCCGGACGGCAGGCCGACCTGCTGCGCCCCGGCGACGGCACCCGGGAAGCGGTGGTTGCCACGGCCGACCGCTTGCGGAGCCGGTTCGGCGCCGCCACGGTGCGCCGGCCACGGCTCGCCATCGACCCTGGCGATCTCCCGGAGCGGCGCTTCACCTGGGAAGCGCCAGTTCTCGCGTCGACGTCGTAGGCTTCGTCCTCTGGTCGACACGAGAGGAGCCGCCTGTTGATCTGCGCCAGCTGTGGTGGTGAGAACGAGCCTGGACGCCGGTTCTGCGGTGATTGCGGACGTCCGCTGGCCGCCACATGTGCCGTTTGTGGCGCAGCGAATTCGACACGGGCGCGCTTCTGCGGCGAGTGCGGTGCCCCGCTCGTGCTTGCCACCGGTGCGGCACACGAATCTGCGGCAGCGCCTCCCGCTGGCAATGCCTCGGGCACAACCCTCACCGAACGACGTCACGTCTCAGTGCTCTTTGCCGACCTGGTCGGGTTCACCACCCTGGCCGAGACTCGCGAACTCAGAGGAGGTCCGCGACCTGCTCACCCGGTACTTCAATGCCTGTCAGACGGTGATCGGGCGCTACGGCGGGGTTGTCGAGAAGTTCATCGGCGACGCCGTGATGGCGGTCTGGGGGACGCCGGTCGCGAAGGAAGACGATGCAGAACGGGCGGTTCGGGCCGCGCTTGAGATCGTCGAGGCCGTGACCCAGCTCGGCATGGAAACGGGTGCCCCGGGGCTGCGTGCTCGGGTGGGGGTGCTCACCGGTGAGGCGGCGGTGAACCTCGGCGCGACAGGGCAAGGCATGGTCGCCGGTGATCTCGTCAACACGGCGTCGCGCATCCAGTCCGCCGCCGAGCCGGCCACGGTCCTGGTTGGCGAAGCAACCAAACGAGCGACCGATGCGGCGATCGAGTACCGCGATGCGGGCTTGCACGATCTGAAAGGGAAAGCCGAACCAGTGCGTCTCTGGCAGGCGTATCGGGTGGTGGCCGGCATTGGTGGTCTGATGAAGCCGGAGGGTCTCGAGCCACCCTTCGTCGGCCGCGATCGGGAGCTCAAGCTGGTCAAGGACCTCTTTCTCGCCAGTGCCGACGACGGCAAGGCTCACCTTGTCCAGGTCACCGGCATCGCGGGGATCGGCAAGTCCCGCCTGAGCTGGGAATTCTTCAAGTTCATGGACGGTCTCCAGCGAACGTTCCGCTGGCACCGCGGTCGCTGCCTCTCCTATGGGGAGGGCGTCACCTACTGGGCGCTGGCCGAGATGGTGCGTGGGCGTGCGGACATCCTCGAAGGTGAGGATCGGACGTCCGCGATGAACAAGCTCCGTGCGACGGTGGAGCGCGCGGTTCCCGACGCCGCCGATCGGAGTTTTGTCGAGCCGCGGCTCGCGCAACTCCTCGGGCTCGAGGAACATGCCATGTCCGACAAGTCGGACCTGTTCGCGGGCTGGCGTCTCTTCTTCGAGCGGCTCGCCGCAAGCGACCCGGTGGTCATGGTCTTCGAGGATCTGCAGTGGGCAGACCCCTCGCTGCTCGATTTCATCGACTACCTCCTGAACTGGTCGCGGGCCTTCCCGATCTTCGTGATGACGCTCGCGCGTCCCGGGCACGAGAGGGGCGGGGGACCGAAGCGCAACGCCACATCGATCTCTCTGGAACCGCTCCCGGCGCGCGCCATGGAACTCCTGTTGACCGGTTTGGTTCCCGGACTGCCGGCCGAGCTCACCGCCAAGATCCTCGAACGGGCCGAAGGTGTGCCCCTATATGCAGTGGAAACGGTACGGATGTTGCTCGACCGCAACCTGCTCGTCCCGGAAGGCTCGGTCTATAGCCCGGCCGGCCCCATCGAGGATCTCGATGTTCCCGAGACCCTCCACGCGCTTATCGCGGCACGGCTCGACGGCCTGTCGGCATCGGAGCGGCGGCTGATCCAGGAGGCGTCAGTCCTCGGCAAGACGTGCACGCCCGCTGCGCTGGCTGCGATCTCCGGCCTCGCGGAGACCCAGATCGAGCCGATCCTCGCCGCACTCGTCGCCAAGGAGGTCCTCACCGTCCAGGCCGATCCGCGCTCGCCGGAGCGGGGCCAGTACGCATTCCTGCAGGACCTGGTGCGAACCGTTGCCTATGAGACGCTGCCGAAGAAGGACCGCAAGGCGATGCACCTGCGTGTCGCCGAGTTCCTGCAACGGGCGTGGGGGGCCGACGAGGCAGAGGTGGTCGAGGTGGTCGCATCGCATTTCCTTGAGGCTCACCACCTCGCGCCCGACGCTGACGACGCGCCCCGGATCCGCGAACTCGCCTGCGGCATGCTGATCCGTGCCGGCGAACGCGCGGCATCGCTTGCGGCGCCGGCGGAGGCTCGCGCGTATTTCGAGCGTGCGGCGGAGCTCAGCACCAAGCCGACCGAGCGTGCCGGGCTGCTCGAGCGCGCCGGCCGGATGGAGATACAACTCGGACACCTGGAGCAGGCAACGGTGCTCATGACCGAAGCCAAGCGGCTCTTCGAGGACTCCGAACAGTGGCATCCAGCCGCACGCATCGAGGCGGGTATGGCCGAGATCCTTTTCGAGCAAGGTCATCTCGATGTCGCCATCGAAACCGTGCGACGTGCGCACGCTGTGCTCACTGGAGAGGAGCCGGACGCGACCTTCGCTCTCGTGACCGGTCAGCTGGGGCGGTTCCTCGCACTCGCACGCGAGGACGAGGCGAATTCGGTGATCGACGAAGCACTGCGGCTTGCACAGCAATTGGAACTCCCAGAGGTGTACTCGCAGGCGTTGAGCAGCAAGGCGGTGGCCATCGGGCGTGAGGGGCGGCTCGATGAGGCGACGACGCTGTTGCGACGGGCGCTGGAGATTGCGATCGAAGGCGACTTCATGGGCGCGACGTTTCGCGCCTGGAACAACCTGGCTGTCGATTTGACGTACCAGGACCGCTATCTCGAGGTGGTCGAGCTGACCGAGTCGATGTTGGAGCTGGCGCGGCGAAAGGGAGATCGCGGCAGTGAACTCGCGGCGCTGCTCGGCATGTGCACACCGCTCGTGGCGCTCGGACGCTGGGATGAGGCCGTCCGGTATGTCGAGGAGGCACAGGCTGCCGAAGAGCTCGAAGACATGAAATGGGCAGCCACTCGCGTTATCGAGGTGGTTCCGATCCGGGTCCGGCGCGGCGACATACAGGGAGCTCGCCGTGCGTTCGACAGTGCGAAGGAGCACGCCGATGCGCACAACTACGAGACCCGCGCTCGTCTCGGCTCAGCCGAGGTCGAGCTGCTCAATGCCGAAGGGCGACACGCCGAGGCATTGGCAGAGGCAGAGCAACTCCTCCAAGCCCTCTCGAAGCTGGGCCTGCCCGACATCGGCATCAAACGAGTCATTGCGAACGGCGTAGCCGCCGCCCTCGAGCTGGGCGAGGTCGATACCGCCGACGCCATGCTGGCGATCGTTCGCCAGGCCAGACCCGGGCTCGTCAGTCCCGAGCTGCGCGGGCACGTTGCATACCTGGACGCCCGCCTGTCGGCGCTCCGCGGCAACCACGACGACGCCGAAGCGGGATTCGAGACAGCGATCGCAACGTTCCGCGGTCTCGGCATGCCGTTCGAGCAGGGGAAATCTCTGTACGAGCTCGCCGCCTGGCTCGATCGGCAGGGACGTTCCGACGACGCAGTGTCCCTGGCACGGGAAGCGCTCGGGTTGTTCGAACGACTCGGGGCGCGGCCATGGCTGGAGCGTGTTCGCCCTCTGCTTGCCGCGGCCTCTGCATTGCCACTTGCCGGCGCGCAGCGCTGAGCGTTTCTGTCTGAGCGGGGCTTGCGAAACGAACATCTGTTCGCTAAGCTGACCTCCCGCCTCAGCGCTCCCGCTACTCCGTCTCAGTCGACGGCGGCCTTCACCAGTGTGAGGAGCGATGCTCGATTCCCCTCTCCGCCGCTCTCGCGACTGTCCCCAGGCATTTCGCCGTAGCGAAGCACGGCTGCGTGCAACCTGATGACTGAATTGCTCGACAGCGTTATCGAAGTGCGCACCGGCGCAGATGGCCGGCCGGTCGCAATCCGAAACGGGTCGGTGTGGGCACGGGTTGCCGAGGTGGTGAACACCTGGCGGGTGGAAACCGACTGGTGGCGGATCCCCGTCGGCCGTGACTACGTGCGCTGCCTGCTCGGCGACGGAGACTGCGTGGACCTGTATCGCGATCTGGTGACCGGCGCCTGGCATCGGGAGCGCCGCTATGACTGAGCTGCCAGCCCCTCCCTGGTGGCCGCCGGTCGAGGGGAACCGGCGGCCGGGAAAGGGGAGAAGGCCTGTGGTGGGCACCGGGTGGGACCGGCTGCGCTGGGTGGCTGACACGACCGATAGTTACACAAAATTGTAGTAGTTGTCAAGCCGCCGATTCATGCCCACCCATTCCTTCGCAGAGCTGGCCGCCCGGTCGCACTATTCCTTTCTGGAAGGCGCTGCCTCACCTCGCGCGATGGTCCAGATCGCCGCGCAACTCGGGATCTCGGCGCTCGGTCTCTGCGATCGCAACGGGCTGTACGGCGCCGTCGAACTGATCCAGGCGGCGAAGGCACAGGGGATCCATCCCATCGTCGGGACCGAGCTGGAGCTCGCCGGCGGCTCGCGCATCCGCCTGCTGGCGCGCAGCCGCACCGGGTACCGCCAACTGTGCCGTGCCGTGAGCGCTGCGCAGCTGGCCGGGGTCAAAGGACAGCCGCGCCTGCGCATCGACGGCATCACGACTGACGGAGCTGCCGGCAACCGTCCCGGCGAGTCCGTCGACCTGGGAACGAAGCGTCCCTCGCGACGCCCAACTCTGCCGCCACCGGGGCGACCGGCCGCGCTCCGTCCGACAGCGGGTCCATTCCCCGAGGGATGGCCCGGACTGCCGTCCACCACCCTGCTCGTGGAGAGCGACCCGGCCCGAGTGGATCCCGCTGAGCTCGATGACTGCATCGCGATCATCGGCGGGCCACGCAGCGCGGTGATCGATGCGCTGGTGCACGGCGACCGCCGTGAGGCGCTCCGCCATGCGCAACTGGTCAGGGAGTGCTTCGGGCGCGACCGCTCAGCACTGCTGGTGAGCAACCACCTCCATCCTGCGGATCGCTGGCTCGTCGCCGAATGCGCATCCATCGCCCGATCCGCGGACATCCAGTTGGTGGCGAGCGCGACCCCCGATCACGCCACCGCCGACGACAAGCCGCTCCTCGACGTGCTCACCGCGATCCGCCATCGCACCACCCTGGACCAGGCTGCTGCCCACGGATTGCTCCTGCCCAACAGCGAACACCGCTTGCACAGCGAGGCAGAACTGCGCGCGCTGCTGCCCGACCTGCCCGAAGCGTTCGACAACGCCGCGCGCATCGCAGCCGGCTGCGAGGTGTCGCTCGACTTCAGCGACGTGCGCTTCCCGGGCTACCCGGTGCCCGACGGCGAGACGCCCTTCTCGGTGCTCTACAGCCTGTGTCAGGACGCCGTGCAGCGCAAGTACCACCCCATGACCAGCACCGTCGCGGCGCGGCTGCAACGCGAGCTGTACGTGATCGAGAAGACGCGACTCGCCGAGTTCTTCCTGATCACCTGGGACATCATGCGATTCGCTCGCGAGCACGGCATCCCGGGACAGGGACGTGGCAGTGCGGCCGACTCGATCGTCGCCTACCTGCTCGGCATCACGCGTGTCGACCCGGTCGCGCACGACCTGCTGTTCGAACGCTTTCTGCACGAGGACCATCAGGGAACGCCTGACATCGACATCGATTTCTCCACCGACCATCGCGAGCAGGTGCTCCAGTACGTGTACGACAAGTACGGTCCGGACCGCACCGGCATGGTTGCCAATGTCGTGACCTTCCGGCCGCGCATGGCGATCCGCCAGGTTGGCGCCGCGATGGGGTTTCCGGAAACCGTGATCGACAAGCTCGGCAGTCATACCGACGGCTGGTACATGGCCGACGTGGAGACGGTGCTGACATCGGCCGGTGCAGACACCACGAGGCCGGGTGGCGTCGCGGGGGGAGCCGGCCCGGCGGGTTCACGGAAGCTGGGACGGAGGGACTCCCGCGACGACAGGACCCGGCCGTCGGCGTGTCCAACCAAGCGTTGCAGCAGTTCGTCGACATCCTGCGCCGCATCGAGGGAACACCGCGGCACCTGAGCATTCACGTCGGCGGCATGCTCGTCACCGGCGAACCGCTCGTCGACGTCATCCCCGTGGAGCGCGCCACCATGCCGGGCCGGGTGGTCGTGCAGTTCGACAAGGACGACGTCGAGGACATGGGCCTCATCAAGATGGATCTGCTCGGGCTGCGCACGCTCTCGGCGATTGCGGAGTGCCTGGACTTCATCGAGCAGACCACCGGGCAACGCCCGGACCTCGACGAACTGTCCCTCGATGATCAGCGCGTCTACGACGTGATCTGCAGGGTCGACACCATCGGGCTCTTCCAGATCGAGTTGCGCGCGCAGCAGCAATCCCTGTGGCAGTCACAACCGCGCTGCTTCAACGACCTGATCGTGCAGGTGGCGATCATCCGTCCCGGTCCGATCCAGGGTGATGCGGTCCATCCCTATCTGCGCCGCCGCCAGGGCCTCGAGCCGGTGACCTATCTGCATCCCAAGTTGGAGCCGATCCTGGCAGAAACATGCGGGGTCGTTCTCTACCAGGAGCAGATCCTGCGCATCGTCATGGAGCTCGCCGCGTACACGGCCGGGGAGGCGGACCGCTTTCGCCGCGCCATGAACCGGCACCGTTCACGGGTGGAGATGGAGGAGCTCCGCGACGGTTTCATCCAACGCTGCATCGAGCATGACGTCGATGAGGCGGTGGCACAGCAGATCTTCAAGAGCGTCGCCGGGTTCGCGGAGTTCGGCTTCTGCAAGTCGCACGCCGCTGCCTTCGCACGCACCGCCTACGAAACCGCATGGCTGCGCATGACCTATCCCGCGCACTACACGTGCGCGTTGCTGAATGCGCAGCCCATGGGCTTCTATCACCCGTCGGTGCTGGTGGATGACGCCAAGCGGCATGGCGTCACGATCCTGCCGGTCGACGTGACCCGCAGCCGGGCACGCTGTCTGGTGGAGGCCGTGCAGCCGGGCGAGTTCGGCATCCGGCTCGGTTTCGCCTACGTGCGCGGACTCGGTCCCACCGCGCGTGCCGCCTGCGACGACGCCGTCATCGCCGGTGCCAACACGTCGGTCGCGGCCTTCTGGCAGCACACGCTCCTTTCGCGGCTTGCCATGGAGAACCTGATTCGCGTGGGTGCGTTCGATGCCGTGGCCGCCGGCAGATCGCGCCGTCAACTGCTCTGGACCTTGAAGGAGATCGAGGAGTCACTGCCGCCACGACGGCGCCGGCGAGCGACGGTCGCACCCGCGGATCAGCCGAGCGGCGCGACGGCGGTGGTGACCGGCCCGCCGCGCGGCAGTGGCGCGATCGCCGGCAACCGGCTCGGCGACCTGCCTCACATGGCGCACGACCCCAGCACCGACCCGGTGCCGCCGCTGATCGCGCTGCCGGCGGAACCGCCGACGCTTCCCGAGATGGATGAGCGCACGCGGGTGAACACCGAATACGCGCTCACCGCGGTGAGTACCGGGCCGCACCTGGTGTCCTTCATGCGCGAGCGCCTCAACGCGCTCGGTTGCGTCCCCCTGGCGAAGGTGCGCGACCTGGTCGACGGCACCAGAATTCGCGTCGCGGGGCTGGTCATCACCCGCCAGCAGCCGTCCACCGCACGCGGCTTCCGGTTCTTCACGCTCGCCGATGAGGAGGCGCATCTCGATCTCGTCTTCCGGCCGCCGGTGGTCAAGCGCACCCTCGAGGTGAGCCGCCATCCCCTGCTGATGGTCGACGGCCGCCTGCAGGTGGAACACGGCCGGGTCAACGTCCTGGTGGAGATGGTGACCGCGCTCACTCCCGACGGTATCCCGATCACTCGTCCCGGACCGCCGCCTGCCGACACCGGCTTTCACGGATCGCACGACTACCGCTGATGACCAGGGCCCGTCCGCACGATCTGTGGGTAGGGCGTGACACATCCGTGACACTCCGGCAGCAGTGCCCTGACATCGGCTGTGGCGTGCGGTAGCCGACATAGGCTGCTCACATCTCGATTGCTTGGCCGTGCGCCGCACGGAATGGAAGACGATGACCGATCAGACCCAGGAGGGCGGATCCCTCTCGTTCAGGAAGGTGCCGGACCACACCCAGTTCGAGCACGCCCCCACGCCCCCGCGTGAGCCGGTGCGCGACGCGGGCGGTCCCAATCTCGCCTTTGAGGCTGCGCCGCGTCCCAATCTCGCCTTCGAGCCTGGTCCCCGCACGCAGGTGCCGGCCGCGACGGCGTCGTCAGACCCTCGGGCAATCCTCGCCTCGGCGCTCATGCCACCGCCGGAACCACCGCCGAAGCCGCACTCCTTTGAAGCCGTCCCCGCATCGCTCGGTGTCGCGCAGCAGCGCCTCTCGACGCCGACCATCGGCCAGCGTCCCGAGGCGCCGGAGCGGGTTGGCCCGATGGTGCCTGGCGGCTCCGGCTGGAATATCCGAAGTCGCGACGCCGATGTCGCCGGTCGGCCTCGTGCCGACGGCGCCGATGGGCAACCCGCATGGTCGGCGCGCGCGCATCCGGCCGCGGAGCGCGACGACAGCGCATGGATGGTGCCTGACGCTCCCCGCAAACGCGGAGTCACCGGACGCAAGGCCGTCGGTATCGTGCTCACGATCATCCTGCTGGCGGTGCTCGGCTTCGCCGGCTACGAATGGGCGCTCGGCGCGCATCCCAAACACACGATCACCACGCCCACAACCGTGGGCACGCTCACCGCGATCCACACGCCGGCCGCGACCGCGGTGTCGCAGCAGATGCAGAAAGTGATGATGCAATCGGGCGCGACGACAGTGGTCAGCGGTGTGTACGGCGCGCAGGGACAGGCCGTTGTCGTGGTGCTGCTCGCGCAGGGCCCCGGCATCGAATCGAGCACCAAGCAACTCTTCAGCGACTTCACGAGCGGTCTCAAGAACGAGGGCGTGACCGTGAGCAGCACCAGGACACGCAACACCGCAACCCAGGGCAGCGATTTCATCTGCTCCCCGGCGACCGGTCCGGCGCCGCTGACGTCGCTGTCGCTGTGCGCCTGGGATGACGGCGATACCATCGGCCTGGTCATGAACGTGACCGGCGAGGCGGTCGCCACCACGCTGCAGCAGGCCGAGTCCGCGCGGAGCGCCGGCGAGCACTGACCCGGACGTCAGGGAGTGGCGGTGATGACCACCGTGCGATTGGACACCGGCCCGACGCTCCCGACCGTCGCGAAGTAGTACGTGTGCTTGAAGGAACCTGAGCAGGCGAACGGCACCGGCGAATCCTGCTGATCGCTGGCGCCTGAGGTGCCGTAGGTGTTGAAGACACCGCCCGGCAGGTCGATGGAGATCGTGATCCCGGTCGCGTTGACCACCGACCAGGTCATATGCGGGTAGACAGTGCTCTGACCCTTGCAGGCGATCCGCTGCGGGGCGCTCAAGCCCACGAACGCCGCGGTGGTCGGCGGGGTCGGCGTCGGCGTCGCCGTCGGGGCTGCGGTCGGTGCCTCGGTGGGGGGCGGTGTGCTCGGAGCGGGCGTGGCGGTCGGGCTGGCGCTCACCGAAGGATTCGCCTGGACACCGACGACCGCTTTCGTGGTCGGTGTGCGGAGGAGCAGGTACGCCACCACGACGATCGCGAGCGCGACCACGACGGCGGCGGCCAGTGCGATCGCGTTGGCGCCGCGCTCGGCGCGACGACGCCGGCGCAGGGCATCGGCGGACGGCAACAAGCACTTCACGATTGCGTAGTGTGCCCGACCGCACAGGCCCGCGCCCACGTCACCCTGATCCCTCGTGGAGTGCGACGCGACTAGCATGGCAACGTGATCACCGAACGCCGTCTGCCCGACCGCATCGCTGGTCTCACCGACCGCAGGCGCATCGGGGTCGTCCAGATTCGCGGCGCCATCGGCGGTGCCACGCGGACCGAGGACCTCATCCGCACCCTCGGCGGGGCGCGACGAAACGCGCGCATTCGCGCCGTGCTCCTGGAGATCGACTCGCCCGGCGGTACCGCGATCGCATCCGAGCAGCTGTATGTCGCGGTGCGGCGCCTCGCGGCCACGCAAGCCGGTGGTGGCGTGGATCAAAGGTGTCGGCGCCTCGGGCGCGTATTTCCTCGCCTGCGGGGCAAGCCGGATCCTCGCCTTTCCCAGCGCGCTGGTCGGGTCCATCGGCGTGATCAGCGTGCGTCCGGTGGTGGTCGATGCGCTGCAGCGCATCGGCGCGCGCATGGTGGTCACCAAGACCGGTCCGTTCAAAGACCTCGGCGCGCCGTGGCGCGAGCCCACCAAGGAGGACGAGGAGCACGAGCGCGACCTCGTCGACCAGATCTTCAAACGATTCACCGGCGCGGTCCGCGCCGCTCGCGGCTACGACGACGAGGCGCTCGCCCGCGTCACCACTGGCGAGGTGTGGCTCGGCGCGAGAGCAGTCGAGCTCAGGTTGATCGATGGCGTCGTCGACGACGAGGAGGCGGCGCTCGAGGTGGCGCAGGATCTCGCATCGCTCCCGCATCACCTGACCGTCCGGCTTGGGCGGCCGGCGCACCGTGCTGCAGCGCCTCGGCGTTCCGGGCGCCGGGATGGGCCCGCCCGGCGAGCGCTGGCTCATCGAGATGGAGAGCTGGCTGGCAACGCCGCGGCTGCGCGCCTAGCGCTCCGCTGGTCTCGATCGCGGTTCGCCCGCGACGTCGAGTGTGAAGAGCGCGATCACGGCGACGATGAGGACGAGCAGCAGGCCCCCGATGATCGCGAGCCCGGGGAATCCACCGGCGGCAGTCGACGGTTGGGGTGCCGCCGCCGGTCCGGCCGCCACGGCGGCAAAGTCACCGAGGACCGTGGACGTTGCCTCGAAGGTGTTGCCGCACCCGGCGTTCAAGGTGGGGAGGGCGTCCACGACGTGCCGTTGAACCGCTCGATCGTCGGCGCTGGGGATGGAGGTGGTGCCGCGCAGGATGATCGTTGCCGCGAGCGCTGGCGTCGCCGGTTCGAGCTCGCTCCCGGATGGCGTGAGCACTGAGAACCGGTAGACGTTGCCCTGGATCGTGCCGTTCGGGGGTTTGACGTCCGGGGCCGGGATCGGAGTGATGCTCATGGTCAGCGGGGTCGAGCTCTTGAAGGTGCCCGCCTCCATCAGGAGCTGGGCTTGCGGCGGCGACTCGCCGGTGACGACCTCCCCAGGCAGAGGAGCTGCTGCGGCGGAAACGTCTTGGTGACTGCCTTGGCGGGGGGCGTGTCCGCCAAGCGTCACGTAGGGATCGGCGATGCACTGGCCGTCGTAGATCGGCGGGGACGCCGGCCGGGAGGACACGCCAGACCAGCGTCAGCGCCACGACTGACACGAGGATCACCCCCAGCCCCGCCGCGTGGTCACAGCAGCCAGCCGCCGGCGAGGTCAGCGACGACATGCGCGACCGCGGGTGCGAGCACGCCGCGGCTCACGACGCGGAGGCCACCGAGCAGCAGGCCGGCCGCCAGATCCAGCGGCAGCGATCCGATGCCGTACAGCGGCACGTGGATCACCGCGAACACCAGGGTGGTCGACGACCAGGGCTGCGCCGTCGCCGCCCCAGTCGCGGACGGCGTCGAAGAGCACGCCGCGGAAGACCACCTCTTCGGCCACTGCGATGAGCGCGACCAGCGGCGTCCAGATGAAGATCACCGCGTTGACCGGCGCGACTGCGAGACGCGGCGCACGCCTCGGGAGAGCAGCCACGCGGCGACCAGCGCGCCGCCGCCCGCCACGCCGAGCGCGACGCAACGTCGCGCGTGGCCGTCCGGCACGCCATCCGGCGGCGATGCTCACCGCAAGCAGCGCGACCGCGAAGACGAGACCCGCGGGCATGGAGGCAGCCGTGTCCGGCCCCCGACCGCCATCCGGAGTCCGATCGCGGCGCGATCCCGAGCAGGCAGATGGCGCTGCGCCGGCCTCCGGCAGCAGCCGGTCGCGCCCTGTGCGTGTGCCCGCGGCGAACGCCCCCGCCGACGTCGGAACTACCTCGCCGGGCCAGGCGCGGCCCGAGCCGGAGCGATCTCCGGTCGTTCGGGCTGATCGGCTGCCGCGGCGACCAGCAGCGGTTCGATCGCGCTCACCGCGAGCGTCGCGGTCTCGAGCGCGGCGGTGTCGAAGCCGACCGGTGCGAATCGCTCGCACACCACGACCGCGATGACCTGCGTCGTTGCGGACCACGGGAAGGAGCATGCGGGAGGCGGTCTCGATGTTCGAGCGTCGCTGTGCGCGATACGACGCCGCCTCGGTGAGCAGCACCGGCCGCTTGTGCTCGATCACGTATGCGAGCAATCCTTCGGGCAGGCCCGAGGAGGCATCGCCGCGGGCGGGAAGGAGATAGGCGCGATCAGCGCCGACCTCGTCCGGCGAGGCGCGCGAGGCCACCCTGCACGCCGTGGTCGACCGCCACGACGGCCCACATCGATGGGCTCCGATGGATGTGGGCCCGATTCGCGAGCCCGTTGATCAGCATCGCGACGAAGGCCGCGGCGAGCCCGGCAAGCACCGACGGCACTGTCCAGACATCGACCAGGACGGCGAACACAGCGAACATCACGCACCCGCTCAGCAGCGCGAACTCGAGGTAGTGCCCGGCCCACGCCCCCCGCGCCGCTGGTCGCTGAAGGTGAGCCGCCAGTTCAGCCAGGTGTTCCAGGCCGCGCTCAATGCAAAGGCGGGGACGAAGGCCACGAGCGGAGTCACACCGCCGAGCCCGATGAGGATTGCGAGCACCGGCAGAAAGACGCAGAGCCCGGTGATCCCCACCAGGCCGAATTTCCAGATGCGCGCGGAGCCGGGGACATTGAAGAAGAGCGAGCGGAGATGCCGGAGGTACATGAGGCCCTGGCGGGCAGTCGCCTTGCTGACGCCTTCCTCGCGGGTCGCCTGGACGACCGGCACGTCGACCACGCGCAGCCCCGGCACGCAAACGAGCAGCTCGAGCAGGATCTTGAAGCCGACAGGCCGGAACTCGATCCCGTCGATGAGTGCGCGACGGCAGAGGAAGTACCCGGACAGCGGATCCGAGCTCTGCCGTGCCTCCTTGAACAGGACTCGCGCCACCACCGTCGCCTCGCGGCTGACGATGCGTCTGACCGCACCGCCCAGCCCCTCGTGGCTCCCACCTGGCGCGTACCGGCTCGCCACCACGAGGTCGGCGCCCTTTTCGGCCTCGGCAAGCAGCATGGGAATCAGCTCCGGTGGGTGCTGCAGATCGGCGTCCATGACGCAGACGTAGCGCCCGCGCGCCATCCGCAACCCGGCGACGACAGCCGTGCTCAGCCCGCCTTTGCGGTCGGCACCCTGGCGCAGCAGGCAGCGGATCGACGGATTGGACTGGGTGAGCTCGAGCAGGCGATCGGCGGTGTTGTCGTCGCTGTCATCGACAAAGCAGATCTCGAACGCGGCGTCGCCGAGCGCGGCGGTCACGCGATCAACCAGCGGCTGAATGTTGTTCGCCTCGTTGCGGGTCGGGATGACCATGCTCACGAGAGGCGCGGCGCCGCGGGACCGTTCGGGGGTGACGGGCCCAGAAGTCACCGGCCAAGGATAGTGGCGAACCCTCTAGTCGGTCGCCAGACGTCACCGATCGGTGTCGTGCGCTCGGCCAGTGGAAGACGGGCGCCGCCCAGAACCAGAAGCCGTCGGTTCCGTCGGCGCCGTCCCGACAGCTGGGTGAACAGCGAGACCGCCCCGGGCGCCGCCCCGGGGTCCGGCGACCAGCTCGCTGACCCGGAGCGTATGCAGATCGATGTCGAGCGGTTCGCGCTCCGCCTCGGTCAAGCGTCACGCTGCCGGTGTTCGCGGTCAGCGCGTGGATGCGTCGCTGCAGGTCGTCGACGCCCGGGCGCTACGGGCCGATGATGTAGCCGCCGAGCATGCGTGAACCAGAAGTCGCTGGCAACCTGCCACGCCATGGCGTGCGAATAGTCGCTGCTCGGGAAGGGTTCGAAGAGGACGATGGCATCAGAGGGGATCGCCGTCTGGGGAGTCTCGAGGCGAAGACCGCGGGGATGGTCAGCGTGGTCGCGGGTGCGGGAAGGTCGGCAGCGAGCGGGAGCAGCACCGCCGCGCCACCACAACGTTGATGAGCGGTCGCGCTCGCAACATCCAGACCGCGCGCAGCACGAACGCGAGGATGATCGCCGCCGCGAGGTCGACATACATCATCAATCGGTGTCGGCAGGATGTCGTCGAGCACCGGCAGATGCGCGGGAATCCACCACGGCAGCGGCAGCGCGAGGAGTTGATGTCCTCCGCACGTTGATGTGCGGACCGAGCGAGAGGATGGCGATCACCAGCGCCATGACACCGGCGATACGGATCTGAGGGCACGCGCCAGAAACGAACGGTCGCGACCAGAGCACAAGGATGAGCGGGATGCCGAGATAGGCGTCCCATTCCGAAGCGTTGCCGCTGAAATGCGAGGAGATGCTGGTCGCCACCTGCGGGATGATGAGTTGCGCAACAGTGGGGACGACGAAATTCGCAGGATCGGTGACGTAGATGTCGGTGCCGTGGATCGCGCCGCGGATCACCACGTGGTCGGGGCCGAAGAACTGCAGCCAGATCGGATACGCGAGCACGACGATCACCGCGGCAGCGCCGCGATGCGCGAGCGTCCGCACGACGAATCCCGCGCGGACTACGCACGGCGTCGCGGTGCGTGAGCGCGAGCACGATCGCGAACAGCACGCCGACCAGCGCCTCGGTGAGCAGGATCTCCTGCGCGATGAAGAACTGCACGATCGCGAGTGCCGCGCCGAGCAACCCGAGCACCACAGGCCGCGATCGCTGTCGCACCAGGATCTCATCGGCGAGCATCAGCGCCAGCGGTGGCGTGACGCCGGAGAGCACGAGGTCGATAGTGACCGAAGTACTGCGCCGGTCATGTACGGAGAAAAGCCGTAGAGCAGGCCACCAACCGCCGCGGCGACGACGCCGCCGGAGACCCAGCGCCGGATGACCAGAAACGCAAAGAAAGCCGCGAGCACGAGACCCAACGTCAGCGCGAGGTTGTAGGTGACGATCGCGCCGAACAACGCGGTCACCGGCCAGAGCACGGTGGTGACGACTGCGGTGGGGGCGTTCCAGAGCAGGTCGGTTCCGGTCGGCGTGTTGATGGAATGAGGTGTAGAGCGGATTGAGCCCATGACTGATGGCAAGGGCACCCAGGCGATGCCCCACATCTGCTGGATCGGGTCGGGGCCCTGGCCGATGTAGGTCGTCGTCGGTGCGCGCCAGGCGCTGCTGCACAGCAGCACGGCGAGCACGAGATAGACGGCCGCCACCCCGGTGTTGATGAGGAGCTGTCGCTGCCGGTCCGAAACCGCTCTGGCCGTGCGCCGCATGTCAGAGCTTGGCCGAGACGAGGAGAACGATCAGCACGAAGAGCAGCACCGCATCCGGCAGCATCGCCAGCGCCAGGGCGGCAAACGGTGTGACCTCGAACACCGAGTACACCGCCAGTGCGGTGAGCCACAGGAACCAGGCCAGCAGTGGCAGGGTGAACCAGGCGACCACCGACTCGGCAACGCTGCCCGACCCGGTGGCGGCCTCGATCACCGACAGGATCCCGAAGGCGATCCAGGGGATGAAGGTGAACCCACTGACGGCGAGGTACTGACGCCAGCGCCCCGCACGCGCCGTGAGCCCGGCGCCGGCATCGATGATCAGGGCAGACGCGCCCCAATAGATGAGGAAGATCACCGGCAGCAGCAGGGACGTGACCACGCCTGCCGAGCCCCCGCCTCCGAGCTGGTTGGCAAGCAGGCCGAGTGCCAGGGCGACGATCCCGGTCCCCAGCACGGCGGCGAAACCGAGCGCGAGGCGCGGCGAGTCCGCGAGTGCCGGCGAAGGTGCTCCTTGGCCGGACCACGACGCCGATCACCGTCACGGGGATCACGGTAGACGACGGAGGTGCCTCGTGACGCCGGCGATCAGGGCAGTCGGGCGCGGGCCGGCAAGCCTGCTATACTTGCTTAGGTCAATCTGACTTTTATCCACGAAAGCCCTGAGCGCCGGGGAAAGGTGGCGGGGTGATCACTGCAGAGCGGGACGTCGCGACGGGGGGCCGGAGCCAACTGCTGGACCGGATCAACCGGTTGCGGTTCGAGCGCAACGCGGTGATCCTGGCCCACAACTATCAGCGCCCTGAGGTCCAGGACATCGCCGATTTCGTCGGCAACTCGCTCGGGCTCGCGCAGCAGGCCGCTGCCACCGACGCCTCGGTGATCGTCTTCTGCGGAGTCCATTTCATGGCCGAGACGGCGGCCATCCTCTCGCCCCAGAAGACAGTGCTGCTCCCGGATCTGGAGGCCGGATGCTCGCTTGCGGCGACCATCGACGCCGATCAGCTCCGCGCCTGGAAGGCCGAGTTCCCCGAGGCGGTCGTGGTGTCCTACGTGAACACCACCGCCGAGGTGAAGGCGCTCTCCGACTACTGCTGCACCTCCTCCAACGCCGAAGCGGTCATCCGCTCGATTCCGCTGGACCGCGAGATCCTCTTCTGCCCCGACATGTTCCTCGGGGCTCATCTCGAGCGCGTCACCGGCCGCAAGATGCATGTCTGGATGGGCGAGTGCCACGTCCACGCCGGCATCGTCCCCGAGCGGCTCGACTCGATGCGCCGTGAGCACCCGGACGCCGAACTGCTGATCCACCCTGAGTGTGGTTGCACCTCATCGACGCTCTACCGCGTCTCCTCCGGCGACATCTCGGGACCGGTCACAGTGGTCACCTCCACCGAAGGGATGGTCCGCCGCGCGGCCGCGTCGCCGGCGAGCACCTTCATCGTCGCGACCGAGGTCGGCATCCTGCACCGCATGGAGCAGGACTCGCCGGGCAAGCGATTCCTCGCCGCCTCTGAAGCGGCGGTGTGTCCCTACATGAAGAAGATCACGCTGGAGAAGGTGGCGCTCTCGCTCGAGCGAATGGCGCCGCGAGTGACCGTCGACCCGGTGATCGCCGCCCAGGCCCGTGGTGCCATCGACCGGATGCTCGCCATCACGCCGGCGGGCGCCGCGCGGGTACCGACCCCGGCCTGATCGGCGAGACGCCACGGGGCTGACGCCTATGTCAGCATCGCTGGCGTGAGAGGACCCCTGATGCCCGCGGTCGCCCAGGGGACCCGCAGCGCCGCCTGGCCCGACGCGTCGGAGCGGCGCGCCGCCGCCCGCATGGCCCGGCTGTGAAGCCAAATGGACAAAAAAAGACCGGAGGGGGAACCCTCCGGCCTTTCAGGAAGGGAATGAGTTTCAAACATGGGCAGCCCAAGCGCTGCGGCCTTGACTGTACCCCTCGCCTCTCAGGATAGCAGTAAAGGAACCTCGAAATCTTGTAAAGAGATGTCAGTAGAAGTATCGAACGCAGAGCATCGTACACCCGTCTCAGACGGAGGTCCACCGCTGGTCCGCGCCGGGCTTCGGGGGTTCCTGGAACTGAGTTGCTTCGATGTCATCGCTGTGGTCGCCCTGGTCGTCCTGGCATTCGGCCTGCGATTTGCGAGCCCGATTTTTCCCAACTTCCTGAGCGGTGGCGGCGCGGTCACCGCTCTCGGGGTCGGCTTCCCGACCACCGGGGGATCGAGCGCTGAATGCACGCTCGTCCCGGTCGGACCGCCCGGGCGTGGTCGCCGGCGTCAAGGTCAGCCACATCGACATCAGCGTCTGCGGCTACGTGTTCGACGAGGTGTATTTCCCGGTCGACGCCGCCAAGGATCTGCGCCAGCCGGCCGAGTTGTATTTCGACCCCGAACCGCCGCTCGCGAAGTTGTTGATGGCGCCGCCGATCGCGCTCTTCGGGTTCAACAGCTGGTCGTGGCGGCTGAGCACCTCCCTCTTCGGCAGCCTGCTCGTGGGGTTGATGTACCTGGTCGCGCTGCGCCTCCGCCGCGACCGTTTCTTCGCCACCGCGACCGCGCTCTTCATCTGCTTCGACGGCCTGGCGTTCGTCGAATCCCGGACGGGGGTCATCGACATCATCGCGATCTTCTTCGTCGCGCTCTTTTATTACGTCTTCCTGTTGCACTGGCAGGCGCGAACGCGCGTGCAATGGCGCACGACCCTGTACGTGATGGCGGGTGTGGCGGGGCTTGCGTTTGCAGCCAAGCTGACTGCCCTCGCACCGCTCATCGTCGCGGGCGGACTCATCGTGATGCGTGGCGCCGCTCCGTACCTCGCCGGCCTCGTGCCCTGGCTACGTCGCATCGCCGGCCCCGGGCGAGCCGAGACGATCATGTGGCGGCACGCGGCGGGCCGGCGCGCGATCCTGCACTACGTCGCCGGGGGGCTCATCGCCCTCGGTATTTTCGGCGCGTCGTTCTCGCGCTACGAGACCATTCCGCACCAGGACGTGTATTTCTTCACCGGCTGCAACCCGGCCGTGTCGGGGCTGCCCGGAACGCCGAAGGTGCTGAAGGTCCCGGTCATGAAAATCGGCTCGGTGACGGTGCCGAATCCCGTCGAGGCAATCGACAATATCGTGCAGATCACCGCGGCGTCATTGCGTTACCACGCCGAGGAATGCCACAGCCATCCCTACTCGTCGCTCTGGCTGACCTGGCCGGTGATGGAGCATCCCGTGCTCTTCTACGCCACCAATGCGCCGAACAACGGGCCGGTGGCAGAGATCACCGACATGGGAAATCCCGCCATCTGGTGGCTCGGCATCATCGGCCTGCTGTTCTGCGTATGGCGGCTGACGCGCGGACCGAACTGGTGGCGCCTGTTCGTCGCCTTCCTCGGCCTTGGATCGCTGGTCGCGATGATCATCCTCTACCAGGCGGCGGTGCGATATCACGCGCCCACCAACTTCAACACGTCCTACACGGGCGCGCAATTCACCGCGCTCTTCCATCAAGACCCGTCATCGCAATACGAGATTTCGCGCACCTCTCCCGGCTTCTGGTTCGTCGTCGCGTTTGTTGGCGTCGTGGCATTCGCTGCGCTGGTCACGGTCTCAGCAGTCATCTCGCGCCGGTTCGTTCCCGCATTCATCGTGCTCGGGTACCTCGCGTCCTGGATGATGTGGGTGCCCGGGAATGAACGCCGCGTGCTGTTCTTCTATCACGCGCTCGGCATGCTGCTGTTCACGGCGCTGGCGCTCGCCTACGGTCTCACCGCCATCCGCCGCCTCCGCATCAACTACGGCGGCAGGCAACTCTCGCTTGCCCCCGTGTCGTACGCGCTCGTCGGCGCGATTCTCGCCGCGTTCATCTTCTTCTACCCGATCTGGACGGCGATGCCGCAAAGCGCCGCCGACCAGCAGATGAGGAGCTGGGTCGACATCGGGTGACCGCGTTCCTCGTCGTCCTTGATGCCGCACTGACGCTCGCGGCCGGGGCAGCGCTGTCCGGGCTTGCCCGGACGCAGCTGACACTGGTCGAGCGCGCGCTCATCGGTGTCATCACCGGTCTGCTGATCGGGACTGCGGTGACCTACGGGCTGTCGCTGGTCGTGGGGTTGAACGATGCGACAGTGCTTGGCGGTCCGCTGCTCATGCTGCTGGCGGCCCTGGCAGCGTCACTGCTCATCGCCGATCCGCGCGAGACCTGGCGCGCCTCGTGGATGGAGTCGCGGGACCGCTGGACGGCGCACACACCCTGGTTCTCGATCCTGGCGCTCGCGGCCGGCAGCGGCATCGTCACGCTGATCTTCGCGCACACGGTCTATGCAGACACGGGCGGTCTCGAGGCGGGCTATCCCACCGTCTGGGCCGACTGGTCGCAACACCTGACGACGGCGTCCAGCTTCGCGCTCGGCGGCAACATACCGCCCACCAATCCGCTGGTGAGCGGCACGCCGTTGCTCTATCCGTTCCTCCCCGATTTTCACGCCGCGACCCTGATGACACTGGGCCTCGCGCCCGGACTCGCACTGGCGATCCCAGGGGGCGTGCTCATGCTCGTGGTCGGCGTGCTGATCGTGGCCCTGGGGCGCCGTCTCGGACTCGGCACCGGCGCGGGCATCATCGCCTTGCTCATCTGCTTCATCGGCGGCGGCCTCGGCTTCATCGGCGCTTTCGCGGATGCATGCACGAGTCACGGATTCACCGCGACGCAGTGCACGTTGCAGTACGTCGTCTCGCATCCGACGACCGGGGTCTCGATCGTCGGGTGGACACTCCACGACCTTCCCGGGACCATCGCCGCGCAACCGCGCGCCTACGACGGCCTGCCCTCTGACGGCGGCGCCGCGCCCTTGCCGAACATGCAGTGGTACACGCCGCTCATGGCGTGGTGGCTCCCCCAACGCACGCTGCTCTTCGGTTTCGCTGCGGCGATATCGGTGCTGCTGCTCGTGCTTGCAGGCGCGTCATCCAGCGAGCGCAGCTGGGTGGCGTTCGCGCTCGCGGGCGTGCTCCTCGGCGTGCTGCCGATCGTCCACGTGCAGACGCTGATCGCATTGACCATCCTGCTGCTCGTGCTGCTCGTACGCAGGCGACGGCGTGAGTGGCTTGCGCTCCTCACTGTGGGCGTGGTCCTCGGCGGTGTACGGCTCGCGCAACTGGCGTTGTCGCAGCACGGGGCAGCGACGACGCCCTATGGCACCAACGCCTACCCCTGGATCGAGCCGGGCTGGCTCGCCAACAGCGGCACGATCGACGGCGGTCGGCTGACGTTTTCGATCGGCAACCTTATCGTCGGCGCGGCGCACGCGATCGCGATGCTGTTCACGGCGCCGTGGTGGGGGTTCTGGCTCGCCAACCTCGGCATCGCGGTCCCGCTGCTGGTTGTGGTCAGCGTCGGCGCCGCGGCGCGTCTCGGCAGCGGAGCGGTTGCACGGGTCGGCCGGACGCTCACCACCGCCTTTCCCGCTCCGTTGCTCGAACTCGCGCTCGGTGGGCTGGTCATTTTCGCGGCCTGCAACCTCGTGGTCTTCCAATCCTGGAACTGGGACAACACCAAGCTGCTGGTGTACTGGTATCTCGTCATCGCGTTGCTCGTCGGCGCGCTGGCAGCGCACTGGTGGACCCGACTCTGGCCGCGGATCGCGGCCGCCCTCCTGGTGACGCCGGTACTCCTCACCGGTGCACTTGTGGTCGTGCGCCTGCTCCCCTGGACGCCACCCCAGGACGCGATCACCGGTCCGTATGCGATCGCCAATAGCCAGGAGGTGCAACTCGCCGCGACCATCGACCGCGTCACCCCCAAAGGAGCCGTTTTCCTGACCTTCGGACGGCCCAACGATCCTGTGCTCGCGGTGGCCGGCCGGATCGGGGTGCTGGGCTATGGAGGATGGCTCTGGAGCTACGGCATCAGCTTCGAGACGCGCTTCCAGGACGTCCAGACGATGTACCAGGGATGCGCTGCGGACCCCGCGTCCTGCCCGATCCCCGGACTGCTGCGCAAGTACGACATCAGCTACGTGGAGATCGACGATCGACTCACCGATGCGGGGGCTGTCGATGCCAACGTGGACCTGCACTGGTGGGCGACCCAGGGCTTCCACGTCGTGGCGAGAACCGATCACATCATCATCTACGGCGTGCGTGGAGCAGCCTGGGATGGCCACCCTGCCGTCGATCAGCGCGGTCCTGCCCGCCTACAACGAGGAAGCGGTGATCGCAGAGACGGTTCGGCGCACCGCCGACGCATTCGTCGACTGGGCATTCCGGACTTCGAGGTGCTCGTCGTCGATGACGGGAGCAGCGATGCGACAGCGGCACGCGCCTCGAGCGTCGATGCGCCCGGGCGCGCGCGTGCGCGTCGTATCGCATCCTCGCAATCGCGGCTACGGCGCGGCGTTGCGCAGGGGATTCGATGCGGCGCATCGTGCGAGGCGGTGTTCCACATGGACAGTGACGGCCAGTTCGATCCCAACGAGATCTCGCGGCTGCTGGCCCTGTATGCGTCCAACCACGTCGTCTCCGGCTACCGCATCCATCGCCAGGACACGCTGCTCCGGCGCTTCTATCACAAAGCCTTTTTCGGCCTCGTCCGGCTAGCCTTCGGCCCGACGGTTCGTGACGTCAACTGCGCCTTCAAGCTGTTTCCACGCGCCGTCGGTCAGGGGCTGCATGCCGAAGGAGCGCTCGTCTCCACCGAGCTCCTCCTCCGCGCCAGGCGGAGTGGCTACCAGCTGATGGATGTCGGTGTGCACCATTATCCGCGCACGACGGGACGCGCCACCGGTGCCGACATGCGTGTGGTCGCTGCGCGCGTTTCGCGAGCTGTGGCAGCTGCGCCGCAATCCGGCGTTGCTCGACGGGCTCGATCCGCCCGCGTGATGCGGCGGCCGGCCGGGTCGTCGTGGGGCACCGCGCTTGCGGCGGTTGCGGTTTCGCGTCTGCTCTGGTTCGGTGTCTTCGCCGCCGTGCTCGCTATCGATTTCCCCGGAACGCCACTGCTCGACCGGAATCCGCGATCACCTGGTCGCATGGGACGCGGTCAGCTACATGTCCATCGCCGCCCATGGATATCCGGCGCATCTCGACTATCGCGACGCGTTCCTGCCCGGCTTCCCGCTGGTCGTGCGCGCGGTGACGTGGTGACGCAGCGACGGCGTGACCGCCGCGTGGTTGGTCAATGCCGTCGCCGAGACCGTCGCGCTCTGGTATCTCGGACGCTTGGTGATCGGCGAGCGCGACCAGGCGTCGGCATCTTCGCGGTATGGTTGATCGCGCTGGCGCCGACGGCACTCTTTCTCATCGCGCCTTTCAGCGAGAGCTCTTTCATCGCGTCGGCGGCGGCAAGCCTGTACTACGCCCGCGCCGGACAATCGCGAAAGGCGATCGTCGCCGCGACGCTGGCCTGTCGCATTTCGACTGACCGGGCTCGCGCTCATTCCCGCGCTCTGGCGGTCGAGCAGCTCCGGCGGACCGGATGGCGACCGCGTCCGGAGCTGCTGCGGTGCTGTTCGTCTTGCTGCCGCTTGCGCTCTACGGCGTCTACATGCAGATGCACATCGGCGACGCGCTGGCGCTGCTCGATGCCGACCGGCTGCCGTCGTTCGACCTCCGGCTCACCGCGCCGTGGGACGGGATTTGTGGCCACGTGGCACACGCTGGTGAGCGCCACCGATGGCGAGACTCGCTCGATCTTCGCCCGCGAGGTCGCCTTCGGCCTGCTCGGGCTGGTGCTCTGCATGGGCATGTGGGTGTCGTCGCGAATCCCCCGATCGCTTGCTCTGTACTGCACCATCGCGTGGTTGATGACCGCTTCTCTGCCGTTCTGGCGCTCGCAGCCGCGCTATGTCCTCGCGCTGTTTCCGGCCGTGCTGCTGGTGTGTGACCTCACCCAGCGCTTTCCGCGAGCTGCGTCCGGAGATGCTCGCCGCGAGCGCCGTGCTCATGTGCCTGGGACATGGATGTTCGCGCAGGGGCGGTGGCTCGGATGATCATCGACAGCCACGTCCACATCCTCCCGGCGGCCATGCGCGACGCCCGCGACGCGCTCGCCGAGCTGGATCCTTGGTTCGGATCTGTCATCGACGGCTCGCGCGCGATCGTCACCGCCGACGAGTTGCTGGCCACCATGGATGCGACCGGGGTCGACCGATCGCGTCTGCTTCGGCTGGCCGTTCGCCGATCCGGCACATTGCGCTGCGTCAACGATCATCTCATCGCGGTGCAGCGGGCACCACCCGGATCGGCTCACCTGCTTTGCCACGGTGAGCCCAGCGCAGCCAGGCGCGATCATGGAGCTTCGCCGCTGTGCGAGCGAGGGGCTTCGCGGCACCGGCGAGCTCAACGCGGATGCGCAGGGCTTCGACCTCGGATCGCCGGCGATCGACGAGGTGGCGTCCGCCTGCGCGGAATTGACGTCCCGCTGGTGCTCCACTGCAGCGAGCCGGTTGGCCACGGCTACCCGGGAAAGGGCACCGCGACGCCGGGTCTGGTCGCGAATTCGCGACGCGGCATCCGGATCTGCGGCTCGTGTGCGCGCACCTGGGCGGCGGGCTGCCGTTCTACGCGCACATGCCCGAGATCGCCGAGCTGTGCCGCCGCCTGTGGTTCGACACGGCGGCCGGACCGTATTCTGTACGCCCAGACGGCGTATCGCTCGGTCGCCGATCTCTGCGGCGCGGATCGAGTGCTCTTCGGCTCGGACCATCCGCTGCTCCCGGCGCGCCGCTACATCGACGCATTCGCGCAAGCGGAACTCACCGCCGCCGAGCGTGCCCAGGTGATGGGTGGCAACGCCGTGGCGCTGCTTGGTCTGTGACAACGTGGCCCTCCCGTTACGAATCTGTGTCCCACCATCGGAGCCTATGTTCAGGCCCTTTGCGACACTTTCGTTTGGGCGGAGAAACCGGCGCCCGCCAGCCGGTCCTTCGCCTCTTTCGTGACCAGGATCGGGGGCTTCGGCCCCCGTCCGTGGTCGCATCCGACGCTCCGATGAGGGACCGGGTGCATGTCGAGACCGGCAACTCTGCAGGCCGGATTCGCATGCCGCGGGGCGGCGTGTGTTCGGAGCAATGTCCGTAACTCCTTGGAAAATAAGGGTGTTCCCCCTGCGTGGACACCGCGGGCTCCTCCCCGACATCGCAGAGCTTCCGGTTCCGTGCAGCGGTGATCACCGCGACCGTGCTCAGCGGGTGCGGCACCACCGCCGCCGCGACCCCAACTCCAGCGGTGGCAACCACGCCCACTGCTGCCTCGACGCCCGGACCAACGCTCCCGACTCCGACCGGCCCAGCGGGCTGGACCCGACACCTCAGCGTGTCGGGCGTCCTCAGCTTCAGCTATGACCCCGCGTGGAATCTGGCCGAATGTGACCCCGGCGTCCAGTACTCGGGATTCACCGCCACCGGACCGCAGACCACGATCTTTCTTGGCCTGCCGGCGCAGCAACCACGGGAGTGCCCGGAGGAGGACGAAAGCCCGCAGATCGTGATCGAAGTTGACCCCGGGCGGGTTCCGTCTGAGAGCGGCCCGACGCCATTGGTCTGCGCCGGGCCGGCGCAGTCAACCGTCAACGACGGTCGACGTCCAAGGCGTCAGGGGGGTTCGACAGGAGTGGCACTACACAGGTGACTACCGCTGCATCGGCGCCGCGGCCATCACCGAGATCGAGTACGTCTTTGGGGCCAACGGACGGATCTACGACTTCGACTACAACTACCGCCAGGGCGACGCGACCGATCTCAGCAGCGAATTCGACCAGCTCGTCATGGACACGGTGACCTTCGCCGGCTCCTGACCGCACCACTCGCGGCGTTGTTCGCCACACTGTGTGGCGATGTTCACTCCTGAAACCCTCGAAGTGGTCATGGTCTCGTTCGAAGGACCCGATCAGTACAGCCAGGCCGGTGGTCTCGGCGTGCGCGCTCGCGAGCTGTGCAGAGCCTTTGCGGAGCTGGGTTTCCCACCACGCTGGCGTTCGTCGGTGACCCGGACAAGCCGGGGGTTGAGCTGGACCAGGGTGTGCAGCTCGTGCGCTGGTGTCAGCAGATCAGCGATCGCTATCGCACCGGCGTCTATGAAGGTGAGCTCGCCAAGATTCGCGACCTGACCGCAACCCTGCCGGACGCGCTCATCGACTCGATCATCCGCCCTGCCGCGGAAGCCGGCCGGACGGTGGCGGTGCTGTGCGAGGAGTGGCACACCGCGTGGTTCTGCAGGGCGTTGAGCGACCGGCTGCACGCGCTGGGTCTGCGCCAGCACGCCGTGCTGCTCTGGAACGCCAACAATCTCTTCGGGTTCGACGTGATCGACTGGCCGGTGCTCGACTTCGTCTCGTCGATCACGACGGTGAGCAAGTACATGAAGCACCTCATGTGGCCGTACGGCGTGAACCCGGTGGTGATCCCCAACGGCATCCCGGAGAGCGCGCTCGCTCCGGTGGACAGACCGCGGCGCGGGCGATCCGCGCTGCCGCCGGGAGCCCGTGCCTGGCGTTCAAGATCGGCCGCTTCAGCCCGGACAAGCGCTGGCTCCAAGCCGTCGCGGCTATCGCTGAGCTGCGCATCCGAGGGGATGCCCGCCCGGATGCTCATGCGCGGCGGCCTCGAGCCCTACGGCGCGACCGTGCTCTACTTCGCCGCCGAATGCGGCCTCGCCGTCACCGACTGGTACGAGCCGGTCGGAGGATGCGGGCGGGATCGTGCGCGCGCTCACCGATACGGGCGGTGCGCCGATCATCTACCTGCGGCGCTTTCTTCCCGACCAGGTGATCACCGAGATCAACGCTGGCGCGACCTCGGTGCTTGCCAACTCGGGTCACGAGCCGTTCGGATTGGTGGGTCTCGAGGCGATGGCGGCCGGCGGCGTCGCCATGGTCGGAGCGACCGGCGAGGAGTACGCGCGGCCCGTACGGCAACGCGGTAGTCGTGGAGACAGACGATCCTGCGGAGATCGCCAGCGCGCTGCGTGGGCTCGTCGAGCAGCCGGCGTCGCGGAGCTCGCCTGCGCGTCGCGGCCCGTCGTGACGCGGCGGACTTCGCCTGGCCGGCGTCATCGACTGGGATGCTCGAACGGCTGCGTTTCATGTGCCTGCACCAACGCGTCGTCCTGCCCGACGGGTGGAGCACCATCAGCGCGTAATACTCCGCACCGCGCATATGATCTGAGCGACAGGCCGGTGCCGAGGAGGTGGCTGTGAAGGCAGTGGTCATGGCTGGCGGTGAAGGGGCGCGTCTGCGACCGCTGACGAGCCGCCTTCCGAAGCCGCTCGTCCCCGTGGTGGGCACGCCAGTGCTCGAGCACATTCTTCGCCTGCTCCGGCAGCACGGCATCACCCAGGTCGTGGTCACGCTCGCATACCTCGGTGCGGAGATCCGCAACCGCTTCGGCGACGGCGCCGACCTCGACATGGAGATCGAGTACGTGGTGGAGGACCGGCCGCTGGGAACTGCCGGCAGCGTGCGCAACGCGGCGCACCTGCTCGATGAGACCTTCCTGGTGATCAGCGGCGACGCCCTCACCGACATCGATCTCACGCTGTGATGCGCGCGCACACCGAGCGCGGCTCGCACGCGACGATCGTGCTCCACTCGGTCCCCAATCCGCTCGAGTACGGGGTGGTCGTCACCGATGACGAGGGCAATATCAAGCGGTTCCTGGAGAAGCCGTCGTGGGGCGAGGTGTTCAGCGACCACGCCAACACCGGCATCTACGTCATCGAGCCGCAGGGTGCTCGACCACATCAAGCCGGACACCAACGCGGACTGGTCGCAGGACGTGTTCCCGACCATGCTGCGCCGCCACGAGCCGCTGCACGGCATCGTGGTCGACGACTACTGGTGCGACATCGGCTCGATCCAGTCGTACATGCAAGCCAACTGGGACGCGCTCGACGGCAAGGTCCGTTGCCACATCCCCGGCCGCAAGGAAGGCAACGTGTGGATGGGCGAGGGCGTGGAGATCGGCATCGGAGTCCAGCTCGACGGTCCGGCATTCATCGGCGACGAGGTGAAGCTCAAGGCCGGTGCGCACATCAACGAGCACGGCGTGATCGGCAGCTACAGCGTCATCGACGACAACACCAAGGTGAGCAACAGCGTCGTCTGGCCGCACTCCTACATCGGCGAGCGCTGCCGGCTGCGCCAGGCGATCGTCTGCCGCAACGTGACCATCAAGAACGATTCGCTGCTCGAGGAGAACTCGGTGGTCGCTGACGAGTGCGTCATCGGCCGCGGGTCGCAGATTCGCTCAGGCGTGAAGATCTGGCCGAGCAAGACGGTGGAACCCGGCTCCACGGTCAACGAGTCGATCATCTGGGCCGGTGAGTGGCGGCGCGGGCTGTTCTCGTCCTACGGACTCGGAGGTCTGATCAACGTCGAGCTGACCCCCGAGTTCTGCGCCCGTTTGGGCGCCGCCTTCGGCGCGACCCTGCCGAAAGGTGCGTGCGTCGTGGTCGGTCAGGATCACGCGCGCTCGTCACGGATGATCAAGCGGGCAATCGTCTCCGGCATCGTCAGCGCAGGCGCCAAGGCGCGCGACGTTCGCGAGCTGCCG
Source organism: Candidatus Dormiibacterota bacterium (assembly GCA_963748505.1). GTDB lineage: Bacteria > Chloroflexota > Dormibacteria > Aeolococcales > Aeolococcaceae > Palsa-851. The sequence continues at coordinate 70,257 of CAVVJH010000008.1, forward strand.
GTACCCGTCACACAGTGGGCGACGCTCGACGCGGAGTGCGCGGCCGGCATCCACGTGCTCGTGTCGCCGCTCGATCAGCGCAGCGCCGACATCCGGTTCTTCGACAACGAAGGGCTGCAGATCGACAAGCGTGCCGAGCGCAAGCTCGAGAATCTCTTGTTCCGCGAGGATTTCCGGCGAGCCGGGTTCTACGAGATGGGCGACATCGAGTACGGCGAGCCCATCCCCGGCTACACCGCGCACCTGCTGAAACCATCGACAAGGACATCATTCGCAACGCGCTCTTCCGGGTGCTCATCGACTACGACTACAGCGATGCGTCGGCGGTGCTGCCGATGATTCTCAACGAGCTGGGCGTGACCACGATTCCGCTCAACGCGGGCATGCGCGAGGGGGACCCATCACAGCACCGTCCCGGACGAGACGGCGTTGATCAGCAGGACCGTTCGCGCCGACGTGGGCTGCATGATCAGCCCCACCGCCGAACGCATCACGATCATCGACGAGAAGGGCGTTGTGCTGACGCCGCACGAGTGCCTGGCGATGCTCGGCGTCGTGGTTGGTGCGCTCCAGCCCCGGCACCGTGCTGGCGCCGGCCGCCACGCCGATGTGGATCAGCGACCTCGTTCGCCAGGAAGGCGGCACGTTCAGCGCAACGCCAGGGGACCCTGCGTCGGTGCTGCGTGCCTCGATCAGTGATCGGCACGAGCCTCGCTTCGGACGGCGAGGGTGGCTTTGCGTGGCCGGCGCATCTCGGGGCTTTCGATGCGATGTACACGCTCGTGAAGTTGCTCGAGCTGCGCGCGAAGGTGGGCATCCCGCTGAGCCAGGCGCGCGAGGAGCTGCAGCAACAGCCCTACATCACCGCGACAGAGTTCTGCCCCTGGGAGGCGAAGGGGCGCGTGATGCGCATCCTGCTCGACCGCCATCGCACCGACTCGGTGGACCTCGTCGACGGCATCAAGGTGTACGTCGACGGTGGGTTCGTGCTGGTGCGGCCGGATCCTGACGAGCCCGCGTACCACGTGGTCGCGAGCGTTGCCGATGCCCAGCGTGGCCGCGCACTGGTTGACGAGTACCTCGCGGAGGTCCGCGAGGCCGAGGGCACCAACGGGACGCACGCCGTTGTCGAGATCGAGGGAAGGCGCCGAGGCGCACTAGACCGGCGTCGTCAGTCGGGGCTTCTGCCTTGTGTTTAGCGCGGAACGGCGACGGTCGGGGCGATGAACACGAAGTAGACGGCACTCGCGGCGATGACCAGCAGGTGGAACACCTCGTGGAAGCCAAAGACGTCGGGCCACAAGCTTCGGCCGCTTCAGCGCATAGACAATCGCTCCCGCCGAGTACAGCGCCCCACCGATCGCCAGCACCAGCAAACCGCTGCCGTGGATGCGCTCGGCGAGTGCAGGGATGAAGAAGATGACAGTCCAGCCGACAGCGATGTAGAGGACGACTGTGACCCATCGCGGCAACGGAATGCCCGTGGTGGCGACGATGACCCCGCTTCCCGCAAGGACCCAGATCAGCACCAGCAGCGCGATCGACGGCCAGCCGTCAGCACATTGACGACCACCGGGGTGTAGGTGCCGGCGATGGCGACGAAGATCGTCGCGTGGTCGATCCGCCCCCAGATGCGGCGGGTCTTCATCGACCACGGACCACGGTGATAGGCGGCGCTCACCGCGAACAGCAGCACGAGCGAAACGCCATAGACACCAAGGGAAATCTGGCGCGCAAGGTTCCCACCGCTGATCGCCACCAGCGTGATGGCGCCGGCGATCGCGACCGGCACACTGCAAGATGGCTCCATCCGCGCAGCATCGGGCGTGGCGGCGCGGTGCCGAGACTGTGCTCAGGCAGCGGGAGCGATCTCCTGGCGATCAGGCTGGCGCGGACGCAACCAGCGTGGCGCGTACCAGTTCGCCTTGCCGAGCAACCGCATCAGTGCGGGAACCACGAGCGCCCGCACCAGCGTTGCGTCGACGATCACCGCCACGGCCATGCCGATACCGATCGACTTGATGGTCACCACGCTCGCCAGCGCGAAGGCAAGAAAGACGCAGGCCATGATCGCCGCTGCCCCGGTGACGAGGCGTCCGCTGCGCTCCAGCCCGTCGGCGACGGCGGGCGGTTGTCGCTTCGTCCGGATCCACGCCTCCTGCATGCGCGTGAGCAGGAAGACCTCGTAGTCCATCGACAGTCCGAACACGACGCAGAAGAGCAGCACCGGAATGGTCGGGTCGAGCGGCCCGGCGGTGAAACCGAGAAATCGACGAGAGGTGTCCCTGATCGAAGATCCACACGAGCGCGCCGAAAGCGGCGCTCAGTGACAGCGCGTTCATGAGCACCGCCTTGAACGGCAGCACGACCGAGCGAAGCAGCACGGTGAGCACGATCAGCGTGGTGATCAGCACGAACCCGATGGCGAGCGGCGTGTGATCGATCATGTAGTTGACGAGGTCGATGTCGAACGCGGTGTCGCCGGTGACCTGCACCGTCGCCCCGGGGACCGAATCATGCGCACGGATCGCGCGCACGAGCGTCGTGCGCCTGACTCGCTGGTGACGAAATAGGGGTTGGCCACATCGAGCACTGCGATGCTGGAGCCGGTGAGGTTCGTCAGCACCGACTGCGCGGCGGCCGGCAGGCTGCTCCTGGGCTGCGCGTAGAGGGCCTGGTACGCGGCTAGCGTGGTCGTCGGGTCGAGATTGACATAGCTGCGGATGCTGGTCACGCCTTTGAGCGCGGCGAGGCGCTGAGCCAACTGATAGGAGGTCGCAACGTTGGCGGGACTGGTCGGTCGCGCCGTGCTGAAAATTGACAACAACCGCGATGGTGTTCTGGCCCACCTGCGGGAACTGCTGCCTGGAGCAGATCCGCGCCCTGCCGCGCCTCGGCGGTGGCGGGCAACTGCGTTGACGTCGCTGTTGGCGAGCTGCAGATTGAGGAACGGCGAGCCGGCAATGAGCAGGATCGCGACGGTGGGAATGAGCACCAGCCAGGGCCGGCGCATGACCCACGTTGCCAGGCGGTGCCACGGCGCCCTGGCCGAACGGCTTCGGCTGCAGGATGGGGACGCGGATGCTGTTGACGCGCGGTCCGAGGATCGCGAGCATCGCGGGGAGCAGGGTGAGCGCGTACAGGACGGAGACCGCCACGACGATCGCGCCGGCAACGCCCATCGAGACCAGCGCCGTTCCCGTGTAGAAGAGCAGACCGGCAGAGGCCGATCGCGACCGTGAGGCCGCTGAACATGATCGCGCGTCCGGCCGTTGCCATCGTGGTCGCCAGCGCGTCCTCGACGCTGTGTCCCGGACCGAGCTCCTCACGGAAGCGCGTGACGATGAAGAGCGAGTAGTCGATAGCGATCCCGAGACCCGACCAGCGTGACCACATTCACCGCGTAGGTCGACACATCGATCGCATGGGCCAGCGCGAGGGTCGCCCCCACTCCGCCGAGCACCGCGAAGACACGCCGACGCCGAGGCAGAGCAGCGCGGCGACGCCGGTGCGAAGACAATCACCAGCAGGATCAGCGCCAGCGGGAGCGACACCACCTCGGATCGGCGCAGGTCGCTCGCGAGGTAGGTATCGAAGTCATAGGCAAGGGGCACATCACCGGAGGCGGTGATGGTGAGCGACGACGAATGCACCTGCGCCGCGAATCGCCCGTACTGCGCGCGTGCCTGAGAGAAGTCGATGTGCAGCCCGACCTGGACGAGCACGCTGTGCTTGTCGGTGGACACCAGCTGCGGCACCGTCGTCGCCGGGACGTTGAACGGCGTCGACAATGCGCTGACACGTGAGTCCTGCTGCAGCGGCGCCACCGCGGTACTTCACGGCACGCTCGAACGCAGGTTGGCCGATAGGAGAGGTGTTTGCTCGTCAGGAGCAGCGTGAACGACGAGCCGGTGGTGGACGGCAACTGTGCACCTTCGAGCTTTGCGGCGCGCACCGACTCGACGTCGTAGTTGCTCGCGTTGATGGGCTGACCGCCGGCGAGCGAGCCCAGGCAATCGAGAGCACGAAGCAGCCCAGTGAAGCAACCAGAACCGCCTTGCGGCGACGGTAGACGAAGCGCCCCCAGCGCCTCATCGCGATTCTCCGGCTGACCACCTCGCTCGAGTATATCGACCCGGCGTTTCCCCACCGCGTAGACTGCCGGTGTTCGCGATGGCAAACGCACGTCCCGCCGCCGGCCGGGGAGATCACGGCGATCTCGCACTTTGCGGCGGTCGCGTCCGAGCCGCAACCGGGGCGTCAGCTCGAACTGATCCGTCAGGCAGCACCCGGATTCCGCGAGTGGTTTCGGTCCACCGGGATGCCCGAGTGGATCGGCACCTTCGACCTCGTGTCGTTGCCCTATCCCACCCGATTCGGTCTCTTTCGTGCGGCCATCAGCCCGGCACCGTTCTGTCTCGCTGACGCACCGGGTCATCATCGTGCGCTGGCGCGATCGCGACGGCAGGACCAGGGCCTTGCTCTTCGAGCCGACGGATGTGGAACTCGCGCGACGCACGCCGTATTTCTCGCGGCTCAGCGACAGCACGCCGAACTGCGTTCGAGCGCGCCTTCTCGCGACCGCTCGGCGATGTGATGAGCCACCTGCGCGGAGTCGGTATCGACGCTGCCGATGTCGACTGGATCACCTTCGATCATCTGCACACGCAGGACGTGCGCCGGTGGATCGGAACCACCGAGCCGGCGCCGGATCTGTCCCCGAACGCTCCCATACCAGCACTGCTTCGCAACGCGCGGCTCATCGTGCAGCGCGCCGAGATCGAAGTCGCTGGCTTCGCTGCACCCCTTGCAGGTGCCGTGGTACCAGCCCGCCGCATATACCGGCCTTCGCCCAGATGCGATCACGCGCATCGACGGCGATGCGTTGCTGGGCCCCGGCGTCGCAGCTGCTCGCCACGCCCGGTCACACGATCGGGAATCAGACTCTGGTCGTCAACACCAAGTCGGGCATCTGGGCGAGCAGCGAGAACGTGATTGCCGCCGAATGTCTCACGCCGGAGCACAGCCGCATTCCGGGTGTGCGTCGCTTCGCGAGCACCTGGGGGCAGGAGGTGATCCTCAACGCCAACACCCTCGAGGACACCGCGCGGCAGTACAACTCGTGCGTCCTCGAGAAGTCCATCGTGGACGTCGCGCGAGCCGACTCGCGCTTCGTGCAGTTCATGCCGACGTCGGAGTTGACCGCAACCATGCTGAGCCCGGGCACGGCACCCACCTTCGTGCACTCCGGAATTTTTCACGGCACGCTCACACCGCCGCCGCGCCGCTCGGGATAAGCCCCTTACATTCGCGACGGCGAGACCCAGCAGATCTCACCACTGGCGGTCGGTGCGAGTTGCGTGTAGTGCAACTGGTGGAGCAGGGATGTCAATGCTGCGGGCAGCGTCTGCAGTTGGACGAGCACTGCGGGTGGATGCTCGCGAAGTTCGCTGATGAGCAGGGGTTGTGCTCGCGGATCCAGCGTGTAGGAGGAGTTGAGCGACGGATAGCGTCCGGCCGGAAACCGGCTGCTCAGCGAGTACACCCAGGGGACACGCCCCCACACGAAGACGCGATCACCAGGGCGTGAGTGCGTATCGATCAGCGCAACGGTCTCGCGGACGACAGCCGGTTCGGGTCCGAACCCTGCCTCGTACCTACTTGTATCGATCAGTCCCAGCGCACGGCCCCATCCTCCGTCGAGGTAGTGGGTGATCACGTGCGGAGACGCGATCGAGGACACGAACGCCGCAAGGTGTTCCGGGACCACCACGGATGCCTCGGCGGTCGGTCCGATGAGGCCGATCATGCACGTTGCCCAGGCGATGATTGTCGTCGCGGCCGCGAGGACGAGCGGTCGCAGGCGAACGCTGTGCACGAGACGTGCAGCCAGCATCGCCGCGCAGACGCAGAGCGCAGGTTCCATCTGCTGCGCGTAGTGCGGATAGCCGAGTGCGCTCGTCACCACCGCGGCCGCAGCCCAGGTCAGCCACCAGGACGCGATGCTTGCACCGACCTGCCGGCGACGTGCCAGGAGCCAGGTGACCACCGTGCCGGCAAGGAGCACAAGGCCAATACGGCTCGCGGTCATCAGGAGCAGCACCAGCGCCGTGCCACCGCCTGGCGCGACGCCCGCGCCACCTCCGCCGCTCGCCGACTGCAGGTACGCCTCGTCCTGATGCGTGACCACATCGATGAGGCCGGGCATCGAGCCGCCGAGCGTGAGCGCGATCGCCGCGACGCCGAGCACGGCGATGCCGCCCGCGGCGACGGTGAGCACGGTGCGCAGCTCCGCTCGTCCCGGACGCCGTCCTGACGCGAAGGCGACGACTGCAGGAATGGTCGCGATGCCGACCGCGTCGGCAGCGAAGGTCGGTTTGAACAGGATCGCGCCCGCGACCAGCGCGCCCGCGCCGGCCGCGGCGCGTGCCGAGATGGCCGCCGGACGCGCAACCAGCAGCACCGCCCCCGCGACGAGCATCGCACCGATGGCTTCGACGTAGAGCACGTCGCCTTCCAGCGTCGGCAGCGACGCGAGGATGACGAATCCCAGGCTCGCCGCCCATGCCACCGCAGTGCTCGTGAAGCGTGCTGCAGAACAGCCAGATCGCGCACGCCGTCGCTGCAACGGCCACCGCCAGCACGAGATGAAACGCGAGCACCGAGCTCGACACCAGGTTGATCGCTGCGCCGAGCCAGTACACGCCCGGTGTGTAGTGACCCCAGACGTCGCGATACAGCACGGCACCGTGGTCGAGCGCCCAACCGATGTCCGAATACGTGCCCTCGTCGTTGTAGGTCGGCGGTTCGATGAGGCTCGGCAACCGCAGCGCGATGAACACCACAGCGATCGAAAGGAAGGAGAGCCAGCCCGGGGTCAGCTGCAGCCGCCGCCCGCGCGCCCCTGTGTCGGGCTCAACCATGTCGCGCGATGGTACCGATACGATACCCAGCGTGCCGCTGACGCTCGCGCGCCGCGCCTGGACCCTCTACGAGCCCATCCACGCAATCGTGTATTTCGCTCCCGAGGTGACCGAGGCGTACAAGGCGGCCGGCCTGCGCGGCGGGTGGATGGGCTACTTCGCCTCGCGCTCCGCGCCGATGGGCGCGGTGAGCGCCGAGGTGGTCACCGCGGTCTTCCACAACTTCAAGCCCGCCATGGTGTCGCGGGCCATCCCGGATGCCTGGACGTTCTCGAGCCCCGAACGCGTCCTCGAGGCGCGCTGGTCGGTTGCCGACACGGCGCTGCGCCGGCTGTGGGGCGATGCCGTGGACTCGGCCGACCTTGCCGAGGCTGCCTCCTCCGCGCTGGCCCTGGCCCGGGAGCTGGACGCCGGGGGCCGGCCGCTCTTCGCGGGGACCGCCGGGCTGCCGGTCCCGGATGCGCCGCACCTTGCGCTCTGGCACGCCTGCACGCTGCTCCGCGAGCATCGCTTCGACGGTCACATCGCGGCCCTGACGGTGCACGGGCTCTCGGGTCTCGAGGCCTTGATCACCATCGTCGCCTCGGGGTCGGGCGTCGACGCCGCTTCCTACCGCAGCTATCGCGGCTGGACGGAGCGATGAGTGGGCTCAGGCCGAGCAGGGCCTCCGTGAGCGTGGAATTCTTGACGCTGCGAGCGGTCTCACTGCCGAAGGCCGGGTGCTGCGCGATGCCGTCGAAGCAACGACCGACCGTCTGGCTGCGCGAGTGTGGGACGGGATGAACGATGCAGCGAGCGAGCAACTCCTCAGCGTGCTCGGCGGTCTCGCCCGCAAGCTCGAGGGTCCCGGTGGTCTCAGCTATCCCAACCCCGTCGGAGTGCCGCGACCGGCCTGATCGGTTCGGCGACGGTCCGATCGGCGGCCCGATTCAGGTGCCCGCCGCGACCCGATCGCCAGAGCCGGCCTCGAGTGAATCAGATCGCGGGAAGGCCGAGATGCTCGCGCAGCGCGTTCTCCACCCGCTCGCCCCGGTCGTGCGTGCCCATGGTCCCGGTCACGAACGCGATCGCGTAGCCGCCTCGCGTGCTGGCACCGCCGTAGCTGCCGCCGAGGCCACCCATCCCGTAGCCGTCGGCGTCGACCCCGAAGCCGAGCCCCCACGCGTTCTCCTGTCCGAACACCGCGTCCATCCCCGAGCACTGCGCTGTGGTCGCCTCGCGCAGCAACGGTGCCGACAGCACCTCGCCGCGCAGGAGCGCCGCATACAGCCCGGCAATGCCGCGTGCGCTGCCGTGTCCGTTGATGGCGGGGATCTCCGCAGCGCGCCAGGCGGCGCTGTTCACGACGTCGCGGTCGCGGCTGCCGGGCGGATTGCTGGTGGCGCGGCGGTACAGGTCGCTCGCGAGGGGCGCGTCCAACTCGGACATGCAGGTGAGCTCGACCGCACGGCGCTGCTCCTCGGGGGTCAGGCCGAATGCGAAGTCGAGCCCGAGCGGCGCGCACAGCTCCTCGAGCATGAACCGACCCACGCGGCGGCCGTCGATGCGCCGCACGATCTCACCGACCAGGTGGCCGTAGAACAGCGCGGACTCCCCGTGCGCCGTCCCCGGCGGCCACGCCGGTTGCTGGGCGGCGAGCAGCGCGCACAGGCGGTCCCAGTCGTAGAAGACCTCGGTTGGTGCCGGTGCATCGAGCGCGACCACTCCGGCTTGGTGCGACAGGATCTGCCGCACCGTTGCCGGTGCGGTGAACTCCGGCCAGTACTGCTGCACTGGTGCGTCGAGGTCGAGCAGGCCGCGGTCCACCAGCAGGAGCGCGCACATCGCCGCGAAGGGTTTGCTCACGGAGTAGGGCATCACGATGCTGTCGCGCTCCCACGCTCGGGTGCCGTCCGCGCTCGCGGTGCCGCCCCAGAGGTCGACGATCCAACTGCCGCCGTGCCAGACCGCGAGTGCGGCGCCGGTGCCACGTTGCTCGGCGAGCACGTTGGTGAACGCATCGCGCACCGATTCGAACCCGGCCGCGACGGCGCCGTGCGCGTGAACGCGCTCCTCGGTGCTCACGTCTCAGCCACGCCGTGCGCGCGAATGCGCCGGTCAGTGCTCACGACGCCGTCAGGACACCGCCGTGGACGCGGCTCCTTCGCGCTCGCGATCGACCACCGCAGCAAGCGCGCGGATGAACGCGGGCTGGGTGTTGGGCAACGCGATGCGGTGCATGGTGATGCCCGCTTCGGTTGCCTCTTCGCCCGCCGCGATGTCGATGTCGTAGAGGATCTCCAGATGATCCGCGAGAAACTGCAGTGGTACCACCAGGATCTCGCTGACCCCCGCATCGCGAAAGCCGGGGAACAGGTCTTTCACATCCGGTGTCAGCCACTCCTCGGGAGTGTGGCCGGCGCTCTGGTATGCGAAGCTCCAGCGGTCGTCGTCCAGACTCAGATGGGCGGCGATGGCCGCTGCCGTATCGCGCAACTGCATGATGTAGCCGGGGTCGCGATCCACGACCGGGCGAGGCAGGCTGTGCGCTGTGAAGATGATCGGGATCCGCTCGCGTACGGCCGGTTCCAGTTGCGCCAGCAACTCCACGACACGCTCTGACAGCGCCGCAATCCATTCGGGCATCAGATGCCACGCGCCGGCGATGTGGATGTCGACATCGGGATGGTCCGCACGCCATGCGGCGACCGCGCGTTCGTAGCCGGCCAGGATGATTGGCGAGTACTGCGGTGCCAGGACCAGGACCACGATGTGTCGCCGCTCGTCGTTGAGCAGACGATCAAGGGCGCCGGCCAACGATGGCGCGGAATGCAGCATGCCGGCGACGACGCGCACGTGGCCGCGGTCACCATCGGCATCGAGCAGCGCCTGGAGCTCCCGGCACTGTGCCTCGGTGATGTCGATGAGCGGCGAGCGGCCGATGAGGTCGTACCGACGCTTGAACTCGTCGATGAGATCAGCCGGCACCTCGCGGCCGCCCCGAACTGAACTGAGGTAGGCGGGCACATCGTCCGCGGTGACCGCGGAGCCGAAAGTTGCGAGCACGACCCCGATCCGATCCATGACCGCCCAAGGGTATCGCGCGACCCCTTCGACCCGACCTTCAGGCGCGTGCGGTCTCCTCGTGGACCAGCGCAGCAAGGCGTCGAAGGTCGTCGCTGGAGGTCTCCGGCAGCACGCCGTGGCCGAGGTTGAAGATGTGGCCGGGACGTCCGGCCGCGAGCGCCAGGATCTGCCGCGCCTCGCGGGCAATGACGTCGAAGGGTGCGAGCATCACGCCCGGATCCAGGTTGCCCTGGATGGCGCGATCGCCGATCCGGCGCCAGGCTTCATCGAGCGGGAGGCGCCAGTCGACGCTGATCACGTCGGAGCCGCAGCGCGCCATCGACTCCAGGAGGTGAGAGGTCGTGGTGCCGAAGTGGATGGTCGGCACGCCAGTGCCGGCGACCGCCTCGATGATCCTCCGGCTGTAGGGGAGGACCGACTGCTCGTAGGCCGCGACCGAGAGCGCGCCGGCCCAGGAGTTGAAGAGCTGGATCATCTGCGCGCCGGCCTCGACCTGCGCCTGCAGGTAGCTGATGGTGACCTCGGTGAGCGTGGTCATCAGCCGGTGCCAGAGCGCCGGCTCGCCATGGAGCATCGCCTTGGTGCGCGAGAACTCCTTGGTGGGCCTGCCTTCGATCATGTAGGACGCGACCGTGAAGGGACCGCCCGCGAAGCCGACCACCGCGGTCCTGCCGTCGAGTTGGCGGCGTACCAGGCGGATCGCCTCGTACAGCTCGGGCGTGGATTCGCGGGGATCGACGATGCGCAGGGCCGCGACGTCGGTCTCAGAGCGCACCGGTGCGTGGATGATCGGTCCGATCCCCGGGTCGATGGAGAAGGGAACGCCCATGCCGGTGAGGGGCAGCATGATGTCCGCGTACATCACGGCCGCGTCGACACCGAATTCCTCGACAGGCATGAGCGTGACCTGCGCGCAGAGCTCCGGCGTGCGCGTGATCGTGAGGATGTCGTAGTGCTCGCGGAGGGCGCGGTAGCCCGCCAGGCATCGACCCGCCTGGCGCATGAACCAGACCGGGGTGCGGTCGGCGGGCTGCCGGAGCGCGGTGGCGAGCATGCGCTCGGCGCCGGTCATCGACGTGGTGGGGGTTGCGGCCATCAGGTCGAGAGTACCGAAGCGGGGTCCTTGCTCGGATGCTGCACACGGCACCGGATGACAACGTACGATCACCACGACTCCGAGGTGAGAGGCAGGGTTCCAATCAGCGCCGGTGGCGCAGAGGAGAGCAGGGCCAATGGACTCGACGATGCAGGACATGCCCCTGAACATCAGGGCGCTCTTCCGGCGGGGCGAGGCGATGTTCCCCGACAGCGAGGTGATCACCTTCGAAGGTGAGCAGGCTCGGCACACGCGCTACGCGGTGGTTGCCGAGCGGGTGCATCGGCTCGCCGGCGCGCTCCGGACTCTCGGCATCGTCCCCGGCGATCGGGTGGCGACCCTGTGCTGGAATCACCAGGAGCATCTCGAGACCTACTTCGCGATTCCATGCATGGGCGCGGTGTTGCACACCCTGAACCTGCGGCTCCCACCGAATCAGCTGGCGCAGATCATCAACCATGCCGAGGATCGCCTGATCATCGTCGACAACTCGCTCGCGCCGTTGCTGGCGGCCGTGATCGGGCAGTGTCCGAGTGTGGAGCAGGTGATCGTTGTCGGTGCGGCGGCCGTCTCCGGACTTGGCGACACGCTGGCCTATGAGGACCTGCTCGCCGCGGAGGCGGCGACCTTCGAATGGCCGGATTTCGACGAAAAGAGCGCGGCGTCGATGTGCTACACGACCGGTACCACCGGCGACCCGAAAGGTGTTGCCTACAGCCATCGCTCCGTCTACCTGCACTCGCTGGCGGTGTGGGGAAGCCTGCGGATTGATGACCGGTCGCGACTGCTGACCATCGTCCCGATGTTCCACGTGAACGCCTGGGGCATGCCCTATGCGGGATGGAATGTGGGCGCCGACCAGCTGATGCCGGGGCGATTCCTGCAACCGCAGGCGTTGTGCGACTTCATCTCGCAGGAGAAGCCGACGTTCACCGGCGGTGTGCCGACGATTCTGACCGGCATCCTCAACCACGTGCAGGCGACCGGTGCGGATGTGTCGAGCATCACGCGCGCCGTGTGCGGTGGTTCGGCGGTACCGGCGACGTTGATCACCGGCTATCGCGAAGTGCTCGGGATTGAGTTGATTCAGGCGTGGGGGATGACCGAGACCAGTCCTATCGCTGCGGTTGCCTTGCCCCCCAAGGGCTGTGCGCCCGAGGACGAGATGCTGTATCGAAGCAAGACCGGTCGCGCGGTGCCGGGCGTGGAGTTGCGCATCGTGGATGACTCCGGTGAGGAGGTGCCACACGATGCCGAAGCGGTCGGCGAGATCGAGGTGCGCGGGCCCTGGATCACGGCCTCGTACTACCACGCGGATGCGCCCGAAAAATTCCACGACGGGTGGTTGCGGACCGGTGATGTCGGCAACATCGATGCACTCGGCTTTGTGCAGATCACCGACCGTTCCAAGGACGTGATCAAGTCAGGTGGTGAGTGGATCTCTTCGGTGGAGTTGGAGACGTTGCTGGTGGGACATCCCGCGGTTGCGGACGCCGCGGTCGTCGGTGTGCCCGATGAGCGGTGGGCGGAGCGTCCGCTGGCGACTGTGGTGTTGAAGCCGGGTGCCACTGCGACACCGGAGGAGTTGCGCGAGTTTCTGGCGCCCAAGGTGGCGCGCTGGTGGCTGCCGGAGCGCTGGGCCTTCGTCGACGAGCTGCCGAAAACGAGCGTGGGCAAGCTGGACAAGAAGTTGATTCGAAGCGAGTACGCGCAGGGCAAGTATCCCGTGGTGGAACTGGCGGCGACTCCGCGCTGAGGTTGTGCGTGCGGCTGCGCTGTGTTGCGCGGGCGCTCTCGGGCGCGGTCTGCGGGTTGGGTGAGCCGTGCGCTAGCTGACGTGCAGGATCGGGCCGGTCTGAACGACCTCGAACGCGCCCCCCGGGACGGTCTTGAGCTCGTTGAGGTTGTTGTCGTTCCAGCGCGAATCGGTCGAGCCGCTGATGTACCAGCTGCTCCCGTTGTCGGCCACGATCATCCCGTACTTCTTCAGCGCGGTGAGGATCACCAGCGCGGCTCCGCTGAATCCAGCGAGGCTGAATGACGCCTTGAGGCGCAACCGAAGTCCCATTGGTGGCAGATTGGGATTGTTGACGCCGGCTTCGTGAGTTGCCGGATGGATGAAGCCGTTCTGGGTTTCGGCGACGGTGAAACGGAGTGCATGGTTGATCACTCCGGCGGCAACCTCGTTGTAGAGCGCGAGGCCCGGGAGGATTGGTAGCCCGGCTGCGTCGGCGGACGTCCAACCGTCGGGTCGGAGTGCGTTGCTGTTGAGGCTGAAGACTGCTCCCGATGCACAGACCCAACCGTTGCCGGACTGGTGCGCCTGGTACATCTCGTAGAGCTTGCAGTTGCCGCTGTCGAGGACGAGCACGTGACCGTCGCTGCCGGATTCGACGGGTGCGTTCAGGGGGACGGGATAGGGACCGGGGTTGCTCTCGTTGCCGTAGGCGTTGAAGGTGATGGGGACAAACGGCTGTGATTTCGGCACGACGGTGTACGGGATGCCGTAGGTGGGATTGGAGCCGAAGTCGGGGTGCAGGAATTGTTTGGTCGCGTTGATGGCTGCGATGTAGGTGGACGACATCGGGCTCACCGCGAGCTTCGACACGTTCTCGTTCCAGGCGTTGTTCGCAGGGAAGACCTGGCAGCCGCCGAGGATGGTCTTGCCGCCGGTCGGCGGCGGCGCCGGGCTGGGTGTGTGCGAGACGTGGGGGATGATTGGAGTCGACGTCTGCTTTGGCCGTGCCGTCGCTCCGGTGTGGGCCGCCGCGGCTGTTGCCGCAGCGGTCGCCGGGCCGGGAAGGTGCGGGAGTGCGCCGAGCAGATATCCGCCGGAAGGGGTCGGGATCGCCTGGGCGTTCGGTCCGGTGCAGGCGGCCAGGACGACCAGCGAGCACACGACGGCGGTCGTGAGCCTGAGGCCGTGGCGTCGTGCACGGAGGCGAATCACTCCTGGATGATGCCCCTGTCGAACGCTTCGATCGTGACGAGCCGGTCACGGACGGGGCGGGTGGGAAAGGGGGGCCACGGCGCGTGTCTGGCCCGGCTACGAGCGTCCCTCGAGCTGGACCAACCCACACCACAAGGTGCGTCGGGCTCACGGTGGGGATTCGAGTTTGGACAAACCTCGTGCTTCGTTAAAACAACCCCTCCGAGGACGGGGGGAGCTGACCGTAGGCCCACGGCAGGCTGGGTTGCCTGACGGCGCAGCACGACCGTTCAACTTCGGCCTGCCGGAATCAACGATCGGTCGGGAGTAAGGGCGACGGGCGTGGCTGCCCTAAACGCGTCACCGCGCAGAAGGTCCTGAGCTGCCGACGGCTCAGCAGCCACGAGCCGCTTGATGTGAGTGTGCGGCCTGCGGCGGTCGATCCCGTAGCGAACTCCCGCGCATCCGAGTACGGTCGCAGGTGCGGTTGCCTTGACCGCAATCAGGGACGGACTCACGTTTGACAGTCAGGAGGAGACAGCATGAAAGCAGCACTGGGAACTCTGACGGGGATCGTTGTCAGCGTCGGAATGGCCGGCACCGCGACGGCAGCGGCGGCAACGTGCACCACGTGGACCCAGGAGGCCACTCACCTCGGCACCCAAGCCGCCCAGCTCTCCGGCGTGTCCGTCGCATCGGCTGACGAGGCGTGGGCGGTTGGTATCTCACTCGAGGGCTCGACCTTCGCTGGTGTGATCGAGCGCTGGAACGGCACGTGGTCGGTGGTCAGGCAAGATGCGAACGTTAGATTCTCGTCGGTGACAAGCTTCGGAGTCGCTGATGCGGTCGCGGTGGGCTCGACCACTTCGGCGCCGAGCCATCCGGTGGTCGACATGTGGAATGGTTCGCATTGGACCTTGGCGGTCCTGCCCATCGCCGACGCTCGGTTCAACGCAGTGAGCGGATCCTCGCCATCTGATATCTGGGCAGTGGGCGGCTACGGAACCGGCGCAGCTGACCAGGAGTCGAAGGCTTTGCTGGAGCACTGGAACGGATCGACCTGGACGCAGTTCAGTGTTCCCGACCATCTCCTTTCCGACATGGTGCAGGTCGTGGCGGTCGCGACAGACAACGTCTACGCCCTTTCAGCCCGTCATTGCTGCATCCGGTTCGTCTGGCACTTCGATGGGACTGCATGGACCGCGATATCGGCGGTGCGATCCGGGTCCTACCCCTTGCCTCAGGCCATCGCCGCGACATCCGGCGGCCTGTGGTATGCGCCGCGCGGTGCCACCGGACAGAGCTCATACCAAATACAGAAGTGGACTGGATCAGCCTGGCGTCCTGTTTTCAAAAGCTATTACGCCAACGTCTGGAGCATGACGGCCGGCCCACATGACAGCGTTTGGACGGCCGGCGAGGCCAGGGGCACCAAGGACGTATACGTGGCCGATGACGGACACGCACTTACCGTACCGGCGATCCCTGGTCAGATGACCGCGATCGCCACCGGATTTGGTCGTGGGATTGCCGTTGGCGAGTCGAATTCCGGACCGATCATCCTGGGAGGTTGCGTCAGCTGAGCTTGCGAGAGATTCCCACCCTCCCGGCCACTCACCCGACGCTACCTAGGTAAGAGCAGAGTACGTCCTTCGATTGAGGAGCGCGACGGTGAGCGCCACTCCGGGCGAGCCACGGTCCGTCGTCAATACACCGCCTTGCTGATCACCCTCGTCAAGTCTCAGGGCATCCCCTCACCCACGGGCAACATCTAGATCGCCAGACGCTGCCCGCCACTTCAGGTGATGGCCGACAGATCCCACACCCGAGCGTCGCCGGCGCGCAAGCGGAGGATGACTCCTGGGTTGGCGCGCCTTTTCGCGGCGAAGCGCTCACCAGCGGCCGCCCCGAGATATTTCCCCGCAATGACGGAGCGGACGTCAGTCACGTCCGAGTCGATCACCTGGGGGCTACCGCGGATCTCCAGACCCCGAAAGGGCAGAGCCGCTTCGAACACGACGAACACGCAACGAGGATCACGTCCGAGGTGGCGGAGCTTTACGTCGCCTTTAGCGATCACAACCTCAAACAACTCGCCGGTCCAGCGAAACCACACGGGGCTGACATGCGCACTGCCATCGCGACGGTAGGTCGTCAGCACCGCCGGAGCGGGAGATTCGATCAGAGTGCGGACCCGCTCGAGCCCGTCATGGTCCAAAGCCATCGCAGTCGATGGTAGGGGTGAGCGTCGTGGAGGAGTAAGGGAGCACGGGGACCGGCACCCCCGGAGCCTCATGAGGGCTGCCTGAACCTCATAGCGACTGCAGCCATAGGACCTTGCCAACCTGATCCTGCTGTGCCATCGCCACCACTGGATGGTCCACGAGGGCGGCTGGCAGCTGGTGAGCAGTGACGATGAGCCGGTGCTGGCGGTTCCGCCTACGCGCACATACAGCTCATGGACCCGAGCTCCCGATGGGAGGGGATGAGGATCGCCGGGCTTCGCAGGCGGTATCCTCCGATGATTCGAGCGGGAGTAACTCAACGGTAGAGTGCAACCTTCCCAAGGTTGAAGTTGCGGGTTCGAGCCCCGTCTCCCGCTGTCGGGTTCTTGCACGCGGGTTGCAAGGTGGCCCGAAAAGCCGTCGTCAGTGTTGGCGTTTCCCCCAGGTCTCCCCGTCCATAACCCAGATCATCCCCCGGCCGATATCCTTCGGCGCCGTTTTTGCATCCTCTTCAACGCTTTCCAGGTGATATCCCAGCCGCGCGGGGACCGCGGCGCTCCGCGTGTTCGCCTCATCGCAACGGATCTCAACTCGACCGATTCCGGGGAGTGCCAGCGCTACGGTCGTCAGCACACGTGCAGCATCGGTGACGAGTTCCGCGACCCTCGTGACGTACGTCGATCCAATATCCGATCTCGAGCGCACCCGCACCGATCCGCGGGTGCAGCCCACAACCGCCGGCATAGTCGCCGGTATCGCGAAGGGTGATCGCGTAGTTCGTCGAGGCCTCGCCGCCGAAGTCGCGGGCTGCAGGTTCGAGAAACGCCCGAACCAACTCGTCGGTCGGAGGCAGTTGTGCCCAAGGCATCCAACCGCGCAAGTGATCGAGGCTCGCGGCGATGGATGCGCGCATCTCCCCCAGATCATCCGGGTAGCGATAGCGCCGAAGGGTCACCAGGTCGCCGGTGATCTCCTCTGGTGGGGCGGTGTTCAGCATGGCGCCGCCAATTGTCCAACGGAGGGTGGCTCGGCGTGCGTGCTCGGAGCGAGGTATCACAGGCCGAGAGCACCCGAACGTCGAGGAAAACGACAACTCGGTCGGCGGTGCAAACCGGGAACGGAAAGAGTCACCGCACGTCTCGACCCGCATACTCGGCGTCTGTGGCCCTCCACACCAACTCCATACGCGAGCGAAGCCGCACGCTACCCGCGCGCGCCGCGGCCATCGCGCTCCTCACGTTCACGACCACGCTCGCGCTCGCGCTGAGTCCGGGTGCCTTCGCCGCGGCGTCCACGAGCTACGCCGCGTATCTCGGCGGTCCGGCGCACTCGTCATTCGCCGCAGACGCAACCAGCTTCACGAGCACAAACGCTGCCGCGGCACATTCCATCTGGAACTGGTCACCGGTACGCAAAGGCAACAAGAGCACATATCTCGACGCATCACCCATCACCAATAACGGCATCGTGTACCTGGGCGCCGAGACCGGTGACTTCTACGCCATCAGCGCCGCGACCGGTCATACGAGGTGGCGCAAGAAGCTTGCATACACCAACTGCAACAACGCGGGCATCGTGTCCAGCGCAACCGTCGCGCCGGACCCGATCACGGGAACGCTCACCGTCTACGTCGGCGGCGGTGATCACTATCTCTACGCGCTCAACGCCGCCACCGGCACGACGATCTGGCGCACGCTCATCGGCGAAAGCACCCCCACGTACTACAACTGGTCGAGCCCGACGGTCGCCGACGGGTACGTCTACTACGGTGTTTCCACGGCGTGCGATGCCCCCGGGTACGACGGCGTCGTCGCGCTCAACCAGGAAACCGGAGTCGAGACGGGCGCGTATTTCACGTCGGGCAGCGCCACTGTCGAAGGCGCCTCCGTGCACACGTCAGTCGCCGTTGCCGCCGACGGATCGGTATTTGCCAGCACCGGCAACGATAACGGCGCGTCGATGACCGACTCCACTGCCATCGTGAAACTCGCCGAGGGGACGTTGACCCGGCTGGATGGGTACCAAATTCCCGGTCTCATCGGGCAGAACCTGGACTTCATGGCCAGCCCGACGCTCTTCATGGCAGGAGCGACCCCAATGGTCGGCGCCTGCGACAAGAACGGCATCTTCTACGCGCTGAGCCAGGCGGACCTCACCGCGCCGGTCTGGACGACCCAGGTCGGCACCCCCCCGACGCCGCAATCACTCTCGTTCTGCGGCGATGCAGCCGCCTACGACGGTGCCCATCTCTTCGTTGGCGCCAACTTCTGCGCCCTATCGATGCCGACCTGCACGAACAGTGCCGCACCCGGAAGCATGTACGAGCTCGATCCGACCACCGGAGCGATCATCTGGTACACAGCTCTGAGTAGTGGACCCGTCGTCGGGGGCGTCAGCCTGGATGGCAGCGGGGTGCTGGCCGTCCCCACCTACAACACCACCACCGGCGCGCAGAGTGCGGTCTACCTCATGAACGCGGCCACCGGGACGATCCTCCGAACAATTCGCTACCGCGGCCCGATCTTCGCGCAGCCGGTGTTCGCGAACGGGGCGCTGTTCATCGCCGGCCCGTCACTGCAGGCGTATCAGCCCTAAAACCTATTGCGGAGCCTGCGGTCGCTGATCGATACTTCGGCCGGGCGCTGCCGGCTGGGGGCGGGAGTGCCCGAGTGAGGAGGCACCAACATGAGCGGTGGACCTGTGGTTGCCACACCGGAGACGGGAGATGCCGACTCTGCGCAACTGGCGCAATTCGGGTACCGCCAGGAGCTGAGGCGGGTTCTCAACCTCTTCGAGAACTTCGCGGTCGCCTTCTGCTACATCTCGCCGGTCGTCGGAATCTACTCACTGTTTGTGCTGGGCGTCGGCACCGCCGGACCGCGATATCTATGGCTGATGCCCATCGTCGTGGTCGGGCAGTTGTTCGTGGCGCTGGTCTTCGCGGAGCTCGGAAGTCATTACCCGATCGCCGGCGCGTTGTTCCAGTGGGGCAAGAATCTCGTCGGGCCCAATTACGGATGGTGGGTCGGCTGGATGTACGGCTGGGCGCTGATCATGACCGTCGCGTCGGTGGACACCGGCTTCGTCATCTACGCGGCGCCGCTGCTCAACAACCTCCTGCACACCAACTTCAGTTCAGCGGATCCAAACCAGATCCTGCTCTTCACCGTGGTGCTGATCCTGGTGCAGCTCGCGTTCAACGTCGGCGGCGTCAACTTCCTCGGACGCATCTCGCAGATCGGCGTGTACTTCGAGATCATCGGGACGTTCGGCATCGCGATCCTCCTCGCGATCACCGGATTCCATCACGGACTCGGCTATCTGTTCAGCACCCAGGGAACGGAGACGGTGGCGAGCAACCCGCTCGGTGTGGACTTCGGTGGCAACTGGTGGCTCGGCGCCGCATTCGTCGCGATCCTCGCGCACGTGTACATCTTCTACGGGTTCGAATCGGCGGGCGACGTGGCCGAGGAGGTCGTGCAGGCGTCGAAACGCGTGCCCCGCGCGATCATCTCGTCGCTGCTGATCGCGGGTGTCTCGAGCTTCATCCTGGTGGCCGCGCTCCTCCTGACGATCCCCGCGGGCAGCAGCGGGCTGAGCGATACGATCGCCGGCGGCGTGCCGTTCCTCATCGGCTCGAACGTCTCCGGCGAGTTCATCCAGGACCTCGCACTCTTCGTCGTCTGCTTCGCGTTCTTCAGCTGCGGCCTGGCGATTCAAGCTGCGGCCGCGCGCCTCATCTACTCGTACAGCCGTGATGGCGCGCTCCCCGCGAGCCCCACACTCGCACGGGTTTCCCCGCGGTTCCGCACCCCCGCAAACGCGTTGATAGTCGCGGCGATCATTCCCGCACTCTTCGCGGTGCTGGCGCGATTCACGCCGTCATCGAACATCAACATCTTGTTCATCACGATCCCCGCCAAAGTGAATGCGCTGTTTCTCCTGGTGTCATTTGCAGTCTCCGGGATCTATCTGTCCTTCCTGCTGGTTGTGATCGCGGCGTTGATCGCGCGTCTGCGCGGCTGGCAGCCGCAGGGGGTGTTCAAGCTCGGCAAGTGGGCCTATCCGGTGATTTTCGCCGGCCTCGCCTGGCTCACCGTCATGCTGGTGAACATCCTGCTGCCGTCGGGGATCACCAGTCCCCGGGGCGCGTTGTTCAACTACGACTGGATCACGATCCTCGTCGTCGCGATCATCGTGGTCATCGGAGCCATCTACGTGGTGATTGCTCATCCCGCCCGCCGCATCACGAAGCCGGTGCCGAGGTGAGCGTCCACTGACGGGTCTTGGGCCTCCGACCACGTCAACGCAGGCGCCGTACCTCGGTCTCGGCATGTCGACGCCACGGCGCGAGCCGGATCCGCGCATCCACCACATGGACGCCGTGGGGGGTGGCGATCAGCGGGTTGAGATCCATTTCGGCGAGCTGCGGGATCTCCTCGGCGAGACACGCAACCCGTAGGAGTACGTCTTCGATCGCCGCCACATCGCACAAGGGCGCGCCTCGGTGACCGAGGAGCAGTGGCGCGCCTCGGATGGAGCACACCATCTCGTGAGCATCGAGATCGCTGAGCGGCAGGATTCGAAGCACTCGATCCGCGAACAGCTCGACGGCGGTGCCACCACTGCCGAACATCACGACCGGGCCAAACAATGGATCCGAAACGACCCCTGCGATGAGCTCGACGCCGCGCAGCATCGGCTGCACGATTGCCCCTTCCATCATGTCCCCCAGCACGGCGGACATCTCGAGGAAGGCAGCGGAAGCGGCGTCCGGCGACGCGAGATCCAACCGCACCGCGCCGATGTCGGACTTGTGCAGGATGCGCCGCCCGACGGCCTTGAGGACGACCGGACATCCAAGCAGCGCGACAGCCGCCGCTGCTTGGGACGCTGAGGCGACGTGGATCTCGTCGACGGTGGGGATGCCGAAGGCGTGGAGGAGATCGACGCTCTGGAGAGGCGACAGCCAGCCACCGTCACGCTGCCGGGCGAGCGCTGCCTCCGCGACCGCGCGCGCTGACGCCAGATCAATGTCGGCCAGGGTGGGGAAGCTGCCGACAGGCCGGTTCTTCCAGTCCGAGTGCGCCGCGACGCGACCAAGCGCGCGGACCGCACGTTCGGGGAACGCGTAGGACGGGATCGTGCTCGCGGCCTGGCGGAGCGCGGCCGGAGCCGTAGGATCGCCGAGGTGGACGAACACGACCGGCCGTCCGCCGGGATCCACCGCGGCGATCGCGCGTGCGACGTCGCCCGCGGCGGCAGTCGCGACCGGAGCAAGGATCAGCACGACGCCGTCGATCGAGGGCGAACGAAGTGCGGCGTCCAGCGCCCCGCCGAAGAGCTCGGGTGTTGCCCCCGCACCGAGGTCGATCGGGTTGCTCACACCTGCGTTCGGCCCTGCGAGGGCACGCACCGCGGCCTGGGTGGCGGCGTCGAATTCTGGGACGGTCAGCCCTGCCGCATCACATGCATCCGCAGCGAGCACAGCGGCTCCACCCGCGTTGCCGATTATGGCAAGGCGATGTCCCGCGAGCGCTGGCTGGTTCGCCAAAAGTTGACCGCAGTCCAGCAACTCTTCGAGCGTGTCGACGCGGATGACGCCGGCCTGCTGGAAGAGCGCGTCCACCACCGTGTCGGGGCTGGCGAGCGCGGCCGTGTGTGACGCCGCCGCGCGGCTGCCCGCCGCACTCCGCCCTGATTTGACGACCACGATGGGCGTGTCCCGCGATACCACCGGTGCGACACGAGCAAACGCTCGTGGATTACCGAACGACTCCAGGTACAGGAGGATCACCTTCGTCCGCTGATCCTGATGCCAGTATCTGAGCAGGTCGTTGCTGCTCACATCGCATTTATTGCCCATGCTCACGAAGCTCGAGAGACCAAGTCCCATGGTGAGCGACTGCTCCAGCACCGCGATGCCGAGCGCGCCCGACTGCGAGGCGAACGCGACGCCTCCCGGCGCGGGTGCTCGCGATGAAAACGTCGCATCCAGCAAAACGCCGGCATCCGTGTTGATGACACCGAAGCAGTTCGGGCCGACCACACGCATGCCGCCGCGATGCGCGCGCAGCAGCAACTCACGCTGCAGCGCGGCGCCGTCCGGGCCGATTTCCGCAAACCCTGAGGAAATGACCACGAGGCTACGCACGCCTTTCCTCCCACACGCGTCCACGGCGTCGAGGCACTGTGCTGCCGGAACCGCAAGCACCGCAAGGTCGACCGGCCCCTCGATGGCTTCGATGTTGGGTGCACAAGGAAGTCCCAGCAACGTTTCGATGTTGGGATTGACCGGATACACGGCGCCAGTGAAGTGGCCGTCAACGAGGTTGCGCACCACGGTATGGCCAATGCTTTCAGCGCGCCGTCCGGCGCCGATGACCGCGACAGACCGTGGCTCGAGAATGTTCGTGATGCTCTGCACGCCTGCAGTCCACGCTCGTCGTTCGCTCGCGGCGAGCGAGGCGCCGGTCGGTTCGATGTCGTACACAAGGTGTACGACGCCATAGGTGATCGAACGGCTCTCGCGCTGGAAACCAGCGGCCCGGAACACTTCGAGCATCCGGCGGTTATCGATGAGCGTGTCAGCGGAGAAACGAGTGATCCCCATGCCGGCGGCGTACGCGGCCAAGTACTCGAGGATGATGGTCGCGAGTCCTCGACCCTGATGCGCATCGGCCACGGCGAATGCAACCTCAGCCTCGTCACCGCCTGCTCGGCGATCGTACCGACCGACCGCAATCATGTCCTCACGGAGGAAGGCGACGAATGCCATCCGATCGTGGTAGTCGACGGTCGTGAAGTGCGTCACCTCGCGATCGGTGAGCCCGGATCTCGGACCGAAGAATCGGAAGTAGACGCTCTCACGGGACTGGGCCGCGAAGAAGGAACGATGTGCGGCTGCATCTGCGGGACGGATGGGGCGGATGTGCACCGTGCCTCCATCCACAAGGACGGCGTCGACCGCCCACGACGATGGATACCCGATCGGATGCGGCGCTGCGGGGAGCAGGTCGAGTGCCGAATAGCGATTGACGGTCGTCATCCCCGGGCATCATCGCTACCCCTGACGAGCGCTGCAAGGGTCGAAGGTCACTCTTCTGAAGCGCGCTTCCCGGCCCGTCACCCAGGTTTTGCCGGCAGCCACGTCAGGACGATCGGCACTTGTTGCGGCGGACTGGGTACCGTGGGGATCGACCTCATCTTGTAGGTCCAGTTCATGGAGACGCCGTGTCCGCTGGGAACCGGAGGGGGTCGCCCGATCAGGATCCTGTGATGCGCCGCCCCGTGATGTCGTCGAGCGAGATTCGCACCCAGTGCTCACTGGCGCGCGCTGCCCAGGAGTGCAACGGTCCGCGTCGTAACGCGTCCAGCTCGGCGGAGTTGGTGACTTCGTGCGCGATGCCCTGCACGACCACACTCCACCCGCTGTGGTAGAGGGCGCGGCTGTCGTCAACCTCGAAGACCACCGAGCTGCCGCCTCCAACAGCGCTGAGCTTGGTCCCGGGCTCGGTGCAGAACACGATCGAGTGCTCGTCGGCGAGGTAGTTGACCGGAAGGATCATCGGTTTCCCATCGAGGATGAAGCCCAGCCTCCCAACGTAGGCATGGCCCTGCAGGAGCTCCAGCGCCTCGGCGCGGCTCAGGTCCTGCACCCTCGAGTTGTGGTGGCTTTCCATCGCGGCTCCTTCTTCGCGAACTCGATCGCGTCATCGTCATCCTACTGAGAGCAGCCCACGGCCGCCGAACTATTCACCCGGTCGCCATCGCCCGAAAGGCGAAGAGCAGAGTCAGCACGGCGCCGCCGACCAACCAGACCTGTTCCTCGCGCCCTCCCAAACGCTTGCCGATGAACATCGCGAGAGGGAGCGCGGCAAGGGTTCCCACGCCGTAAAAGGAGTGGATGAACTGCTGCGGCCTTGCCCCTGTCGCGAAAATCGCGATCCCGAGGATGACCTGCACTGCGACCGCCGCGACCATGCCTCTGAGAACGATTCGAACGATCGGGAGCATTTGCGGCAGGAACAGGGTGGCGATCGCCGCGAGCGCACCACCGGTCGCCGCGATGGTGAGTACGAGACCGTACCGATCATGGACGACCACCTCGCTATCGTACGGGCGAGGTGCGCAATGCCGAGGGTCCTCGGTCACAAACCGTTATGTCGCTCGTCCTGGTGACGTGCGACATCCGGCCCTGTCGGGGACCTTCGCGGATTAGGACACTCGCACGTGACATCAATCGGTGACGAGGAGGTCTGTCCATGGACGCGCCAGCCCCATACATCCACTGGGGTTTCATCCTGATCTCGCTGCCGAACTTTCTCGTCATCGTCGTGATGCTGCTGCTGTTCGTGCTTGCGCTGGTCCTGCCGTTCCCGTCGCACGGAACCAAGGGGCATCGCGATGAGTGACGGGATGACCACGGGCGACTCCGGCCTCCCAGGAACGCCATCGGCGACGCCCGAGACCGAACGCGGATGGACCGCAGCGGTCAGACGTCGTGTCGAGACGACACTTCCGATCACCGAGTTGCTGCCGACCAAGCAGCCTGCGTACGTCGGCTCCTGGGTCTACGTCTTCGGGGTCGTCACGATTGCCGCGCTGTTCTGGGTGGTGCTCAGTGGCGTGGTGCTGGCCTTCTTCGGATCCAACTGGTGGCACGTCTCGTCAATTGGACACTTCTTCAACAGCATCCACTTCTGGTCCGTCCAGATGTTCTTCATCTTCATGGTCTTGCACCTCTGGGGCCAGTTCTGGGGCGCTGGGTGGCGCGACGGGCGCGCGAAGACCTGGATGGTCGGCGTCGTGATCTTCATGGTGAGCATCGTCACGGCCTTGACCGGTTACGTCATCCAGCAGAACTTCGACTTGCAATGGATCGCCATCAACGCCAAGGATGCGATCAACTCGATCGGCTTCGGCGGTCTGTTCAACGTCCTCAATTTCGGGCAGATGTACGGCCTCCACGTCATGCTCTTCCCGATCGGCGTCACGCTGCTCGTCGTGCTGCACATCATTCAGATACGCAGCAAGGGCGTGGTGCGTCCTATCGACGACCCGGTGCAGGTGACGTCATGAAGTCGTCGAGGATGGACAAGGAGCACTATTACCGCGGCGTGCGCATGGTGCCGTACGACCTCCTCAAGGAGGTCGCGATCGCGATGATCGGCGTGCTCGGCGTGGTGCTCTTTCTGTCGGCGCTGCTCTCATCGCCGGACGTTCCCTCAGTCACGCTGCAGAGCTGGTCGAAGGCGAACCCGGTGGATTTCCTGACCACCGCGTCCGGCGAGCTCGCCGGCAGCACCGGCGTCGCGCAATACGGTCCGCCCTACAACGCGAACAACGCATCCGTGCAAACCTGGGGCCCGCTCGATCTGCAGGAGTGGTTGGGCGTGCACGTGCCGGTCAAAGCTCCGAACGACTTCGTGCTCGATCCCTTGACGCAGGCGACCGCCGGTGACTTCGGACCTGGCATCTGCCTTGAGCACCTACAAGACCGCATCAAGCGGGCAGCAGCAGAAATGGATCACGAGCTACACCACCGAGCTTGGTTCGGCGACCGTGGCGGCGGACGGCGCCGTGACCGTCCCGGCGGGGGACGACGGGCCGGTTCCGCTGCTCATGGGTCGGATGCTGACGCTCGCCCGCTCTGGCGGCCTCGACGCGCTGCTCTTGAGCAGCGGGCACTTCTACCAGACCGATTTCACACGTCCGCTGTTGTTCCTCGATGACGGCGGTTACATCGCGGATCTCGCCACCCAACAGCATCTGATCGGCAGCGACTGGGGCGTGATGAACGAGACCGGCCGGTATCCGGGGCAGGCATGGCTGTGGCTCTACACCATGTGGTATCAGGTGCCACCGTTCACCTCGGACACCGGGGTCCTCGGCCTCAGCGGTGGCAATGCTGACCTCGGGATCGTGGGCGTGATGCTTTTGCTGACGGCATTGCTCCTGCTTGTCCCGTTCATTCCGGGGCTGCGCGACATTCCCCGGTGGGTTCCGATCCACAAGCTCATCTGGCGCCGTCACTATGCGGAGATGCGGCAGGACGCCTCGTCTCGAACCCCCGACGCTCCCTGACACGACGCACTGACACCGCAATCCCGGTCTCGCCGCTCGGTTCGGTCGGGCGGCCGTCCGGACGCTGACGGACTCCGGTACGAAGCGCTAGCATCGGTCGGCTGGCGCAAGTCGGGCGGCGCCATGGCACTCAATATTGGGGGGCCCGGCTGGTTTCAGGAGGAACTGCGATGCTGGGTAGGATCAGAGCGGGTGGTCTCGCGTCCGCAGGCGCGCTCATGGCGGCTGCGGGTTTCGCGGCAACCGGCCCGACCACAACCATGGCGAGCGGCACTTACGTGTGCTCCGGCTCGCCGTCGGCGCCCGGTGTGCTGGCGGGGTCGTTCTTCGACGTACAAGTCGATGGGTTCTGCGCCGTCAACGGCGGTTCGGCGCTGGTGCACGGCAATCTCACGGTCCGTCCGGGCAGCGCTCTCGTCGCTGCGTTCGCGTTGAACGATGTCTCCGGTAGCGGCACGTCGAGCCTGATCGTGAATGGGAACCTCAAGGTTGACACGGGTGGGGCCGCGGTGATCGGTTGTCTGCCGACGAGCTTCGCCTGCATCGACGACCCCAACCCCAACGCGCCGACGCTGTCGAGCCACGACCGGATCGGCGGTAACCTCGTCGAGGTCAACCCGCTTGGCGTGGTCGTGCACAACTCGCGAATTGGCGGCAACGTCACCGAAACTGGCGGTGGCGGCGGCTTGAACTGCAACCCGTCCGGCGTCTTTTCCCTCTTCGGCAGTCCGGTGTTCAGCGACTACGAGGACACCACGGTGCTTGGCAGTCTGAGCATCGAGAACCTGACGTCCTGCTGGCTCGGCGTCGCGCGCGTCCATTCCGGCGGCGGGATGTGGTTCGTGAACGACCAGTTCGCGGATCCCGATGCGATCGAGATCATCAACAACAAGATCGGTGGCGATCTCGTCTGCAGCCACGACAGTCGCGTGTGGGACAGCGCCGAGGCGGGCGCGCACATCTTCCCGCGCATCGCCGAGCCCAATACTGTCGGCGGCACTCGCAGAGGGCAGTGCAAGCTTTCGAGCCCCACCCATCGCGGCGGCTCGCAGGGCCCGGGTCCTTTCTGAAACCGCTCTGATCTGACCTCGACCGTCGAAGCCGTGGGGCGCCACGCGCGAGTGGCGTCCCACCGGCTCCGGTTGGAGGGAAGGCTTACCGAACGCCGCGCGCGCGTTCGCGGACCGGCGCGATGTTGACGACGACGTCGTAGATGATCAGCGCGACGGCGACGTGCATCACCATGAGGACGGTCACCGCCTGCGGCGACTGTCCACGGAGGAGCAGCCACGCATCGGGAAGGAAGAGCACCAGCGTGGCCAGGACCACGAGCCGCGCATAGAGCCAGCGAGGCGCAGCACTGAACCGCGTGACGACCGGCCAGCCGGCGCACCCGACCAGCACGCCGATGACGGTCAGCTTGGCGTAGTCGCCGAAAGTGAAGTGATCGTATCCCGCGGTTCCGGGAAAGAGTGCGGTACCGGCCGCAACGATCAGCGCGTCCGCGACCAAGGCCCCGGTCAGCGCGACCACCGTGGCGACTGCCACGCGCGCCATCGTGGGCGGCCGGTGCGATGGCGTCCAGTCCACCCGGGCCAGCGCGAGGGTTCGGTCGAGCAACGGCGCATTCGGCTTCACGCGCGCCATCTCCGAAGCGACACCATGCTCTTGACGGTAGGGGACTATCCCTTGCGGAAGGGTGAAGAGCGGATTCGCCTGCCGGTGCTTCGGAGTAGTCTGCGTGACGTGGCTCAGCCTCGCGGGCGCTTGGACGTTGCACGTCGTGCATGTGCTCGTCGCTGAGGACGATGCGAAGCTCTGCGACGTTCTCGTCCGCGGGCTTCGGGCGTCCGGGTACACGGTTGACGTCGCGATGCGCGGTGATGCAGCGCTCGACCTGCTCCTGACCAAGCACTACGCGGCCGCGATCGTCGACTGGCGCATGCCGGTCATGGACGGCGTCGAGGTGGTCACAGCCCTCCGGGCCCAGGATCGATCCACGCCGGTGCTCATGCTCACCGCTCGCGACACGCCCGCGGATCGGATTCGTGGACTCGATGCGGGGTCCGACGACTATCTCGTGAAACCGTTTGATTTCATGGAGATGCTCGCAAGGCTGCGCGCGCTGATGCGCCGGCCCTCGGAAGCGCTCGGTGTGCACCTGCGCACCGGCGCGCTCATGGTCGATCCGATCGCACACACCGCCTCGGTGAATGCCCACCCCGTGCCGATGACCCCGACAGAGTTTGCGATTATCGAGCTGCTCGTGCGTCGCAGCCCCGCGGTGGTGAGTCGCGACATCATCGCCAACCACGCGTGGACGGATGCGCTCGATCCGCTCGGATCGAACAACATCGACGTGCACGTGGCGCGGCTGCGCGCCAAGCTCGTGGGTGCGGGCGTCCGTCTCGAGGCGGTCCGGCGCGTCGGATATCGGCTGGTTGAACGATGACCTCAAACGCGCGGCTGCACCGACACGCGCTCCGCACGGCGGCGACCACGACCGTCACCGTCGCCGGCCTCATGCTGGTGCTCTGCGTGACCGTCGACGCGCTGGTCACCAATGCGCTGCGCACGGCTGCCACGAATCGCCTCACGAGCGAGCTGGCGCACCTGGCGCGCCAGCCTGGCGGTCCAGCCCTTGAAGAGCCTGACGTCGATGACCCGGTGCTTGTTTGGAACGTGAATTCATCCGGGCACGTCGTCGGCTCGACGGCGGGCGCTCCGCCGCTACCTGCCGCGGCAACCACTGCCACGGCTCCGGCTGAAACACGCATCGCCGGTGGCGATGTGCTGGTCGCCGGCGTGAGCATCACGGGCGGCAGGCTTGTCGGTGCTGTCGCCCTCAGCGCCGAGTCCAAGGCACTGAGCACGCTCGTGGTCACCGAGGCCATCGTGGTGCCGGTGCTGCTCGCGATCGTGTTCGCAGGCGCGTTCCTGGTCGGGCGCAACGCCGCGACGCCGATTGAACGCGCACGTCGCCGTCAGCTGGAGTTCACTGCCGACGCCTCGCATGAGTTGCGCACGCCACTCGCGGTCATCGAAGCCGAAGCGTCATTGGCGCTGGCGGGCGTCGGTGTTGACGACCCTGCCGGCGACGCCCTGCGCCGCGTCGCCGAAGAGACGCGGCGCATGCGCACCATCGTCGAGGAACTGCTGTGGCTGGCACGCTTTGATGCCATGCCGCCCGGCCCGGCCACCGAGCCGGTCGACGTGGCGACGGCGGCCGAGGTCGGCATGCAGCGGTTCGTCACCATCGCCGCTGGCGCACAGCTCCAGCTCGACAACCGGACCGCCACCGGAACCCACGCTCCGGTCGATGCGCCGGCGGAGTGGATCGACCGGCTTGTCGGCGTGCTCCTGGACAACGCGTGTCGCTATACACCTGCCGGCGGGAACGTCGCCCTCTGGGTGGTGCGTGATCGCGAGCACGTATGGCTCACGGTCAGCGACACCGGCCCCGGCATTCCGAGCGAGCGGCGCGCGCGCATCTTCGAGCGCTTCAGCAGGGGCACGAGCGAGGGTGACGGCGCTGGACTCGGGCTGGCCATCGGCAACGCGATCGTGAGCGCCACCAAGGGCCGCTGGCGCCTGACGGATGTCCCCGATGGCGGCACCTCAGTCGGAGTTGTCTGGCCGCTGTCGCGTTCCGGGCTCGTTGCTGGTGACGATCCAAAGAGCGGCACGAGGGCAGTCCGCGACCGCCCGTCGAGCGTGGTCGGATAGATCCGCCGTGAGCGGACGGTCGTCGATGATCGGATAGCCCCAGTCATCGAGCCGGACGCGCTCGGGGAGGAGTTCCGCGCACATCCCGTGCGCCTTGCACTTGATCGGGTTGACGCGCAGCCGGTGCTTCACCACCACCCGGCCTCGGTGTTGGGGACGGAGAGCAGGGCAGGACTTCCGCTGAACCGGCACCCGCCGGCACGGCTGTGGTGCCTGAGGTCCGCGGCGAATACCTCCAGCGCGCTGGCGAGAAACAGCACCGCTCCGTCGGGATGCCGGCAGGCGCCACGTCCGAGCATCTCGGTCGACCAGCGCGTCAACGTATCCAGCGCGGACGGACGCGCACGACCGGTGGCGACGTTGTGGAACTGCTCGGCGATGGCGGGCAGGCCCACATGGCACGGTCCGCATTGCTGCGCCGTCTGGGTCGCCAGAAACGTGAGGATGCGATCGGTCTCGGCGACGCCGCAGACCGTGGCCGGAAGCACGATGAGCACGCCGGTGCCGAGCGATGTGCCAATCGCACGGAGGGATTCAGCGTCGATTGCCTGGTTCCAGATGCGATCAGCAGCTACCCAGCGGCCGAAATACCCGCCCACGAGGACGGCCGCCGGCTCACCGGTAGCGCCGCCGGCGCTGGCGACGATGTCACGTACCGAGGTGTCGCAGGTCGCCTCCACGACCCGTGGGGCTCCGACCGCACCGCTGACCGTGAGGAGTGCGGTGCCGGGTGACCGCCGTGTCCCGACGGTATGGAACCATGAGGCACCGTGCCTCGCGATCAGGGCTGCATGAGCGAGTGTCTCGACGTTCTGCACGAGCGTCGGAAGCCCATTCACTCCACGCTGAAATGGGCGTGGTGGGACGACCTTCGGCTTGGCGAGATGCCCCGAGATCCGCGAGATGACAGCGGTCTCCTCACCTGACACGTAGCGGTTCGGGCCGATCTGAACCTCGATGAACAGATCGCTCTCGCTCTGACGGCGGCGCTCCGCGATGGCCGCGCCAAGCGCGTCCTGGACGTCCGTGTGGGACCGCGTTGTGTACACCACGGCTCGCCTTGCGCCGGTGGTCTCGGCGGCGTGCTCCAGGCCATCGAGCACGAGGTGCGGACGCATCGCGAGCAGCGTCCGATCCTTCCAACTCGCGGGTTCACATTCAGCCGCGTTGGCGACGACAACCCGGTCGTGGGGGTGAGAGGAGCTCTCGCGCACCGCGCGCCATTTGACGCCGGTGGGGAAGTCCGCGCCTCCGCGGCCGCGAAGGCCACTCTCGTCGAGCGCGGCAAGCATGGCGTCAGGGTCGAGGCGCGCCCGTGGTCCGAATGCGGTGAGATGGGCGGCGAGGTCTTCGGGGATCGGGCGCTCGGGCAGCAGTCGCCGCGACGTGCCCTCCAATACCTCCGGCGCGCTCATCGGCTCGCGGGCCGCGTGAGCAGCGTTCCGCCGAGCGACCTGCCGGTCCCTTTGACGAGCTGGACGGTGACCACCACCGACCCGCACTGCGCAGTGGCGGACGCGTTGCCGATAGTCGCTGCGGCGTTGCAGAGGGTGACGCCGGACCGGTACACGCGGACGGCGCCGGACCCGTCGGCGTTCGCGGTGACCAGCACCTCGAGCGTGGGGTCGCGATCGTCGGTCATCGTCGCGGTCACCGTCGTCGACGACTGCACCAGGCTTCCTTTGAGCTGATCGTTCAGTCCTGGCGGGAGGGGCGCCGGCGCCGGAGTGGCAGGCCCGGCCGCCGTGCCCGCCAGCAGATCCGCGGGAGTCCCTGCCGCCTTCGCCCAGCCTGGATGGAGTGGGCCGGTCAGCCATCCAGATCGCGAGCAGTCCGAGGGCGGCAACCCCGACGACCGCACCGGTGGCGCGCAGCACGACCATTCCGGGTCCGGCTCGCGCGAGCCGCCAGGTGAGCGCGCCGAACACGACGACGACGCAGAGCGTGACGAGCAGCAGTGCCCACCACGATTTCGTGTCAGTCCCGGTTGCGACGCCGTGGACGACGGCAACCGGCCAGCTCACATAGGCGAGGAGATGTATCGCGCGCCAGGTGCGCCAGCCAACTCGATGGCGAAGCAGGCTCGTCGCCGTGATCGCCGCAAGCAACTCGAAGCTCACCACGCCGAGGCCAAGCCAGAGCGGGCGATAGGTCGCGACAAACGGCACGACAGCGTCGATAAATGTGAGCTTCGCAAAGGGATCGATGATCGATGTCAGGATGTGCAGGACCAGGAAGACGACCACGAGCAGCGAGATGTTTCGGTGCAGGGACTGCACGACGAAACGGGGCCAAGCACGGCGGCTCTCGCGCAACGAGGTGATCAGACCGAGAACCACGGCGAGGCTCAGCAGGATCAGTGCCGTATAGCCGCT
Organism: Candidatus Dormiibacterota bacterium; assembly: GCA_963748505.1. Taxonomy (GTDB): domain Bacteria; phylum Chloroflexota; class Dormibacteria; order Aeolococcales; family Aeolococcaceae; genus Palsa-851. The sequence goes on from CAVVJH010000008.1 coordinate 102,683, forward strand.
GGCGCGCGTCGCGTACCACATCGGCGTCGGACCGGCGAGCGCCACTACCATGGCGAGGCCTCGATCAGGACCCGCCCGAGACGACGACCGGGACCCCGCCGTTGCCGTTCTGGGGAAGGGTGATCGGCTGGGTCACTCCGGGCTGCGTCCCGGTCGTGCTCCCGCTGCTCCCGGGATTCGCCGGCGTTCCCGCCGGTGCTGCGGTGGCCGGCCGTCCCGGGATGCTTGTCGCCGCGACCAGGGTGATCGCAGCCGTCACACCGGTCGCCCCGAGCGCCGCGTACACGGTGAGTCGCCGCGCGCGAGCGAGCCCGAGATCTCGACGCAGTCTGGCGGCATCAAGCTGGGAATATCGGGCCACACTCGAAGGCTAGCGCCAACAGCCTTACGCGGCGGTGAAGGTGCCCGCCGTCCATCTCCGGCGAGTTCTTGCTGCTGCGCGTCTTGCGGTCGGGCATTCCCAAGTGCGACCATCCCGCCGATCGGGGTTCGTGCAGGGGGCAACAGATGGTCGGGCTCACGTTATTCGCGGAATTCGCGACGGCCGTGGCGTGCGGCGGGCTGAGCTTCACGCTCGCCGAGTTTGCCGGTCTCCAAAACAAGCTGGAAGTGGCCCTTGGCGGTGCTGCGGCAGGGTTTTTCATCGCTCTTGTCGCTTACCTGGGCATGCCGCTGCTCGCCCTGCCGGTGGCCGTGATCGCGACTATGGGATTGGACCGCTGGATAGACCGTAGCTCCCGGGCGCAGTTCACGACCCAACGCTAGGCGCGCTGCTGCCGGATCAGCGAGCCTCGCGAACTGCATCGCTGCGCCTTCGGCATGGGCCGGTGACCTCGAGAGCCGCTCAACCCTGCAGCCGGTACACCGTTTCCAGCGCCGGTCGGGGTGACGACGAATCCAACGGGTTCGCCGGCCCACGCTCCGTGGCCACGAGCACCCAGCCGGGGGGCGCGGTGTCCGACTGCGCGAGCACCAGCACGTCACCCGGCGACGCCTGACCTTCCGCCGCGGCCGGCGCGATGACCTCGATCCCAAGGGCGGCGAGTCCAGGTGTCGCGTCGTCGGTGATCACGTGTGTGGGCGGCGCCGGGAGCAACGCGAAGAACGTCTCGATGTAGGGCTCGTCCAGCGTTGACGAGAGATACACATGGTGTCCAGCCGCAGCGTCGTGCGCCGAGATGATGGCTGCCATTTCGCCGGTGTCGAAATCGGGCGCGGCGAGAGCCGGGTACGCCGTGTAGAGGTCAACCGTCACGTACACGCCTTGCGCAAGCAGGCCGGCGGAGAAAACACCGACCGCCACCCGCTGCAGCACCATGCGATGGCCGGCCGAGCGGCGAATGCCGTCGGCGCCGAGCACCGAGAGCACGATGAGCAGCGGGAGCATCCCCGAGGCACGTAGCGCGTGGCCGCTCAGGATGAACGTCAGCGCCGCCGCGATCGGTGAGAGGACGAGCGCCAGCACAAGGAATCGAATCAGCGGCTCGCGCCGGCGCTCCCAGCACACGAGGATGCCCGCGATGAGCAGCGGCACCATGATCCAGAGCAGCATTCCGCCGATCTGCGTGTTCTGGCGGGGGTTGGTATCCCCGTTGATGAAGAGGAAACGCGGACCGATCGAGGTGAAGTAGTTGGTGATGAAGCGACCGACGACAACATTGAACGGCGCGCCGTCGGCCCAGATGTTGATGTAGTCGAAACGCGCGGTGAGCGTGCCCGGATTGACCAGCGCATACGTGCCCAGCACCAGGTAGCCGGCGGCAATCGGAATCCATGCGCGCCACCATCCCGGCGTGCGCTGCAGTCCCCAGGCCACGCCGATCGCAATCGCAATCAGGCCGACCTCCACACGCGCTGTGGTGTAGCCGAAGATCGCGAAGGCGAGGAAGACTCCGGCAATGGTGAACTGCCGGCGGGTCGGCGGTGAGCCCACCAGACACCAGAGCGCACCGGCGAGCAACGCAACCCAGGAGATGGTCTCGAAGCCAACGCGGCTTTCGATGAGAAGCCAGGGCGTGAGGGTGGTGAGCACGAGCGTGCCGAAGGTCATCAGTCGCGATCCCGTCATGCGCCACGCCGCCGCGGTGAGAAAGGCCACGACAGCAAGGCCGAACAGCGCCGCCGGGAATCGCTCGAGCGCAACGGTCAGCGGCAGGAACCGCGCCAGGCCGGCCACGCTGTACACGTAGATGGGGTTCTTGTATTCCCCAAACGCCTCGAAGAAGAGCGGGAAGTGCATGCCGTGCTCATCAACACCGAAGTGAGCGATGGTCCAGGCGTTGTAGCCGATCGATGCCTCATCCACATACAGCCCGGGCGGCGATCCCGAGAGATCGACGATGCTGCGAATCACCAGCAGCAGCGCGACCACGGCAAAGGCGCCGACCCAGATGCGGCGGTGCGAGCGATCCGAATTCGCTTCGGCGTCACGCACGGCGACACGCTCCAGCTCGGGCGATGCGATGCCGGCCACGGCGGTACCGTCCAACTTGGGCGGATGCTATGCCAGCCTCCGCGATAAGTGGTGACGACGCGTGCGCGTCGGAGCAACAGAATGGCGTTCGTCGCTGCCAGGCGCCCGTCAGTACGATGTCGGGATGCGGGCGATGGTGTTCGATGGGCCGGGGAGACCACTGCACGAGGCGGCGGTGACGCTACCCGAGCCGGGTCAGGGTCAGGTCCTCGTGCGCGTCGGTGCGTGCGGCCTGTGCCGGACTGACCTGCATGTGGTGGATGGCGAGCTGACCAGGCCGAAGCTCCCGCTGATTCCGGGGCACCAGGTCGTCGGCGAGGTGGTTGCGGTTGGGGAGGCGGTCGAGTTCGTCGGGCCCGGCGACCGGGTGGGAATCCCCTGGCTGGGCTGGACCTGTGGCGTCTGCGCTTACTGCACGAGCGGACGCGAAAACCTCTGTGATCGCGCGCGGTTCACCGGCTACGACATCGACGGCGGCTATGCGGAGTACGCGGTCGCGGATGCACGTTTCTGCTTTGCGATCGATCGCTCGTACACCGATGTCGAAGCCGCGCCGCTGCTCTGCGCTGGATTGATCGGCTATCGCGCCCTGTCAGCGGCGGGCGACGCGCACCGAATCGGTCTGTACGGGTTCGGCGCGTCGGCGCACATCATCACCCAGGTGGCGCGCTCACAGGGACGTCGCGTGTTCGCGGTGACGCGACCGGGCGATACGGCGAGTCAGGAGTTCGCGCGTTCACTCGGTGTCGAGTGGGCGGGGGACACAGAGCAGCCGCTGCCCGAACCACTCGACGCCGCGATCCTGTTCGCGCCCGCCGGTGAGCTCGTGCCCCTGGCGTTGGGCGCGGTCGTGAAGGGCGGCACGGTGGTATGCGCGGGAATTCACATGACTGATATTCCGTCGTTCCCCTACGACCTGCTCTGGGGCGAGCGCACCGTGCGGTCCATCGCCAATCTCACGCGGCAGGACGGCACCGAATTCCTTGCGCTGGCACACACGATCCCGGTGCGGACCGCCGTGGAAACGATGCCGCTCGAGCAGGCGAACGTGGCGTTGGCGCGGCTTCGCAGCGGTGACGTGCAGGGCGCGCTGGTGTTGACCATTCCCTGAACGCTCGGGTGCGGACGCCCGCTCGTGTGCGGCACCATCTCGGGTGTGACTGAGATCACCTTTCCCCGCCAGCAGGCACGGACCCGACGTTTCAGCCTCGGTGTCCCGCGAGATTTTGCGATCGCACCGGACGGCAGCCGGGTCTACTTTCTGCGGACCCGCAGCGGCACCGATTCGGTGAACTGTCTCTGGCAGTTCGATGTCGCGACCGGCACCGAACGCCTCCTCTTCAACCCCGCCACGCTTGGTCAGGACGACTCCGCTGCGATTCCCGCTGAGGAGCGCATGCGTCGTGAGCGGGCTCGTGAGTCCTCCGGCGGCATCGTGCGGTTCTCGACGGATCGTGAGATGAGCCGCGCCGCCTTCGATCTCGCGGGCCGCCTCTACACCGTCGACCTGAGCACCGAAGCCGTCAGCGAGCTGGATGCCGGCGGCACCGCGATCGACCCGCGCATGGATCCGACGGGACGCTCCGTCGCCTACGTGGAAGCTGGAGCGCTGCGCGTCGTGAGTGTCGACGGCAAGCGCTCCCGAGTGCTGGCCAGTCCCGAGGATGCCAACATCACCTACGGGTTGGCCGAGTTCGTCGCGGCCGAGGAGATGGGCCGGCAGCGAGGCTACTGGTGGTCTCCGGATGGGTCGAGCCTGCTGGTTGCGCGCGTCGATGTCACACGCGTCAATCGCTGGTACATCGCCGAACCGTCGAACCCCTCGAACCGGCCCGTCGAGGTGCCCTATCCCGCGGCGGGTACCGACAACGCCGACGTGACGCTTCGCGTGATGGGTCTCGACGGCACGTCGGTGGAAGTGGTCTGGGACCGTGCCGAGTTCGAATATCTGACGACGGCGAACTGGTCGGAGCATGGGCTTCTCATCGTCGTGCAGACGCGCGATCAGCGAACCATGCGCATCCTCGAGGTTGATCCGGCGAACGGCGAGACGTCGCTGCTGCGCGAGGATCGCGACGCGTGCTGGGTCGACATCGTGGCGGGTCTTCCGGCACGACTGTCGGATGGGACGCTCGTCTGGAGCGTCGATGACGGCGCCAAACGGCTGGTCGTCGGTGATCAAGCGGTGACCGGCGTCGACCTCGAAGTGCGCGACGTCGTCGATGTCGATGGTGACGTCGTTGTCTTCCGGGCTTCGACGGTCGCAACCGAGGTGGGCATCTACACGTGGTCGCGTGGTGACGGCGTGCGGCCGCTCCTTGGTGATGCCGCATCCCCGGCAATGTGGCGTGCCCGCCGCGCTGGGGGCACAACCGTACTGATACGCCGTGGGTTCGACACGCCGGCGGTGCAGGTGTCCGTGCATCGTGGCGACGAGCATGCCGGCGACATCGAGTCGCTTGCGGAGATACCCGCAATCGCGCTCAACGCACGGCTGGTCACGCTGGGTGAACGGAAGTTGCACGCTGCGTTGGTGCTCCCCGACGGCTACGCACTGGGATCCGGCACATTGCCCGTGCTGCTCGATCCCTATGGTGGGCCTGGGTTTCAGCGCGTCGTCGCGTCGGCGGGCTCGTATCTCGAGTCCCAGTGGTTTGCCGATCACGGTTTCGCGGTGCTGGTGGTGGATGGGCGGGGAACGCCAGGTCGCGGACCCGCGTGGGACCGATCGATTCGAGGCGACACAGCGACCTATGCGCTGGAGGACCAGGTGGACGCACTCCAGGCGGCCGCGAAGGAGTGGCCGGATCTCGATCTCTCGCGGGTTGCGATTCGCGGATGGTCGTACGGCGGGTATCTCGCCGCGGCTGCGGTATTGCGGCGTCCCGATGTGTTCCACGTCGCGGTTGCGGGCGCACCGGTCACCGAGGAGCATCTCTATGACACGCACTACACCGAGCGCTACCTGGGACATCCGGCGCAGGAGCCCGAGAACTACGCTCGGACCTCGTTGATCACCGACGCGCCGAAGCTGTCACGCCCGCTCATGCTCATCCATGGACTCAGCGACGACAACGTGGTGGTGGCCCACACGTTGCGCCTCTCCGCCGCGCTGCTCGCGGCCGGCCGGGAGCACACGGTGCTGCCGATCACCGGTGCCACCCACATGGCCAACGACGAAGCCGTGGCGGAGCATCTGCTGCTGCTCGAGCTGGCGTTCATCCGCAATGCGTTGGGGAAATCCACCACGCCCTGAGGCGTCAGGGAACGGCGATCAACGCGATCGCCACGACGGCGAGCGCCGCACCGGCCGTCTGCACGCGGGTCAGGCGCTCGTGCGTGAAGACGCGCGCGCAGAGCACGGTGAACGCGGGGTAGAACGATGTGAGCAGCGCGCTCACCGACAGCAGGCCGGTATGGGTAGCGTAGAGGTACAGCACAACGCCGCCGCCGTCGAACACCGCCGCGATCGCGATGAGGCGCCACGCGCTGCGGTGCGCCAGCGGCGAGGAGCGGCTCGCCAGTGCGATGCACAGCGCGGCTGAAGCAGAGCCGGCCCGGCCACTCACGAACGCGGTGACACCGGCGTGGCTCGCCTCGTGGAAGAGGATGAAGAACAACCCGAAGGTGACGCCCGCGAAGAGGGCGAGGATGACGCCGAGCCGGGCGTTCTCGGGGCTGCCGCGGCTGGGCCCGTTGATCAGGACGAGGGCACCGAGCCCGACGACCATGCCGGCGAACTGCCAGACCTGCAGGTGATCGCCACCGATCAGCCCGACCACCACCGGGAGTGCCGCCGCAACGAACCCGGTGATCGGTGCGACCACACCGACCAGGTTGAGCGACATCGCCCGGTAGAACGCCACCAGCCCGAGGCCACCGATCGCACCGCCGGCGTAGCCTTCGAGCGCCGCCTGGGGGCTCCATCCATGCGGCAGGAGCACGAAGGCGAAGGGTAGGGCGATGAGGCCCACCATCTCGACGCTGAAAGCGACGCTTGCCGCGCTACTCCGCCGCCCGGCGAATCCTCCGGTGAAATCGCCGATCCCGAGGGTCACCGCGGACGCCATCGCCGTGAGGGGCGAGACGGGTAGGGTCATGGGGCGTCAATGGAGGAGGACGTGGCCGCCGTCACGCTAACCGACCGGACCGCTCAGGCGATGGCGTCCTGCCTGACGGCATCCGGCGCGAAGCGGACGACCGAGAGCTTCACCTGGTCGCGGCCGTCGCGCTTGGCCTGATACATCGCGACGTCAGCAGCGCGGATGAGGCCCTCCAGCCGCAGTCCGTGTTCCGGAAAGCTCGCGATCCCGATGGACGCGGTGACGTGGTCAATGCCGGCACACCCGTCGGGGATCGGCACGTTGCGCAACGCTCGGCGGAGGTCCGCTGCGACACGGGCCGCGCCGGAGGACTCGGCGTCGCGCAGCACCAGGATGAATTCCTCGCCGCCGAGGCGGACCGCTGAGTCACCGGCCCGGGTGATGCGCCGCAACTCGGTCGCGACGCGCTGCAACACGGCGTCGCCGGCGGCGTGGCCGCCAGTGTCGTTGATTGCCTTGAAGTGGTCGAGGTCGATGAGCACGACACTCAGCGGCATCCCGCGGCGGCGGCAGTCGGCGACCTCGAGTTCGCCGGACTCGCGCAACCACCGGCTGTTGAACAGGCCGGTGAGGCCATCGGTCATCGCCCGACGCGCGAGCTCCTGATAGAGCTGGGCGTTGTGCCAGGCCATCGCGGCCGTGTGTCCGAAGAGCGTGGCGGTCTCGAGGTCCTCGTCGGTGAACCGGTTGAGACCCATGCGCCGGCAGTTGAGCATGCCGAGCTTGTGGTCGCCCGCCAGGAGCGGGATGAGCATCAGCGACTCGTGTTCGAACGGCGTGTTGGGCACCGCCGCTGCCGCCGGGTGGGCTCCGGCGTTGCCGAGATTCTGGGCGTCCCCAGGGCGAACGCCCAGCCGTTGACACCGACCGACAGCGAGAAGACGTCCGCCATGATCTCGGCCGCCTGCCGGCCGGTCGCGTACGCGGCGACGAAGCGGTGATGCGCGTGGTCGGCCTCGTAGATCGACAGGTCGTCGACCGGGACCACCCGCTGCAACTGCTCGGCGATCGCCGCCAGGATGCGCTGCGGATCATGCTCGGCCTGGAGTGCGAGCGCCGCGCGGGAGAGCGCGTGGGGGAGGCTTTCGGGCGCCGGGAGCGCCGGATGCGGTCGCGGACGTTGCGCTTCGTGGCTGGGCACGACGAGTTCGACGACCGGCGGAAAGCTCTCGACCTGCCGTGCCGCAAACCAGGCGGGCTGCACCAGGAGTGCGCCCTCCACCGCGGGCTCGCCGAGGATGACCGGCTCGCTGAGCACGTTGCCCTGACCAAACTGCACGCCGAGGTCCATGAGGCTCCGGAGATCGGCGTCGGTCTCGATGCCCTCGGCGATGATGCGCGCGTTGATGTGCGTGCCAAACGACAGCAACGAGACCACCAGGGCACGTCGCGAATCACTCGAGTGCACACCGTGGATCAGGTCGCGATCGATCTTGATGAAGTCGGGCCGCACCTCGGCGATCACGAGCATGCTGGCATGGCCTGCGCCGGCGTCATCGATGGCGATGCGGAAGCCGTGCGCGCGAAGATCGGCGACCACGCGGCGGAGGCGTGCGACGTTGGGCACTGGCACGCGCTCGCTGACCTCGAGCACGATGGTGCACGGATCGACACCCGCATCCGCAGCGAAGCGCGCAAGGCGCTGCGCGGCATTCGGCTGCGCGAGTGTCGGAAGCATGACGTTGAGAAACAGCGTCGCGGGGGCTGTGTACGAGCTCGCGCTGAGCCCCGCGCGGATGCAGGCCTCGTCGAGTTGCTTCTCCATGGCGTCCCCTGCGGCGTCGAAGAGCGCACTCGGCACCTGCGGACCGGCGCCCGGGTTGATGCGGCAGAGCGACTCGTAGCCAAGGGTGACGTTGTCGAGGAGGCGAACGATGGGTTGCATCGCCGGTCGGATGCCGTTGTTCTCGATGAGCGCGCGAATGAGTTCTGGCGTCGTACCGCTCTCGTCCGCATGTGCGGCCAGCGGCTCGGCAGCCCTGCCGACGCGTCGCCAGGCGGGCCCGAGTTGCGAGGCGACGACCTGCAGGAAGGGCAGGGCATCGGTGACGTCCCGGCCGATCCGCCAGGTGATGAGCACCGCCAACAGTTCGTCACCGCGCTCCACAGGTGTCGCCGTGAACGGACCGGTACCGATCTCGCGGCGCAGCGCGATGCGCTCGCTTGCCGAGAGATGCGGCACCAGGCTCATGAACGCCGCCGAGAGATCGGCGGTGGTCGCCGGCGAGCGTCGGGTTGCGGCCGCGTGGATGCATGGGATGACGCTGGTGCGGAGGTGGAGCGTGCTCAAGGGCTGACCGAGGATCGTCTCGACGCGCACCAGCGATTCCGTCTCCAGACGGTCACCGAGCAACCTGACGCGGTCGCCCTCCAGGTCTGCCAGGTAGCTGCGGAACCCCAGTTCGCGCAGGCAGTCTCCCGTCAGCTGCAGCAGCTCCTCGCGCGACTCCGCTCGGGCCAGGTTGCGGCTGAGATCGGACAGCATCTCCAGGGCGCGTCGCGACGAATAGGCGCGCGCCTTCTCCTGTTGCATGTGCGGGCAGGATCTGACGCGCCCCGCGCGAGGCCGATGACAACCATGTCGCAGGGCGACACCAATCGCCGGAGCGGGTATCCGATCGGGGTCGTGCGAACGCGACCGGTCAATCCCGAGGATCGCGTTACCACCCCGTCACGGCTTGGGAGTGCGGTGCGTCGCAGTGGTCTTAAGACAATCTCCCTAGCGTCAAAGGGGGCACAGTCCCGAGGAGGATTCACATGCGTCGGCTCAATCGCTGGGTGAGAGTGGGGGTGGTCATCGTGGCCGCGAGCCTGTCATTGGGGACCGCGACGGTTGCGGCATCGGCGTCCACGCTGGGGAGCGGGTCGCCACAAGGGTTGGTGCACGTGCACTAGCACCGGAAGTGGAATGGACGGGGTGTCGCCGCTGAACCGCGAGCGCCCCAGATGAGCACGGAGAGAGTTGAGGACACCGGCGTCGCGGTAGATGCCGGCGTCCCACTCCTCCAGACGATGTGGCCGTGGTGACGGCCCGATGAGGGATCACTGACATTGGAAGCAACGCCGGGAGGCCATTGACGACAACAGATTTGTCGAATGCTCGGTGCGAAGGTGTGACCCGGACGGCAGGGGAAAAGTGCCGATCCGGGAACCACTGTGGGGGATGACTTGAAAGCCGCAGTAATGGGCAGCGTTTCGCCTGACCGCGCCGGCGCGGTCAGGGTCGGCGTTGCGTTGCAACCGATCATCGATCTCAACGATCGCGTCGACCTCGGCTATGAAGCGCTGTCACGGCCCGATGCCGAAGCGTCGCTCGCCGTGATCACCGCGGCGCTGGGGCTCGCGCAGCACACCGGGCCCGCGGTCCTGGTGGTGCCGTTGCCCCGCGCGGTCCTGACCGCTGCCGAGTTCGATGTGGCCGATGCGGCTCGGGGCCTCGCCGTGAATCCGGGCGAGCTCGCCTGGCTGGTGCAGAGCGAGGCCGATCGCGAACTCGACGAGGCAGCGACCAGCCGCCTTCGCGGGCTGCGCGAGCTCGGTTACCTGCTCGCCGTCGACGGCGTCGTGTCCTCGGCGCTCGATCGCCGCCTCATCGCCGATCTCCGCCCGGACTTCGTCTTCCTCGACCCGTCGGTGCCGCAGCTGCTGAGTGAGAACGAGGTCGCCAAGGCGTTCCTCGCCGCGGCGGTTGTCTACGTGGCTCGCCTCGGTGGGCGGATCGTCGCTCGCGGCGTCGACAGCAAGGCCACTGCCGTGGCGCTCGCCGAGCTCGGGGTGCAGTACGGCGTCGGTCCGCACCTTGCGCGCCCCCTCGTCGTCGACGCCGACCTCGCCGAGCCAAGCGACGAGGTCGTTCCGGTCGCGTGGTTCCAACGGCGTGAGGTTCGCGTCTTCCATGAGCGCGGTGACACGCTGAGCGCGCCGCTCGAGCTCACGCCGATCCTCGAATCGGGGACCGCCCGCCTCGACGATCGGAGCTTCGCGCGGTTCCTCGTCGAGGCCGCGCGCACCCTCCAGGCCGAGCACAACCCTGAGCGGATTCTGCAGATCGCTGCGTCACGCCTCAGCAGAGTGATCGCGGCTCGATCGTCTGGCGATCTTCGAAGCCGACTGGGAGCGTCACCGCCTCCGGCCTCGCGTGCTCGCGGGCGCCGGCACCGAAGGGCTCATCGACAACGACATCTCGTTGAACGAGGGCATCACCGGATGGGCATTCGCGCGCGGCCAGCCGTACCGCTGCGCCGATACCGACTCGCATCCGGCGGCCTCGACGATTCCGGGCACCAAACGCGAGCCGGAGTCGCTGCTGGCGATTCCCCTGGTCGCCGGTGATCAGCGCCTTGGCGTCATCGACATCTGGCGCAACGGGCTCGACGCCTTCAGCGAGGAGGACCTGGAGCGCTGCGCGCTGCTTGGCTTCATCACGGCCGCGGCGTGGAGCAACTCGCAGATGTACGGTGAGCTCGAACGTCGTGCGCTCACCGATGCGCTGACCGGCCTCTTCAACATCCGCTGGTGGCGCGATATGGGGCCACGCGTGATGTCGCAGAGCCTGCGCACCGGCGCAGGCGTCGGCATCCTGCTCATGGACCTCGACCATTTCAAGCAGATCAACGACAGCGCGGGCCACGCCGCGGGTGAACTCGGTGCTGCGTGCGGTGTCGCGGGCGATCCGCCGGGTCATTCGTGACAGCGACTACGCCGTCCGCTACGGCGGCGAGGAGTTCCTGATCGTGCTCACCAACTCGACCGTCGAAGGCGCGATGCGCGTGGCCGAGGCGTTGCAGTCCGCCGTTGGCGAGCTTCGCGCGCCGACCAGCGAGATGAGGCGCGTCACCGCGTCGATTGGAGTTGCGGTGTTTCCGGACCACGGACGTGAGCTCGACGATGTCGTTGCAGCCGCGGATCACGCCATGTACCAGGCAAAGCGGGAGGGCCGCGACCGGATCGCGCTTGCCGAGCAACCGGTGTTCGATGATGCCGACGATGGTGAGTCGGAGACCCGGGCCTCTTGAGGCAGGAACCCGCAGCGCGTTGAGATCGAGCACCCCTCGAGCGCACCGTAGCGTTTGGTGAGCAAAGTGAGTTCCAGCATGGTTATGGACGATCCCCGATTCGCCGCGCGCCAGGGACGGCGCCTGCTGCGCAAGGTGCCCGAGGTCACGGTCGCCTTCTGGGTCATCAAAGTGCTCACCACCGGGATGGGCGAGGCCACCTCGGACTACCTGGTCCATCAACTCAACCCCGCGGTGGCTGTGGCGCTCGGCGCCGTCGGGCTGGCCGTGGCGCTGGTGCTCCAATTCGGCGCGCCACGCTACCGGCCCTGGATCTACTGGCTCGCCGTGATGATGGTGGCGATCTTCGGCACCATGGCCGCCGATTTTCTCCACGTGGAGCTCGGCATTCCATATCTGGTGTCGACGATCTTCTTCGCGGTGGTGCTTGCCGCGGTCTTCGGGATCTGGTACGCCACCGAGCGGACACTGTCCATCCACACCATCAACACCCGGCGGCGCGAGGCCTTCTACTGGCTGACGGTGATGTCAACGTTCGCGCTCGGTACCGCGGCAGGCGACATGACCGCGGTCACGCTCCACCTCGGGTATCTCGTGTCCGGCGTGATGTTCGCGGGATTGATCGCGGTTCCGGCGGTGGCGCATCGCTGGGCCGGGCTGAACGCGATCGCCGCGTTCTGGTTCGCCTACATCCTCACGCGCCCGCTCGGTGCGTCATTCGCGGACTGGGTGGCACAGCCGCACAGCCGCGGCGGGCTCAACTGGGGACTCGGCAGCGTCAGCATCGGGCTGGCGGTCGTGATCGCGATCGCGGTGGGCTATCTCACGGTGACCCACGAAGAGGCTGCGCTTGCCGCGTAGCGGCCCGGGTCAGACCCCTGGGAACGTCGCGCGAAGCGCGTCGAGATCGATGCCGTCGGTGGTGACCGTGCCTGGCGTGTGCTCAGGGTCGAGGCGACCGTACACCAGCCGGACCAGCGCCTCCGCCGGCATGTGGACGGTGGAGGTCGCGGGAGCAGCGTCGCTGCCACGGGGCCCGAGGGTGACCGTGTCCGACACCGAGAGGCGGAAGTGTCGAACCGGATCGATGGTCTCGATGTCGGCCTCGATGGGTGCCGCAGCGGTCTTTCCGGTGTACTGGACGATGAGGTTCATCCGGTCAACCATGATCTCCGTGGCGTCAGCCGCGAGCACTGCCGTCGGATCGCTCATCACCACCACATCCCACGTGTGAATCGCGTGCTCGTTGAGCCGCAGCGCCAGCAGGCCCGCGGCGTCGACCTCCATCCCCCAGAGAGACATGTGGATCGAATCCAACTGTTCGGTGGGCGTGGCATCGACGCGCTGCAGGAATGCCGAATCGGTGGCGAGGCTGGTGCGAACCTGCTCGATGGGATCCATCGCATCCCAGACAGCCCAGACCTTCTCTGACTCCTCCTGACTCGCAGGATCGGTCCCGGCAAGCCCGGCTTCGAAGCGAAGCTCGAACAACTGCCCGCCGCTGCCGAGGTGCGAGAGCACCTGCGCGATCGTCCAGTCCTTGCAGTACGACTGGCCGGTGACCTGCTCGGCCGTCAGCGACCGCGTCGCCGCGTCAAGGCGATGGTGGGACGCCCAGAGGGACGCCATCCGTTCCTGAACTTCGGTCATGTCACATACCCCTCACGGTGCTGTCGTTTGCAGTTCTTGTTGTGGCGCCGGCGCCGCCGTCACCGACTCCGGCGTTTCCGGGGGCTCGCCGTCGCGCCAGAGGCTGGATGGCCACCAGTTGCGGCGTCCCAGCAGGACAACGATCGCGGGAACCAGGATGGTGCGAACCACGAAGGTGTCCATCACCACGCCGAAGGCGACGCCGTAGCCGATCTGCTGAATCTGCGAGCCGCCGGACGCGCCGCCGCCCGCAAATGCGAGCACGGCGAAGGTGCCACCGAGGATGAGGCCGGCGGTGGTCACCGTGGTGCCGGTGGCGCCGATCGCCTTGCGCACCGCCTCACCGGTGCGGAGATGATGGGACTCCTCCCTGATGCGTGTCATCACGAGCACGTTGTAGTCGGATCCGAGCGCCATCAGGAAGACGAACATGAGGAACGGCAAGACAAAGTTGATGCCGTCCTGACCACCGAAGTGCACGAAGATCAATGCCGTCAGTCCGAGGGCGGCAAGGTATGAGAGCAGCACGCTGGTCACCAGATAGAGCGGTGCGACCAGGCTGCGCATGACGATTGCGAGCAGGATCGCGATGAGAATCGCGACCACCGGAATGATGTGCCAGAGGTCTGACGACGACAGCTTGTCGACGTCGAATGCGAACGGCTGAATCCCGAACACGCCGTCCGCCACCGCGTGGACACTCGCGCCCGTCCTGGTGGTCAGGTCACGCACGGTCGGCACCGCCGAGATCGGCAATGCGGCGCCACCGTGCTCGACGCCGATGTACTGGACGGTGCGCCCATCCGGGCTGACGAAGCGTGCCAACGCTGCAGCCGCAGGTGTGCTGCCGCCGTCATGAATCGCGACCAGTTGTGCGGGAGTGAGGGCCTGTCCGGAGAAGGCGAGTGGACCTTCCACGGTCGCGAATCCGCCGCCGTCCTGCAGCGACGTCTGGATGGTCTGCAGATCATCGGCGTGCGACCAGATCGGTGCGGCGAACTTGAAGAGAAACTCGGTCGCGTTGAGGTTGGCGGCGGCGTAGTGCTGTGAGATGAGCGTGTCGCCGGCCGCCGAGTCAGTACCGCTCGGGGCCGACTGATCGGCGAATCCCGCAGTGGCGATGTCCGCCCCCTCATAGCTCATCATCAGGGCCCGGAACCCGCCACCCGGCGCGACGACCATGGCCGCACCGACGGCCTTGCCCTTCTCGGCCGGGTAGTGGAGCAGGACCGGCCGCACGACGTCGGTGACGATCGGCATGCCGTTGGCCTGGTGGCCGACTTCTCCTGCCAGTCCCATTTCTCCGAGCCCGGGGCGACGCCAGGGTAGAGCGGGATCTCCGGCGGCGCGCGGGTCGGGCGTCTGGGCGAATGCCGCCGAGGCCCACACGATAGCGAGAACGGCCAGCGGCCAGCGAATCATTGTGTTCATCGTCGGTTCCTCATCGGCACAACCCGGCCGCCAAAAAAGTTGGACTGGCGGCCTGCCTCGGATGATAGCAGGAGGATCGCCCACTGGAACGTGGCGGTCCCCGATCGGCCGCAACCGACCTAACCGCCTGACCACCTGGCGGCTTCCGTCCACACGATCTAGAATTGAGCCCGTTTCGATCGGGGTTATCGCGGCGGCTCAATCTCATGACACGAGCTCAAGGAGTCACACGATGAAGATCCTCATGGTCCTGACCTCCCACGACGAGCTCGGCGACACGGGCCGCAAGACCGGCTTCTGGCTCGAGGAGTTCGCCGCGCCCTACTACACGTTCCTCGACGCCGGGGCGGCCGTGACCCTCGCCTCGCCCAAGGGGGGCAGCCGCCCATCGACCCGGTCAGCGACACGCCGGAGGGCCAGACCGATTGGACGCGGCGCTTCAAGGGGGATCCCGCGGCCCAGGCCGCGCTGGCGAGCACCTCGCGCCTCGCCGACGTCACGGCCGGGGACTACGACGCGGTCTTCTATCCCGGCGGCCACGGCCCGATGTGGGATCTGGCCGAGGACCCGCATTCGATCGCCCTCATCGAGGCCTTCTACGGCGCCGGCAAGCCGGTCGCCGCCGTCTGCCATGCGCCCGGCGTACTCCACCGCGTCCAGTTCCAGGGCCAGCCGCTCGTGAAGGGCAAGCGGGTGACGGGCTTCACCAACGGCGAGGAGGAGGCGGTCCACCTCACCGAGGTCGTGCCGTTCCTCGTGGAGGATGAGCTGAAGCGCCTCGGCGGGCTCTACGAGAAGGCGGCGGACTGGGCGAGCTTCGTCGTCACCGACGGGAGGCTCGTCACCGGCCAGAACCCGGCCTCGTCCCGGGCGGGGGCCGAGGCGCTGCTGAAACTCCTGGCCTGAGTGGTGCCGACGGCCGGCCACGCCGACAAACGGCGGCGTGTCCGCAGCGCCCCGGGCCGAAGATTCGGCGGTTCCTCATCCGGGTTTTCGTGATCGTTCACCCGGCGGGCTTTGCACTATACGTGTCGGTTATCCCGTACTGCCCTTGACCCCCTCATCAGGCGAAGTCAGAATGAGCGGTGTTACAAATGTCGTAAGCTGGGCACCTTGGAGTCCGGCATCATCCCAGTGAGGTGGCCCCATGGGACCCGCGATAACACTCCTCTACCTCGCCGCTGCCCTCGTCGGGCAGGTGTCTGATCGACCAGCCGAAACCTTTGCCGAGGTGGACTACGCGAAGATTGATCGCTCCATCGCCAGGGAGCCGCGCTATCTCGCCGAGCCCGCGTACGCCTTGTTCATCCTCGATCCGGCGGGCGAGTTCCGCGCCTGGGCGGTGCTTGACAAGTCCGATGTCAAGTCGCCCCACTACGATGTTGTGTACTTCGACAAGGACGGGGACGGCGATCTGGCCGAGTCGGGAGAGCGATTCGTCGGCAAATATGACACGGAGGCGAAGAATCTCCTCATCGTTGTGGGGGACGTGGCAGTCCCGGGAACCAAACTCGTCCACACCGGCCTGCATTCATGACTGCGGAGAGTCACGGCTACAAGGGGACCTTCTTCATGATGAAATGGGGCGGCCAGCAGGACGTCTCGGGTGGATACACCTCCGGGAGCACGGACTTGACCACCTACGCCCAAACTCCCGAGGTGGCACCGGTACTCCGACCAACCCCTCTGGGGTTGCTCACCATCGCCTTCTGGCAGTCGGATGCAACCCTGAAGTTCGGCAAGCCGACGGAGATTCAAGTCGGCATCGGCAAGGAGGGATCGACTCCCGATGCGTTCTGTGCGTTGAGTGAACACTTCCTGGTCTCCGGCAAGGACGTGATCGTCGCCACCCTCATCGCCCGGGACAGGAACGGCGAGCCGCTTCGCGGCCAAATCGAGTTCAGGAAGCACTGCTGAGGGATCATCTACCACGACTCGGTTCGAGTCCCTGACAATGCCGCCCCGGGCCGGGCGGTACTGAGGTTCGAGTTGATCTCCACCACGGGTAAGGTCGCGAGGAAGGCCGACATGCCCGTGCTCATCGAGTGATGTCCGATAGGGGAGCACCGGCGACGTGGCGCGGTATAAGGAACGGCGTCAGGGCAGTCGGTCACGAGGCGGCCTACCTGGAATCAGGCGACTTTGATTTCTCCTTGAGCAACCAGCAGGAGAGAGGGGATTGCTCGGCCGTTCCGAGCCGCTTGAAAGCACGAACTCAGGTAAGCCAGCACGCCACGCCCCTGCTGCCGGCATGTGGCCACCACTGTCAACATCCGCTCGACGAACCGGCTCCCCTGTTTGTTGTCGGCGCCCCCGCTGATCCGACGCCAGATCACCGCGTGCCGCTCGGCGGTGCTCCGCCGCATTGTTTTCAGGCGGTACGTCCACGACCCACGCGAACGTCCACAGACTCTCTTCCACCCGCACGATCTCGTGCCACGTCCCGCTCGTCGTCTTGCAGTGGCGGCAGACGATCCCTCTCCCAGAGCCGCCTTGATCTCACGCCGCAATCGGGCCATCGCCGCGCGGAATCGTCAGCGGTCCACCTGCTGGTCCTGGAGTCGATGCCACCGTCGGAACAGCCCGTCCGACAGCCCCAACAGCCGCCGACCAAGGGTGGAATCGCGCCGGTGCCAGCGATTATGCGGCCTTTGAGGTCTTTCTCTTCGCTGTAGTCCCTTGAGTCCCCATCTGCGAGTGTCGCTCTTCGATCCCAGGTAGGATTGATACACCTCGCTCCAGACCCCGCTCAAGTGGATCACCCGCAGGTCGACGATCCACTGGCCGCTCTCCACCTTCCACGTCATCCCCGACTGCTTCAGCCGCTGGGTGAACACCGTCTTGCACGCCGCCTCCGTCACCCCGCTGCCGATCGGCAGGTGGTCCCGGCGGTAGCCGCGGTAATCCAGCCAGCGCATCCGCTTCCGCAAGTAGGCGTAGGCCGTGCGGTATTGCTCCCGCTTGGCCGCCGACGCGATGATCCGCCGCCGGCGCAGGGCCGCCGCCGAGTGCAACACCCGGTAGATCCCCCGCGGCTTCTCCTTCAGCCACCGGCGCATCTTCCGCGCCCAACTCGCCCCCGCCCGCGCGTCGGAGAACAACGCCTCGGACAGCTTCGTGATGTATTCGCAGGCGTGATAATAATCGATCACCCAGTGCCACTCCAGTCGCCGGCCGGGATGATGGGGATCGCTCATCCGCCGGAGCACCCGGCGGTAATACCGGGTCTGGTGGTTCCCCCCATCGGTGATGTAGGCCAACCGCGGCGACGGCCCGGCCCAGCCCCGCAGCACCGCCTCGATCAAGGCCGTCAATTGCCGCGACAAGGTCCCCTGGCCCGGCTCGGGCATCCGCCCGAGGTAGACCGTCCCCAACCGCCGCCCCCTGCGGTCGTAGACCGACACCGTCGCCGTGGCCCCTTCGCGGTAACACGCCTGGCCGCGGATCGGCAACATCAGCCCGTCGCGCCCCACGGCCAGCACCGGCTTGCGGTCGCCCGAGGACCGGTCCGCCTGCTCCAGCCAGGCGAGCAGCCGGTCCGCCTGGGCGTCGTGGCGGTGGGCTTCCATCCCCGCGGCCACCCCGGCGATCACCGCCCGCAAGGTCGTCGCCGACCACCGCACCGCCATGATCGTCGCGCAACGTCGCCAGGACCGCGTCCTGGGGGGACGTCACCGCCGCCCGGGCCGCCCGCTCGGCCAGGGCCGGCGTGGCCCGGCCGGACTCCAGCCCCAGGCGGATCTCCAGCGGGAAGATCGACGGCTCGACGCCGTGGACGTCCTGGTAGAGCATCCGCCACAGGGTGATCGTGCCGAAGAGTGGTGGCCACCGAGCGATTGGGGGTCTTGGAGCGGCGGCGATACCAGGTCCCGCCCGACTCGATCTGGCCGGGCAGGTCCTTGCGGTCGTGCGGCTCGAGGTGGTTGAAGGTCCATTCGACGATGATCCGACCGAGTTCGCGGAGCGACTCCTGCAAGCGGGTCTCGAAGCGATGGCAGGCCCGGGGCGTGGGGTCGGCCCGGCGGAACGAGGACGATGAGGCGACCGAGTTCGGTGATCACCGGGACCAGGCGGGCGGTCAGCGGGAGCAAGGAGGTGGCGAAGTGCGTTGCCAGCAGGAGTCGGGAGGACGTAGCATGGTCCATCGAGGCGGCCTTTCCTGTTGTGGGGACAGAGCTTGTCAGACACTGTCACTTCACAGGAGAGGCCCCTCAACATTCAAGCGATCCTCTTCTCGAGGCGGCCGACTCAAGCCGGGTCATGGACGAAAACCAGAGGAAAAGGGCTGAAACCCGTGGCACCGGAGCGATTGCACCCCCGACCGATCGGCTCGGCCGCCCCGCCCCGGTCGATCATCGCCTGGAAATCGCGGCGGAGATGGCTCCAGCAGACCTGCCGCCAGTCGGCCCGCAGCCAGTCGTAGGACTTGAACCGGTCGGTGCTGACGACCTGATCCTCCTTGTCCCCCAGCAGCCCCCGGGCGACCGCGGCGGAGCGATTGCGGGCGATGGTGAAGACGGTGGCCATCGCGGTGACCGTCACCCACAGCCAGGCCTTGCGCCGGTCCTCGCGCCACGACGTCTCATCGATGTTGACCACCTCGGCCTCCAGGACCGACGGCGGCCAACTCGTGATAGGGGGCCGGCCAAGGCCGCGGCCGACTGCCGCTCCAGCTTGGAGATCATGCCGGTGGAGATCGACAGCCCGAACAGGTCGGCGGCCAGTTGCTGGATCTGCCGCTTGCTGAGGCGGTAGGCGCCGGCCAGGGTCGCCAGGACGGCCTGCGTGTACGGGCTGAAGTGGCCGGTGGGGACCCCCTCGGGCAGGGTGCCGCAGGTGGTCGCTCCGCAGCCCGGGCAGGTCAGGCGATGCAGTCGGTATTCGTCGACGATCGGCTCGATCCTGGGGAGGTCGGCGACCTGGTGGATCAAGGGGCTCGGGGTCATCGCCCAGCAGGGGATGGCCGCAGCGCCGGCAGGAAGTCGGGCTCGGCAGTCGGTGGAGGAGCGGAGCTTCTCCGGGGGCACCAGGGGGCGGTGAGCCTTGGGATGTCCCGGTTGCCCGCCGCGCTTCCGCCCGGTGGGTGGTGCGGGCGGCTTGCGCTTCAGGCCGATGGGATCCGACGAAGGGGGCTTGGAGGAGTTGGTGGAATTGAGCTTGAGCCGGGCCTCGAGGTCGGCGACCCGCTGTTCTGCAGGGATCCGAGGAGGGCTCAAGACGGCAGCCTGGGCATCCGGGGGCACGGTATTCCAGAGCGGATTCAGGGATCGGAGGCTGAGGCTCATACACGGATACTACGACTTTGCTGTACAAAAGGTTCAGGGTGTGAATGGCTAAAGGTTTTGCAGCATTTAAGCCATTTATATTAAAATCGACATAATTTATAAAAAATCAAGTTATTATTATTCACAATTGTAGAGTTTATCACATCGTAATGATGATCCATTGGCATTGAATTGCCGGCCGGACTTGCCATAAGCTTCAAACTGTGAGCCTCTTTCGGTCGCGCGTTGCGGACGAGTTGGAACGCGGATACCGTCCCTCTCCGGGGCAAGAGTCGAGTCCGTCCGCTTCTTCCCCGGTCGGGCCCACAGAATGGTAGGTCCGATCATGACGCATGAGATCCTCGCCATCGGCGAAGTGCTCTGGGACCTGCTGCCCGCGGGCAAGCAGCTCGGCGGTGCACCCGCCAACTTCACCTATCATTGCCGCTCCCTCGGCGCCGACGCGAGGCTGGTGACGCGGGTCGGCGACGACGACCTGGGCCGCGAGGTGCTGGAGCGGTTCCGGCTCCTGGGCCTGCCGACCGAGACCGTCCAGGTCGACCCCGTGGCCCCGACGGGCACGGTCGCCGTCGACCTGGCACCCGACGGTCAGCCGCGATTCACCATCCGCGAGCGGGTGGCGTGGGATCGGATCGCGGCCGACGAGGCCGCGCTCGCCGCTGGCGGCCAGGGCGGACGCGGTCTGCTTCGGCAGCCTCGCTCAGCGGTGCGAGCCGTCGCGGCTGGCGATCCGCTCCCTCGTCTCGGCGGCCCGCGTCCGGGCGCGTTGCGCATCTTCGACGTGAACCTCCGGCCCCCGTTCATCGACCGCGACGTGATCGCCGACTCGCTGACCCTGGCCAACGCCCTGAAGCTGAACGATCAGGAGCTGCCCGAGCTGGCCGCGATGTTCGGCCTGCCCGGCGGCGTGCGGGAGTCGATGGCGGAGCTGGCCGGCCGCTTCGGCCTGTCGATGGTCGCACTGACCCGCGGGGCCGGCGGCAGCCTGCTCATGGCCGACGGGGTCTGGTCCGACGACCCGGGGCGGGCCGTCGCGGTGTCCGACACCATCGGCGCCGGCGACGCCTTCACCGCGGCCCTGGTCGTCGGCCGGCTGGCCGGGCCGGGCGCTGGACGAGATCAACCGCCACGCCAGCGAGGTCGCCGCCTTCGTCTGCTCCCAGCCCGGCGGCACCCCCACCCTGCCCGAGGCGCTGAGATCCCCCGCCGAGGACCGTTCGGGTGCCCGCCCTTGAGGAATTTGCGAAAGATAATTTGCGGCGCGGTCCGGGTCGGGCTCTCATTGATTATAGAGCACGGGCACGAGGGGACTCCGACACATGGCCATCGAGACACTGGGCGCCGCCCTGCGGCAGATCAACCGCTTGTTCGCCGACGGGGTCGTCGCGGGGCTCTCCGACGCGCAGCTCCTCGACCGGTTCCTCGCCCAGGGCGACGCCGCGGCCTTCGAGGCGCTGGTGGCGCGGCACGGGCCGATGGTCCTGAGCGTCTGCCGGGGGATCCTGCGCGACCCGCACGATGCCGAGGACGCCTTCCAGGCGACCTTCCTGGTCCTGGTCAAGAAGGGCGGCACGATCCGGGGACGAGACGCCCTGGGGGGCTGGCTGTACCGGGTCGCGCATCGCGTCGCGATCCAGGCCAATGCCGCCGCGGCCCGGCGACGCACGCTCGAAAGGCAGGTGGGACAGATGGCTGTCGCGACTCGCAACGAACGGCCCGGCAGCCTCGGATGACCTGCTGCCGGCGCTGCACGAGGAGATCGCCCGGCTGCCCGAGAAGTACCGTCTCGCGGTCGTCCTCTGCGACCTGGAGGGCATGACCCAGGCGCAGGCCGCCGGGCAATTGCACTGGAGCGAGCGGACGCTCCGCGCCGGCTGGCCGAGGGGCGTGCTCGGCTCAAGGCGCCGACTGGCCCGCCGCGGCCTGGCACCCGACGGCGCGACGCTGGGCGCGTGCTTCTCCGCGAGGCGCGGGCCGCCGTCCCGGCCGGCCTGGCGCGAGGCGACCGTCCGTGCCGCGCTGGCCACGGTCAATCGACACGCGTGGCCGTCGGGGCGGTCTCGGCGGCGGCCCAGTCACTTGACTCAGGAGGTGCTCAAGGTCATGTTGCTCCAGAAGCTGACGATCGGCCTCGGCCGCCCTGCTCGGCGGCCGGCCTGATCGGCCTGGGCGGCCTCGGCCGCCCTGGTCTCGCTCGGGCGAGGAGCCCCGCAGGGGGCGACTCGCCGCCGGCACCGCCGCCCGGCCGGCCGCGACCCCAGTCCCGCGGCCGAAACCGGGCTCCGCCGACGCGGCCGGCACATTCCCGGTTCGCGGCCGGGTGCTCGACCCCGACGGCAAGCCGGTGGCCGGCGCCGGGGTCTACGTGCGTCCCTATGCCGAACGTCGCTGGAGCGAGATCGACCCGATGGCCGCGCGGCAGAAGGGGCGCGTGGCGGCGACGGATGCGGACGGCCGGTTCCATTTCGAGCTGGACAAGGGTGCGAGCGATGGCTCGTACTGGAGCGGCGTGACCGGCTGGCACAAGGCCCAGATCGCGGTCGCCGCGCCGGGATTCGCACCGGCCTGGGTCGAGGCCGGCGACATGGTCAAGCGGGGCGAGATGGCGCTGCGGCTGGTCCGGGACGACGTGCCCGTCCGCGGGCGTGTCCTGGATTCGCAAGGCCGGCCCGTCGCCGGGGTGGTCGTACGGATCCGAGCGATCTGGGAGGTCAACGACGGGGTCGACCTCGACGCCATGCTGGCCTCGGGCGCGGTGGATGAAGAAAACATGTCTCAGATCGCGCGACGGTACGGGGACTCGCTCGGCTCGGCGGCCCCGACCTGGCAAGCGGATCCCGCGCCCCTCTGGCCCGGGGGCCGGAACACCTGGACCACCGACGCCGACGGCCGGTTCGAGGTCCAGGGGATCGGGCGCGACCGCATCGCCCGGCTGGAATTCCACGGCGGCGGCGTGGCGGACGGCACGCTCGACGTGATGGCCCGCCCCGCGAAGGCGCCGCCCAGGGCCCGGCCGCTTCCCAGCGATGGCGCGAGGCCGAGAACCGCGTTCTATGGCCACTACCCTCAGGGGACGCAGCTCGTCGGCGCGACCTTCGACTACATCGCCGGCCCGACCAAGCCGATCGTCGGCGTCGTCCGCCTGAAGGGGTCCGGCAAGCCGGTCGAAGGCGCCATCGTCCGGGCGCCGACCCGGGGACGCATACCGCCGTCACCGCCCGGACCGACGCCGCGGGCCGCTTCCGCCTCGATGGGGTGCCGAAGGCGGAGTTCTACCAGATCCAGGTCAACCCGAGGCAAGGGATCGACCCGTTCCTCCGCCGCTCGGAGATCATCAATGACACCGAGGGGCTCAAGCCGATCGAGGCGACGATCGAGGTGCCCCCGGGGGTGATCGTGACCGGGCGGTTGATCGACAAGGCGACGGGCCGGGTGGTCCCGCCAGGGGATGTCGAATACACCAAGGCGCCGGATAACGTGGCCGACCGGAGACGCCCTCGGGTTCTCCCGGCTGGCCGACGCGGCGTTCGGGCTGACGGTCCCGCCCGGCCGCGGGATGATCGCCGGCGCCGCGGCCGTCGAGGGGACGGATGACCCGTACGTCGCCGCCCGCCTGAAGGCGGCGGACCGGGAAAGAGGATACGCTCGAGGACAGGGTATATTCACGACATGAACTCGTCGGCTCATCACACCTATCGATTCATCGACGTCCCGGCCGGCTCGGGACCGCTCACCGTGGACCTCGAGCTGACCCGCGGCCTGAGCCGCGCGGGCCGGCTCATCGGCCCGGACGGGCTGCCCGTCGTCGGCGCCGATGCTTACGGCCTCAGCGCCCGCGACTGGTCGGGGACCGGGAGCTCCCGGCCGCTCGACGCCGATACCTTCGAGGTCGGGGGCCTGGAGCCGGGCCATCCCCGGCTGCTGGTCTTCACGCACAAGGCCCGCAAGCTCGTCGGGGCGGCCGTGCTCAAGGACGAAGACCTGAAATCCACCGCGCCGCTGGAGGTCAAGCTCGTCCCCGCGGGCGCGATCACGGGACGGCTCATCGACGACGATGGCCTGCCGTGGGCGGGGGCCACGCTCCGTGTCTGGATGTCCGACCCGGACCGGCCCCCGAGGCCATCGGATGTTCCTTCGGCGAGGAGGTCACCGCCGACGCCCAGGGTCGCTTCCAGGTCGAAGCGTTCGTGCCGGGCGTGGAGACCGAGGTGACGATCGAGGTCCCGAATCGCGGGACGGCTTGGCAATCCTACTCGATGGCGGCAATGCCCTCCGGAAGCCCGCCCTGAAACCGGGCGAGGTCCGTGACCTGGGCGACGTGAAGGCCAAGAAAATAGCCCGATAATGACCGCTCGGGAGGGACCTCGCGGACAACACCAGCCCCGCGGCCCTACTTCCTCACGATCCGCTTGAACAAGGTGAAAGCCTTCGGCACGTACGACTCCGCGGCGAACAGGTACGGCCGGGCTTGAATCCGGCGACCACCAGCTCGACCTCGGGGAAGACGTAGCGGCTCGTGTCCAGGTAGCCGAGTGCGGCGAACCCCCGGGGCTCGCCGATCAGCCACCAGAGGTAACCATAGCCCGGGTTCAAGGGGCACGGCCGGGTCGAGGCGTCAACCCATGCCTCGGGCACGACCTGCCGACCCCGCCATCGCCCCTTGTTCCTCATCATCTCGCCCAGCCTCGCGAAATCGCGGAGGCTCGTCTCGGCGTCCGCATAGGTCCAGGCGTGGCCTTTGTCGTCGACCCGCAACCGGGTCTCGTCCATCCCGAGCGGTCGGAACAGGCGGTCGCGGGCGTAGTCTTGCAAGGGGACGCCGGCGGCCTTCTCGAGGATCGGCGAGAGGAGCTGGACCCCCTCATTGCTGTAGTCCCATCGAGACCCCGGCTCGTTGTCGGGCTCCAGGCCGACGACGAACCCACTCTTGTCGGCGGCGAACCCGACGCTCTTTCCCGGCTCGAGCTTCCGGCTCAGCCCCGACGACATCATCAAGAGGTGGCGGACCGTCACCCGCTCGCGACGGCCCTCGGCCCAGCCCGGCACGAACTTCGAGACCGGGTCGTCCACCGCGAGCTTCCCGTCGGCGACGAGCAGGCCCGCGAGCAGGCCCGTCACCGACTTGACGCTCGACATGGTGAAGGCCGGCATCCGGTACCGAGGGGAATACCACTCCGAGACGACCTTCCCTCGGTAAGCGACCAGCACGGCATCGGCACCCGACGCCTTGGCCAGCGCCAGGTGTTCCTCGATCGCCCCGGGGTCGAGGCCCAACGCGGCCGGATCGCCGGACTGCCAGAAGCCGTCCCCTTCGGGCGGGGCGGCCACGGCCCGAGGCGCAACGGCGCCGCCCTGTCCCAGCCCTCCTTCAGTTCGCCCATCTCGATGACGACCGGATCGTCGGCGGGGAGCCCGGCCGCCGACTCGTCGAAGGATCGGAGCGCCGCGGCGGCGTCGCGATCGCCCGTGCGGTGCCCGCGTAGAAGACGTTCATCCAGGCGGGGCAGAGCACCCTGGGGCCGACGCCGGTCCGTCGGGTGGCGGCGCGGGCATGGCGGGCCGCCTCCTGGTATCGCCCCTCCCGGTTGGCCTTGCGGGCCAACCAGATCAGATGGTCGGGCTCGAGGGAGTCCAGGTCGTCCACCGCGGCGCTGCGCGTCGGGCGAACGATCCGAGGGCTTGGCCCCGCCGCCCAGGCACAGCCGCCCGTCGGCGCCGGGGATGACCATCGCGACGGCCGCCGCGACCATCGCCCCCCGCATCATCAGCCTCGCACTGGACATACGCATGGCATTACTCCCCAAAAAGGCGTGGACCGACGAAGTGCACCACGACGCGAGGCGGATCGCCTCGCCGTCGTCGCAATCCTAAAATCCTGATGTCATCACATTTTTAATGATAAGAGAATGGTTTGCTGGGAGACGGGCCGGCCGTGTCAGCCTGCCGGCGAGGCTCGATCATTCCATCCGGGGCGGGGCGGCGAGCGACATGAGGAACGCCTCGACTTGTCGCTTCCGCCGGGGGGAGAGCTCCGCGTATCGCTTCGACGCCGACGCACCCTGGCCGGCGTGCGATGCGATGGCCTGGTCGATCCTCGCGGCGCGGCCGTCGTGCAGGTAGGGCCCCGAGTCGCGAAGGCCCCAGAGCGGCGGCGTCCGCCACTCCCGGGCGGAGGTGCCGGTGCCGGCGCGATCCGCGGCCGCGGGCGGCGCGGCCCTCGGGGGGTCGCCGACGAACACCGAGTAGGCGTCGGCGTCGCCGGGCTGGGGGCCCATGTCGTGCAGGAGCAGGTCGCTGTAGATCCCCTCGACGTCGCCCAGCTCGGGGGAGGTGGCAGCCCGTGCAGCCGATCGACTTGAAGGTCGCCTCGCCGGACTTGACCTGCGCGGACTCCTCTTCGTCGGCCGGCTGGATCGCGACGGGGGCGGGCAGGCTCCGGACGTGGTCGATCAGGGCCTCGCATTCCTCCTCGTCCATGTCCAGCCCCGTCGCGGCGAGGCCGGGGAGGCGGGGGTCGGCCGCCTGGTGGCGGCCGGGGACCTCGAGCCCCATCTCTCCGGCGGCGGCGGAGAGGACGAACTCCTTGAGCGTCGCCGTCTGCGCCTTCCACCCGAAGCGGCCGATCCGCCCGTCCTTCAGGCGGCTCACCCGCCCCTTGACCCCCGCCGAGCCCGGGAATTTCCGCTTCGCCGCCGCCTCGATCGCCTCGTCGGGGATCGCGTCGATCAGGCCCATCCCGAACAGCGGCGGCGGGTTCCGCTCGGAGATCCGGACCGAGACCATCCCGTGCTGGCCGGGGACCGACTCGCGCCAGGCGTTGTAGGCGGGGTCGGTCCCGTAGCGGTGCAGGACCACGCTCCGCGACTCCCGGAAGCCCGGATGGATCGCGGCCAGGAGCCTCGGGTCGGCCCGGAGTCGCCGCGTGCCGAGGGCTGGGGGAACGCCCATCCGGTAATCGAACCGGCCCGGCCCGAAGTCCATGCTGAAGCGTAAAAGAAGCCCGCCCCTGGCGGGGTCGTCGGTCGACGGTCGCGATCTCGATATTCCGGTCGATCCCGCCGGCGCCGCCCGACCCGCCGAGGTGTGACAGGCGACACACGATGGCCGTTGAAGACCGGCCCGAGGCCGTCGCCCCCGTGGCCCTCGGGTCATCCTTCGACCCAGACCCTCTCGAACAGCTCGCGCCCCGACTCGCGGCCTTCTCCGGCCGGCGGTCGACCGCGGCCGGGCTCCGGGGATGGCCCGGCGAGGGGGGCGGCTCGAAGCCGACGCCGCGATCGGCGGCGGGTCCGGCGGGGTCGCCGTCGGGCGAGGCGGCCCTCGATCCCCCGGCCGGGCCGGCGGTCGCGGCCGATCGTCCTTGACGACGACCGGCGCCGGGGCCTCTCGCGGCGTCGCTTGCGGCGGCGGCGCCGGTTCGGGTCGCGGTCGGTCGTCCGCGGTCGGTGCGAGGCCGTCGCCCTGACGAGGCGCGATGCCGACGGCCGAGCGAGGAGGAGGACGATCGCCATCAAGGCGACGACTTCAACGAGTCGTGAGCATGGCCGTCAGCGCCGACTCGGCCAGCCCGGTCACGGCCGGCGCGACCAGCCCGGCTGTCCCCTGGCCGGAGGCGAACCGGACCGCGGCGGGGGCCGTCGTCTCGGTCCACTCCCGACCGGGCGCGCGGTCGCCGCGCGGAGAGCGCGTCGCGAGGCCGAGCACGGCCAGGCCGATCGAGGCCGACGCCCCGGCGGGTCAGCCTGGACCGCAACCGTTCCCGGCCGCGGTGCAGGCGGACCTGGACGGTCCCCAGGGGCCAGCCGAGCGCCTCCGCGGCCTCGGCCTGGGTCCGTCCCTGCATGTAGCAGAGGATGATCGGTTGCCGGTATTTCTCGGGGAGCCGATCGATCTCCTCGTGCAGCTCGGCGAAGTCCAGGGGGTCGGGCCCCGGTTCCGCGGTCTGGTGTCGGTGGATGATCTCGGCCTTCCTCCGCTCGGCGGCCCTCCTCCGGGCCTCCTCGCCCCGGGCGCGTCGGGCCACGCGGAGCGCGACCCCGTGCAGCCAGGGGCCGAGCGACTCGGGCTTCCGGATCGAACCGGCCTTGCTGGCCAGGACGAGGAACACCGCCTGCGCCGCGTCCTGCGCCTCGTCCGGGTCGCGGAGGACGTCGAGGCAGACGCGATGGACGATCGGCCCATGCCGCTCGATGAGGGCGGCGAAGGCGGCCTCGGCCGACTCGCCCGACCGGGAGAGGAACTGGCGCAAGAGCTGCTCGTCGGACCACACCACGATATCGTCAGGGTTCCGGGCGTTCGGACGCCCCCCGGCGCTGCTGTTGCCTCGCGTGCCATTTGGTTGGATTCCTCCGGGATTGGAATCAGCTTTTACACATAGTGCCGGGCGCGGGTCCTATTCCAGATTTCCGAGAATTTCGTGCAACCTTTCTGTCCGGAGACACCGGGGAGCGTCGGTGATCCCAACCTACCCCCGGGGAACGAGGGCGGCCTCGACATAACTCCCGGGGTCTGTCGGAGCATTCATTCGCGTTCATCCGAACGCGGTCGTCACGCTCGTATTGGCAAGATCGAAGGAATCGCCGTTGAATCTGAGCTTGGCGAAGGAGAGCGGAGGCGGAGGGTTGAACGTTGACCCCGTAAGGATTACTGAGCAGGAACGTGCCATTGGCCGCGTCGTATCCGATAATCACATATTGATGATTGCAAATCAGGTCGGGAGCATACCCGGCGGTGGCACACGCCACGGCCTCATGAGCGGCCAGGGCACCGATCAATTGCTGTTCGGTTGGATCGGGCATACCCGCATTGACGCTCGAGTTGACGCCGAGGATTTGCTGTAACACCGCACCCGTGTAGCCGTTAGCAAGCCCGGCGTAACTGTTCGTCCCGTCGCGCATCTCGGTGTTGTCTGTGTAGGGCACTGCCGCTTCCTTGCCCGTCTCAGCCCATTCGGCATACGCCTTCTCCGCCAAGGCCACCCAGAGCACATTCGTGCCGCCGGAAACGGTTCCCCCCACTCCCGCATAGAAGGGCTCGTTCGCCTGGTACGGTAAGTCCCGATCGACGGTGACGTAGTCCGGCGTGCCACCGGCGTAGAACCGGACCGTCCATGTGCCGTCCCCGTTGTCGTGGAACATGTTCTCGATCGCTCTCGGGTCGCTCGATGCCAGGGCACCGAATGCGGCAAGGAGGTAACAGTCTCCGACGCCGCCCTGATGCATGTCCGTGTAGGAAGGCCCCTGCGGACCGAAGAGGGACCCGGCGAAAGCGGCGTAGCTGACGGGCAGATTCTGGAAGCTCGAATCGGGATGGTCCGCGGCCCAGGAACCACTTGTTAACGAGCAGATTCATCTGCTTGGCGGAGCTGCCGACGACCAGATTGCCCAGTGGCTGCCCCTGGAATTGAGCATTGGCCACGTTCCCGTCGACCACATCCCGGGCGAGCACCTCAACATAATTGGGAATGCCGTAGAAGTCGGGATGAGAGAGGATGGTATTCAGGTCGTCGAGTTCGTCCCGATCGACGGTGCCGTGATCGTTCCCGGCGGTGCGCAGGATCTCGATCATGTCATCGCGGCTGAGCGTGCCGCCGGCCGCCAGATCGCCGACGAGCCGCGGAGCTCCGGATCATCCAGGGTGACCAGCATGACATTCACGGTCGCCGTCCCGGCAACTGATCCCGAGGATGCAGTCAGCCTGACGTCGCCGCACGCGGCCGGGGCCGTGAATAGCCCTCGGGTCGAGATCGTGCCGCCGGGTGCCGACCATGTGAACGCCGGCTGGGGGTTCAGAGCATCGCCGAACTGATCTTCCGCCTCGGCCGTGAACTGCCTGGTCTGGCCCGGGCCGAGTTCGGTTCGACCGGGCGTGACATCGACGGCCTCGAACGATTGGCCCACGGTCACGTTGACGGAGGTGCCGACGCTCAGGCCCTGGGGATCGCCGATCGTCACCAGGAAGCTGTAATGCCCGGCGGATGCGAACGTGGCCGTCGTCGTCTTGGCCGCATTGGTGCCGTTGACCGAGAATACCGGGGACGCCGCACCGGCCGGCAGGGCGGTCACCGACCAGGTGTAAGACAAACACGCCTCGCCGCTGCTGTCGCTGGCATCCGCTCCGAGCACCGAGAGCGCGGTGGACGTGCCCGTGACCGCCGCGGGGTTGGCCGCCGCCGGGCTCGCCACGGTGGGGACCATCGCGGTCTCATAAACCACGGTGTCGTCGCTCGTCGAGCCGGCCGCGACGGTGACCGTGTCAATCGTGCCGTTCGAGGTGTAAAGCCCGGCCGGCGTGATGGTCCCCTCGAGCGCCGACCACGTGAAAGCCGGCTGAGTCAGCATGGGCCGGCCGAACTGATCGAGCCCCGTAGCCTTCAAGGTTTCCGACGCTCCCGACGCCAGCGCGGTGATACCGGGGGTCACGCTGATCGACGTGAGCGCCTGGCCAACGGTGACGACGACGCTGCTCGAGGCGTACACTTCGTACTCCCCGGCGCCGTCGCCCACGTTGACCTCGAGCGTATAGGTGCCGGCCTGGTAGAAGGTGACGTTCGTCGTGCTTCCGCCATCACCCCAAAAACTGGGATACGGCGCGCACCGGGCATGGAGGCGCCCCAATGATAGAAGATGTACTGACCGTTGTCGTCGTTGCCGGCCAGCGAGGAAAGCGTGGTTGTGCTCCCCACGATGTTGCCGGGGGTCGCGGACGCGGCATTGGCGATCCACAGGCGCGGCGATACGTACGCATAGGCAGACTGACTGACCGATCCCGCGGTGGCCGTCACGCCGTCCAAACCGTAGACTCCCGCCGTGAACAGGCCGGCGGGCGTGATCGTGCCCGACTTCGTCGTCCAGGTGAATGTCGGTTGGAAAGGCATCAGCTCGCCAAACTGGTCCTCCGCGACCGCCCGGTACTGCCGGGTCGACCCCTTGTGCAGCGTCCCGGGGTCACCCGGGTTGATGACGATCTGGGAGTACACCTGGTTGAAGGTGACATCGACCGAACTGCAGGCGTCAGCCCACTCGCGTTGGTCACCGTCACCGTGTAGGCGTACGTGCCGGGTCGCCGAGGGATCACGGCCACACTGCTCGCATCGGAGCTGTAATCCACGATGGTCGGCGTCTCGGAGCCGGCGGGCCCGGAGGTCAGGGTCCAGTCGTAGGTGAGGCCGGCGGTAGAGCCATCCTCCGACCCGCAAGCACTCAGGATCGCGGTCCCGACATACTGCCGGAAAACCCGGGCCGGGATCGTGATTATGGGAGCTCCAGGAGTTACGATCTGCACATAAGCGTTACCATGGATTTGCCCCTCGCCGGCCGTCACCACCACCGTTTCGTCGGAGCGTGGCGCCTTGTACATCCCGGTCTTCGAGACCACCCCGGCCGTCGCCGTCCACCTGATATGGCGTTGCAACCGAATTTGCCGGCCGAACTGGTCGAAGGCCGTGGCGCCAAGCGGCTCGCTGTCCCCCTGCGCGAGGTCTGTTTCCGGGGGATAAACCGTGATGCGACTCAGCGTCGCCTGAACCTTCACGTTGAGCGCGCGAGTGGCTTTCCGGCCCGAGGCATCGCCGGCCGTCACGGCAAACTTGTATGAGCCCGCCATCCCGAACATGACGGTGGTCGTCCCGGCAGCACCGGTGCCGTTCGACGCGAAGATCGGCTCCGGGGCGCCGCCGGGCACGCTGGTGGCTGCCCATGTGTAAGTCAGACTGCCCTGGTCTCCGTCGCCGGCTGCCGACGTGCGGAGGATCGCCGAGGTTCCGGTCACCGACCGGGTAAGGGCCCTGGGCGGTACGTCGAACCGGATCGCCGCGCTCGCATGGGCCTTGACCCGCACCGAGTGGATCGCCACCGGCAATAACCGCGATGTCAAGCCGGAGTTCATGCTCAACACGAGCCGCGTCTCCAGGACTTCGGCCGAGGGCTGAAATCGGGAGATGTGCCGTTCGGAGCGGGACCGAGCCCGAAGGCGGGTCTCGCTCGGCCTTGACTGCTGAGCGCGATAGGCTTGCCATACGTTCGTCATGGAGTGGCCCTCTCTCATCGATGCCGGTAGAATCCGTCGCGTCGCAAATCCGGATGCGAGGGTGTCCCGGCCCGCGTTAAGCGCTTCACGATCGGATTGCACACGTCTTATACCAACCCGAAGCGCCAGCGAGGGGAATGCCATCCGGGCACTCACTCGCTGGTGCCGGGTTAGTGTCAGTGCCAACGCGGCCAAGGTGTGATCAATCCATCGGTTAACCACACTAGCTGACTGCATCCATGGACTTTGCGAACCGGCCAGCACCCCTAGATCGCAAAGCGATCAACTCGGCATCCACTGGCTGAAGCGAGCGAAACTTGCCCCCAGGAAAGTCTAGGCCGCAGGCTGTCGGCCGGAGCCTGCCTTCTCCGCAATTCTTGTCACCTCCATCCCGCTCGGCGCCACTCACTCAGGGCATGCCCGTTGGCATCGCCCGCGAAGGGCGCCAAGATAAGGGGCCGAGGGACATGATGACGACGATTCCCACGAGGAACACGCTTCCGACTCCGATCCCGCTCTCTGGCAGCTCGTCTGCCAGGGGAGTACGTCGGCGTTCGAAGTCCTGGTGCGGCGGCACCAATCGCTCGTGACGGCCGTGGCGTACAGCGTCTGCGGCAACCTGGCGATGAGCGAGGATGTCGCCCAGGAGACATTCTGGACCGCCTGGCGACAGCGGGCATCCCTCGAGCAGCCCGGCCACCTCGGTTCGTGGCTCTGCGGCATCGCGCGGAACCTCGGAAGAACGCCCGGCGGAAGGCGTCGCGAGGGGCAGAGTCCGCCAATGTGTTGAACGTCGGCGACGGAGCTGACCGCGGACGATCCGGACCCCGCGGAAGCCGCCGTGTCCCTCGAAGAAGAGACGCTGGTCTGGCAGGCGCTGGAGCGGATCCCCGAGTCGTACCGGGAGCCGCTGATCCTCTTCTATCGCGAGGACCGATCGGTGGCCGAGGTCGCCGGGGCGCTCGAGCTCAGCGAGGACGCCGTCAAGCAGCGGCTCTCGCGCGGCCGGGGGATGTTGCGGGAGCAGGTGGCCGAGTTGGTCGAGGGCGGCCTGCGGCGGAGCCGTCCGGGCCGCAAGTTCACCGTGGCGGTCATGGCCGGACTGGCCGCCCAATCGGCGGGGTCCAAGGCCGCACTGCCGGGGCAGGGGGGGCGGGGGCGTGGAAGGCGGCGGCCGGGGCAGGGGCGGCGAGTGGCGTGCTCGGGGGTGTCCTGGGGTCGCTGTTCGGCCTGTCGGGCGGATGGTTCGGCACCTGGATGACCGCCCAGGCCGCCCCCACCCGTCGCGAGCGAGACGCGATCCTCCGCTCGGGGCGTCGCATGCTGCTGATCTCCATCGCGTTCGCCATCGGCATCTTCGCCCTGGCCTCGACCCTGGGTGGCCGCCCCGTCTACCTGATCGCCTGGGGAGCCGGGTTCGTCACGTTCGCGGCGTATATCGCCATCGAGTGCACGAGGTTGGTCCGCGAGCTGGGCCGGATCCGCGCCGACGCGAGCCCGGACGATGCCCCGAACGACACGGCCCTGCGCGCCGGCTGGACCGCGATGGCCAACCGGGTCGGCGACCGGGTCTTCCGCAGCGAGGCGACGTTCCTCGGACTGCCGCTGATCGACATCAATCTCAGTGCCCCGATGCCCCCGGGTGCGAAACAGTCCCCCGGACCCGTCCGCCCCGGAGGCCGGGCGCCGCGTCGCCCGCGGCTGGATCGCGATCGGGGACGACGCCGACCTGCTGGCCGGCTCGAGGCTCGCGGATTCATCGCGATAGGCGGCCGAGCCTCGGCGTCTTGAGCTTCGGCGGGCTCGCGATGGGGCTGGTCGCGATCGGCGGCCTCGGCCTGGGCGTCGTGGGGATCGGCGGCCTGGGTGCCGGGGTCTACGCCGTCGGCGGGATGGCCGTGGGCTGGCAGGCCGCGGGAGGCGGCGCCTTCGCCTGGGATGCCGCCGTCGGCGGCGGTGCGGTCGCCCGGCACATGGCCGCCGGCGGGGCCGCGATCGCCCGCGACTATGCCGTCGGCGGCGGGGCCTACGCCCGCCACGCCAATGACGAGCAGGCCAGGGCCGCCCTCTCCGAGTGCCCGTTCATCCGACGGGCTCTCGCCTGGATGGGCCGCCCCGGATCCCGGTCCGGCCGGCATCGGCATCGCGCCGGCAAGGCCCGGGATCGGCGCCCATGCCGGCACCGGGTCGTTTCCAGCTCGACAATGGCCTGACGGTGATGGTCCGCCCATCCAGGGTGCGGGAGACATCGCCCTGCTGGTGCTCTACAAGATCGGCGGCGATCACGACCCCGAGGGGATCCGGGCTCGCCCACCTGGTCGAGCACATCACCATCACCGCGGCCGCCGGCTCCGAGCCCTCGCGCACGGCGGATGCATTCTTTCGCCGCTACAAGGCCGGGTGCAATGCCAGACGGGCGACCGCTACACGGTGTTCGCCACCGTCTTCCCCAAGGCCGACCTCGAGAAGGAGCTGACCGAGGCCTCGGCCCGCATGGGCGACCTCCGCGTGACAACCGCCGACCTCGATCGCGAGAAGCCGCGCCTGCTCGACGAAGTCGCCAACATGTTCGGCCGGTTCCCCGCCCTGGGGGCCGTGAACAGTGCCCGAGAGCTGATCCGGCCGTCGCCGCGAGGGGGACGGAAGGGGGGCCTGCCCGAGCACGTCCGGCCATCACGCTCGACGACGTTCAGACCCGTTGGCGGCGCATTACAGGCCCCGCAACGCGATCCTCGTCCTCGCGGGAGCCGTGGACGAGGGCGCGGCGCGCAGGCCGTGACGGCGCAGTTCGCCAGGCTGGCTCCCGGCGAGGAGGTCCCCGGGCCGGGCGAGCCCGGCCAGCCGAAGACCGGCGCCGTCACCGCGCTAACCGTCAAGTCCCTCCAACCGCAGGCCGAGCCCGTGGCGTGCCTCGCCTACGCCGCCCCTCAGCCGGGGAGTGCCCTCTATGCACCCTTCCTCGCGATGGTGGCCAGGTTCTACGCGGCCTCGGGCCAGTCCGGCGGAGCACCCGGCCGGGCCACGGTCTTCTTCCCCTTGCTCGAGGATCCGGCCGTCCTGGGCGTGAGCGGACCGGCGAAGCGAGGTGAGACCGCGGCGCAAGCCCTCGCGCGGCTGGAGTCCTTCGTCGCCGATACGATCGCGCCGCCGCTCCGCGAGGACGAACGCGCATCCTCCGCCAGACGTTCGGTTTCTTCCTGGGAACGGCCGACCTCCCCGATTTCGCCCTGGCCCGGAACCCATACGGCGTGGCCCTCTCCCTCGCCCGCCGGGAGCAGCTCGGCCTCGACCCTGCCCAGCTCAACCGCGCGATCGACGCCCTCACCGAGCAGGAATTCCGCCGCGCCGCCATGGAAATCTTCGCCCCGGCCCGGCATGCGGGAGCATTGATCTCGCCGGAACCGTGAGAGTCGGTTCCGAAAAGCAATCCGACACCCGAGGTGGATGCGTCATTGATCGCTCGTGTCTCCTGTTGTAGGCGGCCTCTGGTGAGGCCGCGGGTTCCGACCGCGGGGCCTGACAGGTCCCCGCTTACCGCCCGGTTCGATTGCTCGACCGCTGACCTTCTTGAGGTCTCGGAGATAAGCTCTGAAGCCGGGGCCGTGATGCACCTCTCAAGGGGAAGCCCCGAAATCGGCCGACCACGTACGTCGCGTGGACTGAGGCTGCGTGATGACGGCCACCCCAACCGCGATGAGCCCGAGGATCAGGTGCGGGGTCGAAACGATGTAAGCGAACCCGAACATCCAGGGCGAGCTGGCCAAGAACATCCCTCCGAGGCCGTCCAGGATGAGATGGGTAGGCATCCCGATCAGCGGGACCACGCCCATCTCGTATTCGGTCAACAGGCTGTAGACGATCATCCCGCCGCCCATGACCACCGGCAGCCACGTCTGGGGCCCCGCGCCGCGACCCAGGATGAAGGGCATGACCACGAGCGACAACCCGAACAGATAGTCCAGGACGCCATGAATCCGCGTCGGCAAGATGCCAAACATGTCTGTTTCCTCAGTTTTCCGGAGCTGATCCCAAGTAGTCCAGTTTGCCCGCGTGAGGAGCTTTGGTCCAGAGAACGTTCGCCCGATGGTGGCCGAATGCGAGTATGACCCGGCCTCGGATGGCCCACGTTCAAGCCGGACACCGGGCCGATCACCCGGCCGGTGAATGCGATTCACGATGGCAGTGA
>CAVVJH010000009.1:0-76098 GCA_963748505.1 Candidatus Dormiibacterota bacterium
TCAGCTTCGGCTACGGACCGAGCGCGAGCCGAGAAGACGGCATCGCGATCATCCGCGCAGCAGTCGAAGCAGGCGTGACGTTCTTCGATACGGCCGAAGCGTATGGGCCGTACACCAACGAAGAGCTCGTCGGCGAAGCGCTCGGGCCGTCCGGGACCAGGTCGTGATCGCGACGAAGTTCGGCTTCAATATCGAGGACGGCAAGAAGGCCGGGCTCGACAGCCGTCCGTCGCAGATCGTGACGTCGCCGAAGCCTCGCTCACGCGGCTCCGGACCGATCGCATCGATCTGTTCTATCAGCATCGCGTCGACCCGACTGTGCCCATCGAAGACGTCGCGGGTGCGGTGAAGGATCTGATTCGCGAAGGCAAGGTCAAACACTTCGGCCTGTCCGAGGCCGGCGCGCAGACGATCCGCCGCGCACACGCCGTTCAGCCCGTCGCGGCACTGCAGAGCGAGTACTCGCTGTGGTGGCGCGAGCCGGAGCGCGAAATCCTGCCGACGCTCGAGGAACTGGGCATCGGCTTCGTACCATTCAGTCCGCTCGGCAAGGGCTTCCTGACCGGCAAGATCGATGACAAAACGACGTTCGATCCGACCGATTTCCGCAACGTCGTGCCGCGGTTCACCGAGGAGAACCGGAAGGCAAACCTGGCGTTCGTCGAGTGGCTGAAGACATTCGCCGAAGCGGAAGCAGCGACGCCCGCGCAACTCGCGCTGGCCTGGCTGCTCGCGCAGAAGCCGTGGATCGTGCCGATCCCGGGAACGACGAAGCGACATCGACTCGAGGAGAACCTCGGGGCCGTGCAGGTCCATCTCACCGCCGAGGACCTGCGAGAAATCGATCGCGCGGCGTCGCAGATCGAAGTCCATGGTGCGCGCTATCCGGAGCACTCCTGAAGATGGTCGGGCGATAGGGCGCAACTGAGCGACAGGACACCGGACGGTGGTGACCGGGAAGGCAGGAACTCAGGAGCAGGAGATTGGAGGGCCGCTTACTTCTTGTCCCTGGCGTTGTGCGAGTCTGCCAGGACGATGTGGGTGACTGTATCCCAGGCGTTGTGAATGCCAATCAGCAGCAGCGAGAGCGCCGCCGCGCCAATGACAAACAGGGGGACGGGCGCGTTGGCGCGAAGGAATGGGGTGATGGCGAGCGCGGCGTAGCTGATAGCCGGCAGCGCGGTGTACCACAGCCAGTCCTGCCACACCGGATCGTATGACGTCTGGCGCAGCGTGCGCACGACGACGACCGCGCCGTACGCCAAACCGGAGATGCCGGTCGCAGCCAGGGCGAGGGCCAGCGCCTCGCGGCCCGGCCATGGCGCACTCATGAATGCGGCGACGACGAGCGCGCCCGTCAGGTGCACGACCGTGGGCGTGGCAAAGGCATTCAGTCCGCCAGCGGTCGCGAGATCCCGCCGGTCGGCGAGCAGCGTGACCACCACGAACTGCAGGCCGATGAGGGCTCCGCCCGACGATCCAACGATGACGTAGAAGTTTTCCCAGGCAGCGCGGGCGATCATCGCGTCAGTCATGCGGTCTCCCCGTCGTGTTCTGCCGAGCCGTCATTGGAGCTCGCCCAGCAGTCCCACTGACGCATCTTTGTATCGGTCGCTCCCCGAGTGTCACACAAGAGCGCAGCGGGATATCGCACTCCTGCCCTCCTCCCGGTCCCCAACCCTCTGGGGTCCTACCCTCCTGCCTTCCCGGGCTTCGGTGTGGCACGCTGGCCTGAGATGTGAGACCTACGCGTCCTATGCGCCTGCCGGATGCGCGCGCGACGGCCGTGGCCCTGGCGGCAGCGGCGGTCCTGCGACTCTCCGCGGCTCCTCCGGCTGATCCGGCCGGGCTCCTGCGCGCGGTCGGCGCACGCGTCGCCGACTATTACCAGCGCGCCCAGCACGTCATGTGCACCGAGATCGCGACCGTCCAGCCGATCGACCGGGACTGGTCGCCGCAGGGACTGGGGCGGACGGTTGAATCTGATTTGCGCGTCGAGGCGGATGGCGCCGTCGGCGATAGGCTGCCGGAGCCGCGGGTCGTGCGTGGTATCCGACGCATCAACGGCCGGTCGCCACGTCCGAGCGACAGCACGTCGCGC
Organism: Candidatus Dormiibacterota bacterium; assembly: GCA_963748505.1. Taxonomy (GTDB): domain Bacteria; phylum Chloroflexota; class Dormibacteria; order Aeolococcales; family Aeolococcaceae; genus Palsa-851. The sequence continues at coordinate 2,102 of CAVVJH010000009.1, forward strand.
AATGGTTGCACCAATCCCGATCCCCTCTCGCCCGAACCGCTCGCCTTCCTGCTGCCGCAGCACCGCGAAGACTACCGTTTCACCTCGGTCCGCGACGGCCGTGAGCAATGCTCATTCACGGTTTGGGCGAATTTCGAAAAATCCGTCTTCGACTGCTCCAGCAGCGCCGGCGTCATCACCAGCGCTTCTGTGCCGCGCTTCGCGGCAAGTTGCTTCGGGGCGATCATTCCTTCTGCGACCAGGCCGCGCCAGATCATCGGGCATCTGCCCATTATGATCGGCGCTCCAAGATGGCTCAAGCCGCCAATCCGCGTGCGTTGGCCGCATCCACGCTACGACTGGACAATTCGCGTGCTTTGCCCAGCGACGGCAGAAGGATCGCCACCCCCATTGACACAGCCGCAACCGAGCCCACACGAGGGAATCATTCGCGCGTCCGGCTACACCTGGGAGCGGACCGCGGAGATGACCGCGGACGTGTACGAGTCAGTCGCGACCTTCGTCCCACCGCGCTGAGCGCCGGTCGGTGCGGAACGGGGCCTAGAGATCCTCGGCGATCGCGCGCCGTTGATCGTCATCGAGCTGCACGGTCACCCCGACCTCGGGGTGGTCGCTGCCGATCGCGATCGGCGAGCCGCGGAGGATCGCGGAGCGCTGATCGGGAGCCAGGGCAAAGCGCAGGTAGTGGGCGACGGCCGTCTCGCCGGGAGGTGATACCGCCTCCGGAATCCCGCGAACGCGGGTCCCGGCCACTTCCACGAACACGGTGCGTTCGACACCCTCGAGGCGCGCGGCGGCGGCGCCCAGGTCGGCCGGGTCCGCAACCTCGAGAAAGAGTGCCGCGGCGAGTTCGCCAGAGACCGGCACCACCGCGTTGAAGGCTTCGATCTCGGCCGCGACGCGCTGGGGATCGTCGATGCGCTCCGTGCGCAAGGCCTCCTCGAGCGTCGACTGGATGGTGTCGCGATTCTCGAAGACCAGCGCCAGTGACTTCACCGAGATGGACTCGCCGGACGCGCTTCAGCTCGGCGACACGGCGCCGCTCCTCGCCGCGCGCGGTCTCGTAGGCCGCGCCGACCCGAACGTCATCCGAACTCAGCTGCGCGGATCCGTCGATGGTCACCAATACCTCCAGCATTTCGGGCGCACCCGGGGTTGATGGTCGTGGACTCTGGCAGGTCGGCCCTTCCCACAGGGCGGGACGGAAACCTGACCTGAGCGCTATGATTTCCATACCGATGGCAGCCGTCCCCTTCGACCGCAGTGTCCTCAAGGTCAATCAGGCGATCCTGATGAGCGTGATCGTCGTGGGGTATCTCGCCGGCCTCGTCTACAACCCGGTCGCCTACGTCATCCCGGTGCTCGCGGTGATGATGCTCGCGGCGGTGGCGTCGCCCTCGCTCAATGTCCCCCGGCTCCTCTACGTGCGCTTGCTCAAGCCTTCGGGGATGGTCAAGCCTCGGGTCGTGCAGGAAGACCCGGCGCCGCACCGCTTCGCGCAGCTGGTCGGAGCGATATTCCTCACTGCCGCAAGCATCTTCGTGTTCACCGGCTTGCTCGTGGTCGCGTGGGCACTCGCCTGGATCGTTGCGGCGCTGGCATTCCTGAACTTCGCGTTCAACATCTGCGTCGGCTGCATCATGTACGCGCAACTGGTCCGGATGGGGCTCCTTCCCCTGTCGCGCGAACCGGCGCGATGACCCTCCTGCTCGCCCCGCTGATCGCGCTGGCGGCGATTGGCGTCGTGGCACTGCTGCTTCGGGCCCAGCGCGGCGGGCAGCGAGAGCTGGTCGGCAGCGTCGTGGAGAGCACACGAGCCAGCGGCCGGCTGCCGTCGATCCTGTACTTCACCGGCGAGCACTGCACCATCTGCCACACCGCCCAGCGTCCCGCCCTGCGCGCCCTCACGGCGGGGCTCGACAGCACCGTCGAGATTCGCGAGATCGACATCGCGGTCGAGCCGGAGCTTGCGCGGCGGTATCGCGTCATGTCGCTCCCCACCACGATCGTGCTCGATGCCGACGGCCAGGTGACCGAGATCAACGTGGGCTTCGCGAGCAGCGAAACCCTGCGCCAGCAGCTGGTTGGCGCGGGGATGCCTGTCGCCGCGTAGCCAACCGGGTACTCTGAGCGCATGGCCGTGACCGAACGCGCTCCCCGGGTGCGCGCACTTTCCCCGAGCGATCTCTACGCGGTGGACGATCTGCTTGGCGACGACGAACGGCTGATTCGTGACACGGTCCGCGCCTTCGTCCGCGACCAGGCGCTGCCGGTCATCCCCGAGCACTTTGAGGCGGGCACCTTTCCGCGCGAGCTGATTCCCGGGCTTGCCGAGCTGGGCGTTCTCGGGATGCACATCCACGGTTATGGGTGTGCCGGGGCATCGGCGACCGCCTACGGAGTTGCATCCGAGGAGCTCGAGGCGGGCGACAGCGGATTGCGCTCGTTTGTCTCCGTCCAGGGATCGCTGGCGATGTTCCCCATCTCCGCGTACGGCAGCGAGGAGCAGAAGCAGCGCTGGCTGCCGGAGATGGCTGCGGGCCGCGCGATCGGGTGCTTCGGGCTCACCGAGCCCGACGCCGGGTCTGATCCGTCATCGATGCGCACCGCCGCACGCCGCGACGGCGACGACTGGATTCTCAACGGCACCAAGATGTGGATCACCAACGGTGGGATGGCCGACGTCGCGGTGGTGTGGGCGCGTACCGACGGGGGCGTGCGTGGATTCCTCGTCGAACGTGGCATGCGCGGATTCACGACCTCGGACATTCACAACAAGCTCTCCTTGCGCGCCTCGGTGACCTCGGAGCTGTCCTTCGATTCGGTACGGCTGCCCGAGAGCTCGGTGCTCCCCGGCGTCACCGGCATGCGTGGTCCGCTGTCGTGTCTCAACGAAGCCCGTTTCGGCATCGGCTGGGGAGCGATGGGTGCGGCTCGCGCGTGCTTCGAGTCGGCGCTCGAGTACAGCAAGACACGGCTCGCATTCGGGAAGCCGATCGGCGCGATGCAGCTCACCCAGCAGAAGCTCGCCAACATGGCCACGTCGATCGTGCAGGGGCGTCTCATGGCACACCGCCTCGGCACCCTGAAGGACCAGGGCCGCCTGCAGCCGGTGCAGGTATCCATCGCGAAGCGGGCCAACGTGCGCGCCGCGCTCGACATCGCACGCAGTGCGCGCACCATACTCGGCGCCAACGGCATCACGCTCGAATACCCAGTGGCCCGCCACATGGCCAACCTGGAGTCGGTGCTGACCTACGAGGGCACCGAGGAAGTGCACACGCTGATCATCGGGAAGGAATTGACCGGCGAGAACGCGTTCGGCTGACGCCGACCGGCTGCTCAAGGGAATGCCGATATTCACGGAGCTGGCTCGACTGAACAACTCCTCCTGAGATTCGTCAGGCGGCGTCGTCCCAGCTCTCGGTCTCGCGGAAGGAATGGTGCCCGCGCCTGGCCACGATGAGGTGATCGAGCACGGGTACGCCGAGAAGCGATCCCGCGCTCCGCAACGCTGAGGTCACCAGTCGATCGGCACGGCTCGGCGCGGGATCGCCACTCGGGTGGTTGTGGCCGATGATGACTGCAACTGCGTCACTCCGCAATGCCGGCCCGAAGACATCGCGCGGTTGCAGCCGCGAGGCATTGATGGTGCCGACGGCAACCGTCTCGAGCCGGATGGGACGGTGACGCGCGTCGAGCAGAAGCACGACCACCTGTTCCCGACGTGCGCGCCGGAGTCCGTCGAGCATGAGCAGCGCGTCACGCGGTGACCCAATCGCGGGACGGTCGTCATCCGTCCATCGTTCAGCCAGCTCCCACATGGCAGCGAGCCGCTCCGCCCGCTCGCGGGGGACGCCATGCTCGCGGGTGAGCCCGGCGGCGTCGAGCGCACGGCGCTCCCACCACGGGATGCGCGCGACGCGATTGGCGACGGCGCTCAAATCGGCGGCGGGTGCTGAGCCACCGAGTGCACGGGCGAGGAGTTCCGCCTCACCGGTTTTCTGGTCAGGTCCCATCTGCATGCGGCCGATACTACCACAGTCTTGTGTATCGGCAGTTGCCAAGAGGTCAGCGGGTCAGCAGCATCCCCACGACGAAGATCAGGACGATCACGATGCCCGCCGCACCCACGACGAACCATCCTCCGCCGGCTGCGAGCATCGACGGGGACTCCGGAGCCGAAACCGCCGGCTCAGGCGCCGGGGCCGGCGCGTCGAGCACATCGTCGGGCGCCGCCACGGAGATCACCTTCACGCGCCCCGGCGCATCATCGGGGAGCTCAGCCGGGTCGAGCAGCGCGGGCGCCACGGCGACGCTGCGCCGCCGGCGTTGTGAGCGGACCTCAGACACCGCGTTCGCCCTCGGCGATCAGGGCCGACTGCACCTCGTCGGCAAACGATCGATACGCGGCCGCCGCTTCCGACGACGGCGCCATCACGGTCACCGGTTCTCCGGCGAGCGCCGACTCCTGGAGGCGGACGGTGACCTTGATCACAGTGTTGAACACGCGAAGATTCGGGATGGCGCGCAATCCATCGAGCAGATCGCGCGAGAAGCGCGTGCGCATCACCACGAAAGTCGGCAGCAATCCGAGCACGCGCAGGTCCGGGTTCAACTCCTGGCGCACGTGATGCACCGACCGCAGCGTTTCCTTGAGGCCCTTCACCGCGTAGCCCGACATCTGCATCGGGATGATGATGAAGTCGGCGGCCGCAAGCACACTGATGGTGTGGAACGCGAAGCTCGGCGGCGTGTCGAAGAGGATGAAATCGTAGTCGCGACAATCACGATCCAGCGCACGCCGCAAACGGGTTTCGGCGTCGAGCGTCGTGGGCAGACCGGCTTGCACGGCACTGAGATCCGGGCTTGCCGGCAAGAGATGCAGCCCCGGCCACTTGGTGCGCACGATGAGCTCATCGACCGATTGTTCCGGCTCGAGAATCGCATCCGCGACGGTGTGCTGCAAGGAATACGGATTGAAGCCGAGCCCTGACGTCAGGTTCGACTGCGGGTCCATGTCCACAGCGAGCACGCGCCTGCCACGTTCTGCGAACACGGCCGCCAACGAGGCGCAGGTGGTTGTCTTCCCCACCCCGCCCTTTCCGGAAATACAAGCGATCGAAACAGCCACCGCGACCGGTTAGTCTAGTGCAGGCCGTCGCAACCGGCACACCGGGGCAGACGCGGCATCGACAGCCTGGGTCAGCTTGGAGCCACCCGGACTGTCGGGCGCACCGCCGGTGCGGCCGCCATGTCGTCTTCCCAGGCGCGGTTGAGACGGCGTTGTGTGATCGCCATCAGGATCAGGCCACCGATCACCGGTACCAGCATCCAGAAGATGACGCGCGTCGGTCGCAGCTGCACGTCGGTGGTGCGCCCCATCCGGTCCTCGACGATGCGGACACGCTCGAGCGTCATCACCGATGCGACCGCGCTGAAGGGGAGCAACAGTTCGAGATAGGGGATCGCGACGCAGCCGAAGAGCAGGCCATACGCCTCGAGCACGCTGAAGTGCGGGTCGAAGGGCAGCGCGACATTGAGGACGGCGAGCACGATGCGGACGGCACCGACGATGGTCACCAGCCAGCCGAGCGCCCAGGGGATGGTGATCGCTGCGGTCGAGCGCCCCGGGACGACGTGCATGCGCGTGTCGAAGTTGCCGACCTCGCGGTTGATGCGGTGGTACCAGACCAGGCTGTAGATGCCGAGCGTCACGATCGACAGCGCGACCAGTGCGGCCGTCGAACGATGCTTGCCGGGAGGTCCGAAGGAGGTGACCTTGGGGAGCGCCTTCTCCGGGGTCGTGATCGCCGCGACCACGGTCACCTCGAGCGGGTCAGCGTCGCCGCTCACGACGTCGGGCGGGAGAAGCGTGCCCTCGAGCTCGTGCATGGGTTCGTCGGTCGCGTCAGGTACGGCGCCCTCCGAACCTTGCGGCACTGACAGCGGCCAGGCCCAGTCGGTGGGGGTTGGTGCCGCCGCGTCGCCGGGGGCGACGGTCGACGGGGCGTCGGGCGGGGTCAGAATCGCGACGGCGGGCTGCATGTCCGGCCGCGATGCGGTATCGGTCATCCCGTGTTCCTCGTGTACGGCGCCGCCTCGGGCGATGCCGCGTGCTGCTAGTGGGACGTCGGCGCTCCGGGTACTGGATTCGAACCAGTGGCCTTGCGGTTAACAGCCGCCTGCTCTACCGCTGAGCTAACCCGGATCATGACTCAAGTCTACCTGCCGTGACGCAGTGTGCCCCCCCGAGCGCAATTCGTCGCGGACTGTGACTCCCGTCGCTCCCCGCTACTCGAGGTAGTCCTTGAGCTTCTTGGACCGCGACGGATGGCGAAGTTTGCGCAGCGCTTTCGCCTCGATCTGGCGGATGCGCTCCCGGGTCACACCGAAGCGCTTGCCCACCTCTTCGAGGGTGCGCTGGTGCCCGTCAATGAGACCGAAGCGCAGTTGCAGCACACGGCGTTCGCGCGGCGTCAGCGTGTCGAGGATGTCCTCGACCTCGGTGCGCAACATGGTGAGCGACGCGGCGTCGGACGGCGCGGTGGCCTCCTTGTCCTCGACAAAGTCGCCGAGATGCGAATCCTCTTCCTCGCCGATCGGCGTCTCCAGCGACACCGGGTCCTGAGAAACCTTGGTGATCTCGCGGACCTTCTCCGGCGTGATCCCCATCTCGTCGGCGATCTCCTCGTCGTTCGGCTCGCGGCCCAGCTCCTGGAGGAGACGGCGCGACACACGGACGAGCTTGTTGATGGTCTCGACCATGTGCACCGGGATACGGATGGTTCGCGCCTGGTCGGCGATGGCGCGCGTGATCGCCTGACGGATCCACCACGTGGCGTAGGTCGAGAACTTGTAGCCCTTGTGGTAGTCGAACTTCTCGACTGCCCGGATCAGGCCCATGTTGCCTTCCTGGATGAGGTCGAGGAAGGACATGCCGCGCCCGATGTACTTCTTGGCGATGCTGACCACGAGGCGGAGGTTCGCTTCGGTGAGCTGGTTCTTGGCCTCTTCGTCGCCCTGCTCGATCAGCTTGGCGTAGTGGACCTCCTGCTCGGCCTTGAGCAGCGCCACCCGGCCGATCTCCTTGAGGTACATGCGCACCGGGTCGTCGAGCGACACGGAGTCGATGGCCTCGGCCTTGGCGATGAGCTCCTCGTCGATCTCGTCGACGGTCTCGAAGTCCTTGTCGCCATCACTGACCTCGATCCCCATCTCGCGGAAGACGTGAAAGATCCGCTCCAGATGGTCGGGCTCGACATCGATCTCCGGAAAGGCCGCGAGGATGTCATCGGGTGTGAGATATCCATGGTCCTTGCCCTTGATGATCAGCCCCTCGGCGGCGGAGACCAGCAGATCGGCGCCGGAGGGCGGGGGCAGGGTGGCTGCTCTGGATCGGGTTGTGGTTGCGGCTGTGCTCACTTCAATTCAGTCTCATACGGCGCAGGGGGACACGCGCACTGCACGGGCCGCCGGACGATGGGTACAAACGACAGCGTTCACAATAAATGTCAAAGCCGTCTGAGTGTGCCAATTCGGGCGATCGGAAAAAGGGTCCACACAGGGCACGCGATCATGGTGGCTCACGACGGCGGAGATCAAACATGCGCGTACCCGCGCGAGTCGGGATCGTGCGATCAGCGTACGGCCAGCGTGCGGCGGAGGTGGGGGGCCTCAGCTGCGAGCCGGCTGAGTTCCGCCGCAAGAGCATCGGCGTCGTCGGAGCGTCCCTCGTCGCGGGCACGGTGCATCTCGCTCGAGATGCTCACCAGGGCGCGACGGACGCTCTCCTCGTGAATGAGGCGCACGCAATCCGCGATCAACTGCTTGATCGCCTCGGGTTCGGCGGCATCGGCGAATTCGGGGACCTCTCGCACCAGCAGGCCGGCCGCCCGCCGCTGGTCTCCGGCGGTGAGGCTTCGCAGCGTGAACCCCGCGGCGTCGGTGGAGGCTGCGTCGAAAATCCGCCGCGCTGTGGGATTCGTGAACTCCTCGGGCTCGAGCCCGCTCTCGGTGCGCAGCGCGGTCGCGAGTTCAGGCCTGATCAGGATGACGCGGGCGAGCTGCGCCTCCCAGGCCGGCATCGGCTCGTCGGGCTCGATCGCCTCGGGCTCCTCCACGGCGCTCGGCAGCCACATCGGCCGGGGCCGCGACCACGATCCTGGCGGGGCGACGGGTGCCGTCGCGCATCGACCGGGCCAGGTCCGTGGCCAGTGAGCGAGCGCCGATGTTGAGGCGACCGGCCGCCTGCTGCAGGTACAGCTCGCGGGTCGTGGCCTCGGGAATCCGCACCAGCACGGATACGGCCCGTTCGGCTGCAGCCCGGCGCGCGTCGACGCTTCCGCCCTCTCCCACCCCGAGCGCGGCGTCGAGCAGCACCTGCCAGGCGGGCGGGGCGTCGGCGATCGCCCGCGCGAAACCCGGCGGATCGGTGCGAACGAGCTCGTCGGGATCCTTGAATCCGGCAGGCAGGCGACAGATCCTGGCCTGGAGCCCCTCGGCCGCGATGACGTCGACCGCCCGCGTGGCCGCGACCCGCCCGGCATCGTCGCCGTCGAAGCAGAGGATGAGGGTCTCGGCGATCCGGCTGAGGCTGTGCACCTGCTCACGCGTGAGCGCTGTGCCGCTGCTCGCGACCGTATGTTCGACGCCTGCGGCGTGGGCGGCGATGACGTCGAAATACCCTTCGACGATGACCGCGGAGCGCTCGCGGGTGATCGCCGCCCGGCCGAGGTCGATGCCGAAGATCGCCGACGACTTGTGGTAGGCGGCCGAGTCCGGGCTGTTCAGGTATTTCGGCATGGCGTCGCCGAGCGCCCGCGCGCCGAAGCCCAGCACCTCGCCACGGTCGTCGCGGATCGGAAACACCAGGCGATCGCGAAAGCGATCGCGGGCCCTGCCGCCACGCGGGGGATGGACCAGGCCGGCCTCGACCAGCTCATCGATGCTTGCCCCGCCCTTGCCGGTGAGGTAGCGCGCGAGCGCATCCTCACCCATGCCGCCTGCGGGCGCGAATCCGATGCCGAATTTGCGCGCCAGCACCTCGTCGACGCCGCGATCGACGAGCAGCGCACGCCCGCGCTCCCCGGCGCGCTCCGCCCAGAGGACATGCTGGTAGTAGGCCTGCGCCTTGGCGTTGAGCTCCAGCGAGCGTTTGCGCTTGCGGCCGGCCCCTCGGTCGGCGCGCGGCCCGCTGTCGAGCTCAACACCGGCGCGGTCGGCGAGCAGCTCCAGGGCCTGCCGGAAGTCGATGCGCTCGATCTGCTCGATGAACTTGAACAGGTCACCACCCTGGTGGCAGCCGTGGCAGTACCAGACCTGGCGCTCAGGGCTGACCGTGAACGATGGCGTCTTCTCGGGGTGGAACGGGCACAACCCGCTCAGCTCTCGTCCCGCTCGATGGAGCGTGACGTAGCCTCCGATCACCTCGACGACGTCAAGCCGCGACTTGACCTCCGCGACAGCGTCCCCAGCCATGGCCCGCCAGCCTTGATCCGCTCGTTAGCGGCTGAAGAACCAGCGGCGGCGCTTGCCCGCGGGGTCCTGGGCTTCGGGCAATCTGACTTCGAGCTCGCTGATGCGGCGGTCGCGATCGGCGATGCGCCGGTCCTTCTCCGCCTGCGCCGCGGCATGCTCGGCACGCGCGGTCTGCAGCTCCAGCTGGAGCTGCTTGACGAGGTTCTGGCGCGCGTTCAGCTCGGCCTCGAAGCGTTGCCGCTGCTCCGAGTAGATGCGTTGCTCGAGCGTGCGCTCCCAACGGTCCAGGAGGCCGGCGACCAGCTCTCGCGGGTCGAGGGAAGTCATCGACGCGACGTCGCGGTGCGGCTCGCTGGACTCGATCTCCACGATGGAGCCGTTTCGACCGTGGTTGGTCTGTGCCTCCTCGGCAAGCTCCTCGGCGGGCGGGGGCACGACCTTGTCGGGCCACGACGAGGTCTGGGCGGTGCCAACGACATCGACGCTGTGGTTCTGATCAACCGGCGCCGGCCGAGCGTGGTTGGTGACCTCCGCCGGCGGTGGTGGTGGCGGCGGCGCGGGCGTCGCGACCGGTTCCGCGACAGCGCTCTCGATGCCGAGGTCGCCGAGACGCACGGAATAGCGCACACCGTCAGGGGTTTCCTCTCGACGCGAGGGGACGTCTCCCGCCTCGACGCGACGAAGCAGAATACCGAGCGGGAGGTCCAGCCGACGGGCTACTTCTTCAACCGGAAGGTACGGCTCTGCACTGGGCTCGGTAGTTATGGCTGCGGGCATAGGTGTCTGCGGCCAGGACATCACTCCACAGAGTAGGCGAAACGGCATACCCAGCGAGCAAGCGCCGGAGATCCGTTACCCGCGAACTAGCGTCCGATAACCTCGATCGCGTATGTCGAATTGTCGGTCAGCAACACCACGCCACCCTGCTGTTCGGTGATCACGGCGCGCACCGGCGATGTCGCGAACACCTCCGGCGCGTCCTCGTGTTCGATCACGGTGCGGCGGATCGCATAGGGCATCCCGGGGGTTGGGGGCAGGAGCTCATCGCCCTCGACGACATGACCGTCATCGAGCATCTCAGGACGTCCGTTGCGGGTCCCGATCTTGCGGATCCTGACGTGCTCGGTCACCGACGCTGCATTCCCATGTCAGTGAGGGTAAGCGGTTCTGTCATGGCGGCGGCGCGGTATACCCATAGAACAGGGCTTCGTGGTCGTGAAACACCCCGGTCCCGTCGACATGCCCGCCGAGCTTTTCAGCCACCCGTCGCGAGGCGGCGTTGTCCGGGTGGATCAGGCTGATCACGTGCACGACGCCGAGGTGGGCGAAGGCTTGACGCAGCGCCTCGCCCCCGGCTTCGGTCGCATAGCCGGAACCCCAGTGATCCCTGCCGATGACCCAGCCCACCTCGACCTCCGGGAAACCTTCCGGAAACCAAGCGCCCACGCGGCCGACCAAGGTGCCGGTTGCCTTTTCCTCGACTGCCCACTGGCCATAGCCGCGCAGCACCCAGATGCCCAGTTGCATCGCGATGTGACGCCACGCCTCCTCACGGGTCGGCGCGGCGCCACCGTGGATGTAGCGATGCACATCCGGGTTGCTCACGATGTGCAGATACGGCTCGAGGTCCGCGTCGCGAAACTGCCTGAGTTGCAGGCGCTCAGTCTCGACCTCGCGCGGATACTGCAACGCCGCCGGGGTCAGCGGTCGCGCTCCACCCTGGCGAGACGTGCATGCGCCGCGGCCAGACGCGCCGCCGGAACACGGAACGGTGAGCACGACACGTAGTCGAGACCAAGCTCCTCGCACAGTGCGATGGAGTCGGTGTCGCCGCCGTGCTCGCCGCAGATACCGACGCTCAGCGTCCTGCGCACGGCACGCCCCTCCTCCACCGCCATGCGCATGAGGCGCCCGACACCATCGCGGTCGAGGGTTTCGAACGGATTGCGCGGCAGGACCTTGTCCTCGACATACTTGAGCAGGAACTTTCCCTCGGCGTCGTCACGCGACACACCAAAGGTCATCTGCGTCAGGTCGTTGGTGCCGAACGAGAAGAAGTCGGCGAACTCGGCGATCTGGCCGGCAGTCAGCGCCGCACGCGGCACCTCGATCATCGTGCCCACGAGGTACGACACCTTGCTCCTGGTCTCCTTGAAGACTTCCTGCGCGGTGCGGTCGATGACCTCGCGCGTTCGGCGCAACTCCTCGCGGGTGCCGACCAGCGGCACCATGATTTCCGGGCGCACGTCGACCTTCTCTTTCTTGAGCGCGACCGCGGCCTCGATGATGGCGCGCGCCTGCATCTCGATGATCTCAGGGAACAGCAGTCCGAGCCGGCAACCGCGCAGACCCAGCATCGGGTTCTGCTCGTGCAGGTTCTGCACCGCGGCCAGCAGGTTCGACTGCGTCCGGTATGACTGCTCCGGCTTGCCCAACGCCTGGGCGCGGGTCACCTCGACGAGCAATTCCTCGAGCGACGGCAGGAACTCGTGCAGCGGTGGATCGATGAGCCGGATGATCACGGGCAACCCGTGCATCGCCTTGAGGATGCCGTAGAAGTCCCCGCGCTGCACCGGCAGGAGTTTCGCCAGCTCCTTGCGACGCTCGGTCTCGTCCGCGGCGAGAATCATCTCGCTGCACTATCGGCAGGCGGTCCTGCTGCATGAACATGTGCTCGGTGCGGCACAGCCCGATACCGCGTGCGCCGTAGGCTCGCGCGCGCTCCGCATCCTGTGGGTAATCGCCATTTGCCCAGACCTCGAGCCGGCTGAACGAGTCGGCCCAGCTGAGCAATTCCTCGAACTCTCCGGTGATCTCGTCCGGCTCGATCATCGGGACAGCGCCTTCGATCACGCGCCCTTGCGAGCCATCAAGCGTGAAGGCCTCCCCCTCTTTGATGGTGACCCCGCCGACGCTGAACTGGCGCGCCTTGAGGTCCACGCGGATCGACTCCGCACCGACGATGCACGGCTTGCCCATGCCACGCGCCACCACGGCGGCGTGTGAGCTCTTTCCACCGCGCGAGGTGAGCACACCTTCCGCCGCGATCATGCCGTGCACATCATCCGGGTTGGTCTCGACGCGCACCAGGATGACCTTCTCCCCGGCGGCGACCATCTCCTCAGCGCGATCCGCGTCGAACACAGCCTTCCCGTAGGCCGCGCCAGGGGACGCTGCCAATCCGGTCGCGATCACGGTGACCTCAGCAGCGGGATCGATGCGCGTGTGCAGCATCTGGTCAACCTGTTCGGGCTCAACGCGGAGCAATGCCTCGCGCTTGGTGATGAGCCGCTCGTGCACCATGTCGACCGCGATCTTGATCGCCGCATCCGCGGTGCGCTTGCCGCTCCGCGTCTGGAGCATGTACAGCGTGCCGCGCTCGATGGTGAACTCCATGTCCTGCACGTCGCGGTAGTGCTTCTCGAGCTTGCGCGCGATCTGCTCGAACTGCCGGTACGCTTTGGGAAGCTCAGTGGCCATCGCGGCGATCGGCTGTGGGGTGCGAATGCCCGCGACCACGTCCTCGCCCTGCGCGTTGGTCAGATATTCGCCGTACAGCTTGCGCTCGCCGGTCGACGGGTCGCGTGTGAACGCGACGCCCGTCCCTGAGTCATCGCCCATGTTGCCGAACACCATCGACTGCACGTTGACTGCGGTGCCGAGGTCGTGCGGGATCTTGTTGTAGTTGCGATAGTCGGTCGCGCGCTTGTTGTTCCACGACTCGAACACGGCCCCGATTGCGGCGCGCAGTTGCGCCATGGGATCTTCGGGGAACCCAGTCTTCGAGTTTCGCTTGACGATGGCGCGATACTCGGTGATCAACTCCTCGAGCGCCGGTGCGCTGAGGTCAGCGTCGGTCTTCGCCTTCTTGCGCTTCTTCATGGCGTCGAGGGCGTCCTCGAAGAGCTGACCGTCGATGTCGAGCACGATCTTGCTGAACAGCTGGATGAAACGGCGGTGCGCATCCAGGGCGAACCGACGGTCGTTGGTCAGCTTCGCGAGACCCTCAAGGGTCGCGGAGTTGAGCCCGAGGTTGAGGACGGTATCCATCATTCCCGGCATCGAGAAACGGGCGCCGCTGCGCACGCTCACGAGCAGCGGGTTGCGCGGGTCGCCGAAGCCTTTGCCGGTCGTCTTCTCGACACCCTTGAGCGCCTTCTCGACCTGCTCCCAGAGGCCGTCCGGGAATTTCGCGCCTTTGGCGTAAAAGGCATTGCAGGCCTCGGTCGTGATGGTGAAACCGGGCGGCACCGGGAGCCCGGCGCGGGTCATCTCGGCGACTCCTGCGCCTTTGCCGCCGAGCAGGTCGCGCATCGAGGCACTGCCTTCGTCGAAGCGATACACCCATTTGTGGGCGCGCGGGGTGGTGCCCGATTTGGCTGCCCTGCCTCGCACCGGCGCTGTGCGCGCCCGCGTCTTCGACGAACTCTTCGAAGAACTCTTCGACGAACTTTTGCCCCGGGTGCCTACCGCCATTGGCCAGCCCTCAACGTGATCTGTTTACTGCGCGCGCAGAAGCACGCGTCAGCGTAGCATCGGGCCGCCGAGAGACAGGACGCAGGGCTGGGCCGCGCCGGCGCGCGGTCCCGACTATTTGTGCTTGGACGCCTTGCGGGGATGGTGGTGCGCTTTGGCCTTTGACCACTCGGCGCGTTTCGGGCGGTCGACGATCCCCGCCTTGTTCAGTGCCGGCCCGAGACGCGTGGACATGAAGTCGTCCTGATCCTCTTGCGTCTCCCAGACTTCGATCACGATCCACCCGCCCTTGATCGGGCCGGCAGTGTGGGTGACCAGGCCGGCGGGCCAGTCGCCTTCCCCGGTGTCCGGGTTGATGCCAAGGTCCGCGTTGACCGCGTTGTACGTGTCCTCGCCAAAGCCTTCGAACTCGAGAATCAGCAGTTCAGCCATCGCCATACTCCCAAAAGCATTACGGGTGATCTCCCTCCCCGCGCGGGAGGTCAGCATGATGGCAGAACCTTCATAGGATGAGCATGGCGTCGCCGAACTCATGCCAGAGGTAGGCGCGCTCGCGCACCTCGACATATGCCCGTTCGAGCAGGTCGTCGTCGAGAAGCGCACCCAGCATGTCCAGGTGCGTCGCCGGCGGCTCGTGCAAGCCGGTGAGGAGCGCGTCGACGGCGCGCAAGGTGGTGCGAGGCGTGATGACCAGATCCGTCCATCCGGTCATCGCCTGCACATTGCCGTCGGCGTCGGCGGCGGTCTCCAGGGTTCGGATCACGCTCGTGCCCACGGCGATCACTCGCGCGGCGCGGTTGATGCGGTCCGCGGTGTCGGCACGAACCGCAAAGTGCTCCTCTATGAGCGGCTTGTGCAGATCGACGTCATCGTCCTGGAAGGAACTCAGGCCGCAGTGCAAGACAATGTCGGTCACCTCGATGCCCGCCCGCCGCAGCGCCCCGAGCAACTCCCAGGTGAGGTGCCGTCCCGCTGAGGGAATTTCCACCGATCCGGGGATGCCTGCGTAGACCGTCTGGTAGTGCTCCAGCGGCACCGGGTCGGGAACATACGAATAGCGGATCGGCTCGCCGTCGCTGAGCAGGGTCTGCACGGCATCACCCTGCTCCACCTCCATGCGCCAGAGCAGCGGCGCGTCCTGTCGCCGATCGATGACGCGAAGGCGGAGTCCATTGGCGGCGCGGAGGCATTCGCCGGCGACGAGCGCGATGTTGCCGTGGGGCGGATCGGTTGCCACCGCAAGCGCATCCCAGTCGTGATCGCGAATCGCGCCGGGCCGGAGCTGCACTTCTTGTCCGCCGAGACGCGTCACCCGCAGCGCGGCAGGGAGCGTGCGGCTCGAGTTGACCACCAGGAGATCGCCTGCGTTCAGATGCTCACCGAGGCGGGCGACCGTCGTGTGCGTGATGCGCCGCGACGCTCGCTCCACGACGCAGAGACGCGCGCCGTCGCGACGCAGTCCGCGCAGTTCGGCGGGCAGCGACGCGCGCAATTCGCGGGGTGCGGCAATCATTCGAGGCTCGCAGCCTCCACGCGATCCTCAACGGGAATCCTCCCCGCCAGGAGTGGGAGCATTCTCGCCGCCACATCGACGGGACGCAGCAGATCGTCGGGGTTGGCCCCCGGGTCCGCGTCCATGTGCATCACGGTGTTCATGTCGCCGGGATCGACGCTGATGATCCGCACCTGCGTGTGGCGCAACTCCGCAGCCCACGTTCGCGTGAGGGCGTCGAGTGCGGCCTTGGAGGCGCTGTACATCCCGACACCCTCGTACCCGATCAGCGCCGCGTCGGTGCTGATGTTGATCACCAGTCCCCGGTTGCGCAGCAGCATCCCGCCGATGACCGCCTGGGTCAGGCGCATCGGTCCCAGCACGTTGGCGCGCAAGACGTGCTCCAGCGCGCTCGACGGGGCGTCAGTGAGCTGCGGAACCGGCGTTGGACCGAGCTCGGCTGCGTTGTTGACGAGCACATCGATACCGCCGAACTGCTCCAGGGCAGTCGCGGCGAAGCGCTCGACGTCGCTCGACACGGAGACGTCGGCGATGACCGCAATGACCGTGGCACCGAGGCTGCGACACTCTTCGGCGACGGCCTCGAGCGCAGCGCCGCCACGAGCGCAGAGTGCGAGCGACGCGCCTTCGCGCGCCGCGGCGGTTGCGAGCGCCTCGCCGAGACCCCGTGATGCGCCGGTGATCATCACCGACCTGCCGGTCAGACTACCCATGCGCCAATCCTGCGCCGGTCCAGGGCCGAGCGCGTCCACCCCATGCCGCATGCCGCATCCGCCATTGGGCGGACCCGGGTCAGCCGGCGAGGCCCTCCCGGATGGCGAGCACCGCAGCCTGCGTGCGGTCGGCCACGCCGAGTTTCCCGAGCACCCGGCTCACGTGGGTCTTCACCGTCTTCTCCCCGATGCCGAGCCGCAGGGCGATCTGCTTGTTGGCCAGCCCCTCGACGATCAAGCGGAGCACGTCGTGCTCGCGGGCGGTGAGATCGGCGTGCGGTGGGCTCCCGACCCCACCCCGGCGCATCAGGCGCGATGCCACTGATGGGTGCAGCGCAGGACGCCCTGCATGCACGTCGCGGATCCCGTCGGCGAGCGCCTGCGGGTCGACATCCTTGAGGAGATACCCGGCCGCGCCGGCTGCCATCGCGGCAAAGATCTGCGCGTCATCGGCGTAGCTCGTCAGCACGAGGACGCGAGACCCGGGCGCGACCTCCAGGATCCCGCGGATCGCGCCGATGCCGTCGCCGCCCGGCATCACGAGGTCGAGGAGGATCACGTCGGGTGCGGTCGCCGCCGCAACCCGAATCGCCTCCGCGACGCCCTCCGCCTCACCCACGACCTCGATGCCATCCTGGAGGCGCAGGAACGCACGCAACCCCTCGCGGACGACTGCGTGGTCGTCGACGACGATGAGCCGGATCGAGTCGCTCATGGTTGCGGCGCCGGAAGCGTGACGATCACCGTGGTTCCCACTCCGGGGCGACCCCGGATCTCAACGCGGGCGCCGATTTCCGTCGCACGCTCTCGCATCGTCGCCAGCCCCATGCCGCGTCGCGTGCGCGGCAGCGCTGACGCGTCGAAGCCCGCACCGTCATCGCGGATGCGCAAGGTCACTGTGTTCGCTCGCGCGTGCAGCGTCAACTGTATCGACGAGCCGGGTGCGTGACGCATGGCATTGTGCAGTGCCTCCTGTGCGATGCGCAGCAGAGCGTGTTCGGTTTCGAGCGGCAGGCGCACATCGACGGCGGCGTTGACCGTGACGCGTGCTCCGCTGGTGCGCAAGGCCTCAGCGTGATCCGCGAGGGTGGCGGCGAGCCCGTCGCGCTCGAGGCTCTTGGGACGCAGCGCATGCACCAGTCCGCGCAACTCCTGCAATGCGGAGGTGGTGCGCTGTTCGAGATCGAGGATGGCGACGCGCGCATCCTCATCGCGAGTCGTCATCGCTGCTGCACGTGCGGCAAGGACGAGGCTGAACAGGGTCTGGGTGGCTGCGTCGTGCAACTCGCGCGCCACGCGGTTGCGCTCCTCCACCACTGCGAGCCGCTGCGAACGCGCGTAGAGGTCGGCGTTCGCGATGGCGACCCCGGCATACGCCGCCAGGGTTTCCAGACGGCGTGCGTCGAGCCTGGTGAAGTGCCCGGAGCGATGCCCGCTCAGGAACAGATTGCCGAGCACGGCCCCACGATGGGTGATCGGCACGCCGAGAAAGTCGGTGAGCGTCGGATGGTGCGCGGGGTAATACGAGAAGCGCGGATGCTTGCGGATGTCGTCGAGCAGAATCGGCCCTTCCTCGAGCAGGGCTCCGAGCACACCGTGGGTCCGGGGCAGTTCGCCGATGGTGGCGGCGACGCGGTCGGTGATACCAGAGGTCACGAAGCGAGCGAACCCGCCGCGCCCGTCGGGCACGCCGATGGCCGCGTACCGTGCCGACGACTGTTGCCGGGCCGCTCGGACGATCCGCTCCAGCACCGCGTTCAGGTCCGGCGTGTCGCCCAGCGCCAGCAGGTCGAGCACACCTGCCGCAACCGCATCGGTGTCACTCCGCGCACGCACCACGTCGGGTGTTCTATCCGGTGGTCGCGCCGCCGGCCCGCGCACGCGCTCGAGCACGCGCTGCATCGAGCTGATCGCGTAGGGCATCGCGCAGCCCGGCGATCGGCACGCGAACCTGCGACATGCCGTCGCGCTCCCGGATGGTCACCGCCTGATCGTTGAGGGAGTCGAAATCGAAGGTGATCGCCAGGGGCGTGCCGATTTCGTCCTGGCGGCGATAGCGACGGCCGATCGCCTGGGTTTCGTCGTACATGGTCGCGAAATGCGGACGCAGATCGTGCTCGATGCGGCGCGCCGGCTCGGTGAGCTCAGCCTTCTTGGAGAGCGGCAGCACCGCCACCTGCACCGGCGCGACATCCGGATGGAAGTGCAGCACCACGCGCTTCTCGCCCCGCACCTCCTCTTCGTCGTAGGCATCGACGAGCAGCGTGATGAAGATCCGATCGGTGCTCACCGCAGGCTCGATGACATAGGGGACGTAGCGCTCGTTGGTCTCGGTGTCGAAGAACGACAGGTCGCGTCCGCTGTGCTGCATATGCGTCTTCAGATCGAAGTCGGTGCGGTCGGCGATACCCTCGAGCTCACCCCAGCCGAATGGGTACTCGTATTCGATGTCGCTGGTCGCCGTGCTGTAGTGCGGACAGCTCCTCTTTCGCGTGCGGGCGCAGGCGCAGATTCGCGGTGCGCACGCCCATCTCCTCGACATGCCAGCGCAGTCGCTCCGCGCACCAGTACTCGTGCCACTCGCGGTCAGTGCCCGGCTTGCAGAAATACTCCATCTCCATCAGCTCGAACTCGCGGAGACGGAAGACGAAGTTGCCGGGCGAGATCTCGTTGCGGAACCCCTTGCCCTGCTGCGCGATGCCGAACGGGAGACGACGTCGCGTCGAACTCAGCACGTTGGTGAAATCGACGAACATCCCCTGCGCGGTCTCGGGACGCAGCCACACCTGCGCCGCATCCTCTTCCACGGGACCGATGAAGGTCTTGAACATGAGGTTGAACTGACGCGCCGCGGTCAGCGTGCCGCCGCACTCCGGGCAACCGGGCGCATCCGCCGGCTTGCCGCGCGCGACACGCTCAGCAGCGAGATGGTCCTCCCGCCAGCGCTTCTTGCACGGCCCCATGCAGTCCACCAGCGGGTCTGTGAAGCCGGCGACATGACCGCTCGCGACCCAGACCTCGGGGTTCATGAGAATCGACGCCTCGATGCCTTCAACGTCGTCGCGCAGGTCGACCATCGAGTGCCACCAGCGTTCGCGGATGTTGCGCCGGAGGCGAACTCCGAGCGGACCGAAGTCGTAGACAGCGTTGAGGCCGCCGTAGATCTCGCTCGACGGATACACGAACCCGCGCTGCTTGCACAGCGAAACGATCTTCTCGATGAGGTCGGCGTTTTCGGCCATGGCGCGTCAGTCTACCGGCAGCCCGACAACAGCCCGGCCCTCGATCGCGCGGAGGACATCGATGGACCGCAGCCGGCGGTCAAGGTGGTGCGCGAGTTCGGCCTCGACGATCCGCTCCAGGGTTTGGAGCGTCGGTGCATCGAGCTTGAGCCGCAGCCAGAGCCCTTCATCACCGTCGGCGGCCGCACGCAGCACCTTGATGACGCGCACCGAGCACTCCACCGCCTCAGGGTCGTTGGGGGCACAGCGGATGCAGAGCAGCCCGCCGCCGACAGCGCTGAACCACGCGGTCTCCTCGGGGAGCCGCCGCTCGCACCCGACGCAATTGAGCAGCTGCGGGGCGTAGCCGAGCCGGTCCATCATCCGACGGGCGAACCACACGGTCGCGGCCCGCGGGTCACGCTCGGGGTCCGCACATGCGGTGAGGGCTCCGGCAACGAGCGCGTAGATCTCGGGATCCACATGGTGACTCTCGAGCACCCGGTCGGTCAGCTCCGCACACAGCGAAGCGCAGGCGGCGCGCCGCGCGTCGCTGCGCAACGGTGTCGCAGCGACGGTCTCGGCCTGCGTGAGCACGTCGAGCTCTCCCCGCCCGCGTGCCAGCTGCATGCGGCTCCGCGTGAACAGATCGGTGCGCGAGGCGAGCCGGCTCTGACTCTTGCGCACCCCCCGAGCGATGACGCCGATCTTTCCGTGCTCCAGCGTCAGGACGGTGAGGATGCGGTCGGCCTCGCCGTAGTCGATCCGGCGGAGCACGATTCCCTCATCGCTGTAGGTGGGCATGCGGCCATCATGCCCACTACTGGCCCCGGGCGTGCGCCGGCGACTCCTCCTTGGTGTCGCCGACCTCCTCCTGATCCTCGTGGTCGCCCATCCGCGCACCGCGGTCGCGGACCAGCGACACCGGGCTCGTGATGCGCACGGTCTGGATGGACTGGCGGCGCACGGCTTCCACGGTCAGGGTTGCAGTGCCGAGCTGGATCGTCGCGCCGACTTTGGGAATCTCCTGGAGCCTTTCATAGACGAGACCGCCGACCGTGTCCGCCTCGACATCGGGCACCTGGATGTCGAGCGCCTCCTTCAGGTCGTCCACCGGGAACCGCGCGCTCACCACGACCTCGTGATCGGAAACGATCTGCAGCTCCTCAACCTCGCGCATGTCGTACTCGTCCCGGATCGGGCCGACGATCTCTTCGATGAGATCTTCGAAGGTGACGATGCCTGCGGTGCCGCCGTGCTCGTCGACCACCACCGCGATGTGCACCTTGCGTTCCTTCATGTCGCGAAGCAGCTCACCGACATGCTTGGCCTCAGGCGTGAAATAGGGCTCACGCGCGACCATCTTGAGCGGTCGCTGGTCGTCGCCACTGACGCCGTGACGGAGCAGATCCTTCGCATACACGACGCCGACGATGTTGTCGATATTGTCCTCGTAGACCGGAATACGCGAATACCCGTATTCGATGATCACCTTGATGACGTCAGCGATCGAGTCCGTGGACTCCGACGCAACCACATCCACCCGCGGAACCATGACCTCGCGCACGGTCTTGTCGGTCATCTCGAGGATGCCGTGGATCATCTCCCGCTCCTCCTGCTCGACAATGCCCTCCTGCTCGCCGACGTAGAGCAGCAGTTTCAGCTCCTCCTCGGTGACGAACGGTCCGCGCACCGAATGACCGCGGGTGGCGACGCGGACGATAAGCCGCGACAGCGCGCTGAGACCACCGACCAGCGGACTCAAGACGCGGGTCATGAGCAGCACCGGGCCGGCAAGCACCAGCGCGAACCGCTCGTTGAAGCGCAGCGCGAGTGACTTGGGCGCGATCTCGCAGAAGATGAGCACGATGATGGAGAGCGCGATGGTGGCGACGGCCTGCGGGATGCTGTGCCAGTAGCCGTCGATGAGCAGCGCGGTGGCTGTGGACACGACGATGACCGCGACCGTGTTGAGGCTGAGTATGGTCGACAGATACGAGTTCGGATCCGCGTGCAGACGCGTCACCGTCCTGGCGCGTTTGTTGCCGTCCTCGGCAAGGCTGCGCATGCGGATCCTGCTCACGCTCGTCAACGAGGTCTCGGCCGCCGCCGCAAATCCGGCGACGATGAGGCCGACGACGACGACAACGATGAGTGGCGTCATCGGCTCGGAGGCGGTGGAAGGTCTGAGCTGCTCACCGGAACAGTTCGCTCACGCTCCGTCCCTCATGGACGCGCACGATCGCTTCGGCGATCAAGGGTGCGACCGAGAGGATACGGAGCTTGGGCGCGTCGTCGAAGCTGTGGCTGCCGTTGTGGTACGGGATGGTGTCGGTGATGCAGATCTCGTCGATGGGCGCCGCATGCAGCCGTGCCACCGCACCGTCGCTCAAGACGCCATGGGTTGCGACCACGTCGACGGATTTGGCTCCGCTGGCGAGCAACGCGACGGCTGCGTTGACGAGCGTGCCGCCCGTCGATATCAGGTCATCGACGATGACGCAGGTGGCGCCGACGACATCACCGATGACGTTGACGACCTCGACCGTGTCATCGCGCGGCCGGCGCTTGTCGATCACCGCGATCGGTGCGTCGAGGATGCGGGCCAGGTTGCGCGCGCGATGCACACCGCCCGTGTCCGGGGAGACGACGACCACGTCGTGCCCATGCCGCTCGCGCACGCGCCGCGCAAGGATCTTGGTCGCGATGAGCGCATCCACGGGGATATCGAAGAATCCCTGGATCGCTTCGGCGTGCAGGTCGACGCAGATCACGCGGTTGGCGCCGGCAAGCTCGATGATGTTGGCCATGAGCTTGGCGCTGATCGGATCGCGCGCCTGTGTCTTCTTCTCCTTGCGCTGATATCCGTAGTACGGAATGACCGCGGTGATGCGCGAGGCCGAAGCGCGGCGCAACGCATCGAGAATGATGAACAGCTCGATGAGGTTGTCGCTGACCGGTGCGCACGTCGGCTGCACCAGGAAGACGTCGTGACCGCGGACCGACTCGCGGATCTTCACGTCGAACTCGCCATCCGCAAACCGCGTGATCTCGCATTCGGCGAGGTTCACGCCCATCTCGCGCGCGATCCGCTCGGAGAGCTCCGGGTTGCCGCTGCCCGAGAGGAGCAGTAATTCGCCGTAGGGGTTTGAATCGTTCATGACGGCATTGCCCTCCGGGCTGTCCAGCCTTCGATGTTTCGCTGCCGGGCCCGGCCGACCGCCAGGGCTCCGGCGGGCACGTCGTGGTCAACGAACGACCCGGCGCCCACATATGCGCCGTCGCCGATCCTGACCGGAGCCACCAGGGTCGAATTCGTGCCCACGAAGACACGGTCGCCGATGGTCGTGCGGTACTTCGCGTCGCCGTCGAAGTTGCAGGTCACCGTCCCGGCGCCGATATTCACCCCCGCCCCCACGTCGCTATCGAGCACGCAGGAGAAGTGGCTGATGCGGGTTCCGGCGCCCACGGTGCTGTTCTTGACCTCGGCATGCGTCCCCAACTCTACGCCCGACGCGAGCACGGTATTCGGACGGACGCGACAGTAGGGGCCCACGCGCACCTCATCGCCGAGCTCGCACTCCTCCATCTGGGCAGAGCCGATGATCACGTGATCGCCGGCTCTCACGTCTCTGAGGATCGCCATCGGACCGATCTCACAGCCGGCGCCCAGCGTCGTTGTCCCACGGAGTGAGGTCATCGGGTGGATGACGCTGTCCGATCCGACGACCACCTGGGCATCGACGTAGGTGGTGCTCGGGTCCTCCACGGTCACGCCGGAGAGCATGAGGGCGTCGAGGGTGCGGCGCCGGAGCACGCTCTCGGCAGCGGCCAGCTGGCGGCGATCGTTCACGCCGACTGCCTCATCGGGATCGACGGCGACCACTGCCTCAACTGGGCCGACCAGCAGCTCCACGACGTCGGTGAGGTAGTACTCGCCCTGCGCGTTGGCAGTGCCGAGGCGGTCCAGGGCGGGCCAGAGTTGCGCGCCGTCGAAAACGTAGACGCCGGCATTGCACTCCATCGGGACGGGCGCACCAGGTGGGAGATCGGCCTCCTCCACGATGCGCACGACGTGCCCGCCGGCATCGCGGATCAGCCGGCCCATTCCTGACGGGTCGGTCGGTACGGCTGCCAGCAGCGTGCAGGCGCGCGGGCTCGATGCATGGTCGGCGAGCAGGCGCCGGAGCGTCTCGGACCGGAGCAAGGGCGCGTCACCGCCGGTGACCAGGACGGGGCCGGTCGCTCGCATCGCTGCCGGGACGCTGCGCAGCGCGTCACCAGTGCCGAGTGGCTGGGTCTGCTCAACGCACAGGGCGATGTCGCCGAGGAGGTCGCTGACAGCCGTCTGGGCGGCGGCAACGACCACTACCGGCGTCGCGCCGGTGGCCTCGCGGACCGCATCCACCACGTAGGAGATGAGCGGACGCCCACCGAGGGGATGAAGGACTTTGGGGATGGCGCTGCGCATCCGCTTGCCCTGCCCCGCGGCGAGGATCACCGCTTGGGGACCGTCACCCATGTAAGCGCGAGTATACGGGCTCCCCTGGAACCGGCTCGGAGACCGACCCGTACGATGGTCGGCATGCGCTCGTCGACGATCGACATCGACGGCCCGGTCCACGTCGCTGACTTCGGCGGTTCCGGGCGGGTGATGCTGCTGGTGCACGGACTCGGCGGGTCGCATCTGAACTGGATGTCGGTCGCTCCCCGGCTGGCCGAGCATCATCGCGTCGTGGCCATCGACCTTCCGGGGTTCGGCCGCTCGCCACTGGCCGGGAGGCGTTCGACCATCGCCGCCAACGTCGATGTCGTGACCCGGGCAACCGCCCAGCTGTCGGACGGCCCGATCGTCCTGGTGGGCAATTCCATGGGCGGGCTCCTCTCGCTCGGCGCCGCTGCGCTCCAGCCGGCGTTGCTCCACGGTCTCGTCCTCGTGGATCCGGCGGTGCCGACGCGTGGTTCGGCGTTGGTGCCGCGCGTCGACCGCGTGTCGCGGACGTTCATCGCGACAGCGTTCATGCCCCGCTTTGGAGCGCGGCGGATCAGCCGCGCTGTCGCCGCGCTCGGTCCCGAGAACCTGGTGCGTGAGACCCTGCAACTTTGCAGCGCCGATCCCAGCCGCATCGAGCAGACCGTGGTCGACGCGCACGTCGCACTGGAGGCCGAGCGGCTCGCCGAGTCATCGTGGCACGAGTCCTTCTATGCAGCGACGCGATCCCTGGTGCGCGCGCTGGCGCTGAAGAAGCGGGTGCTCCTGTGGATCCAGAGTGTGGTGGCGCCGACTCTGCTGATGGAAGGAGACAGCGACCGGCTCGTACCGGTGGCTTCGGCCCGCCACGTGGCGTCGCTGCGGCCGGACTGGGAGTACCACGAGTTCGCCGGCGCGGGCCACGTCCCGATGCTCGAGGTGCCGGGCGAGTTCGTCGAGGTTGCGGAGGACTGGCTGGAGCGGCACGATCGTGAGGTCGAGCCGGCGGCGGCCGCGGAGCTGAGCGCCACGCGAGGCTGACCAGGGCGGTCACACGGGCGGTGCCCGGTTAGGATCGACGTGTCCACTGGGGAGTTGCCAAGTGGTAAGGCAGCGGACTTTGGATCCGCCACTCGAAGGTTCGAATCCTTCCTCCCCAGCCAAATCCTGTACAGATCCGGCTGAGACGCGACAAAACGTCTGCGGCCGATGCTTCACAGATTCCGGGTGATGCTTGACACCGGTACCAGGTCAGGCCTGACACTCAGCGTCTTACATGCCATATGCGAGCCCGGGGCCTGAGCGATGAAAGCCGCTGCGCTCAGCACCATCACGCTTCCCGATGGTCTCGTCGTCGGGCGCATCGGGTACGGCGCCATGCAGCTGACCGGACCGCAGGTATGGGGCGAGTACGGCGACCGCGATGGCGCCATTTCGCTGCTTCGTCATATCGTCGACGCCGGCGTCACTTTGATCGATACGGCTGACGTCTACGGTCCGCACTCGAACGAGATGCTGATCCATGACGCGCTGCATCCTTACCCCGACCACCTTGTGATCGCGACCAAAGGAGGGTACGTACGCGGCGGCTTCGACTATTCGACACTCGACGCGGTTGGCAACCGCAACTACCTGCGACAGAGTGCACACATGAGCGCTCGCCGGCTCGGTGTCGAGACGATCGACATCTACTACCTGCACGGCGGTCAAGCCACCGACGCGCCGTTCGAGGATCAGGTCGCCACGCTCGCGGAGCTTCGAGACCAAGGCGTCATTCGTAACATCGGGCTGTCGAACGTGACCGTCGGCCAGTTCCATGCGGCGCGTGGAATCGTCGACATCGCCGCCACTACCGCGCACTACAACTTGAGCAACCGTCTCGGCGGCCAGCTCCTCGCCGCCGCCGAGGGCGCTGGCGTGATGTTCTCGCCGTGGCACCCGGCGGCGGTTGAGGGTGACGACGCCCGAGCGGCCGTTGCCAAGATCGCGAAACGGCACGACGCTACCTCGAATCAAATCGCGATCGCCTGGCATTTGCAGACCTCGCCGGTCAGCGTGCCGATTCCTGGTACCACCAGCATCGACCACTTCGACGAGAACCTCGCCGCTGCAGACGTCGAACTCTCCTCGGACGAGCTGGAGTCACTCACCGCCTTGGCGACCGCGGCCTGATCATCAGGGTGGGCTGCCTCGGCAAGGCAGTTTCGGCTGATGCTTGACACCACGGCCGGAAGCTCATCCCGCCGAGTGAGGTCCTGATACCGTCGCTGAGATGTCAGATCCTGTGGTCGCCGCGGCGACCGCGGCGCCCGGCAGACGGAGGGGATGGCGGCCACTCAACGGAGGTGGTCTGCCGCGCTCCTTCTGGGTGGTGTGGGCCGGCACGGTCATCAACCGGCTGGGTTACGTCGTCGAGCCCTTCCTCGCGCTCTATCTCGTGCACGGACGGGGGCTCTCGATTGGCGTCGCGGGACTGCTCATCGCGTGTTTTGGGGCGGGCGCGTTCGTGTCCCAACCGCTTGGCGGCATCCTCGCCGACAGAATCGGCAGGCGCTTCACGGTCATCCTGGGCATGTGCGGGTCAGCCGTCGGATTCATCGCGCTCGGACTCGCACCGACAGTCCTGACGGTCGGTCTCGCGGCAGCGCTGTGCGGTCTCGCGATCGACCTCTATCGACCCGCTGTGGCAGCGATCGTGGCCGACCTCGTCCCCTCCGAAAATCGCGCTCGCGCCTATGGACTCCTGTACTGGGGTCTCAACCTCGGCGTTGGTGTGGCAGCGGCTGCCGGCGGATTGCTCGCGCAGCACTCGTACTGGTTCCTCTTCATCCTGGATGCGTCGACCTGCATCGGTTTCGCGGTCGTGGTTGCGGTCGGTCTCCCGGAAACGCGCCCCGAGCGTCACCCCGAGGACAAGGGCGGCTACGGTGCCGCGCTCAGCGACGGTCTGCTGCTGGCGATCGCCGGCTCCGCGTTTGTCGGCGGCCTGGTGTACCTGCAATCGTTCGTCACGCTCCCGCTGGTCATGGGCATCCACGGCCTCGGCCCATCGGGGTACGGCCTGGCCTACGTGATCAATCCGGTTGAGGTCATCCTCCTGCAGCCACTCACCATCCGATGGCTGGTCAAGCAGCGACTGGTGCACGTCTATGTCGGCGGTGCGACCTTGATCGGCCTGGGATTCTTCGTGACGTTGTTCGCGCGGTCCGTCCCCGCCTATGCGGCGACCATCGCGCTCTGGACACTCGGCGAGATCGCGTTCAACGCAGTCGGTCCGGCGCTGGTCGCGGACCTGGCTCCGCCCCATCTTCGAGGGCGCTACAACGGCGTCTTCGGGACGTCATTCGGACTCGCCGCACTCATCGCGCCGATCCTCGGAACCCTGACGCTGCAACACCTCGGTGAGGGATGGCTGTGGAGCGGCTGCCTCGTGGTCTCGGTCGCCGCGGGAAGCGTGATCCTCCTGCTCGGGGGCCGGATCGATGCTCGACGGGCGGCGATGTCGGCCGCGGCTCAGTGACTGAGGACGAGCCGAGGCGCACCTAGTTCACCTTGGTTCTGCGGTCAGCGCCGCCGATGGCATGTCCAGGAGTGTCCCTGGCACATCCTTCGCATCGCTCCGATGCAGCGCGACACCGGCCATCACGAGCGCAATGCCAATCACGTCGACCACCGACGGGAGTTGTCGGAGCACGACGACCCCGATGATCGTCGCCGTGGCCGGCAGGAGGGCGACGAAGAGTGCGTACGTTGATCGTGCGAGTCGTGCCATGGCAAGCTGATCCAACACATAGGGGATGACCGAGGACGAGATGCCAACGCCGATGCCGGCGGCAATCGCGACCGGATCGCCGAATGCTTGCACCGCACTCAACAGACCGACCGGCGACACGAAGATGAGCGCGAACATCATCGCCGCGGCCAGCCCGTCGATACCGCCCATCGACGAACGCCGCGACACGCGGTGCGCCAGGATGATGTAGGTGGCGAACAGTGCGGCGTTGGCAAACGCGAACGCGACGCCGACTGGGTCTCCGACGAATCGAGCGTGCGTCAGCAGGTACACGCCCATGGTCGCGGCGATGACGGCGGCGACGTTGCGACCCGTTCGCGCGGCGATGACCGCGAGAACGATCGGACCGATGAACTCGATCGCAGCCACGGTCGCCAGCGGCAGACGATCGATGGAGAGGTAGAAGCACACGTTCATCACTGCGAACACCGCCCCGAGCCCGACGATCAACGCCTGACCGGAGCGATCGGCAGCGAAAAATCCACGCCAGGGCTTTCGCCAGACGGCGAAGACCACTGCAGCCGCGGCAATGCGCAGCCAGGCGACGCCGAGAACATCGACGCGTGCGAACAGCAGCACCGCGAACGACGGACCGAGATAGTGAAAGATCGCGCTGCCGACGAAGTACACGTGCGGCGGCACGGCCCGTGGCCCGCGCCTGCCAGGGTCGTCGGGTGTTCAAGAACGCCATGTCAAAACCGTAGCTCGCGCGGCTGAAGATGGATATAGATGATCAACGGCGTTATGATCGTTTCACCTTATGAAGAACGGGGTTTCGAGCAGGCGACCAGCCGTTCACCTGCAGCTGGACCAGATTGACCAGCGAATCATCGGCGAGCTGATTGCAGATGGCCGGGTTCCGATGGCGCGAGCTCGGCAGGCGCGTGAACCTCTCGCCTCCCGCCGTCTCCGAGCGCGTCCAGCGACTCGAGCAGGCGGGCGTCATCACCGGCTATCGCGCTGTCATCGATCCACGCGCGCTCGGCTATCAGTTGACCGCGATCGTCCGCGTCAAGCCGTCGCCAGGGCAGTTGCATCGCATCCCTGAGCTCGCGCTGCAGATCCCGGAGATCGGTGAATGCCATCGCATCACCGGCGAGGATTGCTTCTATCTGAAGCTGCACCTTCGATCGATTGATGAGCTCACATCGTTGCTCGACCGATTCCTCGCTTACGGCGACACCACGACATCGATCATCAACGCGTCGCCGATCTTGCACCGCGACCCGCCGGTGCCGGGCTCGGACTAGTCAGCCGGGTCGCGGGGGCTCGGCGTTTACGTTACCGTCCGCATGCGGCGAGCAAGCCGCTGAGGAGTGGCACCATGGACGATGCAACCGCCTTTGCGCGCGCGTCCGACGGATATCTGCAGCGAGCCCAGGCGGTCTCCGCCGACCAGTGGTCGGCGCCGACACCGTGCGCCGAATGGGACGTCCGGGCTTTGATGAACCATGTGGCGGGTGAGTACCTGTGGGTGCCCGAGCTGCTGGCCGGCAAGACCATTGCGGAGGTCGGTGGCCGGCTCGACGGCGACCTCCTCGGCGATGACCCACTCGGGGTCCTCACGCGTGCCCATGCAGCCGCGGTCGAGGCCGCAGCCGCACCGGAAGCGATGACCATGACCGTGCACCTCTCCTTCGGCGATCTCCCGGGCGCCGAATACCTGCAGCAGATGGCAATCGACAGCGTCATCCACTCCTGGGATCTCGCACGAGGCATCGGTGCCGACGATGCATTGGATTCGGAGCTTGTCGACTACGCCTATGCGGCTCTGGCGCCGGTTGCCGAGGACTGGCGGTCGGGGGGCGCGTTCGGGCCGGCGCAAGATCCACCGGATGGGTCGACCCAGTCACGGTTGATCGCGCTCACCGGGCGGTAGACGCCCGCCCGGCCCGGTCACCGCAACCCGAGCGAGCGCTCCAACTCGGCGATGGTCTCGGTGAGACGCGCCGGCCGGGTCATGGGAATCATCGCCGCGCCCGTCAATGCCGAGACGACCAGTGATGCCTGCGAGTCCGGGTTCCGCGGACCCGGCAGTGACTTGTCACCGGCCGCTTTGACGAGCAGTCCTCGGACGGTCGCGCGCCAGATGTCCGTCGTCTGCTGGTAGAGCTCACGAATCGCGGGATCGCGTGCTGAGCGCAATGCCAGCTCGCCCATCACCGCAAACAACTCGGGCTCCTCTCGCACCAGGCGGCGGATTCCCGCGAAGTGGTTGCGCAGTTGCTCGGCCGGTGAGCCGGATCCGGGCATCGCCGTCCGGAAGCGCTGCATCGCGTGCTGCAGCACGTCGCCGATCAAGTCCTCCTTGGTCGGGAAGTAGTAGTGGAGCGTCGCGACGTTCACTCCCGCCGCCGCTGCGACATCGCGCGTTCGAAGTCCCTCGAACCCGTGCTCGGCAATCTGGAGATAGGCGGCCTCCACCAGTTGCTGACGCCGATCCGCGGGTGGGATTGCGGCCGAGGGCTTTCTGGTCATGGCAGTGCCTCGAAGCCTATCACCCAATCAGTTGATTGACTCCACCGCACGAGCGGTGCTAGGGTTGCTCCATCAACTGATTGATGTAATTCACAACGGAGGCCGCCTCATGGACGTCGTGATCTTCGGTGCCAACGGAGCCACCGGAAGGCTGCTGACGGGTCAAGCCCTGGCAGCCGGCCACTCGGTAACTGCCTTCACCCGCCACCCGCGGGATTTCCCGCTCGCCCATGACCGTCTGCAGGTGATGGAAGGCGACGTCCTGGATCGCGCCGCCGTCGACCATGCCGTCGTCGGAGCGGACGCAGTGCTCTCCAGCCTCGGCACGCGGTACAGCCGCAAGGCAATCACGCTCTACTCGCAGGGCACCGCGAACATCGTCGACGCGATGCGACACCACAAGGTCCGGCGCCTCGTCTGCGTCAGCTCGAGCGTTACCGATCCGATCGCGCGCACACACGATACGCAGGGTGGCTTCATCTTCGAGAAGGTCATGAAGCCGTTTTTCACCAACGTCGTCGGCAAGACCATGTACGCCGATCTGCAGCGGATGGAACGGCTGGTCATGGAGAGCGACGTCGACTGGACCATCGTCCGCCCATCAGGGCTCTTCGAGAGCGCGTCCGTGACGCGCTATCAGCTCGCCGAAGGGTTTCTTCCCGAGCGCTTCACGTCGCGGGCCGACCTGGCAGCGTGCATGCTCGAGCAGGTGACCAGCGACTGGTACGTGCGCAAGACGGTCGCGGTGGCGACCGTCGCCGTCAAACCCAATATGCTGAAGTTGCTCCTCCGAGAGGGCTTCGGCATCAGCATCGGCCATCCGCCGGCGGCGACCACGCCCTAAAACCAGTACCTTGGGCGGTGCCGCCATGAGCGATACGCCCGAGACGCACTACATCAAGACACCGGGCGGCGTCTATCTCGCCTATCAGGCAGTCGGCGAGGGTCCCGTCGACATCGCGTTTGACTTTCATCCGGACGAAAGCAACGTGGACCTGATGTGGGACGAGCCCGATTGGCGCCCTTTCCTCGTCGAGCCGGTGGCGTTCGCTCGCGTGATCCTGCATGACCGCCGCGGCCTCGGCGTTTCGAGTAGGAATGTGCCGCCTGCCAATCTGGAAACCAGGGTCTCCGACTTCCTGACCGTGCTGGACGTTGTGCACTCCGAACGCCCGATCCTCGTGGCCGCGGGCGACACCGGCGCGATGTTTGCCCTGTTTGCCGCCACGCACCCGGATCGAAGTCTCGGGGCTGCTCTGGAACAACCCGGTCGCCCGGCGGGCATGGGCTCCGGACTACCCGTGGGGTGAGGGACAAGCGGATTTCGATGAATCGATGCGAACTCTCGGAGGCCTGGGGCACGTCGGTCTACAGTCAAGCCATCGCCGACTTTCGCGGCACCGAGCGCGCTGCGCTACGTCGACCGAATGAGCCGCCTGCAAGTGAGCAACGTCCGCATCCGAACCGCTACGGGATGATCAACCGGAATACCGCGACACCGGACGTTGCCCGCGCAATCACGAGGATGATCTGGGAGACCGACGTGCGGGCCGTCCTGCCATCCGTTCGCACGCCGTGTGCGCTGGTGACGGGGACGCAGGATCGGGTCGACGAGGCGCGGTACATCGCCTCGCTGATGCCCAACGCGACGGTCCATGTGGTTGAAGGCAAGTCAGGGGTGGCGCTCGAACCGATCCTGGACATTCTCCGCAATCTGGCCGGAGTCGCACCATCGCCGCCTGAGTTGGAAACCGTGCTGTCCACGGTGCTGTTCACCGACATCGTCGATGCCACAGCACGGCAGGCAACGCTGGGCGATCACGCTTGGCGCGAACTGATCAGCAGTCACCACAGTCTGGTCCGCGAAGCATTGCACCGCTGGCGAGGCGTGGAGAACGACACTGCCGGTGACGGCTTCTATGCGACCTTCGACGGGCCGGCACGCGCGATCCGGTGCGCGTTGCAGGTCCGCGCGCGCGTGCGCGACCTCGGCATCGAGATTCGCGCCGGCGTGCACACCGGCGAGTGCGAAGTATTCGACGGCAAGTGCACTGGTCTCGCCGTGTCGATCGGTGCTCGCGTGGCCGCCAGAGCCGGACCGTCGCAAGTCCTGGTGACGCAGACGGTGAAAGATCTCGTCGCCGGATCGGGGTTCACCTTCGCCGACGCCGGAGAGCACGAGCTCAAAGGTGTCCCCGGTGCATGGCGGCTGCACGCCGCCTCGTGACTTACGCCTCAGACCACGCGGGCAACTGTTGCAGCGACCAGGTGTTCCCGTCAGGGTCACTGAAGGTGACGAAGGAGCCCCACGGCTGCACGTCGATCTCGCTGGCGTCCACGCCGCGGCTCACGAGTTGTTCGCGCGCCGCCGCGACATCGGCGACCACCATCTGCACTCCCCGCTGTGAGCCTGGCGGCATGTCGGTGATCCCGACGCCCATGACGACAGAGCATGCCGAGCCGGGTGGCGTCAGCTGCACGAATCGCAGGTCGTCGTGGACCTGGTGGTCGTGGTCCGCGTTGAAGCCGACCTTGTCAACGTAGAAGCTCTTGGCGCGGTCGACGTCGGTCACCGGGATTGCGACCAGTTCGATCTTCCAGTCCATCTCTGTAGTCTATCGATACCCAAGAAAGGAGCCACGATGCAGAAACGTTTGGTGACCCAGTACGCGACCCAGTCCACTGAAGCAGCTGACGAGAATCAGCGGCGCGTTGAAGGTGTCTTCGCGGAGCTCGAGGCGAACCAGCCGGACAACGTCAGCTACATCGTGCTCCGGCTCGAGGACGGCTCCTTCGTGCACGTGTCCTTCCACGATCACGGTGACGACGAGGTCAACCCCATCTCGTCCACCAAAGCATTTGCGCACTTCCAGGACGGGCACGAGACGCGCCGCAACGGTGGGGTCAACCAGCAGAAGGCAACGCTGGTCGGCGCGTACATCACCAAGATCGAGTAGCCGGGTCCTTCGCGGAAGCGCCGTCGGCAGGACGGTGCGTCGCTACAGCGCGCGCATGCGGTTATTGCGCGGGTTGTGCTCGACCTCGGCGAGCCCCAGCATCTCCATGAGCGGCGGCACGTACATGGCGAAGCGGCCCCGCAGACCCTTCTTCAGGCCGTACCAGCCGCCGACCGGATTGCCGGGCGAGCGGCCCCACGCCTCGACGGTGCCTTCGGCCGCCGGCTTCTGCTCATCGGCACTGCCCAATGGCACCCAATCGCCTTGCTCCTTGAGCCAGGTGTGCAGGTCATCGAGACAGCGCAGTTGGTAGCGCAGCACCGTGGTGCCCACAGTGCACACCAGCGCCGGGGGATCGAGAGTCTCGTCCCGATACATCTCATAGGTGGACGACCCACTCGGCGTCGTCAGCTGCCAGGGATTGTCGGGCGTTCCAGTTCCGTTGGACACAGTCGTATCTCCACTGTATTGAGGCTCGTACCGAGGGGAGGATTCCTCGACGCCTGATTTACTCACGCTCCACCATCCGGAAGCGGTTGCCGTCGGGGTCGCGAAAGGTGAACATCGGGGGCACGTACGCCCCCATGCGCAGCACCTCGGCGTCTGCGTCGACGCCGCGCTCCAGGAAGGTTGCGTGGTCGGCGCCCGCGTCCTGGGTTGCAAGACTGATGATCATGCTGCCGTCGTCGGTGATCGGGACCAGCGCGATCGTGGTCGCAGCGCCCACAGGCGCGACCTCGATCCAGCGTCCACCGGGACCGAAGGGTGCGTCCATTCGCTTTTCGAATCCCAGCGTCCCCACGTAGAACTCCAGCGCGGCATCCTGGTCTTTCACCGGCACGATCACCGTGCCGATGCGTGTGATTCGGGTTGGCTCCGTCATCCCGTCGCCTCCTCTGTGCTTGTCCTGGTCATCTCGGCACGCAACACTGCGCCGTCATGAAGGATGTCGAAGTCGCCCCGCCCGTTTCGACATCCTGATGAGACCATCGCTCAGACCACCAGGAGGAACCACCCCGTGAAGTACCTGATCCTGATCTACAGCAACCCCAAGTCGATGGAGGTCTGGGACAACTTCTCAGCCGAGCAGCGGACGGCGGGACTTGCCGGTTATCAGACCATCTATGACGATCTGGCCGGGTCCGGCGAATTGATCTCGGCGGCGGCGCTCGCCGATCCGTCGCTTTCAAAGCACGTGCGGATCGAGGAGGGTCGGTCGATCCCGACCGATGGGCCGTTCGCGGAGGTGAAGGAGCACCTGGCCGGGTTCTTCTTCGTGGAATGCCCGACCATCGACCGTGCCCTGGAATGGGCGACACGGTTCTCGGAAGCCTTCCTCGGGTCGGTCGAGGTCAGGCCGACCATGGCCCCCGGGGGAGGCGACGTCTGACCACTGCCTCCGACATCGAGGATCTGCTGCGATCGCTGTCGCCCCAGGTGCTCGGCGCGCTCGTGCGCCGCTACGGCGACTTCGACATCTGCGAGGACGCCGTGCAGGAGGCCTGCTCGCGGCGTCGCAGCAGTGGCCCGCCGAAGGGCTCCCGGCGAATCCCCGCGGATGGCTGGCGACGGTTGCCTCGCGACGCCGGACCGAAATCTGGCGCAGCGAATCGGCGCGCCGCCGTCGCGAGGAAACAGCGTTCAC
This sequence comes from Candidatus Dormiibacterota bacterium, assembly GCA_963748505.1. Taxonomy (GTDB): domain Bacteria; phylum Chloroflexota; class Dormibacteria; order Aeolococcales; family Aeolococcaceae; genus Palsa-851. Next base: position 36,849 of record CAVVJH010000009.1, read on the forward strand.
GAGCGCGCCGCGCGACCTCGAGCCCTCGCCGGAGGCCGACGACACGCTCACGCTCCTCATGCTCTGCTGCCACCCGGCGCTGACTCCCCTATCCCAGGTGGCCCTGACCTTGCGTGCGGTCGGGGGACTCGAGCACGGGAGAGATCGCGCGTGCGCTGCTCGTTCCCGACACGACGGTAGGCCAGCGCATCAGCCGTGCCAAGCAGGCGATCAAAACGAGCGGTGCCCGGTTCCGAATGCCACCGGAGGATGAATATGCGGAGCGCGTCCAAGCGGTGCTCAAGGTCCTCTATCTCATCTTCAACGAGGGCTACACGGCGACCTCGGGACCGTCGCTGCAGCGGGTCGAGCCTCCGCCGAGGCGATCCGGCTGACCCGGCAACTGCACGAGCGCCTCCCCGACGACGGTGAGACCGCCGGCCTCCTTGCCCTCATGCTCCTGACCGATGCACGGCTTCCGGCCCGCACCACCCCGGACGGCGCGCTCATCCCACTCGCCGACCAGGACCGCGGCCTGTGGGATGCGACGGCAATCGCCGAAGGGACCGCCCTCATCACCCACGCGCTGGCGAGCGCGACCATCGGTCCCTACCAGCTGCAGGCGGCGATCGCGGCCGTCCACGACGAAGCCGGCCGATCCGAGGACACCGACTGGCCGCAGATCCTCGCGCTCTATGGACTGCTCCGCACGCTCGCGCCGGGCCCGATGGTGACGCTCAATCGCATCGTCGCCGTCGCGATGGTCCACGGGCCACGAATAGCGCTCGAAGAGCTCGCGGTTGCGGAACACGATCCCGCGCTCAACGGCAACCATCGTGTTGACGCGGTACGGGCCCATCTGCTCGACATGGCCGGTGACGCTGAGGGCGCACGCCGCTACTATCGTCTTGCTGCGCGACGGACGCTCAGCATCCCAGAGCAGCGATATCTCGAGGGGCGCGCGCTGCGCCCGTCGTGAGTTTGGCGCGCCGCCCCGGGCGAGTGGGTCGATGGAGGCAGTTGCTGACCGCCTCCTGTCGCGAGTGATCAGCCGCTCGCCCCACCAGGGTTCGGCGATGATGGGCGGATGACGATTCTCGAGTGGATCGGCGGCGTTCTCGGACTGATCATCGTGCTGTCGACGTTGATGAGCGTCGTCACATCCCTGGTGCTGCCACGGCGCACGTCGTCGAGAATGCAACAGTGGGTCGGCCAGGGGATGATCCGGCTCTTCACCCGAATCTCCCATCGTTTCGACTCCTACGAGGCGCGGGACCGTTTTCTCGCGCTGCAGGCGCCGCTCTATCTCGTCGTGATCCTCGCAGCCTGGCTGATCGCCCTGCTCGTCGGCTTCTCACTGCTCCTCTGGCCGTTCATCGACGGCGGCGGCCTGGTCCACGCCATGACGGTGAGCGGCTCCTCGCTCTTCACGCTCGGCTTCGCCGCTGATCCGGGGATCGGGCCACGATTTCTCATCTTCTGCGCCGCAGCAGCGGGTCTGACCATCGTCACCTTGCAGATCGCCTATCTCCCCGTCCTCTACGGAGCGTTCAACCGACGCGAGGTGCTGGTGACCATGCTGGACAGCCGGGCAGGGTCACCTGCGTGGGGTCCAGAGCTGCTCGCCCGGAGCGAATTGGTCGATAACGTCCATAACCTGGGCGCGCTGTATGCGAGTTGGGAAGCGTGGGCTGCTGACGTTGCCGAGACACACGCCTCGTATCCGGTTCTCCTCTGGTTTCGCTCGCCCCACCCCTATCGGTCGTGGGTCATCGCCTTGCTTGCCGTCATGGATGCAGCAGCGATCCAGCTCGCGACGCAACCGATCCTGGCACCTTCGGAGGCTCGCGCCTTTCTGCGCATGGGTTACATGTGCCTTCGCGACCTGGCGGCCGTCGTCGGTCTGCCCTTCGATGCCGACCCCAAGCCCGGAGACCCCATCCAGCTGACTGAGAGCAATTTCCAGGATGCGCTCGACCACCTCGCGCGGGTTGGCTGGACCATGCAGCGCGACGCAGCCGAGTCTCTACGTCCACTTTCGCGGTTGGCGCGTGAACTACGAGGCACTTGCGTATGGCATCGCCGATGCGGTGAACGCGCCTCCGGCGCTCTGGGCGGGGCCACGACGGAACTTGCCCCCGCGTCTACAGCCACCGGAGCGCCCGCCCCATCGCGAGCCGACGGCGGAAGTGCAGACGATCAAGCAGATCACCGCGGAGCGGCGGTCCACGAGCGAGAGCTGAGGCGTCCTTCCCAACATCTGCGCACAGCGCGACTTCTCGTTACGCATTTGCCACAAACGACGTCAAGCGGCACCTAGCATGAGCCCGAAGCGAGCGAGCCGCTCGAACACGCGGGTCATACAAAGACATGAAGTGGCGAGCAGGCACGGCGGAGCGCACGGCGAACGGTCATGCCGAGACTCGCGCCGAACGCCATGACAAGCAGCACGCCGACACGGCAATCGGCAACCAGCCGTGTTCCGCGCTCCGTTGTTCGTCATTGGTCGGTATGCCCTGCAGCTACGTCGACCGGCGCGGGCGCCGCTGCAAGACCGCATGGTGTCCCGCCGACCGGAGCGTGGTGGAAGGACACATCTACTGCGCGTTGCACGCCCACGCGATGCAGGCGTTCGAGTGGGAGTTCGGCGCAGCGTCGCACCCGGATATCGACAGCCGCACCGTCCCGATACTGCAGTGGATCTCCTCGGCCGCCGCTGACGAGGTGATCGCCACCCTCAACGTGTTCTGCGCCCTGAACGGCGAGATGCTGGTTGCGGAGCCGGTGCGCCGGAAATTCAACCCGAACGCGCATAGCCGGGTCTGGGAAAAGCAGTGGAAGACCCTGTCACCGACGGGTGTGTCGATCCGAGTGTGCATCACCTCCGACGAGGATCGACCGACTGAGATCCACATCAAGGTGAACGGGCATGACGTGAATGTCGTCCCGCCGCCGTGGAACCGGGAGTTGAGCACGCCCACCGCAGCGGATCTGCGCTGGCTGGATCAGGAAGTGCTGGCGCCCATCAGCGCAGGCGTCGCGCGCTGGATGATGCAGACGGCGGAGCGCGAGGACCTGGGCTACATCCCCGTCGGCGGCGGCCACGATAACGCCGATGCCCGGTTGGTTGCGCGAGCGGCCTCGGGTGATCCGTCGTCGCCCGCACGCTCGGCGCCGAACAGCATCGACGAGGCCGCCCTCGACGAGGTTCGCCGCGCGCATTTCCTCTACGGGCTCGAGGAGATCCAGGGGATGTCGGAGCGCAGCGTCGACGCCGGTTAGCCTGGCCCGCTATGAGCGACCCGGGACCGACGTCGAGCCAACGTGCTCGACACGCAGCGCGCGTGGACCGAGCACGCCCGGGCGTTCGCCTCGAGCTGATACTGCGCGGCCAAGCCGCGTCATACGGCACCAGCTCGATCGGGCCATCGAGCCGCTGCGGTCGCCGATGGCGCCGCGCGAACGCGCAGCTCGGCTGCGCTCGGGTGGCTTCCTCGGCCGACCCGTCGTCAGGATCGGACATTGTCGGCCCAAACCTGCAGGAGGGATGGCTCACCTGATACCACGATGCCGTCGGTGTCACGACGGTTCATCGACCAGAGGAAAAGGTCGGATGCGGTGCCACGGAGTGGCAGGTCCGCTCCGCCGCGGTCGGCTGGTCACCTCGACGCGATCACCGAGCAGAACGTTCCAGTTGGCGTCGCTGTCGGTGGTCACGAGTTGCAGGATGCGGCCGCCGCCTCCAGGGGCGCTTGCCCGCCGGAAGGCGAGACCGAGCCATTCGTCGAGCGCGTCGAGCGCGTCCTCAGTTGTCAGCGAGGCGATGGCGCCGCGTGCTGCTTCCGCATCGCACCGATGCACCGCTGTCTCGTTTGCTTGACGCCGGGCCCAGAAGGCAAGCGCATTGGGGGCCGGTCCCCAGAACCAGAACGAGTCGTCGGGCGACGCGGAATCGAGCACGTCGACAGCGCGTCACAGCCCTCGCGGTACCAGTCGATCAACTCGTCACGGCCCGCGGCCCATCGAAATCACGTTGCAAACGCTCTGGAATACGCTCGCGGACGATCGTCGCAGCCCACCGATGCACGTCACCGATATGGCGAAGCAGAGCCTCCATGTCCCAGCCCGGACAGACCGGGAACGGCGCGTCGAGGGGTCCGCGTTCAGCGGCCGCGGCGAGCCCCTCGCCCTCGACGCGTATCCGCGCGATCTGCGCGTTCGTCTCCACGAGCGCAAGTCTCGCACCCGCATCGATGTACATGCGCCACGTTGACACGGGTCAGGCGCCGTCAGAAGATGGAGTCCCGGACGGAGCGCCGCAGGCGCGCGCCTGACCGGGTCGAGCGGTCAAGAAGGAGTGCTATGTGAGTGACGACGTTGTCCGATCGATCATCCCGGAACAGGTGTTGCCCGGCAAGCGGCTCGGGCGGCACATCGTCCATGACCCTCGCTCGCGGGACTATCCCGCCGACAGGCGCACCCGCGATCACGAGCGTCGTGCACAATGCCGTCGGCCTCCCACTCGACCAGGGAACCATCGGATCGTGCACGGCGAACGCGCTCTGCGGTGCGTTGAACTCGGCGCCGGACTTCACCGGCGGCTCACCTCGCACCGAGAAGGACGCGATCACGCTGTACGAGCTGGAGACCAGGCTCGAGGGCGATCCGTATCCGCCCAACGATCCGGGCGGCAGCGGGCTCGAGGTCTGCAAAGCGGCGCATCAGCTCGGGTGGATCACCTCGTACAGTCACGCGTTCGGCATCGAGAACGCACTGCTGGCACTCGTGCTCCGCCCGGTCATCACCGGGATCAACTGGTACTCGGGCTTCGACACTCCATCACCCGAGGGGCTCGTCGCCATCGCTCCGGGCGACACCGTGCGAGGTGGCCACGAGGTCGTCGCGGATCAGATCGACGCGCCAAGCAAGCTCGTCTGGTTCTGGAACAGCTGGGGCACCGCGTTTGGCGTCGGAGGTCGCTTCTGCATGTCGTTCGACACCTGGCAGCAACTGCTCGAGGAGACGGGGGATGTGACAGTCCCGACGCCGTAGACGTGCGGGCTTTCCCCAGGTGCCTGTGGATAACTATCGAGATCATCAGCGACCCCGACGGCCAGTCCGCGGGCACGCGATGTGGATAACTGAGCGCCCGCTGCTAGGGAACCGAGCGACCTCGCGAAGCCGGGAACGTGGAGCGGATCGATGACCTCGGTGAACTCCTGGGAGAGACCGCTGCGCCGCGCCTCAGCGCCAACGGCCGCGGCCACCGCCGGGGCGACCTCGCGGTTGAACACCGAGGGGACGATGTACTCGGGATTGAGGTCGGCGCCCACCACGCCGGCGATGGCGTGCGCGGCGGCGAGCTTCATCGCGTCGTGATGGTGCCCGCGCCGCTGTCGAGGAGGCCGCGAAAGAAGCCGGGAAAGCACAGCACGTTGTTGATCTGGTTCGGGTAGTCGCTGCGGCCGGTCGCGATCACCTCGGCGATCCCCTCGATCGCCTCGGGCTGCACCTCGGGCTCCGGGTTGGCGAGAGCGAAAACGATAGGCCGCGGCGCCATCGAGCCGAACCACCTCGGGTTCGAGTGCCCCGCCGGAGCTCGTGCCGATGAAGACGTCGGCGCCCGAGCATTGCGTCACGCAGCCCGCCGCGGACGCCGTCTCGGTTGGTCGCCGCCGCGTACGCGCGCTGGGAGCTGGTTGAGATCGCCTGACGTCCAGCGCTGAGGATCCCCTCGCGATCGACGCCGATGATGTTCCCGACCCCAGCCGCGACGAGCAGCTGCGTCACGGCGGTGCCTGCAGCTCCGACCCCGAGACACGACCACCTGCACATCCTCAAGGCGTTTGCCGACGACCTTCAGCGCGTTGAGCAATGCAGCGGCGACCACTATCGCGGTGCCGTGCTGATCGTCGTGGAAGACAGGGATGTCGAGTCGCTCGGTCAGGCGGCGCTCGATCTCGAAACAACGCGGGGCGGCGATGTCCTCGAGGTTGATGCCGCCAAAGATCGGGCGCGACGTTGACGACAGTCGAGACGATCTCGTCGACGTCCTGTGTGGCCAGGCACAGCGGAAACGCGTCGACCGCCCCGAACTCCTTGAAAAGCATCGCCTTGCCTTCCATGACCGGGATCGCTGCTTCGGGGCCGATGTTGCCAAGCCCGAGCACCGCGCTTCCATCAGTGATGATCGCCACCGCGTTGCGCTTGATGGTGAGATTGCGGACGCGGCGCCGATCCTCTGCGATCGCCATGGAGATCCTCGCCACCCCCGGCGTGTACACCATCGACAGGTCATCGCGAGTGCGGATCGGATGGCGCGGCGTCACCTCGATCTTGCCGCCGAGGTGCGCGAGGAAGGTTCGGTCCGAGTACTCGAGCACCTCAACTCCGGGCACCGCCGACATGCCCTGGATCAGCCGCTGCGCGTGGTCCTCGTCGGCCGCGAGGACGGTGATGTCGCGGACGATTCCCTTCCCTTCGACACGAACGATGTCGAGCGCGCGGATGTCGCCGCCCAAACTCCCGATCGCCGACGTCAGCCGGCCGAGCATGCCCGGCCGATTGACGATGCGACACCGGGCTGTAAACGCGAAGCTCGCAGACGGATGCTGGATCACGGCGCGGTCCATCTTGACGCGCTGCAGCCGCCGCGCCGCACCGGCGGCCGATGACACGCCTCGGCAGTGAGGCGCCGGGTCAGCCTTTGATCAGGCCGACGATGTTGCCGTCAGGATCCGAGAAGAGGGCCATGGTGACCACCCCAGGAATCTCCGTCGGGGGCATGACGCACTGCGCCACCGAGGGCGACGGCGTGATCCAGCGTCGCCTGCAGATCCGCAACCTGCACGTAGATGCTCTCGCGCGGCTTGCCATCGTCGGACTGCCCGATCCCGCCGGGGATGCCGCTCGACTCTCCATCGATGAGCCCGTAGTTCCCCATGTCGGGCATCAACTCGCCGATCTTCCAGTCGAAGAGCTGCGTGTAGAACTCCTTCACCTTGGCGGCGTCCTTGCCGATGAGCTCGAAGTGGACGATTGGGCTTCCCATTTGCGATTGCCTCCACACCTGACTCCGATCCTGGTCGCCAGAGCTCGATGGCTCCGAACGCGACTTATACCGGATCACACAGCCGCGGCGCGGCGAGCATCCGGTCGTCGGACGGTCGCATCATCGCCACAGGCGCTCCACGGAACTGGTATACTTCATGTGCTGTAATATATCTGACATGAAGGAACGCGCCCAGCTCCTCGAACGGCTCGCGGCATCCCAGGCGGAGCTGCGCCGCCGCTTCCTCGAATCGGTCTCGCCCAGCCTGTTTTGCGAGTTCGACGAGGACGGGGGCATCACCATCCATCAGATGGAGGTGGTGCGTCAGCTCCTGCTCGGCGAGCCGATGACGATGCGCGATGTCGCCGAGGCGCAGGGAATCGGGCTGAGCGGCGCCACCCAGCTCGTCGATCGGCTCGAGCGGCGAGGGCTGGTCACCCGCGTGCGCGACGCCCATGACCGGAGGGTGCAACACGTTGTACCGACTGAGCGCGCGAAGGATCTCGCGGCTCGTTTCAAGACCGGCATGCGCCGAGTATCTGCGGAGATGTTCAGCGCATTGGATGACAACGAGCTGCTGACCTACGTCCTGCTGACCGAACGCATCGCCGCGGCGATGCACGAGCACGCCCAGGACGCTCTCAGGAGGGCTACCGCGTGACGCAGCGCCAGATCTACGCAGTCCTCGGCGCGCTGATGCTCGGCATGCTCCTCGCGGCGCTGGATCAGACCATCGTGTCCACCTCGCTGCCCACCATCGTCGGCGACCTCGGGGGGCTGAATCAGCTGTCGTGGGTGGTGACGTCGTACCTGCTTGCGTCGACCGTCTCCACCCCGCTCTACGGCAAGCTCGGCGATCTGTACGGTCGCAAGATTCTCTTCCAGCTGGCGATCGTCATCTTCATCGTCGGTTCGATGCTCGCGGGTCTCTCGCAGAACATGCTCGAGCTCATCGCGTTCCGCGCAGTCCAGGGAATCGGCGCGGGTGGCCTCATGGTCGGTGCGCAGGCGATCATCGGCGACGTGGTGCCGCCTCGTGAGCGCGGCAAGTATCAAGGATGGATGGGCGGCGTCTTTGCACTGGCCAGCGTCGCAGGACCGCTCATCGGGGGGTTCCTCACCGACGACGTGTCGTGGCGATGGATCTTCTACATCAACGTCCCCATCGCGGCCATCGCTCTGTTCGTGACGGCGACCGTCTTGAAGACCCAGGCTCGGCGGGTGTCGCACAGCATCGACTGGCTGGGAGCGTTCTTCCTCGCCGCCGGCGCGTCAGCGCTCATTCTGCTGACCACATGGGGTGGCACGCAGTACGCGTGGGCGTCGCTGCCGATCATCGGGCTCGGCATCATCGGCGTGGTGATGCTCGCGGGCTTCGTCGTCGTCGAGCGCCGCGTTGACAGAGCCGATTCTGTCCATTCCGTCTCTTCCGCGATTCAGGTGTTCAACGTCGCGAGCGGGGTTGGCTTCGTCATCGGTTTCGCGATGTTCGGTGCAATCACGTTCCTGCCGGTCTTCCTGCAGCTTGTCGACGGCGCCAGCGCGACCAACTCCGGGCTCAACATCCTGCCGCTGATGGCGGGACTGCTCGTCGCCTCGATTTCGAGCGGCCAGCTCATCAGCCGCTACGGCCGATACAAGATCTTCCCGGTCATCGGCACCGCGCTGGCGGCGATCGGTGTCTTCCTCCTCTCCACGCTTGATCCGCACACATCCGCGCATCTGGTGCTGTCGATGTACATGGTGGTGCTGGGCCTCGGACTCGGATGCGTCATGCAGGTGCTGGTCATCGCCGTGCAGAACGCCGTCGAGCAACGCGACCTCGGGGTCGGCACCAGCTCCGCGACGTTCCTGCGCTCGATCGGCGCCTCGTTCGGCGTTGCGATCTTCGGTGCGATCTTCAGCAACCAGCTGGTGGCGAACCTCAAGAAGAACCTGCCCGCGAGCGCGTTGAGCACGGGATCAACCCGACGTCGCTCAGGGCAATCCCGCGCAAGCTGGCGCAACCTGCCGCCGGCGATCCACACCGGTCTCATCAACGCAGTGTCGGAGTCCCTCCACGTCGTGTTCATTGCGGCCGTGCCCATTCTTGTGATCGCGTTCTTCCTGACGCTGCTCTCAAGGAGGTGCCGCTTCGCACCAGGGCACGCGGCATACCCGCAGCGACGAGCCGGCAGGCGTTGCGGCGGAAACAGGCCTTGGGGGCCCGACACCCGTGGAGGCGGAGCGTCGGCGCGGACCTGCTCCTAGCGAGCTGGCGCTACGCGCCGAACAGACGCGGCCAGGCCAGACCGAAGGCGATGCCGGCGATGAACAGCGCATAGCGCAGCACCCAGGTGATGAAGCCACCTTCACGCTCGGCCACCTGACGCGGCGCATACACGAGCATCGCGTAGAACACCGCGGAGAAGGCGAGCAGGAAGCCGATTGCGGCGACAGCGGTTCGTGGGTCAGCAATCGCGGTGGCCGGCGTTGCGCTGCCGGGCTCACCGCTGATCGCCGCGATGAAGGTCCAGAACAGGCCGCCGGCGACCATCACGAATGGCGTGACCAGCGCGCGCCGCGTCGCCCCGTTGAACGGTCGTATCGCAAAGTGGACGACCAGCATCGCGACGATGGCGGCCCCGATCACGGCGAGACCGACATTCGAGGTCACATCAAGCGCCGTGAAACCGCTGATGGCGACCAGCAGCATTCCGCCGGTGAGTGGACCGGCGGCACCGCGCCGGATGATCGACTGACTCTCGAGTGCTCGCGCGTTCGGGTCGGGCCGCGCCGCCAGGCAGATCAGCGCGCCAAACACCGCCACGAGCCGGATCACGCCGATCAGGGGCGCGCCTCCGTCGAACGGCCCGGCGCCGCCCTGGGCGCGAAAGAGCAGCGGTGTGGCGATCGCGACCCAGGCTGCGAGCAGCCAGTCCTCGGCACGGAGCAGCGCCATCCGGCGAGGCTGCTGACCTGAAGTGGGTGGCGACGGAATCCCGGACTCACTGATCGACGAACTCGTGGTCATCGCGACCGTGATTCTCGCGGAACGCACGGCGATTCGAGGCGCCGTCGGTCAGTGCGGGATCAGCGCCCCGTCGTCGCTCCGCGGCTCGCCGACGTGACCGACGCCGCGTACTTGGCAAAGACGCCTGTCGCATAGCGCGGCACCGGCGGCTCCCAGCCCCGCAAGCGCTCCGTCATCTCCTCATCGTCGATCTCGACGTCGATGCGACGCGTCTCGACATCGATGCTCACGATGTCGCCCTCTCGCAGCGCGGCGAGACCCCCGCCGAGGGCAGCTTCGGGCGCCATGTGCGCCACCATGAATCCGTGTGTGGCGCCGGAAAACCGGCCGTCGGTGATCAGCGCGACCGAGTTGCCGAGGCCTGCCCCCACGATCGCGCCGGTGACACCGAGCATCTCCCGCATACCCGGCCCGCCGACCGGCCCCTCGTAGCGGATCACCACGACATCGCCCGCTTGTATCGCTCGGTCACGTACCGCGGCGAAGGCCGCCTCCTCCGAATCGAACACTCGCGCGGGCCCTCGGAACGCGACGCGGTCGTGGCCGGCGAGCTTGACGACACAGCCGTCGGCGGCAAGGTTGCCGCGGAGGATTGCAATCCCACCGTGCTGCTGCAGGGGTGCGTCGGCAGCGCGGATCACCTCCTGCCCGGCTGTCTCGACGGCGGCCGCAGCGATCTCGCCGATCGTCCGGCCGTCCACGGTCTGTGCCTCGGCGTGAATGAGATCGCGCTCGATGAGGCGTTGCATGAGCACGCCCAGCCCGCCCGCCGCAAAGACATCGGTCGCGACGAATCGCCCTCCAGGCTTGATGTCCATGAAGATCGGCGTGCGCGCGCAGATGGCGTCCATCTCGTCGATCTCCAGCGGCACCTCAGCTTCGGCGGCGATCGCGAGCAGATGCAGCACAGCATTCGTCGAGCCTCCGGAGGCGGAGAACGATGCGACCGCATTCTCGAAGGCGGCACGGGTCGCGATCGATCGTGCGTTCGTCCCCTCCTCCACCAGGCGGACCGCGAGACGTCCGGCCGCCTCGGCCACCGCCGGCTTGTCGGGATGAGTCGCCGGAACAGCGTTGGCTCCCGCGGGGGAGAGTCCGAGGAACTCGAGGGCGGTGCTCATGGTGTTCGCCGTGAACTGGCCACCGCATGCTCCGGCGCCAGGGCAGGCATGCTCCTCCACCGCTCGCAACTCGTCGGCATCGATCCTGCCCGCGTTGTATGCGCCGACCGCTTCGAAAACATCCTGCACGGTGAGGTCGCGGTCGCGAAGCCGGCCTGGCTGGATCGTGCCGCTGTAGAGCACGAGCCCGGGGATGTCGAGACGGCACAGCGCCATCGCCGCGGCTGGAATCGTCTTGTCGCACCCGACGATCAGGACCAGTCCGTCGAAGCTGTGGCCGCGAGTCACCAGCTCGATCGAGTCGGCGATCACTTCGCGGGAGACCAGCGATGCCTTCATGCCCTGCGTTCCCATGGTCACGCCGTCGCTGACCGCGATGGTGTTGAACTCCATCGGCGTCCCGCCCGCGGCACGCACACCGGCCTTCACCTGTTCGGCGAGCGCTCGATGCGTCCAGTTGCACGGCATCGTCTCGATCCATGAGTGACCGACACCGATGATCGGCTTCTCCAGATCCTCACGAGAGAACCCGACGGCCCGCAGCATCGCGCGCGCGGGGGCGCGATCGGGTCCGTGCAGCATCACCGCGCTGCGCCGCGTTGCACTCGCGTCAGGCATGCGCGGAAGCATACGGCGCAACCGTCACACGTCCGTGTGTTGACGGGAAGAACCTTGAGGCCGTATTCTCTGCGCCACATGTTGTACGGCTCCGCGCTGGTCCTGGTCCTGCTGGTTAGCCTGCTCCTGATTAGGAGCGGGACCCCAAGACTTCAGGTCAGGCGCGCGCGCAAGTAGACAGCAAACAAGCCGGAACGAAGCAAAAGGTCCCCTCCCAGAGGGGGCCTTTTTTTGTACCCGGCGCACAGCAACTGGAGGACCCGTCATGGCCGGCTCGGGACAGGCACCAACCCCATACGACGGCATGGGACAACCGACCCGCTGGGATATGCAGGCCCAGAACGACGGCTCGCACGCCGAACGAAATCGACTCGTCGCGGGCCGAACGTTTCGCGCCCGGCACGCCACGTCACGAGGAGAGCGACGATTTCGTGCGTCGCTCGCTCCGCCGCTACTACCAGTGATCAGCGCCCGGACGGATCGACGCTCGGACGTCACCGCGACCGCCACCGCACAGCCTGACGGCTCGGTCGAGCCGGCACGTCAGCTGACCGGTGCCCAGATCGCTCTCGAGTCGCTGATCCGCGAGGGTGTCGACACCATATTCGGATATCCCGGCGGAGCCAATCTCTGGCTCTATCGGCATCTGCCCAGCTACCCGCAACTCCACCACATCCTCGTGCGCCACGAGCAGGGTGGAGCGCATGCAGCCGACGGCTACGCGCGCAGCAAGCGCGGCTCGGTCGGTGTCGTCTTCGCCACCAGCGGTCCCGGGGCATTGAATCTGGTCACCGGTCTCGCGACCGCGTACATGGACTCGGTCCCGGTGGTCGCGATCACGGGCCAGGTCCCCTCCACCGCCATCGGAACCGACAGCTTCCAGGAATCGGACGTCATCGGCTCCACGATGTCGGTGGTGAAGCACTCCTACTTGATCACGCGTGTCGAGGACATCGCTCCGACCATCAAGGAGGCATTTCACATCGCCCGCAGCGGGCGTCCGGGTCCCGTGCTCATCGACTTTCCGAAGGATCTTCAGGCGGCGATGAGCACGTTCAACTACCCGAAGGCCCGGTCCGGCGCCGTTCGTATCCGGCGCCACCACGACCGGATCCCGCGAAGTTGCGGCGCATCGCGCAGCTCATCGCCGGCGCCAAGCGCCCCGTGATACTCGCCGGCCGCGGCGTCCTGATCGCGGAAGCGGAGGCGGAGTTGCTCGAACTGGCGCATCAAGCGCACATACCGGTGGGTTGGACACTCCTCGGCACGGGTGCGTTTCCGGTCACCGATCCGATGGCGCTGCAGATGGTCGGCTTCATGGGAGCCGGGTTCACCAACAAGGCGGTCTGCGACGCCGACGTCCTGATCATGATCGGCATGCGCTGCGACGACCGCGTCACCACGCGCCTCGATTCGTTTGCGCCGCGGGTTGAGCACCTGGTGCACATCGACATCGATCCGGCGGAGATCGGCAAGAACGTCGTCCCCAACGTGAGCGTCGTCGCCGACGCGAAGGTGGCGTTGCGCGAGCTGAACCTGCTCGTCGCCCCGAAGCGTGAGCACGAGTGGCTCACGCAGATCGACCAGTGGAAGGAAGAGCACCCCGTGCGCTTCACCAATCACACCGGTCTGCTCCAACCGCAGGAGGTGCTCGAGGCGATGTACGCGCGCTGCGAGGACGAGGCGATCGTGCTCGCCGATGTGGGCCAGAATCAGATCTGGGCCGCGCTCTGGTTCAACTATCGCAAGCCGGGCCTGTTCCTGAACTCGGGCGGCACCGGAACCATGGGCTACGCATTCCCGGCCTCGATGGGTGCGAAGCTCGCCAACCCGCACAAGACCGTCTTCTGCGTGACCGGCGAGGGTGGCTTCGTGATGAACATGCAGGAGATGGCCACGATGGTCGAGAACAACATCGACGTCAATGTGGTCATCCTCAACAACTCGTCGCTGGGGATGGTCCGCCAGTTCCAGGACGACTTCTACGACGGAGTCCGATCGGCGGTGGACCTGACCTTCACGCCCGACTTCGTGAAGCTCGGCGACGCATTCGGCATGAAGGCGATGACGACCGATCGCCTCGAGGACGTCGGACGGCTGCTCGATGAGGCGATGGCGCACAAGGGGCCGGTGCTGCTGAACTTCAACATCGACCCGAATGCCAACGTCTATCCCATCGTCCCCCTCGGCATGGGCATGCTCGACTTCGTCGAGGCGAGTTGATGAGCCAGAGCCGGCTGCTCTCGGTGCTCGTCGACAACAAGCCTGGAGTGCTCCAGCGCGTGGCGTCGATGATCCGCCGGCGCGGTTTCAACATCAACTCACTCTCGGTCGGCCCGACCGACGACAACTCGGTGTCGCGGATGACGATCACCGTTCATGTGGGCCGTCAGCAGGCGGAGCAGGCCACCAAGCAGCTGGCCAAGCTCATCGACGTCATCACCATCGACGACATCACGGGACTGCGCAACGTGGCGCACGAGCTGGTGCTCGTCCGCATGCATGCACCACCGGGGGAGCGCACCGAGCTGCTGAACCTGATCGACATGTTCCGCGGCCGGGTGGTCGACGTCGCCGCCAGCTCGGTCATCGTCGAGGTGACCGGCAGCGCCGAGAAGATCGACAACTTCATCGAGTTGATGCGCCCCTACGGCATCAAGGAGCTCGCCCGGAGTGGCGTCGTCGCGCTGGTTCGCGGCGATCAGGCCCGGATCCGGCTGATCGATTTCGCCGTGGACGGCGAAGAACCCGAGCCCGACGTTCTGCGCACGCCGACTGTGGCGGGCGACACCACCGGCACCGTATGACCGATCGCAGAGGAGGCGACGATCAATGACCGCTCGGATGTACTACGACGCTGACGCCGATCCGAAGGCGCTGAGCCGGCCGATCGCGATTCTGGGCTACGGCTCGCAAGGACACGCGCATGCCTTGAACCTCCGCGACTCCGGTCACGACGTCCGCGTCGGCCTTCCGAAGTCCAGCCGCAGCCGTGCTGCCGCCGAAGCGGAAGGGCTGCGCGTGCTCACACCAGCGGGTGCCTGCGAGGAGGCGGACGTGATCATGGTGCTCACGCCCGACACGGGGCAGCGAGCGCTCTACGACGATGCGATCGCACCGCATCTGCATGCGGACAAGATGCTGATGTTCGCCCACGGCTTCAACATCCGCTACGACCTCATCAATCCTCCGGTCGGCGTCGATGTCACCATGGTCGCGCCCAAGGGTCCGGGCCATCTGGTGCGCAGCACCTACGTCGACGGTCAGGGCGTCCCCTGTCTCTTCGCCGTCCATCAGAACGCGACCGGCATCGCGCGCGAGCGGACGCTCGCCTACGCGCGCGGCATCGGGGGCACGCGCGCGGGGGTGCTCGAGACCACCTTCGCTGAGGAGACCGAGACCGATCTTTTCGGTGAGCAGGCAGTGCTCTGCGGGGGGATCACCTCGCTGGTCAAGGCGGGGTTCGACACATTGACCGAGGCCGGATACCAGCCCGAGCTCGCCTACTTCGAGGTGATGCACGAGCTGAAGCTCATCGTCGACCTCATGTACCAGGGTGGCCTTTCCTGGATGCGTTACTCGGTCAGCGACACCGCCGAGTACGGTGACTAATGTCAGTGGCCCCAAGGTCGTGGATCAGCGCACCCGCGCGACCATGCGCAAGCTGCTGGATGACATCCAGGATGGCAGCTTCGCGAAGCGCTGGATCGAGGAGAGCGAGGCGGGGCGTCCGAACTTCGTCGAGTACCGCGACGAGGAGCAGCATCTGCCCATCGAACGGGTCGGCGCGGAACTGCGCGCAAAGATGGCCTGGCTCAACGCCAGGACCGCGCCCGGGATGGATGCGGTGCTGGCCGAGCAGGACCGCACCGAGGCACAGGGATGACCGAGACACTGACCATCCTCGACACGACCTTGCGCGACGGAGAGCAATCCCCGGGAGTCGCGCTCAACGCCGAGGACAAGCTGCAGATTGCACACCAGCTCGCCCGTCTCAAGGTGGATGTCATCGAGGCGGGGTTTCCGCACAGCTCTCCGGGCGACTTCGCAGCCGTCAAGGCGATCGCCGAGCAGGTCGAGGGTCCGGTGATCGCCGGTCTCTCACGGTGCTTCGAGGCCGACGTCCGTGCATGTGCGGCAGCGCTCGAGCCGGCGACCAACGCGCGCATCCACGTCTTCATCGGTACCTCGCCGATCCACCGCGAGGGTCAGCTGCGAATGTCGCAGCGCGAAGTACGCGAACGCGCGGTGGCCATGACAGCGCTCGCCAAGACCTTCCGTCAGGACGTCGAGTTTTCTCCGATGGACGCGAGCCGCACCGAGCGCGACTATCTCGCCGACGTGGTCAACGGCTGCATCGAGGCCGGCGCGACCACCGTCAACCTGCCGGACACGGTTGGGTACGCAACGCCTGACGAGTGGCGTGGCCTCATCGCCTGGATGTACGACCAGGTGCCGGGGCTGCGTGACGTGGTTCTGTCGGTGCACTGCCACAACGATCTCGGCCTCGCCACGGCCAACTCGCTGGTCAGCGTGCTCAGTGGCGCGCGCCAGATCGAAACCTGCGTCAACGGCATCGGCGAGCGTGCGGGCAACGCGGCCCTCGAGGAGGTCGCGATGGCGACGCGCCTGCATCCCGAGGTGTACGGCGTCGCCACGCAGCTCGACCACACGCAGCTCTATCGCACCTCGCGGCTGGTCTCGCAGCTGACCGGCATGCTCGTGCAACCCAACAAGGCGGTGGTTGGCGCCAACGCGTTCGCGCACCACTCGGGGATTCACCAGGACGGGATGCTCAAAGACCGGCGAACCTTCGAGATCATGGAGCCAGGTCAGGTTGGCGCCGGTTCGACGCTGGTGCTCGGTAAGTTGAGCGGCCGGCACGCGTTGCAGGACCGGCTCGAGCAGCTCGGCTACCGGCTCGACGGTGAGGAGTTGCGGCGCGCGTTCGTCCGCTTCAAAGAGCTCGCCGACCGCAAACGCGACGTCACGGACCGCGACCTCGAGGCAATCGTTGCCGACGAACGTCAAGGCGCCGAGGAGACCTTCCGGCTCGAACATCTGCAGGTCAGTTGCGGCACCAATCTGCGGCCGACCGCGACGGTGCGCATGCTCCTGAGTGACGGGATTTCCCACGAGGCGGTATCCACCGGCGACGGTCCTGTGGACGCCACCTACCGCGCCATCAACTCGCTGGTGCAGGTCGAAGCCGAGCTCGAGGAATTCGCGATCCAGGCCATCACCGAGGGAATGGATGCGGTCGGTGAGGTGAGTGTCCGGCTCCGCCGCGACGGCGCGCTGAGCGCCGGCCACGGCGCCGATACCGACATCCTCGTGGCCGCCGCGAAGGCGTATGTGCACGCCCTCAACCGCCTGACCGCACGCATCGCTGCCGGTCCCCGCGTCACACCCGAACAGATGGCCATCATCGGCACCGCCGCCGAGGCGACGCCGGCCGGCGCATCGTTCCACGGCGCATGACCCCACGCACCCTGTTCGACAAGATCTGGGACGCGCACGTCGTCGTGCAGGAGGCGGGTGAGCCGTCCCTGCTCTACGTCGATCTGCACCTCGTCCACGAGGTGACCTCGCCGCAGGCGTTCGAAGGCCTGCGGCTCGAGGGCCGGACGGTGCGCCGGCCTGGACTAGTTGTGGCCACGATGGACCATAACGTGCCCACCGACGGCGACGGTGTCAGTGGTGCTGACGCGATGAGCACAGCGCAGATGGACGCGCTCCGGCAGAATTGCGACCAGTACGGAATTGCCTGCTATGGCGCCGGCCACCGCTGGCAGGGCATTGTCCACGTGATCGGACCGGAGCTGGGACTCACCGTCCCGGGCACAGTCATCGTGTGCGGCGATTCGCACACCGCCACCCACGGAGCCTTCGGTGCCTTTGCACTGGGCATCGGCACGTCCGAGGTCGAGCATGTGCTGGCGACGCAATGTCTGCGCCAGACCCGGCCACTGACCATGGAAGTCCGGATCGACGGCACGCTGCCGATCGGTGTCACTGCCAAGGATGCGGCGCTCCGTGTGCTGAACGCGATCGGCACCGCCGGCGCGGCAGGCCACGTCGTGGAGTACACCGGGTCGCTGGTGCGAAGCTTGTCGATGGAGCAGCGCATGACTCTCTGCAACCTCACGATCGAGGGCGGTGGACGCGCCGGCATGATCGCGCCGGACGAAGTCACCCTCGCATACATCAAAGGCCGTCCCTACGCGCCGACCGGCGAGGGCTGGGACATGGCGGTCGCCGCGTGGGGCGAGCTCCGCAGCGATGAGGATGCCGTGTACGACCGCGTCGTCAGCATCGATGCCGCATCCATCGAGCCGACGGTGACCTGGGGCACCACGCCGTCGCAGTCGGTGCCGGTCACCGGACGCGTCCCCGATCCGCAGTCGTTTGACGACGCGGCGGAGCGGGAATCCGCGGTTCGCGCGCTTGCCTACATGGGACTGGAACCTGGCACGGCGATCGAGGACATCAAGCTCGACACCGTCTTCATCGGATCCTGCACCAACGGTCGTATCGAAGATCTTCGCGCGGTCGCGGGGGTGCTCGAGGGGCGGCGCGTGCACGACGGCCTTCGGGTGCTGGTCGTCCCCGGTTCCGCGCAGGTGAAAGCCCAGGCGGAGCGCAGAGGGACTCGACGCGATCTTCGTCGGGGCCGGTGCGGAGTGGCGCAACCCGGGCTGCTCGATGTGCCTCGGCATGAACCCGGACATCCTCCAGCCCGGCGAACGCTGCGCGAGCACCAGCAACCGTAACTTCGAGGGCCGCCAGGGTCGCGGCGGGCGCACCCATCTCGTCTCGCCGGTGATGGCGGCGGCCGCGGCGGTCGAGGGACGGTTCGTCGATGTCCGGCAGCTGGCAGCGCCGGTGGCGGTGGGGGCATGAAACCGTTTCATCGCGAGGACGGCGTGCTGATCCCGCTGGACCGCGCCGACGTCGACACCGACCAGATCATCCCCAAGCAATTCCTCAAGCGCATCGAGCGCACGGGCTACGGCGAGTTCCTGTTCAACGACTGGCGGCACGACGCCGGCGGTGCGGAGCGCGAGGACTTCGTGCTCAACCAACCGGAGTACCAGCCGGGCACCGTGCTGGTCGCCGGGCGAAATTTCGGCTGTGGCTCATCGCGCGAGCACGCGGTGTGGGCGCTCACCGATCGCGGGATCCGGGCGGTGATCTCCGAAGTCGTTCGCCGACATCTTCCGAACCAACGCGCTCGGCAGCGGCCTGTTGCCGGTCACCCTGCCGGAGCACGAGGTCCGAGCACTGCTCGATCTCGCCGCGGAGCAACCTGGCATCACCGTCGTGGTCGACCTCGAGACCCAGACCGTGGCATGCGGTGATCTGCGCTTCCCCTTCACCATGGATGCGTTCGAGCGACGCCGCCTGCTCGAGGGGCTCGACGACATCGGGCTGACCATGGAGCACGAGGCGGAGATCACGGCGTTCGAAGCCCGGCGCCCTGCATGGATGCCCGACGTGAAGTCGGCCCCGCGCGAGCGCCTGATGCCAAATCTCGTTGTCCTGCCCGGCGACGGCATCGGGCCCGAGGTCGTCAATGCCGCGCTGAGCGTGCTCGCATCGGTCTGCGAAGCGGCCGGCGCGCAGGTGAGCATCGATGTGCACCACATCGGCGGACATGCCATCGACGAATTCGGAACGCCATTGCCGGCGGAAACGCTCGAGGCGTGCATCGAAGCCGACGCCGTCTTCCTCGGCGCCGTGGGCGGCCCGGCCTGGGATCATCTTCGCGGCGAGCAGCGCTGCGAGGCGGGATTGCTCGGGCTGCGGCGTGGGATGGAGGTGTTCGCCAACGTCCGCCCCGTTCGTGTCCATCCACACCTCGTGGACCGGACGGCGGTGCGCCCCGAGGTCGTCACCGGAACCGATCTGATCATCGTGCGCGAGCTCACCGGTGGCGCGTACTTCGGTCAGCCGAAAGAGCGCACCGGCAGTGGCGTTACCGAGACCGCACGCGACAGCATGGTCTACACCGCCGCCGAGATCGAACGCGTGGCGCGGGTTGCGTTCACCCTCGCTGGGTCACGTCGCGGTCAGCTGGTCTCGGTGGACAAGGCGAACGTGCTGGTCACCAGCCAGTTGTGGCGCGACGTCGTGACCGGAATGGCTGCCGAGTTTCCCGGCGTGACGCTTACCCACGAACTCGTCGATTCGTTCGCGATGCGCCTGGTACGTGAACCGTCGACCATCGACGTCGTGGTCACCGAGAACCTCTTCGGCGACATCCTCAGCGATGAGGCCGCGGTGCTTGCGGGCTCACTCGGCCTGCTGCCATCGGCGAGCCTCGGCGCGACCGACCGCGGGCTCTACGAACCGATCCACGGCAGTGCGCCGAACCTCGCCGGCCTCGGCGTTGCCGACCCCTATGGCGCGATCCTCTCGATGGCGATGCTGCTCCGGCACTCGCTGCATCGCGAGGATCTGGCCGCCGCTATCGAAGCCGCTGTGGATGTCTGCATCGCCGAGGATGTGCTCCCCGCCGACCTCGGTGGCACCGCCGGCACGGATGCGGTCGCCGGCGCCGTCGCGCGCGAAGTCGAGCGCCACCTGCGTCAACCGATGGGGTCGGCGTCATGAGCGTCGAGATCTACGACACCACGCTCCGCGACGGCGCTCAGGGTGTGGGCATCAGCTTCTCCGTCTCCGACAAGTTGCGCATCGCGGATCACCTCGACACGCTCGGCGTCGCCGTGATCGAAGGAGGGTGGCCGGGTGCCAATCCCACCGACACGGAGTTCTTCGAGGCGATGCAGACGCACCGTCTGCACACCGCGACGCTCGCCGCCTTCGGCGCCACGCGGCGCCCGGGAGTCCGCCCGCAGGACGACACGCAAATCAAAACACTGCTGGATTCGATGGCCCCGATCGTGACCCTGGTGGGCAAGTCGTGGGACCGCCAGGTCGCTGATGTGCTGCGTACCACCAACGACGAGAACCTCGCCATGATCGGCGAGTCGGTGCGATGGTTCGCGGAGCACGGACGTCGGGTCGTCTTCGACGCCGAGCATTTCTTCGACGGCTACGGCAGCGATCCCGACTACGCGCTGCGGTGTCTCGACGCCGCGGTTGCCGCGGGTGCCGAGCGGATCACGCTCTGCGATACCAACGGCGGCACCCTCCCCGACGCCGTCGAGTCCCTGGTGCGTGACGTGACCGCGCGCTTTGGCAGCATCGCCGGCATCCACTGCCACGACGACGCGGGCTGCGCCGTCGCCAACACCCTCGCCGCCGTGCGCGCCGGGGCAGTGCAGGTGCAGGGATGCATCAACGGATACGGCGAACGCACCGGCAACGCGAACCTGTGCACGCTCATCCCCAACCTGCAGCTGAAGATGGGCCTCCAGGTCGTCGCCGAGATGCAGCTCGCCCGGCTCACCGAGATCGCTCGCGATGTTGCCGAGATTGCCAATATCTCCCCGCCGCTGTCGGCCCCGTACATCGGCCAGGCCGCGTTCACCCACAAGGGCGGTCAGCACATCGACGCCATGAGCAAGGCGTCCTACGCGTACCAGCACATCGATCCGGCTCTGGTCGGCAACCGGCGGCATTCGGTGATCACCTCGCAATCCGGCCGCGGCACCGTGCTCGAGAAGGCAGCGGGCTTCGGTGTGGATCTCACCAATGATCCCGCGCTTGCGCGTCGGGTCGCCGATGAGGTCAAACAGCTGGAGCACCTTGGCCACTCCTTCGAAGGTGCCGAGGCATCCTTCGAGTTGCTCGTGCACCGTGCGCGCGGCAACCCGCCTCCATTCGCGCTGATCGACTACATCGCGCTCGTGGAGCAGCGCGAGGGGCGATCACTGGTATGCGAGGCGACCATCAAGGTGCAGGTGGACGGCGCACTGGTGCACACCGCCGCGGAAGGCAACGGACCCGTCAATGCGCTCGACGCGGCGCTGCGCAAGGCGCTGACACCGACCTATCCGGAAATCGGTGCGACCCAACTGTTCGACTACAAGGTCCGCGTCCTCGACGGACGCGACGGCACCGCCGCCGGGGTGCGCGTGCTCGTCGAGAGCGGTGACCACCACCGCAGGTGGAGCACGGTCGGCAGCAGCACCAACATCATCGAGGCTTCCTGGAGTGCACTTGCCGACGCCTTCGAGTACGCGATCATCGCGGCTCGTGCGAGCTCAGGCCTTGCGGGCGAGCACCTGGAGATAGTCAAACTCGAGCGTGAGGCCGCGGCCGCCGGCTGATTGATTCAGCTCCGTGAACAGCTTCTTGCCGTCCTCGCGCAGTTGCGCGGTCTGATCGGCGTCGAGCATCGAGAGCCTGGCCATCAAGGGCGGGTTGGTCCGCTCCCAGAACTCCCAACCGTCATCAACCGATTCGAACTCGAAGGTCAGCGCCTGCGGGTAGACCTCGATCGACGCGGTCAGCCCGGCGAAACGCGCGTGCACCGTGTCGGTATCACCCCACTCGAACGGTGAATGCATTCCCGGGGGTGGCGGCGGTCCGCCCTCGACCATCAACGCGGTGAAGCGCGGCAGGAATCCCTTCGGTCCGTAGTTGGCCATGGCCACGATGCCGCCGCGTTTGGTCACCCGGAAGAGCTCCTGTGCGGTGCGCTCCGGGTCGGGCGCGAACATCGCGCCGAACACCGAGCCGACCACGTCGAACCGGCCGTCCGGAAAAGGAAGTTCCTCGGCGTCCGCTTCGAGCCACTCGACCGCGACGCCCTCCACCGTGCTCCGCGCTCGGCCGAGGTCGACCATGGCGGGCGTGAGGTCGGTGGCGACGACGGTGGCACCGCGACGCGCTGCCGCAATCGCGAAGTTGCCATTACCGGCTGCGACGTCGAGCACCTCACTCCCGGCGCCAAGCCGGCAACGCTGCGCGAGCTCGATCGCATGCGGCTCGAGATGCACGGCCAGCGACCCGTAGTCACCGAGCGACCACATCCAGCGGGTCGCGTCCTTCATGGTCATCTGGTCCGCCACGGTCCAACCTCCTATGCGGCGATGTCACGCCGGGTGAGCACGACGCTCGCAGATCCGAAGCCCAGCACGACGATGCAGATCATCGCGATCAGGCCTCCGGCGAACACCGGCGTGATGAGCGGCGTTCCGTACAGCTGGAAGACTGACAGGTTGTCCGCCCAGGATGGCCATTTGAAGAGCGGTCCGAGTTCAAACACGAGGTACGAGATCGCTGCGACGGTTGACAGGACCACCACGGCGGCCCGTGGGCGCCACCCCGCGAGCAGCGCTCCAGCCGCGGCGAAGGTGAGCGCGAAGGGAATCAGCATCGCGGTTGCCACGACCAGCCTCCCCGCATCGACGGGAATCCCTTCCGAGGGGGCAAGCGCGAGGATCACGGCCATCGACACAAACGCGATCACGGCAACCATCACGGTCAACTCGGCGAAACGCTCGGCGAGGACCCGCCAGCGCGGGACCGGCTCGGCGAGCTGCATCTCGAGGACACCTGACGAGTCTTCTCCCGACCACCGCGACACGGAGGTGATCGCGTAGATCGCGAGGAGCGCTTGCGCAAAGCTGAGCCAGATCAGGCCCAGCAGGACGGTGCGGACATCGCCGCCGAGGCCGCGCAGAAAAGGAGTCAGGCTCGGTGTGGTTGCGAAAAACGTCGCCGTGGTGTTCACCAGCGACACGACCGCTGCCGCAACCCCGCCGACGCCGATGATCCAGAGGAGCGATCCCACCCGTCGAATCCAGATCCCGCGCATGACCGGAATCCGCAGCAGCGGATTGCGTGAGGACTCGTGGACGGCGCTCGAGCCACGCGGGCCTCCGCGCAGCAGTCCCGACCCGATATCGCGGCGAGTGAATGCGGCGGCGGCGAGCACGACGGTCGCGATGCCGACGACAAACAACAGGAGCGTCGCGGGCAGGTCGAAGGCGCCGCCCGGAGCAGCAGCGTTCGACTGGTTGAAGAGCGCGTACACCGAGACGTGCGTGAGCCAGGGGCGTGGAATGCTCGACCTGCCGAAGCTGTCGAGCAGGAACATCACCACCAGGACGGCACCGCCCGCGCCGGCCGCGGTGCGGAAGTCGCCGGCGAGCTGCGCAATCAGGAGGCCGACGCCGAAGGAGGCGATGGTCAACCCCCAGAGGGCGGCGCTTTCACCCACCAGCCCCGGGACATCGGCGGGAAGGCCTGCGATGAGGCAGCCGACCCAGGCCGCAACGCCGGCGACGGTCACGACCTCGACGCTCAACACGGCGAAGAATCCGATGCGCGTGAGCAGGAGACGGAGACGTGAGATGCCGGATGACAGAAAGACCTCGACCAGTCCACGTTCCTCGTCACGGCGCACTGCTCCGCAGGCGCTGAACAGTGCCCACCCGGAGAACACGATCGCAAACAGCCCGTAGCCGCGCCACTGCAGATACCCCGCCGCAGTATCCGGACGGATCGGCGTTGGGAGCAGCCAGCTGAACTGGGCTCCGAGCACGGAGATCGAGTGCCCGAATGCCTCCTGGGCAACGCGCGTCCTGCCGGCGATGATCGGAAAGGCCGCACTGTTGACGAGCACGTAGAAGATCGAGAAGTACGTCATCGCGATCAGCCCGATCCTGTGCAGGCGTAACAGCAGCCGCGGAGGCATCACTTGCTGTAGTAGCTGAGAAAGATCGACTCGAGACTCGGCTCGCGACTGACAAGGTCGATGACCGTTGCACCACGGATCGCGCTGAGCAACGGGTCGAAGCCGCCGTGGACGGTGCAGGTGAGACGCGCGCCGTCCACCGCGACATCCTCGACGCCGGCAGCCGCACGCACCGCCGCCTCCGGAATGTCGCCCGCGAACTCGATGATGACTTCGTGAAAACGCAGTTCGTGGACCTTGTCCATGGTCATGTCGGAGACGAGGCGGCCGTCCCGAATGATGCCCACCCGCGAGCAGGTTTCCTCGACCTCGGAGAGCACGTGCGAGGACAGGAACACGGTGGTGCCCTGCGTCTTCACCTCGCTCACCATCTGGTGGAAGGTCTGCTGGTTGAGCGGGTCGAGCCCGCCCGTCGGCTCGTCCAGAATCAGGAGCCGCGGTCGGTGCATGAATGCCAGCACCAGCCCCAGCTTCTGCTTGTTGCCGCGCGAGTACTCGCGAAATCGACGGCCGAGGTCCAGTTGCAATCGCTCGGCAATTTCGGTGACGCGCGCTTGATCGATCCCCCCACGCATCGCGCCGAGATACGCAACCACCTCACTGCCACGCATGCCGCCGTATTGAGGAAGTTCGCCGGGGAGATACCCCACCTCGCGTTTCACCGCTACCAGTCGCGCACAGCGTCGAGACCAAAGATGCTGGCGGTGCCGGCGGACGGGTGGATCAGTCCCATGAGCAATCGGATCGTCGTTGTCTTGCCGGCGCCGTTGGGGCCGAGAAAACCGAACACCTCTCCTTCGGCGACGGCAAGGTCGAGGTCGAAGAGGCCGTGCCCAGACCCGTAGTCCTTGCTGAGTCCGCGCACGTCGATCGCGTTGGTGCTCATCGCTCCTGCCGCCGCTCGAGGCGGCGCACCAGCCGCGGGAATTCGTTGATGAGGTCGTCGCACCATGCGGCCATGCTGTGCAACCGCCGGCGCCCCTGGCCCGCGGGGGCGGCGCGCGCTCCCTGACGTAAGCGCGTAACCAGATCACGCATCTGCTGCGTGCGCGCGGCGAACATCAACTCGAGGTTGTACAGGGCTTCGTAGCGTACCCGTCGTGTGCCCGCCTGTCCGGCCGCGCGTGCGAGTCCCAGCTGGGCGAGTTGCCGCGCCGCCACACTCGCGCCGCTTTTCGCGATGCCGAGGGTGTCCACCATGTCGTCAAGCGTCGCCGGGTCGTGCTGCAACAACAGATAGGCATAGATCCTGCCGGTGTTGCGAGGTATCCCCCATCCCGCCATGAGTGCGCTTGCCTACAAACCCGCGCTACTTAGGAGCGCTTGCCTGACACACTCAGACTGTGCCATTTACAACCCTCATGAGAGCGCTTGCATGTATTGGCGCCGCACTACAGACCCAATTGTCGCATCCACGACATGCCAAGTGCCTTTGGCCGCCGCATCTGCAACAGCCCGAAGGCCTAAGCCCCGCGACGCGTGATGCGCACAGTCGTCGCCGCCCTAACAGAACTGCGTAATAATCTGGAGCATGGCCACCTCGGGCCGTTTCAGGGAGTTACGAGTGCAACGCCTTTGGCTAGCGCTCGCGGCCACGGCAACGGCGATCACTGGGTGCACTAGCTCGCCTTCCCCAACTCCCACTCTGCCGCCCTCGACGGCGACAGCCAAGCTTCAGCTCACAACCGACCCCCCGATGACCTCGACCGACGGCTTTCCCGCGCCGGCCACATTCGCTGAGGCATGTCGTCTGGAGGCGTCGGTCTGCGACCCGAACACCCTCACCGACACCGGTTTGCTTCCAGCCGACCTTGACCGCCCGTTGAAATTCCCCACTCTCCGGGCCGGCCAGGCCTGCCCCGTGACTCTCTCCGGCCGATGTTGCCCCGGAGGAACTCGTTCCTTGACCCCAGGCCCGGGCCGGGGCCGGTCTACCCCGGCGGAGCTGTGAGCACCCAAGGCGTGGCGGTCCTGGACCCAGGGGGGAGCGTGAACGGATGGGCCGACTTCAAGACCCTTTGGTTCAGCGAACCCTCGTATCAGGGCCCCTGGGTCATCCGCGGGGAGCAGCTCGATGGCTCGTCACCGGTGATCTTCGGCGAAGCACCCACGGTCAGCAAACTTGTGGTGCCCGGAGAACCAACCGTCAACGAGACAAGTGACGGTCACCGTGAGGCTCCAGGCGGCACGTATATCCGTGGTCCTGGCTGCTACGCGTGGCAGGTGGATGGGCTTTCGTTCTCGTACGTGATCATCTTCAAGGTCAACCTAGCCTAGGGAAGCCGGCTTCGCGCTGGATCCGACCGGAGCAGTAGCGGGGCGCGGATACGACACAAGCGAAGGGCGCGCATGCTGCAGTTCCATTCCTAACCACGACCCCATCGAAATCGATCTGCCGACCGGTGGCAAGCTCCTCTTACGCGTCCTCACTGTCCGAGACAACGGCGAAATCGACAAGTTGGTCTTTGAAGAGATTAGCCCGCGCGAGCTCGCACTGAGAATCGATCGACAGCAAGTAGTCGATCCGGAGAGTATTGACCTTGACGGGTTTTCTGATCTCGCTCTGGCTTTGTTCGTTTCGCGCTGGCTGCATGCGGATGATCGGGACGCGTGGCCCGATGACTCGATAGGCCATTTGTCGACTTTACAAACCCGGCTTCGCGACCACTATCAACGCGAGCGCGATAAGTTGCGTGCGATGTCGGTACGCATCATCGGCACCGACACGTTCCGACACATTGCCGAGCTACAAACGCAGCTCGCGAAAAGTCTTGCGCCGCTTAGTGCAACTCTCTCCAATATCCAGACTGCAATGACGCCGCTTCAGCAAATCTCGCCTCACTTCACACAGCTCGACAGCATTAGAGCTGCCTTTGCGCCGATGAACACCTTCGCCTCTCAGTTCGCGAACCTAATTATCCGTCCCGCACTTCACCTTCCCTAATCTATCGCTCCTCAGCCCCAATTTCTCGCTGGGCATAACTGGCGCGGCTCAAGAATTTCTAGTTCGGTTCCATGCTGCGCACGATGAATTTCACCACCTCCAACTCCGGGGCGGCACAGGCCCAAGGGGCGCTACTCTGATCGCATGCCTGAGGTGCAGCGAATTCTCGATGCGATCCTCGCGATCTCATCGGACCTCGAGCTGCCCGCCGTCCTCGAACGCATCGTGCAGGTGGCCTGTGACCAGACTGACGCGCAGTACGGCGCTGTCGGCGTGCTCGGAACTGCCTCCGCTGAGGGTGAAATCCTGCTCGTCGAGTTCATCACCGAAGGCATCGACGCGGATGGTATTCGAAGGATTGGCCACTATCCAACTGGGTTGGGTCTTCTCGGGCAGCTCATCCATGACCCGCGCCCGCTGCGCCTCGACGACCTGAGCAGCCACCCGCAGTCGGTCGGATTCCCTGCAGGACACCCGCCGATGCGCACGTTTCTCGGAGTCCCAATTCGCATCCGCAACGTGGTGTTCGGCAACCTCTACCTGACCGAAAAACGTGATGGCGGTCCGTTCACAGCGTCGGATGAGGCGCTGACGGTCGCGCTCGCGCGGGCCGCGGGTGTCGCGATCGAGAACGCCCGTCTGCACGAGCGGGTCCAGGAGCTGGCGGTGCTGCACGACCGTGAGCGCATCGCTCGCGACCTGCACGACACCGTCATCCAGCGGATCTTCGCGACCGGACTGGGGCTGCAGGGACTCGCACGGATCGTCGACGACCCAGGCGTGGCGGACAAGATCCAGTCCGCGGTCGACGATCTGGACGCGACCATTCGCGAGATCCGCGGGGTGATCTTCGAACTCCAGGCGAACGACCGTGGCATCCACAGCGTCCGCGTGCGGGTGCTGGCGCTTGCTGCCGAGGTCACGCCCAACCTCGGCTTCGCGCCCCGCGTCCGTTTCGACGGCGCCGTTGACACGATCATCGGGGCGGATCTTGCCGAGCATCTGCTGGCGGTGCTTCGAGAGTTGCTGAGCAACGTCATCCGGCATGCGCGGGCGACCAGCGTCGACATCCGCGTTCGCGCGGCGCTCGATGTGACCGTGACCGTCGAGGACAACGGCGCGGGCGTGACCGCAGCGTCAGGCGCCGGAGAGGGACTGGCCAACCTTGCCGAGCGCGCAGTCGCGCTGGGCGGATCGTTCGACCTGCACCCCGGTGCCACTCACGGCACGGTGGCAACATGGTCGGTGCCGCGCGACACGGGCCCCAGGAAGTCCCGCCGTTCAGGCTGAGCTGAGCAGCGCCGGAGATGGGCGCCCGAGGTTGCGGGAGACGAGTTGGAGGAATGAGCGAATGCTCGCTTCGGCGACGCGATGCAGCAGCAGCATGTCGGCACGGCGCCCCACCACACCGAGCGGGGGGTCGTAGCTGGCCATGAGCGTGATCTGCGTCGACATGGACCCGAGCGGCGCGAACTCCAGATCGCCGTCCAGATGCGGAAAGAGACGGGTCGCACCCGGCGCCCACCAGTGCATCGGCACCACCAACCGATCCTCGCGCTCGTAGGGTTCGGCGAGGTCAACCACGATTGCCTTCCCGAAGCGCGGATGCCTGGTCATCGGTGTGAGTTGCAGCGAGAGTCGCTCTCCGTGGCGGTATGCCGCCGCCGCGCTCGAACTCGATCACGGCACGAGCATCGGCGCGGACGCGAGCTCGGATCTCATCGAAGTCAAGCTCCACCTGGACGAAATCTTGAATGAGCATCTCGAGACTGAGCATCGTGGCCGGCGCGAACGCTGGACAGAGCATCTCGGCTCCGATGTCTGTGACCAACGTCACCGCGCCTACACTGGAACCGTGGCAATCACTCGTGTTCGCGTGCTGCTCTGCGACGATCATGAGCTCGTGCGCCGTGGACTTCGAGCCTTGCTGGAGTTCCGATCTCACCATCGATGTCGTCGGTGAGGCAGGCTCAGCCGACGACGCGGTGTCGTCCGCGGCCGCGGCCACACCCGATGTGGTGGTCATGGATGTGCGGATGCCCGGTCGTTCAGGGATCGAGGCCTGCCGTGACATTCGCTCGCATCGGGAGCAGACACGTGTCCTCATCCTCACGTCCTTCGCCGATGACGAGGCCCTGTTCAGCGCGATCATGGCCGGCGCCTCGGGCTACGTCCTCAAGCAGATCCGCGGCAACGATCTCCTGGACGCGATTCACCGCGTCGCCAACGGCGAGTCGCTGCTCGATCCATCGGTGACGGGCAGGGTCCTGGCACGCATCCGGGGCGATGTGCTGACTGGCGGTGACGACGATGGCGTGGCGCAGCTGACCCCTCAGGAGCGACGGATCATCGGCCTGGTCGCCGAGGGGATGACCAACCGGCAGATCGGCGAGAACGTTCATCTCGCCGAGAAAACCGTCAAGAACTACGTCAGCAACATCCTGATGAAGCTCGATCTGTCACGCCGCGCCGAGGTCGCCGCCTTCATGGCCAAGCGGCGTCGCGACGGCGATTCCCAGAGCTGGTCCTAGGGTCCGAATCCGGACCTGGTCGGGACCTTTGTCCCAGCCGATCGGCTCGCGTGGTCACAGGGTCTGATGCCTTGTGGCACTGGTTCCCCACCGCTAACGCCGCGAGTATGGGACTCAGGTCACAACCCACTACACCCATAGAGGAGATACCCACCATGACCAGTGGAATGCGTTGGCGGATTTTCGTACTGCAGATCGGACTGATCGGAATCCTGGGCTTCGTGAGCGGTTTCGCCTTCTGGGCAAGCAGCTTCGCGACATCGACCGTGCACGATCAGCTGGCTGCGCAGCAGATCTACTTCCCGCCCGCCGGATCGCCCGCGCTCACCTCACTGCCGAAGTCGGACGCGGCGGCGATGACCCAGTATGCGGGCCAGGAACTGCTCACCGGGCAGCAGGCTCAGGTCTACGCGAACAGCTTCATCAATGTGCATCTCGATGAGATCGCAGGCGGCCAGACCTATTCGCAGCTGAGCAGCGCGGCTCAGGCTGACCCGACCAATACCAAGCTCGCGGGCCAGGTGGCGACCATCTTCAAGGGCACGACCCTTCGGAGCATGTTGCTGAATGCCTACGGGTGGGGACAGATCGGCACCTTCGCCGGCTACGCGGCGATCGGACTGCTCATCGCGGCAGTCGTGGTAATCGGAGCCTTCGTCTTCGAGATCTTCAGCTGGTCGACTTCGAGAAAGGGCGTTCGCGCTGGGCACTCGGCTGCGGATGTCGCAGCGAGGAAGCCGGTCCTCGCGTAGAGCGACGACACAGCAACTCTTATCACGTGACCCATCGGCCCGAGGCCGGTGGGTCATCTGCGTTGTCAGGAACGAGCGAACCAGCGACGCCGGTCTAGTGACCTCTGCCTGAAGTCGCCACCAAAGCTGCGCACCGCCCAGGCGACGGCACCGATGAGTCCCGCGTCAGTGCCCAGCGCGGCCGTGACGATCTTG
The DNA here is from genome assembly GCA_963748505.1 of Candidatus Dormiibacterota bacterium. Classification (GTDB taxonomy): domain Bacteria; phylum Chloroflexota; class Dormibacteria; order Aeolococcales; family Aeolococcaceae; genus Palsa-851. Next base: position 67,666 of record CAVVJH010000009.1, read on the forward strand.
CAGCGCCGGTAAGGGATCTCGAACGCGATCTCGGTAGCCGCGTCGCGCGCGGGTTTGAGCAGAAGCTCACCGGCATGGATGAGGCCGCCACCGATCACGATGACATCGGGCGCCAGGACATTGATGAAGCCGCCGATGGCGCGGCCGAGTGCGTGACCGGCCTCCTCGAACACCCTGAGCGACAGCGCGTCGCCGGCATTGGCGGCCGTCACGATCGCGCGCGCATCAAGCGAAGCGGCGTCGACGCTCAGCAGCGTTGAGGCAGTTCCCGCGGCCAGCGCTGCGCGCGCGCGATTGGCGATCGCCGTGCCCGACGACATGCCTTCGAGACACCCTGGATGGCCCTGGCCGCATTTCGGACCGTCGTCACTGACCGGCGTGTGACCGACCTCGCCCGCCGACCCGGTCGCACCGTCGTAGAGATCGCCGTCGATGAAGAGCGCACCGCCGATGCCGGTGCTCACGGTGATGAAGAGCAGGTGGCGTGCGCCTCGGCCCGCGCCCACCTTCAACTCCGCATAGCCCGCGGCGGCGGCGTCGTGGCAGATGACGACCGGACAGCCGACCCGCTCGGACAGCATCGCCGCCGCCGGAACCTCGGTCCAGCCGGCCATGTTCGGCGCGTCGTGCACCACACCCGCGCCGGGATCGAGCGGCCCGGGAATCCCGATCGCAAGCCCGCGGATGTGCGTCGTACCGGCGGCTTCACGGGCGCATTCGGCGACGGCGTCAAGCACGACGGCTGGGCCGTCGCGCGAAGGTGTATCCCGGTGCACCGGCTCGCCGTGGGTCATGTCGCCAATTGCCACAGCGGCGCGAATGCTGGTGCCGCCCAGGTCGACGCCGATCAGCGCGGCGGTCATACGGTCGAGACCGAGTCATCCCAGTGACTTGGGGCCGCGATGCGCGCCGCATCGTCGGGGCCCCAACTTCCTGCCGGGTAGAACGTGATCGGTGGTGGCGCGTCGATCACGGGCTCGACTGCTTTCCAGCCGTACTCGACCTCATCCTCACGAATGAACAACGTGTGATCGCCGCGGAGCGCGTCATGGAGGAGGCGCTCATAGGCCTCGGGCGGCGATGTCTTGAATGAATCACCGTAGTTGAAGTTCATGTCGACGGACTGCGCGGTAACCTCCGGCCCCGGCACCTTGGCGACGAACGACAGGGCGATGCCTTCGTCCGGCTGGATCCGCACCACGAGACGGTTCCGGTGCAGCATATGCACACCGGCAGTCTTGAACAGATGGAGCGGGACGTCGTGAAAGGTGATCACAACTCGTGTGTCGCGGGTGGGCAGCCGCTTGCCGGTGCGCAGCAGAAACGGTACGCCCGACCACCGCCATGATTCGAGATGCAAACGCAAGGCCGCGTAGGTCTCGGTTGTCGACTTGGATGAGACGCCGGGCTCGTTGCGATACGCCGCAACCTTCTCGCCGTCGATGTTGCCCGCCGTGTACTGGCCGCGCACCACGTCATGCGGATGGATGGGTTGGATGGACTGCAACACCTTCACCTTCTCGTTGCGGATCGCCTCCGCGTCGAACGAGAGCGGTGGATCCATCGCCACCAGCGAGAGCACCTGGAACATGTGGTTTTGCACGATGTCGCGGACAGCACCGATCTCTTCGTAGAGCTTGCCGCGCTGCTCGACACCGAGCGACTCCGCAACCGTGATCTCGACCCGCGAAATCGCGTCGCGACTCCAGATCCTTTCGAACATGGAGTTGCCGAAACGGAAGATGAGGAGGTTCTGCACCGTCTCCTTGCCCATGTAGTGATCGATGCGGAAGATGCGCTGCTCGGGCACCACGTCGTGCAGCGTCTTGTTGAGCTCCTCGGCCGAGGCGAGGTTATGGCCGAACGGCTTTTCGATGATGATCGACGTGCCCTCGGCAAGCCCCGACGTCTTGATGCCTTCGATGAGCGCGGTGAAGGCCGATGGCGGCACCGCGAGGTACGCAAGCCGGGAATCACGTTTCGCTACAGCCTTGATCGGCGCGAGATTCCCGTCCGAGCCGAGCGGGACGAAATGCAGCCGTGCGGCGAAGGATTTGAAGGCCGACTTCTTGATTGGCGTTCGCGAGAATTGCTTCACCGCTGACTCGGCGAGTTCGATGAAGCGCTGGTCATTCCAGTCGAAGGGTGCGGCACCGATGATGTCGCACCCGGCGGGCAGCAGCTTCTGGATGTGCAGGTTGTAGAGCGCGGGTATGAGTTTTCGCTGCGCCAGGTCGCCGGTCGCGCCGACGATCACGAGGTCCTGATCGCGAGGCGCCTGGAGTGGCATGGACTCCGTGCCCGACTGCTACTTGCCGCTGAAGTGACGAACGGTCACGTCGACGAGCTTGATGACCACGGCGACGATGGCGGCGGCAAGGCTGATGAGCACCACCGGCAGCTCGGCGCCCGGCGTGGCGTACGTGTAGGTCGCGAGGATCGCGCTGAGGAACAGCCCGGTGACGCAGAGCACCAGGAGAAACACCACAGTCCGTGTGACCGCGTCGAGCTCTGGCTTGCCGCGCATCGTCACCGCGAGACTCGGAGTGAGCTTCTCAGCAGGTGCGAAGTGATTGATCGCGAGCACCAGGAGGCGGAGCGCGACGATGCCGACAAAGATGAAGAGGACGATGAGGATGAGCGGCAACTCGATGCTCGGGGTGCTGTACGACAAGGTCGCAAAGAGCCCGGCCAGGAGCAGCCCCACGAGCACCGACGACATGCCCAGCACGGTGAGCCAGGTCATCGCGTCCCACTCAGGGAGGGTGATCGTCGGGAACCGGATCGGCTGGACGATCGAACTCCCCGCCGGTGAGCTGGTCGATGAACGCGGGTTGCGCGGTCAGACCGGAGACGCGAGCCTGCATCCCGTAGTGGACCCGTTCCGGCGCCACCGGCGAAGCCTCGGCGAGCAAACCTGGCTGCGGCCCCGGGAACAACCGGCGCTCCTCGGTGCGACCGTCCGGATAGGTCAGCCGCAGCAGTCCGCACACCTCGCAATGCCAGGCTTGGATTGGCAGTCCCCCGACGATCGGACCGTAGTACGTGACCGTGCGGCGCAGCCCTTCGGGCCCGACGGCCCCTTCGTAATGAGCGAACTCGTGCGCCATGATCCCGATGACCGGAGCGGGATGCTCGCAGGCCTCCGGTGCGGGCGGCAGAACGGAAGGCGCATCAGCGACAGCCACTGGGGATCGGATTGTAGTCGGGCGAACTCAGCCTATGGTCCGGCAGGCACGCGCAGGGAAGCCGGCACGGCGCATTCGCGCAGCCAGCCCCTCGGCATGCTCGCGACTTCGGGCGACGCTGAAGACCGCTCCCCCGCTGCCGGTGAGATGCCAGGTCACCTCGGGCACTGCGTCGCGCGCACGCCTGAGTGCGCGATCGAGCGCTGGATTCGCGCGGCCGGCAGCGGCCTCGAGGCTGCTGCCCATGAGGCCGTCGTCGGCCGAGAGGCCGGCGGCGAGCAGCGCACCGAGCCGTTCCGACCGACCGTCGTCGCCGATCTCGGATGGATCCACGGCGGCGTAGGTGTCCGCTGTCGAGCTGGGCAGGGTCGAGGCTACGGCGAGGTGGGTCGCCGTGACGGCGACGGCCTCGAGCCGGTCGCCACGCCCGCGAACGCGTTGCGCCTCGAGCGTGAGGAGCGCTGGAACGTCGCTCCCGAGTTCGAACGCGGACGCCATGAGGCGATCAGGATCCGGGGCGACGCCGAGCCCCGCCAGCAGGATCGCGCCGGCGCGCAGCACCGCGGCCGCGTCAGCCGAGCCGCCGCCGAGACCGGCGCCGTGAGGAACCGCCTTGCTGAGCCAGAGCTTGATGGCGAGCGGGCGCGCCGCGATGGAACGAAGTGCCAGCGCAGCGCGGAACGTGAGGTTGGACTTGCCGGTCGGCACCCCTTCCGCGGCAGGGCCGGTCACGTGCAGTGAAAGGCTGTCCTCATGCGTGTCTGCCACGCTGATGCCGACCAGGTCGTGCCAGTCGATCGGAACCAGGACGCTGTCGATGTCGTGCCAGCCGTCGGGGCGCCGTGCCACGACCGACAGCGACAGGTTCAGCTTCGCGTATGCGGGGACAACCCGCGTGGAGGGGTGAGACACAGTCGCTGATATACTGCTCACTTCGTGCGTCCCAGGCTGATGCCCGGACGGCGCGCCCACTTATTGAGAGACTTTAGAAGAGCGAGCATGGCCAACTCCCGATCCGCGCGCAAGCGCATCAGGTCCAGCGAGCGGAAGCACGAGCGCAACCGCGCGGCGAAGTCCGCCGTGCGCACCAAGGTGATCAAGGCGCGCCACGCGCTGCTTGAAGAGGGTGGGGCGACCGGTGAAACCGAGTTGCACGCGGCCATCAAAGCGCTCGACCGTGCCGCCGAGAAAGGCGTGCTCCATCGCAACAACGCGCGACGCCGTAAGTCGCGGCTCGCGACCATGGCAGCGCGTCTGATCAATGCCGCCGAGGGCGCCGAAGGCGCGGCGGTTCGCTCGGCTGCTGCCGGTGGTGCCAAGGGCCGCAGCGCGAAATCGCCGGCTCGCTCGACTGCCGCGAAATCCTCTGCGAAGTCCGCTGCCAAATCACCCGCGGCCAAATCACCTGCCGCGAAGGCGACGACGGCGAAGGCCGCCACCACCGCAAAAGCAGCGACGGCAGCACCGGCCAAGCCTGCAGCCAGGGCGCCAAAGACCAAGTAGATCGGGCGCTGCCGCGCCGGCGCCGGTTTCCTCGTTCGAACCTTTTAGCGGCGCCGGTTTCCTCGCTCGGCGGTGACCTCAGCAGCCGCGCGCAACACCGCGAGGCGCAGCCCGTCGGCATCAGCGATCTCGCCGACTTTGAGTTTCCGATCGACGTCATGCAGCGCCGCGAGCCATCCCGCCGCAACCTCCTGGGACACGCCTGCGGCTTGACGGCTCAGGCGATCCGCCATCCAGTCAGGTTTGCCAAGCGCCGCAGCGAGGCCCGCTCGCGAGCCGTGGCCCTGGAAGTACGCCTGCGTCATCACCAGATCGCGAATCTGGCCAGCCAGGATGGCGAGCAGATACTGGCCGGCGCGTCCTTCTGAGAGCAGCTGGTCGATCGTCTCGGCACCCTTGGCCGGAGTTGGTCCGAGCAGATCACCGAGGGTGTCGTAGAGCCCCGCAGCCTCGTCCCCGGCGACCGCGGCGCGCAGGTCGCTGATGAGGAGAGCGCCCGACCCCGGCGTAAGCGACAAGCTTGTCGAGTTCGGAGGCGATGCTCCCCAGGTCGGGGCCGGCGACGCGGATGAGGTGTTCGATGGCGGCCCGGGCCGAGTTTGGAGCGCCTCGAGCCGCAATCTCTCGCCTCCACCCACATCCGAAGTTCCCGGCCCTTCTTGGCGGGGTGCCAGACGATCATCCCCGCCCATCTGTCTCACTGCGGCGAGGACGGGATGCGATCCGACCACCTTGGCATGGGGCGATCAGACAGAGGCACGGTGGTCGGGGCCAGTTCACCAAGGATGGCGACCAGCCGCTCGGGCGGATCGGCACCCCCGCGCTTGGCGGCACCGGTGAGTTGCGGTGGATCGCGCACCAGGAGGGCGCGCTCCGGGTCGAAAAGCGGCATTTCCGCCACGGCGTGGCGAAGTTCGTTCAGGCGGCCTGGAGCGTCGAAGATCTCGATGTCCAGCTGCGCAGGTCGCGCTCGTTCGCGCCATTCCCGTGCCGACCGATCGACGAGAAATCGCTCCTCACCATGGATCAGGGTCACGCGATTCAGCGGAGCTTCGATGGCCACCAGCGCAGTATCGCAGCCACCTTCAGGTGCTCTCCCGGAGCCCGCTGGTCCCTCCGAGGTAACGGAGGTCGCCATCGACGCCGGTCCGGTCGGTCTGGTACCCCGGCGGCGCGACGACTGCGGGAACTCCTTGCGCAAGCGGCACTGCGACTGCATCCGGCCTGGCCGTCGCGAGCAGCACCGTTGAGATGGCTCCTCCGGGAGGCGCAACCACGAGGTCGGCGTCGAGCGCAGCGCCGTACACGGCGCACAGTGCTTCCTGGTCGGCGGTTTCCGCATCCCCCAGCACCAGGAGACGTCCTGTCCGGTCGGCAACGGTCAGCGCGCACATGGCGCGGGCTGTCGCCAGCGCGATGAAGCCGAGACATCGCCAGGTGGCACCGCCATAGGACCAGGCGTGGCCTCCGGCCTCGAGCACCGTGGCACCTGAGCTCTCGAGGGCAGTGACGATGGCATTCGCACCCGGATTCATCGGGCCGGGGATCACCACGGTCCCGACCGTGTAGTGCCCGGGAAGGCCGCCGAGGCCTTGCACAGCGGCTGCCTCACCTCCGGTCATCACCAGCAGATCAAGATGCTCGTCCCCGCAGGCAGGACCCGGCCCAGCGCCGCGAGCAGGAGCGAAGGCGCTGCGCCACCATCCACGAGGACCTGGCTGCCGTCGGCCGCCTGCACCAGCACGGCAGGCGAGGATCCCGTGGCGAGGACCGTCACATGCAGTCGCCCGTCCGGTCGTGAGGCGACCGCCCACGCTGCACTCGCTGCCAGCACTGCGGCGAGACCTGCCGCGACCACATCCCGCAGGGTCACTGCCGCGACCTCATCGACCGCTCGCTCGGATCGTCGTCTCGATCGGAGGCCGCCTGTGCTGGGCGAAGGCAAGGACGGCCAGCCCCACCGATAGCCCAGCCACTTCCGCGATGGACCACGCCGGCGGCCAGTTACCCACCTGGATCGCCGCCCCCGGGACCGCGCTGAGCGCACTGGCAGACTGACGACCGCCGAGGCACCCAGGCCGGTTACCTGCAGGAGCATCCAGCCCATTCCCGGGAGCAGCGCATTGAGGATCGCGCCCGCTCCGCCAGTGATCATCATGAAAGGAAGCAGCGGCAGCACCAGTGCGTTGGCGACCGGTCCTGCGAGCGCGATGACGCCGAAGGTGCCCCCCATGATCGGTAACGTGGCCAGCTGGGCGGCGACCGTGACGGCGAATGGCTCGACGAACAGCCGGGGCCCGGGAAGCCGTCGACCGATCGGCTCCGCCAGTAGCAGGATTCCCGCGGTCCCGAGGAAGGAGAGCTGAAACCCCGGATCCTTAATCAGCGCCGGGTCGGCCGCCAGCATCAGCGCAGCCACTAGCGCCAGCATCGGCACCGGATCCGTGCGCCGTCCGACGATGTGGCGAGATCGCGGCACCGGCGATCAGCGCGCTCCGATCGCCGCCCGACCGGCGCCGCTGATCAACACGTACGAAGCCAGCAAGGGGAAGACCAGCAGCGTGCGCCCGCGTGACCACTCGAGCACCCGACCGAGGAACTCACCATTCCAATCAGCAGGACGACCTTCAGCCGGCGACCACCACGATATGGATGAGTTCCGCGTTCTGGAGCGGGGTGCGAACCGCGGCGGCGAGCGGCTCGTGAATGCCGAATGCGATGCCGAGCAGGAGTGCCGCGGCCGGTTCGGAAAGGGAGGCGTCGACGGCTGCGATCAGGCGGCCCTGCGCCCATGCAATGCCGCCGGCAAGCGATGGACCGCCGCCCGCGAGGACGAACACCTGCGGGGCCGTGGCCGTCGCTTCGACATCGTCGCGCTCGAGCGATGCCTGCGACCCCGGCCCGGCGCGCCGGCTGAGGGCGCGGAGCCCCGATGCGTTGACTTCGACGACATCCCCGGGGCGCCAGCGCTGGTATCAACGGTCCGCTGACCAGGACACCGCCGGTGACAGCGTGGGCCCCTCGGATGTCGGACACGCGCGCCGCATCGATGATCGCGTTAGATCCCTTTCCGGGGTCCGCACTCCGTAGGGTCCCGATGAGTGTCAGCGGGCGCGCGCCAAGATTGCCCGCGACTGATCCGGGCCCGTGGCTGATGACGCCGGCGCCGCCCCGGAGGAGTTCGAGCAGGACGGCGAGCCCGACAGCCATGCAGGCAGCGAAATACCTCGTGGCGATCGCCGTTCCAATCAAGGTGCATGCCGCGACTGCAAGCGCGGCTGGAATCAGCGCGTCAGGCGGCAGCCCGGCGGCGAAGCCACAGACGCAGCCCAGCGCGAAGGCACCCCAGAGACCGGTGGCCCAGCGACCGGGGCGAGAGGGCGGCAAACCTGGTCACGGAGTGGCGAGGACGACGCGCAGCGAGTGCTCGAGGCCGGTGACAGTCTGCGAGTTGACCCCGAAGTCGGCATGCAGTTGGCTCATCGATGTGAATAGGCCCCACTGGTTGCGGTACTGCACGATCTCGGCGGCCAGGCCGGGCGGCATTCCGGCCACCTGCTCCAGGTCGCTGAGCGCCGCGGTGTTGATGTCGAGCTTCGCGGTCGTGGTGCCGGCTTTCAGGTACGCCACGTTGATCTGGCGGCCATCGTTCACCCGTTGGGCCAGGTTGGGGAGATGTCCGGGATCGGCGAGGGTGGTGATCCCACCTGCCGCAGCGATGGCATCGGCCACTCGCGCGGCG
>CAVVJH010000010.1:0-98071 GCA_963748505.1 Candidatus Dormiibacterota bacterium
AGAGATCTGCGGCCCGCGCAGAACTCGAGCGAGTGAACGGTGAGTTGCGGGCCGCCAAGCAAGTCACCGACGACTTCGTACAGATCATGGTCGATGAGCTTCGGCAGCCGCTCGGTGTGGCTCGCGGCTACGTCGACCTCACCTTGGAGCTTGTCGAAGGTCAGGCGGGAGCGGCAACTCCGCATCATCGAGCAGAAGCTCGGAGAGGCAGCGGCGCTTGTGGATGACCTCCTTCTCGCCGCCCGCCTATCGGCCGGACGCCACGTCACGACCACGGCTCCCGGCGAGCTCATCGCGCTTGTCCGCGACGTCGTTGCCAATGCTGTGCCGTCGGCGCGCCTCCGCGACGGCGATATTGCTGTCATCGTCCCTCCCGATGATGTCAGGGTCATGCTCGACGCCGCGTCGACGACTTCACATCTCAGTAACCTGCTGACGAATGCAATCCTCTACTCGCGCGACGCGCCACGAATACGTGTCGTGGTGGAAAGCGATGGCAGCGTTCTGGTTGCAGACAAGGGCAAAGGTGTGCCTTTAGAGATGCGGGAACTGATCTTCGATCGCTTCGTTCGGGTCGAGGACCGGACGGCCACCCCAGGAACCGGCCTCGGCTTGTACATCTCGCGGCAGCTCGCGGAACTGCAGGGAGGGATGCTCGTCTTGGAGCGGAGCGAGGTCGGAGAAGGAAGTACCTTCAGGTTGACGCTTCCGTCACCCTAGACGCGGCCGAGGTCGCGACCACGAACTGGGGGTCCACGAGCGTTCCGGCATATCAGAAGATGATCCCCGGACGCCTGGAAGCCAGCGAGGACATCAAGCTTGAACTAGTCGACGTGAAATCGTTCGGTGCTATAACCTGCAAAGCTTGGAGGCCATCGCTGCGCGTTTCGATCACTACGGCGATCCGCTTGGGAGAGCACCGAACTCATCGGATCACATGCGGCGCACCCGCTCGCTGAGTTTCCGCGACCGGCGCCAATCCTCATGAGGTTTTCGCCGGCTTCGTTGCGTCGAACGATCTCGGCGTCCGTCGCGCCCGCCGGATCATACGCCGCCTGTTGTCGCCCCACGCGACCGATGTCAAGGCGACGACTGCGACCCATTAGAAGACGCAGTTACCCTAACAGGTGGCGTCGCCGACCGGACCCATCGCGGCATCACCACCAAGCGTGGAACTGGCCGCGCCGGCGCGTTGCCTCGGGCAGCGATACGGCAAACGCATCTGGTATCCACGTGGAAGCTGAGGCCGTTCTGACAGTCGGTCTGCTTCAGCATTGCGGATTTGAGACTAGCACCGTACAGGCGCGGAGTCGGGGCGAATACGGGACGTCTGATGACTTGCGGCCTTCGGATTTGTCGTGTCCGGCTTCGCGGCATGGGCTTTCGCAACTACTCGGTACATATCAGCAGTTGCAAGCTGACCCGTTCGCGGTCGCAAGCCTGGACACCGGCACCTTTGTGGCCCTGGGCGGTGCACTCGTCGTTCTTGGCGTGATCCTCGTGCCGCAGCCGGTTCTGGCACGGGAGTGCGCTAGAGCCCACGAAGGCAGTTGGGCAAAGCGGCGATGCGCGAGTCGCACTATTCGATCGGGACGGTCGCGTTCCTCGTAAGCGCGGCGATGATCCATCTCGCGGTTGTCGGTCCCCACCTCGCGGAATCGACCATGCATGCGGCGTTTTTCGTCGGTGCTGCAATCGCTCAGCTCGTCGCCGCGATGGCACTGACGATGTGTCGACATCGGCGGCTTCTAATGACCATCGCCCTCGGCAATGCGCTCGTGATTGTTGTGTGGGGTATGTCTCGCACCGTTCGGTCTGCCGATCGGCCCCACCCCAGGCGTTGCGGAGAGTGTGTCGCTCCCCGACGTCCTGGCCGGCCTCGCCGAGGCCGCGATTGTGATGCTGTCCCTCGCGCTGGCACTGATCCGGCGCCCGCTGCGCGTCAGCCGCCCGGCTGTTGGTACAGCCGCCATCGCTGTGAGCATCGTTGCCTCTGTCATCACCATTGTCGCAATCGCGGGTGTCCTGGCCGGCGGAGGTTGAGCGACGCGGCGATCCACCCCGTTCGGGGTCCGGCACCGCGCCTTCCACGAGCTACCAGTCGGCGGGACGAATTGAAGGACGGATGAGGCGTCGCGCCCAAAGCGCGCTCGGAGGTGTGGCAGGCAGGGGATGGCGGGTCATACCAGCCTCAAGGACACTCTCACCGCTCCGGCAGAACTGCGACGTGACAGCTGTGGTGAGCGCCCAAGGCTGACCAAGACGTTCGGGCGCAGCGTGGCATCGTCGGCCTGGATCTCAGCGTCGCGGAAGGACAGATCTTCGGCCTCCTCCGCCCCTACGGGGTCGGCATGTCAACAATGATCCGTCCCCTGACCCGGCTCTCGCACCCGACCTGGGGTACGGGGGCTTCGGGTTCGATCCCGTCACCGCCGCCGTGGCAACCATGGCCGTATCGGGTACCTGCCGTGAGCTCGCGCTGCACCCTCGCACAACTCAACTCTCTACCTGCCAGGAGCCGACCGGCGCTTCAACTCGCCTCGAAGAGATGTCCCTAGAGCCGGTGAGCCGCCGAGATCGACGCCCGCCGGCGGCACGTTGTGAGACGTTCGTATGACTACGATATTAGGAATTAGATGACAGCCCAACCTGTACACGCAGCGACTTCGGCGCTCGTTGTGAGCGATCCGATGGAGATCCGTGTTGGCCCCCCGAATCTGACGATCCACGCCGACGAGCAGTTCCTCGTTTGCGCACCTGATGGGACCATTACGGCGCGCGATGAACAGGGGTATTTCAGTGCCGACACGCGCTTGGTTTCAGGCTACCGGCTGGCTCTAGCAGGGACGCCCCCCATCCTTTTGAACAGTTCAGCGGTCCAGCCATTCTCCGCCCGCCACGAGTTCATGAACGCGCCCATGGTCACGCGCCGCGGCGCGATTGAAAGCGCAAAGCTGCACGTGCGACTAGACCGCACGATCCATAACGGTGTGCACGAAGACTATGAGATCACCAACTATTCCGGCGAGATGATTGAGTTCAATCTCGACCTGCGCTTCGATGGCGATTTCGCTGACATCTTTGATGTCAAGGAACACAACCTCGTGCAGCGAGGATCCATTCAGACCCGCTGGGATGGTGAGGAACGGACACTGACTACACGCTATCGGCACGACGACTTTGAATGTGGTTTGCGGCTGAGGATACAACGACAAACATCAGACCCCGAATACGCCAATGGGTCACTCTCCTTTCCCCTCATCCTAGAACCTAAGCAGAGTTGGCACACGTGCCTGCTCTGGCTTCCTCTAGGTGGACCCGGCGAGGACGGTGGCGCAATCGAAGCGTGTCATGCGCTACGCACGGGCGATCCAGCACTCGCACGTCGACGGCGTGAGTGGCGATCGCGGGCGACGCGGATAACGACGAGCGACAGCGGCGTCAATGGCGTCGTCGAGCGCGCTATCGATGATATCGGCTCGCTGCGGATGCGCCGGATGGACAACGACGATGCACACGGGGGTGATGAGATCGATGACCTGGTGCCAGTTAGGCTGGCATCCCATGGTTCGTATCGCTGTTCGGACGCGACGCGCTCGTAGCGTCATTGCAAACCCTGCCTCTCTCGCCAGGCCTCGCCACAGGCTGCTTGCGCGCGCTTGCCGCTTCGCAAGGAGGCGGTTACGAGGATAGGCGGGATATGCAGCCGGGCAAGATCGAACACGAGGTCCGTCACGGTGAGCTGGCCCACTTCGGGCTTATCCCCCAGACCCCGTACTACGGCACCCACGATGCCACCTCGCTCTACGTCTGGACTGCCGCAGAGCTGTGGCGCTGGACGGGCAACCTACCTCTGCTGGAGAGCCTGCGTCCTCACGTGGACCGCTGCCTCGCCTGGATTGATGCCGATGGCGATTGCGATGGTGATGGGCTTCAGGAATACAAAACCCGCGCCGGTGACTGGGGTTACTACAACCAAGGCTGGAAGGATTCGGGAGACAGCGTCGTGAACGCCGCCGGGACGAGAGCGGCACTGCCAATCGCTACATGTGAGCTGCAGGGCTATGTGGTCGCTGCCAAGCGGGCATGGGCCGACACTCTCGAGCAGGCGTTCGACGAGCCTATCGGGTCCGCAAGACTGCGTCAGGAGGCCGATCAGCTTGCTGACGCGATCGAGGAGCACTTTTGGTGGGAGGCCGAGGGTTGCTATTACCTTGGCTTAGATGGTGACAAACGTCCCATCAGGTCGGTGGCCTCCAACCAGGGCCACCTTCTCTGGGCTGGCGCCGTGACCGACGAGCGCGCTCGCCGCGTCGTCAATCGTCTGATGGAAGCGGATATGTGGAGTGGGTGGGGGGTGCGAACGCTCTCCGCTGACCACTGCGCCTACAACCCCCTCTCGTATCAGCTCGGTTCGGTTTGGCCGCACGACAACGCCATCCTCGCGTCCGGCTTCTGCCGCTATGGACATGACCAGGCGGGGGGCCGGATTGCGCGCGCTTTATTCGAGGCCGCCGAACGGTTCCAGTACCGGCGACTTCCCGAGGTCTATAGTGGTCTGGCACGAGATGACGGTTCGTTTCCAGTCCAGTACCTGGGGGCGAATGTACCGCAGGCGTGGGCTTCGGGAGCGAGCATCCACCTTATCAGCGCAATGCTCGGTCTGGCGCCCGAAGCTCCGCGCAGGCGTCTGGTGCTACGGCCGGCACTACCCGACTGGCTGGACGCGATCGAGGTGACCAACTTGCGCGTCGGCGATGCGTGGGTAGACCTGCGCGTTGCCCATGATGGTGTCGGCATCGTGGCACAGCGCGGTGGACTGCTCGATGTTCGCGTAGCGTAGGCATCCAGGAAGCGGATCGTCTTTCCTTGCAGACTGGCTTGGTCTTAACAGTCGACCCCCTGCTGGCGAGCCACCTCCAAGGAAAGGCAAGTCTTGCCCACCCCGCCGGTTCCGACTAGGGTGACGATTCGTTCCGAGGAAACCAGTTCGCCCACTTGTCTGAGCTCTCGTTGCCTCCCGAAGAACCTCGACGACGCCAGTGGGATGTTCGTGGGCTGCTCCCGTTCCACTCAGCCATGGTCGACGACCGGCGGATTAAGACGTTAACACCGGACACTTGGACGCCCGTTCCGCGCCAATGACCAGCCTGGTGCTCTCCAACACCGCGGTGTTCGAGGCCCTCTTCGCGCGTGATGAGAAGGCAGCAGAGGTGGGCTCTGCGAGGTCCATCCTCGCGTTTTCTTGAGGCTGGTTGGAATCCGGGGGATTGGCTTGGAGAGAGGATTCCAAGTTCGGGCTGGCTGAGCCAGCGATATCCCACCTACCTGGAGCGCCTGCGTCATCGCCGCGCTGAACTCCGGAGGGTGGGCTGACCCACGACCCCGGGCTCGTGCGTCGACTGATCGATGCCGAGCGCTCACGGGCCACTCAGGATGGCCGACTTCGTGGCTCCGTGTCTCGACCAATGGCCGCTCCGCACGCTCTCGCGGCACCGACCATTCAGCTCGACGCGACGATGGGTCCGAGTGTCGATCTCGGCGCCCATTCCTTGGAAGGAGGTTCCCGGCGAGTGGAGTGTTTTGCGGGTCGAGGAAGAGCATCCTTCACGCTGAGGTACCGGCCACTTGCGACTGGGGTCTCTCTCGTGCGACGCTCCACCTATCGTGCCTCGCCCGCTGAGTTCAGGAAGGATTGTTCGACGCGTCGCCGTCGCGATGGGCTTGGCTCTTTCGCTCGGCATGATTGCGGGAACGGCACAGGCAGGGAACCGACTTGTCTCGCAGCCCAGTGGAATCTTCGTGTTCAACGCCGCCGGGAACGCTGTCAACGCTGTTGCAGAGGTCGAGTCCGGACCCCTTCCCCGAGCGGATGTGAAGGGATTTGACTGGACCGTCCCGTGGAAGGTCCTGGAGCCGTCGGCGGGGGTCTATCAGTGGACGGTCCTCGACAAGGCCGTCGCCACCGCAGCCGGAGCCGGGTTCACCTCGCAGATCACGGTTCTCCCGGGGGCGTTGGCGCCTGCCTGGGTGATCGGTGCCTGCCCGCAGGTCACTGTCACGCTGTTGCACACCCAGCAGGTGGTGACTATTGCGGTGCCCACGTCGAGCTGTTTCCTGAATGACTGGACCACGTTCATTGCCGCGCTCGGCGCCCATCTTGCGAGCTTGAGCAGCGTCACGTCCGTGCAGGCGTCTGGGCTCGGTGATCAGGGCGAGATGACTCTGTCGCCGCCTACCACCGGCACCTGGGCCGACGTGGGAGTGACGACCGCGTCGCTGCTCGCCGGCTGGAAGCAGGTCCTGACCACCTGGCACGCATCGCTGCCGTCATCCATCCCAGCGGCGCTGGCGATTGAGGAACCGCTTGGGATCGGCGTCTCCGACGTCCTGGGATCGCTGATTCCCTGGATCCGCTCGCACTTCGCGTCGACCGTGTGGGTACAGCAGAACGCCCTTCGCGCGACCACGTCGGAAACCAGCGGGTACTGGCCGATCCTCAGGAAGGCAAGCAGGTGGACCGACACCGGGTGGCAGATGTTCGGGTATGGGACCGAGAACGGTGATCTCGAGACCGCGTTCAAGATCGGCCTCGCCAGCCACGCGCGTTACTTCCAGATCTACCTGGCCGACATCCTTGATCCCGCGCAGGCGGCGGCGCTGGAGTATCTCGCTTCTCACCTCTGAAACGCCACACACTCGGACCGGCCGAGCTCCAAAAATCGCTTCCCTGCACCAACTGAGCCATATCTCAGCGGAGGCTCTTATGACCCCTCGCAGGACCCGAAATCTCTCGAAATGAATTCAAAAGTCGGGTCATCGCGGGTTGGCTGGGGAGAGAGGATTCGAACGGCTTATGGGCTGAGCAAGAGTTCTCCGCTCTACCTCCAGCGCCGGCGCCGCGGCGTGCTGCATTCCGGAGGGTGCGCTGACCCGACCAACGCTCTCGCGTTCATCGACTGATACATGCGCGGCCCTAAGCGGCGGCTCCAGGATGGCCACTCCGTGGCTGAGTAGCCACCGATGGGCAGGGCCCGACCGCAAAGTGTCAGCGGGCGCCGGTTGACTACGCCGTGACCGGTTCGGCAGCGCGTGCGAGGTCGAGCGCCTCCTTGATGGTGAGCTTGCGCCCCTCCCGCGTCGCACGGTCCAGCTGATCGGCCAGCAGCGCAGAGCGCGCCTGCTCGACGAACTGACGCCCCGGCGTCTCGTCCGAGTAGACATTGACGATGCCTTCCTGCTGGGCGTAGACCTCTGCGGCGGCGGCGATTCGCGCGGCGTTCTCCGGCCGGTGTTCGACGGCCTCCGTCGCCGCAAGCCCGACCAGCGAAAGTCCGACCCCGCGCACGCTGGCGACGTCCGTATAGGCGCGCACCGACTCGAAAAAGAACCCGCGCGCCAGCTCGATGTCGCCGTGCTGCAGATGCGCCCATGCCATCTCGGAGAGGATGCGCGCCCCCTCCGCACGGTCCCCGACGGCTTCGAACGCCGCGAGCGACTGTCGGTACAGGGCCAGCGCACCGACGAGATCGCCGCGGAGCGACGCCAGCTGGGCGAGGCCGCCGAGGGACAGGCCCAATCCCTCCTGATCTCCGATCCGGCTCTGGATCTCGAGCGCCTCTGAGTACTTCGTGTGCGCGGCGTCCACGTCGCCCGCGACGCTGTGGAGGATGCCCTCGACGCTCAACCCCATGCCCTCGCCCCAGGGGAAGCCGCTGGCCCGGCTGCGTTCAATGCATTTGCTGGTCCATGCGAAGCCGGCACCGAGGTCGAACCCGATCTGTCCAAGCCCCGCCATCCACGTCGCGCAGCACACCTCGCGTGTCGCGTTCGCCTCCTCGCCGACGGTGTAAGCTCTGAAAAGTTCATCGTTGGAGCGCTCGAACTGACCAAGCGTCCACGACGCAAGCCCCGCTGTGAGCAGAGCGCCGGCCCGCCCCGCCGTCGGAGCCTGGATCGAGTCGGCATCGAGGAACGACTGCGCGTACTCGCGGGCGGTGAGGTTCTTGCCGCGCATATGCCAATACATGAACAGGTCGCCGCACATGCGAAGCCCCAACTCACATGCGGCAGCATCATGGTTCCGCGCTGCGGCGAGAAGGGTGTCGAGCGCAGCAACGATGTTCACGTCGTCGCCGATGCCGCGCTCGACAGAACGAACCTGGTCGCTCCCCTCAACCCCGGCGCGGATTTCGCTTGCTCGCTCGGCATATCGTCGTGCGTGCCGCAGCGAAAGCGTGTCGTTCTCGCCCGACTGCTCCAATCGCTCGCGGGCGTATTCACGGATCGTCTGCAGCATCCGAAGCCGTTCATCCTGGCCATCAATCTGTATGAGCGCCTTGTCGACGAGCAACTCGAGGTTGTCGAGGACGCTCTGCCCCGGATCAGCGCAGACCGCTTCCAGGTCGGCGACCGTGCCCGCGCCGGGGAACACGGCCATGCGCCGGAACAGGCGTTGCTCGGACTCGTTCAACAGCGAGTGGCTCCACTCGATGGTGGCGCGCAGCGTCTGCTGCCGCTGCGGAGCATCGCGTGTGCCCGACGTGAGCACGTCGAGAGCCCGGTTCAGCCGTTCGAGCAGTGCCTCCGGACCGAGCAGCCGCAAGCGCGCGGCCGCAAGCTCGAGCGCCAACGGGAGCCCGTCGAGGCGACGGCAAATGGCGGCGACGGTCTCTGCGTTTGCAGAAGTCAGCTCGAACGAGGCGCGGATGGTCCGCGCCCGCTCCACGAACAGGGCGACGGCCGCAAATGCCAGCAGCGAATCCGTCGATGTCGAGTCAGCGACCGACGGGACGGCCAGGGGCGCGAGCGCGTAGTTACGCTCGGCGGCGATCCGAAGCGGCGTCCTGCTCGTTGTGACGATGTGAAGACGTGGACAGCGCTCCACAAGCTCAGCGACGTGCGGAGCCGCAGCCACGACCTGCTCCATGTTGTCGAACAGCAGCAGTGGCGATGTATCGCCGATCAGCGCCACGACGCCGTCGATCAGCGTGCGTCCTTCGGCCTCCTTCACGTCCAGGGCATCCGCCAGTGCGGGCACGACGGCCTCAGGCTCCCCGATGTCGGCGAATGTGACGAAGGCAATCCCGTCCAGGAATATCGAGGCGAGGTGGCGCCCGAGCTCGATCAGCATCCGGGTCTTTCCAACGCCGCCAGGACCGGTGATCGTGACCACCCGATGCTTCCGCACCAGCTCGATGAGCGATGCAAGGTCACCCCCGCGCCCAATCAGCGGCGTGACTGCTTCGGGCAGATTGCTCGGCAGGCTGGCGTACCGGTCGCCCTTGCCCTCGAGCGCGTGTGCGTCCGGCACCACGACGCCATCCGCCGCAACCGCGAAGATCTCGAAGAGACGACCGACGTTCTTGAGTCGGAACCGCCCCATCGACACGACATCCACGTCGCTCCGATTCTTGACCTGCTCGTATGCCGAGTCGGACAGCATCACGCCGCCCGCCACCGCGAACGACTCGATCCGAGCAGCGATGTTCACCGCGTCACCCGTGAGACGCTCGCGCTCGACGACCACGTCGCCGACGTGGACGCCGATGCGAGCTGGGACGCCGTTTGAGTTCAGTTCTGCCCCTATCGCGACTGCCGCCAGCACCGCATCCAGTGCGCTCGGGAACATGCTCATCGTGCCGTCGCCGAGCCGCTGGACGATCGTGCCGCGGAAGGCGTCGTGATGCCGTTGTACGGTGCTCATGTAGCGGTCGCGTGTGTCGACCGCCGCCCGCTCATCCTGCTGCATCAAGGCGGTGTACCCAACCACATCGGTGAACATCACGGCCACCAACCGGCGTTCGAGCCCTTCAGTCACCGGAGGGCGTACAGCTCCGTGCCGGATGGCTGGGACTGCGAACGCACAACCCGCTGGGTCCCGTAGCACGAGGTCACGTAACCCTTCATACGCGTGGATGCTAGCCGGTCCATCCGTGTTCGCCGCGCCGGTTCGAATAGGGTGATTGAACTGGGGAGAGAGGATTCGAACCGATGATGGGCTGAGGCAGCGTTATCCGATCCAACTCCAACGCCGGTGCCGGGGGCGCGCTGAACTCCGGAGGGTGCGTTGAACTCGACGACCTCGCTCTTTGGTATCGACTAATCCACGCGGCGCGCCCGTCAGCGGCCGCTGCAGGCTGGCCACCGCATGCTCCCGGGCTCGACGGATGGGCAGGCATTCGGTCGGGGCCCTCGCCCGCCCCTCCGCGCAACTCAGCTCGACGTCACGAAGGTGGTTGTCACGGCCACAAGACCCCCCGGTGCACCCGGCGGTTCGGATACCAGCGCCATACCCCGACCCTGTCTGCACGCAGGTGCGATCTCAACGCAAGCCCACGGTGAATCGTCCGGATAGATGACGCCGGCTTTCCGGCGCCGGCACCGTCGGGGTCTGAGGACGCCCCGCAGGCCGCTGTACAACCCAGCCATTGGATGCTTCAGTCTCCGCCGGCTGCACTCCGAGATCTTCGCCCGCGGTTGGAGCCTCGCAGAGCTCGCCACGCGGCTGAAGTGCAGGACCAGCGTTGTCCGAGGCCCTCGCCGGCACCGCGGTGCGCAACAGAACTGCCCTAGCGATCATCCTGGGACTCAATCGCCGTCAGCCCCGACCGCACCTCCAGCGGGAGGTCCTCTTCAGGCGGTTCGTCGAACTGGCCGTGCCACCAACCGCGTCGTGCACGTTCTCGCCGTTGGTGGTGGCAGGGTCCTGAGCATCGCTCGGCCGGCAGCAACGGGGGCCGGAGCGTCGCGGCTCTCGCAACTCACGCTCCGCGCTCACGTGGGAAAGTGAACCCATCAAGCCGACTTTCTCGAGCCGTGACCTCGAGTAGTGGCGTACCCGTGTTGAACGCCTTAAACCCACGCGCGATACGCGCGCGCGCGCCCGCCCGCGCGAGGCGATGGGTCGCATGGGGTCGCATGGGTTCGCAAGGGTGCACATGACTTCTCGATGCCCACTGCGATCCAGCCACCGCTCAGCACGACTTGGCTCATCCCAGGCGACGGGCATCGGCCACCAGCAGTCGGCGCGGTCGGCGACCCGACCATGGCGCATGAGGAGCGCAGAAGAACTTGAAAAAACTGTATGGCCCAGGAACGGTCGCGCCAGCACTGGGCACGATACGATGGCGCCGCCCTGACCACGGCAACCGGGTCCGTTTCACCCGGAGTTCGAGGAGCGTCATGCCCCATCGATCGTGTCAGGACCGGGCTCGAGGACTAAGTCCGAGGGCAGAAAAGGATTGGTCGTCGTCGGCGAGCGGAACACCGCCGGCGAGACGTGCCCCACGCTTCGCCCTTTCTCGAAGTGGTGATCCGAAACGACCACTCAACGAGCTGGAACGACGCTTGGCCGAACCCTCTTGCGCCCTGGACGCGCCTAGCCTTTCCGCGGCATCCCGATACGGACGGGGTTCGTCGGTCGGCGAACCCGGCGAATTGGTCACAGCGAGCGCCGCTGGAGCAAGTCGATGAGCGTTCTCATCAACGCCCTTCTACTTCGATACGAGCTGGCTATTCGGGGTCTGAGCGCTTTCGACCTCGCCAAGCTGGCGCATCTGAGTCCCGCAACCGTGAGCGCTGCGCTCGCCGGAAGACGTATCGCGGAGGCATCGGCTCGGGAAATCGAGAAGGTGCTGAAGGCTACTCCGCCGAGTGAGTTCCTGAAACGGCTCATCTCCCCACCTCCGGCCGAGCCGGCATAGCGATCTCCAGATCCTCTGTGGAGCCGGCTCACCGCCGGATCCGCGGCGAGAGCGCCCGGAGCATGGCGTCGTGGCCGTCGTCACGGTTCAAGTGGGCGTAGCACTCGGAAATCACGGCAGGGGACGCGCCGGCGATCGGGCTGATTTGGTCCGCGCTCAGACCGTTGCGGAGCAATTCCGTCATCCACGAGTGGCGGAGGAGGTGCGGGTAGATGCGCTTGGTGATTCCGGCCCGAGCCACCGCTTCCTTGACCACCTGATAGACGCCGCCGGAGGTCAGCGCCAGGTGCTCGCCCAGCCGCGTCTGTCGCTGTGCGAGAAAGATGGCGTCGGAGATGCGGTCCTGCGGCCGTTCGGCGATATGCCGTTCCAGCCGATGGAGAAGCTCCACGGGGATCGGGACATCTCGGGTGCGGTCTCGCTTGCCGAGGACCCGAAGATAATGCCTCCCGTACACCTTGATGATGTCACCGGCATTGAGCTGGGTGAGTTCGTTGAGGCGGAGACCGCAGTCTGCGAACACGCGGATGATGAGCTTGTCTCGCTCGGTGGGCATCGCCTCCTCGAGGAGCTCGAGCTCCTCGCGGCTGAGGACGTCGCGTGGCTTGCGCTCGCGACGTGGTACTTGCGGCTTCGCCGTGACCTCCTCACCGACGCTTTTTGCCCAGGTGAGCATCAGGCGGATGGGTCGTATGTAGGTGCTGATGGAGCTGCGGGACAGCGGCTGGCCGGCGGCGGTGCGATGGTCGTGGAGCATGACCGTGAAGGCGTCGAGCTGCCGCTGGTCAAGCTGGCCGACCTCGGTGATGCCGTGCTCCTCACACCAAGGCAGAAAGACGGCATCGATGGCATAGCGATACTGCTTCAGACTCGCGGGCATCAGGCCCCCGGCACGGCAGTGCACGAGGTACTGGGTGGTGAGCTCGGCAAGTGGCGAAGGATGGGTCGCGCTGGACGACACGGATAGTCATTGCAAGGCCTCACAAGAAAGTGGTTGTCTGTATTCAAATCTGGGGCATCTAAGCTCCAGAAACCGCTCCCGTGCATCAACTGAGCCATATCTCGGCGGATGCTCATATGACCACTCGCCGGACCCGAAATCTCTCGAAATGAATTCAAAAGTCGGGTCGGGCGCGGGGTGGCTGGGGAGAGAGGATTCGAACCTCTGATTGGCTGATCCAGAATCAGCTGCCTTACCACTTGGCCACTCCCCAGCGGACACCGTCGAGTGTACCCGAGGCCCCCGGGGCCCCCGTTTGCGGCTGGTGAAGGCGGCCTATACTGAATGCATGGACCTGCTCGAGTTGCTCCGATTCCAGGCTCGCCGGTACCGCTGCTCGGCGTGTGGCGAGAACATGGCGGACTGCGGCATCAACGTGCTCGCACAGCAGGGGAACCGCGCCCTGGTGCGCGTGACCTGCGCGTCCTGCAACGACGAGAACCTGCTCCAGATCATCTTCCAGACCGAGGGTGAAGAGAACAAGGTGCCGGCGATCGACGAGGGCGTGCCCAACGTCGCCGCCGATCCGATCACCGGCGACGAGATGCTCGAGCTGCACACCCTGCTGTCCTCGCACGAAGGCGCCCTCACCGAGCTGCTCGTCAAGCGCTGACGGCGACCCCGCTCGGGGTCTGCGACACTTCCCCGCCATATGGCAAGCCTCGATCCGCGTCAGGACATGCTCTTCGACAACCTGTACGGGCTCGAGTGGGCCGAGACCACGCCGGACCTCATGCGCGCGACGGTCGCCGTCACGCCCAAGGTGCTGCAGCCGTTTGGCATCGTCCACGGCGGCGTGCTCTGCGCCGTGGCCGAAACCATCACGTCAGTGGGGACCTACCTCGGCGTGCACGAGGCCGGCAACATCTCCGTCGGCATGTCCAACAACATGAGCTTTCTGCGACCCATCTCGACAGGCACGATCCACGCTGAAGCCAAGCCGCGGCACCGAGGACGGACCACCTGGATCTGGGACGTGGAGATCACCAACGACGACGGCGCGCTCTGCGCCGTCGGCCGGGTCACGATCGCGGTTCGGCCCCGCCCATAGCTTCCTGGCGTTCGACCACGCGCTTGGCGACATAGGCGCCGCCGGCGGCACCCGCCGCGCTGACGCCCCGGAGCGCGACCTTCTGCCAGATCGGCGTCTTGTCGCCGCCCTTGGCCGACCTGCTTGCGGAGCTCGCGGAGCTGTTCCGCGAGATCGTCGAGGGTCACCGCCGGCATCTCCTCTTCCACCGCATCGCCACGGAAGCGCGAGCGGATGAACACCAGCGTTCCGACGAGCAGCGATCGCGGCGCCGCCGATCGCCGCATAGCGCGGCCCGTCACGGCGCAGACGCGCCTTCCAGTCGAGCTCGGCACGCACTCGCTGCTCCAGTGCGCCGACGCTTCGCGCCAGCGACTGCTTGGTCAGTGCCCGCTGACGCTGCGCTTCGTCAGTTCCCGGAGCCACTCGGCGTCCTCCTTCAACGTGTCTTCTACGTGCTTGCGGCCTCGTTTGATCGCCTTGGTCGCGCGCGACTTGCCCAGCAGGACGAGCACGATCGCGAGGATCAGGAAGATGCCCCCCAGTGCCAGCCAGCGCACCCATTCGGCGCCCAGGATGCCGAGGCCCGAGGGGAGTGCGCCCAATGCCTCGATCACGCCAATCAAGAGGAACATCGTCGCGACCGTGATCATCGCGATCGCGATCGCCAGCTGGATGGCCGCCCGCTTCAATTCCGAGCTGACGAGGCTCAGCTCGGCTCGACCCAGGCGAATGGCGTCCTCAACCACCTGCCGCGCAAGCGAGATGGGGTCGGTGCTGTCGGGCGCGTCGCCGTCCACGGTACCTCCAGGCATTCGATTGGGAGCTCAACGCGAGGCACCGGGCCCCGCGCGCCGACGGCAAATCCACCCACAATTCGGCTGGTCTGCATGATACTTGCGCGTACGTCGGGGGGCGTAACTCGATCCCTGTCAACCCCGTTGGACAGAGCACATGGCGGAAGTATCCCCAGTTCGCCGACTCCCCCGAAACGGTCCTGACGGGTCCGCGGATCTCGAGGTTCGCCGTGCATACCTCCGCCGCAGCCGTCGGTTTGCGACCGGCCGCACCTGGATCACGCTCTGGGTCGTCGCCTTTGCCGCGGTGGGCTGGCTCTTCATCGCAGGGTTCGCCGGCTTCAACCACTGACCGGGCGGTCGGGCTGCTAGTCGATCAGCTCGCGTAGGTCCTGCAGCTGCAGGGCAATCCATCTGGTGATGTCATTGGTCCGCACCGTGTCGCGAATCTTGCTCAGCCGCGCCTTCTTCTGCGGCTCGTCCATCATCAAGCCGAGGTAGAGCGCTTCCGCCGTCTCGTCGATGTCAAAGGGGTTCACGGTGATCGCCCATTCGCCAAGCTCCTCGTGGGATCCGGCGTTTTCGCTGAGCACCAGCACCCCGTCGCGCTGGTTGACGAGCGGGCCTTCTTTCGCGACCAGGTTCATGCCGTCATAGATGGGATTGACGAGCAGCACGTCGAAGATGCGATAGCCCGCGATGGCGCGCTCCATGTTGTCCTCGATCTCCACGCGAATCGGGGTCCAGCCCCCGCGACTGTATTCGCGATTGATGCGCGCCGCGACGCTCAGGACGTGGCCGAGATAGGCGCGGTAGTCGTCAATGTCCTGGCGGCTCGGCTGCAGGAACGCCCAGAACATCACGTCGCCGAGCAACTCCGGATGCGCGGCGAGCAATCGCTCGTAGGCGAGAAAGCCGCGCACGATGTTCTTGCGTCAGGTCGGTGCGGTCGACACGCAGGATCAGGTGCTTCGGGCGCCACTGCTCGATGCGCTCGACCTCGGCGAGCACGGCGGGCTGTTCCGAGTGCTGGATAAAGGTCTTCGGGTCGACGCTGATCGGATAGTTGCGCACCCACACCGCGCGGCCTTCGCAGAAGACGGTCCGCTGCCGCGATGGTCGACGGTGAGGCCGAGGTTCTGCTCGCAGGTCATCAGGAAGTTGCGCACGTCGCGGAGTGTCTGAAAGCCGATGATGTCCGCACCGAGCAGCCCGTGCACGATGGCGTCGCGGATGTGCCGCGGCAGGATCGTCCAGTACTGCGGCGTCGGCCAGGGGATGTGCACGAAGTGTTGAATGCGCACGTCGGCGCGTCGCTCGCGAATCAGCCCGGCAACGAATACAACTGGTAGTCCTGGACAAACACGAGCACCGGCTTCTCGGACCGCTCGGCTTCGGCAAGCACGCGATCGGCGACCAGCTGATTGACGTTGACATACCCGTCGACCCACGCCCGATGGATCGTCTCGTCGACGACCGGTTCGCGCGCGAGGTCCCAGAGGTAGTGCTGGATGAACCAGAGCAGCGGGTTGGAGATGACGTTGTAGTAGAGGTCGTATGCGGACGCGATCGGCTCGACGAATGCGACCTTGATCGAGGTGCCGTCCTCGGTCGTGAGGCACGCGGGGTCACCGAGGGCGGCGAGCGTGCGATCGGATGAGTCGCGCGCGAGCGCGATCCACACCGCGTCGGTCGCCGGCGCGAGGGACGTCATCGCGGTCACCAGGCCGCCCGCGCCCTTGACCAGCCGCTCGGGGGTGCCCCGGTAGGGGTCGGCGGCGTGGAGGACGAGCGGCGCCCGGTTGGCGACGATGATGGGTTGGACGCTCCGAGCATCCGCCGCGTGTACGGCTCGATTGCCGACAAAGGCTCGAACTCCTGGACAGGTCGAGCGGGGCCTGCCCGCCACCGCCATGCTACCGGACGATGGTTCCAATGCCGCAAGCGGCGACAATCCCATCGCCATGAGCCACGACATCGCTGAGTACCGCGTCGAGACCCTCGTCTCGCGCTGTCGGTGCGCGATCACGCCGGCGGCGAACCCGCCTTGCTGGCGCTCCATGGGCTGGCCAGCAACGCGCGCTGGTGGGATCTCGTCGCCGATCGCCTGGTGCCGGCGCATCGGGTGATCGCCGTGGACCTCCCCGGGCACGGGCAGAGCGATCGTCCCGATACCGGCTATGACTTCGAGACCATCTCCCGCGACCTCGAGGGGCTGCTCGCTGGGCTCCGGCACCCTGAGCCGGTCGTGGTCGCCGGCCACAGCTGGGGCGCATCGGTGGCGCTGTCGTTCGCGGCGGACCACCCTGACCTCACCCTCGGCGTCATCTGCATCGATGGCGGCGCCGGCGACCTCAAGGCGTACTTCGGCCCCAACTGGGCGGTGGCGGAGCGGACCATGCGCCCGCCCGCGATGGCCGGCATCACCCGGAGCATTCGCGCCTGGATGGAACTCATCGCCGCTGCGCGACGGCTCGGATCCGGACACCGCCGCGGCAATCCTCGGTGGCAACTTCGAGGACGACGGCACCGGCGCGGGGACGCTCCGGCCGCGGCTCACGCTCGAGCATCACATGGACATCGCGCACCACCTGTTCGATGCCAACGGCTACGAGCTGATGGCGAGAGTGCAGGCCCCGATGCTCTTCATCCCCGCGGGATCTCCCGACCACGAGGATTCGCCCAAGGTGCGGTCGATCGCGCAGGCCTTGGCGACGTGGGTGACCGGGCCCGCGTCGTCTGGATCGACGGGGTGCACGACCTTCCGGTGCAGCGACCCGACGCGGTCGCCGCCGCAATCGCTGCCTTTTTCGACGAGCTCGCGGCTCAGCCCAGCAGCACGTCCCAGAAGTAGCGCTCGCGCCGGGGGACACCCTGGTCCACGTGGATGTGCTTCACCTGCGTGTATTCGAGCAACCCTTCGCGGCCGTGCTCCCGACCGATGCCGCTCTGCTTGTAGCCCCCGAACGGCGCCAGGGGATTGAGCAGGTGCCAGTCGTTGATCCAGACCGTCCCGGTGCGCAGCTGCTTGGCGATCTCGATGGCGCCGCGCGTGTCGCGCGACCACACGCCGCCGGCGAGCCCGTAGATCGTCCGGTTCGCGCGGTTGATCACCTCGCCGAGGTCGCTCCACCGTTGCACCGCAAGCACCGGGCCGAAGATCTCCTCGGTGCCCGCGTGCGAATCCGGGACGACGTCGGTGAGCACGGTTGGCTGGATGAAGAACCCGCGGTCCCCGACGTTGGGAGCGCGACCGCCACCGCAGGCGACCGTGGCGCCTTCCTGCTTGGCGCGCTCGATCGCGGACAGGATCATGTCGTACTGCTTTCTGTTGATCACCGGCCCGACCTGCGATTCGAAGTCGGCGGCGTCGCCCACCCGCAGCGCCGCGGCGCCGTCGATGAGCCGGTCGACGAAGGTGTCGTAGATGTCGTCGTGCACGAACAGGCGCGTGCCCGATTCGCACATCTGCCCCTGGTGGAAGAAGGTGCCGAACAGGGCGCCGTCGACGGCGATATCCAGGTCCGCGTCGGGACAGACGATGTTGGCCGACTTGCCGCCCAGCTCCAGCGTGACCTTCTTGATGCTGGGGGCGGCAGCCGCGAGGATTTTGCGACCGGTGGCGGTTGAGCCCGTGAAGGCGATCTTGTCGACGTCGGGGTTCTCGACGAGTTCGATCCCCAGCTCGACGCTGTCCCCGGTGACGACATTGAGCACGCCCTTGGGCAGCAACCCGGTCTCGTCGATGGCTCGCGCGATTTCCAGCGCCGTCAGCGGCGTCTGCGGCGCGGGCTTGAGCACCACTGAGTTGCCCATCGCGAGCGCCGGCGCGATCTTCCACATCGTGAAGATCAGCGGGTAGTTCCAGGGGATGATCCCGGCGCAGACGCCGACCGGCTCGCGCTGGACGAAGTTCCAGGACACGTAGGGCGAATCGATCCAGGGCAGTGGCTCGTACCACGGAATCCCGAGCGCCTGCTCGGCCATGCTGCGGAACCACTCGATGGCGAGCGGCACATCGACCACCGTTGTCTTGCGCAGCACGGCGCCCGCGTTCTGAGACTCGAGCAGGCCCAGCCGTCGGAAACCTCCTGGAGGTGCTCGACGATCTGGAACATGATCTGGGTGCGCTGGAGTTGCGATTTGAGGCGCCATTCGCCGGCTTCGAAGGAGCGCCGGGCGGCGGCGATGGCCCGGCGAGCGTCCGCGCGGGTGCCGGCCGGGGCCAGCGCCATGACCCTTTCGGTGGACGGGTTGATCACCTCGTAGGTGCGCCCGTCCTCCGCGCCGGTCCACTCGCCGTCGATGTACTGCTGGTACAGAGCCACGTCGGGCTCGACGACCGCTGCCATGACTACCTCCACGGGCCCTGAACCGACGTTGACACCGGTGTCGATTATGCGGTGGGCATGCGGGTGTGCTCGGCACGCGATCGCTGGGCTCACGCTCGATTTGTCCGCGAGCCGGGTCCGACCGCACCCCACGATACTGTCATTCTGCGATCACACATAGTGGAGTGGCGGTATGGACCAGATCGAGTTCGCCGACGGTTTCGATCGACCTGACACGCTGGCCTTCGGGCTCAGCGCTGGGCAGCTCGCGGTGGTGATGACGGGAGCGCTGGCGGCGTACTCGCTGGTCCGCTCGCCGCTCCCTGCGGCACTCGTGGACCCGATGGCGGCGGTGATCGCCGCAGCAGCTGCCGGGCTCGGGTGGGTGCGCATTGCGGGACGGCCGGCGCTGGATTGGGCGGTCTTCGCGGGGCGCTTCTGGACCCGTCCTCGGCGTGGGGTCACGCCGGTGGTATTGGCGGACGGTCCGCCGGTTGTGGTCGCAGCGGCAAGCGCCGGCGGTGACCCGGGATCAGTTGGATCCAACTCGATCGTCGAGCTGTTCGCGGCTCGGCCTGCGCCTTCGTCCGGCGACCCTGCACTACCGGTTCGATCCATGCGCCGCCGTGACGGGCCGCGCCGCGTGACCTTCTTCTCCTTGCGAGGCGGTACGGGGCGCAGCACGCTGGCGACAGAGCTCGCCTGCCTGCTCGCAGCGAGCCGGAGCGAAGGGCATGCCCCACCCAAGGTCGCGTTGATCGACCTCGACCTGCGCAGCCCGAGTGTCGCGGTCCGCCTCGGCACGCCCGAGAAAACGCTGCTCGACTACGGTCTCGCATCCCCGGATGACCGCCGCGTGCTGGACTTCATGACAACGCACGCATCAGGGGCGCGCGTCCTGCTCGGTCCGCAGCGCGCAGTGAATCCAGAGTGGCCGGTCACGCCCGCGCTCCTGCGTGAGGTGCTCCGCGAGCTCGACATGGAGGACTTCGACCTGGTTGTGATCGATCTCTCCCCGGAGCTCTCGCCCTTGAACACCACCGCGATCTGCGCCTGCGACGACGTGTTCGTCGTCGTGGTCCCGACCGCCGGTGGCGTGCAGGACGCCTATCGCAGCACCGAGGTGTTGCGCCGCCTCGGCCTTCGGCACCAGCTCCGCTACATCGTGAATCGCTCGCGCCCCGGTACCGACCTCAGCGAACCGATGGCCGACCTGGGTGGACAGGTGATCGGCGAGATCCCTGACGACAAGTCGGTGATCACGGCGGAGAACGCGCACCGGCTCGTCGGTCTTGATGAGACCGGGCCTGCCGCAATCGCATTGCGACGGCTCGCGCGCCGGGTCAGCAGCGAACTGCAGTCCTCGTGGCCGGTCTGATCGCGCGTGCGCTCGTCCGCGCTCGACCGGTGCCCCAGCCGAATGGCGGAGCCATCGTGATTCGTGACGATCACTTCGAGCGCGGTGCGCAGGTCTGCGCGGTGCTCGCGACCAGTGAGCTCGACATCGATGCCCTGCATCCCGCGCGCAAGGCTGCGGCTGCTGCGGCGTTTGCGCGAATGTGCCACACCCTCGAGCCCCCGATGCAATTGCTGGTGCGCGTCCGTGCACTCCGCGCGCCGGAGCCGACGGAGTTGATGGGGCCGCATCCCCAGCTGGATGCGGCCATGCAGGCGCACTGGACGGAGCAACTCCGCATGGGTGACCGCCACACCCGCTCAGTCTTCGTAGTGCTCACGGCTGCCACGCAAGTCGTGCTCGGACAGGCATGCCGCCACACGGCCGATCGCCTGGCAGCGCTTGGCGTCAGCAGTACCAGGCTCAGAAGCGACGCGCTCTGCGCGCTGGTTACTGACGGTTTCGACCACAACGTGCCGATCACCTGGGACGAGGAGCGGGAGCATGTGGTGCTCGGCGGCCTCTTCCTGCGCGGGTACGCGCTGCGGCGGCTTCCCGGCCATCCGGTCGCGGCTGGGCTGGCTGGCGCCGCTCCTGACGGTGCAGGCGGAGTGCGACATCACCATCAACCTCGAGCCCGCGCCGTTGAGCGAAGCCCTCGGCCGTCTCAACCGTCGCCTTCGCGATTTCTCTGCGCATCGCATGCTCGAGGAGGAACGTGGTGCGCTCGGTGACGTACACGTCGACATCGGGGTCGACGCGGCCACGGCGCTTCGCGAGCGGCTGGCACGCAACCTTGGACGGCCGCTGCGCATGTCCGTCATCGCCGCCGCGCGCGGCCGGTCGCTGGACGAGTTGCGCGCGAGAAGCGACACCCTGCGCCTGGGATTCGCGTCGGCACTCATCGGCGTCGAGGTCACCCACTTCCGCCACCTGGAGGCCGCGCTGGCCACGCTCCCGGTCGGCGCGGGCCCGCGCCCGAGCAGCAAGCTCGTGGATTCCACCGCCGCTGCCACCTGCGTCCCCTGGGTGGAGGCGGGATGCTCCGACCCTGGCGGGTACCGGCTCGGTGCGGCGATCCGGTCGAAGCTGCCGATCCGCGTCGCGCCCTTCGACGTGCGCCAGCATCCGAACCCCAACATCGCCGTGTTCGCGGCGTCGGGCCATGGCAAGAGCTTCGCCATCGGCGCGCTTGTGCTCGAGGCCGCGGTCGCCGCTGTGAACTCGGTGATCATCGACCCGGAGGGTGAGTACCGCGGGCTGGTGAAGGCGCTCGGCGGTCGCTACCTCGAACTGGCCCCGGGATCCGACGCGGCGGTCAATGTCTTCGAGGGCGCCGCTGACGATCCCGAGGCGGCGGTCGCCGCGGTCGTCGATCTGGTGACCGTGCTCTGCGGCGATCGTCTCGGGGACGTGGAGCGCGCGGTGGTCGACAGCGCAGCCCGAGATGCCCTGCAACGGGCGAGCGCGGAACGCCGGACGCCCCTTCTCGAGGACTGCCTGCCAACCCTCAATGCGGAGGCGCGGCCGGTCGCCATGGTGGTGCGTCGCTTCTGCACCGGAGGCCTCGGCGCGCTGTTCAATCGCCCGACCTCGCTTGCCGTGGATTCGGGCGTGTGCGCCATCTCGCTGCGCGACATGCCGGCGGAACATGTGGCTGCGGCGACGCTGATCGTGGCGCGCTGGTTGTGGGAGCTGGTGCGACGCGACCGGCGGCGCCGCCACATCGTCTTCGATGAAGTTGGCGCGCTCTGCGTCCACCGGCCGCTGCGCGAACTCCTCGTGCAGTTGGCGCGGCGGTGCCGCAAGTACGACGCCTCACTGGTGGTGGCCACGCAGAACGCGCAGGACCTCCTGAGCAGCGATGAGGGCAGTGTGATCGCTACCAATTGCGCGGTCGTGCTGCTGGGCGGTCATCGCGCCGCGGAAACGCAACGAATGGAGCGTGCGTTCGGTCTCACCGAGGCCCAGCGATCATTCCTCGAGACCGCATCTCGGGGCGAATTCCTGCTGCTCGCAGGCGATCGACGCGTTGCGATGCAGGTCGAGGTTCCGGACCTGCATCGAGCCATACTCACCGGGCCAACGGAGACTCCATAACCCCTTGACGGCTGGCCTCCCGACTTCGCAAGATATGGGGGCTCCCAGGCGGTGGAGCCCCAAGATGTGGGATAATTGACGATCTCACCACGCGGAGATTGGGGCTCCAACCCCGCCAGGGCGCGGTCCTGCACTACGTCTCAGCACAATGAAGCGCCCACCAGCCAGCAAGAGGAAAGACCGTGGATCGATCCGCCTCCAAACTTCCGCCCTGACGACTCCCACCGCATCTCGATGGAGCCCCCGTCAGGGCGTCGAGGCACTCGCCGCAGCGCGTCGGAGCACGCCCGCGTGAATACCAAGGTGGAGGTGGAAGCCGGCGGCATCCATGTCGAGCGCCGCTTCACGCACGAGGGTGTGCATCCCTTCGACGAAGTGACCTGGGAGCAGCGCACCGCCGCCATCGGCAACGAGAAGGGCGAGAACGTTTTCGAGCAGAAGGACTGCGAGGTTCCGACGTTCTGGTCACAGATGGCCACAAATGTCGTGGTCAGCAAGTATTTCCGCGGCAAGCTCGGGACCCCGCGTCGCGAGACCAGCGTCAAGCAGATGATCTCGCGCGTCGCGGACACCATCGCGCAGTGGGGTCGCGAGGGCGGCTACTTCGCCACCGAGACGGACGCTCAGGCCTTCCAGGATGAGCTCACCCATCTGTTGCTGCATCAGAAGATGAGCTTCAACAGCCCGGTGTGGTTCAACCTCGGCGTTTCCACGAGCCGTCCTCAAATCAGTGCGTGTTTCATCAACAGCGTCGAGGACACGATGGAGTCGATCCTCACGCTCGCCAAGACCGAAGGCATGCTCTTCAAGTACGGCAGCGGCACGGGGACCAACCTCTCGACGATTCGCTCGGCGACCGAGTCGCTCGCCGGCGGCGGGACCGCCAGCGGCCCCGTCTCCTTCATGAAGGGCTTCGACGCGTTCGCGGGCGTCATCAAGAGCGGCGGCACCACGCGCCGCGCCGCGAAGATGGTCATCCTCAACGCGGATCACCCGGACGTCGAGGAGTTCATCACCTGCAAGGTGACCGAGGAGCGCAAGGCGTGGGCGCTCATCGAGGCCGGCTACGACAGTTCCTTCACCGGCGAGGCATACGCGTCGGTCTTCTTCCAGAACAGCAACAACTCCGTGCGCGTGACCGACGAGTTCATGCGCGCGGTGCAGGACGACCGCGACTGGCACCTCCGCGCGGTGACCGATTCGAACCGCATCCTCAAGACGGTCAAGGCGCGCGAGCTGATGCGGCTCATCGCCGAATCCGCCTGGCAGTGCGGCGATCCCGGCATGCAGTACGACACCACGATCAACGACTGGCACACCTCCGCGGTGACCGGCCGGATCAACGCGAGCAACCCCTGCAGCGAGTACATGTTCCTCGACGACACCAGCTGCAACCTGGCGTCGATCAACCTCACGCGGTTCCTCAACGAGGATGGCTCGATCGATATCGAGGCCTACAAGCACGCGATTCACATCACGATCACCGCGCAGGAGATCCTGGTCAGCAACGCCTCGTACCCGACTGAGAAGATCGCCAAGAACAGCGAGGACTTCCGTCCGCTCGGCCTGGGCTACGCGAACCTCGGCGCGCTGTTGATGGCTCGCGGCGTGCCCTACGACTTCGCGTCAGGGTCGCGACCTCGCGGCCTGCCTCACCTCGATCCTCACCGGCGAGGCCTACGCGCAGTCCTCACGCATCGCGCGCGAGATCGGGACCTTCAACGGCTTCGCCGCCAACCGCCAGCCCATGCTCCGGGTGGTCGGCAAGCACCGCGAAGCTGCCTACAACATCCCCACCGACAACATCGAGGCCGACCTCGTCGCCGCAGCACGGCACGCGTGGGACGAGGCGCACGAGCTCGGCGCTCGCCACGGCTATCGCAACTCGCAGGCGACCGTGCTCGCACCCACCGGGACGATCAGCTTCATGCTCGATTGCGACACCACCGGTGTCGAGCCCGACATCGCGCTCGTCAAGTACAAGAAGCTGGTCGGCGGCGGGATGTTGAAGATGGTCAACGGCACCGTGCCCGCCGCGCTGCGCCGGCTCGGTTATGGCGAGACCGCGATCGCGGAGATCATCGCCCACATCGATACCCACGACACCATCGAGGGTGCGCCAACGCTCCGCGAGGAGGATGTCGCGGTCTTCGACTGCGCGTTCACGCCACAGAACGGCAAGCGCTCGATCACCTGGCAGGGTCATCTCCGGATGATGGCTGCGGTGCAACCGTTCATCAGCGGCGCCATCTCCAAGACGGTGAACATGCCACACGAGGCGACCGTCGAGGACATCGAGCGCGCGTACACCGACGGGTGGAAGCTCGGGCTCAAGGCGGTGGCGATTTACCGCGACGGCAGCAAGCGCAGCCAGCCGCTCGCGACCAGCATGGACAAGACCACCGGGCACCGCACCGAAGTTGCGGCGCGGCCGGCGCGCAAGCGGCTCCCGGTGGAGCGTGCCGCGATCACGCACAAGTTCGAAGTCGGCGGACACGAGGGCTACCTCACCGTCGGCCTCTACGAGGACGGCACCCCCGGAGAGATCTTCCTGCGCATGGCCAAGGAAGGCTCGACGGTCAGCGGTCTGATGGACTCCTTCGCCACCGTGGTGTCGGTCGGTCTGCAGTACGGCGTGCCGCTCCCTGCGCTCGTCGAAAAGTTCGCGCACACACGGTTCGACCCACAGGGGTTCACGCGCAACCCCGAGATCCCGATTGCCAAGTCGGTGATGGATTACATCTTCCGCTGGCTGGCATCACGCTTCCTGCCGCAGGAGGACCGCGACCGTCTCGGCATCATCCGGCGCGAGCCGGACGGCAGCGTGTCGGAACCTGTCGCCGAGATCGAAGCAGAACCGGTTGCGGCCGTCGCGGTCGCCGCGGCACCGTCAGCGGTGGACAAGCCCGCCGCTGCCTATTCCGTTCACCAGCGCCGGCGCATTCATCAACCAGGAAGACGCACCAACCTGCAGCGATTGCGGCAGCCTGATGGTGCGTAACGGCGCTTGCTACAAGTGCCACAACTGCGGCGCCACGAGCGGCTGCAGCTGACCCCCTAGAACCTCCTCCCCTCTCGCCCGGGCCGCCTTCGAAACGCGTTTTGGAGGCGGCCCCCTTTTTTGGCATCGCGCGGAGCTGCCAACTCTCTGCTCACGCACCTCCTCGCTCTCGACCGGAGTAGCGGGCGGCTGCCGGTATCGACCTTCGGTGGAACTGAGCGGCGCCGCGGCTGAAATTGAGCGCGGCGCCCGCGCCGGTTGCGCGATCGGTGATCCACCTCGAGTACAGCCCACGTAGTGAGCCTTAGTTGTCGTCCGATAGATCTGAGGCTTGGGTACTGCAACGGTTGGTTGTTGCAGATGTCCCGAGGAGGAGGATGCCCTTCGAATCACTGCAGCACGGCCCGATCGATAGTTTCTTCATGGTGACCAATACACAGATTCAGGAGGCTTTCATGCCGCGATTTCATTTGACCCCGTGGCGCGCTGCAATTGGCGCCGTCATTGGCGTCGCCAGCGTTTTCACCTTGACCCTGGGCACGGTCAGCGCTGCCGGCCACGGGACGCAACAGAAGTGCACGATCAACAATCCCTGCATCCACACTGGAAGCGAGGGTGACGTCGATCATGGTTCGACCGCAGGATGGCTCAACGGCCGGACCGTCGAGTTCACATACAGCAAGAACTTCTATTGCGCGGCGCCCCCATCCAGCGGCGCGCCCACATTCTGCGAGGGCGGTGCAAACGCCGACTTCGCCCCCATCACGGGACAGGTCGACCCACTCTACGTGGTGGTACCGATCGGTTTCACGCCATCCACGAGCACCCTGCAGTGCCCGACCGCCGGCCGGTGCGTGGACCATCCGCATGACATCGATCTGTCACGGGTGTTTGGATCGAGTGCATCCGATGCCCTTTGCCCCCGCATAGCCACGTGGTGACTACTGCCAACGCAGGCGTCGCCGAGTGGTGGCGGATCATCGTCGTCGGCGTGACCAGCCAGCGGCGTGGGACGGCATCGTTGACGGCAAGAGCATCAGCGCAGTGAAGTGCGTGCCAGACCAGTGCCGCCTGCACGAAGGATATTGCGTCAAACCTCTTCCTCTATTTCGCCGTGAAGTCGGCCGACAAGGCGTAGACACTCGCAAGGACCAACTCAGGGCGGTGGGTATCTCGGTCATGCACGACGCACGGCCGAGGCCCGCCAGCTCTCTTCGAATACTCATGAGGTGATATGGCAATGGATGCAGGAAGCTTCGCATGGGCGTGGTGGGGTCGGCCTCGATGTCGCTGGCTCCCTCGGGCGTGGTCGCCGCACTTGGGATGACAGGAGGCGCGCTCCTGATCCTCGGATCGCTGCTGCCGTGGCTGTCCCTTTATGCCGGTGTCGACAGCATTAGCGGCATTGCGGGAACCAATGGTCGGGTACTCCTCGGAGCGGGCATCTTGAGCGCGGCGCTGGGAATCCTCTACGCCGTGAGACCCTCGAAGCAGTTGCAGTACGGACTTGCGACCTTCGGATTTGGCATCTCCGCATTCGCCGCCTGGGTGCTGTCGCAACTTATCGGGTCGTATCAGCAGCTGCAGGCCGATCCGTTCGTCATTGCGAGCTTGGGGGCCGGAGCGTTCATCGCGCTTGGCGGCGGCCTGGTCGTGCTCGGCACAGTACTTGTTCCACAGCGCGCACAGCAGTGCAAGGGAACAGCCCGGCCGCGATGGTTGTTACTCGTCGTGCCGACGCTCGGACGATACTGCTTGCAGGGGTCGTGGCAATGCTGGTCAGCGCGGCGCTGATACATCTCTCCGTGGTAGGCCCGCACCTGCAGGAATCGACTTTGTATGCCGCGTTTTTCGTCGGCGCGGCAATCGCGCAGTTGGGCGCCGCGATGGTATTGACGATGAGCCGGAATCGTCTCTTGCTGCTTGGGGTCGCAGTCGGCAATGCTCTCGTGATTGCCGTCTGGGCACTCTCCCGAACGGTCGGCCTGCCCATCGGACCGACACCGGGAGTTGCCGAGGGCATATCCCTCCCCGATGTGCTCGCAAGCGCTGCAGAAGCGGCGATTGTGATGCTCTCGATCGCGCTCCTACTCAATGGGCGGGCCCGGATGGCGAAGCCTTGGTTGGTTGGCTTGGGAGCAACTGCCGTCTGCGCTCTCGCCCTCAGCATCACCATCGTGGCGATTCTTGGGGTGCAAGCAGGAGGCGGCTGAGCGGCAACTGGCTATCGACGCGGCGAGAGCTGCGCGGCGGCCTCACGCTCCCGGGCTCGTGCGCGAACCAGACGGCCGATGGCCGCCATTGGCAGGTTGCTACCGAAAGGAAATTGAAGAGTGCCTTTCGCACTCGCAAACTGTTTGAGCTCTTCGGGGAGACGGTCGACGGGGCCAAGTGCATAGAGCCCGACGTGCTGCCGATGGGCGGCGAAGTAGGCCAAACGGCCGTGGTGGTGATAGGACGGCATCCCGTAGCTGATCCTCTCCTCGGCATTGGGCACCGCGGTCCTGATGGCGCGCCGCAACTGCTGCAATATCGGGCGCGCAGCTTCGGGCGCAGCGCTGATATAGGTTTCGACATCGTCGCGCGCGGGGTCCGTCATGACGTGCTCCTCTGTTGGGCTATCGGCGCGCGCCGGATTCAGTCAGGCGCTCTGAGCGGCGTCATCCCTATCATCCCGTGCGCACCACGCCGCCTGGCTCGCGCCGCTGCCCAATCAAACAAACGGCGCGGGGTCAAAGGTCAGCATCTCCGTTGCGATCCTTCCCGACGCAACAGTGAAGAAATCCGCGCAGAGCGCCGGAGATCCGCCGGTCGTGAATATCCGGTAGAGCAACAGCACCGAGTTTTCGGCCTGCGTCGAAGCGACGAGCTCCCAACGCGGTTCGATGCGTTGCGAAAATGCGCGAATCATCTGCATGAATTGATCAATACCCTGAAGCCGCTGCCGCGGAGTCACGAAGACAACGTCGTCGGCAATATACCGAGCAGCCGCATCGAAATCCTGGCGCGTCCACGCGTTTTGGTACGCAGTTACGATGTCCAGCGTCGATTCTTCTGCCATGGTTTCCCCGTTAGGTAGCAATAGTGATTCGAATGTCGAGCGGAGAGGCGTCGCCTTGATATCGGATGGGAACGTGTTGATCGGAGCCCCCGAGTTGCTGGCCCGCCGCGCCCTCGGCGGCGAGTGCCAAGAGGACACGGCGGGCCAATCGAAAATCAGCGCTGAAGTGCGCCCTCCCTGGTGGCCGAGGACATCGTGGATGCGGCCTCGTCGGCGTTGTCGAGTGCGGTTTGCTTCAGCTGATCGGCATGCTCTTGACCGCTCTCTTTCGCGGTTTCACCCGCAGCCTGAACGACATCCTGCGCCACTTGCTTACCGTGCTCGAGTGCCTGCTGTCCGGTGTCCTTGATGGTGTCTTTCACCTGGTCGGCAGCTTGGCCGACCGCCTCGTCTTCGAACCGTGTCGCCGGAACCAGCATGCCGGCAAGGAAACCAAGCGCGGCAGCGCCCAAAGCGAGCCCGAGCGGATTCTGCTGCGCGACGCTCGCCGCCCGCTTGGCCGTCTGCTTCACGTCCTCCGAGCTCGGCGCAACACCCCCGACTGTGTCCGCAGCATTCGAAGCGCCGCCGACGATAGCGTCCTTCACGGCGGTCACCTTGCCGACCACCGCTTGCTTCTTGTCATCGATTGCGTCCTTGG
This sequence comes from Candidatus Dormiibacterota bacterium, assembly GCA_963748505.1. Taxonomy (GTDB): domain Bacteria; phylum Chloroflexota; class Dormibacteria; order Aeolococcales; family Aeolococcaceae; genus Palsa-851. Next base: position 29,062 of record CAVVJH010000010.1, read on the forward strand.
TCCGAGCCTTGACGTCGGTCTTGTAGCTCAGGGCCTCGACAGTGTCGCCCATGCGCCCTCGGGTCGCCTCTATTGCCTCCCGGATTTCGCCTGGATCTTTGCCCACTCCACGTCCTCCTTAATGCTTTGTACTGTTTGCTCTGGCGCGGGCGGCACCGCCTTCTTAAGTCGTGCCTTGCCCGAGGAGGGCCAAGCAGGCCGCGATAACCACGTAGATAACGACAATGACCAAACTCGACAGCCACACTGGCAGGGCCAAGCTGAGAGCTGCGATCAGACACGTCGTGAGCGCAGCGAATGCGAAGAACCCAAGCAAGCCGGCGCCGCCAAACAAGCCAGCAGCAATGCCTCCTTGCTTCGCTTTCTGCGCCAGCTCGGCCTTGGCCAAATCGAGTTCCTGACGCATGAGCGTTGACGTCTCATTCGCGAGTTCACGGAGCAACTCTCCAATGGGCTTGTCATGAAGATCGGTGCGCTCCAAAATGTCGGGCTCCCTCCCGGGCTGGAACTCGGCGGCCACTAGGAGATGCCGCGACGCTGCGGACCCGCCGGTTCGAACACGCGGGGCGATCCACTCGGGGAACGTTGCATGTAACGGCGGGAACTCGATGCCTTGAGGAATCGAGAGGCGAGAAAGCCGGCTGCGATGCCACCGACAATGACCATCCAGGGCTGCTTGCGCCCAAAGTCCTCGAGGTCGTAGAGAAGCTGATCCGGGTCCGCAGTCTTCAGATATCCCGCTAGTTGCTCGGCTTTGTCGACCACCGGCGTCAGCAACTGTGCTGGAGTGTCATTCCCTTGCGAGCGCAACTCGCTCGTGCTGTTGCGCAGCGCGGTGCTGAGCGACGACAGCTGTTCGCCAGCCTGCGTCGACCGTACTGCAAGCTGTTCGCGGACTTGTGTGGTGACCTGCGTAGAGATCTGCTCGGCCGCGTGCTGGGCTTGTTCCTGAACGCCGTCAGGCAGCGCATCCTGCAGCTTGGTCATGATCGAACCGTCCGGTTCTGCGGTTATTGGGTCTGCCATGATCACCTCCGTACATCGCTTTGGTTTAGTCGCTGCAACAGATCAACGTCGTGTGGGTTCGGCATACTGCGGCTCCCGAACTCTGCTTTGCGCGGTTTCATCCGCCTGCGCTTGCGCGTTCGGCGCAATGCTGCTTCCTGCTTGTGGAAATGATCCGGGATCCGGCGGGTGCAGCTCGGCATTGACCGAGCCGCCGAGCATGATGATTTGGGCCATCCAGAACGCCAGTGTCATGAGCAGAAAGAAAAGGGCGAATGTACTTCCGTACGTGGTGAACCCATGGGACAGCTTGAAATACAGCGGGAAAACCAGCATGAAGAGCTCAAAGAGCACCGCCGCCATCAAAGTCCCGGCGAGAATGTCGCGGATTCTCTGCTTCCGATTGGGAACGACATAGTAAATGGAGCCGAACAGCAAGACCCCGTCAACGACGCCGAGTGCAATCTGGAGTAGCAACGCGACTGGTCCAGTTGCCAGAAAGGATGGGACGCCCGGAAGCTTCGTGAGAATCGAGAGGAGGCTCGCTGAGGCAGTTGCCGGTACCACCAAGATCGTGAAGACGACGATCATCACGATCGCCATCAACTTCTGGCGGACAAAGCCTCGTTGCCGGATTGGAAACAGCGCGTCGAGGCCTTGATCGATGGCGCCGAACAGCGATGATCCACTCCACAGAAGGCCGACGAAACCCGCAACGACGAGTGGTCCGGCCGCCCGATGAAAACTATGGAGCGCCTGGATGATCAACATCCCCTGCTGACCGGGGATGGCCGCGGCTATGTTGCGTTCCAAACCGCCACCAACATTCGACGCGCCGAAGAGACCAAGAATGAGGGTGATAGCCAGGATGATCGGAAAGAAATGCGAAGAGCGCGTTCCACGCGATGGCAGTAGCCCATGTCCCACCGCTCGCGGCGCCATATCGTTTGATCACGCGGGCCGGAAAGCTATTCGACTGCCGTTTGGCCATCCGGACCAGAGAACTGTTCATAGAGTTCGTTGCTTCATAGGTCCTGTCAGTCCTTCTTTGGATCAACCTGGCTGGACTCCACGCGCGGGCTGCGGTGAACTGTGGCTTTCCTGATTCGAGCCTTCCCGCCGCGCGGTGAGAGTGCCGCTAAATGCACTGAGGCGATGCGCTGGCGACGACGATACTGGTGCCTTTCTGATGGACGCGAGGCCACCCCATCGCCGCGCGGCAGTTGTCCTTCGGCGTCGGCGGCTTCATCTTTCAAAGCTCCCGCTTCACTGAGCTTCCATGCGTGAGCCCGCCCCCCCATGCCCTCAGGCCCCCGTCGCAAGGGCTCGGTCGACGCGGTGGTGGTAGCGGAGGCCCATCGTGCCGCCGAGCATTGCGGCTGCCAAGGTCACGACGGCGATGGCCACGACCGCAATAGCCGCACCGGCAGCGAAGGACTGTCCATTCACTGGAACCGACGGCAGGCGCAGTTGACTGAGCAGGTTGTACTGAGATCCCGCCAGAGCGCCGACGATCGCAAGTGCGACTGTGACCAAGAGGCCAATCAACCAGACGCCGAATCCTTGCGTGGCCCCAGAGAATCGGGACATGCGTCCCGCCACGTATCCGCCAGCGTAATACGCAATGAACAGAACGATGAGCAGGAGGACGGCTCCGGTGACCGATAGAGCAGCCACGTCCTTTGTGACCTGATCCCCGGTCAGCGCAATCGCCGCTCCGGTGGCGGCCAATCCTGCCGTCAGCAGGGCTGCGATGCCAATCACCACGAGCCAGCCGAACAGCGCGGCGCCCAAATTGAATCCTCGCAGACGGCTCAGTTCGCGCCGGCGCTCCTGTTCCTGTCGCGTCAGCTCACCTGGATCGATAGCGCCAGTCGGGCGAAATGGCGTTTGCGTGGGCCTCAGGCTCGTTGCGGCCTGCGTGCCAGGGGCTGGCGGCGGTTCCGGGACGCCGCGCTCAATGCCGCCAGCGGTCATCAGAGTTCCTCGGTCATGTGCTTGAGAGGGTCGTCGAAACCCCGCAGCGCGAGCCAGTGAAGGTCGGTGCCAGCGGCATGTTGGCCCCTCTGTGGGATTTTCATGAGTGAAGCGATATCATAAAAAGTGGTACTACCGCTGTCAACTGCCGCGACGGGTCGCCTCGGCAAATCAGCATTCGGGGCATGGGTCGCTGGGTGTTGATAGCCTAGCGAAACGCTCAGATTTAGTTACAGTTGCTGTATCATTCTAGATAATGGCGATCCGCCGACAGACCTCTCCGGCGGCGGAGGAGAGGCCCGACCCACTTCGCGCCGTCGCCGCCAAGCTCACCGGTGTTGCCGAAGAGCCCATGCCAGCGGACGTCGCCAAGGAGAGCCCTGCCGGCGATGCCGCTACGGGCACCCCCTCGGGTGGGCGCAGTGGCGTTGATGAGGCACTGCACCGCGGACCTTTCGGGGTTCTCCAACTCTTAGGCCCCGGACTTATTACAGGGGCGTCGGACGACGATCCCTCAGGAATCGGTACCTATTCTCAGGCCGGTAGCCAGTACGGGCTCGGAACCCTTTGGCTCGCGCTCTTCACCTTTCCACTGATGGTCGCCGTCCAGGAAGCGTGCGCCCGCATTGCGCTCCAGACAGGCGTCGGGCTAGGTGTCTCGCTCCGCCGAAAGTTTCCCTCTGCGCTGGTCGGGATTTGCATTCTCGCGGTCTTCTGCGCCAACACCATCAACATCGGCGCAGATCTGGGCGCTGTCGCTGCTGGCGGGTCGCTCCTCACCGGGAGTCACATCCCAGCCGCGTGGTTGGTCGTCCCGGTTGCGCTGCTCATCGGCTTTCTGCAACTCCGCATGTCGTACTCGGTTATTTTCAAGATCTTCAAGTACCTGACCTTGGCTCTCTTCGCATATGTGATCACGGTTTTCGTGGTGCACCCCGCGTTGATACGGACGCTCGAAGCGACCATCGTCCCCCATGTCGAGCTCAACCAAGGGTTCCTCGGCATCGTCGTCGCCATCTTGGGCACAACGATCAGCCCTTACCTGTTTTTCTGGCAGGCCTCGAGCGAAGTTGATGAGATGAAGGCAGCAGGCGCCCAGACAGAGGACGAGCGACGCGGCACGAACCGCAAGGAACTCAAAGCAGCGCGACTCGACGTGACTATCGGCATGCTTTTTTCCCAGCTCGTGATGTACTCAATAATCCTGACGTCGGGGACGGTACTGCACGGATCTGGCCATGACGGTATTGCGAGTGCCGCCCAGGCGGCACAAGCGCTGCGTCCCCTCGCGGGGCCTTTCGCCTTCGTCCTCTTCTCGGTGGGCATGATTGGAACCGGTCTGCTCGCAATCCCCGTTCTCAGCGGGAGCGCCGCCTACGCCGTCAAGGAGTTTTTCGGCTTCCGCGGCGGCCTCAGCGAGCACGTCACGGCTCGCCCAACCTTCTACGGCCTCATCGTAGCCGCCATTGCCGGTGGGCTAGCGATGAACTTTCTCAACATCAATCCCATCCAGGCATTGGTCGTCACCGCCATCATCAACGGCATCGTCGCGCCACCCATCCTCGTACTGCTTGCACTCCTTGCCAGGGATAAGACGGTGATGCAGGAACATCGGAGTGGCACGTGGAGCAACGCCTTGGTCTGGATTGCAACGCTCCTAATGAGCGCAGCAGCAATCCTCCTCCTCGTGACGCTCGTTCGGTGGCCAGTGTGATGCCCGAGGTACAGGCTGATAGCCTTCAATGTGAGTGACAGAGAGGGACACGCCACCAACCACGCGTGAGCGCGCACTTTTCGCGGCTGCTAGTCAGCCGGCGCCAGCGGAGTTTGTGCGTCTGTGCAAGGTCATCGGTCGCGATCCGCGCGAGGTACTCGACGGCTTCGAGGCCCTTCCCCACCGCTGGCTGATCGTGAGCTTCAACACGGCGGGCGTGGTCACTGAGGCTGCCCGCGAGTTGTCATTTCCTGAGGACGTTCAGGTACGTCTCAAGGCGACGCGCGACTATGTCGAGAGGCCGTGGTGGCGCAGACTGGCCAGCCGCTGAGGACCGTTCTGTCCGGTGCCGAACCGACGCGAAGCGACCCGTCCGGTACATTCGGATGAGGGACCAGGCAGGGTGATCCCTCGAACCCCTCGCTGCGTGCCGTACCCCCTGTCCGCAGCCCCCTGCCTGGCCCTCGAATACTGCAACCAGGTGGGCTGAGCTCGGCCCGAATCTAGGCCTTGACCTCGCCCATTTCCGTTGTGCAAAATCTGGATTGGCACAATGCGAGGGCGGCGTTCCTAGGACCTTGATCGATCGAGAGAGTGGGGGCATGATCTCGGGTCTGGACGCCGCTCTTTGCTGGAAGCTGCACCACTTTCCGGGTCGAGCCCGGGGCAGCGACGATGGTCCATGCCGTTCCATCCCAGTGCTCGACCAGGTTGCCCATTTTGCTGAACGGCATTGGCAGTCCATCCCACCGCCCAGACGTCGTCGGCCGATCCCGCTGCGACGCTGACGTGGTTCGCGTTTGAAAGCGGATTTCGGTTTTAGCCGATTTTTAGGCACCCCTTGGACACTTCGGCTCATTCAGACGACCTGAGCACGAATGTGCGCAAGGAGACACCATGACTCGACGGACCCTTTTCGGTTGGAGCAGCGTGATCGCGGCAACCAGTGTGTTGCTCACGGCCTGCGGCAGCCCGGCATCTGGGACGGCGCCAAGCTCACCGGCGAATGCAGCGACCAGTGCTCCCTCCGCGACATCGACTGCAGCTCCTGCGGACCCGGTCGCCGCAGCAGCTACTGGCGCGTGTGAACTCGTGACGCAGCAGGAGGCTTCGACAGCCATAGGCGCTGCAGCTGGGCCCGGCGATGGCAGTATCGGGTGCACATACAAAGGACCGGCCGGCGAGACCCTCTCTGTGGTCATCGTCGTCGGAAACAAGGCTGAAATCGACCAGGTCAAAGCGCCGCTGGCTGGAACTCCTGGCTACCAGGACGTCCCCGGCGTCGGCGAGGCGGCCTTCATGAAGAGCGGCGATGGAGGTGGGCAGTTCTACTGCGTCAAGGGCACGCGGGTTCTGATGATCACACTGTCACTGGTGAACCGATCGGTCGCCGATCCTCTCTTGACGGTCGGCACCACCGCCTGCGGGCGCCTCTGATCACGGAGAGCTGGTCGACGACGCGCGGAAGTAGGTCGCGGACCGCACACATCAGGACGTCACGCCTGATGTAGGGTGACCGCTGTCACCCTGAGCGGTCACGCAGACATGAGAGCAGGAAGTTGAACCGGCCGCCATCGGAACGAGATTCGCTTGGGCCGACCTACGTGCTCTACGGCGCGGCCGCCCTCTGCATGGTCGCGGTGCATCTCGCAACCAACGCGACCCTCGGGTTCCAGACCGACGAGTTGTACTACCTCGCATGTGGACGTCACCTCGCCTTCGGCTACGTCGACTTTCCCACTCGTCCCGCTGCTCGCACGTCTCGACACCGGCCTGCTCGGTGTAACTGCCGTGGGCGCTTCGCGCCCTCCCGGCGATCGTCAGCGGCATCACCGTCGTGCTGTCGGGCATGTACGTTCGCCGCCTTGGCGGCTCGCTCGTGCTGCAGGGCATTGCGCTGCTCCTCGCACTCACGATGCCGCTGATCCTGGGCACATGGTTGTTCCAGACGGTTGTCTTCGACCAGTTGACATGGATGCTCTCCCTGTACTGGTTTCTCTCACTGATCGTCACCCGGAAGGCTCGCTACTGGATCCTGCTGGGCATCACCCTGGGATTCGGTCTCGAGACGAAGGACACGATCCTCGCACTCATCGCCGGCATGGGCGTTGCGGTGCTCGCAACGCCATCACTGCGGATGATGTTGCGGACGAAATACCCCTGGTACGGAGCCGCGCTCATGGTCGTCATCTGGGCACCGAACATCATCTGGCAGATCGTCAATGGTTTCCCGTCGCTCACATATGCCTCCAACCATGGCGGCACGATTGCCGGCGGCGGTGGGATTGCCGCGTATCTCGGTGGACTGATCCTCATCCTGAATCTGCTGATTCCCCTGTGGATCGCTGGCGCGATCTCGCTCTTCCGCAATAAGGACCTGCGACCGGTCGGTATCGCGATCGCCGTCCCGCTCGTGGCGTTTCTCTTTGTCGGAAAGTATTACTACGCGGGGCCGACGATTCCGCTGGTGCTCGCGCAGGGGCTGATCGCGATATCACACCTGGATCGCCGCCGAACTCAGATCCGGGCTCACCGCGAGCGTTGTTGTCGCAACGGTTCTCGCCGGCGCGGCGCTCCTGAAGTACGCGCTTCCGATCACGCCTTCCGATCGCCTGCATGCCACAGGCCTCGACAGCGTGGAGGTCTTCGCCGACACGGTCGGTTGGCCGCAGATCACCAACCAGGTGACCGCGATCTACGCGGCGCTCCCGGCGTCCGAGCGCAGTGCCACGGTGATCATCTCGAGTGACTATGGCGTGGCCGGCGCTCTGGACATCTTCGGCAACCCAACCATGCTGCCCGGCGTGTACAGCCCGCAGCTGAGCGATGCCTACTGGCTTCCGTCGCATGTGTCCGCCACCGACGCGCTGATGGTCGGGTATCTACCGTCCGATGTCGCCTGGATGTGCAGCGGCGGCGCAGGTCGTTGCACATCTCACCGTGCCGTATCAGGACGCGAGCCTGGAGCAGGATGCACCGGTCACGTTCTGCCGGCTCAGCGAACCCGTCACCAGCGCCTGGTCGCGGCTGCGCGACTTTTCCTGAAAGGGCGGTGGATTCGAGGGCAACGTTACGGACCGCCCCCACACGCGTCAGGAGGCGGCCCGTCCGTTCGCCACAACCGCAACGCACCACCGTGCGTCGCCGCGTTACGCCGTGGTGCCAGCGATTCGCGGTGTCGACGCCATGGGCGCGAAACCAACCACGAGCAGGACCAACGCGGAAGCGGCGTGGAGCGCAATATCAAGGCCGCCGATCGGCACGATTCCGAGGAAGTTCCCCGTATTGAAGAACGCGCCGAGCACGGCGAGCAGCAGGTAGACGAGGCCGACGCCCTGCGCGAACAGGCGCGAGGTGCTGGTGCCACGGGCGAATGCGAGCAGACCGAGCAGGCCGACTGCCATGTGCACGACGTTGTGCACCGCGTTCACCGGGAACAATCCGAGCAGGTTGTGTGCCGTGGTCCCATCCGCGCCGCCGACGGCGGGGATGAAGCCGATGACACCGACGAGCAGGTAGACGGCCCCGAAGAGACCGGCCGTGGTCTTGGGAATGGACATGTGCTTGCCCTCATGCAATCGGCCATTCGCGGCCGAGGTTGGTGGTTGGTCTGTAATGGGCTACGACGGGTGTACCGCGACCGGATCAGTCGCCGGGACGCAGTGATCCGGGTTTGGGCCGGCGCGCGTAGCAAAGGTGATGGACATGGCAGGCGACCACGCCGTCGCCCTGATGGGCGTGCTTTTCCTTCCCGTCGCAGTGATACCGGCGCTCCTGGCGCTGCAAGTGCTCGCCGCGCGCTCGCGGTTCGCGGCCACACTGTGGGACCGCATCGAATCGGCTAGCCCCGCCACCCGCCTGGGCTCGGTGATGCTGCTTGCCACCGCAGACATCCACCTCACCCTGGTACCGGTGCACATGCTCGAGGAACCGGTCACCGGCGTGCTCTTTCTGCTCGACACTATCGCGCTGACCACAGTCGCGCTGATGGCGTTCTGGTCACCTCGCTGGCGCGGGCCCGCGCTGGCACTGTTGATCGCCAACGTTCTGGTGTATGCGCTCTATATCGGTGCCGGATGGGAGGGCGCGGACATCGTCGGCGTCGCCACGAAGATCCTCGAACTGGCGGCGATTGTCGTCGTGGCGCGCGCAAGCCGTCCGGCGGTCGCCGCGCGCACATCGCCACGGCGATCCTCGGCCGTCAGCGCAATCTAGCGCGCTTCCGCCGATTCGCGTTCGTACTCGGTCGGATCCACGACGCCGGCGAGGGTGAAGGCCTCGCGCCGTTCGTAGCAGGTGCCGCACGTCCCGCAGTGCAGCTCGCGACCCTTGTAGCAGGACCAGGTCCGCTCGAACGGCACGTGCAACTCGGCACCGCGCCGAACGATGTCTGTCTTGTCCATCGCAATCAGTGGCGCAAGAATTTCCAGCTCGCCGAATCCCTCGACTGCGAGATTCACCATGGTGGCAAAGGCACGCAGGAATTCCGGTCGGCAGTCCGGGTAGATCGGATGGTCGCCGGTATGCGCACCGAAGGCAACAGCACCGATCGACTGGCTCACCGCGAGCGCGCACGCGATGCTCAGCATGATCGCATTGCGATTTGGCACCACCGTCGCCTTCATGCTGTCGTCCGCGTAGTGGCCGTCGGGAACGCCGACCGAATCATCGGTGAGCGCCGAGCCGGCCATGAACTTGGTGACACCTGCCGCATGCAGGTCAATGAGTGTCCACTGCGCGCCCAGGTCGGCACACATGCGCTCGGCGTAGGTCAGCTCCTTGCGATGTCGCTGCCCGTAGTCGAACGAGATCGCACTGAGGCCATACCCTTCAGCGCGCAACGCGTAGGCCATGGTGGTGGAGTCGAGACCGCCCGACACGACGGCGACGACCTTGCGTTCCACCGCCGTTGCGTCAGCCACGTCCTCAGTGTGCACCGCCGTCTGTCCTGAGCCGCCAGACCGTCAGGCGGCCCAGGAGGACGACACGTCAAACCGCCTTACGAAACGAGTTCGGCGAACCCAACCTCGAAGCTCTCGACCTCGGGGCTTGCGGCGCCCATGACGGCGGCAGCGGCCGCGCGGATCGTGGAGCCCGCATCGGCTGATGCATCCAAGTCTGACTTCGTGGTCCACACAGTCACCGACACGCTGTTTCCGGACGTGCGGTCAACAAACAGGACCGCTGCCCTGAAGCCGGCGAGCGCCTCGACGCCGGGGATGACCTGGGAGTTGTAGTGAGCCACGCCCTCATCGACCTTCGCGGGATCGCCGGCCAGGTTGGTCACGCGCACCCAGTTGCCCGCCTCGGTGGGCAACGGCCGGTGCTGCGTCATGACTTCGAAGTACTCGGACACCGGGTCATCAGCCCCAAAGGCCGAGACCGCGTCACGCCGGACGCCACTCAGAGCCGCCTCGCTGGCGCGCGCAGACTCTTCATCACGCCAGAACGTGACGCTCATGCTCCGCCCCTGAGCGCGGTCAACCAGGAGCCTCGCTCCTGCATAACCCGCCTGCTCGCGCAGTGCCGGAGCCACGCGCGATTGATAGTTCTCGATTGCGGCGTCAGCCTTCGAAGCGTCGCCACGCAGACGAAGAAATCGAGCGTACATAGGTGCCTCCTCCAAACGGCGCCGGCATCCCTGGTGGGATCGGCAGGACGGTGACTGTACTCCATGGACTGCAAGGCGGCTGCAACCTGGGATCGCGAGGATGCAGATGAGCGTCGTGACGACGCGATCACCAATGCACCAGGAGGCACCGCGACATGACAACAGCAATCGCAGCGGAGAAGAAGACACTCTCGCAGCCGAACGAGGTTCGCACGTTCGACAAGGGACGGCTCGAGCTGGTTGACATCGGTGGTGGCACCGTTGGACGCCTCACACTCGAGCCGGGATGGAAGTGGTCGTTGCACGTCAAGCCGGTCGCTGGTACCGAGCTCTGCGAAGCGCCGCACTTTCAGTACCACGTCTCCGGCGCCTTGCACATCCTGATGGCCGACGGCACGGAGTTCGACGCCTACCCCGGCGATATCACGGCCTTGCCTTCGGGGCATGACGCCTGGGTCGTCGGCGATGACCCCGTGGTGCTCATCGACTGGAACGGTGCGAGCAACTACGCGAAGACCTGAACCAAGCCGGTCTCGCCGCAGACGGCCCCCACGACCCGTATCGTTACGGGCCGTGGGTGGCGGCAAGTCGACGCTCCGCGTTCGTGTCATCGGCGAGTTCAGCGTTGAAGGATTCACCGAGTACGAACTCGGGAGCCGCAAAGCGCGAACGGCGCTCAGGTTGCTGGCGATCGCGGGGGGACGATCGGTGAGCGCCGAGCGAATCGCGGACGTCCTCTGGGCCGGCAATCAACCGCTCGACCCCGCTGGCCAGCTTGCCGTGATCATGAGCCGTCTCCGCGGCGTGCTCGGCTCGGAACGGATCGTCCATGGGGACAACGGCTACGCGCTCGTGGTGGACTGGCTGGACCTGACCGGCGCCACGGATCTCGTCGCCGAGGCTGAACGGCGTCTCGCAGCCGGCAACCCGGCAGCGGCGCTTGCCGCAGCGCTCTCTGCGCGCGAACTCCTCGCGCAACCACAGGTCGATGACGACGTGTGGATGGAATCGGAGCGCCGGACCATCACGCAACTCACCGCGCGCTCCCGACATCTGGTTTCGCGGATCGCGCTCGCCGCGGGCGACATGGCCACCGGTATCGAGGCTGCTGAACAGGCGCTCGATGCCGACCCGTACGACGAGGAGGCGCTTCGCCTCGCCATGGCGGGGCTTGCAGCGCAGGGACGAACATCGTCAGCGCTCGCGTTGCATGAGGCCACCCGAGCAACGCTCGCTGACGAACTCGGCGCCTCCCCGTCGGATGCGACCGACGCGGCACACCGCGCGGTGTTGAAGGGTTTGCCGGTTCCTGGCATTGCTGTTGCCGTACATGCCGGACAGAGCGCTCGGAACACCGCAGCTTCCATCGTCGGGCGAGATGACGAACTGCGAACGCTCGATTCACTCTTCGCGTCGGTCGCTGATGGGATGCCACGCGTGGTGGTCATTGAGGGGGAGCCAGGCATTGGCAAGAGTGCCCTCGCCGCAGCCTGGATCAGCGGTCTCCGTGCTGACATCAGAGTCTTCGAAACTCGGTGCGATCAGCTCTCCCGTGTGCTCCCTCTGCAGCCGGCACTGCAGATGTTGCAGGCGTTTCTCCGCCGAGCCGGCTCTGCCGATGCGGTCGCATTGCTGGGCGCCGACGCGGGAATGCTCGAGCCGGTCCTCAATTGGCAGGGCGGGACGGAGCCGAACCGCGACACGGCGCAGATGCTCGTGTCATCGCCTGCAGGCATCGCTGTGATCTTTGCGGCGCTCGGCCGTGTCGTGGCCCGTGCGAGCGCGCCGCAAAGCGTGCTCTTCATCGACGACATCCAGCGTGCGGATCCCATGACGTGGGAGTGGATTGCAGGTCTGGCCCGGACGCACCAATTGCCATTGCTCATCCTCTTGACCAGACGCAGCGAAGAGGGTCTCGTCCCCGCGGAGAGTCGCGTCATCCACCTCACTCCTCTTGCCGTCGACACGGTCGCGCGCATGGTCGGGGCGGATCGAGCGGTGGAGCTACACCGCCGCAGCGGCGGCAATCCGCTCTTTCTCACAGCCCTGGCCCATGCGGATCCGGGATCAGCACTGCCGAAGTCCGTGCAGGGTGCCGTGGTCGCGCGCTGCGCCGAGGCAGGTGCTGACGCCGGACCGATCCGCGATGCCGCTGTCCTCGGAACGCATGTCGACGTCGACATCCTTGCTCGCGTCCTCAAGATGGAGCCAATTCCGTTGCTCGGACAGCTCGAGACGGGGATCCGTCTGCAACTGCTCGACGAACGCGACGGTGCGTACGTCTTCCGGCACGAGATAGTGCGCGAGGCGCTCGAGGCATCGGTCAGCTCGCCGCGCCGCGCGCTGCTGCATCGCGAGGCGGCACGCATTCTCACGACGCAGCCCGGTGTCGATCCAATGCTGATCGCGCACCACGCGCGACTGAGCGGCGCTCAGCACCTTGCCAGTGAGGCACTCACCACCGCAAGCCGGATCGCCATGGACCGGTTCGACTACGCAACCGCGGTGAGCCTGGCCGATGAAGCCATCAGGGCCTCCAACACGTCGGCGGCTCGCATGCAGCGAGCCACGGTGCTGCTCCGTCTCGCGCGCTACGACGACGCACGCGTCGACGCAGAGGTGGCGGTGGGGCGAGGCGACGATGTGCGCGCCTACGAGGTGGCTGGGGCTATTGCCTTCTACTGCCGCGATTTCCGGCGTGCGGCCGTGCTCGGCAGGGCACTCCTCGACGGTGCGGGCACGCCGGCGCAGCGTGTTCAGGGGCACATCATTCAGGCCCGTGCCCTGCACGCCGAAGGTCAGGTCCGCGAGGGCTACGAGCAGCTGCTGGTCGCGCTCGAGATCTGCGCCGCCGAGGGGATGCGACGGCCGGCTTCCCTGGATGCCTGGTTCAAGGTGCACATGGGTGAACCCGAGGCGGCAATTCTCGCGCTGGAATCCGGCTTCGCGGGACCCAACGAATTTCTTTCCACCATCTACACACCCGTGCACGCAAGCTTCGTCCACGGATATGCGCTGGCGACCCTGGGACGCCCAGGCGATGCGCTCCGCACTCTCGACCGGGCCTACGACGAAGCGCGTCGCTGGTCGCTCGCCCGATACGAACCGCTGGCTGCCAACATGAGTTCCTGGGTGCACCGGAACATCGGTGCCGTTGCACGGGCGCGTGAGGAGAATCAGATCGCAGCGGAGGGCGCCCGTGCTGTCGGTTATCGAGAGCTCGAGGTCTATGCGACCCTCGACCCCTGCGATGACGACCTCGCGATCGGTGAAGTCGCGACGGCCGAGAGTCGACTGAGCGTTGCGCACGATTTGATGCAGACGCCCTATGCATATGCGTGGCGACATCGCTTGCGCATTCGACTGCTCGAGGGACGGATCGCATTGCTGGCGGATTTGCCCGAAGCGGCACTCGAACACGCGACTGGGCTGATCGACGATGCGCAACTCCGGAGCGCGCCCCGGTATGTGCGCCTCGGGCAGATGTTGTCGATACGTGCACGGGCGGCGATCGGGACCGAACCCCCGGACGAGGCCACGCTCGACGCGCTCAGTGGTGCACTCGCAACCGTCGCCGGCGTCGAGGCGTGGTGGTTATTCGATGAGCTTGGCGTCGCGCTCGGATCTCCCCACTGTTTCGAACTCGCAGCCGCGCATCGCGACCGCCTCGCGGCAAATCTCGATGCCGACGACCGAGCGCGCTTTGCCGACTACGCGGGTGCGCAGCTGGAGAGAATCAGGACGCGCGGCGCAAGTCCCTGACCTTGCTGCGCCACCGCGGCAACGGCTTCACGCACCAATGCCTCACGCTCGAGGTGTGGCAACGACCGCACGAACGGCGCGAGGTGGGCCATGCCGGTTCGATACTCCACCATCGCTTCCGGCGAATCGATGCCCGAGTTGATGGTGACGTCGTCGATGCGAATATCGGCGAGCCCCGCTTCGGCCGCGCAGCCATGTAGCAGCGAAGGTGTGTTGCTGAGCGGCTCGGCAGTGGCCTTGAGATGCACGTACCAGGACGGCGCAACGTATCCATGCTGCGCCGCCAGCTCATCGACGATGTGCTTGTTCGCGTTTCTGGGTGCCGCGGCAAAGACGGCGACGATGATCGGGCCCGAAGGTTTCACGACTCGCCGCAGCTCTGCGAGCGAGCGCACGGGTGTGTCGACATGCGATATCGCAAACGCGCTGACCGCAGCACCGAACGCGCCGTCGAGAAATGGCAATGCGCAAAGGTCGCCAACGATTGCGATCAGTGCGGCATCGCCCACCTGGGCCAGCATGTCTGCCGACGCATCGAAGGCGACGGGCAGCGCACCGGCGCGCGCAAGAGCGCGGCATGCGGCACCGGTCCCCGCCCCTGCATCGAGCACCAGCTTCCCCGCGAAGCGCGGGGCATGCGGCTGCACAACTCGAAGCGCCAGGCGGTCGTAGACAAGCGACGGACCGCACGCCCATGCGGCGCCGGAGCCTTCATAGGCGGTCCGAACGTCGGTCACAGCAACCGCACGGCCTCATCAAGGCGGTCGCTCCACCAACCGAATTCGGTGGCATCTTCGTTCTTGGTCCAGCCGAGTTGCAGAAAGGCGCCTGCGAGCGCCGCGGTGAGCTGTGCGTCCCACCACGCCGACGTGTCAACCCCACGCTCTTCGAGCGATCGGCGGTAGCAGGCGATCGACGCTTCCTTCGTCTCGGGAAGCCGGTCGCAGTTGACCGCCAGGTACCAGGCAAGATCGATGAGCGGCGGGCCCGCACCGCAACGATCCCAGTCGAGGAGCACGGTGACCTCACCGATGCTGCCCAGGTTGCCGAGCTTCCAGTCACCCTGCACCAATGTGCTCGGGCCCACCTGCAGTGCGGCGACCAGCGGCGATGGGTCAGCCGCGAGGTCGAGCAGGACCCGTGCTTGACGCGGATGCTGTTCCTCCATCAAGCGCCATCCGCGACCGACCGCCGGCGGGACCGGATCGGCCGTGGCCACCAGGGCTTCGAGCGCGGACATCGTTGGCGTGAGCGCGACGTAGTGGTGCATGAGCGGAAAGAGACTGCCGTCGTCGGAAAATCCGAGATACGTCGCGTGCATCAGAGCCATGTGCTGGAGAAACTGGTGATGGAGCGGGATGGAGATGTCGTCACTCCCAGGAGGCACCAGCCCGGTGGCGACGTCATGCATGAGCAGCGCCGCCCCTCGATGACCACGCGTTGAGATGTACGGCGCGCAGGCGACGATGGTGTGGTCGATGACGTCCGGAAGCAGATCGAGCACGCCGGACGTGAGCAACGTCAGCTGCCTGCAGTGCAGATCGCCGGTCGCGCGCATGATCCAGTCATCGTCGACGCAGAGATACTTGACCACGAACGGCTCTCGGTCGATCCTGACGCGCTCGAAATGGCTCCCCGACAAGGAGTTCGGCGGTCTTCCACGGCTGACGATCCACGGCGCCAGCGAGCATCTGGTCCACCGACTCGGCGTAGCGCACCGGTCGTGTCACCGGCGTCGGATCAGCCAACTGCTGCAGCATCAGCCATCTCCGCCTGGAGCGCGGCGCCCCATCTTCCGCCGCACCAGGCGGTGTCCTTGGCGATGAGGCCGTTCCGAACCTCGAGACGATGCGCCTGGTGGCACATGTGTGGCTCTCCGTCCTCCTCCCAGGTGAGGACGAACTGCAGCAGCGCGCCGTCCTCCAGCGGTGTGATGGCGAACTCCTCGAAGCGCCCGGGGTCCGCGAACCAGCGCGCAAGCTCAGCGGCAACGTTCTCGCCGCCGCGCACGCTGTAGCGCCAGTTGGGAACGGTTGCGTCGAGCGTTGCATCCACCGCGAACGCGCGCGACTCCGGAACGGACGCGCGCTCGATCGAGTGGATGAACCGGTCGATGGCATCGGTCATGGTGATGGCTCCTGTAACGGCGGTGACGCGTCTGGCGAGTGAGGCCAAGCGTGCGTCCATCGCCTTGCAGCCTGATTGCACCTTCCGAGACCGCGGTACGAGGAGGTTGGGCCCGGCAGAGAGTGGACTCCGCCGGGCCCTTCCGTCCAGGGACAGCAGAGTGGCTACGCGGTCGTCCGCGACTGCGCCGATCGCCCGGGGACATCAACGCCTTCCAGCGTCTCCGAATCGAAGATCTCGGTGATCCCTGGTATCGGCTTGTTGAAGTCGACGAAGGGTGGGTAGATCTTGGCGAGGTTTTCCTTGAACCACACATCGAATTCGGACGTGGACGCGGCGAACTGCTGGTTGGCCGCCTCCGGATCCTCACTCTCGGTATACACCGCAGTGACCGGACCCTGTGGGGTCTGCATGAGCGTGACGATCTGCAAATTTGAGCGCCGGGTGCGCTGCGCCTGGGTCATCGCGTCGCGACTGAACGCATCGTTGGCCCATTCACGAGCGAACGCCTCCATCTCGGGAATGATCGGCGCCATGAAGGCGAAGCCCTTGCCGCGCGCGACCTCCGGATCCGACCACTCGACGACGATCTCGGGCCCAGGGCCTTCAGGCGGGTGCGAGAGGTCAACGCCGTGAACCTCGAGCACGTGCGCGGCGAATATCTTGCCCATCGGGGTCTGGTCCTGGGCCGCTGCAGCAAGCGCCTCGCCGATCGTCGGGTGCGTTGTCTCGAGGTAGGCGACGACGAAATCGCCCATCGGGGTCTGCTGCCAGTACGCACGTTCGAGGGTCACGCCCATCGACCGCCTCGACTCCCAGTAGCCCGCAGGATCTGCCTCGAAGCGCTTGACGATGCTTCTGAGTTCGTCTTCCGACTTTCCGGGCATAACCGGAAACGCGACGGCTCCACGTGCCATACCTCTACCTCCGCTCCATGGCCGCGATTGCGGCCACCTCCGAGGTGCATCCTAGTCCGCTCGACAGGGAGTTGCAAGCGCGCCGTGCTGCAGCTCTGATCCGACGATCGGCGATGCGAGCTCGCTTGCTACAGCGCCGCGGGACTTGTGTCGATGACAGCGATCTCGCGCAGTGCAGCGATGTCCGCGCTCCGCGGGTCAGCTGAAAGCGTCACCGTGCCTGCGTCGATGCGCGTCATCAACCGCCAGGCATCGTCTATCGAAAGCTCGTCGAACGGATTACCGACAAGCTTCGCAAGCCCGCTGATCGGCGCCAGGTCATCGATCGGATAGTCACTGCCGGTCACCACCGTCACGCCCGCATCGAGCAACGCGCTCCACCGGTATGCGAGCGGCCAGCCATCGCCGAGACCTGCGTGCGCCTCTGCAGCGTCGTCGACGGCAAACCCCGGTTGGATACAGGCCACAACGCCGAGTTCGGCCATGCGTGCGACGAGGTCTGGACGCAGCAGTTGCGCGTGCTCGATGCGCGGCGCGTGGGTACGACATTCGGCGCCGAACACCCGCTCATACGCGTCCAGCACCGCCTCGATCGCGCGGTCGCCGATCGCATGCGTCGCGATCAACCATCCCGCCGATGCGAGTGGTTCGATGCGACGCGCGAGATGGTCGGCGGGCTCGAAGAGCAGGCCGTGATTCCCCGGTTCGTCGACGAAGTCGCGTGAGCAGGCGCACGTGCGCGGACCAAGCCATCCGTCCGCATAGAACTTGACGCCGACGACGTCAAGCCACGCATCGCCTGTCCGGGCCGGCATGCCTCGTTCGGCCAGTCCAGCCGCCACCAGCACGCGGACACGAAGCGGCAAGGCACCGCGGTCACGCAACGCACGCAGCGAGTCCCAGTACGCCATGTGGCGCATTCCCGCCTCCCAGATCTCGACGAGACCGGTCGACGCCGCACGTTGCAGCGCTTCGCGCAACACGTGCTCCAGGTCGTTGGCCGCCGGCGGTTCGTCGGCATCGACGGGGCTGACGCCGCGTTCGGCACACAGCTGATGGAGCGCGCGAACCTCCTCGATCCCTCCCCAGTCTCGCCCGGCGAATGCTGCGGAACGCAGGAGATGCGCATGGTGATCCACAAACCCTGGCCCGGTCCACGCGGTCACCGGCGCTTACCGCTCCTCGCGCACGCTGAGCACGGGTGCGAGGCGGGTAAACCGATCTGCGCGGGTTGTCGTCATACCGTTGATTGTGCGACGCAAAGCCGGGGACCCGGGAGTTCGCGGCGCGCACTTCGCTGAGTCGTGGATTGCTCCGTGCTGATCCGTCAGGGCGACAGAATACGCAGGTGATCCTGCACATCGCCTCCGGCGCCAGATGGCGGGCCGCGATGAGCGGGGGTGTCTACGACTGCCGCACGGAGAGCGAGCCGTTCATCCATTGCTCGACCGGACGTCAGGTTCGTACGCCGTGGCGAAGTTTCTTCGCCGAGACCGCGGACGTCGTGATGCTGTTGATCGACGAGACCATGCTGGAAGCACCGGTTCGCTACGAGGCGGCGGCTGAAGGCGAGGACACGTTCCCGCACGTCTACGGCTCAATCCCGGTCGAAGCCGTCGTTGCAGCCGAGCCGATTTCGGCGGGGATGGCCACCGCGCTCTCGCTTCCCGCCCCGATGGCCCGGTTGATCGCCGCAGCTCGCGGCAACAGTGAGCCGGATATCGACGAGTGGCATCACCTGCACTACACCGTCTCCACCGATCAATCGCGCCTCGACAGAGACGCCCTCTATCGCTATCTCTCGGGTGAGGCGTACTGGTCGAAGGGAATCCCACGCGATGTGCTCGAGCGCGCGCATGCGAACTCGCTGTGTTTCGGCCTGTACGCACCGGACGGTGAGCAAGCCGGCTTCTGTCGTGTGGTGACCGATCGCGCGACCTACGGCTACCTCGCGGATGTGTTCGTCGTGCCCGCGCATCGTGGGCGGGGACTGGGCGTGTGGATCGTCCAGTGCGCCGTGGATCACCCTGAGCTGTGCGGTCTGCGATCCTGGCAACTCGGCACCCGGGACGCCCACGCGGTCTATGAGCGCTTCGGGTGGCGTGCCGCAGATCCGCGACGATGGATGGCGCGCACGGTGGCTCCCGCGGAGATCTACGGCACCACGTCGGACGCCGAGTTTTCGGCTCGTGAGGCTTGACCCGTTCCCCTCCTTGCCCTGGCTCACCGCCATAATCGTCCCAATCGCCGCAAATTGATCCACGAGACCGGACTTCTTCGAGGTGGCTCGGGTTCTGTTCGCTTGACTGAGCTGTGCCCGAATGAGCACACTGCCCGCCACGCGCATGACGCGTTGGTGGCCGTAAGCACGTTCTAGGGGAGCGAGCACAGAGCGCCGGAGCGGCGGCGTTCTGATGCTGATTCAGTCGTCGGGTGCCGATTCCAGGCAGTCCGACGATCTCCGGCCCAGGCGGGCCGACAAACGGGCGTACAGGGGGTTTCATGAAGGCACAGAGATTCGCGTTGATATTGCTGGCCGCGGTACTGGGCGCCGCCAATATGGGGATGCACCCGGCAACGGCCGGAGCCACAACGACCAACGCGCTGCAGCGGTTCTCGCCACTCTATATGGGCACCGGCGCAAAACCCAGTGAGGCGCAGGCGATCGCATTCGCGAAGAACTACGACATCATCGCCGAACACGACCATGTGTTGACGCCCTTTCTAGCCGCGATGAAGGCGGTGAATCCTTCGCTGAAGGTCATCGCCTACATCAACGGCGCGTTCGATCAGAGCAAGACCGGAAACCAGTACCCATCGTCGTGGTACGCCATCGGCACTGATCACAAGCGTGTCCAGTCCCAGAAGTTCGGGAACTGGCTGATGCTGCCAACGCCGCAATGGGCTGCGACGGTCGGGCAGCTCTGCGCGTCGGCGATCGCGTCGTCAAAGTACGACGGCTGTTTTCTCGACACGCTCGGCATTGCGCCGCTCTCGGCCGGGTATGTGACCAGCCCACCGGTCAACCCGGCGACCAAGGCGATCTTCACAAAGCAGACATGGGTCGCGGATCAGTCCAATACCATCACCGCAACGAAGACCGCCAATCCCGGCAGGCTGATCATGGCCAACGGCTTGCACGATGGGTCGTACTTCCAGTACACGCAACCCCTGCTGACCGCCGACGGCACCGCGATGGCGGAGACGTGGCTGCGGGTTTCAACCCAACCGGAGAACAACTTCCCGTCACTCAACGTGTGGCAGCAGGACATCAGCATGCTGGTGACCGCCGGCTCGAAAGGCGAGGCGATCGGTGTCGTGACCAAGCTCTGGACGAACGCGACGTCCGCGCAGGTCACGCAGTGGCACATCTTCACGATTGCATCCTTCCTGATGGGCACCAACGGCCAGAGCATGTATTGCTTCACCACCACGCAGACCGTCGCCGGCATGACACTGGACTTGCCGCTGGATCACACCTTGATCGGCATGCCCACCGGCGCGATGAGCTCGAAGAATGGTGCGTACGAGCGCAATTTCACCAACGGGATCGCCGTGGTGAATCCCGGCACCAAATCGGTGACCATCTCGCTCGGTGGGTCCTACCTCAATCTCGAGGGACACACGGTGAGTTCGGCGACTCTTCCCCGCGCACTCGGGCGACGTCTTCATCAAGTACGACGACGCCCCTCTGCCAGCGTCCTGACGATTGGCTAGAGCCAGCCGCGCCGCTTGAAGAAGACCAGCTGCGTGACGATGGAGATGGCCATCAGTCCGACGCCGAAGGCAAAGGCGAACGGGCTGCCGATACGCGCGACCAGCCAGCCGAAGTTCATGCCGAAGAATCCGGTGAGAAACGTCAGCGGCAGGAACAAACTCGCGACCACCGTCAATGCCTTCATGGTGACGTTGAGCCGGTTCGACACGGTGGACAGGTAGACGTCCATCGCGCCGGTCAGCAGGTCACGGAGCGAGTCGACGTTCTCATACTGCCGGATGATGTGGTCGTAGACGTCGCGGTAGTACGCGGTGGTCTCGCGGTCCTGATCCACTGACAGCGTCACCATGCGCTGGAACACGTCGCGTTGTGCGCCGAGCACGCGTCGTATCTCAACCGCGTCGTGTTTCAAGTGCTGCAGCAACGCAAGCTGCTTCGTCGTCGCGTCAACGAGGATCTGGTCCTGCAGACGGTCCACTGCCTCGTCCAGCGACTCGAGCGCACCGAAGGTCGTATCCACCAGCGTGTCCATGACGAGGTAGGTGAGGAATGACGCCTTGCGACAGACACTTTCCGGCGACTCGGCAATGCGTTGATTGAGCTTCTCATAGGACGGCTCCGGTTGCAGATGGACCGTCACCAGGAAGCTCGGCGCTATGTAGAGATGATGCTCTCGAAAGGTCACATGGCTCTTCGCGAAACCAACCACGAAGACGACCGCGAACAGATAGCCGTCGTATTCGTCCAGCTTGGGACGCTGGTTCTGATGTTTGACGTCCTCGATCGTGAGCTGATGGAACTTGAATGTGTCGGTGAGGAGCCGGTAATCGTCGTCGTCCGGCGATTCGATGTCGAGCCAGAAGATGTCGTGCGGTGCGGCGACCAGTCGCTTCACCGTGGCGGCATCAACCTTGCTGTGATGACCCTCGGCAGTGAAGAGCGTTCGCATGGCAGGGTGATCCTACTGCGGCCCACGCACCGACCCATGACGGTCGACGTGTCCTCGCCTTTGGACGACGGAGTCGGTCGGGGTCAGCCGGGCCACTCTTACGGCCCGGCGACCCCTTCCGTGCCTCACCAGGTCTGAGTTACCAGTAGTACCAGCGCCTACCGCTCGGTCGCATCGCGAACCCGATCAGCCACACGACCAATGCGATGATCGCGATCCACCACAGGACGTGGAGGGCCAGGCCAAGAGCAAACAGCAGTGCGACTACGAGGAGAAACGCGAGCAGTACGCCCATCAGCGTTTCTTCCCATTGGCCATGAGCTGTCGCCAGCCCCGGGCTTCGATCTCGACGCCGAAGCGCTTGGCGGCCGTACGGATCCTGCGCCAGGCCTTGTCACGTTCCGCATCGCTGACGCCTTCGACCTGGTCGAAGCGGGCGATGGCATTGCGGACATGCGAAGCATCTGTGAGCGGTTCCTTTCGCTCGGCCGGGAACGCGAACCGCTCGGCAGAGAGCCGATTACGCTGCTTTGTCCCAAGATCGTGGGAGCGCCCCGACGTCTTATGGGCTGCCTGAGTGGCCATCATCTGACCTCCTACGTTGAGCGTCTGGTCCCGATATGCGGTCGATATGCTGATAGTGAGACTATAATGCAACATGATGGGGTCAGGTACTACTCAGCGCAAGTCGTCAGCGGTGCTGGACCAAGACGGCATCGGGAGGTTCGGTCGTGAGCAATATTGACGCCGGGGCATTCGAGGATCTCTCCGACGCGGAGCCGGGCACGCCCGAGCAACGCGCGCATTGGGTAGACCTCTACCAGCGGCTCATCGAGATGATGGAACGCCAGTTGAACGAGACCCAGTCGTTTGCCGAGGCCGCGCCCGAACCCCTGCGCCAGTATCTGGCTCGCGAGAACATCGCGATCCTCACTGAGGAGATTCAGGCATTCAGAGAGCGCCTGGCGCACTGGCGCCATTCCGGAGTGGCAGAGGCGTGAGCCCCGACGGGAGCGACCGGGATACTTCCACGGAACAGGCGGCACTCGATGAGGTCGAACCCAACCGGCTCCTGGCCGGCGAGGACGAGTCGACCCAGCACCTGGACGACGCGCTCCACTGGATCAAGGTCTACGCGGAGTTGCTCGATTTCAAGCGCAAGGTCCTGAACACGACCGAGGACAGCCTCGAGACGATGGATCCGGACGCCAGTCAGGAGGTCACTGATACCGACCTGATTGCATTGAATGCCGAGGCCCTTCGGTTCGATCGCCGCCTCGCGTACTGGCGACGGCGAGCGGCGGCGATGAGGGCACGCGACGAGGAGCAGCAATAACACTGCTCCGGCACGCGGCTCGCTCCGTTGGTCGCCGCGTGACCGACGCGCAGCCGCGCGGGATCAGTCCTGCTGCAGGCCGTTCCAGCTGAGCAGCGCGGTCCAGTCGTGCTCGTAGCCGAGGGTTGAGGGCGCCGCGGTCGCGAGTTGCAGATGTTGTGCGGCCGCCGCGGCGAATCCCAGCCACCGAGCGGTGAGAATGCGCAGCAGGTGTCCGTGGGCGAAGAGCAGGACATCACCGTCGACGGCGCGACAGCGAGCGATGACACGCTCCACGCGCACGGCGACCTGGTCGATCGTCTCGCCCCCGATCACCCCATCCCGGAAGAGCGACCACCCCGGACGCTCGGTCTGGATCTCCTCGCTGGTGAGTCCTTCGTAGGCGCCGTAGTCCCACTCGACCAGGTCGGGATCGACCACTGCGACATCGTCATAGCCGGCGAGCGTGCAGGTCTGCCGCGCGCGCTGCAGCGGACTTACGAACACTGCGGCAAAGGTGAGGCCGGCAAGCTTCGCCACCAGCCCCCGCGCTTCATCCTCCCCTTTCGCATCCAGCGGAATATCACTCCGCCCCGTGTGGCGCCTGACCTTGCTCCACTCGGTCTCACCGTGGCGCACGATGAATATTCGTTGTGTGGGCTCAGGTTTGCCGCCGTCGCCGGCCTCAGTGCTCATTCGAATCCTCTGTCGTACCCGCGGTTGCGTCGGGCTTGGTGCCCGTTACCTCCCAGAGCCGTTCGGCAACTGCCGCAGACACCACATCCGGATCCTGCGCGCGTTGATCCACCCAGAATCGGCACCTGAGCAGCGGTGCCTCGCCGTCGAGCACCGGCTCGAATGACAGCGGGGGCTTGTCCTCAATCCCCGCGATATCCTTGAGCGCTTCGCGCGCGCGGCGCATCTCCTCGGCAATGTCGGCGCCGACCGGCAGGCGCACGCTGACGCTGAATCGACGCGTGTCGTAGTGCGTCGCGTTGATGACCACCCCGGTGAAGACGGTGAGATTCGGCAGGATCGCCAGCTCGCCGACGCCGGTGCGCAGCGTCGTCGTGCGGAGCGTGATGTTCTGCACGGAACCGGTCTGATCCGCAACCGTGATGGTGTCCCCGAGCCGGAAGGGTTGCTCGAGCAACAGCCAGATCCCGGCGAGCACGTTGCGGAGGAGATCCTGAAAGGCGAGTCCAACCGCGACCGTACCGACACCTGCGGCAGTGAGGATGACCGCGACGTTGACGCCGTAGACGACCAGCGCAGCAATGACTGCGACGACATAGGTCGCCACCGTGATCAGGTTGCGGACGAGCGTCCGGACCTGACGGTCCGCTTTGCCGCGACGCATGGCCCAGAGCACGAGCATCCTCGTCAGCCGGCCGAGGATGTAGATCGCGATGAAGATGGCGATCGCGCTGAGCAGGTGCTGGACGAAGGGCCCGATCAGCCCGCTCTGGTCATTCGTCTGGATCGCATTGCAGACAAATGCGAACCAGTTGCTGGTGTCGCAGCTGCTAACGGCGGTGATCACTGTCGCGCCCCGCGTGTGTCAGCGCACACGAGCGTCGGAACCCGGGTCGCTGCCGCGCTAGGAGGACGACTCGCTGTCGTCGGCGCCGGCCTCGCCACCCTCGGCCTCACCTTCGACAGGAGCGGCCTCGGCATCTTCAGCCTCAGCGGCGACGCGGACCTGGGCGACTTTGAGGACGAGCTCATCCGGATCAACACCGGTCGCGAGTGTGACGCGATCGGGCAGGGGCACCTCGCCAAGGCGGATGCCCTGGTCGATCTCGACCAGCCCGGAGATGTCGACATTGAGCTGCGCCGGGATGTCGCCCGGCATGCATTCGACCTTGACCTGCGTGATGATCTGCTGCAGCACGCCCAGCTTGAGCTCGGTCACCGCCGGGGATTCTCCGATCGGAATCAACGGAATCTCGACCGTCAGCTTCTCGCGGAGGTTGACCGCGAAGAGGTCGACATGCATCAGCTCCGCGTTCCGCGGATTGATCTGCAACTCGCGAATCAAGACCTTGCGCGAGCGCCCGCCGTCGAGCGCCAGATCGACCAGGTGGCTGTGGCCCGCGTTGTGCCAGACCTTGCGCAGGCTCCGGGCATCGATGGCGAGCACCTGCGGATCGACGTTATGCCCGTACAGGACGGCCGGAACCTCGCCACGACGCCGAACGGCGTGCACATGCCGGCCGGTCTCGGACCTGACGGACGCGCTGAGTTGGAGGGAATCGACCATGACTGGTGGCTACTCTACCGGCTCGGCCGCCCCCGCCGAATTGACCGCTGCCGCAATCGCCTCCAGCGCAGCGTCCACACAGGCATCGCCACGCGCGGGCTTGGCCTCGGGATCCGGGCCCGTGCCTGCTTCGGGCCATGCCGCGCATGCCGCTGCGAGCAGCCGGCGCGCCGCCACTGCGCTGCCGTCGGGAAGCACGAAATATGGCCAGGCGATGTCGGAGATGTCCTCGCCGTCGCCGGGCGATCCCAGGATCGCGAGCGAGCGCTCGAGCGCCGATCGGCGGACATCAGACGCACCGGCCGTCAACTCGGCGTTCACGGCAGCAGCGAGGCGATCCCCGGTGGCGGTGAGATCGGTCTGCCGCGGCCGCGGCGCTCCCGTCTCCTCCGATCCGTGCAGCATGTAGATCCCACCGTTCCAGACGGCGCTCCAGGTCTCATCACCGTCGCGACGGATCACCCGGCACACCTCGGCGCCGCCGCTGACGTCCAGCCACGCTTCCCGCGAGCCGCGCTCGGCGAGGAATGCGAGCCAGAGGTCCAGGCTGTCGCCGATCGGCTCGAACGCCTGCCCATCCACCCAGATATAGGACATCTTGCGGAAGGCCGCGAACGCCGGGTGGGGCGGGACCAGCTTCGCTCTGGCGTCTGCCGGGTCCGCGACCAATCGCCCAGCACGGGCAGCGGCGACGGCAAGACAGAGCAGCGCCGGAGTCAGGCTGCGGCCCCCGTGCCGAAGCGCTCTTTGACATAGGAGACGGCCTCGTCGAGCGACGTGCCCGGCGTGAACACCTTGTCCACGCCAATCTTCTCGAGCGCTGTCACATCCGAATCCGGGATGATCCCGCCCCCGAAAACGACGATGTCCCCTGCATCGCGCTCCTTGAGCAGCCGGATGATCTCCGGAAAGAGCGTCATGTGGGCGCCGCTGAGCAGGCTGATTCCGATGCCGTCGACGTCCTCCTGGATCGCCGCCTCGACCACCATCGCCGGGGTCTGATGGAGGCCTGTGTAGATCACCTCGACGCCGGCGTCGCGAAGCGCGCGCGAGATCACCTTCACCCCGCGGTCGTGCCCGTCGAGGCCGACCTTGGCAGTGAGGATTCGGATCTTGCGCCCGGTTGCCGGAGCGGCGGTGGCATCCATGACCAATTGATGTTAGAGCTTGAACCTCCCGTAGACTGCTGCCGTGCACAACCCGGCCGGTCGCGGGGTTCCTGGACGGAGCCCCTGGGCATGACCGGCGCGCGTCGCGCGAGCCCTGGCAGGACTCGGATTGACGCTCTTCCTGATCTCGTTCGCGGGTGCCAATCCGCCCGGCGCCATCTCCGATGAGCCGGACCAGTACATCAAGGCGATCGCCGCCGGACATCTCGACCTCACCGGGGCGAAGGTCACCATCGCACAGGCGCGAGCCATGGACTACTGGCTGCCCTCGGTGAACGCGATCCTGACCCGGGTTCCCGCCTTCGCCGCGCTGGCGCGCTCGTACACGATCCCATCGGCGCTCGACCCCCGGTATCTCGGGTGCACCGTGGAAGGGGCGCTCGCGACCTGCCTCAACCGCGTGCGGCCAGCTGCGACGGCGCCGACCGAAACGCTGGTCAGCTCGGTGGGGACCTATCAGCCTTTCATCTTCGTGCCCGCCGGCCTCGCGATGCGTCTCGCCACCACGACCACCGCAGCCTTGCTGCTCGGGCGGTTCACCTTCACGTTGCTCGCCGCGCTGCTGCTGCTCGGTGCGCTGCTCGTGGCAGTCCGCGCACGACCCGGCCCGGTCTCGATCGTGGCGATCGCACTCGCCGTCGCACCGACGTCGGTGCTGGTGATGTCGTCGATCAGCACCAGCGGGGCGGAGACGGCAGCCGGCATCGCCTGGTGGGTGGCGCTGCTCGCCGCCTCCGAACCCACGGCGCCGCGCGCGGCATGGTGGCTCGCCATCGCGTCCGGCCTCGTGCTCGCGGTGGCTCGAACCACCGGTCCCGTCTGGCTGGTGTTGATCGCGCTGGTGGTGCTCATCTATCGCGGACGGCACGCGGCGTGGCAGGCATTTCGAGCCGGCGGCCGCCTGGCGGTTGCCGCGGTCGCAACCTGCGTCGCCGCCGGAGCGGTGACCTTCGTCTGGCAGCTCGCCGTGCAACCGGCATCCCTCGAATCGACCGTGGCGACGCTCGGTCGCGCGAGCCCTTCGGGGATCGGGGTCATCCTCGAGCGCGCGATCGCGACGATCGGATGGGGAGAGGTGGTTGGACCGCAAGCCCTCACCGACGCCTGGGCGCTGATGATCGCTGCAGTGGTTGCCCTCGGGGTGGCCTCAGCGCTGTCGCGACACGCGCTGCGAGAGATCGCGGCGCTGATCTCGCTCTGCGCCATAGCCGTGCTGGCGATCGCAGCATTTCTCGGCCTGGGCAGCCACGCGGGGCTCACCCAGGGGCGCTGGTTCCTCGCGCTGCTGGCAGGCATTCCCATCCTGGCGGGGTGGATGGCCGCGACCGCGCCCTCGAGCGCTCGGGTCGAGCAGCTGGCCGGCCGTGCGGTCCCGGTGCTGACGGTCGGCGTGGTTGCCTGTCTCGGGGCGTACTGGTGGCTCAGCGAGTACCACTACGCCGTCCGCGGCGGGTCGCTGTGGTTCCTCGGACAGAGCCGCTGGCAGCCGGCGCTGGGTTGGGCTCCCTGGATCGTGTGCGGGGCCCTCGGGTTGGTTGCCGTCCTCGTCGCCGGAGCATGGCCCGGCGGTCGCACGGCTCGGCTCAGCGCGCCGGCGTAGGCTCCTGATTCGCCGGGAGCGAGCTCACCGCCACGGCGGCCAGTCGATGCGCCACCCCGAGAGCGCGATCGGCGTGGGGGAGGTGCTCCAGATCGACGCTGGCGACCGCCGCGACCCCGTCCCGCGCTCCCACCAAAGCCCCGGCGAGGCTGGCCGCGACCGCCGTGCCGCTGGCGGCGGCTGCGAGCACGTCGTCGAATGGGTTGGGCGTGGCGAGGGCGCCAATGGCGCGCTGGAGCGTGAGGCCGGGGTCGGGATCGGAGACGTCGAGCGGCGGGCCGCCCTCCACCACGCGAAGCCGCTCGAGCAGGGCCATGGGCGCATCCTCGAGCAGCGACTGCCGGACCCGGACCAGGGCGGTTTCGAGATCGAAGCGCAGCAGGTCGGCGATCAGCAGCGCCGCGGCGACCGCCGTGACGGCGGTGCCCTCATCGGCCCCGGCCATGGCGACGCACCGGTAGGCGTCGCGACGGAGCCGTGGCCGGTCGAGCGGGCTGAGCAGGCCGAACGGAAGCGCGCGGAGCAGCAGCCCCGCGGCGCCCGCCCGCGACGGCAGCATCAATCCGCGCTGGCGAAGGTCGGCGTCGTCGAAACAGCCACAGGCCGCCGCTGACTCGGCAACGCCCACGAGGTCGGCGGTACCGGCGGCGGTCCCGGCGGCATGCTCGCCGGCCAGCGCCCCGATGAAGCTCGCCTCGATCCGCTCGGGCAGATCGTCTATCAGCGTCACCCGCAGAACGCTATCCTTTCGTCCCATGCCGACGTCGGAGCGCGCAGTCGCCGTCGTCCGAGCGATCGCCAACAGCAGCGCGCTGCGAGCGGCACCTGGACTACTCGAGCAAGGCCACTGGCGTGGCCCTCGCCCGGCGGCGGTTCGCATCGAGCGGAGCCGCGTGCATGGTGACGACGGTGTGGTCGCCGATCAGACCGCCCTCACGATGTGGTTCGGCGAAGGCCCGGGGCTGTCAGGGATTTCGGTGCGCGGACGTGCGACCCGGGTGGCCGTCCGCACTCTGGCGGGCGTCGCCGCAGCGGTGGCCATCGGCGCGGCAAGCGCGATCGTGGCTCGCCAGGAGGCCGCTCGCCTCAGTCCGCGGCCTCGTGTCCTACTCGGCGAGCCAGGGCAGGACCACCGGTCCTGAGGTCCGCAGGCGGCGCGACATGGCGCGCAGTCCACGTCCATCGGTCACGAACAGTGCTCTCGAACAGGGATTCATCGCCTCGCGAAACTCCTTGAGCACGCGGCGCTCGAATCGTTCCGCCGACGGCAGCGACGCCGGCAGCGCCAGCAACACACCGCGATCGGGGACGCCGAGGAGCACGTCGCCGTCCGCTCGCCTCGCAAACGCCTCCAGCACCGCCGGAGCCATCAGCACGCTGCTCTGAAAGAGCGGATCGGACGCAACCCGCCACCCATCGGCGGGAATCCTGTCCGTCTTCCCGATGCGCGCAACCAGCGTCTCGAAACGAGCTGCGGTGTTGACTGTCGCCGCCGCCTGGACGTCCTCGTCGCGCAGTCCGATCGACGTCCATTCGTCGCGCGGCACGCCGCGCATGATCGATCCCGGGAGCTCCTCGGCCGCAAATGCGGAGAGGTCGCCGGCGACATGCGTACGGAGCAGATCACCGGCACGTCCATGCCGATCCACAAAGCGCTCGTTGCGGACGCACCAGAGCAGGCGCGCCGTCGACAGCGCCATCGCAGGCTGGGGAGTCAGCTGATGCTCCACCGATGCGACGTACTCGCCGATCAATGCGGGCATCCGCTCCGGGTCACGCTCACACGCATGAAAGAGCGGAGCGAGTGGCAGCGTGATGTCCAGACCTGATCCGGTGACGTGCAGCGCGAACCGAGGGCCATCCACCTCCACATGTGCACCTGTGTATCGGGCCGTCAGCTGCAGACGGATGCGCTCCGCGAAGGCCCCCCGATCCATCGGCTACTGCGTCGCAGCCACAAGGCGCGCTCGCAGCAACTCGACCTTGGTCTCGTCGCCGCTGACGCTGACCGCCTCGATGCCGGTTCGCCCCCAGAGATACAGGAACACGTCCGCTGGTTCGCCGGTGAGCACCGCATCCGCACCAGGTTGCTCGCCTGCTGCGACCTCCGTCGTCGCATCGCTGAGCAGCACCGACCATGACGAACCGGCCGCGATGACATGCACACTTCCCGCACCGGGAGCTTCGGCCGCAGCCTCAGCTTCGTCGTCGAGCATGACCGTGAGGATTTCGTCAATGCCGTCGACGGCGAGCTGCTCGTCGATGGCGCTGCGCGCTCCGAACGGTGTCTCGACATCGACGCGATGCACGACCGTTTCCAAAGCCATACGACGGAACCAGAATCCAACAGTCTGATCGGGCGGCCACCACGTCCATGCCGCTTCCGTGGGGTCATGTGCCTCGAGCTCGGCAAGCAGCTTGGCATGCTCATTGCGAAACCACTCGACGGTGTCCTGGCCATAGGGTTCATCGGTGAGCCATTCGCCGTCGACGGGTTGCCGCCCCAGACGAAGGGTCATCACCTTGTGGTCGTACACCATCGCGAGATGCGCCACCACCTCGCGCACGTCCCAGGGTGCGCATGCCGGCACCAGAAGGTCGAGCCCGCGAGGAGCAAGGTCGGCGACGATGTCACCGTCCTGCGTGATGTGCTGGAGATACCGCCGGGGCTCCACTGCCTATGCCGCTCCTCGCTTCGAGCTCACGTAGTCGACGAGCACGTAATCGCCCAGGCGATCGGGGCTGATGAAGAAGGCGCGACCGCGATTCAACCGGGTCATCTGATTGACGAACTGCACCAGGTGGTGGTTCGACTCCAGCATGAAGGTGTTGATGACGATGTTCTCCCGCGTGCATCGCTTCACCTCGAGCAATGTCTTGTGAAACGTCTCCGGCAGCGGCGGATAGAAGAACACCGGACGCCCATTCTCGATGTGTGCCGTCGGCTCCCCATCACTCACGATGATGATCTGCTTGTTCTCCCCCGGATCCCGTGCCAGCAACCGCCGGGCCAGCATCAACCCGTGCTGCATATTGGTGCCGTACACATACTCATTCACGGAAAGATGGGGCAATGCCGCCGGCTTGATCTCCCGTGCCAGATCCGAGAAACCGATGATGTGCAACGTATCTCGAGGATATGCACTGCGAATCAACGAGTCCAAAGCGAGTGCCACTTTCTTCGCAGCATAAAAATATCCCCGAAGTGGCATCGACCAACTCATATCGAGCATAAGAACGGTCGCCGACCGCGTCAAAGTATCCGAGCGATGAACAACAAAATCGTCAGGCGAAAGGCGAGGAACAGAACGCCGCGGACGAGACGATGCCAAGGCCGATGGGGACCCCGGCGGAGACGCCGTAGCCAGGGGAGGCGCCGGAGCCGGGGTCCCCTCGGCCGCAAGTCACGCGACTGAGTCAGCGTCGACGCGTACCTCGCTCTGGAGCGCAGCTTCGCGGCGCACAGCATTCATGAGCGTCTCGCGAACGTCCAGATCGAAGACGTCGCCGAATTCGTAAGGCTTGGTGTCCTCTTCGCGCTCGCCACCCTGCCCGTGACGAGAGACCGGGTGGTCGCCGAATCGGTCGCGGCGCAGTCGGGCGAAGAGGTCGCCGAGCGCCTTCTGACCGATGCGTCGCAGACCCCTGGCGGTGAGCTTCATGCCTTCGTCGTCGCGTTCGACGAGACCTCGCTGCTCCAGTTGATCGGTCATACGTTGCAGGCGTGACAGGTCGCGCGCCGCGTTCTCGCCAAGCACATCGCGCAACGCCTCCTCCGTCGGCGCATCGAGCGGCTCACCGCGATACATCCCGCGCAGCCCGCGTTCCAGCGCTTCGATGGATTGCAGGCGATCCATGACGCCCATCGCCTCGTCGAAAGGCAGTTGCTCGTTGCCGAAGAAACCATATCGCTGCCCCAGATGGCGGCGGTCGGAGAGCAATTCGAGGCCACCCATCAGCTCAGAGAGCTGCGCCTGCAGCTCCGGGTCGCCGAAGGTTGCGGAGATCATCTCCTCGAGCTGATGACGCATCTCCGGCGAGAGCGACTGCATCAGCGAGTCCATGCGGGCCATCTGTGCCGCGAGCTGCGCGAGAAACGCATCGAAGGTTTCCGGCGCATCGGGGAACATCGATCCCCACTTCTTGAGGAAGTCCTCGTAGTTGTGCTGCAACTGCGCGTCGGGAACGCCTTCGAGCTTCTGGCGCACCAGTGAGTTCAAATCGCGGGCCATCTCGCGCAGCGCCGCGATGTCCTGCTTGGACATCTGGCCCATCTGCTCGGACATCTGCTTGAAGTACGTGTCGACGACGTTCTGCTTGATCTCCTCGAGCAGCTTTTGAAAGGCCTGCTCCGCGTCCTGGTCCATGAACTCGTAGCCCTGCAGCTCGCGGATGACGCCACCCGGCTCCTGGGGAAGGTTCTCGAGCGTGTCGCGACGCTTCTTCGCGACCCGTTCCAGGATGCGTTGCGCACGCTCGTCGGTCGCGTTGGCGAGGCGTTCGTCGATGCCTTTGCGCTCGAGCCGCAGCACGTTGTCGAGCTTTTCCTCGATGTCCTTGAAGACGTTGTCGAGGCTGTATTTTTCGAGTTGCTTCTGGCGTTGCTTGCGCAGCCGCTCCATCAACTCCTCGAGGCCCGCGAACTTCTTTCCGTCGCGATCCCGCCAGCCCTGACTGAGCAGGCGGCGCAGCGCCGTCTCGAAATCCCAGCCGTGATAGACGTCCTCGCTCAGGCGGTCGAAGAGTGCATCGGCGTCATCGCCAAGCGGATCCTGACTCCCGTCCCACGTGCTGAAGCGATGCTGTCGCGCAATCCGCCTCAGCTCGCCGAGTGGTTCATCCGCCATAGACCGCGCTTCCGTCGAGTGCGGTCTTGTTGAGACGCTTCCCGAGGTGCAGTCCTTCCAGCACGAATTCGAGCACCGCCACGCGCATTGCGTCGGAGTCGGGCTCGCCGAGACGCTGCCGTGCGCGCTCCACGCCGGCAAGTTCCGTCAGTGCCTGTGCGTACTGCGCGATCGTGTGCTGATCTCCCACCTCGACAGTGAAGCCGCCGTGGTCGAAGCGCTGCACCAGGTCGCTGAACTCCTGCACCGTGAAATGGCGGCGGAACACGTTGTTGCACGCGGTCCGCATCAGCTTCTCCAGCACGGCGCCGTCGTCCGCGTCCTCCCAGGTCTCGAGCTCGATCTTCCCGGCCGTCGATGACGTGAGCGCGGGCAGGTCGCTGATTCGCGCCACCGCCTCGCGCTCGCCGGTGCGCAGCGCGCGGCGCAACGCTCCCGCCGCAAGGTTTTCGTAGTTCGCAGTCGTGAGCCGGACGGAGACACCGCTGCGCTGGTTCACCTGCGGATGCCGGCGCGCGACGTGGGAGAGCTCGGCAACGATCTCCTGCATGAAGCCGGGCACGGTGACCGGGACCGGCATGTCGTCGAAGGTCATGCGCTCCTGCTCGGCAATCGCGATCTCGTCGTCGATGGTGCGTGGATAGTGGGTGCGCACTTGCGCGCCGAAGCGGTCCTTGAGCGGCGTGATGATGCGTCCGCGGTTGGTGTAGTCCTCAGGGTTCGCGGTCGCGACCACGAACACGTCGAGGGGCATGCGCAGCCGGTAACCGCGGATCTGCACGTCGCGCTCTTCCATGATGTTGAGCAGACCGACCTGGATGCGCTCCGCCAGGTCGGGCAGCTCGTTGATCGCGAAGATCCCGCGATTGGTGCGGGGAATCAATCCGTAGTGAATCGTCAGCTCGTCGCTGAGGTAGCGGCCTTCGGCCACGCGGATCGGGTCGACC
The DNA here is from genome assembly GCA_963748505.1 of Candidatus Dormiibacterota bacterium. Taxonomy (GTDB): domain Bacteria; phylum Chloroflexota; class Dormibacteria; order Aeolococcales; family Aeolococcaceae; genus Palsa-851. The sequence goes on from CAVVJH010000010.1 coordinate 62,983, forward strand.
TCGCCGATGAGGTCCGCGATCGAGGTGTCCGGGGTGGCGAGCTTCTCTGAGTAGCGCTGCTCAGGCGTGAGCCACGCCAGCTCGGTGGCGTCCCCGTGGTCGGCGACCAGGTCGCGGCACCGCCGGCAGATCGGCTCGTAGGGGTTGTCGTTGATCTCGCACCCGGCGATCGCGGGGACGGCATCGTCGAGCAGGCTGACCAGGGACCGGGTGAGGCGTGACTTCGCCTGCCCGCGCTCGCCGAGCAGGACCATGTCCTGGCCCGCGAGGATCGCGTTCTCGATCTGCGGGATGACCGACTCGTCGTAGCCGCGGATGCCGCTGAACAGTCCCTCGTGGTTGCTGAGCTTGCGAATCAGGTTGCGTCGAAGCTCGGTTCTGACAGGCAGCACGCGGTATTCCGCGCGACGCAATTCGCCGATCGTGGATGGAGCCTGGGACATCGCTTCCCAAGCCTACACCGGGGCGCCGACTCGGGTCCCGCGCGGCGAGAGCTTACGCGGTGGCGAACCGAGCCCCGGACCCGGTGAGGTCGGCATGCGCACGCCGCTCCAACGAGGCCCGTGCCGCCGCCACCAGGCGGCCCGCCAGCTCCTGCTCCTGACCGAAGTGCAGGTGGATGAACGACGCCAGCATGAGCGGGTCCGTCCAACCCTCGCAGCCCAGTGGCTCGCCGTCGCAGTCGTGCATCGAGTAGGCGGGGCTGAGACAGTCGGCTCCGGAGAGCGGCCGGCTGAAGTGAAACTCGTGACCCCGCAAGCGAGTTCCGGCCGGGCCCAGCATCGAGTCGGTGGCGATGCTGAGGTCGCGATAGCCGCTGTGCAACGTCCCCGCTTCGAGGGCGATGTCGACCGGGATGAGCCCGGCCATCTCGTGCACGGTGCCATCGCTGGTGCGCAGTGAGCGCGCCGAATACTGCAGCCCGCACCCCTCGGCGTACACGGGCACGCCATGCAGGTGAGCGCGCCGGAACGACTCGAGGAACGGCTGATTGGCGGCGAGCCGCGGAACCAATGACTCGGTGATCCCGCCGCCGAGGTAGATGAGCCCCAGGTTGCGGGGAAGCGCTGGAGTCCTCGAGCGGCGAGAAGGTGACGATCTCCGCTCCCGCGTCCTCGAGCAGCTCGAGATTTTCCGCGTAGTAGAAGCAGAAGGCGTCGTCGAAGGCCACGCCGATGCGCACAGGCTCCGCCGTGCGTGCCACCGACGGATGGTGATGCGACACCGGGTGCACCGGGTGAGCGCTCTCCATGAGCCGCTCGATGAGGTCGAGGTCGCAGTGCCGGATGACCGCGTCGCCCAGCTCGGCGACGGCCTCGTCGACGTGCGGATTCTGCAGCAGTGGCAGCAGTCCGGTTCGCAGCTCCGGAATGCGCACCGAGTCGAGGTGGGGGAGCGCACCCAGCACCGGCATCCTTGCCAGCGACCAGATCGCGTCCTCGATGACCCGGCGCCGGTAGTCGTTGGGCACGTTGTTGAGGATCACGCCGATCACGCATCCCGACCGGTCGAGCTGCTTGATCCCGAGCGCCGCGGCAGCGGCGGTTTCGCCCATCGCCCATGCATCGATCACCAGCACGACAGGTGCTCCGATGATGCGTGCGACTTCGAGCGTGCTGCCCGCGAACTGCGGCACGCGCCCAGCCGTCTCGTCGGCCATCCCGTGACCGTCGAGCACGCCCATGGCTCCTTCCACGATCACCCGATCGGCGCCGATTGCTCCATGTGCGAATGAACGTCGAACACCTCCGGCGCCGAGGAGCCACGAGTCGAGATTCCGGCACGGCCTGAGGCTGGCGTGTGCGAGGTATGAGGTGTCGATGAAATCAGCGCCGACCTTGAAGGTCTGCACGGTCCGGCCACGAGCTCGGAGCGCGGCGGTGAGGCCGAGGCTGATCGAGGTCTTGCCGGAACCCGAACCCAGGCCACCGACCACGAGCCGAGGAATCCCGTTCTCCTCGAGCATGAGCTGCCTCCGGATGAGCCTCCATACCGGTGCGGCGCACGGTGCAGCTGATCGGGGGAGGGTTGATCTCGTCGCGCGGGCCGCCGACGTTCGCCGGGCTCGCTGGCACCGAAGCTAGCACTGGCTGATGGCTGAGGCAAGTGCGAAGTTGTAACGCCAGGACCTAAGCCCTCGCGGGGTTCGCGCTACAGTCGCAGGACAGCGCTGGGATCTGGAGGTGCGACCGTGGCAGGCAATCAATGGCCGCTGATTCATGGGGAGCGGGTGGCGCTCATCGCCGACCTCGGGGGTCTGACCGACGAGCAGTGGTCAACTCAGTCGCTGTGCTCGGCCTGGACCGTGCGTGACGTGCTCGCACACATGACCCGCACCGCGACGATGACCCCGGGTCGCTTCATCGGCAGGCTCGCCGGCGCCGGCTTCAGCTTCACCTCCTTCAACGCCAAAGGTGTCGCCGCCGAGCAGGCCGCCAGTGGCGCCGACACGCTGGCGGCCTTCAAGGGATATCTCGACCGCACCACGAGCCCGCCCGGGCCAATCGACGCCATGGTGGCCGAGGCGGTCATTCACGGCGAGGACATCCGCAGACCGCTCGGGATCAGGCGGACGTATCCACCTGAGGCGCTGATGCTGGTGGGCAACTTCGTCACCAAGGGCAACCTGCTCCTTGGCGGCAAGCGGCGAGCGACCGGCTTGAAGGTGACCGCGACTGACGTCGATTGGAGCCATGGCTCTGGACCAGAGGTGAAAGGCCCGCTGGCCGCCATCATCGTCGCGCTCACCGGTCGCAAGGCCGGGCTCGCCGATCTCTCCGGCGACGGCCTGGCGACACTTTCGGGACGCGTCTAACCGGTACTCGCGCTCTCGGCCGCGACCAGCGGGCGACCGCTCAGCGCAACGCTTTGCGCTGGACGCAGATCGCGCAGTCGCGCACGCACGCGCTGGAAGCCCTGATAGGTGTCGACCTCGAGCCCGAAGCAGGCGTCCACCACGCGCCCTCGCGGCAGGTGCTCGGCGAGCCCTGGCTTGTGGAAGGCGATCGCCTCAACGATTCCGGAGCCGGTCGCCATGGTCACGCGGATGTGCTGCCCCTCGGAACCGAAGGTCGAAGTCCCGAGGACACGGGCACCGCAGACCGCGAGCAGCGGCGAGGGATTGCCCTGACCGCTCGGCTCGAGTTGCTCGAGCGCGTGGACCAGCTCTGGGGTGACGTCGACGCCGGTGATCTCGCAGTCGATGGCGAAGTCGCGGCGGCGCTCGACCCCCGCGTTCTGTTCGCCGATTGAGGCCGTGATCAGCGCTCGGAACTCTTCGAAACGGGTGGCGTCGAGACTGAACCCAGCCGCCGCGGCGTGGCCGCCATAGCGCAGGAGCGCCGGAGCGGCGCCGTCGAGCGCCTTGACGATATGGACCCCGCCCGCGGTGCGCGCCGAGCCCTTGGCCTCAGACGCGTCCAAGCAGGCGATGAAGGCCGGCCTCGCATAGCGCTCGGCAAGCCGCCCCGCCACGAGGCCGACGATGCCCATCGGCCAGCCCGCATCCCCGAGCACGATTGCCGGAGCGTTCTCGTCGATCTCAGCAACCTGCGCCTCCGCCTCGGCCAGCGCCACCGCGACCGCCTGCTGCCGGAGGCGGTTCTGGGTGTCCAGCGCAGCCGCGAGACGCTCCGATTCCTCGGGGTCGTCGCACAGGCAGAGCTCCAGGGCGAGGCGGGCGTCCTCCATCCGACCGGCCGCGTTGATGCGCGGGCCGACCGCGAAGGCGATGTCGGTGCCGCGCGGGGGCAGCGCGGTGCCGGCGGCCGCGCAAAGCGCGCGCAATCCCGGGAGGTCGCCGATCCTGGGAAGGCCGTCGCGAACGATCACCCGGTTCTCGCCGCGCAGCGGCATCATGTCGGCGATCGTGCCCAACGCGGCCAAGCCCAGCGATGCCTCAGCGCTGCCCGCCGGGACCGCCCCGCGCGACTCCAGGGCCTGGACCAGCTTGAACGCGACCCCGGCGCCGGCGAGACCGTCGAAGGCGTAGGTCGACCCCGGGAGCTTGGGATTGACCAGCGCATCTGCAGGCGCCAGTTGCGGTGGCGTCCCGCCCGGGGCGAGCGCGAGATGGTGGTCGGTGATCACCAGGCGCATGCCCGCCGGCCGCCCTGCGGCGACCGCGACGCTGCTCGTCCCGCAGTCCACGGTGATGACACAGCCGACGCCGCGATCGGCCAGGTCGGCCAGCGCCGCGGCATGCAGCCCGTAGCCTTCGGTCATCCGGTTGGGGATGTACGGGACGACCGTCGCACCGGCGGCCCGAAGACAGCGGGTGAGCATGGCGCACGCCGTGACACCGTCGGCGTCGTAGTCACCGTAGATGGCAATCGCGCTGTGCTCGGCCATCGCGGCGCAGACGGCGGCAACCGCCTCCTCCATTGCCGGGAGCCCGAACGGGTCGTGGTATCCGCCGCTGACCTCAAGGAACGCGGCAGCGTCCTCGGCGCCGAATCCGCGCGCGGCCAGCACCTGTCCGACGACCGGGTGCAGTCCGGGAAGGGGCTCAGCGTCGCTCAGCCGCCAGCTGCGGGGCGCCGGCTGCAACGGCGGTCCTCAGGCGCCTGACGTCGGTGGCGTTCCCGGTGTTCCAGGTGCCGGCGTGGGGGCAGCTGCGGCGCTCGGGGGCGTCCCGTAGCTGGCGTTGGTGATGGCGCTGAAGTCAACCTTCGGCGCCTCGCCGACCACAGCGCGCTGGGCCGCATCGATCTGGAAGAACTCGGCGTTCTGGAAGTGGAACATGTTCGCGATCACGTTCGAAGGGAAGGCCTGAACGCGACGGTTGAACTGCTGGACGTTCGAGTTGTAGATCTGACGGGACGACTGGATGCGATCCTCGGTGTCGGACAGCGTCGCCTGCAACTGCAGGAAGTTCTGGTTTGCCTTCAGTTCGGGGTAGGCCTCCGCGACAGCGAACAGGTGCCCCAGGGCCATCTGGAAGGGACCCTCAGCGGCTGCCGCGGCAGCCGGGCCCTGCGCCTGCATCCCCGCGGAGCGCGCCTGCGCGACCTCCTCGAAGACGCCGCGTTCGTGGGCGGCGTAGCCCTGCACGGTCGAAACGAGGTTGGGGATGAGGTCGTAGCGGCGCTTGAGCTCGGTATCGATGTCCGCCCACGCGTTCTGTACGGCATTCCGCTGGGAGACGAACCGGTTGTACGAGGCCACCACGCCCAGCGCGATCACCACGATGACGACGATGACAATGATCAGGGGTATCACGAACGTCTCCTTCGGAGCGGACGATTGCCGGCCTAGGGTACCGCGCAGCATGCGGCGTCCAAACCCTTCTGGGGTGGTGCGGCGCTACCGGACGTCCCAGATGCCGGCGATCCCGCCGACCTCAGGGATCCATTTGATCTGGACAACCGTGACGCCGACCGGCACCTGAAAGACGACGCACCCCGTGCTCGACTGATGGGGTGCAACGCTGTAATCGCCGTTCGTGAAATTGGTGCATTCGCTCACGTCGTTGAGGTCCGCCGCATAGACGTGGTGGTTGTCGCCGATCAACGATGCGTCGTTGTTGGCATTGTCCGCGGAGGTTCCGCGAACGCCCGTGAGCTTGAACTCGGAGGCCACCAAACGATTGCCGGTCCTGGGCTGATCGAACTCATTCGCTCCGTGCGCTGGATCGATCATCGAGGTGAGCGCAATGCTCATCGTGTTGCTCAACTCGTCGGTCTCCGTGAACGACGTGCCGAGCGATCCCCGCTGTGGTGTCGGCGCCGCGGTTGCGGAAGGTTGGATACCGAGCGATGTCCCGAACTGGCCGAGGCCGTTGCTTGCCACACCGCCGGCAAGCGCGACGAGCCCCGCGGCGAAGGACCACACGTTGACCATGCGTTGCTGCGCAGCGCGTCGTGGTCCGGTGCCCTGGCCGAGCGGATCGCGCGCAGCCTGCACCGGCGCCTCAACACGCACCAACTGAGGGATCCTCTGGATCACCGCGAGGGCGGCGTCGAAGATGCTGCCCAGTTGGTCCGGGTGCGGTTGCGGCTTGAACACCATGAGGTACTCAGGCCCGAACACCGCGCTGCAATGGGGATCGATGCCGAGCAGCGTCTCGATCATTCGTGAGTCGATCAGCTCAACGGCAAATGCCGTATCGATGGACTCGACCTCGAAACGTTGATTGAAGTCGATGGACTCAGCTGCACGCGCTGCGCGCTGGGACTGTAGCCGACCCCGCCGCGGCCCGATGCCGATGCAACGCTCACCGCCGGAATCCGCATGCCCAGCGGCAGGATGACGCAGGAGTACGAGAAGGTCACGGCACTCCTCCCCGTCGAGCGCGTGTAGCGATACTCGCAGTAGGTCAGGGGTACGCCGTTCCAGGCACCACGGAGAGCGTTGTCGAAACCGCCGTGTTGGTTGAACAGGAGGAAGCCGCAGTCATCGAAGGTCCAGTCGCCGGTTGCAGCCGTGAATCCGTGCGCGGCCGCAAAGGCGAGGATGCCCTGACGTCGCTGGCGCGCCCTGCGCGCTTCGACGCTCCACACGCCGCGAACCAGCAGCCAGACCGGCGCGAAGATGATCGCGAAGAACACCACGAGCAGGACGACGATCAGGCCGAATCGGTCGGCGAACCTGCCCACGGCGAAGGCGAGGACGACGATGCCGAGACCGATCAACCACACCAGCCTGCGGCGGTGCGATGCCTGCTGCGTCGACATCAAGCAGTCCTCCCGGCGACGTCTAGGTCGGAGGAGGCGACTGTTGCGGCCCGAATTGCGAGCGCACCAAGGCCGGAATCCGCTGTTGGACAAGGACCGTCGCGTCGAACAGAGCGCTGATCTGCGCGACCGCTTCGCGGTGAGCGTAGACCATCATGTCGTAGGGCCCGAGGACGACGTGAAAGCGTTGGTCGAGGCCGAGAAGTGTTTCGATCATCTGCGCGTCGATGAGCTGGATGGCGAAGCTGTCGTCGTCACAGTGCACGTCGAAGCGGTCGTTGAAGGCGATCGATTCGAAACGTATGCCGGGTGCGCCGACGGTCCTTTCTGCGAGCAGTCCTAAAGCACCCCTGGGGGACACGGTGACCTGCGGTATCTCGAGGCCGAGTGGGCCGATGACATTCGAGAACGAATAGGTCTCCGAGCTCCGACCGCTCTGCACCACGTAGCTGTAGTCGCAGTACGTGACCGGCGCACCATTCCACACCCCGCGCAGCACGTTGCGCCAGGAGCGCCGGTTGCCACGGCTGAAGAGCTCGAAACCGCGCTCATCCATGTCCCAGTCGTTGCCGAGCACATTGAGGCTGTGCGCCGCCGCGAAGGCACGGATGTCGCGGATGCGCTGCTGTCCAAGGAAGTACGACACCGCGCCGGCGCCAAGAGCGACGATCCCGATCAGGACGTACAGCGCCATTCAGCCACCCCTGCGAGGCGATGGCACGCGCGTGTGCAGCACGATGCCCGGTCAGTCGCCCATGAGCTGACGGAGGACGAGCGGGAGGATGCCCCCGTTGCGCAGGTACTCGACGTCGGTCTCGCTGTCGAGACGGCAGACCGTCTCGAACTCGATATCCGGCTGCCCCGCGCGGCGCGCACTCACATGCACTGCAGCACCGGGCCCTGCCTTCGCCACACCCCGAATCGTGTACAGCTCGGTGCCGTCGAGGTGCAGTGACTCGGCGGTCTCGCCCTGACGGAACTGGAGCGGCAGGATGCCCATGCCGACCAGGTTGCTCCGGTGGATGCGCTCGTAGGATTCCGCGATCACGGCGCGAACACCTTGCAGGAGCGGGCCCTTTGCCGCCCAGTCGCGCGACGAACCTGACCCGTACTCCTTGCCGGCGATGATCACCAGCGGGACGCCTTCGGATTGGTAGATCGCCGAGGCGTCAAAGATCGACATGACCGCGCCGTCGGGAAGATGCGCGGTCCATCCGCCTTCCTTCCCATCGGCGAGCTGATTGTGCAGGCGGATGTTCGCGAAGGTGCCGCGGACCATCACGTCGTGGTTACCGCGCCGCGCGCCGTAGGTGTTGAAGTCGCGAGCTTCGACGCCGTGCGCGCGCAGATAGTCGGCCGCCGGACTGAGTCCCGAAATGCTTCCCGCCGGCGAGATGTGGTCGGTGGTGATCGAGTTGCCGAGGAGCGCGAGCACGCGTGCGTCCACAACGTCGCCGGGCGCCTCGGGTTCCGGCGACATCCCCACGAAATAGGGTGGCTCGCGAACGTACGTCGAACTCCGGGTCCCAGTCGTAGAGCGCCCCCTCCGGCGAGGGCAGCTGTTGCCAGTGCTCATCGCCATTGAAGATTCGTTCGTATTCGCGCGTGTAGAGATCACTGCCCAAGGCGCGTTGCACCGTCTCGGTGACCTCGTCGGCAGTCGGCCAGATGTCGCTGAGGAAGACTGGCTTGCCGTCGTGGCCGGCGCCGAGTGAGTCGGTGGTGAGGTCGATGTCGAGATGGCCGGCGAGCGCATAGGCGACCACGAGCGGCGGCGACGCCAGATACGCGGCGCGCACCTGCGGATGGATGCGTCCTTCGAAGTTGCGGTTGCCGCTCAACACCGCGGCGACCGTGAGGTCCTCCGCGTCGATGCGCTCGGCGACGAGCTCGGGCAGCGGCCCGCTGTTGCCGATGCAGGTCGTGCAGCCGTAGCCGACGAGGTTGAAACGCAACTGCTCCAGTGATGAGAGCAGACCGGCGCGCTCCAGGTAGTCAGTGACCACACGTGAGCCCGGGGCGAGCGACGTCTTCACGTACTCCGGCGGCATCAAGCCGCGCGCGACGGCGTTGCGGGCAAGCAAACCGGCCGCGACCATCACGGCCGGGTTCGACGTGTTGGTGCAGGAGGTGATGGCTGCGATGACCACTGAGCCGTCGCGAACGGAGTCGGCGTCAGCAGGTCCGTTGGGGATGGATGTCTCGGTGAGCGCCTCGGGGTCGATGCCGCCTTCCTCTTCCTCGCGCCGCACCTCGCCCTCGGCGGTCACGTCGCTGGCGGGTGTGGGGACGGGCTGCTCCCAGACGTTGCAGAACGACTGCCAGACGTTCGGCAGCGCAACCCGGTCCTGCGGTCGTTTGGGACCGGCGACACTCGGCACCACGCTCGCCAGGTCCAGCTCGACCATCTCGCTGAACACGGGGATCGCCGATTCGTCGGTGCGGAACATGCCCTGTTCCTTCGCATAGCGCTCGACGAGGTCGATGTGCTCCGCGTCGCGACCTGAGGCGCGCAGATATTCGAGGGTGCGCGCGTCGACGGGGAACAGCGAGGCGGTGGCGCCGAACTCCGGGGACATGTTGGAGAGCGTCGCGCGATCCGGTACCGACATGGACGAGAGTCCGCTCCCGCAGAACTCGACGAACTTGTTGACCACGCCGTGACGCCGGAGCATCTCGGTGAGCGTGAGCACGAGGTCGGTCGCGGTTGTGCCCGCGGGGAGTGCGTTGTGGAAACGGACACCGACCACCACCGGCGCGAGCAGGAACAGCGGCTGGCCGAGCATGCACGCCTCGGCTTCGATGCCACCCACACCCCAGCCGAGCACGCCGATACCGTTGACCATCGGGGTATGCGAATCGGTCCCGACCAGCGTGTCCGGGAGGGCCATCCGCTCGCCGTTCGTCTCGCGCACCTGCACCACCTGGGCGAGGTATTCGAGGTTGATCTGGTGGACGATCCCCATGCCCGGGGGTACGACCCGGAAGCCGCGGAAGGCCTGCTGCGCCCAGCGAAGCAGCGAGTAGCGCTCCCGGTTGCGTTCGTACTCCCGAGCGATATTGCGTTCGTAGGCCTCGCGGTTGCCAAACGCATCGACCTGCACCGAGTGGTCGATGACGAGATCGACCGGCACGAGCGGGTCGATGCGCATCGGATCACCGCCCGCACGGGCCACCGCGGAGCGCATCGCAGCGAGGTCGACCACCGCCGGCACGCCGGTGAAATCCTGGAGGAGCACCCGCGCAGGCATGAACGCGCGCTCGCGGTCCGAGCTGGCGACCGTCCCATCCCAACCTGCGATCGCCTCGACGTCGCCGTCGCGGACGGAAGGGGCGCCGGCGTTCCGCACGCTGTTCTCGAGCAGGATCTTGACGGTGACCGGCAGCCGGGAGACGTCGCCGACCCCACGCTCGGCGAGCGCGCCGAGGCGGTGATAGGTGACCCCCGGTATCAGTTCCGCTCTGGTGCCGAAGGGATCTCTGCCAGCCATGTGCACCAATCTTCGCACCCGGTCACGGCGCGGGGCGATCCGGCGGCCGGGGCACCGCCGCCGGTGCGCGAAACCGTCGGATTGACCACAACCGGCGTCCTGCATGGCTATTCTTCTCAACCTGACAAGGCACCTCAGGGGGTTCCACTATCGTGGCCAGCAGCCAGAGCAGCGACGTACGCCCGGAGCATCAGCTCTATCACTCCTATTCGACCGACGTCGATCAGGCGCGGACGAATGTGCACTACGAGCAGCCTCCGGAATTCTTCCTGCTCATCACCGGCGGTGAGTGGAACGTCTACTCAGCCAACCTCTGGGACCCGGGCACCGAGGACGACACCGCCTCGCAGGAGGCCAAGCTCGACCTGATCGCGCGCCTCGCCGGGCTCGAGCGGGGCATGCGCCTGATCGACGTCGGCTGTGGCTGGGCGGGCCCGCTCTCCTATCTCACGACGACCTACGGACTGACCGGCACCGGGCTGACGCTCTCGCCAACCCAGAAGGGCTACGCGGAGGAGCGGATCGCGCGGCTCGGCGCGGACGCGAACATCGTGCTCAGCCACTGGGAGGACTACACCCCCATGGAGAAGGTGGATGCGATCTACACCGACGAGGTGATCGTCCACTTCTTCAACCTCGGTGGGTTCTTCACCAAGTGCCACGACTGGCTCAAGCCGGGCGGCGTCATGATCAACAAGGAGTTGCATCTCAAGCACCCGCGCCACGCCAAGCTCGAGCGCGGAGGCGAGTTCGTCAGCCAGATCTATGGCGACACCGGCAACTACCGCACCCTCGCCGAGGAGTTGCGTCTCGCCAACGACGCCGGCTTCGACATCGAGCGGGTCCACCACATCGAGCGGCGTCACTACGAGGTGACGATCGATCACTGGCTCGCCAACATGCACAAGCACGCGGACCGTCTCAAGGAGCTGGTCGGCGATCAGCACTACCGCGACTTCCGCGTGTACCTGCGGCTCGCCCGGCACATTCAGCGCAACGTCACGCTCGACGTCGTGGTCTGCCGCAAGCCCGCCTGAGGGTTCGCTGCGATCCCCGCCGTCAGGCAGGTGTGGAGAGCTGGGCGAGGTAGGACGTGAGGTGCGTGTACGCCCCGGTTGCGAGCAGGACGCCGAGCACAACGGTGATGACGCCGCCGGCGAGGGTGAGCGGGCGCACGAAGCGATTCAGTCTTCGGGGCAGGTCCGGCAGTGACGCCCAGACCAATGCCACCGCGATGAAGGGAAGACCCAGCCCCATCGAATAGACGACCAGCAGGATCGCCCCGGTGACAGCGTGGGAGCTCAGTGCCGCGAGCGTGAGCGCGGCCGCCAGGTAGGGGCCGACGCAGGGCGTCCATCCGAGCCCGAACACGACACCCACCAGGAATGCCCCCAGCACGCCGCGCCTTCGGAGCCGTTCGGGAAGCTGGAATCCCTGCGTCCGCTCCAGCAGTCCGACGCGAACCACGCCGATGATCGCCAGGCCGAAGAGGATCACCGCGACGCCACCGACGATCTCGACAATCCGTCCGCTCACCGCGCCGTTCGCCACCCGCGCGATGCCGCCCGCACTGAGCCCGAGCAGCACGAAAACACAGGTGAATCCGGCGACGTAGAGCAGCGAACCTGCGAGCAGACGCATGCGGAAGCTGTGCCGGCTGGGGGTGCTCAGTTCGGCGGCGCTCACGCCGGAGACGCAGGCCATGTAGGCCGGCAGCAGCGGAACCGTGCAAGGTGCGAGAAAGGAGCCGAGCCCCGCGACGAAGGTCGCGAGCAGCGTGGCGATCGACAGCATCAGCCGAATGTAAACGTATAGATGCGGAAGCCGGCCGGCACGGTGAGATCGATGAGATGGTAGCCGGACGAGACTTCCGGTCAGGACTTGGAAGAGGTCCTGCCGGGACACGGTGAAGCCGGAATTGGTCAGCGCGCTGCCGGCATCTGCGGTCGATATCTGCTTTCCGTCAAGTTTGACGGAAACAGGCAGAGTCGCCCCGGGTGTGCCGGCAACCACGTAGACCGTGTCGGCGGTGAACTGCAGGCGTACGTGACCGGTCGAGTCCGCCTGTAGGTACTGACCCTCGTTACTCCAGGACCCGGTCACCTGAATCGCGTCCTGGGTCTGCGGCGGTCCGGTGTCCGGGTAGTGCGTGGGCTGTCCGGGCTGGCCGTACTGCTCGCCGTCGGCGAGCTGGCCGCGCTCACTTCCTGCGTACAGCTCCGGCGTGGTGTTGGCAGGCACCGCCGTGGAAGAGGGGAGCGGCGCAGCCTTCACCTTGAGCAGCGAGGCAACCGCGGCATCGGTCGCGGCGTAGTCGCCCTCACCGAAGCTCTTGTAGGCGATGCGGCCCTGCTGATCGATGAGGTATTCCGCGGGCCAGTACTGGTTGTGGAAGGCATTCCAGGTGGCCATCTGACTGTCGATGGCCACCGGCCAGGTGACGCCCAGACGGGTCACCGCCGCGGCCACATTGGCAGTGACCTTCTCGAAGTCGAACTCCGGGGAGTGCACCCCGACGATCACGAAATCGTCGCCCTTGTAGGCGTTGTAGAGCACCTGGAGGTGCGGGATGGTGCGCACGCAGTTGACGCAGGAGAAGGTCCAGAAGTCGATGAGCACCACCTTGCCGCGCAGCCCGGTCATGGTCAGCGGCTGGGTGTTCAGCCAGCCATCGATGCCCGCGAAATTCGGGGCGAGGGGACGAGCGCCGGCCGGCTCGACCTGCCCTCCGGTGCTTGCCGGCGACGGGTTGCTCAGCCACGCGAAACTCACCGCGGCGACGACCAGCACGGCGACAGTGGCGAGCGCGAGGCGATATCGATTCACTGGGACCGGCTCACTGTACGGCGCTCATGTTGAGGAACCATTACGAATGGGGTCCGGTCTGCTAGTTTGTGAAGCGACGTCCTGTCGCAGATGAATCCGATGAGTACCCCCATTCCCGATCGGATACTCGGCGACCGGCGGCGGGTGGTGGTCGAGCACGTGCGACCCACCGTCGACGGCGGCGAATTCCCCGCTAAAGCCACTCGTGGGCTCCCCCTGCGGGTGAGCGCGCGGCTGTTCGCGGACGGTCACGACCCGTTGATTGCGTGGGTATGGCACTGGCCCAGCGGCCGTTCGCTCGAGCCGGATGCGCCGCCTCCCGGGCTCGTCGAAGTCCCGATGGAGGCGGAGCCGCAGGACTGGTACGGCGCCTGGATCACCCCCAAGAAGGTTGGACCGGCGAGCTTTACCGTGGTCGCGATCATCGACGTCTGGGGTGGTTGGGCACGCGATCTCATGATTCGTTTCGAAGCCGGAATGGACGTCACCCTCGACCTTGCCGACGGGCGGCACTGGCCGCAGCGCGAGCTGATCTTCCGGTCGTGACCCGGGCCGACCGCCGGGCCCTGACCGCCCTTGCGACGACGCTCGGCGCCCCATCCGCACCGGAGAAGCTCGTCGAGCTCGCGACACGCGACTCGACCATGCTGCTGATGCGGCGGACCGCCGACCTGGTCACGCCACCATCGCCGGATCCTGTCCCTGTGGGTCGACCGCGAGATCGCCGGATTCTCCGCCTGGTACGAGATGTTCCCCAGGTCAGAGGGCGCGGTGCCACCGCGAAGCGGCACCTTCCTCAGCGCCCAGGCACGGATTCCGGCAATCGCGGCGATGGGCTTCTCGGTGCTCTACCTCCCGCCCATACATCCCATCGGTGTGACCCACCGCAAGGGGCCGAACAACGTCGTTGACTGCGGACCCGATGACCCCGGGAGCCCCTGGGCGATCGGAGCCGCCGCCGGGGGGCACACAGCGGTCCATCCCGACCTCGGGACCATCGCCGGCTTCGACGCCTTTGTCGCGGCGGCAGGCGCTGCCGGGCTCGAGGTCGCCCTGGACTACGCGCTCCAGTGCAGCCCCGATCACCCCTGGGTCACGGAGCATCCGGAGTGGTTCCGTCACCGCTCGGACGGCTCGATCCGCTACGCAGAGAACCCGCCGAAGCGCTATCAGGACATCTATCCCATCGACTTCGACAGTGAGGACGCGCCGCGGCTCTGGGAGGCGCTGCGTGACGTCATGCGTTTCTGGATCGGTCACGGCGTCCGCATCTTCCGGGTGGACAACCCGCACACCAAGTCGTTCGCATTCTGGGAATGGCTCATCGGTGAGATGCACCGCGACATCCGGACGTCATCATGCTCGCCGAGGCCTTCGCCCGCCCCTCGGTGATGCAGCGCCTCGCCAAGATCGGCTTCTCGCAGTCGTACACGTACTTCACCTGGCGCAACAGCGTCTGGGAGCTCCGCCAGTATCTGACAGAGTTGTCACAGACTGAACTGGTCGACTGGTTCCGGCCGAATTTCTGGGTGAACACGCCGGACATCCTGCACGAGGTCCTGCAGCGCGGCGGCCCTCCGGCCTTTCGGATGCGGGCGGCGCTCGCCGCCATCACGGGCCCGTCGTGGGGTATGTACAGCGGCTACGAGCTCTTCGAGGGAACGCCTGTCCGCGAGGGCAGCGAGGAATATCTCGACTTCGAGAAGTACCAGTTGCGGCCGCGCGACTGGAACCATCCCGGTTCGATCGCGCCGTTGATCACACGCCTCAATGAGATTCGAGTTCGGCACCGCGACGCGATCGCCCAATTGAGCACACTTCGCCTGCACCACATGACCGACGACTCCATGCTCTGCGTCTCGCGCTCCACGCCCAACAAGGACGACGTGCTCCTGCTCATCGTCAACCTCGATCCGCATCACCCCCGTGAGGGATCCACGTGGCTCGATCTCGGCGCACTCGGTGTTCCATCAGATCGCCCCTTCGAGGTGCACGATGAGCTCGGTGGTGCGACCTACACCTGGCAGGGCGCGGTGAATTACGTACGGCTGGATCCCGCAGTGCTGCCGGCACACGTCCTGCACGTGCGGCCGCGCTCGTGATCACGCGCACCAACCCGGTCGAGGATCCGCTCTGGTTCCAGAAGGCGGTGTTCTACGAACTGTCGGTCCGTGCCTTTCACGACGGCAACGGCGACGGCATCGGTGATTTCACCGGGCTGATCACGAAGCTGGAATATCTCGAATGGCTCGGGGTTGACTGCATCTGGCTGTTGCCGTTCCAGCAGAGCCCCTGCGCGATGGCGGCTACGACATCGCCGACTACCGGACGGTGCTCCCCGATTACGGCATGGTGGAAGACGTGGCGTTGCTGGTCGCGGAGGCCCATCGCCACGGCATCCGGGTGATCATGGATCTGGTCGTCAACCACACGAGCGATCAACACCCGTGGTTCAAGAGCGCCCGCTCGTCACCGGACAGCGAGCATCGCGACTGGTACGTGTGGTCGAACACGAAGAACCGGTTCACCGACGCGCGCATCATCTTTCTCGATACCGAGACCTCGAACTGGACCTGGGACGACCAGGCCGGCGCCTACTTCTTCCACCGTTTCTTCAGCCATCAACCCGACCTCAACTACGACAATCCGCGCGTCCGCGCCGAGATCATCGACGTCGTGCAGGTTCTGGCTCGCGATGGGCATGGACGGATTCCGTCTCGACGCGGTGCCCTACCTGTTCAAGCGCGAGGGGACCAACTGCGAGAACCTGCCGGAGACACACGCGTTTCTTGCGGAGCTGCGGGCGATGGTCGACCGCGAGTTTCCCGGCAAGGTGCTGCTCGCCGAAGCGAACCAATGGCCCGAGGACGTCGTCGACTACTTCGGGACGCCGGAGAAGCCAGAGTGCCACATGTGCTTCAACTTCCCGCTCATGCCGCGCATGTTCATGGGGCTGCGGCGTGAGCAGCGCTATCCGATCACGGAGATCCTGGAGCGGACGCCGGCATTGCCTCCCAAGAAGTCAGTGGGGCATCTTCCTGCGCAACCACGACGAGCTGACCCTCGAGATGGTGACCGATGAAGAACGTGACTACATGTGGGGCGAGTACGCCAAAGATCCTCGCGCCAAGCTCAACCTCGGGATTCGCCGGCGCCTCGCGCCCCTGCTGAACAACGGCCGGCGACAGATCGAGCTGTTTCACGGGCTCATCCTCTCGTTGCCGGGCAGCCCGATCCTCTACTACGGCGACGAGATCGGCATGGGGGACAACGTGTACCTCGGCGACCGCGACGGCGTTCGCACGCCGATGCAGTGGAATGCCGACAGCAACGGCGGTTTCAGCAAGGCCGATTTCGCGCAGCTGTACCTGCCGCCGCTCATGGATCCCGTCTATGGCTACCAGGCATGCAATGTCGGCGCGCAGCGGCGCAACGAGTTGTCGATCCTGCACTGGGTCCGCAGGTTCATCGCCGTCCGCAAGCGATTTCCGGTCTTCGGCGAGGGGGCATTCGAAGCGCTCGATGCCGCCAACCCCTCGGTGTTCGCGTTCCTGCGCAGCCTCGACGGACAGGTGGTGCTGTGCGTCAACAACCTGTCGCGCTTTGCGCAGCCGGTCGAGCTCGACCTGCGCAAGTACGCCGGCACGACACCCGTGGAGATGCTCGGACGCGTGCACTTTCCTGCCATCGGCGAGCTTCCGTACCTGCTCACCATGGGCCCGCACGGGTTCTACTGGTTCACGCTCGACCCCCCGGCATCATGAGCAACCAAACCCCGGGGGTCGACGCGGTCCTTCGCGAGCACGGGCTCGAGGGATGCGAGACCGCGCTCGGCGCGTACATCGCGCAGCAGCGGTGGGCGGGGGCGCACGGACGCACCATCGACACCGTCGAGGTCGTCGACATTGCGGTGATCAACTCGGCGGCACCTGTGTTGTTGCATGCGCTCACTGCGGTCACGTACACAGACGGGTTCACGACGCGATATGCGCTCCCGCTCGGCATCCGCAGCAGCGGCGACGAGATTGCGGAGCGCGCGCCGGACTTTCTCATCCCGATGCCCGACAAGCGTGGGGTCCTGGTGTACGACGCTGTCGGCGACCCGGACTACATCGAGTGGCTGCTGGCGGCGATTGGTGAACAGCGCGTCCTCCCCACATCCGGCGGCGAGATGCGCTGTTCGTGCCCCGATCCCAGCGCGCTGGATCGAGGGTCGGTGTCGTCGGTGCGGCACCTCCGCGTCGAGCAGAGCAACACCTCGGTCGAAGTCGGCGACGCGATCTACCTCAAGCACCTCCGTCGTGTCGAGCCCGGTCCATCGCATGAACTCGAGATGTCGGACGGCCTCGAGGCAGCCGGATTCACGCACCTGGCACCGATGCTCGGCCGCGTGGTGTGGGCGGCCCACGACGCCGAGCCGTCGCCACTCGTCCTCGTCCAACCCTTCCTGCACAACAGCACCGACGGCTGGGCGCTCGCGCTCACCTCGCTGCGCGATCTCTACGCCAACGCCGAGGAAACCGGGCACGTCGATGCGGCCGTCCGACGAGCGCTGGTCGACGATCAGGATGCGGCGTTCCTCTACGAGTCGATGCGCCTCGGTAAGGTGGTGGCCGAGATGCACCTCGCGCTCGCGTCAGCCAAGGCGGGCGCTCTGGCAACCGCCCCGCTCACCGAGGAGGCGCTCCGCACCTGGGCCAACACCATGACCCTGGAGCTGGATCGGCTGCTGACCCGAACCGATCCCGCACTCGATCCGCTTCGCGACGCTCGTGACGCCATCGCCGCGCGCATTGATCAGATCCGCGGGATCACACCGAGCGGGTTGCTGACGCGTGTCCACGGCGATCTCCACCTCGGCCAGCTGCTGCGCGTGGACACCGGCTGGGTGGTGCTCGACTTCGAGGGCGAGCCCGACCGCACGCCGGACGAGCGCCGCGAGCTGAGCACACCGTTGCGCGACGTCGCAGCCATGCTCCGCTCCTTCGACTACGCGGCCGCTGCCGCGATCGTCGAGCGGACTGCGCCCGACAGCGAGGACGCGGAGATGCTTCGCGGCTACGGAGAGGCGTGGGCGGATGCCAACCGCGACGCCTTCTGGAGCGCGTATCTCGAGGCGGTCGGTTCCAGTCCGATGCTTCCGGCTCCTGGTCCGGCGATCGTGCTTCGCCGCGCCTTCGAAGTCCAGAAGGCGATGTACGAAGTCAGCTACGAGCTCGGGCATCGACCGTCGTGGGCGCCGATTCCACTGCGGTTCCTGCTCCGCGGCGCCTCGTCATGACCCTCAACGGCGCGCCCGCCAGCGCTCTCGAATCCGCCGTCGAGCAACTGCTGTCCGGCCGGCTCCGCGATCCCCACGAACTGTTGGGACCACATGAAGCCGGCCACACCGTGCGGATTCGCGCCTTCCATCCGGAGGCGACCGCAGCCACGGTTGCCCGGCCCGATGGCATCACGCCAATGCGGCGGCTGAACGCGGCCGGCCTGTTCGAGGTCACGGTGCCGGCGGGCGAACCCGGGTACCGCATCCGCTTTCGCAATGACGAGCGCGAGTGGGAGCAGGAGGACCCATACCGGTTCTCGCCGACTCTCGGCGAGCTCGACCTCCACCTCATCGGCGAGGGGACACATGCGCAGCTCTGGCGGGCGCTGGGAGCGCGTGTCATCGAGCACCAGGGTGTGACCGGGACGGCCTTCAGCGTGTGGGCACCCAACGCACTTGGGGTCAGCGTGGTCAGCGATGCCAACTTCTGGGACGCGCGGACGTGGCCCATGCGCACGCTCGGCGGCTCGGGTGTGTGGGAGCTGTTCTGTCCAGGGGTCGGGCCCGGCGTGCGCTACAAGTTCCTGGTCACGCGCGGCGACGGGATGCGCATCTTCAAGGCGGACCCCCTGGCCCGGGCATCGGACCATCCACCCGGGACTGCGAGCATCGTCGAACAGAGTGCGTATCGCTGGCGCGACGGAGCCTGGATGCGCCGGCGTGCCAGGACACCGATGAGCGCGGCGCCGTTCGCGGCCTACGAGGTGCATCTGGGTTCGTGGCGACGTGCACCCCGACGGGCGGGTGATGTCGTATCAGGAGATCGCGGAACCGCTTGCAGCCCACTGCCGCGAGCTGGGCTTCACCCACGTCGAGTTGCTGCCGATCATGGAGCACCCCTTCGGCGGTTCGTGGGGCTACCAGGTCACCGGCTATTACGCGCCGACGGCACGTCACGGCACGCCCGACGACTTCCGGAAATTCGTCGACGTCATGCATCGCAACGGCATCGGCGTCATCCTCGACTGGGTGCCGGCGCACTTTCCGCGCGACGGGTGGGCGCTCGCTCGATTCGACGGCACGCCCCTCTACGAACACGGCGACCCGCGCCGTGGCGAACATCCCGACTGGGGCACCTACGTCTTCAACTACGGGCGCAACCAGGTGCGCAACTTCCTCGTCGCCAACGCCCACTACTGGGCCGAGGAATTCCACGTCGACGGTCTGCGCGTCGATGCGGTTGCATCGATGCTGTACCTCGACTACTCGCGACAGCCCGGCGCATGGGTGCCGAATGTCAACGGTGGCAAGGAAAACCTCGAGGCCATCACGCTACTGCGCGAGGTGAACGACTCGCTCCACAGCCGCAAGTCGGGCGTGCTCACCATCGCCGAGGAGTCGACCACCTGGCCGGGCGTGACGCGTTCGACTGCGAGCGGCGGACTGGTTTCGACTTCAAGTGGAACATGGGCTGGATGCACGACACCCTGGACTACCTGCGCAAGGATCCGGTGTTCCGCCGCTATGCGCATCACCTCATGACCTTCGGGTTGATGTACGCGTGGTCGGAGCGCTACGTCCTGCCGCTCTCCCATGACGAGGTGGTGCACCTCAAGGGCTCGCTGCTCGGGAAGATGTCAGGTGATCCGTGGAAGCGGTTCGCCAACCTCCGGGCCATGTTCGGCTGGATGTGGGCACACCCCGGCAAGAAGCTGCTGTTCATGGGCGGCGAGCTTGCCGACGAGCGCGAGTGGAACCACGAGTCCGAGGTGGACTGGGCTTCGCTGCAGGACCCGTCGCATGCCGGTGTCCAGCGGTTCGTCGCGGATATCGGCGCGCTGTACGCGGCAACGCCTGCGCTCTGGGAGCTCGACGAGAGCCCCAGCGGATTCGAGTGGATCGACGCCGGAAACGCCGACCAGAATGTGCTCAGCTTTGTCAGGCGCGACGCCCACGGCCATCCGGGGATCGCATGCATCGCCAACTTCGCGCCGGTGGTCCGCTACGACTTCCGAGTGGGTCTGCCGTTGGCCGGCCGCTGGACCGAGGTGCTCAACTCGGATTCAAGCCACTATGGCGGCAGCGGGATCGGGAATATGGGTGCAGTGGTCGCTGAAGCCGAACCCTGGCACGCGTTCCAGTACTCGGCGAAGATGACCATCCCGCCACTCGCGGTTGTCTGGCTTGCCCCTGCCGGCACCTAGGCATTGCTTAACGGGTACGCAGTGGTGAGAATGGGGCTATACCTGCGGGCCGAGAGTGGGACGAGCTGCGATGGATCCTTCGAGGAGCCGTCGCGGGCACGTTCCGACGGGCGAGACCGCTTAGCAGACACGGGGGACACCCACGACCATGAACAGCGAAGAGGCCCGCACCCGGCTGATGACCGAGCGGGCTCGGATCGAGGAGCTTCGCACCGCTGCCAATCGGCTCACAGCGGACGCGCAGGACGCCACCGAGCGCGAGCTGTCCTCCGCGGAGCAACATCCCGCCGAGCTGGCGAGCGAGACGATCGGACTCGAGCTTGACCACAGCGTCGCGCAGCACGCCGACCTCGAGCTTGCCGAGCTGGAAGAGGCGGTCAAGCGCGTTGACAGCGGCAAATACGGAAAGTGCGAAGCCTGCGGTCAGGAAATCAGCGAAGCCCGGTTGGAAGCCATCCCCACCGCTCGGTTCTGCATCGAGGACCAGGCCAAGCACGACAAGAACGGACGGCGCAACGGGCGCTGACCCTCGGCTCAGTGGCGGAAGTGGCGCTCCCCGGCGAGGACAACTGCCATGCCGAGCGCGTCCGCGGCAGCGGTGACCTTCGGGTCATTCTTGCTGCCGCCTGGGTGAATCACCGAGTGCACGCCGGCTTTGCCCAGCGTCTCCAGCCCGTCAGGCATCGGGAAGAACGCGTCCGACGCTGAGGCCGCGCCGGCGCAGCGATCGCCTGCTCGCGCGACCGCGAGCTCGGACGATTCGACGCGCGACATCTGTCCGGCGCCGACACCGACTGCCATGCCGTCCTTGACGATCACGACGGCGTTGGACTTCACATGCCTGCACACGCGCCAGGCGATGAGCAGGTCCTGCCATTCGGCTTCGTCAGGCTGGCGCGCACTCGCCACCGTCATGGTCGCCCGATCGGTGATCACGCGATCGCGAGTCTGCACGAGCATCCCGCCGTCGATGCTGCGCACGTCGAGCGGCTCGGCACCCGACGGCCGGTCGACCACGAGCACGCGCAGGCGTTGTTTGGTGGCCAGATGCTCGGCGGCGTCGTCATCGACGGCAGGGCACACGACCGCCTCCAGGAAGGTGCCCGTCAGCTCCTGCGCCGTGGCCAGATCGATGGGCCGATTGATGCCGACGATGCCGCCGTAGGCGGCTCGCGGATCACACTCGTATGCCCGGCGGTATGCGTCCACGGTGGTTTCGCCGACAGCGAAACCGCAGGGGTTGGTGTGCTTGATCACGCAGGCGGCGGGCTCCTCAAAGTCGGCGACGAGCGCGCGTGCGGCGTCGACGTCGAGCCAGTTCGTGAAGGACAGTGCCGCGCCCTGCAACTGCGTCGCGTGCGCCATTCCGCCGGGGCGGCCCGGGACCGCGTAGAGCGCCCCGCGCTGGTGCGGGTTCTCGCCGTAGCGCAGCTCGTGCAGACGCGCACCACCGACGGTCAGCTCCGCAGGCAGCGTCTCCGCCGCGCCGTCGCCGCGGAGCCAGGCGGCAACCTGCGTGTCGTAGGCGGCGACGTGCGCGAACGCCTCCGCCGCCAGCCTGTGCTTGGTCGCCACCGATATCGCGCCGTGCTCACGCAGCTCGGCGAGCACGCCGTCGTACTGC
Organism: Candidatus Dormiibacterota bacterium; assembly: GCA_963748505.1. Classification (GTDB taxonomy): domain Bacteria; phylum Chloroflexota; class Dormibacteria; order Aeolococcales; family Aeolococcaceae; genus Palsa-851. Next base: position 85,065 of record CAVVJH010000010.1, read on the forward strand.
GCCGGCGAGATGACCACCGCAACCGAGTCGCGGTTCTTGGCCGCGGCGCGGATGATGGTCGGGCCGCCGATGTCTATGTTTTCGACAATCGTGTCCGCATCTGCGCCGCTCGCGAGGGTTGCAGCGAACGGGTAGAGCGACGAGACGACCAGATCGATGGGGTCGTACTTGCTCTCCGCCAGCTGTCGCATGTGCTCGGGAATATCGCGACGGGCGAGGATGCCCGCGTGGATTGCCGGATGCAGCGTCCGTACCCGCCCGTCGAGCATCTCGGGAAACCCGGTGACATCCGCGACCGACTGCACTTCGATGCCGGCTTCGGCAAGAGCTTTGCCGGTGCTGCTGGTCGCGATGAGATCGAAGCCGCATTCGATGAGACCGCGCGCGAAGTCCAGGAGACCCGTCTTGTCGCTGACCGAGATGATCGCCCGCATGCTCAGACCGGCGCCGCAGCAGGCGCCGGCAGCACGCGCATCCGGTTGCCGTCGCGGCGCAGCCGTCCGGTGCACCACAGCGCAACGGCCTGGGGCAACAACTCCCACTCGCACTCGTGGATGCGGGCGCGCAGGGTGTCGACGTCGTCGTCCGGCTCAACCGGCACGGCGCCCTGGAGCACGATCGGACCGCCGTCGGCCTCGCCGCGCTCGAGCAGCTGCACGGTGCAGCCGGTCACCCGGACGCCGCGCGCCAGCGCGCGCTCGACCGCGTCCATGTCCCCGCCAAAGGCGGGCAGCAGCGACGGGTGCACGTTGAGAATGGCGTCCGGATACCCGTCGATGAACTCATCGCTGAGGATGCGGTCGTAGCCGGCGCACACGATGAGGCGCACACCGGCGGCGCGGAACCGTGCAGCTGCCTCCCGGTCACGGACCGCCGGGTCGCCGCCGAAGTCGGACTGCGGCAAGGCGACGGCATCGACGCCCCAACGGCGCGCCACCTCGAGCGCGCGGGCACTCCGCTTGTTGGAGACAACCAGCGCGACCTGGGCCGGAAAGTCCGCCGCACTGCACGCCTGGAGCAGCGCGTCGAGGTTCGTCCCAGCTCCTGAAACCAGCACCCCGACCGGGGTACGTTCGCTCACCGGAGGATGACCCGCCGTGGTCCCGATTGTGCAACCACTTCGCCGATCCGCCAGACCGGGACGCCCGCCACCGAGGTGATCGGCGGTGCGTCGGGGGGAACGACGACGACCATGCCCACGCCCATGTTGAAGGTGCGCCACATCTCTTCCAGGTGAATCCCGCCCTCGCGCTGCAGCGCAGCGAAGATCGGCGGAATGTTCCACGTGGAACGCTCGATGGTCGCGGCCAGCCCTTCGGGAAGCACGCGCGGGCACGTTGTCGATGACGCCGCCGCCGGTGATGTGCGCCATGGCGCGCACCTCGGTCAAGCGCGCGCATCTCACGGATGGCGTTGAGGTAGCAGCGGTGGGGCTCGAGCAGCAGATCGACGAGCGGCCTGTCGGTACCGGGGAGCACGTCGCCCCACTGCAGCTCGTGATCGGCGACGATGTGGCGGACCAGCGAGTAGCCGTTGGTGTGGAGTCCGCTGCTCGGCATGGCCAGGAGCGTGTCGCCCGCCCTGACCTTGCTCCCGTCGATGATCTCGTCCGCCTGGACCGAGCCCACGATGAAGCCGGCGATGTCGTAGTCACCGAGCGCGTACACCCCCGGCATCTCGGCGGTCTCGCCGCCGATGAGCGCGCAGCCGGCGGCGCGGCACGCCTCGGCGATGCCCTCGATGAGCTCGGCGAGGTGTTCGGGCACGAGCTTGCCGGTGGCGTAGTAGTCGAGGAAGAAGAGCGGCTCGGCGCCGCAGCAGAGAATGTCGTTGACGCAGTGATTGACCAGGTCGATCCCGATCCCGCGGTGGCGGTTGGCGGCGATGGCGACCTTGACCTTGGTCCCCACCGAGTCGGTGCTGGAGGCCAGCACACGCCCGTTCGCTGACCCCGGGTCGAGCGCGAAGAGCCCGCTGAAGGCCCCGATCCCGCCCAGCACCTGCGGGTTGTGGGTGGACGCGATGGTGCGCCGGATCAGGCTGACGGCACGGTTGCCTTCATCGATGTCGACGCCGGCATCCGCGTATCGAAGATCACCCATCGCAACAAGAGTGTATCGACGGCCGGTTCGGGCTCGCGGAACGGCAACGAGGGTCCGCGCCCGAGGAGATGGGTGTCACCATGTATGGGTCCATCTCAAGCCCAGGAAATCACACCCAACCCTTGAACCCCACCGATACCTCAGATCCGAATTACTTTCATCGGGTCGTGGACTGCCAGTGGGCCTGCCCGGCTCACACCAACGTCCCTGAGTACATCCGGCTGATTGCGCAGGGACGGTACACGGACGCGTACATGTCCAATCGTGAGTCGAATGTATTCCCGGGGATCCTGGGGCGGACCTGCGACCGCCCCTGCGAGCCGGCCTGCCGCCGGACGCGGATCGACGGCGCCCCGGTGGCGATCTGCCGCCTCAAGCGAGTGGCCTCCGATCTCCGGGGTGACATCTCCGACCGCCTGCCGGTCATCCCGAAGACCAAGAGTGGGCGCCGCGTCCTCTGCGTGGGCGCCGGCCCGGCGTCGCTGACCGTGGCCAACGATCTCCTCCCGATCGGCTACGAGGTCGTGATGCTCGAGCAGCACGACAAGCCCGGCGGGCTGATGCGGACCAACATCCCAGCCTTCCGGCTGCCGGCCGAGATACTCGACGAGGAGATCGCGACGATCGTCGACCTCGGGGTCGACCTGCGCCTCAACACCCCGGTGACCAGCCTCCGCGCCCTGCTGGAGCAGGACTTCGACGCCATCTTCATCGGGACGCGGCGCGCCGCGCGGCAAGAACCTCGACATCCCCGGACGCTACGACACCGACCGCGTCCACATCGGTATCGACTGGCTCGAGTCGGTCGCGTTCGGCCACACCGAGACGATCGGTGAAAAGGTGCTGATCATCGGTGTCGGCAACACGGCCATGGACTGCTGCCGTTCCTCGCTCCGCCTGGGCGGGAAGGACATCAAGGTCATGGCGCGTCGTCCCCGCGGTTTCTTCAAAGCCTCGTCGTGGGAGCTCGAGGATGCCGAGGAGGAGGGTGTCGAGATCCTGGTGGATCACGCGCCGACCCGGTTCGTCGTCGAGGACGGGAAGCTCGTCGGCATGGAGTTCGAGCGCCTCGCGTGGGACGAGCAGGCACGGCACTCGACGGTGGTCGACACCGTGATCATCCCCTGCGACGACGTCATCCTCGCGATCGGCCAGGAGAATGCCTTCCCCTGGATCGAGCGGGATCTCGGTCTCGACGTCGGCGAGTGGGATCTGCCCGTGGTCGATCCGGTGACCTTCCAGTCGACGCTTCCCGGCGTCTTTTTCGGTGGCGACTCGGCGTTCGGTCCCAAGAACATCATCTGGGCGGTCGAGCACGGCCATCAGGCGGCGATCTCGATCCACAACCACTGCGAGGGCATCGCAGTGACCGATCGACCGGCGCAGGGAATCAACCTGGTCAGCCAGAAGATGGGGCTCACCGAGTGGAGCTACCACAACGATTACAACCCCTCGGTGCGGCAGCGCATGCAGCACGTGGAGCTGACGCATCGGTTCCAGAGCATCGGCACCGAGGTGGAGTTGGGGTTCTCGGCGGAGCAGACCGCGCGCGAGGTGCAACGGTGCCTCAACTGCGATATCCAGACCGTCTTCCAGGCGCCGCTCTGCATCGAGTGCGACGCATGCATCGACATCTGCCCGGTGCAGTGTTTGACCATCACCGAGAACGGTGAGGAGGCCGACCTGCGCACGCGGTTGATGGCCCCAGCGAAGAATCTCGACCAGGCGCTCTACGTGTCGGCGGCCCTGCCGCAGACCGGCCGGGTGATGGTCAAGGACGAGGATCTCTGCGTGCACTGCGGCCTCTGTGCGGAGCGCTGTCCCACCGCCGCCTGGGACATGCAGAAGTTCGAGCTGCTGATTCCCCTGGCCATGTCCACGCGCGTTCCGGTGGCGACCTGACATGGTCGCAGCACTCCAGGCCGGCCAGATGCGATCCAAGGTCAACGATTTCTCGCTGAAGCTCGCCAACGTCAACGGCACCGGGTCGTCGAGCGCCAACAACCTGTTGATGCGCGCCATCTTCCGGATGGGCGTCCCGGTCTCCGGCAAGAACCTGTTCCCCTCGAACATCCAGGGTTTGCCCACGTGGTACGAGATCCGCGTCAACAAGGACTGGCACGTTGCTCGCGCCCGCGAGTACGACCTCATGGTCGCCATGAACGGCCAGACCTATGCCCGCGATATCAGTGAGGTGGCGGGCGGCGGCTACCTGATGTACGACTCGTCGTGGCCGCTGGATCGCGAGCTCATCCGCGAGGATGTGACCTTCCTCGGTGTGCCGCTTGCCGAGATGTGCACCGAGGAGTTCCGCGGGCCGCGTGAGCGCATTCTCATGAAGAACATCGCATGCGCCGGTGCGCTCGTGGCAATGCTCGGCATCGACATGGATGTCATCGCGCAGCTGCTCACCGAACAGTTCGCCGGCAAGGAGCGGTTGCGGGACTCCAACCAGCGCGCACTGCGCCTGGGTCACGACTACGCCACCGCGAATTTCGACTACCCGCTGCCCTGCCGCCTCGAGCCGATGGATGCGACACACGGGTCGATCCTCATCGACGGCAACACCGCGGCCGCGCTTGGCTGCGTCTACGCGGGAGCGACCGTGGCAGCCTGGTATCCGATCACACCGTCGACGTCGCTGATGGACGCCTTCGCCAAGTACTGCGCCAAGTTCCGGCGCGATCCGGAGACGGGACGCAACAACTACCTGGTGCTGCAGGCAGAGGACGAGCTGGCCGCCATCGGGATGGTGCTCGGAGCCTCGTGGGCCGGTGCGCGGGCATTCACCTCCACCTCCGGACCGGGCATCTCGCTGATGCAGGAACTGCTCGGCATGGGCTACTACGCCGAGATTCCGGCGGTGGTTTTCGACGTGCAGCGCGTCGGGCCATCGACGGGCATGCCGACCCGCGTGCAGCAGGCTGACATCCTGGCGTGCGCGTACGCATCGCACGGTGACACCAAACATCTGCTGCTCTTCCCGGCAAGTCCGGCTGAGTGCTTCGAGATGGCGCCGGTGGCCTTCGACCTGGCCGAACGCTTCCAGACACCTGTCTTCGTGCTCTCGGACCTCGACATCGGCATGAACGACTGGGTCAGTCCCGCGCTGCAGTGGGACAACTCGTACGTGCCGGATCGCGGTCGCGTGCTCGATGCGGCGGAACTTCGCGAGCTCGAAGTGTTCCATCGCTACGAACCTGCCGATGCCGAACTCGGTGGCGGCGCGAACGCTGCCGGAAGTCAGCGAACTGGGGGCCTACTTCACGCGCGGCTCGGGTCACACCATCGAGGGCGCCTACACGGAGTATCCCGAGGAATACCAGCTGGTGCTGGATCGCCTCTCTCGCAAACATACCGCTGCCGCAGAACAGATGCCGGCGGCGGTAATCCGTGATGATGCTCACAGCACACTCGGTATTGTCACGCTCGGGAGTTGTGAGCTCGCCGTTCTGGAGGCGATGGAGTTGCTCACTGCGCAGGGCATCGCCGCGGACTACATGCGCATCCGAGGCTTTCCTTTCGGTGCGGCGATTCGCGATTTCCTTGACGCACACGAAACCATCATCGTCGTCGAGCAAAATCGCGACGGCCAGCTGCGCACGCTGCTCACCCTCGAGACACCGGTCTCCAAGGAGAAGTTGCAGTCGGTGCTGGTCTACGGCGGCTATCCGCTGAGTGCCGAAGATGTCGTTGACGGCGTGACCAAGATCGTGGGGGCCTGACCGATGCCATCCATTGTCAAACCGGCGGTCACCCACCCAGGACTCGATCGCAACGCATTGGGTCTGACCATTCGGGATTACGAGGGCGGCATGTCGACGCTGTGCGCCGGGTGCGGCCACGACTCGGTCACCGCTGCGATCACGCATGCGCTCTGGGAGAGCGGTACGCCCCCACACATGATCGCGAAGCTGAGTGGGATTGGCTGCTCCGCGAAGACGGCCGCGTATTTCGCGCGAGGCGCGCACGGCTTCAACGGATGCCACGGCCGCATGCCACCAATTGCGACCGGAGCCAGCGCCGCGAACCGCGACCTGCTTTGCATCGGCATCTCCGGCGACGGCGATTCGCTGTCGATCGGTCTTGGACATCTGGCACACCTCGTGCGACGCAACGTGCGCATGGTCTACGTGATCGAGAACAACGGCGTGTACGGACTGACGAAGGGTCAGTTCTCTGCGTCGGCCGACGTGGGCTCGACGACGAAGAAGGGCGAGGCCAACCATCTCCAGCCGATCGATCCGATTTTCCTGGGCCTGTCGGTCGGCGCGACCTTCCTGGCACGCGGTTTCTCAGGCGACAAGCGCCAACTGGTGCCGATCTTCCGTGCTGCGATGGCCCACCGCGGTCTTTCAGTCATCGACGTGATCTCCCCCTGCGTGACCTTCAACGACCACGAAGGTTCGACCAAGAGTTACCTGTTCACGCGCCAGCACGACGTGCAGATGACGGTGACCGACTTCGTCCCGCCGGCGGAAGAGATCTCAGCGACGATTCCGGCAGACGGTGTGATCACGATTCCCATGCACGACGGCGCGCAACTGCGTTTCCGCAGCGTGCCCGAGGGCTACGACCCCACCAATCGCATGGCCGTACTGGAGCACATGATGGCCGCGCGCGAGCGCAGGGAGATCGTGACCGGCCTGCTCTACATCGACGAACAGTCGTCCGACCTCCATGACCTCGGAAACACCTCGTCGCTGCCCCTGACGCACGTCCCCTACGACAAGCTTTGTCCCGGGTCAGCGGCGCTCGCGGGAGTTGGTTTCCGCTAGAACCCGCCGGCCGCCCGCCTGTCTCGCGGGACCTCGTCGATCCCACTTCCATTGCGCGGTCGGCGATCGACCGTCGGTTTGTCTCCGTACACTGATGGACATGGCATGCCGCATCAGTGAGCTGGTCATCGACGCCGTCGACTTCGACCGGCTCGCCGCATTCTGGAGCGAGGTCCTCGGCTACGTCGAACTCGGCCGGGAGGACGGTGTTATCGAGATCGGGCCGTCCGAGGCCGGCTTCGGCGGCCCGCAGCCCACTCTCGTCTTCATCCCCAGCAGCGACCCGCGCACTGGGAAGCTCCGACTGCACATCGACCTCAACGCCACCGATCGCGATCAGGACGCTGAGCTGGAGCGTCTGCTTGCTCTCGGCGCCACGCCCGCCGACGTCGGCCAGACCGGCACCGAGAACTGGCACGTCCTGGCCGACCCGGAAGGCAACGAATTCTGCCTCCTGCACACCCGGCTCCAACCGCTCTGACCAGCTACGTCCTGGCGTCAAGCGGGAACATGCGCGCTCGGCAGAGTTGGTTCCCGCTAGCACCTCGACATCGGGTGACAGCACCCTCGCCTGGTGGGCGGGTGCCTACTTGCATGCGAGTCCGAGGATGTAGATCCGATCTCCGCCCAGGTCCTCGGATCGTCATCGCGCCACGGAGTCGTCGCTCATCGTCCACTTCGGAATTGCCGTCTATAACAGAGGCTAGCGATGACTGTGCTTATCCAGAGCACCACCACCATTACAACGAGGGCGATCCACCAAGTCACACCAGCGAGGGTGGCGGAGACACACGCGACCCAAGCGATGGCAACTCCGACAGCGACCATCGCCGAACCCTTTCGCGGTAGGCGTGGGAGCCTCCCAAATCGGACGACCCGGCTCAGTGCATATGTCGAGACTGCCGACACGAGACCAAAGGCACCAACGACAACAAACCGACTCAACACGCGAGAAGCGCTCTCATCCCTCTCGAACGGTACGTCCCGAATAAGTGAGAAGGGCGACGACCTTGTCAAGCTTCCGGACGCTCCCGCGACATTGGTGCGTCAAACACATCATTGCCCTGTCGCGCATGATCCGAGCCGGGGTGCACACGGCTCAAGGGACATTGGCGGATGCTCGCCTGGGCCAAGAAGGCACCTGCCGGAGTTAGGCGTCTGCATTGACTAATGCGCCCTTGCCGAGCTGAGTTGTGTCACCCGGAAGGTAGTTCGCGGCGCTGCTCATTGTCGGCCCGACCTTTAGGAGCAATACATGAACCCAGCCAGCGCGGTCAGACTCCGATCGCTGTCGCAGCCACGGGTGGGATGAATGACCTCTTTCTCGAGGCTTCTGCAAGGATTCAAGACCGTCGCATGAGACAGTGATCTCCTTGACCACCGCCGCAACTCGAACCATCGACATCCCGTTCTATGCATCCTGAACCTACGCTCGGCCCGATGCTAGGACGCTGTGTTCCGGATGTCATCCGCATGTCAATGGTCGCCACCTCCGTGCTGACATCTGGTTCGGCCGTCGAGAACACCAAACGAGTTGGCTGGTCGCTTGTCGTAACGGTAAGGCCGCTAGGCGTTCGCGTTGAAGTTCCGCGACTAAACTGCGGACATGGTCCCCGAGCGATCAGGAGGGGGTGCTCCGACGGCGGTTCTGTCCGCTGCTGGCCGTTGGCGCACAACGTGGATCACGATTCCCCTCGCCTTTTGCGCAGCGGCGCTGCTAGCTGCTTGTGGGTCAATCGCCTCGGCCGTCGGCTTGGGTGTCACGCCGCCGCACGGAATGGGGGCCGTGGTTGGTGGGATTGCCCTTTGCTACGATCTTCCGCCTCCGGTTGGGACACCTCCTGTCTATGTTGCGGGAAAGGTTGAGATATACCATGGACAGAAGCTAGAGGACAATCAGCAGCCTATCGAATCAGTGACCGTCGCCGACAACGCGAAGTACACGCTTGATTTGCCTCCGGGCCAGTACGTCCTGATCGGGACGGGATCAGGGACGACGCTGTGGCCGCCTCCGCAGGCGGCAGTGACTGTCATCACAGGGCAATTCACATTGCAGGACCTTGACTATCAAGGATGCATGTAGGCGGATAACGAGAGCAAAAGAGAGTCCGGCTAACGCGCCGACTCCGGCTGCGGCTCTGGTCATAAACAGCCGCCTTTGCATTCGCCTTCGGTGAGACGGGGTAACGGCGCTCACCCCCCAACAGATGGAGCTCCCCGCCGGGCTCTAGGTACATTGCCGGATGCTGGCCTGCGAGACATTGCCCGCACCGGTCGCGCCGGGTCCTAGGTACCCCCGACGATGCCCTGGCTGAGGAGACGACGCGCGGTAACCGATACCGAGGAGGCGCGTTGACCAGTCGTGCAGAGAATGGTCCAACTCGCCGCCATCGCCGCCGCGGGATTCCTCACCGGCTGCTCGAGTGCCCTCGCCAGACCGACAGTCGTCCCACCGACCTCGCCGTCACCAGCAACGGACCACCAGCCGGCGCCGCCGAGTACGTCTCCGCCGCCCCAGCCGCCCACTTTCGCAGCAACCTCGACAACTCACGCCGTAGCGTTCGCCAGCGCCCAATATGGCTGGGCCGTCGGCTCGACATGCACCCCAGCAAGTTGCACGTTTCGAGGGGCCATAACCGAGACCGGAGGGAAGACCTGGGGACGACCCGTGGTGATCAGCACGCTCGCGATGCCCCCCGACGGAGATCCCTTTGCCAATGCGGGTGTGCGATTCCAAGCAAACAACATCTGGGTGTTCGGCTCCAATCTCTGGCAGAATGACTGACAACGGGCGCACGTGGCGGCAGACGCTGATCGGCCCAATTCTTGCGCTCGAGCCGTACCAGGGCGAGGTGTGGGCGGTGATGGGTTGCAGCGCTGAACACTCGACCGGCTGTGCACCTCGCCTGATGGTCTCCTCCGTCGACTCGAACAATTGGTCGACGCCGTCGCCTCAGCCACGCTTTGTGCTGTCGGTCGCGGCTGGAGCAGCTCCCTTTGTGGTCATGGAGCGGGCACCGTATGGGGTCGCGTTCATCGCGCAGAACACCGTGTCCCCAGCAGGTCAACCCGGTGGGGACGCGGTGAGCTCGCAGGGAGAGTTGCTATTTACCAGCAGCAACCTCGGTCGCTCCTGGGAGTCCCTGCGCGCACCGTGCGCGGGGATTCAGAGCATCCGAAGCAACGATGGCGTCCACGTGTGGACTCTTGCGCGGTTCCATGCTGCACCGGCAACTGGGTGAAGTCGCTCTGGACCTCTGCCGACGCGGGTCGCACCTGGAGCGAGCGTTCGGGCACGGACCCGATCCAAAGAGGGTCCATCCCGTTCTCGGGATCGGCCGGAGCCCTAACGGTGACCACGGCTGGCGTGGGGATCTTCGGAGTAGCCACCGAGCATTGCGAAGGCGCCCTGCGCGAAGTTGACGACGTGCGTGACGCGATAAATCGCGACGAAGCCGAGGGCGACGAGCGCGAACGATGCGCCCGTGGCGATTCCCGTGATGAGGTATTGCGCCGAACTCACTCAACAGATATATGTGTCTCTCCACACTACGCTATTGTCGCCTCGACCGGGCTGCCGAGGTAGACGCGCTCGATATCCGGTTGCTGGCGCAGTCATCGGGCGTGCCTTCCGCCCGCACCCGGCCATGTTCCAGCACGTAGACGCGGGCCGCCAGCGCGAAAGCGAGCGTGACATTCTGCTCGACCAGCAGCACCGTCAGCCCGTCGGCATTCAGCGGCGCGCAGGTGCTCCGCGATCTCGCGACGGCGAGCGGCGCGAGGCCGAGCGAGAGTTCGTCAATCATCAGGAGCCGCGCCTCGCTCATCAGGGCGCGCCCGAGCGCGAGCATCTGCTGTTCGCCGCCCGAGAGCGTGCGTGCAGGGGGTCACGGAGATCGTGGAGGACGCGGAAAGAGTGGGTAGACGCGTTCGCGATCCGGCGATGGCGCGCCGCCCGCCGAGTATCCGCACAAAGCCGTCCACGAGAAGGGCGAGCGGAAAAAGCGGCCGTAAGCGCCGAGTGCAGATTGTCCCCGCACCGTGAGATCGCTGAAGACCTGCCGCCCTTCCGGCACCTGGGCGATGCCGTGTCGCAGACGACCCGCGCGGGGGAGAGGGTGTCGATCGGTTCCCCGTCGAAGGTGATCGTGCCGCCTGCCGGTCGCAGAAGGCCGGCAATCGTGTTCACGTGCGTGCTCTTGCCCGCCCCATTCGGCCCGACAATCGCCACGAACTTCCCCGGCATTACCGAAAGCGTCACCCCCCGTAATGCCTCGATACTCCCATACCGCACCGCCAGATGGCGCACATCCAGCAGCGGTGCCCTTCCGATTCCCCCTTCCCCACGGGGGAAGGGGGCTGGGGGTGTAGGGCCGTTCATGCCACCTCCGCGCCGATATACGCCTCGATGACGCGCGGATCGCGCTGCACCACAGCGGGCGGGCCAGCGGCGATCACGCGCCCATATTCGAGCACGACGACGTGGTCGGCGAGCGCCATCACTAGGTTGACATCGTGCTCGATCAACACGACCGTCACGCCGGAGGCCACGATGGCACCAATGAGGCGCGAGAGGTCGCCGCGCTCGCTCGTCGCCAGTCCCGCCGCCGGTTCATCGAGCAGGAGCAGCGCCGGCTCCGTCGCCAGCGCGCGGGCAATCGCAACGCGGCGCTGCTGGCCGAAGGGCAGACTCTCCGCCGTGCTCTCCGAGAGTGTCGGCCATGCCGACGCGGGCAAGCAAGGCCCTGCTTTGACGCGCATCATCGCCTCCTCCCGCCAGTAGCGCGGCAGGCGCAAAGCGGCCTCCCAGAAGCCGTGATGCCCGCTCGTGTGGCAGCCGACCATCACATTCTCCAGCACCGTCATCTCCGGGAAGAGCCGCACATCCTGGAAGGAGATCGCGATGCCGAGGTGCTGCGTGCTGGTACGGCTGCAAGTTAGTGATTTCTCGTCCGAGAAAGGTGATGCGCCCCGCATCTGGCCGATGCTGCCCGGCAAATGTTTGGAAAAGCGTAGATTTTCCTGCCCCATTCGGCCCAATGATCACCAGCAATTGCCCGCGGCTCCACGGTCACGCTGACATCCGTCAGCGCCGCCACGCCGCCAAATCGCTTGGAAACACCATCTATCGCGAGCACGTCGCTGCGCTCCTGGTAGAGAAGTTCGGGAGTTCGGAGTTCGCTGTTCGAAGAAAAGTTCCCGATCACCAAGCTCCGAACAGCGAACTCCCGAACTCCGAACCACCTTCCTACTTCCCGTTCCCGTACTTCGTCGGCACGAGCTACGCCGTTCGTGACCTGGGCGATCCAGATGTCGTCCTGGCCGAGGCCGGTGTGGTCGGTCGGCAGAGTCATTGAAGGTGCCGTCCACACTGACGAAGCCCTTCGTCTGCTCGACTGCGTCACGGATCTTTGCCGGGTCAGGGGGGCCAGCCTTCTTGATCGCGGCGGCGAAGAGTTGAATGGCGTCGTAGGTATTGTAGGCGAACTGGGCGGGAGGCGTGTTGTACGCCGCCATGAAATCGGCGTCGAACTTCGTGATGAGAGGCTTGGCGGGGTTGCTATCCGGCAGATACTTAACATCGGCGCGAGTGTGGCACTGGATAATCAGGCCATTGGCCGCGTCGCCGGTGGGCTTGAGAAAGAGTGGGCTGGCCTGCGCGCCGCTGAAGGCGAGCGGGATGGGAGATACCGAGTTGCCGGTATTCCTTGGTAATCGTCACAGCGGGCGCGCCGGAACCCCAACTGATGATCGCCTGCGCGTCGCCGTTCTTGATCTTCGTCAGTTGCGGGATGAAGGTCGTGCGCTGTGACTCGTACAGTTGCTCGTCCACGCTCTGTGATGCCGTACTTCGGCGGCGTCCGCCTTAATGATGCTGCCGCCGAGCGAGCCGTACTCCGTCGAGTCGTGCATCAGAGCGATCTTCGTTTTACCCTCGCTCTTCAGGTAGCCGAGCAACTGGTCGGCGGCGATCCAGGTGATTGCGGGCCGAGAGAACGTTGGGGCGGATCGGCGTGACGACGGAATCTGCCGCGCACTGTGTAATCATCGGGATTTTTGCCGCCTCGACCTCATCGAGGATGGCGACGCAACTCGAACTGAAGACCGGGCCAATCAGTGCGACGAC
>CAVVJH010000011.1:0-21653 GCA_963748505.1 Candidatus Dormiibacterota bacterium
AGGATCATGCGCAGGGTCGTCGTCTTGCCCGCCCCGTTGGGTCCGAGGAAGCCGGTGACCGATCCCGGCTCCACCGTGAAGCTGAGATCGCTGACCGCCTTGACGTCACCGAAGCGCTTGGTGAGGCCGTTGACGACGATGCGGGGTGCCTCCGTGTCGGTCACGGCTTCGATGATGCAACACACGCCGTCGACGTGGACCGTTTCGCGGGGGGCCCGCCGTTGGAAGACCCAGTGCGGAGGACCGTCCGCGCCGAGCAGACTGCCGCTAGAAGGGAACGGGCGTCGCCAGCAGACCACTACCTTGTGCGCGTCCGGAGACGGTCCAGCAGAATTCCAGCGCGTCGAGTTCGATGAGCTCGCCACCATCGGCGGTCTGCCAGCGACCGCCGGCTACTCCGGTCAGCGTGAGCGTGAACGGCTTGCCGTGGCGCCGCGCCCATTCGGCGACGACGCCGGCAACCAGGCGGCCATCGTGCGCCTGGCTCAGGACCATGTCACGGCCGGTCGCGCGAGAGATATCGAGGCGGTGCATCCACGTGTCGCGCGTGAAAATCGTGTCCACCAGGAATCCATACTGCCAGCGTTCAACGTCGAAGGGCGGATCCTGCCGGAAGCGCAGGAGGCTGCGCATCGGCGCCGGCGTGCGCCGTCGTGCACCGACCGCCTTGGGCGCGATCGTCAGCAGACGATCCCTCAACTGCGTGGTTGTCATGGCGGCGCGCTCGCGGACCTGCGTCGCGTTGAGGGCATCAATCATCGCGCCGCCGCTGCGCTTGCGGGCAGAGCGAAAGTCATGCAGGAACTGACCGATACGACGCCTGTGCGTCAGCCATGCCCACGACATGCGCAACCATCGCACGCACGTCCCAGAGTCCGCAGACCGTGGGGCGCGTCCACTCATCGGGGCGAAGCTGAGCGAGCAGCGTGCTCATGTTCTGGAACTCCGCGGCGGCCAGGACCATCGCCTCTGCATGCCCCAGCTTCGGGATGCCGGCGACATCCGGCACAGCTGAGGTCGGGGTCGCGGCGATGGTGGTGGTCATGAGTCCTTCCTTTTCTTGGGCGTTCCGATGATGTGGTCCATGTACATGTCAACGACGGTATCGATGAGGCGCAGCCACCGATCGCCGCCGGGGTCATTGGCGATCTGCTGTGCGGCAAGCCCACTGACGAGCGCCGTCCACACGTCGAACGCCGCGTCATCGCCCACGCCCGCTGCCGCGAGTCGTGTGCGCATCTCGTCGACCACCTGGACCGCGGTGGCATACGCCTCGACGGAGGGCTCGAAGTTCGGGATGGTGCGCTGGAAGAGCAACTGATATCGCTGCACGTCCTCGCCGCTGAATTCCACGAACCGCCGGGCGCAGAGGCGCAACATCTCGCGGGGATCGGTCGGCCAGTGCTCATCGGCAATGCGTCGCAACAACTGCTGATTGCCCTGCATGAACATGGCGTCGTAGATGGCGCGCTTCGAATCGAAGTACCAGTAGAGCGAGGGCGGGCGCATCCCGATCCGAGCGGCCACGTCGCGCAGCGACAACCCGGCCAGTCCCTCGCTGCGGGCGAGGTCCCAGGCGGCGTCGAGAATCTCGGTCATCACCGCCTCACGGCGCTCCGCCCGCCTATCACGCGTCGGGGTAACTAACATGCATCGAATACTCGCACAGTGTTAGATGAAATAGCAAGCTGCCCGAGCGCCCTTTGGGCTGTCTACACGTGAGTGGCCTATGCTGACCGTGAGATGACAAGCCAGCCCCAGAACCCCAAGCCTGAGGACGAAGCCGGCCATGAGCAGGAACAGGCTGATGACCGCCGGAAGAAAGATCAGTCCGAGAAGTTGGAGCGGGACCGCGCCGACGAAGCCGGCCGCCGATCCCGCGAAGGCACCTGATCCGCTGATCAGCGGCGCGCGGACACGTACCTGATGCGCGGGTCGACGGCTGCATAGGCCAGGTCGGTCACCAGCGACGCCACGACGCTGAACACCCCGGCGATCAGGATCGCTCCCAACATCGTGTAGAAGTCGCGATCGAGGGCAGCGCCCCAGAGCGCGTCGCCGATGCCCGGATACCCGAACAGCACCTCGACAACGAGCTGGGCGCCGAAGATCTGGGGCAGACGGGTGCCGAGCAGCGTGATGATCGGGAGCGACGCGTTGGGGAGCGCGTGCCGCAGGCTGACACGCGAGCGCGACGCCCCTTTGGCCCGTGCGGTGGTGATGTAGTCCTTGGCCAGCTCCTCCGTGGTGGACGCCCGCAGGTACCGGCTGAACAGCGCAAAGGTGCCGAGCGACAGGGTCAGCACTGGAAGGATCAATCCGGCGGGGTCGCCGAGCACGTCGCCGCTGTTCCAGGCGGGAGTGTTGAGATCGACCCAGTGCAGGTCGCCGGCCAGCCACCCAATCAGCAGCGTGCCGAGGACAAATGGCGGAATCCCGTAGATCGTCATCGAGATGATGTTCGAGAGGTGGGCGCCGCGCCGCCGACGCCGGGAGGCCTCGTACATCGCGACCGGGATCGTCATGGCCATCACCAGCAACGTGGAAAGACCGGTGAGGAGGAGTGAGTTGACCATCGGGCCGTCGATGAGCCCGCGGATATTGGTGTCGACCGCGACACCCTCGATGGGGTTGAATTGATTCGCAAACCCGGGAGGCGTGAAGGCGATGCGGCCCTGCACGACATTCTCGAGAAACGCGATGTACTGCAGTGGAATCGGCCGGTCGAGGCCGTTCTCGTGGTCGTAGATGGCCCACATCGCGGGCGAGGCCCGCGGTCCGAGCATGATGCGCCCCTGGTCTCCGGGGAGTAGGTGCTCGAGGATGAAGACCAGGGTGACCACACCGAGCACCACCACTGCCGCTTGCAGCACGCGGCTGACCAGATACCTGAACACGGTGACCTAATGTCGCAGGTTCATCGGTGTGGTGCGCTTCCGGTCGTGGGGCTCTAGGGTGCGGCGGCCTCACCTCGCGCGAGCAGCAACGATCCGATGGTTGCGGGAATGAGGGTGAGGCAGCCTCCGGCGACCAGCGCGGCCGCATCAGCGGACGTGAGGAGTCCATTCGAGAGCCCGAGGCTCGCTGCTGCCGCGGGCATGCCGAGCTGCGCGGACGCCGCGAGTCCCGTGGCGAAGTAGCGCGCATGCCCGGCGACGCGCGCCGCGATGGTGTGGGTGACCACCGCCGCGAGCGCGAGGCCGATCGCCAGCAGGATGCGTGATGGCGAGCTGACCAGCGCGCGGAGGTTGAGCTCCGCGCCGAGCAGCACGAAGAAGAGCGGCACGAAAAAGCCGTTGGCAACCCCGGTGAACTGCAATGCGAGCCGATCCGACTCGTGGAGCCGCACGAGCACCATGCCGGCCAGGAAACCTGCGACCAGCGTGCTCGCGCCCGTCTCCTGCGCGATCGCTGAGAGCCCGAGCAGGAGCACCAGCGAAATGCGCACCTGCCACGCCCAGGCGCGCTGCAAGGACTCGTCGTGCAGATCCTTCACAAAGCGAATCCGGCCCGCCTTCGACGCGGCCACCATGATGAGGACACCTGCCGCGATGATCGCCGCGTCGCCGCCGATCGCCTCGAGCGGATTGCCTGACCTGGAGATGGTGAGCGGCATGACCACGACGGTCACGGAATCGGCGAGCGCCACCCACGCAATGAGAAACGCGACATTCGGACCGGAGAGCTTGCGCTCCTCGATGATGGGGAACGCAATTGCCGCCGAACTGCCGGTGACGATGACGGCGATCAATGCGGGATGGCCGACACCAAGCGCATGGTCGAGCAGCAGGCCGATTGGCACTGCGGTGACGGCGACGATCGCCAGCGCCAGCAATCCACGAGCGAACCCCTGACGGATCGCCGGTGAGCCGATATCGACGTGGGTCCCGGCGGTGAACATGAGCATCGCGAAACCCAGACCGCTCAGGACCGGCAGCGGTTGCGCCGACGAGGTGATCACGCCGAAGCCGGTGCGGCCGAGGATGAAACCGGCAATCAGCTCGCCGATCACGACTGGAATCAGCCCCCGCCGGCCGAATGCAAGCAGTGGGCCCGCAAGCCCCGCGAGCACGAGAATGGTCAGCTGAGCGAACATCGCGAGATCATGCAGCGATCTTCGCCGCTCGTGTCGATGCTGTCGGCAACTCGGAGCTACGAAACCTGGATCGCTCGGCAGGTGCCGTTGATTCGCGCCGATGTTGTGTTCAAGCACCAGCAGATGGCGCTCTCACCGTTGTCGTTCCTGCGCGCCACGTTTTACCGCTGGGTGCAGACATGGACGGAGACCTGCCCGGACCTCGCCGCGGCGCCGAAGGTGCTGGCGGTGGGTGACCTGCACACCGAGAACTTCGGTACGTGGCGCGACGCCGAGGGGCGCCTGGTGTGGGGAATCAACGACTTCGACGAAGCATTTCCGATGGCGTACGCGAACGATCTCGTCCGGCTCGCGACCTCCGCGCGCCTTGCTATCGCCGGGGGAACGCTCGTCCTCACGCCGCGTGCGGCATGCAACGCCATCCTCGACGGATATCGGACCGGCATCGATGGCGGCGGCCGTCCGTTCGTACTGGCAGAGGAGCATCGCGTGCTCCGGCGCGACGCACAGTCCGAGCTCCGAGCGCCCGAGGCCTTCTGGACGAAGATGATCGATCTCCCTCCTGCCCGGCGCGCCGTCACTCAGGCGACGTCCCTGCTGGCGCGTGCGATGCCAGGTGCCGAGCAGCCGCGCTTTGTTACCCGCCGCGCCGGGCTCGGGAGCCTCGGCCATCCGCGAATCGTGGCGATCGCGGAGTACTCGGGCGGGTGGATCGCACGTGAGGCGAAGGAGCTTGTCGCCTCCGGAGCCGCGTGGGCCGCCGGTCAGGCTGGCGCCATACCCATCCATTACCCCGCGATCGTGCGACGCGCGGTCCGCTGCCGCGATCCGTTCCTCGAGGTGCGCGGGCGGTGGGTGGTGCGAAGGCTCGCGCCCGACTGCAGCCGGATCGAATTCACCGTCGCCCGTCTCGCCGGCGAGCAGACCGAGCTGCTGCATGCGATGGGCGCGGAGACCGCCAACGTGCACATCGGCTCGGGCGAGCAGCGTGTCGCCGCGGTGCGCGAGGACATCGCGCAACGCGCGCCGGAATGGCTCAAGGTCGCATCGCGCGCCATGGAGCGGTCGACACTCGCTGACCACCAGGAGTGGCGGCGCTCTCAGGGCGTTTAGGTCAGACGCGCAGGAAGGCGACCAGCGATCGAGCGGCAACAGCGACCGCGTCGCCCGGGTGGTGATGACGAGTCGATGTGGTGACGTCGCGCTCCGCGGTGTCGACGTACACCGACCAGAGATCGCCCCACCCGCTCGGAATGATCCAGTCGACGGGCTCTTCTCCGGCGTGCAACAGCACCATCAGTGTCCCGCCCCGGATGCGCCGGCCGCGCGGGTCACGGTCGGGGATCTCATCGCCGTTGAGGATCATCCCGAGCGAGCGCTGGCCTTCGTCGAACCACTCGTGATCGCTCACCTCCCGGCCCGACGGGAGGAACCAGCCGATGTCCTTGCGGCCCGATCCATGAATCGCCTGACCGGAGAAGAAATGCCTGCGCCGCAGCACCGGGTCGCTGCGCCGCAAGGCAACGATCCTCGCCACGAACGCGAGCATGGAGTAGTCGAGGTGATCCCAGTCCAGCCAGGACACCTCGTTGTCCTGGCAGTACGCGTTATTGTTGCCGTGCTGCGTCCGACCGACCTCATCGCCGGCCAGCAGCATCGGTGATCCTTCCGAGAGCAGCACGGTGGCGATGAGGTTGCGTCGTTGCCGGGTGCGCAGTTCGAGCACCGCCGGGTCATCGGTGTCGCCCTCGACGCCGCAGTTCCACGAGCGGTTGTCGTCGTTCCCGTCGTGGTTGTCCTCGCCGTTGTCGCAGATTGTGCTTCTCGTTGTAGGCCACCAGGTCCGAGAGCGTGAACCCGTCATGGGCGGTGACGAAGTTGACGCTCGCGGAGGGCTGGCGTCCGTCGCCTTGATAGAGATCACTCGATCCGGTCAGCCGGTAGGCAAGATCGCGGATGCCGGTTGCCCCGCGCCAGAAGTCGCGCACCGTGTCGCGAAACGCGCCGTTCCACTCCGCCCATCGAACCGGGAAATTACCGACCTGGTAACCGCCCGCTCCGACATCCCAGGGTTCGGCGACGAGCTTGACGCGCGATAAAACGGGATCCTGATGGATGATGTCGAAGAATGCCGAGAGCCGGTCGACGTCGTAGAACTGCCGGGCCAGCGCCGAAGCGAGGTCGAAGCGGAAGCCGTCCACGTGCATCTCGATAACCCAGTAGCGAAGGCTGTCCATGATCAGTTGCAAGGTGTGCGGATTGCGAACGTTGAGGCTGTTCCCGGTCCCGGTCACGTCGAAATAAAAGCGAGGATCGTCATCATTGAGCCGGTAGTACGAGGCGTTGTCGATGCCTCGAAAGCTCAGCGTCGGCCCCAGGTGGTTGCCTTCGCCGGTGTGGTTGTAGACCACGTCGAGGATCACCTCGAGACCTGCGGCATGCAACGCTCGGACCATTGCCTTGAACTCACGCACCTGCTCGCCGTTGGTCCCCGACGACGAGTAGCGACCTTCGGGAGCGAAATATCCGATGGAGTTGTAGCCCCAGAAATTCACCAGGTCGCGTTCCACGAGCTGCGCGGAGTCGAAGAAGTGATGCACCGGCATCAGCTCGACGGCGGTGACGCCGACTCGCGTCAGGTGTTCGATGGCGGCCGGATGGGCGAGGCCGGCATAGGTCCCGCGCAACGACTCGGGGATGTCCGGGTGGCGTTTGGTGAATCCCTTGACGTGGAGCTCGTAGATGATCGTGTCCGACCAGGGCGTATTGGGTCGGCGGTCGTCGCCCCACGGAAACGATTGGTCGACCACGACGCAGCGAGGCATCGCCGGCGCCGAGTTCGACGCCGCTCATTCGCATGTCGTCGCTGCCGAGGCGGTAACCGAACAGGGAACGCCCGTGGCGGAAGCGTCCGGCGATGGCTCGCGCGTAGGGGTCAAGCAGCAGCTTGGCGGCGTTGTGGCGCAACCCTTCGTGGGGCGCGTAGCGACCGTGCACGCGGAATCCGTAGCGCTGGCCGGGTCCGACGTTGGCGATGTAGCCATGCCAGACGAGGTCGGTTCGTTCGATCAATGGATGTGTGGTCACCTCTGCGCCGCGCTCGTCGAAGAGCACGAGGTCAACGGCTTCCGCGCTCTCCGAAAAGATCGCGAAATTGGTGCCCGATCCGTCCCAGGTGGCGCCCAGCGGCGCGTCGGATCCCGGCCAGGCGGCCCGGCTGCCGGGCGTGCGTCCGGTGGTGGGAATCTCGGGAACGGTCATGGCTCCATTCAGTTCGCTGACGCTGGATACCCCGCGTGACCGGCAGCGCGCGCCGGGGGGGTCAGCCCGGATGGGGCGTCCAGAGAGAGTACGTGGACGCGGTGGGCACGCGCCGCACGGTGGCCGACGCGGACCTGCGCGCGGTGGAGGCCTGCATCCGTGGCGGCGACGGCGATGCACCGGCGCCCGCCTTTGTCAGGCCGGGGGGCCGGCTGCCCGTAGGGGTGCGAAGCATTGAGCTCGAGGACGGGGGCGAGGCGCCCGGCGGTCGCACCCTCGGTCGTGGCGTCCCGTACGGCTACCACCGGCTGGTGATGCGTGACGGCCGCCGGGCTCCGCTGATCACCAGCCCCGGTCGCTGCACGCTGCCCGATGCGCTGCGTGGCTGGGGATGGGCGGCGCAGCTCTACGCGGTTCGCTCGCGAGACGGCTGGGGTATCGGCGATCTCGGCGACCTCCGCGCGCTCGGGGCGTGGTCGCGACGCAAGGGGGCTGCGATGATGCTGGTGAACCCGCTGCACGCGGTGCATCCCGGGGTCCCTTCGGAACCTAGTCCTTACTTTCCGTCGAGCCGTCTCTTCCGCAATCCGCTGTATCTGCGGATCGAAGCTCTGTCGGGGGCCGATCAGGACCCGGTGGTGCGACGGCTGCAACGCGATGCGGAGCGGCTGCGCGACACGCCGCTGGTCGACCGGGACCGGATTCTGCCGCTGAAGCAGCGTGCGCTGGAGTCTCTGTGGTCGCGCTTCCGGGGGGATCCCGGCTTCGACGCCTATGTCGCCGCCGAGGGCGAGCTCCTCGAGCGCTACGCATGCTTCTGTGTGCTTGCGGAGCGTTACCCCGGGCCGTGGACCGGCTGGCCGGCTCGCTATCGACGAGCCGACGGCTCCGCGGTGCGCGCCTTGCTGAAAACCGATCGCGCGCGAGTGGATTTCCACCGCTGGGTGCAGTGGTCGCTCGACGCGCAACTGGCCAGCGCCGGCCGACAGCTGCCGCTCGTTCACGACCTGGCGATCGGGTTTGCCCCCGACGGCGCCGACGCCTGGCTTTGGCAGGACGAAGTCGCCTCCGGGCGCTCGAGTTGGCGCACCGTCCGACGACTTCAACCCTGCGGGTCAGGACTGGGGCGTGCCGCCCTTCGATCCCGGCCGCCTCCGGGCGGCGGGCTATGCGCCATTGGTCGCGACCATGCGCCGGATGATGGGCGCGGGCCTCGGGCTCCGCATCGACCACGTCATGGGGCTGTTCCGGCTCTGGTGGGTGCCGCTGGCCGCGGACGATCCGTCCAAAGGAGCCTACGTCCGCTACCCCGCCAACGAGCTGCTCGACATCCTCACGCTGGAAAGCGTTCGGGCCGGATGCGGCGTGATCGGGGAGGACCTGGGCACCGTCGAGGACGGCGTCCGGGCGGAGCTGCGACGCCGCGGTCTCCTTTCCTACCGCCTCGCCTGGTTCGAGTGGCAGCCCCAAAGCGATTTCCGGTGCAGGCGCTCGCGGCGCTGACGACCCACGATCTGCCCACCGCGGCGGGTGTCTGGACCGGTGCGGACCTCCTGGAGATGGAATCGACCGGCCGGCCGGTGAATCGCGCGGCCGAGCTGCGCGTGCGCCGGCGCCTGCAGCGTTTCGCCGGTGTCGGCCGATGGCGACCCCGCTGCGCTCGTGGTCGAACGTGCCTACGCGGCGCTGGGCGAAGCGCCCAGCCGCCTCCTGGTCGCCACCCTGGACGACGCCAGCCTGGCGACGCGACGACCGAATCTTCCGGGCGCGGTTGAACGCGCGAACTGGTCGATCCCCCTGCCGCGCACGCTCGAGCAGTTGCGACGTGACCCGCTGCCTCGCAAGATCGCCGCGGCACTCAACCGCAGCGGGCAGGACACCTAGGAGGCTGTTCCCACCTGTCCCGCCGCGACACCCTCGGCGGCGGCGCGTGCCGTGTCCACGGCTGTCGAGGGGTCATCGCCGAGAACCGATACTCCGGCAGTAAGAGTAAGATCGAGCGCGAGCCGGCGCATCTGGGCGAGCACCCGCTGTGCGAGCGCATGCGCCGAGGTGAGACCACCCTCACGAACCAGCACCAACGCGGTGCCGTCGTCGAGCACGCAGACGGGCTCGTCCGCACGTGAGTACGCCATCACCAGCGATGCGTAGCCGCCGCGGGCCGCCTGCGGGATGGACGGATCGACGACGAATACGCAGCAGGCGCCGCCGTCACCGACCTCAGCCGCCTTCTGCGTGAACTCACTGAGTGAGACCTGCCAGGGAAGGATCGAGATGGTCCGTGGCTCACTCATCGGTCAGTCGCCTCCACGTGCTCGGGTGCCAATGTCATCGGTCAGGCACCCACGAGGAAGAGATGCTCGAGGCGATCCAACGACGCGAGCCGCGCAGTCACCGCGCTGCCTCCGCCATCTCGCCACTCCAGCAGCGATTGGACCGCGTCGGTCAGGTCGCGAGCGCGAAGCGGCTTGCTGAGGGCTCCGACACCGGATGCGGCGATTCGCCCCGACCGGATGGCCCCGGTGACGAAGCTGATGGCGACACTCGCGAAGGCGTCGTCCTGGAGGATGGCGCGCGCGAGGCGGATGCCGTGCATGTCGGGGAGGATGCCGTCGATCAGGATCACCGCGACCGGCGTGGTGCGCAGGACGGTCATGGCCTCCTCGCCGGTGCGAACGCCGAACGCCGCGAAACCACCGGATTCGAGCGCGGAGGTGAGGAAGCCGCGGATGGCATCGTCGTCCTCGACGACCAGCACCGCAGGAGCGTCCGTTCGGGTCATGAGAGCTGGATCATAACCGCGGGACTTTGTGCGAGCAGAGTTCAGCGCACTCCCTTCATCGACCCGTGACGGCCTGCGACCGCCGGTGCGCACAGTCATTGGTGTTGTGATGACAACCGCACGTGTCCATCTCCTCGGCGAGGACCAGGTCCTCGTTGCCGAAGTGCATGACGGCGTCTGCGCCGTGCTCGGTATGGGGCGCGACCCGAGCGGCTTTGACGTAGACCGCACGACCGTCCCGCATGACCCAGGGGAGCATGTTCGGCGCACCCGCACGGACCATGCGCTCCGCCTCCACGGCGGACGCCGCCTCCTCCAGCGAGCGGTGGCCGACCGAGCTCTTGTACGACGACTGGGTCATGTCCATGGGGATCCCGGAGATGTCGTCGAGCAATCCCGCGACAGCTGAGGGAAGCAGGTCGACGCCCACCTCGACCAGCCGGCGCGTCAGGGTTCCAGCCGTGTCGGTCGGGAGAATCGGAAGACTTGCCTGCGCGAGGATATTTCCGGCGTCCACTTTCGGAGCGGCCCGATGGAGGCTGATGCCGGTGACCTCGACGCCGTCGGCGATCGCCCAGTAGACGGGCTCCGGACCGCGATAGGCGGGAAGGAGGCTTGGATGCACGTTGAGCCAGCCGTGCCTGGCAAGTGCCAATGCTCGAGGGCCGACGATCTGATCGAAGCTGGCCATGATCACGCCGTCGAGCTCGAGCTCGTCGAGCTCGAACCGGGAATGCTCGTCGTTGATGCGCCAGGCACGGATCAGCGGGATGCCGAGGTGGTCGGCGATGCGGCTCAGCGCGTTGTCGCCGAGGATCGAGGGGTGCGCCCCCGGTGAGGTGATGATCGCGACCGGCTTGACGTCGAGCTGGAGGAGACGAAGCAAGAATGCGAGGCTGAAGTCGGAAGGGAAGCCCGCGAAGGCGACTTGGGTCCGTCGCCGGGCATCACCGTGCCCGGTGGCGGCGGGAGGTCGCGGTCGGGTATGAAGGTGAAGATCTCGTGGGACCAGAGGTTGGTGCGAACCTCGTCGAGATAGGCGGAGGTGGTTGCCACGTCAGGTGATGCTACGCATCGCGACCATCAGGGAGACTTGCAGCGAGAGTTGCCGTCAGCGGGCGCTGGCATCGGGATCGCCAGACGCTCGAGGACAAGGGCGTCCAGGGCCGCGCGAACCTCGCTCGGGTTGCGGCCCTCGGCAGCCCGGCCGGCACGGGCCTGCAATTCCTCGAGCGTCCTCGGTGGGTGCGCGCTGAGCATCTCGCGCAGCACAGCACCGCGAAGCTCGCGAGTGCTGCCGCGGAATTGTGGCGACGGCCGCTTCGGTTGCGGTTTCCCTGTGGCCAGCCGCGAGCGCCCCGCGCATCGTGCGGCGAGCGGGCACCCGTAACAGCGCGGAACCGCGTTGCAGTGCAGCGCGCCGGCGTCAAACAGCGCGTACGTGAACGCCCGTGGATTCAACGTCGGCGGACGGCCCTTCGCCAGCTGCTCCTCGATGGCCGCGGGGCGCACCTGCCCCGGCTCGAGCCCAAGCGCGGCTCTAGCGGTCACGCGCGCGATGTTCACGTCCTGCGGCGGGACGGTCACGTCGCCGAAGGC
Source organism: Candidatus Dormiibacterota bacterium (assembly GCA_963748505.1). Taxonomy (GTDB): domain Bacteria; phylum Chloroflexota; class Dormibacteria; order Aeolococcales; family Aeolococcaceae; genus Palsa-851. The sequence continues at coordinate 11,739 of CAVVJH010000011.1, forward strand.
GAGGACGCGTAGAGCGCGAGCGGTATACGCGCCGACACCGGGCAGTGTTCGGAGTCCGGCTTCCGTTTCCGGCCACCCGTCGGCGGCAACCATTCGCGCGGTGTCGTGGAGCGCTCTCGCCCGGCGCGGGTATCCAAGACCCTGCCATTCCCGCAAGACCTCAGGGAGCGGGGCCGCCGCGCATGCCGCGGGGGTGGGCCAGCGCGCGAGGAACGATTCCCATCGACCTGAGACGCGAGCCACCTGGGTCTGCTGGAGCATCACCTCGCTGACCAGGATGGCCCACGGCTCAGCGGTCGCCCGCCACGGCAGCTCGTGCCGTCCATTTGTCGCGTACCAGCGCGCGAGCCCGCGGGTCCACACGTGGCGCAGTGTGTCAGATGGCCGGTCTCGACGCGGCGCCTGCAGACGCCCAACGTTGGTGCCATCATGCGCACCAGGCGTTGCGCTGTTGTTTTGACGCCTTCTGGAGGGATAGCGGTGAACACCTGGTCGCGGCTGGCCTTGATAGCCGTGGGCGTCGCCGCCGTGTTCCTCGGCGGCTTCGAACTCGGAGCCCACAACCCGACGGTGACCGTCCTGCACGGCAGCGCCTACGTCGGCGATGGTCAGGCGGAGGGATTCGCTGGCGGCACTGCCTACGCTCTCAAGATGGACGGGCCATGGCAGTCAGCCGACGGCAGTTGGGTCGAGGGCCCCGACCCTCCCGCCTGCTTGACCAAGGTCGGATCGACAGTTCCGTCGATCACCTTTGGGGTGCTGCCCGTGACCGGTCCGGACAACCAATCCTCGAGCCAAGTGGTCTGGGTGTCCTGCGCGGGCTGAGGTCGGCGCGGCGGGTTCGTTTGTCACACTGCGCCCTTCTGACATCTGGAGGGCAGCACAACCATGGCGCGACACACGATCACCTTGATCCCCGGCGACGGCGTGGGCCCCGAGGTCAGCACGGCGGCGCGGCGCGTCATCGATGCCACCGGTGTCGAGATCGACTGGGAAGTGCACGACGCGGGTCTGGGTGTCATGGAGGAGTTCGGTGACCCGCTCCCTGCCCACGTGCTCGATTCGATCCGGCGCAACAAGGTCGCCATCAAGGGACCGCTGACCACGCCGGTGGGGAAGGGGATCCGTTCGGTCAATGTCGCGTTGCGCCGCGAACTCGATCTCTACGCCCTGGTGCGTCCGTGCAAGTCGTACCCAGGCGTGCGCAGCCGTTTCGAAAACATCGACCTCGTGATCGTGCGCGAGAACACTGAAGATCTCTATGCCGGCATTGAATTCGCCCAGGGCGAGGCGCAGACGCTCGAGTTGATTGCCGACATCGAGCGCCTCGGCGGTCGTGCGATTCGCCCTGATGCGGGCATCAGCATCAAGCCGATTTCGATCTTCGGGACGCAGCGAGTCTTTCGCTATGGGTTCCAGTGGGCGATCGATAACGGACGGCGCAAGGTGACCGCCGTGCACAAGGCCAACATCATGAAACACACCGACGGGCTGTGGCTGCGCATCGCCGAGGAAGTCAGCCGCGAATTTCCGCAGGTCGAGTTCGAGGACCGGATCGTCGACAACATGGCGATGCAGCTGGTGCAAAAGCCCGAGTTGTACGACGTGATGGTGATGCCGAACCTCTACGGGGACATTCTGAGTGACCTCTGCGCGGGACTGACCGGAGGCCTCGGGCTGGCGCCGGGCGCAAATATCGGCGATACCGTCGCCGTCTTCGAGGCGACCCACGGGAGCGCGCCGAAGTACGCGGGGCTGAACAAGGCAAATCCCATGGCGATGATGCTCAGTGGCGTGCTCATGCTTCGGCACATCGGCGAGGGTGACGCAGGCGACCGTCTGGAGGCTGCGATCGCGAGTGTGATCGCGGACGGGCGCAGCGTCACCTATGACATGAAGCCGGAGCGCGACGATCCCACCGCGGTGGGCACATCGCAGGTCGCCGACGCGGTGATCGAGGCACTCCGCGCCGCATAAGGTCGGGGCCGACACCGGTGCGGTCGGAGCCTCGCCGGTGGGCATGGGATTGATGTCGGCGTTTCGTCACAACCTGCCATAAACGCCTTTCGCTGACCGAATTCCCTGCCAATTGGGGTCCGCCGCTTTCACAAAACGGTGAAGTCAGAGTAATTGGCGTATTCGGGCTGATACTGCACTGTGCCTTGAGCACTGCGACCCTCGCGTTGTCTTTGGCGGTGGGGAGCGCCTGTGTTCTCCTTGGCGCGCTCACGATCGAAGGGTGGTCGCGCCAGCGGGACCGTACACGCGCCTACCTTGCGCTCAGCATTGGACTGCTCTGCGCATGCGGCATGGCCGTCGCGGCGACCTTGCTCACCGACGAGCGGGCGATCGTGACCAGTGACCTGGTCCTCGGCCTCTTCCTCGCATCCGGCTGGGCTTTCTTTGCGTTTCGAGCGGCGATGACTCGCGTGGCGCCGGCGATCACCGCTGCGATGAGCGTGGCTGTGGCCGGGACGATCGTGCTCGTCGGCATCGCCGGCACCTCACTCACCGGCATGCACTCGACCCAGCAGCGATGGGTCGTCGGCCTGGTGGCGGTCGTCTGGCTCTCGTGCGTGGTGGAGCCGGCATACCGGCTCTGGCACCTCTCGGCGGATATGCCGCCGGTGCAACGCGCGCGACTGCGCTCGATCACCCTCGCGTATGTCGGCGTGATCGGAGTGCTGGTGCTCGCCGTAACCGCTGATCTGCTGTTTGGCAACAAGCACCCGGAGTGGACGATCGCGCTGCCCGCCCTTGCAGTGCTGCCCTTCTTCTACGTCGGCTTCGAGCCGCCTCGATGGCTGCGCGGCTTCTGGCGGCAGCAGGAGGAAGGACGCTTCCGCGAGGCGTTCAACGACCTGATCCTGTATGCACCCGACCGGCAGCGGCTTGCAGAGCGCGCCGTCGAATGGGCTGCACGCCTTGTCGGCGCTGACGGCGCCGTGATCGCCACCGATGACGGCGAGGTGCTCGCGGTCCACGGGCTCGACCGCGCTGCGGGGTGGAAGCTCGTCTCCGACATGACCGGGTTCGCTCGAGAACGGACCTTGCGGGCGACATCGGCGAGCGCGCCGGGTGTCATCCGGGTCGTCCTCGAGGCCCAGTTGAGCAGCGGTGTCATGGCGGTGACCTCGGGACCGCTCACCCCCCTCTTCGGCGAGGACGAGGCGCTGCGCCTCACCCAATACGGGACGGCCCTGGCCCCCGCGCTCGACCGCGTGCTCCTCGTGGAGCGGATGCGACGCAGCGCGCAACTCCTTGACCTGGCCTACGATTCGGTGACCACCTGGAACGTGCTGACGCAGCTGATCACCTTCTGGAACAGAGGTGCCCAGGAGCTCTATGGATGGAGCGCCGACGAGGCGATCGGCCGTGATGCCGGCGAGCTGCTCCGGTCCGAGCTCCCCCAAAGTCGCGACGACATTCTCGCCGTGCTCCGCGCCGATGGACGCTGGGATGGGGAGATCATCCAGACCACCAAGGACGGCAGGCGCATCAACGTGGCGGCCCGCTGGGCGCTGCAGCAAGACACCGACGGCAGGCCGGATACGGTCGTCGAAATCGGTCGCGACGTCACCGCCGAAAAGTTGGCGGCGGGCGAACTTCGTGAAGCGCGTGATGTCGCCGAACAGGCCTCACAGGCCAAGAGTGAATACCTGTCGCGGATGAGCCACGAGCTGCGCACGCCGCTCACCGCCATCCTCGGATACAGCGACCTGCTCGAGATGCGCGAGCCACGTGAAGATCAGACCGAGGCCATCGCCGCCGTGCAGGAGGCGAGTGGCCACCTCTTGAGCCTGGTCAACGATGTGCTCGATATCGCGCGCATCGAGTCCGGACGCGAGACGTTCTCACTGGAGCCGGTGGCGCTCGAGGCCACGGTGGAGGAGTGCGTGCGCCTGGTTGCGCCGTCAGCCCTGAGCAACCACATCAAGATCACCCGCGTGCTTGCGGGTTGCGCCGACGCCTACGTGCTCGCCGATCATCAACGACTCGTGCAGGCCCTGCTCAACCTGCTTTCCAACGCAGTCAAGTATTCAGGCACCGACGCGCACATCTTCGTGGAGGCGATGCGCGAGCCCGAGGGCCATGGCGTGAGCGGTGATGGCGCAGCGATGCACGGCGACTACATCCGCCTCTCGGTCCGCGACACCGGCCCGGGGTTTGGCCCGGAGGAGAAAGCGCGCCTGTTCCAGCCTTTCGAGCGCCTCGGCGCTGAACGGACCACTGTCCCCGGCACCGGACTTGGGCTTGCACTCACGCGCAAGCTCGTGCAGGCGATGGACGGCACGATCGGTGTGGAGAGCGAACAGGGAGCGGGCAGTACCTTCTGGATCCGGCTCAAGCGCTCGCCGGTTTCGGCGTCCAAGCCTCGCGTGCGTCGCAAACCACCAGCCGCGCCGCCGATCATCGCCGGCCAGCGCACGGTGCTCTACGTTGAGGACAACCTGGCGACGATCGGCTTGATGGAGGAGGTGTTTTCGATGCGGCCGCAGATTCACCTGCTCACCGCGATGCAGGGTGGACTCACGCTCGAGCTGGCGCGCGAGCATCACCCGGATCTGATCGTCCTCGACGTGCACCTCCCCGATATTCAGGGCGACCAGGTCCTCGCGCAGTTGCGCGCCGACCCGCGCACCGCGGGCATCCCGGTGGTCATGTGCAGCGCGGACGCAACTGAACGCCGTCGCAAGGAGTTGATCGCCGCGGGCGCGCATGCGTACCTCACCAAGCCCGTCAAGGTGCAGCGCTTTCTGCGCATGCTCGATGACGTCCTGAACCGCATTCCCGTCGTCCCGGCCTGACCGGATCCGTCAGGGACGAGCCGTTTCTGCGCATGCTTGACGGCGTGTGCATCAGCCTGCCTGGTTGCTCCGGGCTCACGGCGTGAGCGCAGCGGCGCCGGCCTTCGAGGTCTTGAGTGGTGCGGCTGAGGGCGAACCTCTCGCAGCCGAGGTTCCCTACGGAGGCCCGCTGCGATTTCCCGGGTCACCACGTCCGTACGTCATCACCAACTTCGTTGCCACCGTCGACGGGGTTGCCTCGCTGGGAATTTCGGACGGGACCGACTCGTCGACGGTCAGCGGCGGCTCACCCGCGGACCGGTACCTCATGGCGCTGCTGCGTGCGAGCAGCGACGCGGTGGTGATCGGCGCCGGGACCCTCCGGGCGACGCCCGGCCATCAATGGACGCCCGCCGCCGTGGCGGGGGGTCAGGCCGACGCCGTCGCCGCATACCGCGAGGAGCGCACCGGCAGCGCAGAGCCCGCGCCACTCGTGATCGTGTCAGCGAGCGGTGATCTCCCCGCGCACGTTGCACTCGATCGGCCGGCGACGAAAGTTGCCGTCATCACCTCGCGAGCGGGCGCCGCGCGCGTCCGGGCCGCGCACCCGCTGGTGACCGCCATCGAAGCAGGTGACGACGATCATTGGATCGGCGCCGGTGCGCTCCTGGACGCGGTGGCGAAATTCGCCGGTTCGGGTCTCCTGCTCTGTGAAGGGGGGCCGTCACTCTTCGGCCGGCTCGTCGCTGCGCATGCCGCCAACGAACTCTTTCTGACTATCTCCCCGCGGATCTCAGGACGCGAGAACGACCAGACGAGGCCGGGGATCATCAGTGGATGGGCTGCGGACCTCCGCGCGTTGCCGGGGGCGACCCTCGAGTCGGTGCGCCGCTCCGGCGACCACCTCTTCCTTCGCTATCGCTTCGAACCCTGAGCGCCGGACGCGGCGAACGGTGTCCTCGAGCAGGACCTCAACGGGCTGACCGGTCTCCGCGGCGCCCCGTCGGGCGAAGGCGAGGAGTTCCGGATTGGTGCGAAGAAAGCGACTTCGCGGCGTCGATGACGGCGGGATGCTCGGGCATACCCGTATCGTCATCGGCCGCCGCGACAGCTGTCTGTCGCTTATTCCTCGGTCTTCTCGGACGGGGACGATTCGGCCCCGGCGAGCAGCAGGTAGATCTTGCGGCGCGCTTCGTGGAGGATCGTGCGCGCTTCCGCGATGTGCGCGGCATTCCCGGTCCGGCTGACCTGCCAGGTTGCCGCGATGAGCTGGAAGGCTTGATCGCGCAGGTCGCGATGATCACCGCCGACCGAGCCAGCCGCTTCCGCCCAGGGTGCCGGGCCTGCCGCGAGGCGGGTCGCCTCCTCCTTGCCGGTATCAGTCAACTCGAACACGCGCCGGCCGCCATCTGCTTCGACCGCGCGGACGAGCCCTTCGTCCTCGAGTTGCTGGAGCGTCGGATAGACAGATCCGGGGCTCGCTCGCCAGGCGCCTTCGCTGCGGCGCTCGAGCTCCTGAATGATCTGGTAGCCGTGCGACGGCTTCTCGGCGAGGAGCACCAGGATCGCGGCCCGGACGTCGCCGCGGGCTGCGCGACGCCCGCCGCCGAACGAGGCACCGAATCCGCCCGGCCCACCGAAGCCGCCCGGGAAGTCCGCGGACTCAAAGGGGGGCCAGCCACGCCGATGGCGGTGGCGGGCGCCGTGCTCGATGTGTTCGCGCAGGTGGTGATGGAGACGGCTGGCGGCCTCGCGTGGGGCCCACGCCCACTCATCGGCGTGGGTCGGGCGGCTTCGTTCTCTGGTCATGGTGGTTCGCTCCAGTGCGAGGTTGATTCCTACCATGAACGATATATCGAGAGCGGTCGCTTGTCAAATGAGGGCTACCCGGAGGCGACCCAGTCAAGTGTCATCTGGTCGATGATCTCGGACGCGACAGCGGGCGCCGACGGCAGGTCGATGTCCAGCTCGTGGTTGCGGGCGAAGCCTCCACCTGACCAGTTGGCGCTGCCGAAGAGGACCGACCTCGTGTCGGCGACGATCGCTTTGGCATGGAGCAGCTCACCGAGGCCGCGATACCAGTGGACAGTCACGGCGCCGGCCGACAGCGCCGCGTACGCCGGTTTGCTGGATGGCTGCGAGGGGTCAAGGAGGACCTGCACCTGGACTCCTCGTGCGGCCGCGGCCTCGAGCGCATGGACGATCCCCGTATCCGTGAGGACGAAGAGTTCAAGGTCGAGCCTGTGCACTGCGCGGTCGATGATCGCCAGCGCGAGCGGTCGGATCTCAGCGCCGGGGAGTGTGGCGGCCACCATGATCGATGCGTCCGCAACAGGATTCGGAATCGACGAGCGGCGGCCACACGTCACGAGGTCGCGGACGAATACTCGCTCGAGATTGGCCACAGCCGGCCCGCGTATCTCCGCGTCGTAGTCGTGATTGGCAGGCGAGTTAGCACCCCAGTTGATGCCACCAACGACCGCAACCTGCGCGTCGACGACCAGCAGTTTCACATGGTCGATCATTTGCGAACGGATCGGGTAGTCGATGACCTCAATGGCGTGAGCGCGGAGACGCGCTGCGGTCGCCGCACTGCTCCTCTCGGACGGATCGTGAATCACCGTCACCACGACCCCTCGTGCGTGTGCGTCGATCAGCGCTGCAGCAAGGTCGGGTCGATTGAACTCGTAGACCTCGACCTGGATGGTGCTCCGCGCCCCGGCAATCAGTGAGGCAAGGCGCGCAAATGTGCCCGGTCCGCTACGAAGGAGCGAAACCTGATCAGCGCCGAGGGTGACCGTAGGGGCCGGCCCGAGCAACCGGGCCGAAGCGGGGGGCGGAGCGGCAAGGGCGTGGAGTGCCGCATAGCCCGCGAGCATCGCGGACACCACGGCAACAACCAACCAGCGGGCGGTCGTGCTACGCCAAGCAGACATGTCGCGGACACGCTACCACAAAGCAGCGTATGTTCGAAGCAGCTACAAGACGGTTGGGAGGGAGCGGATCGCGCCGTTCCACCTATACTCGGGCCGTGCGTTGTCAAGGAGGCGTTGTTGCGTGAAGACAGCTCTCGAAGTGGCCCAGGTGATCATCGGGGTTCTCGCGGTCCTTGGCATCCTCCTCCAGACCCCGAAGGCGACGGGCCTCGGCGGCACCATCGGTGGTGGAGGAGACTCGGGCGGCGGGTACCGGCGGCGGCGCGGCCTGGAAGCCAGCCTGCTGCGGTTCTCCGCGGCGATGATCGCGCTGTTCATCATCGTCTCAATTCTTTCAACCTACGTCACAACGTAACCTGGCTCCGCCGCCATCGACCAATTGAGGTCGTGGCCGGCGCGTTGCTCGGGGTCCTCGCCGTCGGTGCCCTGGGATTTGCACTCTCGATTCACTTCGGCCTGATCGGCGGGCCTCAGTTCACTGAAGGCCTGGTTGTCGACGAGCGGCCCCTGTCGTTGAATCCGCTGATCGACACGTCGGATCCCGCCGTGGTCGATGTCGGCCACCTCCTGTACCGCTCCCTGCTCAGGCTCGACGCCAGCGGCTACCCAACCGCGGACCTCGCGTCCTCCTGGACGGTTTCGCCCGATGGCCTCACCTACCGCGTGACCCTGGCTTCCGGCCTGGAGTGGTCGAATGGTGCGCCGATCACTTCCCAGGATGTGCTTGCGACCGACCAATTCGCACTGTCGCCCCATGCCGGCGACGCGACCCTCGCGGCCTCGTTGAAGGGCGCAACCGCCACGGCGGCGGGTCAGGTGATCACCTTCAAGCTCGCGACGCCGCGGGCCTCGTTCGCCGCAACCCTCACCCAATTGCCGATCCTGCCGCTCGGTGCGATGAGCCCGTCAGCGCTTCGTGCGGCTGCGAAGACACCGACCCAGCCGCTGCCCACCTCGGGCCCCTATGAGGTCGGCTCGACGGCACTGCTCGCGGTCGTGCTCCAGCCCAATCCCCATGCTTCGAAGCGGCCGAACATCAAGAGCTATGAGCTGCGCCTGTTCCTCACGTTCCGGGATGCCGAGGCGGCCTTCGCGCAAGGGAACGTGCAGGCGGTACTCGCGACCACCCCGGAAGAGCTCGCAACCCTGCTCGCGGTCAAGGGCGCCCAGGCCGAAACCATGACCACGCCCGATTTCGTCGACATGCTCTTCAACGAACACGTCCCGGGGCTGACCAACTCCGTGGTGCGTCACGCGATCGGCATCGCGGTCAATCGCGCGGCGGTGGTGGCGGGAGCGCTCGACGGGCGCAGCGGCGTCGTGCAGACCGGTCCCTTCTCCGACGGGTTGCCATGGGTGGGAGCTCCCAGCATCGAGGCGATCTCGCCGACTGTCGCCGAGACAGTGCTTCAGGGCGACGGTTGGGCCATGGGCTCCAACGGCGTACGGCATCGCGGTTCGACGCAGTTGGCGTTCACGCTGGCCGTGCCGTCCATGAACCCACTGCCGGTGGTGGCGACCGAGGTCGCCAAACAACTCGATGCGATCGGCGTCCGGGTCACCGTCAAGACGGTGGCGCCGCAGAGCTTCCTGAACGGAACGTTGGAAAGCGGTGCGTTCCAACTGGCGATCGACGCCTGGAGCCCGACGCCCGATCCTGATGTGAGCGCCTTCTGGCGATCGACGGCCGCCCCGCCGCACGGCTACAACGTCTCCGAAGCCACAGCCGATCCCTTCCTCGACGCGGCCCTGGACATGCTGGCCGAATCCCCGGAGCGCGCGGCGCGAGCCACTGCCGCGGCGCAGGTCACCGCGCTGCTCGCGGATGACGCGCCCGCGGTGTTCCTGTACACCCCGCGCGTGGCGTTCGTGTTCCGATCGCCGATGCCCACCGCCCCGATGCCCACGATCGGCGACGAATCAGCCCGCTACGACGACATCGCGTTGTGGGTGCTGCACTAGCGGGCGATCGTGGCAGTCCCAGCGGGCGCTGGTACCATCAGCGGGCACCGGCCGAGGTGGTGGAACTGGTAGACACGCAGCGTTCAGGGCGCTGTGCTCGCAAGGGCGTAAGGGTTCGATTCCCTTTCTCGGCACTCTTGTGGCGAGCCTGGACGTCGCTTTACCAGGACGGTCGGGCGCTCCGACGACACTGCCGAGACGAAAGCGCTCAGGTGCTGTGCCGGAAGGCG
>CAVVJH010000012.1:0-346721 GCA_963748505.1 Candidatus Dormiibacterota bacterium
CGCTGGTCGGAGGACGACAAGCGCCGGCTGGTGGCCGAGACGTTCGCGCCGGGCGAGACGGTGCACGGGGTGGCGCGGCGGCGCGGGTCAGCACCAGCCAGCTCTTCACCTGGCGCAAGCGGCTGCGCGCCGAGGCCGGGTTCCCGCCGCCCGCGCCTGGGGTGCCGGGCTTCGCGGCCGTGGCGATCGCGCCCGTGCCGCCGCCCGCCGGCGAGGCGGGGCGCCACCCGGCCTGATCGAGGTCGAGCTGGCGGGCGGCGACCGCGTCCGGATCACGGGCGCGGCCGACCCGGCGGTGGTCGCGGCGGCGCTGCGGACGCTGGCCGGGCGATGATCCCGTTCCCGGGCGGGGCGCGGGTCTGGCTGGCCACCGGCCGCACCGACATGCGCAAGGGCATGAACGGGCTGGCGCTCCAGGTGCAAGAAGTGCTCGAGCGCGATCCGTACTCGGGGCATCTTTTCGTCTTTCGTGGCCGCCGCGGGTGACCTGATCAAGATTCTCTGGCACGATACCCAAGGGACGTGCTTGTTCGTGAAGAGGCTGGAGAACGGTCGGTTCATCTGGCCTTCGCCGGCCGAGGGTGTCGTGACGATTACGCCGGGTCAGCTCGGCTATTTGCTCGAAGGAATCGATTGGCGGATGCCCCGCCAGACCTGGAGACCCGTCGCGGCGGGCTGAGCCGGGCCCGTCGGGCGGGCGCGGCGGATTGACTCGGGCCGGCTGCGTCCGGCCCCGCCGCGGCCTACGCTCCGCCCATGCCGCTCGCGACCACGGGCCTCCCCGGCGACCTCGCCGCCGCGCACGCGATGATCCTCGTCGAGCGTGCCGCCCGGCTCGAGGCCGAGGCGGCGGTGTCGAGCGCCCGGCTGGAGATCGAGCGGTTGCGGCTGCTGCTCGCCAAGGCGAGGCGCGCACGGTACGGCCAGTCCGCCGAGCGTGGGGCCAAGCTCGTCGAGCAGCTCGAGCTCCAGCTGGCCGAGCTCGAGGAGACGGTGGCCGAGGAGGACGCGGCGGCCGAGCTCGCCGCCCCGCCGGCACCGTCCGGGACGCGCGCCCGCCCCGGGCGCAAGCCGGCCCGCCGGCCCTTGCCGGCGCACCTGCCGCGCGAGCGGATCGTCTACCCCGCACCCTGCAGCTGCCCGAGGTGCGGCGGCCCGGTGCGCAAGCTCGGCGAGGACGTGACCGAGACCTTGGAGTGCGAGCCGCGCCGCTGGAAGGTGGTCGAGCACGTGCGCGAGAAGGTCAGCTGCCGCTGCTGCGAGGCGGTCAGCCAGCCGCCGGCGCCCTCGCACCCGATCGCCCGCGGCCGGGCCGGGCCGAACCTGCTGGCGCTGGTGCTGGCGGCGAAGTACGGGCAGCACCTGCCGCTGACCCGGCAGAGCGCGATCTACGCCCGGGAAGGGGTCGAGATCGACGTCAGCACGCTGGCCGACTGGGTGGGCGCGTCGACCACCGCCCTGGTGCCGATGGTGCTGGCGGTCCGGGCGCACGTGTTCGCGGCCGCGCGGCTGCACGGCGACGACACCACGGTCCCGGTGCTGGCCACGGGGCGGACCAGGACCGGGTACCTGTGGGGTTACGTCCGGGACGACCGGCCGTTCGGCGGGCCCGACCCGCCGGCGGTCGCCTTCTTCTACTCGCCCGACCGCAAGGGCGAGCACCCCGAGCGCCACCTGGCCGGCTTCGCCGGCATCCTGCAGGCGGACGCCTACGCCGGCTTCGACCGGCTCTACGCGCCCGAGCGGAAGCCGGGGCCGATCCTCGAGGCCGCCTGCTGGGCGCACGCCCGCAGGAAGCTGTTCGAGCTGGCGGCGGTCTCGAAGGCGCCGGTCGCGGCCGAGGCGGTGCGGCGCATCGACGGGCTGTTCGCGATCGAGCGCGAGGTCAACGGCAAGCCCGCCGCGGAGCGCCTGGCGCTCCGGGCGGAGCGGGCCGAGCCGCTGGTCGCCGAGCTCGAGGCGTGGCTGCGCGCCCAGCACGACCGGGTCTCGCGCAAGTCGGAGACCGGCAAGGCGATCGCCTACGCGCTCAACCAGTGGAAGGCGCTCACGCGGTTCCTCGAGGACGGCCGGATCTGCCTGAGCAACAACGCGGCCGAGCGCGCGCTGCGCGGGGTGGCCGTCGGCCGGAAGAATTGGACGTTCGCCGGTTCCGATCGCGGCGGGGAGCGGGCGGCGGCGATCTACACCCTGGTCGAGACGGCCAAGCTCAACGGCGTCGATCCGCAGGCCTGGCTCGCCGACGTCCTGGCGCGGCTGCCCGATCATCCCGCCAAGCGGATCGATCAGCTCCTGCCCTGGAACTGGAAGGTCGCTGGCGGCATCTCTTCGGCCTGATCCCCCCGCCGCCGAGCCCCCTCATCGCCCGGCGGTGAATGCGCAGGGAATGGTGGGGCCGATCATGGTCGGCGCCAGCACGAGGGCTGCCATGGCGAGGTTCAACCGCCCGAAGTCTGTCCCCAAGGACATGCGGCCGGCCTACGAGGTCATCGTGGGCCTGACGGATGCTTTCTGCGACCGGCACCTGGACGACGAGTACCGCGAGCTGGCGCGGGACATGGCTGCCGCCTTGTGCCGCAAACGACCGAGCCCCATCCTTTCGGGACAGCCGCAGATCTGGGCGTGCGGCATCATCTACCTGCTCGGCCAGATCAACTTTCTCTCCGATCGGTCGTCACAGCCGTACATGAGGATGGCCGACGTCTGCGCCGCGTTCGGCGTCGGCCAGAATACAGCCAGCGCCAAAGCGCGCGTCATCTCGAAGGCGCTCGGCACGCGCCAGTTCGATCCGACCTGGACACTGCCCAGCAAGATCGACACGAACCCGCTGGTCTGGATGGCCGAGGTCGACGGCCTCTTGGTCGACCTGCGCCATATGCCGCGCGAGATCCAGGAGATCGCGTTCGAGAAGGGGATGATCCCGTACATTCCCGCCGATCGGGAATGAGATTCGGCCGGGCATGCGGCAACGCCGGACCGACGCACCTCGATTTTGGCCGTCAAGTCCTTGCCGCCGCGGTCCTCCCCGGAGGCATACGCAGCGGGCGGCTCAGCCCCCTTTTGTGGCGGCCCGGTCGAGGCTGGCCGCCACCGCCTCGAGCCGGCCCGCCAGCTTGAGGCCCGAGGCGGCCAAGGGCGGCCGGCCGTCGTCGGTGATCGCGCTGCGCACCGCGGCGCAGTAGCCGCGCACCGCCTCGGCCTCGGGGTCGTCGCGCCCCTCGACCGAGCGCTCGATCGGGCGGACACCACGGACCTGCTTCTTCAGCTCCTGCTTGGCGTGGCGGTCGGCCTCGAAGATCAGCAGGCCGCCTCGCGCAGGTAGTGGAACTGGCACAGCTGGTGCGGCACCCAGGGCAGCGCCCGCCCGACCGCCAGCCGCACCGAGTGCTGGCCGTCGCTGGCCACCCCGGCGATCGGCACGCCGATGGCGGCGGTGACCTCGCGCAGCAGCGCCGCCAGGTCCTCGCCCGTCGAGGACGGCAGAGCAGCTTGTCGGGCGAGCAGGACCTCGCCCGAGCAGGCACTCGCGCGCGACCCACAGGACCTCGTGGCCGACGTCCGTAGGCCGTCGAGCGCCAGGATCGCCGCCCTGCCCGGCCAGGACCGCCCGCAGCCGATCGTCGTCGGCCGCGGAGGTCGCCACCAGCTCGTCGTAGCGATCCAGCAAGTGGGTGACCGTGCGCTCGGCGATCGCCACCCCGCGCTCGCGCAAGCCGCGGTCGATCTCCGGCACGCTCTTGTGCTCGCGATAGCGCAGCGCCCCGACCAGGGCGATGACGTCGAGGCCGAACTCGTCCTGCGGCAGCACGAGCGCGCCCTCGGCCTCCGGCCGGTAGGGCCGGCGGTAGCGCGCGCAGCCCGGGTCCTCGCAGCGGCGGATGCGCAGCCGCAGGCGGACCAGGCCGGCGAGCGTGCTCACCGTGTGCCGGTTGTCGTAGCGGTAGCGCAGCCGGCCGCCGCAAGCCGGGCAGTGCGCGTGAACCGTCTTTGCTCGAGCACCTGCTCGCGATCCGGCCGCGCACGCGGCGCTGTCCCGGCCATCACCGATCTCCTCACGGCGCTACGCTCGGGAGATCAACGGCCAGCCAGCTTTGCCGTTCTGGTGAAGATTTGGGCTTCGTCGGATCCCCACGACGGCCCCGGCTGGTGGACCGGCTCCTGGGCGCTGCCCGTGATCGTGCAGCACAATTCGGCAGCCATCCTCGCCTACGATTATCACACCATCCAAAATCTGCTTGCCCAATCCGGGTCCACGTCTGGTTTCCTAAAACTGGTTTCGACCGCGTGGAGGAGATACGCACTTCCGCTTACGACGACGCAAATTTTCCACTCCTGGACATCGGAGATATCGGCCCAAAGGGGTTCTGGCTTTTCGGGAAGATCATCCATCCAGCGGAAGGAACCAACGAGCCAGAGGCATATATCGGCGTCTTCTCCAACCAACGACCCAAGTGGCTCGATCAAGGGTCGGATGTGTACAAGCGGTTGATGAAGAAGTCCGTGAGGAAGCCGATCACTGATAAGCAGGACGAAATCGACAAACTTCTGGACGACCTGGAAGATGGCAACTTCATCGGGTACACCGGCCAGCAGGTGATACAGATTGTCGTTGAACGATCGGTCAATAACAATTATGTGACAAATATCATCAAGGAAGTCTGGCTGAAGAAAGTGACCGATGAACTGGCGACATCCAAGGCAGCCATACTAGTGAAACACCTGGACAAAGCGACCAAGCTTGCGGGGCTGTACATCGACCTCAAGAAATTGCCCAGCGCATCTGGCCCGACCCGCTTCCGCAGGATTACTTCGCCGATCGGGACTGGTACGTGAAGGGTAAGAACGTCTGGATCGTGCAGGTGGGTAGTCGCGAAGAGTTCGGTGACCTCCAAAGTTTCAAGGATCGGGTGAGCAGCGCCCGCATCCACCTGGAGAACAGCGGTGACCTCGAGGTGCAGGTACGACATCCCCCGGGCGGGCGGGTCGAGCGAGCGGCTGACGCTGGCCTACGGAGACGGCGGGCAGTTCGGCCTGAATGGGAGCCCGTTCCAGACCGACCTCTATCAGACGTCTCGAACCCCTTTCTGCGCGGCGGCAGGGTGATCGAGCGGGAGTACGTGATCGAATACCGCGGCAAATCCCTCCTCCACGACTTCAGCCGCTTCGATCAGACGATGCGCCAGGAACAGCCGTCGCCCGTCCCGGACGGAACCTAGTGAAGGCGTTGCTGGTCTCCGTCGATATACCTGACACCCTGCAAGGGGAATGGCCCGTCAGGTATACTGGCGGGAGATTAGTGGTGATCTTCCTGAAGACCCGGCGACCTGGATATGGACGCCTTTACGGTGGCAACGGCGGACATCAGGAAAATGGCTGCGATCGGATGACAGAGGAGCAGGTGGTGGCCGCCGGACCGGTAGACGAGAACACGTACCACGACGCCAAATCAATCTTTTCGACTTCTCAGCCACCCGGGCGCCGGATATGACGCTTTCGCTTACCCATCCCGCCAGCTCAAAGGGTGACGACACGCCTCACTGGAAGATGTCGTTCAGCCTCTTTGCGCTGATGGGCGACCGGATTGTGCGGCCGTGCTCGCTCTCCTACTCTTACTTCGAGTTCGAGGGCGATAAGCGTACTGCTCCCCTCTTCCCCTTCTCCATCGCGCTCTTCGAATGGCGGCCGTGGGACGGCATCAAGGACCACAAGTCGCCCACCTTCTGGATGATCGGCCGGCAGCCGGACTTCACGAAGGCCTACTACGATTACACCGACCTTCTGGGCCATCGACCTGGCCGGGCGGCTCTGGCACCGGAGGCTGATGGCCTGCGCAGCCGAAGAGACAGGGTGGTTCGCCGTGACGCAGGCGAAAGGAAACGGCGCGGATCAGCCGGACTTGGCGCAGACCTTCTTTGCCGCCGCCGTCTCTACGCAGCCTGCGACCCTCTACCTCGCCGTGCAGAGCGAGGGAACGCTCTTTGCGAGCCAGCGCTCGCCCTCGGGTGCCTGGCTGGAGGGGTGGAAGCAAATCAATCCTGGACCTATCCCGACGGGATCTTCGGCATTCCGGACACAGGCGGGACGCCGATACCGGTCACGCTGTCGGTCTTGAGCCCGGTCGCCGACATCCCCTCTTCGGCCATCTTTGGCGGGTCAAGCATCAGCGTGCTCGGGGCAGACGGGAATTTTTACTCGCGCCCAACCTGGCAGCCGGACGACACGGGTCCCTGGCGCAAGATCGATGTGAGCGCGTTCGCTCCCCTCTTTGGCGCGGAGTTCGCGGTGACGGGAGACTACCTCTTCGCTCTTGCCGGCGATCGATCGCTCTGGGCCGCCGCGGTGGATCACTCCGCAAACCACGCCGCCCCAACCTGGGAGAAGGTCACCTCCGCCGATTTCGCGGTAAGCCGGTTTACGGTGACCAGCCTTCAGGGTTCGTGCCAGATCGTGGCGGCCACAACTTCCGGCGGCGTGCGAGCGGCGACCTCTCGGCCTGGCAGTCCGACGGCCTGGTTCGCGATCGATCTTCCGGGCATTGCTCCGGCGCCCGGTCACCGCTGGCATCGGCCGCGCCGGGATCAGGACAGGCAAAGTTTTTCGCGACCGGCGCCAACGGCAAGGTCTATTCGATCGACTGGGAATCCTCCG
The DNA here is from genome assembly GCA_963748505.1 of Candidatus Dormiibacterota bacterium. GTDB lineage: Bacteria > Chloroflexota > Dormibacteria > Aeolococcales > Aeolococcaceae > Palsa-851. The sequence continues at coordinate 6,649 of CAVVJH010000012.1, forward strand.
TCAATTCGACACCCGGCATATCCTGGTCAGAGGTCGGCCGAAAGGGAATTGAGGCGCGGACCGCCGAGGGAGTCGCAGCAGATCACGGGTGAGCGGGCAGGTCGAGATCTTTCGCTCAGAGCAAAGACAGCTCGCTCGTCAAACAGTAATCCAGATCAGGTCGGGTCATTGTGATCTGCATGGTTCGTCTTACTACTACAGTGTCATATTCTGAGGGCTGTGGGCTGAGGCTGGAAAGCTCGCAGGCAGCAGGGGCAGCGCGGCAGCCGACGCATCAGCGCGACGCCCAGGTGCCGGCGCAGGGTGGCGATCGAGGCCGGGCTGTGCCGCTCCGGGCGCACGGGAGGAGCCCCGGGGGCGGTAGCCGGCCGGCCGCTCGGGCGCCCGCGGCCGGGGTCACCACAGCCTTGAGGGGAAAAGCGGCAGCGCTCGGCCACCAGGAAGGCGTACGCGGACCCGTCACCTCGTCGGCGAGGTCCGGCTCGCGTGGCCGAATGCGTCGGGACGGCACTCATCGGAGCTCGTCGAGCAGCGCCTTCGCATCCCGCAGGTCCCGCGTGTCGAACCCTTCGGTGAACCAACCGTAGACCGAGGCGAGGAGGTCGTGCGCTTCGGCACGTTTTCCCCGGCCCGCCATAGGCGGGCGAGGCCGGTCGCGGCGCGCAGCTCGAGCGACTTGGCCTCCTGCCGACGTGCTATGGCGAGCGCCTCGCCGAAGCACGCCTCCGCGCCGGCCTCGGGCTCGCCCGCGAGGAGCCGCAACTCCCCCTCGAGCCGACGCAGCTCGGCCTCGAACAGCCGCACCTCGGTCCGTGCCACCTCGTGGTACGCCTCCTCCAGGAGCCGAAGGCCCGCCGCCGGGTCGCCGAGCCGGGCGTGGATATCGGCCAGGAGCCCGAGGAGGTGGGTGCGGTGGAACAGCGTGCCGAGCGCGTCCAAACCCGCGATGCCCTGGCGTACGAGCGACGCGCCGTCCTCCGGCCGCCCCTCCGCGGCGAGCGCCCAGCCGCGGAACACCAGGCCGTAGCCGCGCCACATCGGCATGTCGTGCTCGGCCGCGAGCGCCAGCACGGCCTCGGCGCAGGCCCGGACCGCGGGCGCGTCGCCCAGGAGCTGGGCGCGCTCGCCCTGGGCGTGGCACAGCACGTGGCCCGTCGTGTTGGCGTGCCGCAGCCCGGCGGCGTGCCGGGACGCCTCGTCCGCCGTCCGCCGCGCCTGTTCCGGGTGGCCCATCATCCACAGCACGAGCGCCAGGAAGGACAGCCCGGAGGCGCGGGGGTCGGTGACGCAGCGGGCCGCCAGGCCCCGGTCGCGCTCCGGATCGTAGAGGGCCGGGATCGCCTCGAGCTCGGCGCGGGCCGGCCGCAACTCGCCGAGCTGCATCAGCGCCGCCCCCATCGCCCGGTGCGCCAGCAGCCGATCGACCGGGCTCGCCCGCCGCTCGGCGACCGCGCGGCACCGCTCGGCCAGGCGCTGCGCCGCCCGCGTCTGGCCGCGGACGACGCGGTTGCTCGCCAGGCCGAACAGGGTCGGGCCTACCTGCTCGTCGTCGCCCAGGCCGTCGCACAGCGTGCCGGCCCGCTCGTAGGCGACCGCGACCGGCTCCCCGCCCCAGCCGTGGAGCGCGATCAGCGGCGTCCCGATCGCGAGCTGGAGCTCGAGCTCGGTGCGGTCCCGCTCGGCGGAGGCCGGCAGGCCCGCGAGCAGCTCCAGGCCCCGCCGCAGGTGGCCGACCGCCTCGCGGTCGGCCGAGCGCCCCGCCGCGCGACGGCCGGCCTCGAGCCAGTGGCGCACCGCGCGCTCCGCCTCGCCGGCCTCGGTCAGGTGGTGGGCGACCAGCTCGGGCGACGTGCCGGCCAGCTCGGGGAACCGCTCCTCCAGGGCGCGCGCGACGGCGGCGTGGAGCCGCCGCCGCCGCTCGCGCAGCAGCGTGCCGAAGGCCACGTCGCGCACCAGCGCGTGCTTGAACAGGTAGCCGGTCTCGAGCCCCTCGCCGCGCCCGAAGACCAACCCGGCGTCGGCGAGCTGGCCGAGTGCCGCCGCCAGTTCCTCCCCGCCGCGGTCCGCCACCACGGCCAGCAGCTCGTGGGAGAACTCCCGACCGATCACGGCCCCGACCTGCGCCACCTCCCTGGCCGCCGGGCCGAGGCGGTCCAGCCGTGCCATGAGCGAGGCGTGGAGCGTGGCCGGCACCGCCAGCGCCGCCGGCGGGGTCGCGGCGATGGTCCCGGCCGCCCCGGCCTCGAGCACCGCCTTGGTCAGCTCCTCGACGAACAGCGGCACCCCGTCCGTGCGCTCGACGATCTCGGCCACCAGCCCGTCGGGCAGCGCGGCGTCGCCCGCGATCCGCCGCACCAGCACCGCGGCCTCCCGGCGGCCGAGACGGTCCAGGGCCAGCGCCGTCACGCGCGGCCGGCCGGTCCAGGGCGGCTCGAACTCGGGGCGGAAGGTGATCAGCAACAGGACCCGGAGCCGGGCGGCCCGCTCGACCGCGAGGTCGAGCAGCTCGCGCGAGCTGGGGTCGATCCAGTGCGCGTCCTCGAAGATCATCAGCACCGGGTCGCGGTCCGACAGCCGCTCGAGCCGGCGCAGCAGCGCCCCGAAGGTCCGCTCGCGCTTGCGCCGCGGGGCGAGCGGCGGCGAGGCGTGGCGGTCGCCGGTCGGGAGCGACAGCAGCTCGGCCAGCAGCGCCACGTCCTCGGCGGGCGGCGAGGTCGGCGCCAGCAGCGCCTCCAGCTTCTCGAGCCTCACCTCGGGCGGATCGCCGCGCGCGAACCCGGCCGCGCGCTCGAGCTGCGCGATGACCGGGTGCAGGGGGCTGTCCTGGCGGTGCGGCGAGCAGAAGTAGCGCAGGACCAGGTGCGGCTCGTCGGCCAGCCCCTCCTGCAGCGCCGCGAGCAGCCGCGACTTGCCGACCCCGGCCTCGCCCGAGAGCAGGACGACCCGCCCCTCGCCGCCCTCGGCCTGCCGCCAACGCCGCAGCAGCAGGCCCAACTCCTCCTCGCGTCCGACCAGCGGCGCCAGGGCCGCGGCGTGGAACGCCTCGAACCGGCCCGCCGCCGCGCCGAGGCCGAGGACGCGGTAGGCCCGCACCGGCCCGGCGAAACCCTTGGCCTCGACCGCGCCGAGGTCGAGGCACTCGAAGAGACCGCCGACCAGCCGACGGGTGGCTTCGGCGATCACGACGCTGCCGGGCTCGGCGAGCGCCTGCAGCCTCGCGGCCAGGTTCGGGGTCTCGCCGACGACCGCCTGCTCCCGGGCGGCGCCGACGCCGAGCAGGTCGCCCACCACGACCAGCCCCGTCGCGATGCCGACGCGGACCCGGAGCGCGGTCCCGGGCGGCCCCTCGAGGTCGCCCACCGCCGACACGAGCTCGAGCCCGGCACGGACCGCCTGCTCGGGGTCGTCCTCGTGCGCCCGCGGGTAGCCGAAGTAGGCCAGGACGCCGTCGCCCATGTACTTGGCGACGAAACCGCCGGACCGGTCGACCGTCGCCGCGACGCGGCGGTGGTAGGCGCCGATCAGCTCGCGCAGGTCCTCGGGGTCGAGGCGGGTGGAGAGGGCCGTCGAGCCGACCAGGTCGACGAACATCACCGTGAGCTGGCGCCGCTCGGCTTGCGCTTCCGCCGGTGCCGGTGGGAGGGCGGGCGCCGGCGGTGCTGGGGCTCGCGGGCCGGCTCGCGCGGCCGAGGCGGCGATGGCGGCCAGCAGCCGCTTGCGGTGGCCGAGCGAGGCGACCCCGAGCTCGCGCAGGTCGTCCGCGGTCAGCGTCGGCAGCACGCCCGCGTCGACGTCGTTGTCGCGGAACGCCCCTTCGTACTGCCCCAGGCCGAGCCCGCGCAGCCAAGCCCCGACGTCCACCCCGTCCCCCTGATCGGGCGTGCTTGCCCCGATGGCTCACTCTATCCCGAGCCGCAGTGGAGCGCGCCATGGAACAGCACGAGCGGACCGCCTTCTCATCGCCGCGCCGACATGGTCATGGTCAAGCCGGCGCTCACCTACCTCGACGTTGTGGCTCGCGTGCGCGACGCGACCGACCTGCCGCTGGCGGCGTACTGCGTGAGCGGCGAATTTGCGATGTTGCATCATGCGGCGGCTGCGGGCGCGTTCGACGAGCGCGCGGCGATACTCGAAACCCTGGGCGGCATTCGCCGCGCGGGTGCCGACATGATCATCACGTACCACGCGCGCGCCGCCGCCGGCTGGCTCGCCGACAGCAAGGAGTAGATATCGATGGGTGACTTGTCCGGCGGTCAGCGCCGCTTTCCACTGATGCTCGGTTCGGGGGCCGTGGTTGTGATCGCGATCTTCGCGATCGCACTCGGCGTGAACACCGCAAGCGCGCCGCTTGCAGCCGCTGCCCAGCCCGACACCCACTGCCGCGGTGCCGACGCCCTCGGCGACGCCGTCCCCGACCGCGGCCGCGATCATCCCCTTCGCCGACTGCTCGAAGGCGACATTCGGCCCGGTGCTCGAGCCGCTCAACCCTCCGGCGAGCGTTCACACGTACAAGTCCGTGCCGGCGATGACCATCAACGTCACCAAGCTGTACCAGGCGACGATCGCCACGGCCAAGGGAGACATCGTCCTGTGCCTGCAACCGGACCTCGCGCCCAACACTGTCAACGTCTTCGTCACGCTGGCGAGCAATCATTTTTACGACAACCTTCCCTTCCACCGGGTCGTCGCGTCATTCGTGATCCAGGGCGGAGACCCCCAGTGCATCGGTCACGTCCCTGCACCGCCGGCAACGCCGTCGGCGACCTGCGGGAGCGGCGGCCCCGGATTCCAGTGTCAACGAACCGGTGCACCAGTCCTACGTCGAGGGCTGCGTCGCGATGGCGAACAGCGGCACCGCCAACACCAACGGTTCGCAGTTCTTCATCTGCACCGCTGATAACTCGAAAGCGCTGCACGCCGACCTACAACCTCTTCGGCAAGGTCGAGTCGGGCATGGCCGTCGCATTGAAGATCGCGCAAGGGGACGTCATGAAGTCGATCACCGTGAGAGAGCAGACCTAGGCGACCGTGCGGGGACACCCACGCACGCGCGCAGCTGCGCGCGCGTGCCGAGCGGGTGCTCCCCGGCGGCGTTGAACAGCCCGGTTCGCGCCTATCGCGCCGTACCCGGCGTACCGCCGCACATCCTCCGCGGCGAGGGGGCGCATCGTCTTCGACTCCGACGGCAACGACTTCATCGACTACGTGCTCGCCTACGGGCCGCACATCCTCGGACACCAGCCGCCGCGCCGTGCTCGCGGCGATCCGGGCGCAGCTGGATCGTGGCATCGCCTACGGACATACCGTCGAGCTCGAGGTGGATCTCGCCGAGCGGATCGTCGACGCGGTCCCCTCCGTCGAGATGGTCCGGTTCGTCACCTCCGGAACCGAGGCGGCCATGTCGGCGGTTCGCCTTGCCCGCGGTGCCACCGGCCGGGACCGCATCGTGAAGTTCGCCGGCGCGTACCACGGGCATGCGGACTCGCTGCTCGCGGAGGCGGGGTCCGGCGTCGCGACACTCGGCATCCCGGGATCCCCTGGCGTGCCCGCGGCGGCGGTGGCGGACCACGACCGTGCTGCCGTACAACGACGTCGACGCTGACTCGGACTCTTCGCAAGTGACGGCGAGCAGATCGCCGCCGTGATCGTCGAGCCGGTCGCGGGGAACATGGGCTGCGTGCCACCGGCGCCCGGATTTCTCGAGACGGACTTCGCGAGCCTCACATCCAAAAGCGGTGCTTTGCTCGTACTCGATGAAGTAATGACCGGATTCCGCGTCGCATATGGGGGCGCTCAGGCGCTCTACGGCATCAGCCCTGATCTCAGCCTGTTCGGCAAGGTGATCGGTGGCGGGCTTCCAGTCGGCGCCTATGGCGGCCGTCGCGACCTGATGGAGCAGGTGGCCCCCGCAGGGCCCGTCTATCAGGCCGGCACGCTCTCGGGCAGCCCCCTCGCGATGGCGGCGGGGTGCGCCGTCCTCGACGTGCTTCGCGACAACCCGGCGTGCTACACCGAACTCGAGCGCCTCGGCGCGCGCCTCGAGGCCGGGTTTCGAACGGCTGCGGCCGAGGCCGGGGTACGCGCTGCACCGTCGGCCGCGTCGGCAGCATGATCACGCCGTTTCTCGGGATCGGCGAAGCGCGCTCGTTCGACGACGTGAAGCGGGCGGATCGCGAGCGTTTCGGCCTGCCTTCACGCCGCGTGGCTGGATGCCGGCGTGCTCTGGCCGCCGTCTCAGTTCGAGACGGCATTTCTTTCGACCTCACATACAGACGAGGACGTGGACAGGACGGTCGAATCGTTCGCTCGCAACCCTGTCCGCAGGCTCGATCTGATCTCAGGGGTGATAACAAAATGGTGCTAGACTGGAGGCTGACATGTTGAGTGGAATAGGCGGACATCTGCCGGAAATCATCATCGTCCTGGTGGTGATCCTGATCATCTGGGGACCGGGGAAGCTGCCGGACGTGGGCGCGGCGATGGGCAAGGGAATTCGCGAGTTTCGGAAGGCATCGTCGGAAGCGCACGACACGGTGGTGGGTACGACGACGACGCCCGGCGCAAGCCGCTGCCCCAGCCGCGCAGGCTGCGGCTGCCGCACCTGCTCCCGTCGCAGCCGGCCGAGCCTGTGGCCGTGCCGGCCGACGCGACGCCGCACCAGCCTACAGTTTCCGGCTAACGCGCCTCCCGCGCGAGCGCTGACCGGAGGCACGTAAGGTGCAGGGAGTGGCTGGCGACGACGAACGGCGGATGACGATCGTCCAGCACCTCGAGGAGTTGCGGCGCGTCCTCATCTGGGTGATGGCGTCCTGGGCCGTCGGAACGGCGATCGCCTTCATCTTCAACGGGTTCTTCATCTGCGCTGCTGCTGCACCCGCTGAAGACGGTGTTGAAGGGAACTCGCACAGCATCATCCCCGGCGGCAAGGCGATCATCTTCACGCCCACCGAGGGGCTGACCGTCCCGTTGAAGGTCTCGGCGGTGGTCGGCATCGTGATCGCCTTGCCGATCATCCTGTGGCAGACGTGGAACTTCGTCTCGCCGGGGCTGCGTCCGAAGGAGCGGAAGTTCGTCGGACCCTTCATCGCGAGCGCGCTGCTGCTGTTCGCGGCGGGCGCCGCATTCGCCTACTTCATCATGCCGCTCGGGCTCAACTTCCTCACCAACTTCCTGAGCGGCAACGCGGTCTATTTCCCGGACATCAACTCCTACATCGGGTTCTTCCTGATCGTCGTGCTTCATCTTCGGGATCACCTTCGAGATGCCCGTGGTGATCGTCCTGCTCGGCCTTCTCGGCTTCGTCTCGTCGAAGAAGCTCAAGGGCTGGCGGAAGATCTCCTACGTCGGCATCATCGTCGTCGCGCTGGTGATCACGCCCGGGCGCGGATCCGTTCACGCCGACGGCGCTCGCGATCCCGCTGCTGCTGCTGTACGAGGCGTCGATCATCGTGCTCCAGCGGATCTTCCGGCGCTGACCTTCGGGTCTCGACTCGATACACTCCGGCCCATGCGTCCAGATCAGCGCGCCCCCGACCACCTGCGCCCGACGACCATCGAGCTGCACGCGCTCCCGTACGCCGAGGGCAGCGCGCTGATCACCATGGGCGAGACACGCGAGTGCTCTGCGCCGCCACCGTCGAGGAGCGCGTCCCGCCCTTCCGCAAGGGGAGCGGCCGCGGCTGGGTGACCGCTGAGTACGCGATGCTGCCGCGCAGCACGCAGACCCGTACGGAGCGCGACGGGCGCAAGGGCCGCGTGGACGGACGCGTGCAGGAGATCCAGCGCCTGATCGGCCGCAGCCTCCGCGCAGCCGTCGACTTCGAGGCGCTCGGCGAGCGCAGCATCCTCATCGACTGCGACGTCATCGTCGCCGACGGGGGCACGCGCACCGCCTCGATCACGGGCGGCTACGTCGCCCTCGCGCTGGCGGTCGGGCGCCTGCGCGAGGCGCAGGTCGCTCCGCGCGCGATCCGCTGCGCTGGCCGGTTGCGGCGGTGAGCGCCGGCATCGTCGCCGGCGAGGCGCGTCTCGATCTCTGCTACCTGGAGGACTCGGCGGCGGACACCGACATGAACTGCGTCGGCTCTCGGACGGGCGGTTCATCGAGCTGCAGGGATCGGCGGAGCAGGAGCCGTTCTCGCGTGAGGAGCTGGACGCGCTCCTCGGCCTTGCCGGCGCCGGGCTCCAGCAGCTGTTCGCGATCCAGGCGGAGGTGCTGCGCGGCGCGGCGTGACCGGTCCGGTGCTCGGTGCTCGCGACCCGCAACCCCGGCAAGATCGCCGAGCTCGCGCGACATGCTCAGGCTGGCCGCTGCGACGTGCAGTCGCTCGACGACGTCGGGTTCCACGACGAGTCTCGAAGAGCCCGGGCCGGGATACGTCGAGTCGGCGCTCGCCAAAGCGGCCGCCGTGTGCGCGGCAACCGGGCTGCCCGGCGCTCGCGGACGACAGCGGCATCGAGGTGGACGCGCTCCGCGGCTGGCCGGGGCCGTTGTCGGCGCGCTGGATGGGCGAGGGCAAGAGCGACGCCGACCGGCTCGCGCGGTCTGATCGCCGAGGTGGCAGCGCCGGACTCCCGACGACCGGCGCGTCCGCTATGTCTGCGTGGCCGCGCTGGCGCGGCCCAACGCCGAGCCCGTGACCGCTCATGGCGAATGCCTCGGGACACGCTTGTCGAGCCGCGAGGGAGCAACGGGTTCGGGTATGACCCGGCGTTCCTCTCCAAGGATCTCGGGATCACGTTCGGCGAGGCTCCGAGGAGGCCAAGGCACGCGTGTCGCATCGCGCCCGCGCGATCGCCACGCTCGGCGAGCTCGGGCGTCCTCGAGCTCCGTCCTGAGGCTGCGTTCAGCCCGCCGGGATCGCTGCGCCGGTGACGATGCTCGCGGCGTCGGAGAGCAGCCACTCGATCACCGCGGCGACCGAGTCCGTGGTCGACCCAGGACGAACGGTCGGCTTTGGGCATCGATGCGCGATTGGCGGCTGTGTCCATGGTGCCCGGCAGGACGCTGTTGACCGTGATGCCGTGGCGCGCAGCTCGGCGGCCATGACCTGGGCGAGTCGTAGCACGGCAGCCTTGCTGACCTGATAGGCGGCCTGACCGCGCACTGACGTCGATCGCTGCGCGCGACGCCACGATGACGATGCGACCGCCCGACCCGCCGGCGATCATCGACTGCCGCAGCCGCCCTGGCCAGACGCCACGGGCCGAGCAGATTGGTGCCGAGCATTGCGCTCGATGGCCATGTCGTCGGGCTCGTGCGCCTTGCCGCCGGCGATATCCACCCGACGCACTCACCATGGCGCGCCAGGCGGCCGATGGCGTCGACCGCGTCGCGAAGCCGCGCGACCGATGCCGGCGTCGTCGAGGTCGCATTCGATCACGGTCACGCCGGCCTGGTGCGCGACGCGGCCCGGGTGGCGCGCCGGGACGACCACCGTGGCCCCCGAGGCGGCGAGCCGGGCCACGACCGCGCTGCCGAGCGCGCCGCCCCCGCCGCCGACGACGGTGACCCCGTGCTCGAACTGGACGGGCACAATGCTTCCTCGTGGACCCACGGACTGAGCGGACGTTCCGACCAGCGGCCGTGCTCGCGCCGGGGCTGCCATCTTCGCGCTCCTGGCCGCCGGTCTGGCGGGCTGCTGGTCACCGCGCAACACATCGACCAGGTCGATCCCGGCGAGCGTCGTGCCCGTGCGGCTGCCGGTGGCGACCGCGCCGACGCCCGCGCCATCCTCGCTCACCGATCTCGGGCGTGCCGATCTGGCAGCGTGGTCACCATCGAGGTCGAGCTGGAGCAACGGAAGCGAGGAGTCGCTCGGCACCGGCTGGATCTTCGACAGCATGGGCGACATCGTCACCAACGCGCACGTCGTCAGCGGCGACGACGCCCTCCGGGTCACGGACCGCGCCGACCACACCGTATGTGGCGCGGCTGGTGCAGAGCAGCGCTTCGCTCGACATCGCGCTGCTTCGGGTCGACCGGCGTCGCTGCCCGGGGCGCCGCTGCCGGTGGACGCCGCAGCGCTCGCCAACGTGCCGGTCCAGGTCATCGACGCTCGCGTCGAGCCGCGCCACCGGCCACGGCGACATGACGCCGGAGACGCTCGTCGGCCTGCACGAGGACGTGCCGCTCAGCGGCAACGGCGGCATCGAAGCCGGGTCAGGCTCGCCCGCAGGTCTACAACGACATGCTCCATCTCGAAGGCGAGCGCATCTACGAGGGCAACAGCGGCGGCCCGGTGCTCGACTCGGCAGGGACAGGTCGTCGGCATCGTCACCCTGGCGAGCCCGAGCGCGCCCGGACGCCTATGCGATTCCAATCAGCCGTGTGCTCGCAGAGCTTGAAACAGTGGGCGCGTCCGGCTGAATCTGGCCGCGCATTGGGTATGGTCACCAGTGACGGGGACGTACAGACGTACCCCAGGAGTGCAATCACCGTGCCCACACACGAATTCGACATCGCCATCATCGGCGGCGGCCCCGCCGGGCCTCGACGGCCGCGCTCTACGCGGGCCGCAACCGGGAGCGCGCGGTGATGCTCGAGGGCAAGGCGCCGGGCGGCCAGCTGCTCAATACCGAGCTCATCGAGGATTACCCAGGCTTTCTGTCGATCCTCGGCGTCGAGCTCGCCACCGTCATGGAGCAGCAGGCCGCCCACTTCGGTACGGAGCTGGTCCGCACCGAGGTCCGGGCGATCAAGGTGCAGCCCGACGGCATGAAGCTGATCGAGACCTACGACGGCGACTATCTCGCCTCGGCGGTGATCATCACCGCTGGTGGCAACCCGCGCAAGCTCGGGCGTTCCCGGGCGAGGAGGAGTTCGCGGGCCGCGGCGTCTCGTACTGCGCGGTCTGCGACGGGGCATTCTTCAAGGACGTGCATCTCGCGGTGGCCGGCGGCGGCGACGCCGCGGTGGAGGAGGCGCTGTTCCTCACGCGCTACGCGAGCAAGGTGACGATCATCCACCGGCGCAAGGAGTTCCGCGCGCAGCCGATTCTGCTCGACGAAGCGCGCAAGCATCCGAAGATCGAGTTCCTCGTCGACACCGTCATCGAGAGCATCGACGGTGATGCGAAGGTGGCCGATTGTCCTTGCGCAACATGGATTCCGGGCGGCGCACGCGAGCTCGAGGTCGGCGGTATGTTCATCTTCATCGGCTTCATCCCCAACACCCAGCTGGTCGACGCGCACATCGATCATGACAAGGCTGGCTATTACTTGACGGACCCGATGACGATGATGACCAACGTTCCCGGCATCTTCGCGGCGGGCGACGTGCGCAGCCAGTTGACACGCCAGATCACCACCGCGGTCGGCGACGCGACCACCGCGACGATCGCGGCGAGCAAGTGGATCGAGGAGTGGCGGCGCGGACGCGACGACACGCAGCCCGAGCTGGTGGACGCGGCCGCCCACGGCGCCGCCTGACGCGGAACGACGAGTGAGCATCACCACCGGCCACGGCGACGGCGGAGAGACCGGGCTGCTGTACGGCGGCCGGGTGCGCCAAGGACGACCTCCGCACCGAGGCGTACGGGTCGCTCGACGAGGCGATCTCGGCGCTCGGTCTGGCGAGAGCGCTCACCGAACTCCCCGCCCGTGCGGAGCGCCTGCTCGCAGCTGCAGCGCGAGCTCTTCGTCGTCGGCGCCGAGCTCGCGACCGGGCCCGGGCATCGCGCCGACCTCGAGCGTCACTTCAACGTCGTGACCGCCGAGATGGTCGACGCGCTGGAGGCGCGAGATCGACGACCTCGAGGCGCGCGTCCCGCTGCCCGGAGGCTTCGTCATCCCCGGCGGCACGCCGGTCGGGCGCTGCCATCGACATCGCCCGCACGCTGGTGCGCCGGGCGGAGCGCCGCACCGTCACGCTGCAGCGCGCGGGCGAGCTCGAGAATCCCGAGGTGCTGCGCTATCTGAATCGCTGCTCCGACCTGCTCTTCATGCTGGCCCGTGAAGCCGAGCAGGGACCACCGTCGCCTCGGGCGGCCAGCGCCGCCGCGAGGCATGACGGGGAGCATCGAAGGCAAGCGGACTAGGCGGCGGGAACGAGCCCTCGGCGCCGCAGCAGTCCTCGCTCCATGGGAGCGAAGATCAGGTCGTTGACGGCGATCCCGACGATCAGGATCGTGAGCATCGCGGCGAACATCTCCGGAAGGTCGCGCAGGGTCCGCCCATCGTCCAGGATCGTGCCAAGACCCCGGCGCTGCAGTCGAGCCGATGATCAACTCAGCGGCCATCAGCGACCGCCACGAGAACGCCCATGCCTGCTTCATGCCGGCCACGTAGCCGGGCAGCGATGCCGAGAAGATGAAGTGCCGGTAGAAGTGCGGGCCACGCGCCCCCATCGAGCGCGCCAGGCTGAACGTCAGCGGCGGGATGTTGTCGTATGCGGACATCAAGCCCATGGCGATCGACGGGAAGGCGCCCATGATCACCACGAAGTACATCGCGTACTCGACCTGTCCGCCGATGGCGAGGAACACGGTCGGCGAACGGCACCCACACGACTGACGGCAGGCTTTGCAGCCCGGCGAGCAGCGATCCGACGCCGGCGCGGAGCACCGGGATCCGGACGACCGCAAGGCCGATGAGCGGTGCCCAGCACCATCGCGAGCGCGTAGCCGATGGCGGCGCGCTCGAGGGTCTTGCAGGAGTGCGGGGACGAGCACACCGATGCGTATCGAGGTAGCCGATCTCGGCGATCGCGTCGCCGGGACCCGGAAGCGGCAGTCCGCCCGGGGACGGAACGCCAATCAGCGACGAGCCCCTGCCAGATGGCCAGGAGAATCCCGATGGCGAGCAGCCGCGGCCAGGCCGCGCGGAAGATCCGCTGGGCCTATTCCGTTCCATTGCTCGCAGCTCCGGCCCGAAGCCTGGTGGTGATCTCGTGCGCGAGCCCCGAGACCTCGAAGGAGTCGAGCTCACGCGGTCGCTCGATCTCGACGTCCCAGATCTGCGCGACCCGACCCGGGCCGTGGCGTCATGAGCACACGCGTGTCGCCGAGACGCACGGCCTCGCGCACGTTGTGGGTGACAAAGATGATCGTCTTCCCGGTCTCCTGCCAGATGCGGTTCAGGTCGTCGTGCAGCTGGTCGCGGGTGAGGGCGTCGAGCGCGGCGAAGGGCTCGTCCATGAGCAGCAGCTCCGAGTCCTGCGCCAGCGAACGCGCCAGGGCGCAGCGCTGGCGCATGCCGCCCGACAGCTGATGCGGGCGGCTGCTCGGCGAAGTCGATGAGGCCGACCATCGCCAGCAGCCGGTTGACCGTCTTGTCGCGCTCGTCGCGGCGTCACCTTGTGGATGCGCATCGGGAGCTCGACGTTGCGTCGAACCGTGAGCCAGGGCAGCAGCGCCGGGTCCTGGAACATCACCGCAGGGCGGCCGTCGGCGATCTCGATGGTCCCCTCGGTCGCCTTGTCCAGGCCGGCGATCATCGACAGCAGCGTCGACTTGCCGCACCCGGAGGCGCCGAGGATGCAGAGGAACTCGCCCTTGAGTCACCTCCAGCGAGACGTCCTGGAGTGCGGTGAAGGCGGTCTTGCCGTGACCGAAAACCTTTGTGACCCCCTGGAGGGTCACAAAGGCGTCGTCATCGGATCGACCGGGACCAGACGCGGGTCTGCGTGCGAGCGCGAGATTCATGACCCGAGCGATCCAGCGCTGACGGTCGGGTCACCGGCTGCGCTGAGGATCGCGTTGAGCGGTCCGAGGTCGAGGATGCCCTTGATGTTGGACGTGGAGTTGAATCCGAGCTTCTCGGCGTCGTTCGCGTTGGTCTGAATGTCGGCGGCGAGCGGATCGAGCGCCGAAGCTCAGGTGGGTCCAGGCGAGCGCGAGGACGTTCGGCCTTGAGCGGCTTGCCGCCGGTGGTTGCCGCGAGCGCGCTGTTCACAGCATCGGGTGCAGACGATTCGTTGCGAGTTGATCCAGTTCACCGACTGCACGAGCCCCTTGAGCAGGTCGCTGACGATGTCCGGATGGTTCTGGAGCAGGTTCTGCCGAGACCACGAGGACGGTGGTCGGGAATTGACCGTTCGGCCAGAGCGACGCTTCGTCGACGGCGAGGGTGCCCTTGCCCTGCAGGATGAACTCGGACTCGTAGGGCTCGGGTACCCAGCCACCGGCGATCTTGCCGGCTGCGAAGTTCTGGAGGCTCACGGAGTTACCCGAGCTGGTGTCGATGTTGACCTTGCCGCCGCCGTTGACGTTGCTGCTCAGTCCCTTGGTGGCAAGCCAGGCACGGAGCGCGATGTCCTGGGTGTTGCCGAGCGACGGAGTTGAGAGCGTCTTGCCGGCGAGATCTGCCGGGAAATTCGCCGTTGGCGATGGACGGGCTCACGACGAGCCCGGCGCCACCTGAGGCGGCGCCGGCGACGATGAGCACCTTGCCCTTGGTCTTGATGAAGGCGTTGATCGCCGGGCCCGGGCCGATGAACGCTGCGTCGAGCGTGCCGCCGAGCAGCGCCTCACTCTCGGGCGTGCCCGAGGTGAAGGTGGTGGTCTTGACGGTGGTGCCCGCCGGCATCGCACCCTGGAAGTAGCCCTTGGACACGCCGATGAGCGCCGGAGCGTGGGTCAGGTTGACGAGGTAGCCGAGATTGACCGTCGACGGATCCGGCTGCGGCGTGCCCTGCCGCCGCCAGTGCTCGACGAAGATCCGCAGGCGCTGACCAGGACGGCCGCCGCAACCAGCGTTGCCGAAGCAGCGACGCGTCCGACGGCTGCGATACCGTGTGTCGCTGAAATGCTTCCCCCAACATATGAATGTCTCCCCTTTACCGGTGTTTCTCTTCCTGAGGCCCCCTCTCGATCGGCCTCCGGTCTATCGAACGATGTGCATGAACGGTGTATCCGCGCCGCTCGCTTCGCGGAACTATCCGCCCCACTCCTCTCATTAAGCAAGAGGCTTGCTTCGATGAGACCATCATCTCTCTCCCGTAATCGTTTCCCCCTGCAGTCTCTGGCGCGATTGCTACATTTTCCTGGACGCCGATTCGCCCCGTCAATGAGGATCGGTCAATGAGAACGATCTCTTCCAGCGATGTATCGGGCCGTGCCAATGCAGAGCAGCCGGCCGCGGAGTGCGAACTCGGTCTCGCGGGGTCAGCTCTCCAGGAGGCGCATGCAGCGGAGCGCGAGCCAGAGTTGGTGGCGCTGCTCGGGATCGTCGGCGTCGATGCCGAGCTGGCGAAGCCGGCCGACGCGATAGACGACGGTGTGGCGGTGCACCCCCAGGCGGTCCGCAGCCTCGCCGATGCTCCTGCTGTCGAGCAACGCCTCCAGGGTTGCGACCAGTTCCAGGCGCCGGTTCGCGGTGCCGCTGGCAAGCGGGCCGAGCACGCGATCGGTGAAGCCACGCATCGCCTCGGTATCGTCCGCCAGGGCCGCGAAGACGCCGACCTCGGCGTCGGTGTGCACCAGGCGATCGGGGTACAGACGGCGGCCGACTTCGAGCGCGCGGCGCGCCTGCTGGGCCGAAGGCGCCACCTCGTCGAGGGTCGCAGCCGTGGGGCCGACGCCAAAGACCACCGGGCCGACCGCCTTGCACAGGTGGTCGAGGTCGCGGCCCTCGGGCACCAGGGCGATCCAGAGACCGGGATCGTCCCCGATGAGATGGGCGCCTTCGGCGCGCCAGATCTGATCGAGCTGTCGTTCAGCCTCGAGCGTTGACGCCGCACAGGCAACCACCCGATAGGGCGGCACCAGATGGAGGTCGGCAGACGCGGCGATGCGGCGGAGCTCGATCGACGAGTCGCCTGCCAGGAGGCGCTGCAGGATGCGGTCACGATCGCGGTCGCGCTGGCGGAGGAGGCGCTCGCGGGTTTCCAGGTAGGCCCGGCCGACTGCCGCGCTGATCTCGTCGAAGTACTCGAGCACCGTGCTGGTGACGCCGATGACCGTGCTCGGCGGCACGTTGGTCAGCAGGGCCGGCTGCCCGATCACCTCATCCCAGAGCACACGAGCCGCCAGACGGTAGGCGCCGAAGACGAGCTCGAGCGGGCACCTCGAGCTCCGCCTGCTGGGCGCCCATCGAGCCGAGCCGCTCGAGGTCGCCGGCGCGGAGGCCGCGGCCGTCGCGAAGCAGGCGCACAAAGGTACGGAGCGCGTCGCGGCAGGCTGCGGTGACAGTCCGGAAGTACCCGAGCGTGCGAAACCTGGGGTCGGGCAGCGAGATCCCGGACACGATATGCCGGGTCATCCGGCGGGCGATCTCGTCGATTTCCCCGAGCAGGCGAACGGTGACCTCGGGCGGCAGAGTGGCCGCTACGGACAACCTGAGGTCAGGCGCCTTGGTCAACTGGGCCATATTGTCCTTTGTGCACAAATCCTGGCCTGCCGGCCGGATGACATTGCCGACACTTTGTGCTGTACGGAGAAAGTATGCTGGTTCTCATGCTTTACGACGACCTCTTCATCCGGCTCGAGCGCGCCCGCTGGACGCTCAACGCGGACATCCCCTTCGACGATATCGATCCGAGCCTGCTGAGCCCCCAGTGGATCAGCGACCTCCGGAACATCTGCCTCACCGAGCTGTCGGCGCTGTATGCGACCGAGATGTTCCTGCGTGATTTCTACACGGACATCGACTTCTGCAGCTTCATCTCGATCTGGTTCTACGAGGAGATGAAGCACCACCTCACGCTGCGGAAGTATCTCGAGCGCTGTGGCGAGACCTTCGACGAGACCAAGCTCCCTGAGCTCCGGCTCACCTTCGCGCCGGGGCCGGCGATCGAGACGCTGACCATGCATTTCTGCGGCGAGCAGCGCCTCGCGCACTGGTACACCGCATTCAGCGAGCAGGGCCCTGAACCGGTCATGCGCAAGATCTTCAAGATTCTCGCCGCCGACGAGTTGCGTCATGCCGCCTGCTACGCCAAGTACATGCGCCGCGCGGTCGCCAACAAGCCGGAGTGCCTCCCCGACATCCTCAAGATGTCGCTCTGGATGATGCGCAGCACCAACGACGCGCCCAAGCACCCGACGACCATCACCGAGCCGTCGGTGATCGACCAGCTCGAGGATCCCACCTACATCGTCGCGGATGCTCAACTGGTATCTCCCCGGGCGCGACCACGAGGCACCCGTGCAGCGCCGGATCATGGCGCTGCTCTCCGAGTTGAGTGGTGTGGAGCTGAAGAACCTGCGCGAGATCCCGCCGCTGGTTCGCAAGCTGACCGCCGCCAACCAGCTGTCCCCGGCGGCCGCCTGACCCGCTGAGCGCGATCCGGGGCCCGCATATAATCGGCGGGCGATGGGAGCTGAGGACGTCCGCGTGCGCGCCGTCGTCTCCGGCCGGGTGCAGATGGTCGGCTTCCGGGCCTTCGTCATCAGCCGGGCCGGCGATGCCCATCTGACCGGGACCGTGCGGAACCTGCCCGACGGCAGCGTTGAAGCCGTCCTCGAAGGGCCCCCGCACGAGGTGGAGCGAATGCTCGAGTTGCTGCGCCAGGGACCGAGGAACGCACGGGTGGACCGCGTCGACGTGGAGTATTCCGCCGCGACCGGCAGGCTTCCCGCCATGATGGTCACCTCATGACGATTCGCTTCGCCGAACGACTGTCGCGCCTCGGGACCGAGAGTGCCTTTGAAGTGCTTGCCCACGCCCGCCTGCTCGAGGCTGAGGGCCGCAGCATCGTCCACCTGGAGATCGGCGAGCCTGATTTTGCCACTCCTGACAACATCATCGAAGCGGCAGTGACCGCCATGCGCAACGGGGCGACCCATTACACGGCGGCGAGTGGCATTCGCGAGGTGCGCGAGAAGACCGCCGCCTACGTGACGCGGCATACCGGCGTGGCCACCGAGTTCGAGAACGTCGTGCTCACCCCGGGCTCGAAGAACCTCCTGCTCTTTGCGCTCCTGGCACTGGTGGAGGAGGGGGACGAAGTCATCGTTCCCGACCCCGGCTACCCGATCTACCGCTCGCTCACGCAGTTCATCGGCGCCACGGCGGTGTCGCTTCCGCTGCGCCAGGAGAACGATTTCCGTTGCGATGTCGAGGAGTTGAGCAACCTGATCACGCCGCGCACCCGGATGCTGGTGGTCAACTCGCCACAGAATCCCACCGGCGGCATCCTCACCCAGGAGGATTGCGAAGGCATCGCTCGCCTCGCCATCGCACACGACCTCATCGTGCTGAGCGACGAGATCTACAACCGTCTCAGCTACGACGGCAAGCACGTCTCGCTGTACGGCATCGACGGCATGGCGGAGCGAACCATCTACATGGACGGGCTGTCCAAGGCGTGGGCCATGTGCGGTTGGAGGCTGGGTTTCGGCGCCATGCCGGTCGCCATCGCCAGGAAGATGGACACGCTCCTGATCAACAGTTCGTCATGTGCCGCGGCGTTCACGCAATGGGCTGCTGTCGAGGCGTTCGATTCGCCGGAGTCCGATCGCGCCGTCGACACCATGGTGGCGGAGTTCGGACGGCGCCGCGACCGGTTCGTCGACCTTCTCAACGAGATCCCCGGCTTCAAGTGCCACAAGCCGGCAGGCGCGTTCTACGTCTTCCCGGACATCACCGCGACCGGGTTCAGCGACCGTGAGCTGGCGGCGGCGCTGCTCGATGAGGTCGGGGTGGCCGTGCTTCCGGGCAGCTCCTTCGGCGACCACGGCGCGGGCCATATCCGGCTCAGCTATGCCGCCTCGATCGAAAACCTCGAGGAGGCCGCCCGACGCATCGCCCAGTACGTCGGTGCCGCGGTGGCCGGATGACACCTCCATGGCGCGATGCCGATGAACGCCGCCGTTCCCGGGCTCGAGGAGTGCCGCAGCCGGCTCACTGACCACGACGTGGTGGCGGTGGTGCTCGAGCTCCCCGTGGGGAACGCGACTCCGGTCTCGGCGATGCGTGCACTCGGGACTGACGCCTGCTGCTTTCTCCTGGAGTCGGTCGAGGGCAGTGGCGCCGTGGCCAAGTGGTCGATGCTCGGCCATGGACCGTCGCGGATCTTCAGCGACCCTGGCGATGGCGAGGATCCGCTCGACTCGATCGAGCGCGAGGTCGCATCCCTGAACGCGGCATGCGATCCCCGCATGGTGGCGCCACTCCTCGGCGGCGCCGTGGGCTTTCTCTCGTACGAGGCTGCCGGGAGGTACGAGCGCATTCCCCGAGCCGCGCTTGATCCGCTCAGCCTTCCACAGCAATGGTTTGCCGTGTTCGACACCGTGGCCGTCTTCGATCATGCGAAGCATCGGTTACTGGTTTCAAGCTGCGTGCACCGCGATGATCCGAACGGGCTCGAGGCCGCCTATGCCCACGCGCTGACACGCATCGACCACGTGGGCGACGCCATCACGTCAGCGCTCCCGAGTCCGTCGCCGGCGCTGGCGGGCATGGCCGTGGATGCCGCCGCCCACGACGACCAGGCCAACCTCTCACGCGACCAGTTCCAGGAACGCGTGCGGCGCGCGCTCGATTACATCGTCGCCGGGGACATGTTCCAGGTGCAGCTGTCGCGGCGTTTTGCCTTGCCGCTGCAGGCGCATCCCTTCGATCTCTACGTCGCGCTCCGGGCCATCAACCCGAGCCCGTACATGATCTACATCGCCACACCCGACTGTACGCTGGTCGGCGCCTCGCCGGAGATGCTCGTCCAGGTCAGCGCGCCCGACGTGCGCTATCACCCCATCGCCGGCACGAGACGGCGGGGTCGGACGCCGGAGGACGACGCACGCATGGAGGCCGAGCTTCGCGCCAGCGACAAGGAGGCTGCGGAGCACCTGATGCTCATCGACCTCGGCAGGAACGACCTCGGCCGCGTCTGCGCCACCGGGAGCGTCCACGTGACGCAGCACATGGAGGTCGAGCGCTACTCGCACGTCATGCATCTCGTGAGCAGCATCGAGGGCAGGCTCGACGAGGGACGCGTCCCGCTCGATGCACTGCGCTCCTGCTTCCCAGCCGGGACGGTGACCGGCGCGCCGAAAATCCGTGCCATGGAGATCATCGCCGAGCTCGAGCCCGAGGTTCGCGGTCCCTACGCGGGAGCGATCGGCTACATCGGCTACGGCGGCGATCTGGATACGGCGATCGCGCTGCGCACCATCGTGGTGCGCAATGGCGTCGCTTACGTGCAGGCCGCTGCGGGAATCGTCGCCGACTCATCGGTGCGCGAGGAGACCGTGGAGATCGACAACAAGGTGGCCGCACAGATCCTTGCGGTCGAGGAGGCGAACGCGTGGGCGCGAGCTTGAGCGGTCAGGTGCTGGTCATCGACAACTACGACTCGTTCACGTTCAACCTCGTGCAGTACCTGCGCGAGCTCGGGGCGTCGGTCGCGGTGGAGCGCAACGACGCGCTGTCGGTCACTGACATCGGACGCGCCGATCCGTCGGCGATTGTGATGTCGCCGGGTCCGCGGACGCCCGAGGAAGCCGGCATCTGTGTCGACCTGGTGCGCGAGCTCGGCGGCAGCGTCCCGATGCTTGGCGTGTGCCTCGGCCACCAGGCAATCGGGGTCGCCTTCGGCGCCAGGGTGGTGCGCGCACCGGCCGTCGTGCACGGCAAGGTGGGTGCCGTGCATCACACCGGTGCGGGCGTGCTCCAGGGCCTCGACGACCCGTTCATGGCGACTCGGTACCACTCGCTGGTGGTCGCCGGAGACGGCCTTCCTGAGGCACTCGAGGTCACCGCGTGGAGCGCTGACGGCTTGATCATGGGCATGCGCCACCGGTCGTTTCCCATCGAGGGCGTGCAGTTTCATCCGGAGTCGATTGGGACGCCGTCGGGGCACGCGCTGCTCCGTAATTTCCTCCGCACGGCAGGCGTCGGCGCTGCCGCCGTGACGGCATGAGTGAGCTCGGCGGCGCTCTCGCGGCGATTGCCGCGCGCAAGCGCACCGAGGTCGAGCAGTTGCGCTGCGCAGAGGCGGCGCTGTGGGCCAAGGCGGAATCGCTGCCGCCGGCGCGCGGAATGTTCGGAGCGCTTCGCGGGGGCACGATCATCGCGGAGATGAAGCGCCGGTCGCCGAGCGGCGGCGTGCTGCGTCCCGAGCTCGACCCAGTGGCTCTTGGTCGGGAATACGCGGACAGCGGCGTGGCCGCGATCTCTGTGCTCACTGACGGGCCGGACTTCGGGGGCTCGCTCGACGACCTGGCGAGTGTCCGCGCCGCTCTCGATGTGCCGCTGCTCCGCAAGGACTTCACGCTCGACGCCGTACAGATTGCCGAGGCGCGCGTGGCCGGCGCCGACTGGGTCCTGCTCATCGTTGCGCTGCTGGACACCGACGCGTTGGACGAGTGTCTCGCCGGTGTCGCGCGCTGCCGGGCACAGGCGATTGTCGAGGTGCACGATGTCGAAGAGGCGCATGCCGCCGTCGCTGCGGGAGCGGCCTGCATCGGGATCAACAACCGCGATCTGCGCACGTTGGGCAGCGATCTCGCCACCTTCAGCCGGGTCCGCCGGGTGGTGCCCGATGGCATCCTGTGCGTCGCGGAGTTGGGCGTTCGGACACCGGATGACGTGACCCGCCTGGTCAACGAAGGCGCCGACGCGGTCCTGGTGGGCGAAGCACTGATGCGCGCCGCATCACCGGCCGCTGCAAGCGCGGCGATGGTGGTGGCCGCGCGGACGGCGGGCACGGCGTGATCGTCAAAGTGTGTGGCGTGCGCACGCCCGAGATCACGGAAGTGGCCATCGACGCCGGCGCCGACTGGATTGGGCTCATGATGGTGCGCGCCAGTCCGCGATGGGTCGACGACGCCGCAGCGCGGGCGGTCGTCGCGGCCGTCGACGGTCGTGCCGACCTCATCGGCGTCTTTGTCGAGCCCAGCGCGGCTGAGTGCGAAGCTGCGGCATCTCGCTACAACCTCGCCGCGGTGCAGGTGCACGGGACCTTCGATCGTAGCCTGCTGACCACCTGCTCGGTTCCAGTCATCCCTGTCTTCAACGTGGCGAGCCAGGCCGAGGCGTCGACGATCGACTGGCCACCCGACGTCCTCGTGATGCTCGACGGAAGGCCCGACGCGGGAGGCCTCCCCGGCGGCACCGGACGCCAGGTGCCGCTGGAGTGGGCCGCCGACGTGGCACGCCACCGGCGCCTCATTCTGGCGGGCGGTCTTGGACCCGACGACGTTGGCGCAGCGGTCGTGGCGGTGCGGCCGTCGGGCGTGGATGCGTCAAGCCGCCTCGAACGCGGCCCGGGCGACAAGGATCCCGATCTCGTACGGGCATACGTCGTCGCCGCCCGTGAGGCGGCGCGCCAGCTCGTGAGCGCCTGACGATGGCCGGCGAGACCGGCGGCCGTTTCGACGGGTACGGCGGCGCCTACGTGCCCGAGACCCTGGTGCCCGCGCTCGAGGAGCTCGAGGCCGAGATGGCGGTCGCATTCGCCGATCCCGGGTTCACGAGCGAGTTGGATCGGTGGCTCGCTGACTTTGCCGGCAGGCCGACCCCGGTCACCCACGCTGAGCGCCTCAGCGACGCCTGCGGCGGCGCCCAGATCTGGCTGAAGCGCGAGGACCTCTTGCACACCGGCGCGCACAAGCTGAACAACGCGATCGGTCAGGTGCTGCTCGCGCAGCGCATGGGCAAGCGCCGGATCATCGCCGAGACGGGTGCCGGTCAGCACGGTGTCGCGACCGCGACCGCATGCGCCGCGCTCGGGCCTCGAATGCGTGGTCTACATGGGTCGCGAGGACATGCGCCGCCAGGCGCTCAACGTCTACAAGATGGGGCTGCTCGACGCGGTGGTGGTGCCCGTCGACAGCGGTGCGGCGACACTCAAGGACGCCACCAACGAAGCGATTCGGGACTGGGTGGCCAACGTCCGCGACACGCACTACGTCATCGGGAGCGCGGTCGGACCGCATCCGTACCCGTCGCTGGTGCGCCGCCTGCAACGGGTGATCGGCGACGAGGCGCGGGCACAGATGCTGCAGCACCTGGACCGGCTCCCGGACGTGGTCGTGGCCTGCGTTGGCGGGGGCAGCAACGCGATCGGCATGTTCGCGGCGTTTCTCGACGACGACGTGCGGCTGGTCGGGGTGGAGGCGGCCGGCAGGGGCCTGGATTCGGGCGACCACGCGGCTCCGCTGTCGCGCGGCCGACCGGGCGTGCTCCACGGGGCGCGGAGTTACCTGATGCAGGACGACGCCGGGCAGGTGCTGGCGACGCACTCGATCAGCGCCGGCCTCGACTATCCGGGAGTCGGACCTGAGCACAGCGCGCTCCGCGACAGCGGACGGGTGAACTACCAGGCGACGACTGACGGCGAGGCGTTGGCGGCCTTCCATCAGCTCTGCCGTCTCGAAGGCATCATCCCTGCGCTCGAGTCGTCGCACGCACTGCACGTCGCCGGGGCGATTGCCGCCGCGGAGGCCGCCGATGCGGTCGTGCTGGTGTGCCTCAGCGGGCGCGGCGACAAGGACATCGACACCGTGCGGCAACACGATCCGGCATGAGCACGGCGCCAGTCACGCGATTCGACGCCGCCTTCGCCGCACGCGGCGCAGCGTCCCTGCCGGCTTGATTCCGTACTTCACAGCGGGCTATCCGCACCTCGAGAGCACCGTGGCCCTGCTCGCCGCCGCACAACGGGTCGGGTGCATCGCCGCCGAGGTCGGCATTCCGTTCAGCGACCCGCTCGCGGACGGCCCAACCATCCAGCGCACGGGGCAGGTCGCCATCGGCAACGGAATGACGCTCGCTCGTGCGCTGCAGCAAATCCTGCGTGCACGCGACAGCGGCGTGACCATCCCGCTGGCGGTGATGACGTACATCAACCCGGTGCTCAGCTTTGGCGTTGGAGCGTTCGCTGCCGCAGCAGCGGCTTCGGGCGTCGACGGCGTCATCATCCCGGACCTGCCGCTGGACGAGGCCGCGGAGCGTGCGGACCGCGATGCACGGCGCCGGCGTCGCGCTGATCCCGCTGGTCGCGCCGACCACGACACCTGACCGCCTGGCACGCATCTGTTCGACTGCGGCGGGGTTCGTGTACTGCGTCGGCGTGACCGGGGTAACCGGTGCGCGCCGGCCGTGTCGGACGGCGCGATCGCATTGCTGGACTCCGTGCGCAGCCTGACGCCGGTGCCGCGGGCTCTCGGATTCGGCCTCTCGACACACGAACATCTCACTGCGCTGCAAGGGCATGCCGAGGCGGGCGTGGTCGGCTCGGCGCTGATCGACAGCATCGCCGAAGACCCGGATGACGCGGTCGCCGGGGCGGAGACGTTTCTTCGCGCGATGTCCGGCAGTCAGGCCGCTCACACCGGATGAGTGAGGAGCGCGTCTCGCCCGCCGAGCACGTCGACGGTGCAGTCATGGTCCCCGGTGACAAGTCGATGAGCCACCGCGCGCTGATCCTCGGCGCGCTCGCCAAGGGCCGGACCTACCTCGGCAATCCGTCGCCGGCGGCGGACGTCGGCGCGACCACGGCGTGCCTGCGGGCCTGCGGCGTCTGGGTGCGCGATTTTCCGCCGGCTCGCGCGGCGCTCGACGGTGCGGGAACTGGCGTGAGCTTGAAGAGTCCAAGCGCCGTGCTCGACTGCGGCAATTCCGGCACCACGATGCGCCTGCTCGCCGGTGCGCTCGCCGGGAACGACTGCGATGCCACGCTCGATGGTGATGTCTCACTGCGACGCCGGCCGATGGGACGGGTCGCCGATCCGTTGCGCGCCATGGGTGCGAGCTCGACCTCAGCGCCGAAGGAACCGCGCCGCTGCGCGTCCGCGGCAAGCGCGTGCTCGCCGGCCTGACCTGGGCATCGCCAGTGGCAAGTGCGCAGGTGAAGTCGGCGATCCTGCTGGCCGCGCTCTCCGCCGACGGGCCGACCAGCGTGATCGAGCCCACGCCGACGCGCGATCATACCGAGCGGATGCTGCGCATGTGCGGCGTGGATGTCGTCAGCGGCGAGGCGCGCGTCACGGTGTGCCCCGGTGAGCTTGCAGCCGTTCGGATTTCGCGTTCCTGGCGACATCAGCTCGGCGGCATTCTTTCTCGCTCTGGCGGCGTCTCGCCCAGGCTGGCGCGTGCGTTGCTCCGGGGTCGGCCTGAATCCGGGGAGGACGGGGATCCTGAGCGTCCTTGAGTCGATGGGCGCTGAAGTGCTGATCACGAGCGCGAAGCCGCAGGTGGCGTCGAGCCGGTCGGCGATGTCGAGGTGCGTGGCGCGCGCCTGCGCGCGGTGACCATCTCCGGGGCATTGACGGTGCGGTGCATCGACGAGCTCCCGGTCATCGCGGTGCTCGCGAGCCAGGCCGACGGCGACACCGAGATCCGCGACGCCGAGAGAGCTGCGCTACAAGGAGAGCGATCGCATCGCGCAGGTCGAGCTGGGCTCCGGAAGCTGGGCGTGAGCTGCGAGAGCAGCGCCGATGCCTGGTGGTGCACGGTCCTGCCCAATTGCGAGCGCGCGGCTCGACGCGTCGGCGACCATCGCCTGGCGATGGCCTGGGCGGTCGCCGCAGCGCTGGTGCCTCCAGGTGGCGGCGACACGGTCATCGAGGGGGCCGAGACGGCGTCCGTCTCGTATCCGACGTTCTTCGACGACCTCGCCCCTGGCTGTGTCCGCGCGAACGCAGAGATCGAGGTGGCTGACGGCCAGGTGAACGTCAGACGTCGATGCGGACGACGAGATGCGGGCCGTCGCGCGCTTCGACGACCTTGAGCCACCGAACCGCGATGACGACCGGGAGCACCTCGGGACCATCGACGTAGGGCTGCGCTCCTGCAGCGTGTTCGATCAATCGTCGTGTGACGTTGGCGCGCTCGCCGTGATCGTCGACGACAGCGGCCATTCCGCCGCCCTGGATCCATCTCGAGGCGTTGCCGGGTGAGCACATGAACGCAACTCGCGGGTCCTCCACGAGCTCGCGATGCAGCCGAGAACCGGCGCGAAGTCGCGATCAGCAGCCTGAGGCCGGTCGCCGTACGCTCGGGCGCGAAGAAGACACCGGCCACGTGCGGCCCCGCTGGGCTCGATGTCGCGAGCGCAGTCGTGTCATAGGCGCGCAATGCCCACAGCGCTCGCTCCAGCTCCGCGTCGCCAGGCAATCGGGAACAGCTGCGCTCACTTCAGCAGCCTGCTCATCCTGCGATCGGCAAGCACACGACCTCCCGTCTGACACGTCGGGCAGTACTGAAACGATCGTGACGCGAGCGATACCTCGCGGACGGTATCCCCACACACCTGACACGGTTGACCCGTGCGCGCGTGGACGCGCATCGACTGCCGCTTGCCGTCCTTGAGCTGTGCCGGGTCGGACTCGAGGGCGAGCGCAACGGCCGCGCTCAGGACATGTCGGATCGCTGCCGCGAGGCGTTCGATCTCGCCGCCGGTGAGCGCGTCAGCGTGACGGAACGGAGAGAGTTGGGCGGCGTGGAGGATCTCGTCGGAGTACGCGTTGCCGATCCCGGCGATGACCGACTGATCGGCAATCACGCTTTTCAGGGTGCCGGCGCGTTCATGCAGCAACTCGGTGAGCTTCGCGCGCTGACAAGCGCAGGGTCGAGGCGCGTCGATCCCAAGCCGCGCGACCCCGGGCACATCCCGGGGGTCGCGCACGACAGAGAGGGCCAGGCGCTTGTCGGTACCGTGCTCAGTGATCTGAAGGCTCGCCCCGTCGTCGAACGTCACGATCACCGCGAGCGGCCCGCGCAGCGCCGGGCGCGCGGTGCTCGGTTTATCGCGAAGGGTCATCCACCCCCGCGCGACAGGTGCACCACGAGATGGAGCGGCGGGATCGCGAGGTCGATGAACTTCCCGCGTCTGGTGCATCCCTCCACCGCCAAGCCGTCGAGCGCGGTCACCGGCGGATCAAAGGTCTTGAGCACTGCCACCGACCGCACGGTGACCGCTCGCGACGCGGCGGCCGCGCAGACGCGTGTCGAAGGACCGGCAGAGGGCTTCCACCTCGGGCAACTCAGGCATCGCGGGTGAAAGAATGCGCCCGGTGCCGAAGAGCGTGGCTGATCCGCGTGCCGCCGGGGCGCGGCGGAGCCGCGCGCACGGGGCAGAGGACGTGCTCTGCGTTCCTCGCTCGACGATATTTCCCGATGGCGCCTGGCATGGGCTGATCGCGCGTGGGCTCGAGCGCGTGCTCCGGACGGTGCACGCGACATCCGAGTACCGCCCGCGGGCGGAGATCGAAGAGGACGCCTCGCAGCAGCAGATCATTCCGTACTGCGTGGTGCATCACCCGCAGGACGACACGTACCTGCTCACGCGGCGTCTGCGCCGCTCCAGCGAAAAACGCCTCCATCACCTGTACTCGCTCGGCATCGGTGGCCACGTCAACCCGGGCGACGGCGAGCGGGAAGACCCGGTCGTCGGCGGGCTGCGACGTGAGTGGGCGGAGGAGATTCGATGCGCCTCTCCGGCCAGGGCGAGCCTGGTCGCGATGCTCAACGACGATTCGAGCCCCGTCTCGCGCGTGCACCTCGGACTGGTGTTCCTCGTCGAGCCCGCCGAGGGGGTTGTCGAGGTGCGGGAGGTCGAGAAGCTCGAAGGCGAGTCGCTGTCGCTCGAAGCCATGCGGCGCCACTACCTGAGCATGGAGTCCTGGTCCCAGCTGGTGTTCGACGACCTTGTCGCCGGCGCGCAGACACGCGTCGAGAAGAGCCCGCTGGTCGTGGAGCTCGAGCCCGCACCGTGACCTCGACGGTGCCGTCTCGGCCCGAGTACTTCCGAACTTCACAGGATCTCGCCGCCTGGTTCGAGGCCAATCCATCCGCGTCCGAGCTGTGGATGGGGCTGTGGAAGAAGGGTTTCGAGCGCCCCGGCGTCTCCTATGGCGAGGCTGTGGACGAGGCGCTCTGCAATGGCTGGATCGACAGCGTCGTCCGCCGCGTCGACGAGACGAGCTACATGGTCCGGTTCACGCCCCGGCGAGCACGGAGCAACTGGACCGACGCCAACATGCGGCGTGTGGAGGAGTTGCGAGCCGCCGCGCGCATGCGGGGCGGCGGTGAGCGCGCTGTCGCGCTGCGAGGCGGCCAAAGCCCTGAGCCTCCGTATACTCGGCCGTCAATGGCCACGACTGTCCGTGTTCCGGGTCCGCTTCGCAGGCTGACCGGGGGCAACGCCGAGGTCAGCGTTGAGGGCGGCACCGTCGGCGAGGTGCTCACCAACCTCGACGCGACCTATCCTGGCTTTCACGATCGCCTCTACGACGGCTCCGGGAGCCTGCGGCAGTTCATCAACATCTATGTCAATGACTCCGACATCCGCTTCGCCCAGGGCCTCGATACCCCAGTCGCCGAGCGCGATGAGGTCTCGATCGTCCCCGCCGTTGCCGGAGGTCGCGCTCACCCCTGATCGTCCGCTGGATCTGCTGCCGCGATCCGCAGTGATCGCCGTGGCGATGTCAGGTGGGGTGGACTCCAGCGTTGTCGCCGCACGTGTCGCGGCAGTCGGGCCTGCGCGCGTTCGGCATGACGCTCGCAATGTGGCGGCGACCCGCGAGCTGTGCGTGACCGCGGCTGCTGCTCGATCGACGCGGTCGACGATGCGCGCCGCGTCGCGACGGCGGTCGGTCTCCCGCACTACGTCTGGAATCTCGAGCAGGATTTCGAGAACGAAGTCGTGCGCGACTTCGAGGACGGCTACGCGCAGGGCATCACGCCGAACCCTTGCGTTCGCTGCAACCAGCGCATCAAGTTCGGCGTGCTGCTTGCGCGGTCCAGAGCCGCTGGGGCCACCCACATCGCGACGGGCCACTATGCCCGGCTCGGGCGCAGGGGCACACTGGCAACCCTGCATCGCGCTCGGGACCAGAGTCGCGACCAGGCGTACGTACTGCACCGGCTCGACCAGGAGCAGCTGAAGGCAGCGTTGTTCCCGCTTGGCAGCGACGGGTCGAAGGCTGATGTCCGCGCCGAGGCGGCGGCGCTTGGACTGGGGACCGCCGACAAACCCGAGTCGCAGGATCTGTGTTTTGTCAATGCCGATATGCAGTCGGAGATGCGCCGGCGCCTGGCCGGGCGTTTCACCCCCGGCGCCATCGTCGATGCCGGCGGCAGCAGCTTGGCGAACACGCCGGACTGCCATTCTTCACCGTCGGTCAGCGCGCCGGGCTCGGCATCGCACCCTCGCGTCCGGATGCAGCCCCTCGATACGTGATCGAGCTCCGACCCGCCGCCAACACGGTCGTGGTCGGGCCCCGCGAGGCACTTCTGCGCAGCAGCGTCGAGGCATCGTCGTTTCGCTGGATCGCCGGAGTCGCGCCGTACCGCCGGCACGCGCTGCGAGGCACAGCTGCGGGCGCATGGCGCACCGCATCCCGCCACCGTTGAAGCGCCGGGGACGGCGAGGCGCGCGTGGCGTTCGATTCGCCGGTGGACCAAGCATCACCAGGCCAGTCGGTCGTCCTCTACCAGGGGGACGAGGTTCTCGGAGGCGGCTTGATCCGCCGGACCGCCTGAGGCCGCCGGGCAGTGCCGCCGACCCCGGAACAGGTCGTGCTCGGCATCCTTGCCGTGCTGCTCGGTTGTCTGGCGATCACGAGTCCGCATACGCCGGCCGGCACACGGGCAACTGGCTCTACTTCATCTGCGCAGTCGGGAGCCTGGCCTTTGTCGCCGGGGTCGTGGGCCAGCGCGTCTTTCCCAGCCCCGCAGCCGTGGCGCGGCTTGGCGCCGCGGGAGCAGCCTCCTCGGCCCCGGGACCGTGGGACGCGGGCGTCTCGCTGCCGATCATCGGGCTCCGGGTGACCCCGGTTGCAATCATCGGGCTATTGATTGCCGCGATCGGATTGAGCCTGGTGCTCCTCTTCGAGCGAATCCCCAGCAGAGTCGTGGTCGCACCGCCACTGCGCCGGCGTCGCGGCTTGAAGACGACGATTCGATCTGAGGTCGGGCTGACTACAATGCCGCCCGCGCCCATATGACCGTCAACGCAGCCGCGTTCTACGCAATCGCCGCGCTCATCCTCATTGCCGCCGGGGCTGCAGTTGGGCTGACGTCGCTTCGCCTTGCCGCCTACGCGGGTGCCGCCGTCGTGGTGCTGCTGGCCGTGCTCGAGCTGCTGGCTGGGGCAGACGCCCTGGCCGTCGTGCAGGTGCTCGTCCCAGGCGTTGCCGCCGGCATCGTGTTCCTGGCGTTGCGACATGACCAGTACCGCGGCTTGGGGAGCCGCCCGGAGGCGCCGGCGCGCTTCTGGATTGCCGCGCCCATCGCCGTCGCCCTGGCCGCTCTTTTTTCGTTGTTCTCGCAGGTCGGGCCCGGGTGGTTTCCGGGCAACCTGGCGATTTCGCTGGTCGGGGACACCGGGCGCAACGCGTTGGTCACGGTGCTCCACTATCGCGCCCCCTACGCGCTCGCCATCGCGGTGGTCCTTGTCCTGGTGACCGCCGGCGCCGGCCTTGTCATCGGTCGCCGGAGCGGCGATGAGCAAACACTGGACCAGCAGCTGGCGCAGCGACGTGAGCGCGATGAGATTGCGCGCCGCCGTCGCCAGGATCGCGAGCAGGGCAGGCGCCGCCAGCCGAAGAGCGACGCGTGAACATCGATTTCACGCAGTACGCGTTGCTCAGCGCCGCGGTCTTCGCCATTGGTGTCTACGGCGTGCTCGCGCGCCGGCATCCCCTCGCGGTCGCGATGTCGCTTGCGCTGATGTTCGCCGCCCCGGTCGTCGCCCTGGTCGGATTCACGCACAACCAGGGCAACGTGGCCGGCTTGCAACTCGGCGACGCGCTGTCGACCATGGCGATCGTCGCGGGGACCTGCGTCTGCAGCCTTGCGTTCGCGCTGGTCGTCCTGCTCTGGCGGCGTACCGGGCGTGCTGACGTCGATGCCCTCGGCGACGTCGAGGACAGGGCGTGAACCTCTACAACGCCGCGTGGGCCATACCCTTGCTCTTCCTCATCGGCGGGGTCGGCTCGCTCGGCGTCGAAACCCATCGGCGCGCGGCGCAGCTCTGCGTGTTCTTCAGCGCTTTGGCATTCATTGCGGCGGCCTTCGTCCTTGGGGTGCGCCTGACGCACGACGCACAACCGGCGTTCGAACTCGCTCTTGACGTTCTTCGCGATGACTCCACCGGAGGGTGCGACGTTCGCGACTCAGTTCGTGGCACAGATCGGCATTCATGTTGACGCCCTGTCGGCGAGCTTTGCGGCGGCGATCGCCTTCGCCACGATGATCGTGCAGTGGTATGCCATCAACTCCCTGCGCGCCGAGCAGGGGTTCCGCCGCTTTTTCTGCGCGTCGTCGGCGCTCGGGTTCGCGACCACGGGATTCGTGCTCAGCCCGAACCTCTTCGACTCGTTGATCCTCTGGACTGTGGCGTCGGCCAGCCTGTTCGTGCTGCTGACGCTGTCGTGGCAGCAGGCGGAGGCCATGCGGCACGCACTGCGGGCGTACGTCGTGATCGCCGCCGGGGATGTGGCGCTGACGCTCGGCGTGGTCTTCACATGGATCAAGTTCGGCGTCTTCTCGTCATTGCTGCCGGCCCCGTCGGGACAGTCGATCGCGGACCCTTCTCTTTCAAGGTCATCTCGCAAGGGGTGTACGCGGTTCTCAGCACACCGTGGCCGGCTCGGGCCCGCGTGCACTGCTGGTGCTGGGTATCGTCTTCGTCGTTGCCGCGTGCGTTCGCGCAGCGCAGTTCCCGTTCACGCTGTGGCTCAGCGACGCCGCGTCGTCTGCCATCCCGGTGCTCGCGCTTGCGGCGGCGACGGTCGCACCCCTCGGTGTGTATCTCGTGGCCCGCGTGTATCCGGTGCTCGCGCAGTCGCCGCGGATCCTGCCGGCCCTCGCGCTGGTCGGGGGTATCAGCGCGATCCTCGCCGCGATAGCGGTATCGCGCAACGGCGCCTCAGCCGGATCGCCGTCTCCGCCGCGACCGCGGAGCTCGGGCTCGCGCTGGCCGCCCTCGGCATGGGTGGCTACAGCCCCGGCGTGTTCATCGCATTCACCTCGATCTTCACATCGACGCTGCTCATCCTGGTCGCCGGCAACCTCATCCATGTCTACAGGACGGACGACATCGCTGAGATGGGTGGAGCGTGGCCGAAGCTGCGAGGAACCACCATCGCCTTCGCGGTCTGGGCATTGCTCGCCGGTGGGCTGGCCTTGAGCGGCTACTACGCGCTGTCGTCCGCTTGAGCGGCACAGACCCGGCAGGCGGCACCTTCAGCGGCCCGGAGCGCGTGGTGATGGTCATCGTCACCATCGTGGCGGCGGTGCTCCTCGCCGTCCTTGCCGGGCGTGCGTTCGTGACGGTCACGCGCGGTGCGATCACGCGCAGACGTGGCTTCCAGCACGATCGCATCGCTGACGTCGACCGTATCCTGCGACGCCCGATCGTGTTGCTCATGGTCGCGTCGGTGCTGGCCGTCCTGGTCGGGTTGCCAGGACTGCAACCCTTCACCCTCGGCTCAAGCCGGATCGCCGGGCTCACCTTCATGCGATTCGTCGTCTATGGAAAGCACCCGCAATCGATCGGCCTCGACGGCATCGCATTGCTCATCGCGGTGCTCGCGCTGGCTGGTGGGTTCGCTGCCGCGTGGCTCTGGTACGGACCCGCGCGCCGAGGCGTAACCCTCGCCGCGACCGCCGCCTTCGCACCACTGCGCGTTGCTGATGAGGGTTTCTACGTCGGGCGTCTCACCGATCTCGCCGCCCGACCGTTGCTGGCCATCGCGGGCCGCGTCGCGAGCTTTGATGACGAGGTCACCGCGCCGATTGCCGCGTCGGTGGGGGAGAGCGCCGACCTCGCCGCCACCGGACTCGGGGCACTCCGCAACGCGCGATTCACGCGCTACCTGGCCGGCGGCATCGTCGTCATCGGCGTGCTCGCGTTGCTGTCAGTGCTTGCTGCAACCGGACACCTCTGGGTGCACCTGTCGTGAACGTGATCCTGTCGTCGATCATCTGGACTCCGTTGCTGTTCGCGGTGATCGCCATCCTGCTGCCGGAGCGCGACGAGGAGCAGCGAGCGCGAGTCAGAACGATTGCGCTCGTCGGGGCGGGCTTGAGCTTTTTCGCCACCACGTTCTTCGGGATCCTCGGCCAGATCGCGCTTGGTCAGGGAGGCGGCCTGGCGGCGGCCTATCAGGAGAACCACACGTGGTTCTGGAACTTCTTCTTCCAGGCGCACTACGACCTCACCGCCGACGGCATCACGCTCCCGCTGCTCGTGGTCACGACCACGGTGTTCGGCTGCGCCATCTTTCACTCCTGGAAGATCCACGAGCGCGTCCGCCTCTATGTGTTCCTGGTGCTGCTCCTCGAGACTGCCGTCAACGGGGTGCTCTGCTCCTCGGACTTCGTCCTGTTCGTCGCGTTCTGGGGTCTGCTGCTGCTGCCCATGTATCTCCTGATTCGCGTCTGGGGAGGTCCTGGCGCGCGCCGGGCCGCGGCGTGGTTCGCGGGATTCCAGGCACTGTCGCTCGTGCTGATCATCGCCGCCGTGGCAATCGTCATCGTCGAGGCGGGAAAGCAGACGTCGGACATGACGCCCGACCTGGTGAGCTTCACGAGGACCGCGGAGACGGTCGGCTTCTGGCTGAGTTTCGCGGGCTTTGGCATCGCCATGGCCATCTTCCCGGTGCACACCTGGATGGTTGAGGCGCAGAGCAAGGCGAGTGCGGGCGTGGCAACCATCCTCTCCGGGACGATGCTGATGCTCGGCGCCTACGGCATGATGCGGATCAGCCTGGTGGTGTTCCCGGGGCCCGCGCACTACTACGCGTTCGCCATCACCGGGCTCGCTGTCGTCGGCGCCTTGTGGGGCTCGATCGGGGCGTTGCGTCAGGATGAGTTGCGCCGCTTCGTCGCCTACATGAACGTCGCCCAGATGTCCCTCGTGCTGCTCGCGATCGGTGCGCAAACCTCAGTGGCGCTGGTCGGTGCGGTGCTGCTGCTCTGCGGCCAGGGATGGCGTCCGCAATGCTCACCTTGATCAGCGGCGCTCTCGAGGAACGCACGCGCACGACGAGCATTCGCGCCATGGGCGGGCTGGTCGCGCACGCCCCGCGCCTGGCGGGCTTCTGGCTGTTCGCCGCAGGCAGCTTGATCGGCGTGCCGCTGCTCGCCGGATTCACCGGCGATTTCATGGTGTTCGCCGGCTCCTTCCCGTCGCATCGCATCGCCACCGTGATCGTGATGGGAACGGTGATCGTCATCACCGGCGGTCTCATCTGGGTTGCGAACCGCGTGTTCTTCGGTCCGGTGCGCGACCAGTTCGTGCGGGTCCGTGACGTCACGCTCCTGGACCTGACCGTGTTGATCCCCCTCCTCGCCGCGGTGCTCCTGTTCGGGGTCCGCGCGGGCGCGGTGGTACCGGTGATCGCCAACGGCGTGCTCGAAATCACCACGCGGATCGCCGGGGGATAAGGCCAGTGGATTTCACGCACGCACTGACGCTCGCGCTGCTCCCCGAGGCGCTGCTGGTGGGGACCGCGCTGCTCTCGGTCCTTGTCGCCGTCATCCGGCCAGGATTGCGCCCCGACATTCACCGCTGGATCGCCTGCATCGGCATCGCAGGGTCGCTGGCCGCGTGCGCTCTGGTGCTGCTCGGCCTCCGTCAGCATCCGTCGGGGATCGCCATCTCGGTGTGGGGCGGCGGCTTGGTCGTCGACAGTTTTGCGCTCTTCATCGCCATCCTCGCCTGCGTCACAGCCCTGATCACGTGCCTCATCAGCGACAGCACGGTTCGCAACATCCCGTCGCGCTCGAGCGCCTTTTCAGCCTCATCCTGATCGCGACGGCCGCGACCGAGGCGATTGCCGCGCAGCGCGAGATGGTCACCCTGGTCACCGCCGTCGCCCTGCTGCTCGTGTGCCTGGTAGCGATCGGCGCACTCGTGAAGACTGACCCTCGTGGAGGAGTGTCCTCGTTCGAGCACCTCATCGAGGGCGGTGTCGGCCTGGCCGCTCTGCTCTACGGAATTGCGCTGCTCTATGGGGCACACGCAGCACCGGCCTCGCAGGGTCGCCGCGGCGGTCATCCCTGCTGATACCTCGGCGCCCGGGTGCGTGGCGCTCGGCGTCGCCCTGATCGTGCTCGGTCTGTGCTGCACGCTCGGCATCTTTCCGTTGCGACAGTGGGTCGGGCGCGTGGCCCGGAACGTCCCTGCAGGGGCGGCGGGATTCATCATCGCCACGAGCCTCATCGCGGGCGGCGCGGCGCTCGCGCGCGTGACCGTGTCGGGCTTGGACCCGACGTCTCCATCTGGCGCTGGCTGCTGCCGATTGTCGCTGCGGTGGCGCTCGGGCATGCGTCGTTGAGCGCGCTCCGGGAGACCACGGTTTCGCGCCTGATCGGTCAGCTGGTCAGTGCGCAGGCGGCCATGCTCCTGCTGGGGTTGCTGGCGTTCACCACCGGGTCCCGCGGCCTTCCCGCGTTCGGCATCACCGCATTCCTCGGCGCACTCGGCGTCACCGCGATCGCGACGGTGGCCACGTTCGGTGTTCTGGCCATGCTCCAGGCCGCGGGGATCGGCGACGGCATCGATGACATCCGCGGCCTCGCACATCGCTCGACGCCGACTGCGCTGCTCTTACGGTGGCGGTGGCGACGCTGGCGGGGATCCCGCCGCTCGCGGGCTTTCTGTCGCGGGTCCTGCTCATCTCGAGCGCAGCCGACGCCCACTACGGATGGCTCGCCATCCTCGCGATCGTTGCGACCCTGCTCACGATCACCGCTGGCTTGCGATTCATCGCCGCCATCTACGCCGAGGCAGGCGATGAGGTGCCCTTCACCCTTGGCGCCACGCCTGTACTCTCGAGAGCGATCGCCGGTGCCGCGTGTCTCGCAGGCATCGTGCTCGTCGTGGTCATCCAGCCGCTGCTCGCGGTGGCGACCGCGGGAGCCGGAACACTGCGCTGATCAGTGCCGAGGGCGCGCCGGCACGCACCCCGACGGGACTGCCCGCGCTCGCGCTCACCGCCCTGAGCACCCTGGTTCGCACCATTGGGCCGCTTCGCGGACCAGCGGCCTCCGCCTTCGGCACTGCGTGGTATGGCCGTCTGACCGGCGACGAGCGCGTCCGTGCGGCGGCGAATCACCACCGCCTGGATCCGCGCCTCGGCTATGCGGCATCGGCGGCGCTCGCACGCCGGTCCTACCAGGAGTACGTGCGCATGATCGTCGATTCGATGTGGGCCGAGCCCCTCGATTCGACCGAGGTGCTCAGGTTGTTTCGCGTGATCGGCGGCGAGCATCTGGACGTCGGGGATCGCGGATCGATGGTGGTGCTCCCGCACTTCGGCAACTGGGACATCGCCGCCAGTGCGTCACTGGGTCTCGGCCTGCATCTCAGCACGGTGATGGCGCCCGTGGTGTCGCCCGGCATCACCGAGATGGTGGCTCTTTCGCGGCAGCGCAAGGGCCTGGAGATCTTCACCCCACGGCAGGCTGCCCGCGGCCTCTTCCGCGCGCTGCGGAAGCGGCGGACGGTCGCGCTCATGCTCGACATTCCGGAGGCGGGACCAACCGTCGTGGTGCCCTTCTGCGGCGGGCTCGTTCGCTGCAGCGCGGTCCCCGCTCGAACTCGCCGCCACCACCGGGTCGCCGATCCTGCCCGTGACCTGCCGTCGAGACGGGCCTGGCTGGGTGCTCGAGATTCACGCGGCTGTCGACCTTCGGGGACGACGAGGCGGTGATGGCTCGCGTCGCCGCCGCCGTCGAGCCGGCGATCCGCGCGCATCCCGAGCAGTGGTATCCGTTCCACCACGTCTACGCGGGCTAAACTCCACCCCGCATGGCTGGCAACAAGGCCGCGGTGGCGGGCTGCGCCGCCGGATATCTGATCGGGTCGGTGCCTTTCGGCCTGATCGTCGGGAGGGTCGCCGGCGGCCTCGACGTTCGCGATTTCGGCAGCGGCAACATGGGCTCCGCCAATGTGATGCGGACCATCGGCGCGCGCGCCGGTGCGATGACCTTCGGTCTCGACGTCGCCAAGGGTGTGGTCGCGGTGAAGCTGGCCAGACGCCTGGGAGCGGACCCGACTGCGCAGGCCGCCGCCGGGCTGGCCGCATGCATCGGCCACTCCTGGCCCGCCTTCGCCCACTTCCGCGGTGGGAAGGCCGTGGCCACCGCGGCCGGAGCTCTCGTCGTGGTCTCGCCACCGACCTTCGCCTGGGCGCTGGCGGGCGGCGCCACCGGACTCGCGCTCACCAGGACATTTTCGGTTGGGTCGCTCGCCGCGACCGGCGCCGCAACGTTGGGGAGCGGTGTGCAGGCGGTGCGCACGCGCGACGCCGTCCCGTTCGTCTTCTCGCTGCTTGCCTCAGCCCTGGTCGTCGCCCGGCACCTGCCCAACATCCGGCGCCTGGCGCGAGGCGAGGAACCCAAGCTGTCCACGCGCCTGTTCGGCGGTCGTAACTGAGTCATCGGCGGAGGCCGCGGCACCCGTCCGTATGATCGAGGGCATGAAGGGCGATCCCGGACTTGCTCCGCGCGCGCTGCTCGAAAGTCCTGTCGATCGCGTCGGCGCGGTTGCTCGAGCCCTGACCAGCACCACCGACGGGGTCGCGAGGTTGCGCCAGGAGGTGGTGGAGACCGCCGCGGCGATCGCGGGCGCGGGCGCTTCCGCCGCGATGGCGCTGCGCGATGGCGAAACCCTCAACGTGCACGTGACCGATCTGCAGACGGCGTCGCTCGAGGCCTTCGGCGGCTGGGAGACCATCCCCGAAGTGCTTGCGGGACATCGCGTGCACCGGACCCTGGCCGGTCTCGGATCACTGCTGGTCCTGCCGATGTCCTACCAGGGCGCTGTGGTCGGAGCGCTCGCGGTGATGCGGCCGCAGAGCGCCACCGCAACCGAGGACGACCCCGACGGCCTTCTGGCCATTCTTGCCAGTAACGCAGCGACCGCGATGGAGAACGCCCGCCTCTATGAGACCGAGAAGGAATCGGTCCGCCGCCTGCGGGAGTTGGACTCCATGAAGACTGACTTCCTGTCGACGGTGCAGCACGAGCTGCGGACGCCGCTGACGGCGATCCTCGGGCTCAGTGACCTCATGGAGATGTGCTGGGAGACCTGGTCGGACACACCGAAGCTCGACGCGCTGCGCGACATCCAGGTCGCCGCCAAGAATCTCGATGGCATCGTCGAAACCATCATCGATTTCACCGTCGGTGACGGCGAGACGCTGGTGCTCGGTCTCGCCGATGTGCCGCTCGAGGCGGCAGCCCGGGCTGCCATCGAGGTGATCGATGAACGCCACCGAGGCGGTCTTCCCGTGCCCGCCGAGGTCGAGATCGATCCCACGGTCACGTTGTTTGCGGACCCCGACCGCCTCGGGCAGGTCCTGCGGGCGTTGATCGACAACGCCGTGAAGTTCAGCGATGGCCGGGGGCACGTGACGGTCCGTGGCCGGCGGACGGAATCGGGCACGGTGCTCGTGGAGGTCATCGATCGAGGCATCGGGATTCCCGAAGCCGACCTGCCCCGCGTCTTCGACCGCTTCTTCCAGGTGGACAACACCGCCACCCGGCGCTTCGGCGGCACCGGCATGGGCCTCGCGCTCGTCAAGCGTGTCGTGGAGGCGCACGGGGCAACCATCGACATCGAGACCAGCGTCGGCGCCGGGACGCGGGTGGTGTTGCGCTGGCCTGAGCGGGTTGCTCCATCGGAAGCGCTCACAGAAGCGCCGCCTCCGATGGCGTCCCCACTGCCGGTACAATGACCGTGGTCGCGCTAGGCGGGGCGTTAGCGGTGCCCTGTACCCGCAATCCGCTATAGCGGGGCTGAATTCCCCACCGAGGGGGCGCGTCATTGGGTCTGCTCCGGACGCGCCGGCGTTGACGACTGGGTCCCGCGCAGCTCGGGCCCGTGAACCCCGTCAGGTCCGGAAGGAAGCAGCGGTAAGCGGTTCCCCGGGGGTGCCGTGGGGCAACCTGGTCTGAGCCGGTCGTACGGGTGAGCGCCGGTGGCGTGCCGACAACGTGGGGTGCGCGACTACTTCATTCCCAGGGCGGATTCCCCGACACGGGGACCGCCGCCATTGCGACAATGCCGCCCGCTTCGGGTGACCACGGAGGTGTCGCGCGTCTTGGACCGCCGGCCTGATGGACACGTGAGCCTCGCGCTGTATCGCCGCTACCGGCCGCAGCGTTTCGGCGACCTCGTCGGTCAGGAGGTCGTGGCGCGGACGCTGCTCAACGAAGTCCGCTCCGGCACCCTGGCGCACGCTTACCTGTTCGCGGGAGTCCGCGGTACCGGCAAGACGTCGACAGCGCGCATTCTCGCGCGTGCCGTCAACTGTGAGTCTCCTGTCGATGGTGAGCCGGACAACGTCTGTGCCGCATGCGTGGAAATCCTCAGCGGCGCGTCTGTCGACGTGCTCGAGATCGATGCCGCCAGCAATCGCAGCATCGACGACATGCGCGAGTTGCGCGAGCGCGTCGGCTACCTCCCGGCGGTGCTGCGCCGCAAGGTCTACATCATCGACGAGGCGCACATGCTCACCACGGATGCGTGGAACGCATTTCTCAAGACGCTCGAGGAACCGCCGCCCCATGTGCTCTTCGTTCTTGCGACGACGGAGCCGCACAAGGTCCCGGAGACCATCCGCTCGCGCGTGCAGCGCTTCGACTTCCGGCGTGTCCCGGTTCCCGCGATCGAGCAGCTGCTGGCGGAGATAGCACGCAAGGAGGGGGAGGACGTCGACGCCGATGCCGTGACGCTCCTCGCCACCGCCGCGCAGGGAAGCCTGCGCGATGCCGAGGTGTTGCTCGAGCAGGCGCTGGGGGCAGGGGAGCGCCCCGTGACCGTCGCCGTAGCCCGGCGCTCGCTCGGGCTCACCGATCCTTCGACACTGCGCTCCCTGGTCACGTCGCTTGCCGGCGCCGACGCGGCGGGAACGCTTCGTGCCGCGGCAACTGCATTCGACGCCGGGGCGGACCCACGCCAGCTCTTCCGCGACGTCGCCCGGCTGGCGCGTGCCGCCGAGTTGGTGGCACTCGGGTACCCCGAAGGCGCCTCGGTCGGACCCGATGAGGTCGCGCTCGTCACCGACCTCGCCGCGATCGCGCCTGCGGGCCTCTGGCTGCGGCTGCTCGAGCTGGTGGCGGAGGCAGAGATGAACCTCAGGCAGTCGGTGGACGCACGGCTCCTCGTCGAGGTCTGCCTGCTGCGCGCGCTGCGCCCGCCCGCCGCCGATGGCGAAGCCGCCGGCATGGCCGCCCTGGAGCTACGGGTGACCGCGCTCGAACGCGGTGGACGTGGGGCGGCTCCGCCGGCTTCGGAGCCCCAGCGGGCGCAGCCGCAGGTCGCCGCACCGCTGTCACCGGCTCGGCAGGTCGCGTCGCGACCGGTCGCAGCGGAAGGGCCATCACAGGCGGTGGCAGCACCGTCCACCCCACCAGCGACGGAGGCGGCTTCGCCCGTGCCAGCGCCGCTGCTGCAGAACGGCGCGCCGGAAGCTCCGGACGACGTGGTCGTCGAGGCCATCGGGCGCCGCGACCTCAGCACGCTGGACGGATGGATCGCCGAGTGGCCGGTGGCCATCGAAGCGGTCGCACGAGCCAACAAGGGGCTGGCCGGTGTCCTGCGCGATTGCAAGCCCGTGGCGGCCGACGCCACGAGCGTCACGATCGGGACCAACGGGCGCTTCCACCACGAGCAGATCAGCGACCCGGAGAAGCGCGGCATCATCGCCGCGGCGCTGTCGGCCATGAGCGGGCGCACGATTGCGGTGCTGACCCAGTTCACCGGCGAGAGCCGGCCTCGCGGCGCGTCCGGAGCCGTCAGCGACGTGACCCAGGCAGTGCTCGACACCTTCGCGGGCAGCCGGGTCACCGCCACCCGCCTGCACGATGACTCGGGTCAAGGTATGCCGCGACCAACCCACGGTGCGTAGACTGCCCAACGAGGTCTGAGATGAAAAACCAGCAAGCCATGATGAAGCAGCTCCAGCAGGTCCAAGCCCGGATGGCGAAGATGCAGGAGGAGCTCAACGACGTGACGGTGACCGGAACGGCCGGCGGCGGGGTGGTCTCCGTGACGGCGGACGGGCACCAGAAGATCCTTGCGGTGACCGTCGAGCCTGAGGCGCTCGAGGAGGGCGCGGAGATGCTCTCCGACCTGATCCTCGCCGCCTGCAACGACGCGCTCGACAAGTCGCGCGCCGCCGCCGCGGCCAACATGTCGCAGCTCACCGCGGGCCTGGGGCTACCGCCCGGTCTCATCTGACCGGGTTCGGGCCGATGATGGCGGAGGAGGGACGTGCCACTCGTTCCTGAGGCCGTCGAGCGGTTGGCGGCTGAGTTCGGGCGCTTGCCCGGCATCGGTCCGAAGACCGCCCAGCGGTTGACCTTCTATTGCCTGAGGGCGTCCGCCGATATGTCGCAACGCCTGGCGGGCGCGCTTAACGACCTGCACGCGCGTGTACGCCCCTGCTCGCGGTGCTTCTTCATCGCCGACGGGCCGCTCTGTGCGATATGCACGGATGCCAAGCGGGATGGGGCGTTGTTATGCGTTGTTGAGGAAGCACTCGACGTGCTCGCAGTGGAACGGAGCGGCGAGTTTCACGGTCTCTACCACGTGCTCGGGGGTGCGCTATCGCCGATGGACGGTATCGGGCCTGACGAGCTCCGTATTCGCGAGCTGGCAGCGCGTGTGGCTGAGGGCGAGATACGCGAGGTCGTCATCGCCACGGATCCCGATGTGGAGGGGGAGGCCACCGCGTACTACGTCGCCGAGCGCCTGGCGAAGTTCGAGGTCACCATCTCCCGGCCCGCCCACGGACTGCCCGCGGGATCGGATCTGGAGTACGCGGACGAACTCACCATGGCTCGGGCCTTCGCCGGCCGGCGGGCATTGTGAGGTGGCCGCGGAGCTGACCGGCAGGGTGGCGCTGGTGACCGGCGCGTCCAGCGGCCTCGGCGAACGCTTTGCCCGGGTCCTCGATGCAGCCGGCGCGTCGGTGGTGATGACCGCCCGGCGCCGCGACCGGCTCGATAACCTCGCCGCCGACCTGCACGATCCGCTGGTGTCCGACGGCGATATCACCGACGCCGCCTACCGCCAGGAGCTGATGGCGGCGACGCTCCGTCGCCATGAGCGTATCGACATCCTCGTCAACAACGCGGGGTCGAACGACAGCGGGCGCCTCGAGAAGCAGACCCTCGAGCAGCTGACCTCGGTGATCGACCTCAATCTGGTCGCACTGATGGACATGTGCCGACTGGCGGCGCCGCTGCTCTTCAAGTCCGACCATGCGTCGGTGATCAATATCGCCTCGATGTACGGCGTGGTTGCCTCGATAGCACCGATGGCGGCCTATAACGCCACCAAGGGTGCTGTGGTGAACTTCACACGCAACCTGGCGTCGCAATGGGGATCGCGTGGGATTCGGGTGAACGCGCTGGCACCCGGGTTCTTTCCGTCGGAGATGACCGGGATGCTCGAGGATGAGGAGTGGGCCGGCTGGATTCGATCGCGGACGCTCCTGGGGAGGACGCCGGCTATCGAGGAGCTGGATGGGCCGCTCCTGTTTCTTGCCTCTGACGCATCGAGCTATGTGACCGGCCAGGTGCTCCTGGTCGACGGCGGGTGGACTGCGGTCTGACCACCACCTGCATCTATGGCTGGCCGTATCTCAGTCGGTAGTCGCCCGTACCGACATTTGAGGTACGGACTGACACCCTGCAGGTGTGTCCCAACCACCGCCGGCGTGGCCTGGGCTGGCATGCGATCGGTGCGGGTCCAAGCGCTTCATCCCATTGACGTTCGATCAGTCGCCAGTCGGTATCGAGCGCCCTCGGTACAAGTGCATCGGCTGCGGGCTGTATCTGTACCGCCCCTCGCCCCGGCCCCGAGGGGGCAATTGAGCGGTCGTTTCGCGCTGCGCCTCACGGGTGGCGATCGCTCCCGATCCGGTAGGCTCGCTCCTGTGAGCGATAACAGGATCCGCGGCTACCGGCAGTCTTCTCGTTGCCGGCCACGCCCGTGACCGCTGGCGGACCGGCGGATCGGGCGTGCCACAAGTGCGGCGGCACCAGAGTGGTGCCGATGACCTGGGCGGATCGCCAGACCGGCTTCGAGCAGCCCGGCTTCAAGTGTGCCGATTGCGGGCGGCGGATCCTGACCCTGGAGGATCAGCGCGCCCCTCGTCCGATCTGAGTGCCGGTGGCCTCCCCAACTTGCCTTTAAGCCTCCGGATCGGTAAACTCTGCGGGTTGCCCGCTCGGGGGTTGCTCCCGACGGCCGCGTTGCCAGGGATTCCTTCTTGGATCTGGCGCGCCATGAACCTTGACACTTGAAGAGTGGAGACGACTTTCCGCGATGGCCTTGGGAACCGTGCGAGAGCACGGAACCGGCGTAGGCCTCGTCAAAGCATGTCTACGACCCGGCTCAGCCGGGACTAAGACGTATTCATGGAGAGTTTGATCCTGGCTCAGGATTAACGCTGGCGGCGTGCATGAAACATGCAAGTCGAGCGCGGTGTGATGAGGGGTAACCCAATTCACATCTAGCGGCGAACGGGTGAGTAACACGTGAGCAACCTACCTTTGAGTTGGGGATAGCCCTGGGAAACCAGGATTAATACCCGATGTGGTCACAACAGGACATCCTGATGTGAGTAAAGGCGCAAGCCGCTCAATGACGGGCTCGCGGCCTATTAGCTTGTTGGTGGGGTAACGGCCTACCAAGGCGATGATGGGTAGCTGGTCTGAGAGGACGATCAGCCACACTGGGACTGAGACACGGCCCAAACTCCTACGGGAGGCAGCAGTTAGGAATTTTCCGCAATGGGCGAAAGCCTGACGGAGCAACGCCGCGTGAGTGATGAAGACCTTCGGGTTGTAAAGCTCTGTCGGAGGGGAAGAACACAATGACGGTACCCTCCAAGAAAGCCCCGGCTAACTACGTGCCAGCAGCCGCGGTAATACGTAGGGGGCGAGCGTTATCCGGATTTACTGGGCGTAAAGCGCGTTAAGGCGGCCGACAAAGTTGGTGGTGAAATTTCAGGGCTCAACTCTGAAACTGCCTCCAATACTGGTTGGCTTGAGTGCGAGAGAGGAAGGTGGAATTCCCGGTGTAGTAGTGAAATGCGTAGATATCGGGAGGAACACCAGTGGCGAAGGCGGCCTTCTGGCTCGCAACTGACGCTGTAGCGCGAAAGCGTGGGGAGCGAACGGGATTAGATACCCCGGTAGTCCACGCCCTAAACGATGTGCACTAGGTGTTGGGCGTATTGACGCGCTCAGTGCCGCAGCTAACGCATTAAGTGCACCGCCTGGGGAGTACGGTCGCAAGATTAAAACTCAAAGGAATTGACGGGGGCCCGCACAAGCAGCGGAGCATGTGGTTTAATTCGAGGCAACGCGAAGAACCTTACCCAGGTTTGACATGCATTCGAAAACCGTGGAAACACGGTCCCCGAAAGGTGGATGCACAGGTGGTGCATGGCTGTCGTCAGCTCGTGCCGTGAGGTGTTGGGTTAAGTCCCGCAACGAGCGCAACCCCTGTGGTTAGTTGTATTTTCTAGCCAGACTGCTGGGAGAAACCCAGAGGAAGGTGGGGATGACGTCAAGTCATCATGCCCTTTATACCTGGGGCTACACACATGCTACAATGCCCAGTACAACGGGCTGCGACACCGCGAGGTGAAGCCAA
The DNA here is from genome assembly GCA_963748505.1 of Candidatus Dormiibacterota bacterium. Taxonomy (GTDB): domain Bacteria; phylum Chloroflexota; class Dormibacteria; order Aeolococcales; family Aeolococcaceae; genus Palsa-851. Next base: position 51,161 of record CAVVJH010000012.1, read on the forward strand.
TCCCTTAAAGCTGGGCCCAGTTCGGATTGCAGGCTGCAACTCGCCTGCATGAAGTCGGAGTTGCTAGTAACCGTGGGTCAGCACACCGCGGTGAATATGTTCCCGGGCCTTGTACACACCGCCCGTCACACCACCCGAGTCTGGTGCACCCGAAGTCGCTGGCCGAACCCGCAAGGGACGGAGGTGCCGAAGGTGTGCCCGGTGAGGGGGGTGAAGTCGTAACAAGGTAGCCGTACCGGAAGGTGCGGCTGGATCACCTCCTTTTAGGGAGTGGCCCGAGTGCGTATGTGCAGCAATGCACATCACGGCACGGACCAGTCAACTCAAGCCGTGCAGTAACGCGTCGTGCAGAACCGCGAAGAGTAGCGAGCAATCGCGAAGAGTACCGGGATGTAATGCGGCGCGATCCAAAGTGCGAAAGCACGATGGGAAGGCCGGCCAGCAGGCAGTGGGAATCTGCAGAAACAAATGCGCGTCAGGAGCGCGGTGCTCCAGGCGCCCGAGGCAACCACGTCGCCTCGCGGATGTCGCTCCACGCTTCAGCGGTCAAGGGGACCGGCTGCGCCGGGCCCACACGGGCCTTTAGCTCAGTTGGTGAGAGCGCACGGCTGATAACCGTGAGGTCTGTGGTTCGAATCCACAAAGGCCCACGCTCGTATCCGATCGGGGATGTAGCTCAGCTGGAAGAGCACCTGCTTTGCAAGCAGGGGGTCGCCGGTTCGAGCCCGGCCATCTCCACGGGCAACACCCCTCCGCTTCTTCAGCGCCGGCCTCCGGGTCGGCCATCGCACGTTGACACGAGAATAGCGAGTCTGCGAGAACACTGGACGGTTTCCGTCGTCCAGCGTTCAAGTGAGAATCCTCAACAAACACATACATATGCCAGGCGAATACACGTGTAACTGGTGACGCAGCGACGTCACCGGACCTCCTGCAGTCATTGAACAGTGACGATAGGAAAGGTCAAGCTACCAAGGGCACACGGTGGATGCCTTGGCACCAAGAGCCGATGAAGGACGTAGCGTTGTTGCGATAAGCCTCGGGTAGCTGCTAGCAAGCACTCGATCCGGGGATTTCCGAATGGGGCAACCCACCTGGAGGAATGTCCAGGTACTCCCGGTTGAATATATAGACCGGGTAGAGGGCACGCGGAGAACTGAAACATCTAAGTATCCGCAGGAAAAGATGTCATCCCCTGAGTAGTGGCGAGCGAAAAGGGGTGAGGCTAAACCGAGACGGCGTGATAGCCGGCAGGCGTTTCCGTCTCGGGGTCGCGGGACCTCATCGTTCCTTCTGCCGAGGGAGCAAGGAGTTACAAAGTCGGTGTCTAGTCGAACGGCATTGGAAAAGCCGGCCGCAGAGGGTGACAGCCCCGTACGCGAAAGGCAGCCGACCTCCTTTGAGAGTTCCCAAGTACCACGGAACACGTGGAATTCTGTGGGAATCTGGGCGGACCATCGTCCAAGCCTGAATACTCTTGGTGACCGATAGTGAACAAGTACCGTGAGGGAAAGGTGAAAAGCACCCCAGACGGGGAGTTAAAAGTACCTGAAACCGTGTGCTTACAAGCCGTGAGAGGGCTATGCCCCTAGTGGGAATGCCTGATTGCGTGCCTTTTGTAGAATGAGCCGGCGAGTTACTTCCATGTGGCGAGGTTAAGGGGTTGACACCCGGAGCCGTAGCGAAAGCGAGTCTGAATAGGGCGTGGTCACCGTAAGGTGATGGTAGTCGCATGGAGTAGACCCGAAACCGAGTGACCTATCCATGGTCAGGGTGAAGCGCGGGTAAGACCGCGTGGAAGCCCGAACCGACCCCAGTTGAAAATGCGGCGGATGAACTGTGGATAGCGGTGAAATGCCAATCGAACTCGGATATAGCTGGTTCTCCTCGAAATGCATTTAGGTGCAGCGTCGTCGATGGGTTTGAGGCCGGTAGAGCACTGAATGGGCTAGGGGCGATCACCTCGTTACCAAACCCAACCAAACTCCGAATGGCACCAAACTTTCCGGCGGCAGTGAGACGGTGGGGGCTAAGCTTCATCGTCGAAAGGGAAACAGCCCAGACCACCGGCTAAGGTCCCAAATCGCAAGCTAAGTGGAAAAGGATGTCACGGTGTCCAGACAACCAGGATGTGGGCTTAGAGGCAGCCATCATTTAAAGAGTGCGTAACAGCTCACTGGTCGAATGTCGTGGCGCCGACAATGATCGGGGCTCAAGCTTGCAACCGAAGCCGTGGATGGCCTTCCTTCATTGGAAGGTCGTGGTAGAGGAGCGTTCTGTTTGCTGTGAAGCCTGACCGGAAGGACGGGTGGAGCGTACAGAAGTGAGAATGCCGGCACAAGTAGCGAGAAACGCGTGAGAAACGTGTTCGCCGTAAACCTAAGGTTTCCTGGGCTACGTTAATCGACCCAGGGTCAGTCGGGACCTAAGCCGAGGCCGAAAGGCGTAGGCGATGGACAGTTGGTCAACATTCCAACACCGCCGCTGGTTCGTTATCAGCAATGGGGGAACGGGGAAGGATAGGCCTGACGGGGCGACGGTTGTCCCCGACGGAGCCTTGTAGGAGGTCAGGTAGGCAAATCCGCTTGACACTAACTCCGAGAAGGATCCCAAGACACTTCGTGTCGATGGGGCCGGTTCCATGCCTCCAAGAAAAGCCTCTAGCGAGAACCACGGCGCCCGTACCGCAGACCGACACAGGTAGGTGGGAAGAGGATTCCAAGGCGATCGAGGGAAACGTGGCTAAGGAACTCGGCAAAATGTCCCCGTAACTTCGGGAGAAGGGGAGCCCTTGGCGGTGATCCGATTTACTCGGTGAGCTGACGAGGGCCGCAGAGAAAAGGCCCATCCGACTGTTTACTAAAAACACAGGTCTCTGCTAAAGCGTAAGCTGACGTATAGGGGCTGACGCCTGCCCGGTGCCGGAAGGTTAAGTGGAGGGGTGCAAGCTCTGAAATGAAGCCCCGGTAAACGGCGGCCGTAACTATCAACAATGACCGTGGTAGTTATAAAACCCGGCTATTTGCTGGAATACCCGTGAATCCCGCGCTACTGCCATCGTGCAGTGACAATGCGACGGGTGCGGACAATCAGCAGGAAAGACTGCTCACTGTGGGCAGAATCCTCAGAGGCCATACGCCGGGCCCTCGTACAAGGCAAGAGGGATGAGATGGTCCGATCTCATGGGCGACCATGAGAGCTGGTAACCAAGCCAGCCACTCCAGGCGACGCGCTCGGAGGAGCAACAACGATGAACGGTCCTAAGGTAGGAAAGTAGCTGCCTTAGTAAAATCTGGCTATATGCTGGAAACCCCGTGAATCCCGCGCTACTGCAAAAGCGCAGTGACAATGCGACGGGTGCGGACAATCAGCAGGAAAGACTGCTCAGCGTGAGCAGAATCCTCAGAGGCCATACGCCAGACAGTTCGAGAGAGCTGAAGATATGGTCCCATCTGCATGGCGACATGCAGGGAGGTAAGGAACGCCTCCGCTCCGACGTCATCAAACGTCTGGGTTAAGAAGGAATAAGCGAAATTCCTTGTCGGGTAAGTTCCGACCCGCACGAATGGCGTAACGAGATGGGCGCTGTCTCGGCCACGTACTCGGCGAAACTGAAGTACCTGTGAAGATACAGGTTACCCGCAGCAGGACGGAAAGACCCCGTGGAGCTTTACTATAACTTGCCACTGAAATGGGGTCCAGCATGTAGAGGATAGCTGGGAGACTGTGAAGTCGGGCCGCTAGGTTCGGTGGAGTTAACCTTGGAATACCAGCCTTGCTGGATTTTATTTCTAACCGGCGCCGTTATCCGGTGTCGGGACCGTGGCAGGCGGGTAGTTTGACTGGGGCGGTCGCCTCCCAAACGGTAACGGAGGCGCCCAAAGGTTCCCTCAGCCTGGATGGAAATCAGGCCTTGGCGTGTAATGGCGTAAGGGAGCTTGACTGTGAGGCCGACAAGCCGAGCAGGGACGAAAGTCGGGCATAGTGATCCGACGACTCTGAATGGAAAGGTCGTCGCTCAACGGATAAAAGCTACCCCGGGGATAACAGGCTGATCTTGCCCAAGAGTCAATTTGTGGCTCCCCGCCCGAGTGATCGGGCGGTAAACTGTGGCTCATATCGGTGAAGCCCGAACCAGCTACGTCTGGTGGGTAATACCGAGGGAAGGTTGCTTGTTGTGGAAACACTCTTCGCACGCAGCGCACGGACGATCCCTTTGACCAGCCTCCAACGGGGCTTGGTTGTTGGATCGCTTCTAGGTGACGGATACCTGATGCCAACCACCGCGGGCTGGTGCTTTCGTGTAGGACACGGAATGCAGCAGCGCTCATACGTGGATTGGAAGTTCGGGATCATCTCTGACCTTGTCAGAACGGCGCCTCGAGCTAGCGGGCGGAGTTACTACTTTCGGACAGTAACGCATCCAGAGCTTTCTGGACTGCGTGAGGCCTTCTATGCACGCGGTGCGATGAAGGTGGTTCCGCTTCAACTGATAGAGCAGGAGCTGACAGCCTTCGGGCTGGCAGTCTGGTTCATGGATGATGGAGCGGCTGACCGGAATCAGTTGCGGCTCAACACACAGAGCTTCTCAAGAGATGAGAACCTGGTGTTGGCTGGGTTTCTACAAGCTAAATTTGGCATCGCAGCGCAGCTCAACAAGGACAAGGATCGTTACCGCCTTCGCATCAGTGCAAAAGGCATGGGCCGATTTCTCGAACTTGTGACTCCGCACGTGATTCCGAGCATGCTATACAAGCTTCCCCTGTAACGACTTCTCGCAGGAGCGAGAGATGGAGGACACTGCCGGCAACGGTAAATTTACGTCCCCCATAACACGCCACTGTCTCGAAAGAGACAAAGGTATAGTCTGCACTGCAAGGAATTGCAGAGCGTCACATCGACGGCAAGGTTTGGCACCTCGATGTCGGCTCGTCGCATCCTGGGGCTGGAGTAGGTCCCAAGGGTTGGGCTGTTCGCCCATTAAAGCGGTACGCGAGCTGGGTTTAGAACGTCGTGAGACAGTTCGGATCGTATCCGCTGTGGGCGCAGGAGATTTGAGGAGAGCTGACCTTAGTACGAGAGGACCGGGTTGGACGGACCGCTAGTGCACCAGTTGTTCTGCCAAGAGCATCGCTGGGTAGCCATGTCCGGATGGGATAAGCGCTGAAAGCATCTAAGTGCGAAGCCCACTCCAAGATAAGATCTCCCACCGGATAACCGGGTAAGACCCCAGAGAGACCATCTGGTTGATAGGCCGCGGGTGTAAGAGAGGTGACTTTTTGAGCTGAGCGGTACTAATCGGTCGAGGGCTTGACCTCCTATCCCACTTTTCAGCGACGAGTGGGATGGCGCCACAGGGTGGCGCCGCAGGACCGTGCATAGCCTGGCAGAGCGCTCGAGTAGCGCATTAGGATTCTCCGACGGAGAGCGCAAGAGCTTCCGTGGACCAGACTCGCATTCTCACTCGTCATGAGAGAGATATCCGGTGATCATAGCGGTGGGGAAACACCTGTTCCCATCCCGAACACAGCAGTTAAGCCCACCAGCGCCGATGGTACTGCCCTGGCAACGGGGTGGGAGAGTAGGTCGTTGCCGGGTATCTCTCTTTTGTTTTCAGGCCCGAAAGGGCCTTCTTCATATTCAGAACTGAGTAGATAGCCGGTCGGAGACGGGAGCGTATGGCGCCCTCGCGCAAGTTTGCGCGGCAAAGCGACTAGCATCTGAGGTGGTGAGCGTCGGCAGCTGGTTAGAGGACTATGTGAATCAGTTCGACGCGCGTCGCATGCGTCGCCGAAGGCATCTCCCGGAATCAATCGAGAAACCGTACTGGCACAGCGTCGCCTTCACCAGGGACGTAGCCCGCCTCGAAGCCCTCGGCTTTGCCGTCGAATCCGAGGTCGACAACGATGCGTATCTCAGTTCGACCTACCCCGCCAACACCGGCGGCGGCTTCGGTCAGCTGACCTCGGACTGTCACCCGGCGGGTGCCATCCCTTCACGTGACCTACCGGCGGCAGCGCCAAGCGCGCTGAGCCGTGCGCGCGGCATGGCAACAGCGTGGCTCGGGGTTGAGAAATCGCGAACGCCGTTACGACGACCTCGGGGCGAGATCAAGGCCGCGCATCTCCGCTTAAGCCCTGCCCGCGTCGACGACCTGCGGGATGTGCTGAGCGCGAGCGGGGTCTCGTTCATCGGCTGCCGACACATCCAGCCGGGTCGCCGAAGGTAGGTCGGACCGCCGAGCGCTCCGCCGTCCCCACGCGCTAGCATGCGTCCCGGGAACAAGAGGCCCCGGGCGTGACCTGGGGAAAACGGAGGAGAGGCAACATGACAAATATCGTTCGACGTCGCTTTGCGCTCGGCACATCAGGGGCGCTCGCGCTGAGTGGGTTGTTCGCTCTGTCCGGAGCTCAGGCTTCGGCAAGCGGCGACGCACTGTGGGTCTCAACCACCGGCCACGACACGCCGACGTGCACGCACGCCGACCCGTGCCGGACCATCGAGCACGCGGTACATCTCGCACCGGATGGGGGCACTGTGAAGGTCGAAGCGGGCACCTACGCGGGTGGCGTGACCATCAGGAAGCCCCTATCGCTCGTCGGCCTCGGCCAGCCGACGATCGACGCATCCACCTCGAGCACCGGCAACGGGATCCTCCTCGACGGCCCGGGTGCTTCTCACTCGACGGTCAAGGGATTTACCGTCATGAACGCGGAGTTCGAGGGTATTCTCGCGATCGGCGCGCCCCCGACGAGCGGCCCCGTTGGCAGACCGATCACCGATGTCGTGATTTCGGGCAACACCGTAGAGAACAACGACACCGGCTTCGCCGCGCAGGCTCAAGGTGAGTGCGTCTCGCCCGGGCCGCAGATTCCGGCGATTGCGGCGAGGGACTGCACCTGTTCACCGCGACGTGGTCGGTGGTCACCAACAACGTCGTCGAGGGCAATTCCGGCGGCATCCTCCTCACTGATGAGTTCGGACCCAACCATGACAACACGGTCTCGAACAACGTCGTCCTCGACAACCAGTTCGACTGCGGCATCACGGTCGTCAGCCACAGCTCGAATGCGGTCGCGATGACGGGTCCGAATGCCGGCCACGTCCAGCCCGCCTTGGGTGGAACGTACAACAACCTGATCGCCGGCAACACCGTCGACGGGAACGGCAACATGGGTGAGGGCGGTGGCGTGCTGCTCGCGGCGGCTGGGCCCGGTGGCGCCGTCTACAACAACACGGTCAGGAACAACACCGCGGACGGCAACGGCCTCGGTGGCGTCGTGATTCAGCGGCCATTTCGGCTTCCAGGATCTGAATGGCAACGTGATCGAGGGCAATCACCTGAGCAACGACAACCTGGCTGGCGATCAGAGCGATTTCCTGATCAACAACGTCGTGCCGACCGCGATCCAGGTCGGCTCCGGCCTCGGCCCGGGTGTGGTGGGTCCGCCGCCGCCGAGCCCGATTACCGGCACCATCATCAGGAACAACGTCATCAGCGACGTGCACGACGGCATCTGGACGCTCAACGCGCCATTGAGCAACAACGTGGTGAGCCAGAACACCTTTGGCCCCAACGTGATCACGCCACTGGAAGCACACTAGATTCGATTCGTATGAGGGCGGGACCGCAGGTGGTGCAATGCCACCTGCGGTCCCGCATTTAAGGGGCGCGGCCCTGATCCCTACTCGGCCTCCAGTCGCTAGGCCTCGAGCTGCTAGAGAATCGAACGCTCGACGGGATACGCCCTAGCGGGGGCCGCCACGGTGTCCCTTCAGCGCAGCCGCTTGCTAGCGGGGAAAGTACTCGTGTACCGGGAACTCGTGAACCTCCGGCGGAGGTCCCGAAGCCCCGATGGCGCCCATCGCCGGTCCGATTCGCTCTGCCGCGAAGCGGTCAAACTGCTCGCGCGAATTCCAGAAGTCGATCACGCCCCACCCGCCATCTACCGGACCGGACGCGTGGAAGATGATTCCGTCTGGGGGATTGCCGTCCGGGTCGATCGCCGCATTGAGTGCGTCCATCTGCTCGGCGGTGACGCCAGAGAGCTTAAGGCGAATTCCTACAGCCATGATCCTCCTTTGATTTGACCAGCAATTCGAGCGCAGTGTAGGCGGTCCACGCCAGCACCGGCTAGCGGTTTCACCTCTCCAACTGAGTTGGTTCAGCGCTCTTGCTCAGCAGCGGTTCTGCTGGCTGTGCCGGCTCTCGATCGTCCTCGGCCGCCGGCATGCCTTATGCGGCGCCGGGTATGGGTCCTTCGCGCATACCGAATATGTTCCCGTCAGGATCTTTGAACCATGCGCCGCGGGCGGGACCGATCTGCGCAATGAAATTGGTCGTCTTCGGCGACTCGTATTCCTCGAAGGCGACCCCTCGCGCGGTGAGATCGCGGACCATGCTGTCGAGGTCGTCGACTTCGAAGTGCGCCACCGTCTGGCCGACGTTCGGCTGCCCGCGTCTCACCGAAAACTGCGTCCCCTTGCCAGCAGCGAAGCGGACCGCGAAGGGCGTTTCCTCGATCGGCGACAACCCGAGTTGCTCCTGGAAGAACCGTTTCGCGCGGTCAAGGTCGGTGACCGCAACAGTGGTCACCAGCATCGCATCGTCAAGCATCGTCCTCACCTCATTTCCCGGAGCACAGTGGATCTCGCGGTGGATCTTGGCAGACCGGAAGGACCGAGGCGGCGACGTTCTAGCCCGTGGACCTCTCGCATGCGTTGAGAGACCACAGCGAGTCCGGCCCTCGCCGTGATATATGCCATCAATGGCATATAATGGCGGCCATGCCATCTGCCTCGGCCGCCCCTGACGTCTTCACCGCGATCGCCGGCGCCCACCGCCGCACGATCCTGGACACGCTCGTCGGAGGCGAGCGCCCGGTTGGGGAGCTCGTCGACGCGCTGAATCTCGCGCAGCCGCACGTGTCCAAGCATCTCCGGGTCCTGAGCAACGTCGGCCTGGTGCAGAGCCGGGCAGATGGACAGCGACGCGTGTACCGACTGGACCAGCAGCATCTGCGACCGCTCCATGACTGGCTGGAGAAGTACGACCAGTTCTGGAACGGTCGGCTCGACCGCTTGGACGATTACCTCCGGGATCTGCAGACAAAGGAGCAACTGTGAAGACAGCCACACGACACGGCTCGACGACCCTGGAGTTTCCGAGCGACCGCGAGATGCTGACCACCCGGAAGTTCGACGCACCCGCCGAGCTCCTCTTCGACGTCTTGACGAACCCCGAGCACGTGCGCGTCTGGTTCACCGGTGGTCCGGAGGAACTCGAGGTTTGCGAGATCGACCTGCGGGTCGGCGGTGAGTACCGCTACACGGGGGTCATCATGGGTGGCGCGAAGTGCTCCTTCCACGGCATCTATCTCGAGATCGAGCGCTCCGGTGCGGACGGTGAAGACCTGGGTGTTTGACGGGAGGCCGCAGGACGAGGCTGTGGAGACCGTGACGCTGCACGAGGAGGACGGCGTCACCACGATGACGACGCTGCTGGCCTTCAAAGACCCATCAGCGCTCGACCGAATGTTCGAGCATGCCCCAGGGCAACGCCATGACCCCACGGTCGCCATCGACGGTATGCAGGCAAGCTTCGACAAACTCGAGGACTACATTAGGTCGGTCGCGTAGCGCGGGACGCCTGGCTCAGGAGATCTTGCGGCGGTAGATGACCATCGCGACGAGATACGCGACGATGAGGATGCCGACGCACCAGCCGAGCGCGATCCAGATGTCGGTCCCAACCGGTTGCCGCGTATAGAGGTCGCGGATCGCGTTGACGATGGACGTCACCGGTTGGTGCTCAGCGAATGCGCGCACCGGTCCGGGCATGGTGTTGGTGGGCACGAAGGCCGAGCTGACAAAGGGCAGAAAGATCAGCGGGTAGGAAATAACGCTCACGCCGTCCGCGGATTTTGCTGACAGACCTGGGATGACGGCGATCCATGTCAACGCCAGGGTGAACAGAACCAGGATACCGGCAACCTCGAGCCACGCCACCACTCCCGCCCCCGAGCGGAAGCCCATCAGCAGGGCGACGAGCACCACAACCACGAGCGATATGAGATTGGCAACCAGCGAGGTCAGAACGTGCGCCCAGAGCACGGATGAGCGTGCGATCGGCATGGATTGAAATCGCTCGAAAATGCCGCTCCGCATATCCAGGAAAAGCCGGAACGCGGTGTAGGAAATTCCCGAAGCAATCGTGATGAGCAGGATGCCGGGGAGCAGGTAACTCACATACGAACCCGAGCCTGACTTGATCGCGCCACCGAACACGTATACGAAGATCAGGAGGAACGCGATCGGCATGATCGTGGTCGTGATGATCGTGTCCAGGCTGCGCGTGACGTGACGCAGTGACCGCCCCAGCAGCACAGCAGTGTCCACGAAGAAATGCGTGGTCATGGTTGCTCCTTGCTGGTGGCTGCCGGCGCTGCGTTCATTGCCGGCGCCGCCGGCGTTCCTTCCTTGCCGACGATGGAGAAGAAGACGTCCTCGAGCGTTGGCTGCTTCTCGATGTATTCGACCTTGGCGGGCGGCAGCAGTTGCTTGAGCTCGGTGAGGGTGCCGTTGACGATGATCCGACCCTGGTGGAGAATCGCGATCCGATCGGCGAGTTGTTCGGCCTCTTCGAGGTACTGTGTCGTGAGCAGCACCGTCGTGCCTTGCGTGGCGAGTTCCTTCACGGCATGCCACACTTCGATGCGTGCTTCGGGGTCGAGCCCCGCCGTCGGCTCGTCAAGAAAGATGACCTGCGGATTGCCGATAAGGCTCATTGCGATGTCGATGCGACGCCGCATGCCGCCCGAATAGGACGCCACCTTGCGAGCGCCCGCGTCGGTCAATGAGAAGCGATCGAGCAGGGCATCCGCGATCGTGCCCGGGTCCGGCAGATGCCGCAAGCGGGCGACGAGCACGAGGTTCTCCCGCCCACTGAGGATGTCGTCGACAGCCGCGAACTGACCGGTCAGGCTGATGGACTCCCGCACGTGGCCCGCCTCGGTGACGACATCGAAACCGTTGACGGTGGCCGTCCCCGCATCGGCCTTCAGCAGCGTCGACAGGATTTTCACGACGGTCGTCTTGCCCGCGCCGTTGGAGCCGAGCAGGGCGAAAATACTCCCCCCGGCGACGTCGAAATCCACGCCGCGGAGCACCTCCAGCGCCTTATATGCCTTCTGCAGGCCCAGAACCCGGATCGCTGGCGCGAGCTGCGCTGTCACCCTGATATCCCTTCTGTTCCAGTGCTTTCTCCGGCGGCGCGGTCAATGGCACTGATCAGCCGGTTCCGCTCCCGGAGTCGCCACTGCCCGTCCGGATAGTTGCTGACGAAGGCGGCGAGGAACTCCACGGGATCCTCTCCGACAATTTCTCGAATCGGAGTTCCGTTCGCTGCGCTCTGTTCGAACAGCTCGACGAGGTCTTCGAACATCGTCCCCGCCTCGGTCCCGTCTCCTCCGGGACCGCAGTACATCATGTAACGCTGCAGCGCCTCGACTGCGGTGCGATAGCTCGGGGGAAGCTGCTGCGTCCGCGCCTTGTACGCTCGCCAGCGTCGCTTCGAGCCGATCACCCTGGAGATCAGGCCGCCTTTCTCAACATCGGACATCGTCATCTGCCTCCTTCATGCAGTTGCTCGAGCCGTTCCGCGAGGAAGCGCCACATCCCCCAGAACTCCTCGAGATATTCCTTTCCCTGCGCGTTCAGCGAATAGACCTTGCGCGGCGGCCCCTTCTCTGACGGGATCTTCTCCACGTCGACGAGTCCCTTCTGCTCGAACCTGATGAGCAGCGCGTAGACCGTGCCCTCGGCGATATCCGAGAAACCCTGCTCCCGCAACCGTGCCGTGATCTCGTAGCCATAGGCGGCTTGCACCGCCAGAATCGCGAGGACGATGCCTTCCAGGGTGCCCTTCAGCATCTCGGTCATCTGCTTCCCCACGCAACGTCTCCTCGAGCTACTCATCGCTGCTGACTACTGGTAGATAGTAATACTGAATAGAGCTGCAGCGCAAGTGGCCTTGGAAATCGTCAAGGACGGCCCTCGGCACAGTGGGGAAACTCACGAGTGGCGCGCATACTCGACCGTGTGAGTCCGAAGTTCGCGGCCGGCGCGCTCGGCGCAATCTTCGCCGCGTGTTTGGGGCTGACCGCCGTGACGGTGCTCGCGCGGCCCGTGCCGTCTCCGGCGCCAAACAATGCGGCGCTCGTTCCGGCGCGGGAGTATCCAGGGCTCACACTACCGAATATCGTGGTCGACCCCAATCCGGGATCGGACGAGGGGACCATCATGATCCGCCCGACACTGCGACCAACGCCAACGCCTCGTCCGACGCGCAAGCCCTGATTTCAGCGATCACGCGCTACTCGGAACGCCTCCGGCGCACGCGGGCACAGCGAGCGTCAATGAGCAGCAGGGGAGAAGGGAGCCGCCCGGCAACGCCGAACGGCTCCCGCCGAAGTCAGCTCAGCAGGTGACCCTGAACAGCACCGGCCCGGGGCCAGGTGCGTTCTTCGCAGGATTGCGCCAGTCAACCCCGAACTTGTTCCCGCAGGGCAGGAAGAAGCCGCCGAGGTTGTGAGTGGCGTTCAGCTGCGTGTCGCGAGAATGGTACGTGACGATGTTGGTTGGGGAGATGTAGCAGGTCCCCGCGTTGCAGGAGTAGCGGAACCACTCGCGCGCCTTGCCGGCGCCGGTGGTGAAACCGACCGACTGCGTCGAGTTGACGTCGATCCCGCCGGAAACCGACGTGTACGAAACCTGGGCGCAGTAGTTGCCCGGCGCGTTCGGGCAGCTCAACGTGTTGCCTTGCGGGCTGCTGATATGACCCATGGGCCCGGCTGCCGAGCCTGCCGCCGTTGTAAATCCGATGACGGCCACCGCCGCCACAAACCCCAGAGCGAAACGTTTCCGCATGCGTGTCCTCCCAGCGGGACCGACCCCTGATCGGCGCCCTGAGTCCCGCCCTCGCGGAGGAGTTTAGCCGGTCGGTACCAGTTGCTTCAGGCCCGAGCGGCGATGCATGTCAGTGCGGCATGAGCGTGACTGACGCGAGGAAGCCGGCAAAGTCCGCCGGAGGATCATCGGTGCCAGCCGTGCCCATGATGTAGACGACGCCGCCGGAACGCACGAGCTCGCATTCGAAGAACCCGGTGCGGGCGGAGATCACACCTTTGACCGCGCCGTAGCCGCGGAAGGTCTCGGGCTCGTTGGTCTCGACGGTGCCATTGAAGCCGGTCGCGACACCTTGCAGCGCCTTGCTGAAGTCGAACGTCGACAGGGGCTCGATCAGCAGCACGCCCACGAACTGGTCGACGTCGCCCGCCGCGTACTCAGCGAACAGGTACGGGATCTTGCCCTGGGCGGAATTCTGTGTGGTCGAGGTGTATTTGGGCTCGCCGGCGAAGGTCGCACTCCACCGTCCCTGGGGATCCGTGTACAGGACACCGGACGGCGTCGCACTGGACCCGACGCCGGTCAGGCCAGGCGAGTTGGTGCTCGAGCCGTTGGACCCGCATGCGACCGCACCGAGCGCGAGCGCAAGGGTCGCAACGAGGGCGCGTCCCACGATGCGTCGCGCAGGCGTCCCACCTAGCATTGCAAGGGGCACGCCCCGACTGGCACCGGTCATTGCAGGCTTCCTCCGTCTCGCAAACTCGCTCGAGCGCCGCCCGTCGTCGCGCGCGGATCTTGCTGATTCTGTGACGGACTGGCGTCTGCCGCCGGCCGTTCCGCCATCTGGGGACAATAGCGTTACAACTGCTGGCGGTCGATGCGCACCGAAGCACGCTCGGTCCAGTAGACGCGCGTCGCACGCGGTATTGTTGGCTGCGTTTCCTGATGGATCATGCGAGCAAGCCGGTCGCCCCATCGCCGAGTGACGGGTTCGCCGACGCGGTTCGCGCCGTCGAGGCCGGTGTGCGGTCCGACCTGACGCTGACCGACCTCGCGCAGCGCTACGCGTACGTGCTGCCGGACGGCGCCAGCCTCGCCATGCTCGCCGAGCTCGGCCCGTTGGTCGAGGTCGGTGCCGGCACTGGATATTGGGCGCAACGCCTTCGCGTGCTCGGCGTCGATGTCGTTGCTCTGGATCAGGCGCCGCCAGACGGGGACACCGCAAACCGCTACCACGGGAAGAACTCCGACGTGGAGTGAGGTGCGTCTCGGCGACCACACCGTGCTGCCGGCGTTTGCGGATCGCGCGCTCTTCTTGTGCTGGCCTCCGCTGTTCTCAGCTCTCGGCGACAGCTTGTCCTTCTACAGCGGGACAACCGTTGCGGTGATAGGTGATGGTGGTCATCGAACCGCTCGCATCCGAGGGCTGAACGACGCATTTACCAGGGTCGCGACGTCACCTGTGCACGCGCTGGAACCAGCTTCCGGTGCACCTCCGGCGCTGACGATCTGGAGACGCAACGTCTGACCAACGCTCGCTTTACAGACGTGGCGCGCCTACAGCGGGGAGCGGGATTCGGTCATGCGATCATCGGGACGGTCCGGCGCGCGACGGCCGATCGGCGATGCTGCCAATCCCACCGTGACGACGACCACCACCAGCAGTATCAGCGGCCAGTAGCCGACCGCACTTTCCAGATCGCGCGCCGCGTTATGCGGCGAATCGACCAGGCTGATGACCTTCGCGATCGCCACCGCGACGATGAGGACCGCGGCCATCACCGCAATGAACGAGACGATCAGGCGGCGTAGAGCCCGTGACATTCCGGTCGTCGACGGTACCACTCGCCGCAGCCCATCGCGAGCATCCGAGACGTCCTAGCGGCGGGTGCCGACCAGTTCGCGCCGCGCCTCGTCGCGGGAGTCAGCGACGGCGCTCGGTGGCTTCGGATCATCGAGTACGCGAATCCAGAGGGTCGGATCAAATGGCGGTGGGGCGGCGGTGGGGTCCTTGTCGGGACCGCGGCCACCGCCGTCATCGCTGTCGGGCGGTGTGGTGCCGGGCATCATGCAGACGAAGAAGAGGCCCGCAATGACCAGGCCCTCGAGCATCGCGGTGGGGATGTACTCCGCAGCCGAGACACCGCTCAAGGCGCCCGCCACCACCAGGATCGCGCAGCAGAGCAGGAACCCCGAAACCGGCAGTGCCCAGGCGGACGCGCGACTGCGCCCGGCTGGAACGCGAAGCTGACGCTCGAGCCTGTGCAGCAACTGGGAAGCCGTGCCCCAGAGCCGTCCGAACCGCATGCCAGTCCTCCCCATTGACGCTCCGTTCAGCATGCCACAAGCGGCGACCGGGCATGGGAGGGCACGGGCGGTCACGCCAGCCGCCTGTAGAATGGCGGCACCGCATGCGGAGCCCCACCAGGCGCTCGTGCGGCCGCGTGCCGAGGTGGTGGAATTGGTAGACACGCCAGCTTGAGGGGCTGGTGAGGGCAACCTTGTAAGGGTTCGAGTCCCTTCCTCGGCACCACCTGTCCATGTTCGAAGTCCGCTCGATCAAGCGGAGTTTTTGGGCCGAGCTCCGCCCATCATTTACGTATTCGAGGGCCAGGCAGGGAGCTGCGGACAGGGGGTGACACGCAGCGAGGGGGTCGGGGATCACCCTGCCTGGTCCCTCACTTGAAGGTACCGGCCGGGGCCCCCGGCGTCTGTTCGGAAGCCGACAGATCCCATCGCCTCGCCGAGGCTCCTGGCACATGCCGGTTATGCGGGTGCCACCTCCAGGCCCTCTCGAAGCGCGATCACAACCGCCTCAAGCTTGGAGTGCGCCCCCAACTTCTCGATCACGCGCTGCGTGTGATTGCGAGCGGTATTCAGGCTGATGGACATCTCCGAAGCAATCTCAAGCAGGGAGCGTCCGTGAGCGAGATGGCCGAGCAGTTCGGTCTCTCGAGGCGTCATGTTGTCCCCGACACGATGCTCCGGCCGACGCAGACCAGAGACCACCTTCGGAAGTAGATCGATCGGGATGACCACCTCGCCGTCATGGGTGCGCCGAATTGCCCTCGCGACGTCATCCACCGGTGCGGTCTTGGCGATCACACCCGAGCACCCGGCCGCAATGCAGCGCAAGGCGGCCTGTGGGATCGCTGTATCGATGCGAACGATCACCTTGGTCTCGGGAGTTCAGCAAGCACGCACCTCGGTCAGGCCCGCGGCATCGCCACCGGGGATCAGGTAGTCGGCCAGCAACACATCAGGGCGGACGTTGCGCACGACCTCCAGTGCTTCAGCCCAGGTCTGCGCGCTCCCGACGACACGCATCTCGCCTCGTCGATTCATCAAGTGCAGCAAACCCTCAACGAGCACCGGCTCATCGCCGGCGATGACGATGCGGGTCACTCGGGCAACGTCAGGGTCGGGAAGCGGCTTGGTGAGATCCAGCACGTCGTCAAGGCGAACCAGAAAGAGATCGAGCAACTTCGGGTCGAAGAGACCACCTCGCTCGCGCATCATGACGTCGATGGCCGTGTCGATCGGTAACGCGGCACGATACACACGGTCTCGGGTGAGCGCGTCAAAGACGTCTGCCACCGTGGTGATGCGCGCCTCGAGGGGGATATCCTCGCCGCGCCGTCGGTTTGGATACCCATTTCCGTCCCACCGTTCATGGTGGTTCAGTGCAATCGACGCAGCGAGCGTGAGCACGCGACTGGTCGAACCGGACAGCAGCGCGTGGCCGAGCTCGCAATGCCTTTCGATGATGGTGCGCTCATCTGAGGTCAGCCGCCCCGCCTTGAGCAGCACCCAGTCGGGGATGCCGATCTTGCCGATATCGTGGAGCGCGGCCGCGAGGCGCAGCGCGGGCGCGGGGTCAACAACAAAGCCGCACCAGTCGGCAAGCGCGCGCCGCGGTCACGCTCACTCGTTCAATGTGGCGGCCGGTGTCGTCGTCGCGCAGGCAGACAGCGGAGCAGAGGTGTCGGACGATTTGCTCGTCGCCGAGCGAGGATCGACGACAGCGTCTCGAGACGCCCCCGCAAGTCGCTGATCCCCGTGGCACCCTCGATGACTTTGCGCTCGAGCTCACGCACGTGGTCGGCGACCGCTCTTTCGAGATGACGGCGGCGCAGTGCACTGCTCACCTGCATGAGGAGCTCGTTCGGAGGTGAACGGCTTGACCAGGTAACCCGAGGCCCCGCGTCAAACGACTCGTTCGCCATGTCGACATCGTCGGATCCCGTCACCACGACCACCGCGGTATCAAGATCACGCACCCACACCTCGTTGAGCAGCGCTGACCCGGATTCGCCACCGAGCTCGAGATCGACCAGCGCAACCTCGGGGTGGTGCCTTGATCCACGCCAGGCGCGCCTCGTCGGCAGTCGCCGCCTGCACAACGCGATAATGCGCGCGCTTCAGGATGCGCTCGGTCGCGTCGCGCATCCGGTCATCGTCGTCGACGATCAGGATCGTTGCGCGCGCGCGATGCCGAACGTGCCGGATCCACTGGCGTGCAACTGCGACTTCGCTGCTCGCGCATCGCTCTCCAAGTGAAGGCCTTCGATCATCTCATCCCAGTCCCGGGTACCGAGGAAACGCCGCAGCGCCAGGCCGACGGTGCCGAACGGACACGACGACGCGGCCAATGCGGCGACAACGATCATCACCAGAATCGCCAGCGCCAGCCCTCCACAAGCCACAACGGGGCCGCAGATGGGAACGCAACCAGAAGGGATTGCGAGGTCAGCGTGCCGACCGGTACGCCCGTTGTCCAGAACGGTGACCGTCGCGCGAGCGCGGTACGCCGCTGCCGGTTGGGCCGGCTCTCTCCACGTCGCCGCAAGGGGATGGCCCGCCGGCACGATGTACGCGTTGGTTGGCGTCAGCAGGACCTTCGCGACCGGGCGCCCGTTGAGCGTCATCGATCATCACCGAGCCGGCATACGTGAGCAGGACGTTTCCGGTGTTGGTGCCGTGATGCGAAAACCGAATTGTCGTGGTCCCGTTCCCGATCCAAATAGCGCGGTGAGACGCGCCAAGGATGCGCAGCGCCTGGAAGCGTGACCACGGTGATCAGTGCCGCACGCGCCTCAATCGGATTTCCCTGGGCCGTGACCCCGATGTCCGCTGCAGCCACAACAGCCCCAAGATGCTGCCCGGCGCCGCCGCGGCCGGCACGCTGATCGTAAAGAGTCGGTCGACTGGCCGTGCGCGGCGATCATGATCACCGGCGCCGACACGACGATCCAGGCGCCGACCTGGTGCATTGTCGCGGTCGGCTGTGCCGGAGCGAGTCCGCCTCCGGTCGCGGTCGAGGAGATCTGCGCCGTATACGTGAAAATGCAGCGCGTGGCTCGAGAAGTTCACAATCACAATGCCGTCGGATATCCGCTGTCCGGGTACAAGGGCAAAATTGAAATGGCCGCCGGGGAGCGTTGTTCGGCCTTCCTGCACGGGATGGACGCCGAAGAGCTGACTCGAAGCCGGTGTTGCGGAGGGGCGGCAGCGCGGAGGGCCTCCGCCGCGTTCCAGTGGCAACGAGGGCGAAGAGAGCCACGCCGCAGGCAGCCGACACGCCCGGCGCACGTCTGCGTCTCGATGCGAAACCACGGCTGAGTGCACCTTCACCTCACTTCCTCGGAACGACTCCGGGCCTCAGCCTAACCCCGTCGCGATGTCGCACCGTCACGAAGGGGTACGAACTCCGAGAAGTTGTGTACGGAATGTCTCAGACGACCGTCGAAAGCGCGGACCGGGCGGCGTGATCAGCCAGGAGCGGCACTCGCCTCGGGGGCCAGGGCCAGGGACCGTGGGGGTGGGGAACCCAACGCCGTCGGGGCCACTGGCTGGAAGGGGGTTTGGGGGCTAACCGGTTACGGTGTACTGAATCGTCGCCGAGAACGAGGTGCCGGGCGTCGTACCTGCAGGCACCGCGACCACGATCTGGTTGTTCGCGAGTGTCCACGTGCCTTCACTGGTCGCCGATGCGGTGGCAAGCGTGATGGTGTCGAGAAGGTCCCGAAATCGGTGGTCGGCGTTCCGGTGAGCACGTACGGGCTACCCGGCGGGACCACGACCGCGGTGCCCGGTATTATTCGCGTTCGGCAACGGGCGTGGGGTCCACGGTGATCGTGAAGTCGGCCCAGGGGATGTACAGGCCGGCGCCTGCAGCGTGCCACAGGTTCGTCGCCGCGAGGGTGACGCTCGACACGACTGCGTCATTCATCGTGTCCGTCCAGCTCACGCTCCCAAGATTGTCGCCGCCGTCGGAGCTGCCGCCACCAGGACTGGCAGCACGAGGCTCGCCGGCGCGGCGATGCTGAGCACTCCGCCCGAAGTGGTGCCGGTCATGATTTGCGTGCCACTTGCCGCGGACGCCGAGGTGGATCCGAAGATGAGCATTGCGCCTACCGCGGCGATCCCTGTCGCCACATGCACCGAGCGCCGGGTTGGGTTCCGAAACGAAGTGTCCCCGCGCATGGCTGCTGTCTCCTTCCACGATATCATACTGTCGAACTGGTCAGACACTCATCTTTGGCGCCGCTCCGAACGCCGCCAGACGTGAACGCATCAATCGCACTGATGCATTCATGTCAGTGCCCCACTTCCACCTCGGGAGGTTGTCGCGCCATCTCGCGGCCGCGTAACAGGTCTCGGAAGCGGCTGGGAGCGGTCCGCCGACCTCCTACCATCCTGATCCGTGCATCCCTCGTTTCTTGCCCGTGGCCTGGCGAGCACCCGTGGCACCCAACCAACCCGGGTGCCCTTTGCGGTCGTCGCCGTCTTTGCCTTTGCCAGCGTGCTGTTCCCGTCGGGACCTGCCCGCGTCGCATGGTTTCTCGCTGCGCTGGGGCTGGTGCTCCTTTCGGCGCTGACCTTGTACCTGTCGGGACGGTCGCGGGCCCCGCGCGCGCTCGACGTTGCTCCGCCGCTCCTCGCGGTCGCCTCGATTGGATGCCTCGCGTACTCCGCCGGAACTTCGACAGGACTGCTCTCGCTCCTGCTGCTGCCGCTGATCTTCTCGGCGCTCTACGGCAAGCCCTGGGAGTCCTTCGTGATCATCCCCGCGATCTGCCTCGCCCTCGGGATCGTCGGCCACGCCGGCGGCGGCACTGGCCTCGTGGTCGGTCGTCTCCTGGTGGTCTGGATCACCGCCCTGTCGATGATCAGCCTGGTCACACACCGCCTCCGTTTCCGTCTCGAGTTCACGGTGAGCAGTGCTCGCGAAGAAGCCAGGCAGAGTGCCGTCATGTCGGAGGCGATGCGAGCGTTGACCGCGACCCTCAACTCCGCGCAGGTCATTCGCACTGCCACCCGTCTCACCAACGCGCTGGCCTCGCCGGCGACGAAGTCGGGCGGTCGCAGTCAGTACTTCGCTGTCGCCGGAGGCACCCTCTCGATCGTCGCGGATAGCGATGCGACCGGCGCCCCCGACATCGAACTCACGTTCCAGGTTGCCGACAACCCACTGATCTACCGAGTGCTCGAAAGTGGCCAGCCGGCATTCGAACCGGTCGATACCGCCCCACAGGAGTCGGGATACGTCAACGCGTCCTTCCCGGTGCAGGTCACCGACAGCGCTGCGGTCCCGATCCACATCGACGGCAGGGTGCAGGGCATCCTTGCGGTGTCGGGTCGGGGCCAACCGCTGCCGCCCGGTGCATTCGACCGCGTCGTAACGCTCGGCCATCTCACCGAACTCGCACTCGCGAGCGCCTCGGCACACGAATCCCTCGAGGCGCAGGCGCGCACCGATCCGCTCACGGGTCTCGTGAATCGTCGCGGTCTCGACGAGGCACTGGAACGCCTGACCGATCGCCGCCCGTTCGCCTTTCTGGCAATCGATCTCGACGATCTGAAGGCCACCAACGACCGCTGGGGGCACGCGGCCGGCGATGCGGCCATCGCGTCGGTTGCGTCCGCACTCAAGGCCGTCGTTCGGCGCGGGGATACCATCGCCCGTGTGGGCGGCGACGAGTTCGCCGTGCTCATGCTCGACGCGACCATGGACGGCGCGGAGCGCCTCTCCGCACGGATCCAAACCGCGATCGGCGGCGTCATCCTCACCAGCGGCTCGCCAAGCCTGAGCATCGGATGTTGTGTGGCACCCGCCGGGGTGGCTCCGGCGTTGGTGCAAGGTGCCGCGGATGCAGCGCTCTACGACGCGAAGCACCAGGGCCGCGGCTGCACGAACATCCGCCGGCTGGCGGTGCTCGACGCGGCACAACCTGTGGCGGTCGCCTCGATTCGCTAGCGGGACCGCCACAACCTGCGATCGATCTGCGATCGGCAGCGGTTCCACTCTCCGCAATGGGCTCGCCGAGCCCGAAACGGAGGATCATCCAGGTGATTCGTCAGCGCGCATCCGCACCGCTCCTCGTCGGTACCACGTCGCGCCTCGGCGCGCTCTCGCTCGTCGCCATCGCCGGCGGCCTGCTCGCTGCCTGCGGCAGCACAGCGTCCGCCGGGAGCAGCAACCCCGGCTCCGGGAGCCAGAGCGGTTCCGGAACCACGCAGCAAGCGTCCAGCGGCGGTGGATCGGTCAACGACGGGATCGGTCATCCAGTGCAGGTCTGCGCGCTGCTCCCGGCTTCGACCGTGGCGTCGGTGACGGGCGAACCGATCACCCAGGCCGAGGAGCAGGACACGACCAGCTACAAGCTCTACATGTGCAACTACACGAGCGCGAATGGCACATCGGGCGTGACCGTGAGCGTGCTTGCCCTCGACGCCGCCGTGGGCTATGACGCCGCGGTGCAAGCAGCCGGGGCCGGTGGGAAGCCGATCAGTGGCCTCGGCGACAAGGCATTCACGTCGATCCTCGGGGTGGAAGCGCTGTTCGGCAACGTCTCGATCACGGTGTCCGACCTGCAGTCGGACGCGGCCGCCGAGACCTTGATCAAGGACCTGCAACCCAAGCTCTGATCGCTGCACGCCCGTCGAGGCGACTGCGCCGTCAAACTCCACCTCCGTGAACTTCCAGGCCACGCTGCAGAGCTGGCACGACTTCTACTCGATCACGGGTGCGGCGACGGCGAGCCTCGTCGGGCTGCTGTTCGTCGGTCTCTCGCTGCACCTGCGGGTGGTGATCAACCACCCGGACGTCCGTGCCCTCGCGAGGGTGACGCTCGCGAGTTTCGGCGTCACCCTGGTGCTCTCGCTGTTGATGCTGGTCCCGGAGACTCGGTCCTCCTCGACCGGATGGAACCTCGTGGTACTCGGCGGTTTCGCGTGCGCGCTCATCACCCAGAGCCTGGTCGCCGGGTTCACGACCCGCCACCGCACCCTCAGCGTGCGCCAGCTGATCCTGCGCTTCGGGTTGACCACGGCGACGTTCGTCGCGGTGATCGTGGTTGGCGCGGTGATGGTTTCCGGCAATTACACCGTCGCGCTCTCCTATCTCGTGGGGGTGGCGATCTTCCTGGTCGTCGTGTCGCTGCGTAACTCCTGGGACCTGCTGGTGATCGTCGGCGCGGCCACCCTTGGAACGCAGCCCACCGAGGCGGCTCACGAGCAACACGGGCCGGCGCCGATTGACAGTCGCACGTCATCATCAGGACGAGCCGGCTGACAACGGAGTGGAGCACATGCGAATCGGAGTCCTCGGAACCGGCGTGGTCGGCCAGACCATCGCCTCCAAACTCATCGAGCTCGGCCACGACGTGACCATGGGTTCTCGGAGCGCGACCAACGAGAAAGTCGTGGCGTGGGCAGCGGGCGCAGGTGACCGCGCGCACCCGGGCACCATGGCGGACGCTGCGGCGGCCGGCGAGATCGTCATCAACGCCACGTCGGGTGCGGGGACGCTCGAGGCGCTGGACGCGGCGGGAGCCGGCAACCTCGCGGGCAAGGTGCTCATCGACATCTCCAACGCACTCGATCACTCTGCGGGCTTCCCGCCAACCCTGTTGGTCGCGAACACCGACAGCCTTGGCGAGCAGGTTCAGCGCGCGTTTCCCGATGCGCGGGTGGTCAAGACGCTCAACACCGTCAATGCCGACGTCATGGTGAACCCGGGGCTCATCGATGGCCCGCACGCGATCTTCGTCTCCGGCAACGACGACAACGCGAAGGACACGGTGGCCTCCCTGCTCCGCAGCTTCGGTTGGGGCGAGGACGACATCGTCGACCTCGGCGACATCACCACCTCCCGCGGGCCAGAGATGTACCTGGCGCTCTGGATCCGCATGCGCATGAAGCTCGGGGTCTCGCATTTCAACATCCGGCTGGTCCAGGGGCAATGACGGCGAGCCCGGCAAACGCCGATCCCATCGCCGGGCTGGTGCGGTCCTTGCTCAGCGAGATCGGCGAGGATCCCCATCGAGAAGGGCTGGTCTCGACCCCGTCGCGGGTGGCGAGCAGCTATCGCTACCTGCTCAGCGGTTACGCGAAGGACCTCGGCACCGTCGTGAACGGCGCGATCTTCGAGGAGCCGTACTCGGAGATGGTGGTCGTCCGCGACATCGAGATGTACAGCCTCTGCGAGCATCACCTGCTGCCCTTCTTCGGAAAGGCGCACGTCGCCTACATCCCCGACGGCCGGATCATCGGTCTGAGCAAGCTCCCGCGCATCGTCGACATGTTCGCCCGCCGTCTGCAGGTGCAGGAACGCCTCACCACGCAGATCGCGGAGGCGCTGCAAACGGTGCTCGACCCGCAGGGAGTGGGCGTCGTGATCGAGGCCACCCATCTCTGCATGGCGATGCGCGGCGTGGAGAAGCAGAACAGCTCGGCGGTGACGTCCTCCCTGACCGGGTGCCTGCGCGACGATGACAAATCCCGGATGGAGTTCCTGAGCCTCATCGGCCGGCGCTGAGCCCCGCCCTAGGTGGCTCCGACAGCGGCGACCTCGACCCAGATCAGCACGACGCCGAGACCGAACATCACGGTGCCGAGGCTCACGTGGCCCCAGTGGATCGGCGATTTGCCGCGACGCCCGCCGATCAGGCGGTTGTAGATGCTCACCCCGATGATGCCCAGGCCGCCGGCCACCAACATGGTCGCGGGCACGCCGATGAACGCCCCGATCACCCCTTGCATGGCGCTCAGCCTACGAGGTTCACGGCCGGTGGCGCGTTCGCCCGTACCATGGAACGATGCCTCCCGAAGCACTCAGCACCGCCGGCGACGCGCGCGTGCTCGAGGTCCTGGCACGGCACGGCGAGCCCGCCTGGCGGGCGCGCCAGATTCAGGCCGCGGTCTGGCAGCCGTTCGTCGAAAGCTTCGACGCGATCCAGCAGCTGCCGGCTCGACTTCGTCAGGCCCTCGCTGACGACTTCACGTTTTCGACCGTCTCCGTCGCCGCCGAGACGCTCGCGGACTTCGGCAACACCATCAAGCTCCTCTGCCGCCTCCACGATGGCCAGACGGTGGAGACGGTCGCCATGGAGAACTCCTGAGCGCACCGGTGCGAGGCGCCGGGCAACCGTCTGCGTGAGCAGTCAGGTCGGATGCGCGGTCGGCTGCCCCTTCTGCGCCACGGGTCGCATGGGTCTGCGGCGCAACTGCACCGCCGCGGAGATCGTCGACCAGGTTCGGGCCGCATCGGCAGCGTTGCACCGGCGTGGTCTGGGACCGGTGACACACATCGTCTACATGGGCATGGGTGAGCCGCTCGCCAACGTGCAGCCGACGCTGGAATCGGTCACGGCGCTCACCCGCGACGCCGGCATCAGCGCACGGCGCATCACGGTCTCGACGAGCGGTGTCGTGCCCGGGATCGAGCAGCTCGCGGCTGCGGCGATGCCCGTGACCCTGGCGGTCTCCTTGCACGCGGCAACCGACGACTTGCGCGACCGCCTCGTGCCGTTGAACAGGACCTACCCGCTCGGGCGACTGCTCGACGCCGCGTCGCGCTACGCGGAACGGAGCGGGAGGCGGCTCAGCTTCGAGTGGTGCCTGATCGGCGGCGTCAACGACTCCGTCGAGCAGGCTGATGGCCTTCGCGACCTGGCCCGGCGTGCGCAGGCGCACATCAATGTGATCCCGATGAATCGCATCGAGGGGAGCCCCTGGGGCCCTCCCGAGCCGGCGGTGGCGAGACGTTTTCTCGCGGCGCTCCAAGGTGCCCGCGTCACCGTCCGCGATACGCGCGGTGGCGATGCGGATGCCGCCTGTGGTCAGCTCCGCGCCGACCTCGAGGCGCGTCGGATTCTTCGGCCGGACGGCACGCTGTCGCCACCACGGGTGCCGGTCCGCGCGTGACTGACGAGCTCAGCGCCGACCTGGCGCTGATGGACACCGCGCTGCTCGCGGCAGCCGCGGCCGACTTTGCGACCAGTCCGAATCCCATGGTGGGGTGCGTGATCGCGCGGGGAGGGGAGGTGATCGCCACCGGCTTCCACCGCAGGGCCGGCGACGCACACGCGGAAATCGAGGCACTGCAAGAGGCTGGGGATCGCGCGCGCGGCGCCGACGTGTACGTCACGCTCGAACCCTGCGCGCACCACGGCCGCACGCCACCCTGCGTCGAGGCCCTCATCGCCGCATCGCCACGCCGAGTGGTTGTGGCCATGATCGACCCGAACCCACGGGTCGACGGCCAGGGCATCGCCGCGTTGCGAGCGGCCGGCATCACCGTGGTGGTCGGACGACGCGAGGCCGAAGCCCGGCGGCTGAACGAGTTCTACGTGCAGCACGTCACCACGGGCCTGCCCTTCGTCACCGCCAAATTTGCGGCGTCCCTCGATGGCAGAGTCGCCACCGCCGGGGGCGAGTCGAAGTGGATCACCGCAGCGGCAACCCGCGAGCGGGCGCACCGCCTCCGCCACATCCACGACGCCGTTCTCGCCGGTATCGGCACGGTGGTCGCCGACGATCCCGAACTCACCACGCGCATCGAAGGTGGGCGTTCACCGCTGCGCGTGGTGGTCGACAGCACGCTGCGCATCCCGGATCACGCCAGGGTGCTGAGCGCGACGCCCGGGCGGATCCTGGTGGCGACCACCGAGCGCGCGGACCCGGATCGTGTGCGGACCCTCCGTGGCTCAGGAGTGGACGTCGAGGTGGTCAGCGCCAACGCCGCAGGGGTCGACCTCCGAGCCCTGCTTGCCGTGCTCGGCGCCCGGGGGGTGATCAGCCTCCTCATCGAGGGCGGTCCCACGGTGCTCGGCGCGGCATTCGACGCTGGGATCGTCGACAAGGTGGTGGCGATGCTGGCGCCCCGCATCATCGGGGGAACGGCCCTCGCAGCCGTGGGAGGGCTGGGCGCTCTGAGCCTGGCCGCCGCCCCGCTCCTGCGGGACGTGACCACTGAGTCGGTCGGGCCCGATCTCGTGGTGACCGGATACTGTGTACGTTGAGATCGAGGAGACACCAGAGTTGTTCAGCGGCATCGTGGAAACCCTCGGCGAGGTCAGGGGCACGGGCAGCGGGCGGATCGCCATCGCCCCTCGCGCTCCCTTCGCAGGCCTTCGCACCGGCGAGAGCGTGGCGGTGAACGGCGTCTGCCTCACGGTGGCGGGGTTCGACGACCTGGGATTCAGCGCTGACGTGATGCCGGAGACGCTGCATCGGACGACCCTCGGCGGCCACGCTGTCGGGGCGACCGTCAATCTCGAGCGCGCCCTGCAGTTCGGGGACCGGGTTGGCGGCCACATGGTGACCGGCCACATCGACGCAACCGGTGTCGTCACCGCGCTGCGGGAGGACGGCAACGCCCGCTGGGTCACGATCGCCACTCCTGACGATCTCACCGGGCTCATCGCAGAAAAGGGGTGCATTGCGGTCGACGGCATCAGCCTCACCGTCGTGGATGTGTTCGACGCCGCATTCACCGTGTCGCTGATCCCGGTGACGCTCGCCAACACCGTGGCCGGTGCCTGGCAACTCGGCACCGCGGTCAATCTCGAGGTCGACCTCATCGCGCGCTACGTGGCGCGCACGCTCGCAGCCGGCGAGCATGTCAACGCGTTCGCCGTCGCGGGCGGGATCCGGTGACCCTGGCCACCGTCGACGAGGCGATCGCCGACATCCGTGCCGGGAAGTTCGTGATCATCGTCGACGACGAGGATCGCGAGAACGAGGGCGACCTCGCCGTGGCCGCGGACCGCATCACGCCGGAGGCCGTCAATTTCATGGCGATCAACGGCCGCGGCCTCATCTGCGTGCCCATGGAGGGCTGGCGGCTCGACGAGCTCGGCGTCAGCGCGATGGTCGACGACAACACCTCGCGTTTCGGCACCGCGTTCACGGTCACCGTCGAGGCAATCGGTCACGGCGTCACCACCGGGATCAGTGCCTTCGACCGAGCCACCACCATCCGCCTGCTCTGCGATGAGCATGCGAAGGCGAGCGACTTTGCCAAGCCCGGTCACACCTTTCCGCTCCGTGCCGCAGCCGGTGGTGTGCTCGAGCGTGCCGGCCAGACCGAGGCGATTGTCGACCTCTGCAAGCTCGCGGGACGGTTTCCCGCGGGCGTCATCTGCGAGGTGATGCGCGCCGACGGCCGCATGGCGCGACGTCCGGACCTCGACGTGTTCGCGGCCGAACACGACATCAAGATCGTGAGCGTCGACGCCATCATCGCCTATCGCCGTCGCAATGAACGGCTCGTGGAGCGCGGCGCCACCACGACGCTGCCGACCGAGTTCGGCACCGTCACCGTGCACGCGTACGAGGACGTCATCACCCATGTCACGCACCTCGCGCTGGTGTGGGGCGACGTGCGCGGCGAGGACCCCGTGCTGGTGCGCGTGCACAGCGAGTGCCTCACCGGCGACGTCTTCGGGTCGCAGCGGTGCGACTGCCAGGCGCAGCTGCACAAGGCGATGGCGATGATCGCCGACGCGGGGAGAGGCGTTCTGGTCTACCTCCGCCAGGAGGGCCGCGGCATTGGGCTCATGGACAAATTGCGCGCCTACGCGCTGCAGGATCGCGGCCTCGACACCGTGGAGGCGAACGTGAGCCTCGGATTGCCGATCGACAAGCGCGACTACGGCATCGGCACGCAGATCCTCTCCGACATCGGCGTGAAGCGCATGGTGGTGCTCACCAACAACCCGCGGAAGTACTACGGTCTGAGCGGCTACGGGCTCGAGGTCACCGACCAGATTCCCTTGCTGATCCCGTCCAACGCGCACAACGAGCGTTATCTTCGCGTCAAGCAGGACAAGCTCGGCCACAGCCTGGAGCTCGGCGATGCCATCGACACGCTATGACGCTCAGGGAGGATCGAACTTCCGCCCCGATCGAGGGGGTGACGATCCACGCAGGAACCCTCGCTGCGGCGGGGATGCGCTTCGGCGTCGTCGCATCGCGGTTCAACGACCGCATCTCCGCTCCGTTGCTCGAAGGCGCGGTCGACGCGCTCCAGCGCCACGGTGCGCTGAGCGGCGACATCGAGGTGGTGTGGGTTCCCGGTGCGTTCGAGATTCCCATCGCGGCACGTGAGCTGGCGGAGCGCGGCGACATCGACGCCGTGGTGTGCGTGGGCGCGGTGATTCGCGGCGATACGCCGCACTTCGACTACGTCGCCGGCGAAGCGGCGCGCGGCATCGCGTCGGTCCATGCCACGACCGGCGTGCCGGCGACCTTCGGCGTGCTCACGGTCGACAGCATCGAGCAGGCAATCGACCGCGCTGGTGGCAAGCTCGGCAACAAAGGCGCCGACGCCGCCGAGGCGGCCATCGAGATGGTCTCGGTGCTGCGTGCGCTGCGCAGCGCACGGCCCGGCGGGCACCTCGCCGTCTCATGACCGCGCCCGCGCGCGTGATCTCGCTGTTGCCGAGCGCCACCGAGATCCTCTTCGCGATCGGCGCGGGTGACCTGGTGGTCGGCGTCACCCACGAATGCGACTACCCAGACGCGACAGCCGCGCTCCCCGCAGTCACGTCCAGCCTGCTGAGCATTGAAGGCGTTCCTCCCGGCGACATCGACCGCCATATCCATGCCGCTCGCCACGAAGGCTCGAGCATCTACCGGCTGGATGAGGCTGCTCTCGAAGCGCTCCGCCCCGATCTCATCGTCACCCAGGAACTCTGCGACGTCTGCGCGGTTGCCTACAGCGACGTGCGTCGCGCGGTTCGCCGCCTCCCGGGCGACGTGCCAGTGCTGTCGCTCGAGCCGCGCACACTCGAGGAAATCTGCGCCTCGGTGGAGGAGGTGGGCGAGGCCGTCGGACGGGTCGAAGGCGCCGGTCGGGTTGCCTCCGGGATGCGGCAGCGGATTGCCGATGTTGCTGCGCTTGATCCAGTGGAACCCCGCCCGCGTGTCGTCTGCATCGAGTGGACGGATCCGATCATGGTCGGTGGGCACTGGGTGCCGGAAATGGTCCGCATCGCAGGGGGGATCGACGCCCTCGGCCACGAGGAAGAGCCGTCGCGCTACGTCTCCTGGGACGAGGTGGTCGCGTCGCAACCCGACGTGATGGTGCTCATGCCCTGCGGCTACGACCTGCCGCGCACCCTCGACCTGGTCCCGGAGATCACGTCACGCCCGGGGTTCGACGAGCTCGCCTGCGTCCGCGCCGGCCGGGTGTTCGCCGTCGACGGATCCGCGTTCTTCAGCCGCCCCGGGCCGCGCATCGTCGATGGCCTTGCGCTGCTCGCGTGGGCATTCCGTGCGCAACCGGGCGATCCGCCGCCGACCGGCGCTGCCTACTGGAACCAGCCGGCGACGTCCAGGATCGCGTTGATGGTGCCGACGGCGTTGAACAAGGTCACCTCGCCAAGGTTGGTCGACGGGGTCGTCGAGATGCCTGAGATCGCGAGGTTGGCGATGACCTGCCGCGCACCCGGGTTGAGATCGGAGGCCTCGGGCTTCGCCGCATCGCTCGGATAGAGCGTGAAGAAGGTCGGCGCGGTGCCGGCAACACCGGTGAGGTTCGCGACGATCGCGACCGGTGGCGTCGGCTCGAAGTCGGCGGGGATCACCGAGGTCACACCGGCGACGCCGATGAGATCGTTGGTGCCCGTGACGAGGGCTTGCTTCGCGCAACTCGCGGACCCGACGCGGGTGTCGCAGATGCGCGTCGGCGGCACGGAGTAGAAGTACGCGCCAGCCGGCCCAGTGCTTGAGCTGAACCACCCGCTCACATCGATGACCACGTTGATGCTGCCCAGTGAATTGAAGACGCAGACGTCCTGATGCGATCCCAACTGCGAGATCACGCGGATTGGCAAGGTCCCGTTCGCGCCGGGGTTGAGATTGGAGAATGCCGGTGCGCTGGTCGGGCATTGGTTCGATCCGGTTGCAGCCGCGACCGAGAGGAACGTTCCCTTGGTGCCGCCGGTGGCGGTGAGGTTGAAGACAGCGGCGTCTGCATTGGTACCAGTTGGGATCGATGGGGCCGTGCTCCCCGGTGGATCCCCGGACAGCACGACATGCCGCCACGTGCCAGCCGCGATGGGGCTGTTCACAGTGCCTGCACATTCGGTGTTCTTGTTGGCGCGCGTATCGCAGATGCGCAGCGGCGGGATGCTGTGGAACGCTCCGGCGTTGCTACCAGGAGGGGCCGCGAAGTATCCCTGGATGTCAACGATCACGTCGGCACTGCCGACGGAATTGAACAGCGTGATCTCACCACTGCTGCTCAACTGTACGATCGCGAGGTTGGACTGCACATTGGTACCGCCCGGAAGGTTGATGTTCGAGGCGTTGGGGCGCGTGGTGCCGAAGGGATACGCAGTCACGAATGTGGCGTTCCCCGAGTGGTTGATGGCGGTGAGGTTCACCACGACTGCCTGAGCACCGCTTGGCACACCATGCCCTCCGGTGATCTGCACGCTCACGGTATGCAAACCCGCAAGCGTGTGATTCGCGCACAGCGGGGTCGGTGAGCCTGGGCGTGTATCGCAGATCCGGAAGGGCGTCGGCAACGCGGTGTACGCGCCCGGGGCGATGAAGGTGTAGTCATCGGCCGCGCTCGTACCGCTGGTGCCGATCGCCGTCTCCACCGTGATGACGACCAGGCCGGCTGCGTGTTGCGGCGTGAACACATTGATGGTGTTCGGTCCGGTCACGGTGAAGCACCCATTCGCCGAACCCGGGCACGGGTAATGGTTGGACATGGGTACATCGGTGGTGTCGAAGAACACATCGTCGTAAACGGCGAGCCGGCATTCTCAAAGTTCGAACCAACGATCTGTACATTCTCGTTGCCGTTGGTCGAGCCATTGCGAGGCAGCACGCTCGTCACCGCCGGAACCCCCGCCGTATACGTGTACTGGTCAGAGGCGTTCACGTTGCTCGTCACGCCAAGCACAGTGACCGTGATGTGCACTGTCGTCCCTGCCGTGCCAGGAGGCATGCCGGTGATCGTGATGGAGCTGGGACCGGTGACGGTGAAGCAGGGTGCAGTGCCGCACGCCGAGAGGTGAGTGCTCCCGACCGACACTTGCGTCGCGGTGTAGAGGGTGCCAGACATGAAGCTCGTGCCGGTGACGGTGACGGTATTCCCACCACTCGGTAACCCGGCGTTCGGTGTCACGTTGGTCACGGTGGGCGCCGCAGCATACGCGTAGCGATCAGCAGTCACGGTCATGCTCGTCCCGCCGGCCGCCGCTACGGTGATGTCGATGGTCCCGGCGGCGTGAGCGGGGAAATCCTCGACCGTGATCGACGTCGGGCTGTTCACGGTGAAGCAGCTGCTGACGGGGGACACGGGGCACGGCGATACCGCGATGTCAGCGGTATCGGCGAAGACATCTGTCGCGCCCGTGAACGCGGTCCCGGTGAGCGTCACCGTGTTACCGCCCGACGTCGGCCCGGCGCTCGGTGAGACGGCGGTGACGGTTGGCAACGCGAGGTAGGTGTAGGTGAGCGCCGGAGTACTCGTGCCACCGGGATTCGTGACGGTCACCGAAACCGGGCCGGCGGCATTGGCCGGGAAGTTCGCGGTGATCGATGTGTCGCTGTTGATGGTGAAATTCGTGATGTCGTGGCTGCCGACGTTCACGTCGGTCGCGGTGTTGAAGCCCGTGCCGGTCAGCGTCACGGTGCTCCCTGACGTCGGTCCGGAGGTCGAGCTCAGGCTGGTCAGGGTCGGCACGGCGTCGTACGTGTACGTCTGCGTGGTGCTGGTGCCATCCGGCGTGTCCACGCTCACCGCCACCCCGCCGGCCGCATGCGCGGGAAAGTTGGGGACCGTGATCTGGGTTGCGCTGTCCACCGTGAAGTTGCTGCTGCTCACGTTAATCGCGCCCACATTGACGTTGGTAGCGCCGGTGAAGTCGGTGCCGGTCAGGACGACCTGGTTGCCGCCGGCGGTCGGTCCCGAGGAAGGGTTCACGCTGGTGAGGGTCGGCGCGGCGTTATACGTGTAGGGCTGGGTGTTGCTCGTGCCGTTGGGGGTGTCCACGCTCACCGACACCCCACCGGCGGCATGAGCGGGAAAGCTCGGGATCGTGATCTGCGTGGCGCTGTCCACCGTGAAGTTGCTGCTGCTCACGTTGATCGCGCCCACGTTGACGTTGGTCGCACCGGTGAAGTCGGTGCCGGTCAGGACGACCTGGTTGCCGCCGGCAATCGGTCCCGACGAGGGGCTGAGATTGGTCAGCGTCGGCACTGCGTTGTACGTGTAGGTCTGGATGTTGCTCGTGCCGTTGGGGGTGTCCACGCTCACCGACACCCCACCGGCGGCATGAGCGGGAAAGCTCGGGATCGTGATCTGCGTGGCGCTGTCCACCGTGAAGTTGCTGCTGCTCACGTTGATCGCGCCCACGTTGACGTTGGTCGCACCGGTGAAGTCGGTGCCGGTCAGGACGACCTGGTTGCCGCCGGCAATCGGTCCCGACGAGGGGCTGAGATTGGTCAGCGTCGGCACTGCGTTGTACGTGTAGCTCTGGGTGTTGCTCGTGCCACCCGGCGTGTCGACACTCACCAGCACCCCGCCAGCCGCATGCGCGGGAAAGCTGGGGATCGTGATCTGCGTGTCGCTGTCCACCGTGAAGTTGCTGCTGCTCACATTGAGCGCACCGACATTGACGTTGGTGGCACCGGTGAAGCCGGTGCCGGTGAGCACGACCTGATTGCCTCCGGCACTCGGACCGGATGATGGGTTGATGCTGGTCAGAGTCGGAGGAGTCGTCACCACCGTGAGGCGGTCGCTGGGCGATGTCATCGACACACCGCCAATCGCCGTGACGACGGTGTCGTACTGACGCGGCATCATCGATGCGGGCAGGTTGATCGTCAGATCACCGTCGTCGACGAAGGTGAAGCACTGCGGGTCGCCCGCGCTCGCGCACTGGGGCAGAGTCACGTTGGATCCCATACCGACCGGGTTGAGCTCGACCTGGCTCACCCCGTTGGTGCCGTCCGTCGGATCCGAGAAGTTGGAGCCCGTCACCGCGATGCCGGTGGCGCCCTCGTTTTGTGGGCTCGTCACGTTGGTCACGGTGGGCGGGTCGACGAAGCTGTACTGATCACCGGCAGCCGCCGAGCCGCCGGTGACGATGACATCGACCGTCGCAGCTGATTCCGTGGGGGTGTCGGCGTCAATCTCGGTGTCACTGACGACGGTGAAGCAACCGCCTGGCGAGGGCAAGCACGGGTAGGCGATCGAGGTCACGTCGGTACCACCGAAAGCCACATCCGTGACGCCGGTGAAGCCACTCCCCGAAATGACGACCGCCTGTTCCCCGCCCGGTCCGGACTGTCCGGCGTTCGGAGTCACACCGCTCACGGTTTGCACCGAGATCAGCGGCCCATTTCCATCGGGGATGTACGCCTGGTGCCCGGCGACCCGGCCAGTGAACGAGGAAGCGGGGACGCGCGCATACGCGAGGGTGCGGACAGCGGGTCCGGACGAGCTGACACTCGTGATCCCCGAAGACTGCCATGGCGACACCGCCGCGGAGCCGGCTCCCGTCGATGCGCCCGACGTGGCGACGGTCACCGCTGCGAGGGTCGCGAACGACACCCCGCCTAGTACGAGCCCAAGGGCTCTGCTCATTCCTTGCCTCCAACCGCCGCTCTCGCGAGCGATCGTACCGCGAGAGGCGCGATGGACTGCTAGCTTCTAGCCGCCTTTGCCTGAGTCCGGAGGCAACGGGTGCACACCCGGGCCTTCACTTCCCTGCCTTTGACCGCGAGATGGGTCACATGGAGGTTGGGTAGGAAGCGGCGCTTCGTGTGCACTTTGGAATGGCTCACGTTGTTCCCGGTCATGGGACCCTTCCCGCAGATGTCGCAGCGCTGGGACATGATGTCTCTCGATGGGTCGGGCGCTCACCTGAGGCGCGCCCGCTCTGGCGTACTAGAATTCGGCCGCAGCCGCGGCACACGGTGGCCTCCGGAAAACCGGTGGCCAGTGGCCGAGGATACCACAGGCCCCACCGGGCCCCACGGAGACAAGTGAAAGGCAAGGTCCGGGCTTCCGACGCACTGTCTCGCACCGCGTCGTTGGGAAGAATCGAGGTCTCACCCCGCGTCGTGGCCTCGATTGTTGGTCACGCAGCCAACGAGTGCTACGGAATCGTCGGGATGGCCGCCCGTGGTCTCCGCGACGGCATCGCCGAGCGCCTGAATCGCGAGAACGTTCACCGGGGCGTGGAGATCCAGGTCACACCCGACGGTCTGGTGATCGAGCTCTACGTCATCACCGAGTATGGGACCCGCATCAGCGAGGTTGCGCACAACCTCATGAGCGCGGTCAGCTACTCCGTGGAGAAGACGCTGGGGCTCCCGGTGGTGGCGGTCAACGTCAACGTCCAGGGGATCCATGCAGAGGGTGACGGTGTCCGCCACTAAGCCGGCGCCGGGCCTGGCGGTGCTGCGCGAGCCGCTCCGCGAAGTGGGCGGCGAGCAGGTGCTCGGCGGCCTGACTGCCGCGCTGTCGTGGCTCGAGGCCAATCAGCAGGAGATCAACGACCTCAACGTCTTCCCGGTCCCCGACGGCGACACCGGCTCGAACATGTACCTGACGCTGCGCTCGGCGGTCGAGGAGGCGCGCGACGCGCCGTCGCCCGAAGCGGTGGACTCGGTGCTGGCGGCAGCCGCCCACGGGTCGCTGATGGGTGCCCGTGGCAACAGCGGCGTCATCCTTTCGCAGATCCTGCGCGGGTTCGCGCAAGGGGTCGCCCAGCGCTCGCGGGTCGACACCGGCGGCATAGCGCTGGCACTCACCGAGGCATCCGCGGTCGCCTACCGGGCGGTGATGAAGCCCACCGAAGGGACCATCCTCACCGTGGTCCGCGACGCGGCCGCCGCAGGGGCGACGGCGGCGTCGGAGACCGATGACATCCGCATCGTGCTCGACAAGGTGGTGCTCGAGGCACACGCGGCGGTGGAACGCACCACCGACCAGTTGCAGGTGCTCCGCGACGCCAACGTCGTCGATGCGGGCGGCTTCGGCCTGGCGGTGATCCTCGAGGGATTCGCGCGAGCGATCAGTGCGAGCCACGACAGCGCGCCGGCGCCGACCGTGATCCGCCGTTCGGGAGAGCCACCGCTGCGCCTCCCGCCGCGTCCAGGCGATCTTGAGGCGACCGGGACGGCGACGTCGCGTCACGGAGCCGCTGCCGTCGCGCCCCGCGAGCAGGGCTGGGGCTACTGCACCGAATTCCTCATCAACGGCCCGGGACTGGACGTCGACGCCATCCGCATGGAACTCTCGGCGCTGGGCGAATCTGCGCTCGTGGTGGGTGACCCGGAGCTGGTCCGCGTCCACATCCACACCGGGGACCCGGCCGGAGTCATCGCCGCAGCGTCATCGCGGGGACGGATGAGCAAGCTCAAGGTCGAGGACATGTCGGCGCAGCACCATGACGTGCTTGCCCGCGCCGACGCGGCGGAAGCAGAGGCGGCGACGGCGTCCAGCGCACCCGCGGTGCAGGCAATGGCGCCCCCGAAGGCGATCGGTGTGGCTTCGGTTGCTCCCGGCGACGGTTTTCGCGACATCCTGCGCAGCCTCGGTGCCGACAGCGTCGTAAGCGGCGGCCAGACCATGAATCCGTCGATCGAGGATCTGCTGAACGGCGTGCGCGCCGTGAACGCCGAGAGCGTGATTCTGCTTCCCAACAACGGCAACGTCATCCTCACCGCCGAGCAGGTGGACCCGCTCGCCGAAGGGTGCGACGTCCGCGTGGTGCCGACCCGCAATCTCCCGCAGGGCATCAGTGCATTGCTGGCGTTCGACCCCACCGCGACACTCTCGGACAACTACGAGCGCATGACGCGCGGCGATCGCGACCGTGCGCGCCGTCGAGGTGACGCACGCGGTGCGCGACACCAGCGTCAACGGCCACAGCATCAAGGTGGGCGACGTCATCGCAGTCGTGGACGACGAGATCACTCAGGTCGGCAACGATTACCTCAGCGTCATCGAGGCGGTGCTTGCATCGCAGCAGGCGGCGCCGGAACTGGTCACGGTGTATCACGGCGACGGGGTCACCGCGACCGACGCCGATGCACTCGTCGCCACCTTGCGCGAAACCCACGCGGGAACCGAGTTCGAAGTACACGCCGGGGGACAGGAGCACTACCCGTATGTGCTCTCCCTCGAGTGACGTGATCCATCTCGTCACCGACAGCACCTCAGACATCTCACCCTCCGACGCGCAAGCCCTGGGCGTGCACGTGGTGCCGCTGATCGTCCGCTTCGGCAACGAGCAATTCCGCGACGGCGTGGACATCGATCCCGACGCCTTCTACGACAGGCTCCAACACACTGACGTCCACCCGACGACGTCGCAGCCATCACCTGACCAGTTCGCGAGCCTGTACACGACGCTGCTTGCCGATCCGGTGGATCAGGTCGTGGGGCTGCATATCTCCTCGAAGTTGAGCGGGACGTTGCAGTCCGCAACCCTGGCAGCGAAAGACTTCGACGCGACGCGCATCCACCTGGTGGACACGGAGAGCGTCAGTGGCGGATTGCAACTCCTGGTGCACGCAGCGCTCGACGACATCAAGGCCGGTACCGACGCGCGGTCGGTCGCGGCGAAGGCGACCCTGCGGCGGGCGAAGGTCACAATCCTGGTGCTGCTCGACACCTTGACCTACTTGCATCGCGGTGGCCGCATCGGGCGCGCGCAGGCGTTTGTCGGCGGGCTGCTCAATGTGAAGCCGCTGATTGCGGTGCAGGACGGCGAGGTGGTGCCGCTCGCACGACCACGCAGCCGGAGCAAGGGCATCGACATGATCGTTGAACGCGTGCGGGCGTGCGCCCCGTTGCGCAGCCTGGCCGAGTTCCACGCAGCCGCCGCCGAATCGATGGAAGCGTTGGAGACGCAGGTCAGCGCCGCCGTGCCGGGTGTGACCCCGATTCACGGGCGCATCGGACCCGTTGTCGGCGCATACAGCGGACCGGGCGGTCTGGGGGTGGCCTGCCTCGGCGCGGACTAACCGGGCGAGCCTGCCACGATGGAAGGACTGTGAGCTCGAACCTCGTCTCGATCGTGACGCCGACCCATGTGCCGCTCGAGCTCGACCTGCCCCTGGCCCGCATCAACGGCATCGGCCCGCGTCAGGCGCAGCACCTCGGCAGGCTCGGCCTCATCACGGTGCGCGACCTGCTTTTTCACCTTCCGCGCCGCTACGAGGACACGCGGGAGACGGTACCGCTGCGCGCACTGCAGCCGGGTGCGGTCCAGACCTCGCATGTGCACATCCGCAACATCAGCGCGCGGCGCAGTCCCTACAAGAAGATGGTGCTCGTCGAGGCAACCCTCGAGGATGACGGGGCAGTCGCGACGGCCGTGTGGTTCAACCAGCCGTTCCTGGCACGGCAACTCCAACCGGGCATGGAGTTGATGGTGAGCGGCAAGGTCGAGATGTCACGCACCGGCCTGTCCTTCCGCAATCCGAAATTCGAGCGTGCCGGCCCGGACCAGCACCACGTGGGCACGCTGGCGCCGATCTACCCCGAGACACAGGGCATCACCTCGCGTTTTCTGCGCACCCGGATCGAACCACTGCTGGGGCTCGCGACCCAGGTGCCGGACCGCCTGCCGCCCTCGGTTCGCAACGCCGAGGGCTTGATGCCGATTGCCGAGGCGCTCTATCAGGTGCACGTCCCCGACAGCCTGGAAAGCGCGACGCGCGCACGTGAACGCATCGCCTTCGAAGAGTTGTTCCTGCTCCTGGTTGCAGCCGAGCGCGCGCGTCGCCGCCGCATGAGCGGTCCGGGTGTGATCGTCCGCTACGACATCGACCTGGCGCGCGATTTCGTCGCGACCCTGCCCTTCAAACTCACCGACGGGCAGCGCGTCGCGGGACACGAGATCCTCACCGACCTGGCGGCCCCAGGCCCGATGAACCGGCTGCTCCAGGGCGATGTCGGGAGCGGCAAGACGGTGGTGGCAGCGCTGGCCGCGCTGATGACCCACAACGCGGGATTCCAGACCGCGGTGATGGCGCCGACGGAAATCCTCGCGCGCCAGCACTACGCCACCCTCGACAAACTGCTCGCGCCGCACGGATTGCCACCGCGTCTGCTGGTCGGCAGCACATCCGCCGCGGCGCGGCGCGAAATTCTCGCTGGTCTCGCGGCGGGACACGACTCCTTGATCGTCGGCACGCACGCACTCATCGAGGACGATGTCGCCCTGGTCAATCTGGGACTCGTCGTCGTCGACGAGCAGCACCGTTTCGGGGTCGCGCAACGCCGGCGGCTGCGCCAGACGTCCGGTGCCATGCCGAACTACCTCGCCATGACCGCGACGCCGATTCCGCGCTCACTCTCGAACACTCTGTACGGCGACGTGGACCTCAGCGAGCTGCGTGAGATGCCGCCGGGTCGTCAGAAGGTTGAGACGCGGGTAGTCGGTCCCCTGGAACGCAACAGCGCCTACGAATTCGTGCGCGCGCAGGTGCAGGCGGGGCGTCAGGCGTTTGTCATCTGCCCATTGATCGAGGAGTCGGACAAGCTCGGCGCCAAGAGCGCGATTGCCGAGTACGAACGGCTCAGCACTGACATCTTTCCGGATCTGCGTGTCGAATTGCTGCACGGACGGATGCCCGCACGCGAGAAAACCGAGCGCATGGATCGCTTTGTGCGTGGCGACGCCGACGTGCTCGTCTCCACCAGCGTGGTGGAAGTTGGCGTTGACGTTCCCAACGCAACCATCATGGTCATCGAAGGCGCCGAGCGGTTCGGCCTCGCCCAGCTGCATCAGTTCCGTGGACGCGTCGGCCGTGACCGCCACCAGTCGTATTGCCTGCTGTTTGAAGGCGGCATCGATGAGGAGGGCTCGCAGCGCCTTGCGGCAGTCGCGGCCACGGACAGCGGGTTCGAGCTCGCCGAGCGCGACCTTGCACTGCGGGGCCCGGGTCAGCTGGTCGGCCTCCGCCAGC
The DNA here is from genome assembly GCA_963748505.1 of Candidatus Dormiibacterota bacterium. Taxonomy (GTDB): domain Bacteria; phylum Chloroflexota; class Dormibacteria; order Aeolococcales; family Aeolococcaceae; genus Palsa-851. The sequence continues at coordinate 90,308 of CAVVJH010000012.1, forward strand.
ACGGGCTGCCCGAGATGCTCGCTGCCGACCTTCTCGACGTCGCGCTCGGCCTGCGCGCCAAACAGGCGGCGCTCGCCTGGCTGGCCCAGGATGCCGACCTGTCGGCCTGGCAACCGCTGTCGGATGCGATGAACGGGTATCGCGCCGTCTTCGACATCGACTGACGTGACCCGCACTCGCCCTCCCCGGACGCTGCGGACCAGAGGCGGGCCGGCGCATGCCGCTCAGACGCGGATCACGGCGGGTGACTGGCGCGGGAGGCGTGTGGAAACACCACCCGGGCTTGAGGTGCGCCCGACGCGAGCGATGGTTCGGCAGTCGCTGTACGACATCCTCGGGACCAGCATTGTCGGAGCCACCATGCTCGACCTCTACGCAGGCGCCGGGACGGTTGGCTTCGAAGCCCTGTCGCGAGGAGCGGCATCGGTGACCTTTGTCGAGCGGCACCGTGAGGCGTTGCTCCTGATCGCCAGGACGGCGGATCGATTCGGCTGCCGTGACCGCTGCAACCTCGTGGGCGCGGACGTCCCCCGCTGGCTTCGCAGCGCCGCGGCCCAGACGGTGGAGGCTGACCTCTGTTATGTCGATGCGCCGTACCAGGATCCGGAGCTCGAGATGGTGCTCGAGTTGCTCGGCGCGGCTCCACCGCGTCTTGTCGTGTGCGAACATCACCGCGCCCGTGAAGTCCCTGAGCGCATCGGCAACCTGACCCGATTTCGCGAGGCACGTTACGGCTTGACCACCATCAGCTTCCTGCAGCGAACCGCTGCACCCACGGACGGAGCAGCGTGAGCGAACGCATCGCGGTGTACCCGGGCAGCTTTGATCCGGTGACATTCGGGCACCTCGATATTCTCGACCGCGCTGCCGCCATCTTTGACCGGGTGCTGGTCGGCGTCCTCGCGAACCCCGGCAAGACACCGCTCTTCACGGCGGAGGAGCGCGTGGAGATGATCAGGGCATGTCTCGAGTCGCGTCCCCGGATCGAGGTCACCACCTTCGAGGGACTCACCGTTGACTTCGCGGCCGGCAGCGGGGCCATTGCGATCGTGCGCGGTCTACGCGTCATCAGCGATTTCGAGTCCGAGTTTCAGATGGCGCTCATGAACCGGCGCCTCAACCCCGGCGTGAACACGGTGTTTCTGATGACGTCGTTCACCAATGTCTTCATCTCCTCGTCCTTGATCAAAGAGGTCTGCCAGCTCGGCGGCAACGTCACCGAGATGGCCCCGCCGGTGAGCGTCGAGGCCATGCAGCGAAGGTTCGCGGAGAGCGGAGGGACAACCATGAGTGACCAACCGGGATCCGGGCCGACCGTGATCGACCTCGTCGATCAGCTCGAGGAGCTGGTCACGACCGGCCGGCGCGTGCCCTTCACGACCGGCGTTGTCGTCAACGAGGACGAGGCGCTGGAACTGATCGATCGGACGCGCCTCGGATTGCCCGATGAGCTCGTGCAGGCGCGTCATCTGCTCGAGGATCAGCGCCGCGTGCTTGCCGACGCGCGCGACGAGGCTGAGCACATCCTCGGCCGGGCCGAGGAGGAGGCGATCCGGGTCGTCGACGAAGCCACGGCCCAGGGGAGCGCCGTGATCGGCGAGGCGCAGCGGAGCGCGGAGGCGCTGCTTGCCGAGGCACGAGCCCATGTCAGCGCACTGGTCAGCGAGCACGCGATTGTGGAGCAGGCGCAGGAGCACGCCATGGCGGTGCTGGCCGAAGCCGAGGAGCGCGCCGCGCAGACGTGCAGCGATGCCGACGCCTATGCCCGTGAGGTGATGCTTCGACTCGAGGAGCAGCTGGTGCGCCAGGCGGCCACCGTCCGCAAGGGAATTGACGCCCTTCCGGTCGAAGCCGGCCAACGCAGGAAACGGCGCGACCGGGAGTAGTGTCCAGGGCCGCCCCGGGGGGTGCGCCGCTATACTGACCGCATCCATGGGCCGCGCTGCTGTGCGTGCGCGCCCTCCCCGGAGAACCGAGCATGCCGCTTCCCAAGCAAAAGATCTCAAAGCGCCGCCGCGATTTTCGGCGCTCACACCACGCGCTCACGATGCCGACGCTGTCGCCCTGCCCGCGCTGCCGCCAGCCGCGCATTCCGCACCGTGTCTGCCCGAACTGTGGCTACTATCACGGCCGCGAAGTGGTCGTCACCGAGTAATTAGTCGCTCCTGGTGGCCCGCGTCGCACTCTGCTTTCCCGGACAGGGCAGCCAGACCGCCGGCATGGCGGACGGACTGACCAATCTGCCTATCGCTGTTGCAATGCTTGCCGCGGCGCACTCCGCCGGCCTCGACTTGGGCGCGGCGCTGACGCGCGATGACGATCATCTCCGTCCCACCGAGGTCGCCCAACCGGCGCTGCTCCTCGTCGAATGCGCCCTGCGCAGCCTGCTCCCCGGCGATCTGGACATCGTGGCGGTCGCCGGCCACAGTGTCGGCGAGTACGCGGCGGCGGTCGCAGCCCACGCGCTTGACCCTGCGGACGCGATGCGCCTGGTGATCGAGCGCGGACGCGCGATGGCCGAGATGCGCGAGGGATCGATGTGCGCACTCATCGGCATCGATATCGAGCTCGCCACTGCCGCGTGCGACGAGGCACAGCGCGACACCGGCGAAATCGTTGTCGTGGCCAACCACAACGCCCCCGGGCAGCTGGTGATCAGTGGTGCAACCGCGGGCGTCGAGGCGGCCTCAAAGCTTGCGCTCGCGCGCGGCGCGCGGCGCGCGATTCCGCTCAATGTCAGCGGAGCGTTTCACTCGCCGTTGATGGAAGCGGCCGCGACGCGGTTCGAGGCGGCCCTGGACAGCGTTCCCCTGTCGGACCCTGACCCCGCAGTCGTCTGCAACGTCGATGCGCATGACGTGCATTCGGCAACCGACTTACGCGAGCGGTTGCGCTTGCAGCTCACGTCGCCGGTGCGCTGGATCGACTGCGTGCACCGGCTCGTGGAACTCGGTGCGGAGGTGCTCGTCGAAGTCGGGCCGGGCAACGTGCTGAGCGGGCTCGCGAGACGCATCGCGCCTGAGGTCCGCACCCTCTCGATCGGTGACCCGGAGGCTGCCGTGCGTCTCGATTTCGCAGCGGTGCCGCAGTGAGCGACGCACGCCCGCTGGAGGGCAGGCGCGCCTTGGTGACCGGCGCCTCTCGAGGTATCGGCAGGGCGACCGCGGTTGCGCTGGCGCGCGCCGGCGCGGCAGTCGCGGTGGGGTATTCCGCCCATCCCGAGGGCGCTGAAGCGGTCGTCGCGGCGCTGCGGTCCGACTATGGCGTGAGCGCCGAGGCACTCGGCGCGGACCTCTCCGACCCCAGCGCCGCAGCCGCGCTCGTCGAACGGACCGTGCAGGCGCTCGGGGGAATCGACATCGTCGTCAACAATGCCGGCATCACCCGTGACAACCTGGCAATGCGTCTGTCCGACGACGACTGGGACTCGGTCATCGCGATTGACCTCACTGCCGCCTTCCACATCTGCCGTGCCGCGCTGCGTCCCATGCTCCGCCAGCGCTTTGGTCGCATCGTCAACGTCTCCAGCGTCTCCGGCGTCATCGGCAACGCCGGTCAGGCCAACTATTCGTCGGCGAAGGCCGGGCTCATCGGTCTGACCAAGTCGCTCGCGCGCGAGGTCGCGAGCCGCGACATCACCGTCAACGCCGTGGCTCCTGGGTTCATCGAGACCGAGATGACGACCTCACTCGGCGAGACGGTGATCCAGTCGGCGGTCTCGGCGATCCCCAAGGGCCGCATGGGCACCGCGGACGAGGTTGCCGCGGCGATCGCCTTCCTCGTGCTGCCAGAGTCCGGCTATATCACCGGGCACGTGCTCCACGTCGATGGAGGGCTCGCGGCGTGAGCGAGCCCGAAAGTCCGGACCAGACCGACACCCCGAAACGGATCATCGACGGCGCCTCGGGGCCCTTTGCGTGGCGACCCCCCACTCCTGACGCTATCGTTGCGCCCCAAACTGATGCGGCGCCTGCCGCAACCACACAAGGAACTCCTGATGCCAGATCTCAGCTTCGACCGGTTCAAGGCGATAGTCGCCGATCAGCTCGGCGTGGAAGCCGACCAGGTGACGCCGGAGGCGTCGTTCGTGGAGGACCTGAACGCGGACTCGCTCGACCTGGTCGAGTTGATCATGGCGTTCGAGGAGGAGTACCAGATGGAGATCTCCGACGAGGACGCGGAGAAGATCGGGACAGTGTCCCAGGCGTGGGAGTACATCCAGGAGAAGGTGGGAGCGGCGTCCTAGCCGCTGCGCCTGACCCTCCGGCTGCGGCGCCGGCCCCGTCACCCGTCGCGACCCCGATACCGCTGCCGGCGGCCGCACCGGCCCCCAAGCACACGCCAACACCGCTCGGTGAGGCGGAGCTCGAGCGTCTGAGCGCGCTCCAGAAGCGAATCGGCATCCAGTTTCGCAAGCAGGAGTTGTTGCGCGAGGCGATGACCCACGCCTCGTGGAACAACGAGCACGGCGAGCCCGCCGGTCCCGGCCACGACAACGAACGCCTCGAGTATCTCGGCGACGCGGTGCTGGAGCTGGTCGTTGGTGAATACCTCTTCCGGCGTTTCCCCACCTACGACGAGGGTCAACTCACCCAGCTGCGCGCCGCGCTCGTGAACACGACCTCGCTGGCGCGGCTCGGCGAGCGCCTCGAGCTCGGCGAGACCCTCCTGATGGGCCGCGGAGCGGTGAAGACCGGGGCACGCAAGCTGCCGTCGCTGCTGGCCAACGCTTTTGAGGCAATGATCGGCGCGATCTTCCTCGACCAGGGATACCGCGCGGCCACCAAGGTGTTTCTCCAGAACATCGGCGACCTCGCCGAATGGAGCGACGAGAACTTCAAGGGCCAGCTGCAGCAGGCATCGCAGGACCGCACCGGCGACACGCCGCACTATCGGGTGGTCGCCACCGGCGGACCTGGGCACAAACGCGAGTACACCGCCGAAGTGCTGCTCGGCGAGCGTGTCGGCGGGACCGGGCGCGGGCCGACCAAGCAGGCTGCCGAGCAGGCTGCCGCCCACGACGCGCTCGACAAGCTGACCAAGACCGGCCGGGGAGGGGCCGCTGCCGCGGTCGGTGCCGCTCGCGATGCCGCCAAGACGGTGGCGTCCGAGCCTGCTCGTGTCAGGCGTCGCGTCGCCGAGGTTGCCGCCGACCGGGGCGCGACCCCTCGTCGCCGCCGCGGACGCGCGACCCCGCGTCCGCCCGACGCGGTCCCGACACCCGCCGGCACCTCGCGTCAGGGGCGGAGCAGGAGCCTGCTCTCCGCGCTCCGTCACGCGGCCGAAGCGCTGGTCGGGCGCCAGCCGGCGCCGCCGGCGAAACCCGAGCCGACCGGTCCCGCGCCCAAACGGCGTCGCGGGCGTCGTGGCGGACGAGGTCGCGGCGGAGGCGGCGGGGGCACACCGCCCGTCGATAAGTGAGCACAAGATCTTGGGGCGCCGAGTACGCCGCGGCCCAAGATGTTGACGTGGCGCGCTCCGCGCGTGGACAATCGCGCGGATGAGGCTCCGGCGGATCACCCTGTCCGGGTTCAAGACGTTCGCGAATCGCAGCGAGGTGCTCTTCGACCGGGGAATCACCGCGATCGTCGGACCCAACGGCAGCGGCAAGAGCAATCTCGTCGACGCGGTGCGTTGGGCACTGGGGGAGACCAACGCTCGTGAGCTCCGTGGCCAGCGCATGGACGAGGTCATCTATGCGGGTGGCGGGGGCCGGCAGCGGATGGGGCTGGCCCAGGTCGAGCTGGTCATCGACAACGAGGAGGGCACCTTGCCCTCCGATGATCCGGAGGTTTCGGTCAGCCGTCGCGTTGCTCGGGGCGACCGCGACACCGAGTTCCGGATCAACGGCGGCCACGCCCGGCTCCGCGATCTCGAGCGCTTGCTCGGTGGCACCGGGCTCACCCAGAACGGGTACGCGGTGGTGGTGCAGAACGATATCGACGGCATCATCGAGGCCACCCCGGGACAGCGGCGAACGCTGGTTGAGCAGGCGGCGGGCGTGCGCGCACTTCGCGCGGCATGCGAGGAAGCCGCGCATCGGCTCGATGGCTCGGACGTCATCGTTCGTCGGCTGACCGACCTCCTCGAGGATGCGACACCGCGCCTGGTCGAACTGAGCGAGCAGTCGGTCGCCGCGCTCGAGCTGCGGACCATGAGCGTCCGCCTCACCGAGCTTCGCGGCAGCCTGGCACACGAGGAATGGCGCGCAGCCCGGGCCAGTCTGAAGCTCGCTCGGCGGCGCCTCGAGCAGGCATTGGGACGCTGCGAGGCCGCGTCGGTTGCCGACGCCGCGTTTGCCCATCGCTCCGAAGTTGCCCGTGAGCGCCTGGAGGCCGCGCGTGCCACACGCGCTGTCGCGGCCCGCCGGTTGGAAGACGCGCGGATTCAGGTCGAGCGCGGCGAGGGCGGCCAGCGGCGGTACGCGGACCGGCTTCGGTCTGCGGTTGGCCAGCGCGGCGTCGCGGTCGCCGACCTCATGGCAATCGTTCCCGAGGTGGCGGCGGCATCCGCGGCGCTCGCGGCCATCGAAGCCGGTGCCGAGCATCACACCTGGGACATCCTCGAGCGCGAGGCGGACCGGCTGCGCATCGCTGCGACCGAGGCCGCAGCCGAGGCCGAGATCGTTGAGGAGCGCTTCGCCGAGGCTGCCCGAGCCCTCGCTGCTGCTGAGAGCGAGCGCGCCAACGCTGCCGCTGCGGTGCGTGCGGCGATCGCCCGAGCCGAGCTGGCGGCCTCGGCGGTCAGCACCTTGACGGTCGAGCGCGATAACGCCGCACGCCGGATCGCCGAGCTCGAGGCCGAACTCGCGTCGCGGATCGTCGAGGCTGGACGGGCCGCCGAACGGGCACGTGCGACGCTCGACGAAGGTCGGGGAGGCCCGCGGCGCCGTCGACGGCGCCTGGGAGGCGGTCAATGCCGCCGAACGCGCGGTCGCGACCGCCGCAGCCGAGGCCCGGCTCTCCCTTGCGGCGCTCGCGTCGGCCCGTGGACGACTGAGCGGCAGCGCAGCCGACGGTGGCGTTGCGCGGGCCGTCGCCGAGGGCAGATTGCAGGCCCGACGGCTGGTCGACTGCCTCCAGATCATCGACGAGGCAGCGGCCGGCGCAGTCGCTGCCGCGCTCGAGGAGAACCTCGGCGCGTGGCTCGTCGAGGACATCGGCGCCGCGGCGGCGCTGCTGGATCGGGAAGGACCGCGCGAGCGACTGATCCTCGCGGGCATGGCGCCGACGTCGGAGGAGCCGGCACCCGCTCCCTACCGGCTGCTCTCTGCGGCCGTCGACGTCACCCCGGACGCGCGCGGGGCCGTGAGCCTGCTGCTCCACGGCATCTGGATCGCGCCGGATCTCGCCGCCGCGCACGAGGCCATCACTCACGGCGCCGCCGCCGCGGTCCTGCTCGACGGCACCGTGGTCACGGCCACCGGCCTCCGGGGTGGCCGTCGCGTGGACGCCATCGACCTGGCGCGCGAGGAACGTGCGGCGGCCGCCGCAGCAGAACGCGCCGAGCGCCTCGAGGCCTCGGCGGTGGCGGCGGCCGCCAATGCTCGCGACGCCCTGAGCCATCTCGACCAGTCGCTGTCGGCGGCGGTTGAGGCGGACCGTGCGGCGCGAGCGGCCGAGGCCGGTGCCGCCGCCCTTGCCGCGGGTGCCGCTCAAGCGCTCGATGCCGCCCGTGCCCAGGAGGAGCGCGCTGCTGCCGCGCTCGAGGCTCGCCGAGCCGAAGCTTCAGGCGCACTGGACTCACAATCGACCGCCGAGCAGCAGCTGGCGGCCATCGTCGAGACCCACACCGGTCTTGAGGTTGCGGCCGCGCTTGCCGAGGGCAACGCCCGCGCGATTCGCGAGGCGGCGGACGCCGCGAGGGGAGACGCAGAAGCCGCGGAGTTGGTGCTCTCCCGGGCAAAAGCGGAAGGCGCCCACGTCGAGGAGCGACGCGAGGCCGCCCGGCGCGCCCTCGACGCAGCCCGGTCGCGCCTGGCTGCCGCCGAGACGCGGCGGCTAGTTGCCGAAGGTGAGGCGCTGGGCGCGATCGTTCATGCGCTGCAGGGCCGCGGCGAAGCGGCCCGTGCGGCGGTGGAGCAGGGCGATGCGCAGGAGGCGCACGACCTCGCCGCACTCCCGATCGCCGAACTCGAGCTTGCGGTCCTCGGCCTGGAGACCGAGCATGCGGAGGTGGCTGTGGCGGTGGCGAGAGCCGCTGACGAGCTGTCAGCGGCCGAAAACGAGGTGACGGCCTGCGAGGCGGTCGTCGCCGAACATGCGGATGCGGTTCGGGACCTCGGCGAGGACGATTCGATCGAGCTCGACCCAGCCGCTGCGGAGCGTGCCGAGCGTGAGATTGTCCGCCTCGAACGCCGCATCGCAGCACTCGGCGCGGTCAACGCGCTCGCGCCTGAGCAGCACGAAGCGCTCAATGCCCGGGTGGGCACCATCGCCACGCAACGGGACGATCTGGCGGGCGCCTCCGCCAGCCTTCGCGCCATGGCACGCCAGCTCGAGCGCGAGATCGAGCAACGCTTCGACACAGTTTTCGGCGCGGTCTCCTTCCACTTCCAGGAGCTCTACGCGGAGCTCTTCCCAGGCGGCAAGGCGACGCTTCGCCTCGAGGAGCCTGAGCCGGTGACCCTGGACTTGGACTCCCCGGCGCCATCCAAAGCAGAGCGCCGGCCGGGGGTCGAGATCCTCGCGCAGCCGCCCGGCAAGCGACAGACGCCCTTGCGGTTGCTCAGCGGCGGCGAGCGCGCGCTCACGGCGCTCGCCGTCGTGCTTGCGCTGCAGCAGGTGAATCCAAGCCCCTTCTACGTCTTCGACGAGGTCGATGCCGCCCTCGACGACAGCAATGTGCTCCGCTTCACGCGGCTGCTGCGTCGGCTCGGCGCCGAGCAGCAATTCCTGGTCGTGACCCACAACCACATCACCATGGCCGCGGCGGACGCGCTCTGGGGAGTGACCATCGATGCGGACGGCACCAGCTCGGTGATTGGTGTGCGCTTCGACGAGGCGGAGGTCACCGCGTCGCCGACCGTGAAACTCCATCGCGTGGCCGGGTGACCCGGCCGGCGCCGAGAACGAGCGATGCCGCCTGACGAGATCGTGGCGCCGGTGCGTCGCTCCGCATGGTGGCGGCGCGTCTCGGGGAGGATGGACAAGACGTCCGATGCGTTCAGCAGCGGGATCCAGGGCGTCGCGACGCCGGGCAGGAAGCTGGACGCAGCCTTCTACGACGACCTGACCGAAGTCCTGATCGCCTCGGACTGCGGTGTCGAGCTGTCCGAGCGCCTGGTAGCCTCACTCCGGGCCAGGGCCCACCGCGACAAGCTGGGCGACGCGGCCCAGGCGATTGCGGCCTTGAAGCAGGAAATCCTCGCGGTGATGAGCACCTACGACCGCACCCTGCATCTGAACGCGATTCCGAGCGTCGTGCTCGTGGTGGGGGTCAACGGCAGTGGCAAGACGACCACGCTCGGCAAGCTGGCACACCGGCTCCGCGAGGAAGGACGGACGACCCTGATCGCCGCCGCGGACACATACCGAGCCGCGGCGATCGACCAGATGCGGGTCTGGGCGGACCGAGCGGGGAGTGACGTGGTGGCGCATCAACCGGGTGCCGATCCCGGCGCAGTCGTCTATGACGCGATTCAGGCGGCCGAAGCGCGGCGCATCGACGTGGTGCTCGTCGACACCGCCGGACGCCTCCATACCAAGGTGAACCTCATGGCCGAGCTCGGCAAGATTCGTCGCGTGGTGGAGCGGCTCCTTCCCGAGGCGCCGCAGGAGGTCCTCCTCGTGGTCGATGCCACCACGGGCATGAACGCGATGCGCCAGGCGATGGCCTTCCACGAGACCACCAGGCTCACCGGGCTGGTGATCACCAAGCTGGACGGGAGCGCCCGCGGGGGCACGCTGCTGGCGGTGGAGGAGCAGCTCAGGGTGCCCGTGAAGCTCGTGGGGCTCGGTGAAGGGCTGGATGATCTGAACGTGTTCGACCCCGCCGCCTACCTCGACGCCATCTTCGGATCGACCCCGTAGCGGTCGGACTTGACATGGTGGTGAGTACTCACTACCATACCCATTGATGACACCCACGGCGGCCGCGGAGCGGCTCACAGCACCGGAGCGGCGCGAGCAAATCCTCGAGGCCGCGGTCACCGTCTTTGCGGAGCGCGGCTACGAGGGCGCTTCGACGGACGTGATCGCGCGGATGGCCGGCATCTCCCAGCCGTACCTGTTCCGCCTCTTCGGGACGAAGCGCGAGTTGATCATCGCGACGGTGCAGCGCTGTTTCGCTGACACCGAGGCACTCTTCACCAGGTCCGCGAACGGGCTCTCCGGGGAGGAGGCGCTCCACGCGATCGGTGATGCGTACGTCGAGGAAATACGCACCAGCCCGCTGAAACTTCGCGCGCAGTTGCAGTCCTATTCCGCGTGCGACGACCTGGCGATTCGTGCGGTTGTCGCAGAAGGATTCGGAGGCCTCGTGCACTTGGTGGAACGGCTTACCGGCATGGATCCGCAGCGCCTGAGCGAGTTCTTCGCCCAGGGGATGCTGCTGAACGTGCTCGCGATCATGGGGCAGATGGAAGAGCCTCAGGCGTGGGCGATGCGTCTCATCGAGGGCTGCGCGATGAACGCGAAGCTCGGTCTCTGACGGGAGTCTGCGTCAGGCGATTTTTTTTGTCCCGCGAAGTGAGTGAGTAATCACTAGAAGCAACGGAAAGCACCGGTACGACAAGGAGGATTGGCATTATGGCTCGACGGTCCCAGGTCATCTGGACATTCGCGATCACTGCGCTCGCGCTGTTCATGGTCACCCTCGACAATCTGGTGGTCACGACCGCGCTGCCGGTCATCAGGCATGACCTGCATGCGAATCTGCAGCAGCTCGAGTGGACGGTCAACGCCTACACGCTGACCTTCGCGGTGCTGCTCTTGACCGGTGCGGCGCTTGGGGATCGCTTTGGCCGCCGTCGCGTGTTCTCGATCGGCCTGGCGTTGTTCACCCTCGGGTCGGCCGCCTCTGCGTTGGCAGGCAGCCCCACGATGTTGATCATCGCTCGCGCCGTGCAGGGTGGGGGCGCCGCGATGGTGACACCATTGACACTAACCATCCTGAGCGCGGCGGTCCCGGCGAATCGTCGCGGTGTCGCACTGGGCGCCTGGGGCGGTATCGGCGGTCTCGCCGTCGCCGTCGGACCGATCGTCGGTGGTGCGATCGTGCAAGGGATCTCGTGGCATTGGATCTTCTGGGTCAACGTCCCCATCGGTCTCGCCCTGGCGCCGCTCGCACGCATCCGCCTGATGGAAACCCGTGGCGCTGACAGCCATCTCGACCTCGGCGGGCTGCTGATCGCGAGCGCCGGTCTGTTCGCAATCGTCTGGGGACTGGTGCGCGCCAATCAGCAGGGCTGGACGAGCCCGGAGATCCTCGGGACCCTCGCCGGCGGCGCTGCGCTGATGGTGGCCTTCGTGATCTTCGAGCTCCGGTCCCGCGCGCCGATGCTCCCCATCCGCTACTTCCGTAACCGGACTTTCAGCGGCGCCAACGCCGCCTCGATGTTCATGTTCTTCGGGATGTTCGGCAGCGTCTTCCTGCTCGCGCAGTTCTTCCAGACGGTGCAAGGCTATTCGCCACTCAGTGCGGGCTTGCGCATCCTCCCCTGGACGGCAATGCCGATCCTGGTCGCGCCGACCGCGGGGGCCCTCTCCGATCGCATCAACGGGCGCACGCTCATGGCCATCGGCCTCGCGCTCCAGGCTGCGGGCCTGCTCTGGATCGCGCACGTGGTGACGCCGACCGCGCCGTACTCGGACTTCATCATCCCGTTCATCCTCAGCGGCATCGGCATGGGCATGTTCTTTGCGCCGGTCGCGAACGTCGTGCTCAGCTCGGTCAGCGCTCGCGAGGAGGGCAAGGCGTCAGGGGCCAACAACGCCATCCGCGAACTGGGCGGCGTGCTCGGCGTGACCGTGCTGGCCTCGATCTTTGCGCACTGGGGCGGGTACACCTCGGGAGCATCGTTTGTCGCGGGCCTCACCCCCGCGATCACCGTCGGCGGCATCGTCGTGGCGGTCGGCGCCCTGGCCGCCGCAGCGATTCCGGCACGGCGCAAGACGGTCGCTGCTGTCGAGACCGCCACTGCGGTCCCCGAGGCGGTCGCGGTATAGGCCGCGCCGCCGAATCGTGTAGCATGTCAAGGCCTTGCCCTTGACACACCGTTCCCCCGAGCAACCGCTCTCGTCACGCACGTGGCAGGAGCGGTTGCTCGACGTGTACGGCCCGCTCCTGACCGAGCATCAGCGTGAAGCCTGCCGTCTGCACCTCCACGAGGACTGGTCGTTCACCGAGCTTGCCGAGCACTTCGCATGCACCCGGAGCGGTGCCCACGACCTCGTCCGGCGCGCGCTGGCGCAGCTCGAGCACTGCGAGGACCGCCTCGGGCACGCTGCGGAGCTGGAGCGTCGGGATCGCCTCGAGGCAGACCTCCGTGCCCGGCTCGGCGGCACTCGGATGAGCGCCTGACATGTTCGAAGCCCTGAGCGACCGCCTTGCCGCTGCGCTGAAACGATTCTCGGGGCGCGGCCGGCTCACCAAGGAAGACGTCGAGGTCGGCCTTCGCGAGGTTCGCGTCGCGCTGCTGGAGGCCGACGTCAACTTCCGGGTTGCTCGCGCATTCGTCGACCGGATCCGGGAACGAGCGGTGGGCAGCGACGTGCTCGAATCGCTCACCCCCGGCCAGCAGATCGTGAAGATCGTCAACGACGAGCTGGTTGCGCTGCTCGGCGGCGAGCAGCGGAAGATCCAGTATCAGCCGCGGCCGCCGACGGTGATCATGCTGGTCGGGCTGCAGGGCTCCGGCAAGACGACCACCGCCGCCAAGCTCGCGCTCGCCATCCGGCGCGACGGGCACCGGCCCATGCTCGTCGCCGCCGACATCACCCGCCCGGCGGCGGTCCAGCAACTCCAAAAGCTGGGACTCGACAATCAGATTCCGGTGACCGCGCCGGACAACCCGAAGACGAAGGTTGCGCAGCTCTGCGCGCGCGGGGTGTCCGAGGCGACCCGGCTGAACTGCGACGTGGTCATCCTCGACACCGCCGGCCGTCTGCAGATCGATGAGGCACTTCTCAATGAGCTGAAGGACATCAAGAAAGCGACCACGGTGCACGAGACCATCCTCGCCGTCGACGCGATGACCGGCCAGGAGGCAGTGAACGTCGCCAAGGGTTTCGATGAAGCCGTGCACGTGGACGGCGTGATCCTCACCAAGCTCGACGGCGATGCGCGTGGCGGTGCCGCACTTTCCATGCGCGAAACCATCGGCAAACCGATCATGTACTGCGGCACGGGGGAGAAGGTCTCGGACCTCGAGGCGTTCGCGCCCGACCGCATGGCGTCGCGCATTCTCGGGATGGGCGATGTGCTGACGCTGGTCGAACGGGCGCAGGAACAGTTCGACCAGAAGAAGTCGGAGGAGATGATCGAGCGGTCCTTCGCGGGTCGCCTGACCATGGACGACTGGCTGGCACAACTGCGCCAGTTGCGCAGCATGGGATCACTCGAGGGCGTTCTCGGCATGATTCCCGGCGGTCGCAAGATGATCCAGCAGGCAGGAGCGGCGATGCCCTCCGAGCAGGACCTCGGCCGCATGGAAGCGATCGTGCTGTCGATGACGTTGCAGGAACGCCGTCATCCCGAGATCATCAAGGGCGCGCGGCGCAAGCGCATCGCGCTGGGCAGCGGCACCAGCATCGCCGACGTCAACCGTCTGCTCAAGGGATTCGAGCAGATGCAGGGCATGTTCAAGAGCCTCGGCGGCAAGGGCACCAAGGGTGTTCGCGGTAAGGCTCGGATGCTCAGACAGTTGAAGAACATCGATCCATCGCAACTCGGACAAGCAGGATTCTGAAAGGAGCACGATCTTGGTAAAAATCAGGTTGAAGCGAATGGGCACCACCAAGCGGCCGGTGTACCGGCTGGTGGTCGCGGATTCGCGCAGCCCGCGCGACGGCAGGTTCATCGAGTCGATCGGTTTCTACGACCCGCTGCCCAATCCCGCGGTGGTGACCATCGACGCCGAGCGCGTCCAGCTCTGGCTCAAGCGCGGCGCGCGCCCGAGCGACAGTGCGCGTCAACTCCTTGTGAAAGAAGGGATTCTCGCCGCACGCCCCTTCAAGGTGACACCGCGTCCGGAGGTTGCGGAGCCCGCAAAGGGAGCAACCAACGGCGCGACGACGAAGGTCGCAGCAGCGCCCGCTGCCGCAGAGCCTGCCGCCGAAGCGCCTGCCGCTGAAGAACCTGCTGCCGAGGCGCCTGCCGCTGAAGAACCCGCTGTTGAGGCGCCTGCCGCTGAAGAATCTGCTGTTGAGGCGCCTGCCGCGGAAGAGCCCGCCGCAGAAACGCCCGCGGCTGAAGGATCTGCTGCCGAAGCGGCTGCCGACGCAACGCCCGTCGCCGACGAGCCGGCCGAGTGACCGACTACGCGGACCTCACCAGGTTCATCGCTGAGCGCATCGTGTCCAACGAGGCCGCGGTCACTGTTGAGGCACGCCCTCGCGGGCGCAGCACCATCGTGACCTTGCACGTCGCTGACGAGGACATGGGCAAGCTCATTGGAAAGACGGGTCGCAACATCGAGGCGATTCGCGCCGTCGTGCGTGCGGCCGGCCTTCGCCACCACCAGCGTGTCCAGGTGGAGTTGAAAGACCTGCGGTGACCGGAGCCCGTCCATCTGCACCCGCCAAGCTGCGCGCTGCGCAGGTTCTCCGTGCGCACGGCGTGCGCGGCGAGGTGCGGGTCGAGCCGATCGGTGGTGATGCCGAACGCTTCACCCCCGGAACCAAACTCGATGCGGAGGATGGTTCGTTGTCGTTGACCGTGCGCACGTCGCGACCCGGTCCCGGCAATGCCGTGCTCCTCGGCTTCGACGAAATCACGACGCCGAACGATGCTGCGCGGCTGCGCGGCTTGTACCTCTGCGTCGATGTCGGCGCGGCACGCAAGCTTTCCAACGGCGAATGGTTTGTCTGGCAGCTGGTGGGCCTTCGTGTCGTGGACACGACCGGCGCTGAGGTCGGTGTCGTCGAGGATGTCGAAGCCGGTGTCGGCAACGACGTGCTCGTGATTCGCGACGATACCGGCGTGCATCGTTTGCCGATGGCGCGTGACTACATCACCGGCGTCGACATCGCGGCGGGAAGCCTGACGGTCACGCCATGGGCGGAGGAGGACGTGTGATCCGCTTTCACGTCCTCACGATCTTTCCCGAGGCATTTCCCGGTCCACTGGCCATCGGTGTTGTCGGACGCGCGATCGCGGCAGGCGATGTCGAGCTCGACGTCCATGACCTGCGTGCGCACACCGAAGGCAAGCACCGGCAGGTCGACGACGAGCCATTCGGCGGCGGCGCCGGCATGGTCTTCAAACCTGAGCCGCTGATCCGCGCGGTGCGGGCGTTGCGTGCTGAGGAGCCGGGCCTGCGCTGCATCCTGCTGTCACCCCAGGGGCGGACCTTCGACCAGGGCGTCGCGCGCGAACTCGCAGCCGAGCGGTCGATTCTGCTGATCTGTGGCCGCTATCAGGGCGTCGACCAGCGTGCCCGCGATGAAATCGGCGAGGAACTCTCGGTCGGCGATTACGTCCTGAGCGGCGGTGAGGTTGCCGCCATGGCAGTCATCGAGGCAACGTCTCGCCTGGTTCCCGGAGTCGTCGGATCACCGGAGTCGCTGGGTGATGAGACCTTCTCGGAAGGCACCGGCGGCGGTTTTGAAGCACCTTTGTACACCCGTCCCGCGGACTTCGAGGGACACTCCGTCCCTGCGGTGCTGCGCGAGGGAAATCATGCAGCGATTGCCGCATGGCGTCGCGACGAAAGCACACGACGGACCGGGCTGCGGCGGCCCGATCTGATACGGTCTGCGCCAAGGCCCGGAGGAACAACGTGAATGTCATTGATCTGCTCAAGCGCGAGCAGGAGAAAGAGCAAGTCCCCATCCTGCGTTCAGGCGATACGGTTCGCGTGCACGTCAAGGTGGTGGAAGGAACCCGCGAACGCATCCAGGTGTTCGAGGGCGTCGTCATCGCTTTGCACGGAAAGGTTGGGCTCGCATCCAGCTTCACCGTCCGCCGCATCGCGCACGGAGTTGGCGTTGAGCGGACGTTCCTCGTGCACGCGCCACGCATCGACAAGATCGAGGTCCTCCGGCACGGCCAGGTTCGCCGCGCGAAGCTCTTCTACCTTCGCGACAAGGTTGGACGTCATGCCCGCATCCGCGAGCGCCGCCAGCCGATTGGTGGTCCCGGCATGACCCTCCAGCGCGCCGAACTGGCCGTGCCTGCGGACGTCGAGTTCGAGGACGTGCCTGATGAGGCGGATCTGACGGCGGACCAGACCGCCGAGACTGCCGGCGCCGAGGCCGTTTCGGCCCCGGAGAGCGACGGCGGAGCGTAGCAAGGGGTCGCGAACCCCTGAGCAACTGCCTCCCGCACGACCGCTGAAGGATCGGGTCGGCCCCGCGGGCGAGGCAGCGGCGCTGGCATACCTGAAGGAACAGGGTTTCCGAATCCTGGCGCGCGACTGGCGGAGCCGGCTGGGGCAGATCGACATCATGGCCGAGGACGGCGAAACCCTTGTCCTGATTGAGGTCAAGGCCCGCCGTGGCATCGGGTTCGGCACCCCCGAGGAGGCAGTCGACGAGCGCAAGCGGCGCAAGCTCCGCATGCTCCTCGAGCTGTATCGCGTGCAGATGCACCGGGTCAAACAACCCTGCCGTATCGACGTGGTCGGCCTGATCATGGACGGCGCGCTCACGGTAACCAAGACCGAGCACATCAGGAATGCCGTTCAGGACGACTGACCGCGGGGGCGCGCCCCTGCCGCTTGACATGTGACTATCTAGTCACATATTCTTGCCGCATGACCGACGACGACCGAGTCTTCAAGGCGCTCGCCGACCCCACCCGTCGCATCCTGCTCGACCGGCTCTTTGAACGTGACGGCCGCACGTTGACCGAGCTCGAATCGGAGCTGGAGATGACGCGGTTCGGCGTGATGAAGCACCTGCGCGTCCTGGAAGAAGCGAACCTCGTGGTCACGCGCCGCTCGGGGCGAGAGAAGTTGCACTTCCTCAACCCGGTGCCGATCCGACTGGTCCACGACCGGTGGATCGACAAATACACCGAGCGCCAGGTATCTGCGCTCGCCGAACTCAAGAATCAGCTGGAGGACAGTGCATGACCATCGTTGCGCCGACATCCGTGACCACCCAGGTGTATCGGGTCTACATCAACGCCACCCCGGAGGCGATCTGGGACGCGATCACCAAACCCGAGTGGACCGAGCGCTACGGCTACTTCGGTCGCTCCGAGTTCGACCTTCGTAAAGGGGGCACCTATCGCGGCCTCTCGAGCGAAGGGATGCGCAACGCAGGGGCACCCGAGGTCGCCGTCGAGGGCGAGGTCCTCGAGGTCGATCCGCCGCACAAACTCGTCCAGACCTTCCGGATGGTCATGGATGAGCAGATGAGCGCGCAGGGGTTCACGCGCGTCACCTACGAAATCGCGCCAAGCCATGGCAGCGTGACCAAGCTCACGGTCATCCATGAGCTGGAAGACGCACCGTTGCTGGCAGTGCTCATGTCCGGCGGCATGGAGAGTGGCGGAGCAGGCGGTGGCTGGAATTGGGTGCTCAGCAGCCTGAAGACGTTGCTCGAAACCGGCACCATCCTTGGCCCGGGCGGGCACAACCAGAGCTGAATCGCTGCCGGCGGAGCGTCGCACCGCGCGGCGCTCCGCAGTAGCGACGCCAGGCTGCGCGCTGCACACAACCGCTAGGGTCGCCGTCTAGAGTTCGGGCGAAAGGCCGGGCTCGCCGGCGAGAAGGAGTGGAAACATGAGACGAACAATCTGGTCGGCGGTCGCGCTGCTCGCAGTGCCCGTCATCAGCGCATCGATGGCGACCACAACATTCGCGGCGGCAGCGCCGCAGGCCTCCCAGGGTTCCCGCGCCGCGCACTCGACCCCCTGGGTCATCCTGAGCCAGTCCAGTGGCTGCGAGAACCTCACCATCAAGGGCAACGGCACGTTTGTCGCGGCAACCGACGGGACGGGTAACAGCGGCACCTGGACGGAGCCAAGCCCGACCAAGATCGTGCTGAAGTGGACGAGTGGTCCCGCTCAAGGATTCGTGTTCAGTGGCAAGTTGAAGGGCACGACGGATGTCTATCACGGCAACCTCGCGGTCCCGGGGGCGCCGCTGCAGAAGGCCCGGGTGGAACCAGGCAGCGTCAGCGGCTGCTGAGGCAGTGCGGAATGGCGGGCGCCGTGCGCAGCGGTGCCCGCCATTGGTCACGCCGGCCGGCTGCCAAGAAGGCGCTCAAACAACAAGCGAATCTCGTCGACGCTGAGCTCGAGCGTGGCGTCGCCGACGTGGAGCTCGAAGCGCTGGAGCGTCGGGCCCTCCGAGACATACGGGCGCGAGAACGTCCAGATCTTGTCAGATCTGGCAATTTCGCCGACACGCTGGCGAAAGTCGTCAAGCCCTACGGACAGCCGGATGTGCATCATCGGACTTACCACCGGACTGGGCAGGATCTCCAGGCCGGGGAGCCCGCGGAGGGCATCCGCGATCTCGACCGCGCGCCCGTAGTACTGGGGCATGCGCGGGAGTTGCAGGCGCAGCGAGGTCAACGCTGAGGCCGCGTACGGCCACATCATGATCACGCGTCCGCCATGCCGCGTCCGCCACACGGAGAGTTCGTCGATCACGTCGGCGTCGCCGGCGACGCAGCAGCCCGCAAGTCCGCCGAGGCCCTTGTAGAACGACACGTAGATCGTGTCGAAGAGCGCGGCGATGTCCGCGATGGCCTTGCCGTGGGCGCTTTGGTAGTACGGGGTCGCCTCCCAGAGGCGCGCACCGTCCAGGTGCACTGCCGCACCAGATTCGCGTGCCCAGGTCACCTGCGCCACCAGCTCACTCCAGGAGGGGAGGGTGCCGCCGAGGTCCCGCTGCGGCAGTTCGAGCAGCAAGGCGGCGAGTGGCTCGTGGACCTGCTCGAGGCTGGCGGCGTTCAGCGGCTCCTGGCGCGGCCCGACCGGCACGCCGAACAACCCGTGCAGACGCTGGTAACCGCGCTCCTCGTTGGTCTCGACGTGGCAGGCGGGATGAAAGGCAAAGGCTCGGGTGGTGCGGCGATCGGCATGCACGCGGATGGTCGCCTGCTGCGCCATCGTCCCGGTCGGAAGAAAGAGCGCGGCTTCCTTGCCGAGCAGCGCGGCGACCTCCTCCTCGAGCGCGGCGACGGCACCGCCGATGCCGTAGTAGTCGATTCCCGAGTTCCCGCGGAATCGTGTCGAGCAATGCCGCCGCACGCGGACGGCCGTGACCGCCGAGAAATCTGGTGCACGAGTCGGCCAACGCCTCTCGCTCAAGGTCGCGTGAGAAGGCGGGCGGCGTGCGGGTTGCGAAGGGCCGGTCGGGTGTGCTGTCGGAAGTTGGCATGGTCACACCATACCGAGGCGGTCGCGACCCCTCGGATGGCAGCAGGTTCGGGGCCGACATCCCGCATCCTTGGTGTCACGAGGACCACACGGCTGTAGTGCTACACTAACTTGTGTGATCGCATGTGCAATGAGTTGCGCGACCAGGGGGCTGGCCGGCGTACCCGTGCGGGTGGAGGTGGACATCTCCAACGGTCTGCCCGGATTCACGATCGTCGGCCTCACCGACCGGGCGATTCAAGAGGCGCGGGAGCGGGTCAAGCCGGCGATTCGCAACGCCGGCTTCAACTTCCCGACGCGCCGGGTGACTGTGAGCCTGGCTCCGGCGGAGGTCCCCAAGGAAGGCTCAGCCTTCGACCTCGCGATCGCCGTCGCGATCCTGCGTGCGGCGGATCCCTCGCTGCTGCTGGATGGCGTTGCTTTTCTGGGCGAACTTGCGCTCGACGGTTCGGTGCGCGGCGTCACCGGCGTTCTGCCGATGGCGCGCTGCCTTGTCCAGGCCGGTATGCGGCGCCTGATCGTTGCAGTCGAGAACGCGGAGGAAGCTGCACTCGCCGAGGGTCTCGAGGTGTTCGCCGCACCGTCACTGCGTGCTTGTATCGAGCATCTCAGCGGCGAGCGACCGCTCGCGCCGCGGCTGCGAGGGAGCGCGACAGCCACCCGTGAATACGAGCCCGATCTTGCCGCCGTCCGCGGTCAGGGTCAGGCGAAACGCGCACTGGAGATCGCCGCTGCGGGCGGGCACAACCTGCTCATGACCGGCCCGCCCGGGGCTGGGAAAACCATGCTGGCGCGCACCTTCTCGTCGCTCCTTCCGGATCTTCGGTCGGACGCGGCGCTGGAAGTTGCGGCGCTCTATTCATTGCGCGGCACGCTCCGTGAGCGGCCACCCACGACAGTGCGCCCACCGTTCCGCTCGCCGCACCACTCGATCTCCCGAGCCGGCCTCGTGGGGGGTGGGACCGGCCTCGCGCAGCCAGGCGAAATCAGCCTGGCACACCACGGCGTGCTGTTTCTCGATGAGCTCTGCGAATTCTCACGTCAACATCTCGAAGCCCTGCGCCAGCCACTGGAAGAACGATCGGTGACGGTCGCGCGAGCGCGCGCCTCGGTGACGTACCCCGCCGATTTCATGCTCATCGGCGCATCGAACCCGTGCCCCTGCGGACATCTCGGCGACGAGCAGGGATGCAGGTGTACGCCGCGTCAGTTGGCCGCCTACAACGGCCGGTTGAGCGGACCGATCAAGGATCGGATCGACTTGGTGGTCGCGGTGCCGCGCCAGGAATACCGCGAGATCTTCGAGGGCGCGGACGAGGAGCCGTCTGCGGCGGTGCGCTCACGCGTCGAGGCCGCGCGCGGATTGCAAAGCGAGCGCCCAGGGCTCACCAACCGGGCGATGACCGGACGGGAGATCCTTGCGGCCACGCGGTCGACGCCGGCTGCGCGCCGATTGCTGTCGCTTTCCGGCGAGCGCCTGCATCTGAGCGCGCGGGCCTTTGTTCGCGTGCTGCGCGTCGCGCGAACCATCTCGGACCTCGCAGGCGACGAGCGGGTTGGCGAGGACGCGCTGGCCGAGGCGATCCACTATCGGGTCGAGACGGCCGCGTGACGGAACTGGTCAGCTCCTGACGCTCACGGAAGCGTGAGTGGGATCTCGCCGTCGTGCCATTCGGGATCGCTCTCCAGCAGTGCGCGAAGGCGCCGGAAGCGATCGTCCTGTTGGGGCCGATTGCTGTTCGTCGTGTATGCCTCCTTGCTCTCGAAACAGCCGGCCGTCCAGTACTCCCGAGCATCCGCATCCGCATGGAGGACGAGGAGCGTGCGCCCGCCTTCTGGCAACTCGGATGCGACTTCCGAGAAGAGTCGCTCGAACTCCTGCTGGTTGCCTTCCTTGACCAGCCAGCGCGAAACAGAACCGTACATATGGCTACCTCCACGGTCTAACAGGAGCGCGAAGTATGGGGCTGACAGGGACCGCCCCACATCATCTTTCCGAACAGATACACTAGTTTGTATGGTGTCTCAGACAGCAGCTTTCGCGACGTGACCGATGTGCGTTGGATCGAGCCGGCGACGCCCGACTGGCCGGTGCGGCTCGCCCACCTGGAGCGACCGCCGCAGGGGATCTGGCAGCTCGGCGCCGTCGGGCCCACAACGCCGGCCGTCGCGATCGTCGGTTCGCGTCGAGCAACATTCACCGGAGTCGAGATCGCGCGTTCGATCGCCGGCGAGCTGGCATCAGCCGGGATTCAGGTGATCAGCGGCATGGCGCTCGGGGTGGACGGCGCGGCCCATGCCGGCGCGCTCGATGCCGGCGGCTCGACGGTGGCGGTGCTCGGGTGCGGCGTCGACATTTGCTATCCGCCGCGGCATCGTGACCTTCGCGATCGCATCATCGCCAACGGGTCGGTGCTCAGTGAGGAGCCGGAAGGAACCGCCCCGCTGCCGTTCCACTTTCCGAAGCGCAACCGGATCATCGCCGCGCTCGCGGTCGCGGTGGTCGTCGTCGAGGCGACCGAACGCAGCGGTGCACTGAGCACGGCTCGATGGGCCGCCGACCTCGGCCGGGAGGTGCTGGCCGTGCCGGGGTCCATCCGCTCCCGGCAGAGCAGCGGCACCAACCTCCTGATCCGCGACGGGGTGCGGCCGTTCCTCTGCATGGACGACCTGTTCGAAGCCGTGCCGGAACTCGGCCGGGGAGGCGCCCAGACCTCCTTCGGAGCGGCGCTGCCGGCGGCCGGCGGAAGCCTCGAGCGTTTCAGCCCACCGCTGCGGGAGATACTGGCACGCATGGGAACCCAACCAGTCCACCCTGACCACGTCGGTGCCGCGCTCGGCCTGTCACCGGCGTTGGTGGCAAGCCGCCTGGGTGCGCTGGAGCTTGCCGGAGCCGTAATGTCCCTGCCCGGAGGCCTCGTGGCCCGTACCGTATAACCGGCGCCAGAGCCTCAGAGGAAGTCCAGAGAAAGTGTCACGCCTGATCATCGTCGAGTTCGCCCAGCAAGGCGAGAACCCTTGGCCGTTTCCTCGGGTCCGAATACATCGTGCTCGCCTCCATGGGCCACGTTCGCGATCTGCCCAAGTCGAAGATCGGCGTGGATGTCGAAGCGGGCTTCCTGCCTGAATACGAAGTCATCCAGGGCAAGGAGAAGCAGATCAAGGAGCTCCGTGCCGCCGTCAAGAAGGCGACGGCGACGCTGCTCGCGGCCGACCCCGACCGGGAGGGTGAGGCGATCGCCTGGCATCTGGCGGAAGCGCTCGGACTGCGCGATCCGGATCGCATCGTCTTCCACGAGATCACGAAATCGGCAGTGGATGAGGCGCTGGCGCATCCGAGAAAGATCGACCGTTCGCTGGTCGCCGCCCAGGAAGCACGCCGAGTGATCGACCGCCTGGTCGGCTACCGGCTGTCGCCCCTGCTGTGGCGCAAGGTCCGGGCGGGCCTGTCCGCCGGTCGCGTGCAGTCGGTCGCCGTGCGACTGGTCGTCGATCGCGAGATGGAGATCGATGCGTTCGTCCCGGTGGAGTCGTGGACCATCGATGCGCTTCTTGTCAAAGATGGCAGCAACCCGTTCACCGCGCGGCTGGTCGGCAGGCGCGGCGACAGCGAGACCGCCGAGCGCGAGAAGCTCGAGCTCGGCACCGAGGCCGAGGCCGCGGAGGTCATCGCCGCGCTGGCGCTGGACGCGTCCGGAGCCGTCACGGCGCAGACACCGCCGTTTGTCGTGCGCTCGATCGACGTCAAGGAAACCTCACGACGTCCGCAGGCGCCGCACACCACCAGCACCCTCCAGCAGGACGCGAGCTCGCGTCTGCGCCTTTCGCCGAAGCGGACCATGAGCATCGCCCAGCAGCTGTACGAGGGCGTCGAGCTCGGCAATGCGGGCTCAACCGGCCTGATCACCTACATGCGCACCAACTCGATCCGCATCAGCGATGCGGCGAAAGCCGACGCCGCGCAGCACATCACCAGCGCATACGGCAAGGAGTATGTGGGCACCGGTGCGGTGCGCAGCAAGAAGGCGACGGCCACGAACGTCCAGGATGCGCATGAGGCGATTCGACCGACCGACGTCGCGCGGACACCGGAATCCATCAGCAAGGACCTCACCGCTGATCAGCTCAAGGTGTACGACCTCATCTGGCGCCGCTTCGTCGCCAGCCAGATGAGCCCGGCGAAATACCTCAACACGAGCGCCATGATCGAGGCCGCCGACTACGTGTTCCGCGCATCGGGGTCGCTGGTCACCTTCGAGGGTTTTCAGAAGGTCTGGAAACGCGACGAGGAGAAGGACAAGGACATGACCATCCCCGAGCTGGCCGAGCGCGAGGCGCTCACCTGCGTCGAGGTCAAGTCGGAGCAGCATTTCACGCAGCCACCGCCCCGCTACACCGAGGCGACGCTGATCAGGGAGATGGAGGAGCGCGGTATCGGGCGCCCGTCGACCTATGCCGCGACCCTCGAGGTCATCCAGGAGCGCCAGTATGTGAAGCAGCTCGAACGCCGGCTGCACCCGACCGAGCTGGGCAAGACCGTCGACAGCGTGCTGCGGCAGAACTTCCCGGACATCGTCGATGTGGACTTCACCGCCGATCTCGAAAAGCGACTCGATTCCGTCGAGGAGGGCACCAGGGCCTACGAACCGACGGTCCGCGAATGGTACGAGCCCTTCGCTGAGACCCTCGAGCGCGCGGAACGCTCCATGGAGCGCGTCCGGGTCCCGGCCCGGGAGACGGGGGAGGAGTGTCCCGAATGTGAGATCGGACGTCTGGTCGTTCGCGAAGGCAAGTTCGGCGAGTTCGTCGGCTGCTCGCGTTTCCCCGAATGCAAGTACATCAAAGACCGCAATCGCACGGCAGCGGAAGCAACCGGCGAGGCCTGCCCGCAGTGCGGCAAACCGCTGGTCACCCGTCAGGGTCGCCGCGGTCCCTTCGTGGGCTGTTCCGGGTACCCGAGCTGCACCTATATAAAAGGTGACAGCCCGCCGGCCGGCGGTGAGGCGGAGGGCGCCGCAGCCTGAGGAGTTGGGCGTCTGTCCAACCTGCGGCAAGCCACTTCGGCGACGCAGCAGCCGCCGAGGATCGTTTGTCGGCTGCACCGGATATCCGGACTGCAAGTACATCCAACCCGCAGCGGCCGGAGCGCGACCGGCCGGACCCGCGCCGGAGCCGACCGGCGAGGCATGCCCTGACTGCTCGAAACCGCTGGTCACTCGCAAAGGCCGGTACGGACCCTTCGTGAGTTGCTCCGGCTATCCCGCCTGCAAGTACCGACCGCCGAAGGTCGCCGTCGGATGACCGGCGCGCACGCGACGACTGTCGTGGCGGTGCAGCGCGATGGGCGAGTGGCTGTTGCCGGCGACGGGCAGGTGACGGTCGGCGACATCGTCATGAAGCAGCGTGCATCGAAGGTGCGCCGCCTGTTCCATGGGCAGGTGGTGTGCGGATTCGCGGGTGCCGTCGCTGATGCACTGACCCTGTTCGACAAATTCGAGCAGCACCTCGACAAACATCAGGGCAACCTGGTGCGCGCCGCCATCGGGCTCAGCAAGGAGTGGCGCACCGACAAGTACCTGCGCCGGCTCGAGGCGATGCTCATCGTTGCCGATGCAAACCGGATCCTGCTGCTCAGCGGCGACGGCGAGGTGATTGAGCCCGACGAGGGAGACGGCGTGGTCGCCATCGGGAGTGGCGGACCGTATGCGCATGCGGCCGCGCTGGCGCTCATGCAGGCCACCCCGCTCGGCGCCGAGGATATCGCGCGGCGCGCGCTGCTGATCGCCTCGCGCCTGTGCATCTACACCAACGACAACATCACGGTTGAAACCCTGGACCTCGCCTCGGTGGCGCAGGTGCCGTCCGCCACCGCGTGAGCAGTGCGGTGGCTGTCGAGCCCGAACCCGAGGAAGTCCACGAAGCGCACGACCTGATCGAGGCGGTCGCAGGAGAGACGCTGCGCCCCGCCGAGGTGGTGCGCCGTCTCGACGAGTACATCATCGGGCAGCAGCAGGCCAAGCGTTCCGTCGCCATCGCGCTGCGCAACCGCGTCCGCCGCCGGATGCTCCCGGACGACATGCGCGACGAGGTGCTCCCCAAGAACATCCTCATGATCGGCCCGACCGGTGTCGGCAAGACCGAGATCGCACGGCGTGTTGCGCGGTTGACCGAGTTGCCGTTCATCAAGGTCGAGGCGACGAAGTTCACGGAGGTGGGCTATGTCGGACGCGATGTCGAGTTCGATCGTGCGCGACCTCCTCGAGCAAACCATCACCGAGTTGCACGAGGACCGCATCGCCGACGTCGCACCGCGGGCCCGCTCACTTGCCAACGCGCGGTTGCTCGACACGTTGCACGAGGCCGCGGAGCGTCAGCGCGCTGCCAGGCCGCGGAACGAGGAGGACGCTGGCGCCACCGAGGATGCCGCTGCCGACGACCGCAGGCGCCGAGCCCGACGCCGCCGCCTCGCCCGCAGCCTGGAGTCGGAATCGCTCGAGGCGGTCAACGTCGAGATCGAGGTCGAGGAACCCTTTCAACCCGCGTTCGAGGGTTTTGCCGGCACCGGACTCGAGGAGGTCGGCGTCTCGCTGTCAGATTTTTTCTCGCAGCTCGCGCCGGCGCGAAAGCGCAAGAAGTTGATGAGCGTTGCGGACGCACGCGACGTGCTCGTCGACGAGGAGACCGACCGGTTGATCGACATGGACCGCGTCTATGACGACGCCATCAAGCTGCTCGAAGACTCGGGCGTCGTCTTCATCGACGAGGTCGACAAGATCTGCGGGCCGGCGTCCGACCGCGGCCCCGACGTCAGCGGCGAAGGCGTGCAGCGTGACCTGCTCCCCATCCTCGAGGGGTCGACCGTGCACACCCGCTACGGGCCGGTTCGGACCGACCACATCCTATTTATCGCCGCAGGCGCATTCACCGCGGCGCGGCCGAGCGACCTGATCCCCGAGTTCCAGGGACGCTTCCCGATCCGCGTGGAGCTCAAGCCGCTCAGCGAGGACGACCTGGTCCGCATCCTCACCGAGCCGGGCAACGCGCTGACGCGCCAGTACGCGGCATTGCTGGGCACCGAGCACGTGACCCTCGACTTCACTCCCGACGGCATCCGCGAGCTGGCAGCGCAGGCGTACCGGGTCAATGAGGAGGACGAGAACCTGGGCGCGAGGCGTCTCTTCACGATCATGGAGAAGGTGCTCGAAGACGTGTCCTTCGGCGCCGAGGAGCTGGCGGGGACGACCGTGGTGATCGATGCTCCGTACGTCGCCGAACGAATCGGCGATCTCGCAGGTAATCAGGACCTCCGCCGCTACGTGCTCTGAGCCGGCGCCGCGAGCCGGCCCGCGATCGCAGGAGGAGCCCGACCTGATTCGATAATCGTCAGGCTGGTACACTCGCTGCATCTCACACGTTCGGTTTCACGCGGCCGGTGGGTGCCCGGTGCCCCCGGGTCGCCGCCGCGGTTCACCCCGAACGGAGGCACCACACCACCCCAACAGGAGCGACCGCCCATGCCGGCAGCAACACTGCGCCAGCTGCTGGAGGCCGGAGTTCACTTCGGCCACCAGACCAGCCGTTGGAATCCCCGGATGCGCCCGTACATTTTCACGGCGCGCAACGGGATCCACATCATCGACCTCGAGCAGACCCAGAAGCAGCTCGATGTCGCCTGTGAGTACCTGAGGGACATCGTCGGGAGCGGCCAGAAGGTCCTCTTCGTCGGTACCAAGAAGCAGGCTCAGGACGTCATCGAGGAGGTCTGCCGCAACACCGGTCAGGCCTACGTCACCCATCGCTGGATGGGCGGCATGCTGACCAACTTCACCGTCATCCAGCGCCGCTTGCGCCGCCTCGCGGAGCTCCGTGTGATGCAGCAGCGTGGCGATTTCGAGCGCATGAGCGGCAAGGAGGCCAACGACGCGAAGGACGATCTCGAACGCCTCGAGAACAACTTCGCCGGCATGGCCGAGATGAAGCGGCTCCCCGGTGCGGTCTTCGTCATCGACTGCAAGAAAGAGCATATTGCGGTGAACGAAGCCAACAAGCTGAACATCCCGATCGTCGCCATCGTGGACACCAACTGTGACCCCGACGACATCCAGGTGGTCATCCCCGGCAACGACGATGCGATGCGCAGCTGCCGTTTGATCGTCAGCGAGATCGGCAAGGCGATTGCCGAAGGCCTGCAGCAGTTCAGCGAGCGGGAGATGCTCGAGCGGCAGGAAGCCGAGAAGCGCGAGAAGGAAGCCGCAATCGCGGCGGAGGCTGCGGCGGTGGTCGCGGCCGAGGCTGCGGCCGCAGCGGCAGCGCACGCCGATGCGATCGCCGCGGAACAGGCAGCCGAAGCAGCGGCAGCCGAAGCCGCTGCACCCGCAGTCACCGAAGCGGCGCCGGCTGAGGCGAAGAGCTGATGGCGGAAGTGACTGCAGCGCTGGTGAAGGCGCTCCGCGAGCGCACCGGCGCGGGCATGATGGACTGCAAACGCGCGCTCGTCGAAACCGGCGGTGACATGGACAAGGCCGAGGACTGGTTGCGCGCCAAGGGCTTCTCGCGGGCTGCCGCGAAAGCGGGCCGGAGCACCAACGAGGGCCTGGTCGACGCCTACATCCACCAGGCAGGTGGGATCGCCAAGCAGGGCGCGCTCATCGAGATCAACTGCGAGTCCGATTTCGTCGCCAAGACTGACGATTTCAAGGAGCTGGCACACACGCTTGCCCTCCAGGTGGTGGGAATGGCACCGACCTACATCCGTCGCGAGGACGTCCCAGCAGAGATCGTCGAACGCGAGCGGGCCGTGTATCGCGAGCAGGTCCAGGGCAAGCCGGAGAACATCGTCGAGAAGATCCTCACCGGCAAGCTCGACGCCTTCTACGCGCAGATCTGTCTGCTCGAGCAGCCCTGGATAAAGGACGACAAGAAGAAGGTCGGCGACCTCGTGACTGAAGCGATCGCGAAACTCGGCGAGAACATCTCGGTGGCGCGCTTCGCCCGCTTCGCGGTGGGCGCGGACAGCACTGAGAGCGACGCCGTGGCGCCAGCAGCCGAGTGAGCCTGGGAGCCGAGGAGGTGGAGGTCGGCGCAGTCGCCGAACGCGCCAGCGATGGACGCCGGGCGGTGTTCGGCCGCGTGATCCTCAAGCTCGGCGGCGAAGCACTGCTCGGCACCGCCGGGTACGGCATCGACTACGGCGCCGTCCGGCACATCGCAGAGCAGATCACGCACATCGTCGAGCGCGGCGTGCAGGTCGCGATCGTCGTCGGCGGCGGCAACATCGTCCGCGGCACTGAAGCCGCGCAACACGGCATCGATCGTGTGACCGCCGACTACATGGGGATGCTCGCCACGGTCATCAACGCGCTGGCATTGCGCGACGCCATCGAGCAGTTCGGCATCCAGTGCCGCCTCCAGAGCGCCATCGCCATGTCGCAGGTCGCGGAGCCGTTCATCCCGCGACGCGCCATCCGGCATCTCGAGAAAGGGCGGCTCGTGATCCTCGCCGCCGGCACCGGGAACCCTTTCTTCACGACCGACACCACGGCGGCCCTCCGCGCCGTCGAGATCGGCGCCGACGTCCTCCTGAAGGCGACCAAGGTCGACGGTATCTACAGCGCGGATCCGCACAAGGTGACCACCGCAACCCGCCTGCCCAACCTCACCTACCTGGACGTGCTCAATCGCGGGCTCGCCATCATGGACAGCACCGCGGTAACGTTGTGCATGGACAACCGTATGCCCATCATCGTTTTCGACCTCTTCACCGAAGGCAACATCGAGCGCGTGATTCTCGGTGAGCAGATCGGAACCCGTGTCGATGCCGAGGGTGACGTCGAGTGAGTGACCGCGACAAGACTGACGATCCCGAGCAACAGATCGCCGAGCGCATCGCCGATGCGCACCAGCGAATGGAGAAAAGCGTCGAGGCACTGCACCGCGAGCTGATGACGGTGCGCACCGGCCGGGCGTCGCCGGCGTTGCTGGAGCGACTCCACGTCGACTACTACGGTTCACCGACACCGCTGCAGACCATCGCGGGCATCAGCGTCCCCGAGGCCAGCATGCTGGTCATCTCGCCCTACGACCGCAGCTCGTTGAGCGCCATCGAAAAAGCGATCCAGAAGAGCGATCTCGGGCTCAACCCGAGCAATGACGGCCAGGTCATCCGCGTCGCCGTGCCGCAGTTGACCGAGGAGCGTCGCAAGGACCTGGTCAAGGTCATCCATCGCAAAGCGGAGGAGGCGCGCGTCGCCATCCGCAACATCCGCCGTGACGAGGTCGACCACCTGCGTCGCGTCGAGAAGGATGGACACGTGAGCAAGGACGAGGTGGCGACCAAGCTCATCGAGGTCCAGAAGGTCACCGACCAGTTCATTGCCCGGATCGACGACGCCATCCAGCGGAAGGAGGCTGAGATCCTCGAGGTCTGACGCGTGCCGCCTCGAAACCGCGGCGGCCCTCGCGTCGTTCTCTCCTCGAGCCCCACAATGCAGCGCCCACCCGCTCCCGCCGCAGTCCCGCTCCCGGAAAGCGCAGACCTTCCGCGGCATATCGGCATCATCATGGACGGGAACGGACGCTGGGCAAAACAGCGCCACCTCCCGCGCGTCGCCGGCCACCGAGCCGGAGTGCGCGCGATCCGACCGGTGATGGAAGCCTGCCACGCGGCCGGTGTCCACATCCTCACCCTCTACGCGTTCAGCACCGAAAACTGGTCCCGTCCGCGAAGCGAGGTGACGGCGCTCATGCGCTTGTTTGGCGAGACCATCGATCGCGAGGTCGGCGAGCTGCATGAAAACGGCGTCCAGATTCGCGTGTTCGGTGAGCGCGCCGGGCTGAGTGAGTCGCTGCAGCAGAAGGTGGCCATGGCGGAGGCGCTGACGGCCGGTGACACGTCGGCGATTCTCAACGTCGGCATCAACTACGGTGGTCGCGGGGAGATCGTCTCGGCGATCCGCGAGCTGGCCGGCGCCGGCACCGACCTCACGTCGATCGACGAAGCGACCATGAGCGCAGCGATGTACACGCGCGGACTTCCCGACCCCGACTTGATCGTGCGAACCGCGGGGGAGCTGCGCATCAGCAACTTCATGCTGTGGCAGGCTGCCTACGCCGAGCTGTACGTCACCGACACGCTGTGGCCCGACTTCGGCGAGACCGCGATCCACGACGCGCTCTACGACTTCTCCTGCCGCGAGCGGAAATTCGGCGCGATCCCCCAGCCGGCCGAACGCCGACGCCCATCCGGCGGAATGAACCTCGTTCTGAGGGTGCTCTCGGGCCTCGTGCTCGTGGCGATCATCGGCGCCGCGCTGTGGATCGGCACGCCAGCGCTTGCCACGATCGTCGGGGTGGGCTCGCTCGCCGGCGCCTGGGAGTTGCGGGACCTCCTGAAGCGGATGGGCATGCCACCGCCGGCCTGGTTGATCCTGCCGCTGAGCGTGTTCCTCGGGATTCGCTTCGTGCTCCCGGCGTCGGACATGGCCACCGACTGGGCGTTGGCGGCGGCCGCGGTGCTCGGCCTGATGGCCGGCATCGGGACCCGCGAACGATTCACCGGCTGGGCCGCTGCCGTCGGCGGCGCCATCTACGTCGGCTTCTGTCTGGGATTCTGGGTGGCCATCTATCGATGGCACGCGCACGACACGACACATCTCGGGCTGCGGCTCGTGGCGCTGTCGCTGGCGGGAGCGGTCCTCGGTGACAGTGCCGCCTATTTCGTCGGTTCGGCAATCGGGAAGCACCGCTTCTTTCCATCGATCTCGCCCCGCAAATCGGTGGAGGGTGCGGTCGCGGGGGCGATTGCCGCCGTGCTCGTCGGCACCGTCGCGGGACCGTGGCTGATCGGGATCAGCGTCCCGCTCGGGGCTGGGCTGGGCGCGCTCATTGCGATCGCATCGCAGGGTGGCGACCTCGTCGAGTTCGGCCATCAAGCGCGCCGCCGGGGTCAAGAACTCCGGGACGCTGATCCCAGGGCACGGCGGCCTGCTCGATCGCGCCGATGCGATTGTTCTGCTTGCGCCGGTCGTATATTGCTATCTGAAGCTGATCGCATTCCCGTAACCCCGGGGAAAGCAGCAGCGTGCTCTGCTCTACTGTGTACTGAGGCCCCTGCACACAAGTGACATCCCCTACGTCCCGCCGCCGCGTCGTCCTGCTTGGCGCGACCGGATCGATCGGCCGGCAAGCATGTGACGTGATCGCGAAGTTCCCCGAGCGCTTCGAACTGGTCGGCGCCGTCGCCGGCAGCGATGCCGCTGCGCTTGCCGCGGTCGCGGCACGATTCGGGGTGACCCGAACGGCGCTCGTCAACCCGCGGCCGGGCGAGACCTTGCCGTCCGGGTGCGCCTCGGGCCTGGACGCGGCCTGCGACATCGCCGCCATGGACGCCGACGTGGTCTGCGTCGCCATCACCGGCGCCGCGGCGTTGCGGCCCACGCTGGCGGCCATCGATGCGGGCGCCACGGTCGCCACCGCCACCAAGGAAGTCCTGGTCATGGCCGGCGAGCTCGTGCAAGCACGTGCGACCGCCTCCGGCGCGCGGATCATCCCGATCGACAGTGAGCATTCGGCCCTCTGGCAGTGCCTCCGTGGCGAGCAACGCGAGTCGGTTGCCCGCCTCATCCTCACCGCCAGCGGTGGCCCGTTCCTGCACCGCCCGCTTGACACCTTCGCGTCGATCACGCCCGCAGAAGCCCTGGCACATCCCACCTGGAACATGGGACCGAAGGTGACCATCGATTCCGCGACCATGATGAACAAGGGGCTCGAGGTCATCGAAGCCCATTTCCTCTTCGACGCCCCCTACAGCCTGATCGACGTCGCGATTCAGCCCACCAGCATCGTGCACAGCTGGGTCGAATTCCGCGACGGCGCGATCGTCGCCCAGCTCGGCGTTCCCGACATGCGGGTTCCCATCGCGCTCGCCCTCGCAGATGGCGAACGGCTTCCCGGGTCGGCCCCCGGCTCGACGTCGGCGCGCGTCGCCCTTGGAATTCCTGCCGGTCGACGGCGCACGCTTTCCCGCGCTGGCGGTGGCTCGTGCGGCCGGGGAGCGTGGTGGCCTTGCGCCCTGCGTGCTCAACGCAGCCGACGAAGAGGCGGTGCAGGCGTTCACCGAGGGCCGGTGCCGCTTCGATGAGATCGTCGTGCTGGTGCGCGATGCGCTGGCGGCGTTCGACGATGGTGGGCCGGCGACGCTCGACGACGTGCTCGCCGCCGACGCCTGGGCCCGCGATTTCGTGCGCTCCCACCGCAGGAGCGGTGCGGCGCGATGATCCAGTTCCTGATCTACGCGGCGGCATTCCTGCTCGTGCTGGTGACCGTGATCACCGTCCACGAAGGCGGGCACTTCGTCGTCGGCAAGCTCTCGGGCATCCAGGTCGACGAGTTCTCGGTGGGCTTCGGCCCCAAGCTGTATTCCAAGAAGATCGGCGAAACCCTGTATGCGGTGCGCGCCATCCCAGCCGGTGGCTTCGTGCGCATGGCCGGCATGCTCGGGCTCGTGGGGGAGAGTGACGCCGGCGATCGCAACTTCTACCGTGCGTCGCGCCCGCGCCGCTTCGCCACCGTCGCAGCCGGCATCGTGGTCAACTTTCTCTTCGGTGGCCTCATCTTTGCCATCGTCGACATGCAGCCCACGCCATATCTCTTCGACGCCCACGCCGCCTCCGGTGCGGCCGGGCTCAAGTCCGGCGACACCATCGTGGCGATCAACGGCGCGCAGATCCGCGAGGACACGCTCAATCACGTGACCACCGACCTGCACCACGCCACCACGGCGAGCGAGGGACACCCGCTGACGGTGGTCTACCGCAGCTCCGACGGCAGCATCCACTCGACGATCCTAACTCCGCGCTCGAACATCTCGAACATCGTCACCGATCAGTCGACGGTGGCCGGCGGCAAGCTCCCCCGGCGGCCTCGTGGTGACCGCGATCAACGGCCAGCCGGTCGGAACCGGCGACCCCGCGGCGCTCCTCGGCGGTGGGAGCCCAGTCGCGATCAGCGGGTATCTCGCGAATGCCGACGGGTCGCCGTCGAAGTCCTTCAGCAACGTCACCGTGTCCGGGATCACCGACGGCTACCCGGCCAACAATGCCATCCACGCTGCCTGGCTCATGGGAGTAGCCCCCGGCTACGACGGCGACAGTCCGCCCGCCGCGATCGTCGAACGGGTTCACCGCGATCCCCACCTTCATCTGGGGTGAGTTCACGGGCATTTACGGCCTGATCGTCCATCCGCCCCAGGCGGCGTCAACGGTCCCCAGGGCTTCACCGGCCCGGTCGGGATCGCCCAGGAAACCGCCACCGCGACCAACAACGGATTCCTCGGCCCCAACGGTCTGCTCTGGTGGATCGGCTTCATCAGCATGAACCTGGGCTTCGTGAACATGCTCCCGATTCCCTTCCTCGACGGCGGGAAATTGTTGTTCATCCTCATCGAGTCGGTCCGCCGCCGGCGGCTCAACCCCAAGGTCGAGGCGGTGATCACCGCAGTCGGTCTGGCGGTCATCGTGGTTTTCGCGGTGTATGTCACCATCGGTGATGTGAGCAGGCTGTGACCCCCGGGGACTCTTCCACGCCCGCACGCCGGCCGACCGTACCGGTGCGCGTCGGCAGCGTCGTCATCGGCGGTGCCGCACCGATCGCGGTGCAGACCATGACCAAGACGCAGACCGAGGACGCGCCGGCAACCATCGCGCAGATTCAACGCGCTGCACGAGCGGGCGCCGACCTCATCCGGGTCACCTGTGACACGCGCGAGGCGGCGGCCTCGTTGCATGAGATCGTGCGCGAATCGCCGATCCCGATCGTTGCCGACATCCACTACGACGCGCCGCTCGCACTGCTCGCCCTCGAGGCCGGCGTGCACTGCCTCCGCCTCAACCCGGGGAATATCACTGACAGCGCCAAGGTCGCGGACATCGCGCGCGAGGCGAAAGCGCGCAACGTGCCGATCCGCATCGGCGTGAATGCGGGCAGCATTCCGCAGCGTAAGGAGCTGACCCGGGGTCGCGGCGGATCCATCGACGAGATCGCGCAGAACATGGTCGCCGCGGCACTGAGCCACATCCGCGTGCTCGAAGAGCTCGACTTCCGTGACATCAAAGTCTCGCTGAAGGCGAGTGATGTGCTCACCAACGTCGCGGCCAATCGCGCATTCGTCGCGCTCGGCAACCGCTACCCGCTGCATCTCGGACTCACCGAGGCGGGGCCCGTCGACACCGGGAGCATCAAGAGCGCCCTCGGTATCGGACTCCTGCTCGCCGAGGGCATCGGTGACACCATCCGCGTTTCCCTGGTGGGCGCGCCGGAGGAGGAGGTGCGGGTCGCCCGGCAGATCCTGGCCAACCTGCAGGAGAAGGGCGACGGGCCCAACCTCGTGGCCTGCCCGACCTGCGGCCGTCTCGAGATCGACATGGTCCCGATGGTCGCGCAGGTGGCCAAGGCGCTCGAGGGCGTGAAGCGGACCATCACGGTTTCGGTCATGGGCTGCGTCGTCAACGGGCCCGGTGAGGGCATGCATGCCGACATCGGGATCGCCGGCGGAAAACAGAAGGGCATCCTGTATCGGAACGGCAAAGTCGTGTCGACACTTCCCGAAGGCGAGCTTGTCGACGCGCTGCTCACCGAATTGCATGAAATCGCGGAAGAGGACGCCCGGCTGATCGCCGATGGCAAGCCCCTTCCCGTCGGATTGAGCGAGCGAGAGGGCGTCCTCACGTAGACTGCTCCGCCATGGCCGACGAAAAGCGGATCACGGCGCAGAGCGAAGACTTCGATCGCTGGTACACCGATGTGGTGCGTCGTGCCGAGCTTGCCGACTACTCGCCGGTCCGCGGTTGTATGGTCATCCGCCCCTACGGCTATGCGCTGTGGGAGCACATCCAGCGCGCCCTCGACGACATGATCAAGCGCACCGGGCACGAGAACATGTACTTCCCGCTGCTGATCCCGGAGTCTTACCTGGCGAAAGAGGCCGACCATGTCGAGGGTTTCGACCCGCAGGTCGCGTGGGTGACGCGTGGGGGCGGCAAGGATCTCGAGGAGCGGCTCGCCATCCGGCCCACCAGCGAAACCATCATCTGCTCCATGTACAAGGATTGGATTCACTCGTGGCGCGACCTCCCGGTCAAGGTCAACCAGTGGGTCAATGTCGTTCGTTGGGAGCATCGGACGCGTCTATTTCTGCGCACGACCGAATTCCTCTGGCAGGAGGGTCATACCTTCCATCAACTCGACAGCGAGGCTGCTGAGGAAGTCGACACGATGCTCGACGCCTACCGCGAGCTGACCGAGGACTGGCTCGCGATTCCGGTGATCAAGGGGCGCAAGACGGAGTCCGAGAAGTTCCCAGGCGCCCGCTACACCGAGAGCATCGAAGCGATGATGTCCGACGGCCTGGCCCTGCAATCAGGGACGTCGCATCATCTCGGGCAGAATTTCACGCGCGCCTACGACATCGCGTATTCCGACCGGGAAAATCAGCGCCAGCATCCATTCCAGACGTCGTGGGGACTATCGACGCGGACCGTGGGCGCCGTGATCATGGCCCACGGCGACGACATGGGGCTCATCCTGCCGCCGAAGGTGGCGCCCATCCAGGTGATCGTGGTTCCGATCACGCGCAGCAACGACGAAGGCAACACCGTGGTGGAGGAGGCGACCGCGCGTCTGGAGCGCGAATGTCCAGACGGGGTACGCCTCCGCGTCGATCGACGTGACGGCATGCGTCCAGGCGAAAAATACGCGCACTGGGAGCTGCGCGGCGTGCCGCTGCGCGTGATCGTCGGTGCCAAGGATCTCGCCGACGGCAACGTGACCCTCGTGCACCGCATCGACCGCACCCAGGAGACGGTGCCGCTCAACGGTCTCGCGGCGACACTGCCCGGCCTGCTCCTCGCGACGCAGGCGGCAATCTACGAGCGCGCGCGCAAACGCCTCGACGAACGCAGTGTTGACGTCAGCACGCTCGATGCGCTGGTCGCGGCCTTTGCGGAACGGCCGGTGTTTGCCACGGCGCCGATGTGCAACACGGAGGAGTGCGAGAACATTGTCAAGGGCGCCGTGCACGCGCTGACCGTGCGTGTGCTGCGCGCCGACCGGCCGAGCACCGGCGCACCGTGCATCGCCTGCGGCAAGCCCGCCGACTCCAACGCGCTGCTCGCGCGCTCCTACTGAGGACCGTCCCTCAGGACTGTTCGACCCCGATCCGCTGCAGGTGGGACCAGAAGGCCTCGACTGCCGGGGTATGCAGGTCGCGGCGCCGCGCCGCCACAAAGGACTGCGAAACACTCCGTCCGGGCAGCGGGATGATCACCAGCCGGTGCGCGCTGATGTCCTGCTCGACGACCGAGCGCGGCATTGCGGCGAAGCCGAGCCCGGCGAGCAGTGCCGCATGCAAGGCGCCTTCCTCGAGTTCCAGCGTGTTCTCGGGGTCGACGTGACTCCCGAGCGCATGCGCCGCGAGTGCCTCGGTGGCACTGCCGCGCTCATGGGCGAGATGGCGGTGCGTCACCAGATCGCGCACGGCGGTCTTGCTCGACGCCAGCGGATGGTGGGCGGCAACCACGGTGACCAGCTCGGTGTGCTCGAGCACCACCATCTCCACGCCGGGAACGCGCACAGAGGAGCCCGCCAGGATGATGTCCGCACGACCCTCGATGAGCATGGTGACCAGCGACCGCATCGGCGCCAGGGCAAGCCTGACGTTGATCTCCGGGTGTTCCGCGACAAAAGGTGCGAGCCAGCCGGAGAGACGGTGAGCGCCCATGACGCGGCCTGCGGCGACGGTCAGCTCACCGCGTTCGAAGGCAAGGTAGCCGGCACGCAGCTCTTCGATCTGACCGACATCCTCGAGCACGCGAACGGCGAGCTGGCGAAGCGCACGACCGACGTCGGTGAGCTGGACATTGCGACCGACGCGCTGGAGCAGCGGCAGACCGAGCGTCGCTTCCAGGCGGCGAACCACGCCGCTGACCGAACCCTGGGAGAGACCGAGCGCTTCCGCGGCGGCGGTGACGTGCTCACGTTCGGCGACAGCCAGGAAGGTATGCAGTTGATCGAGCGTGATCCGCGGCCGCGGATGGCGCGGACGCTGCTGCGGCGTGCGCATCGCGGCTTTAGCCGCGCGACGCCAGTTCTGGGAGGAGCCCGCTCGCTTCCACAGCCGCGAGAACGATCGCGACCAACTCGTCGACAGTCTGGGTGCCGCTATCCACGATCACATCCGGTGCATCGGGCGCCTCATAGGGATCCGAGACACCGGTGAAGTGGGCGATCTCGCCGGCCAGCGCCTTCTTGTACAGGCCCTTCACGTCGCGCTCCGAGAGCACGTCGATGGAGCACTGCACGTAAACCTCCATGAAGCGGCCGATGCGTCGCCGCACCTCGGCGCGGGTGTCCGCATAGGGGGAGATGGCCGCGGTGATTGCGACCACGCCGTTTCGTGTGAGGAGCTCGGCAACAAACCCGATCCGGCGGATGTTGATATCGCGATCTTCCTTGCTGAAGCCGAGCCCGGCGCTCAAGGTCTGACGAACCTCGTCGCCGTCGAGGACTTCGACCTGGAGTCCGCGCTCGCGTAGCGCGGTGGCAACACGTTGCCCGATCGTGGATTTTCCGGCCCCGGACAGACCGGTGAACCAGATGGTGAGACCGCTCATGACGCCACCTCCGCTGCGACCGCATAGGCGGCGCGGAGGATCTCCGCAACCTCGGGCCGGGTGAATTCGTGGGGCAAATCGTCGCCGCGCGTCAGCATCTCGCGAACCTTGGTGCCGCTGAGAATGATGCGATCGTCGGCGCCGTGGGGACAGGTCTTGGTGCTGGCCATGCTCTCGCAGGCCTTGCAGTAAAAGGTGTGCTCGAACTTGTAGGCGTCGAAGCCGAGCCGCGCCGCGCCGCCCAGCTCATCGAAGAGGGTCTGCGCGTCGTAGGTGCCGTAGTAGTTGCCCACGCCCGCCGCGTCGCGACCGATGATGAAGTGCGAGCAGCCGTAGTTGCGGCGCACCTGACCGTGGTAGATCGCTTCACGCGGGCCGGCATAGCGCATGGCACCCGGGAAGATCCCGAGCACGACGCGATTCGCTGGGTAGTAATTGTCGAGCAGCACGCGGTAGCAGTCCATCCGCGTCGAGAACGGCACGTCGTCGCCCTTGGTCACTCCGGAGAGCGGGTGCAAGAGCAGGCCGTCGACCTGCTCGAGCGCGACCTTGGTGAGATATTCGTGGGCGCGGTGCACGGGGTTGCGCGTTTGAAATCCGACGACCGTGGACCAGCCGCGCTCGGTCAGCAGTGCGCGCGTCTCGGCCGGCGTCGCGGGCACGTCGCCCGGGGCCTGGGCGGCGACACGCACCGGCCCCGCAATCACAGTTGCGCCCTGCGCGAAGAGCGCGGCGACACCCGGATGCGCCTGATCGTTGGTCCGGTACACCTCGCGTGCCTCGGCGTCGAGGTCACGGTCGAAGATCTCGGTGACGGTGATCGCGCCGACCAGGTGTCCCTGCTCGTCGCGGAGGGCGACGACCGAACCGTCGTTCAGGTTGCGCGCACTGTCACCGATGGGCAGGGTGATCGGCAGCGTCCATGCCGTGCCGTCCTGCAATTGGGCGTGTTCGACGACACTTTTGTAATCGGCACTGCCCTGAAATCCACTCAGCGGCGAGTACGCGCCACTGCCGAGCAGGGCCAGATCGGCGGCGGCCGTCTCGGAAATACGCAGTGAGACGAGGTCGTCAGCGCGTTCACTGAACTCAGCATGCTCGTCGGCGGTCATCAGGAGATCGACGAGCGTTCCCCCGAGCGGTGAGACAAGAGTTGCCTCGTTGTCTGCCATTTTGGGCTCGCGTGAATCGGGGGTCATTGAGGGCAGTTTACCGGTTAGGCCCCTCCGGACAGCATTGCATCTCATCTCCGGCAGCAATCAGTCGCTGCGATTCACTCCACAGACGTGCCGCCCGCAACGATGTGTTTGATCGAACGCCGCTGGCCCTACACTCATTAAGGACGTGCCCATTACAGAGCTCATGGCCCGTGTGGACTACCTCCCGACGGAGGACCGGACCGCGATCCAGCATGCCTTCGAGGTCGCGGATCGCGCCCACAAGGGCCAGGCACGGCTCACCGGCGAACCCTATATCGAGCACCCGCTCGCGGTGGCGGGCATCCTTGCCGACCTCCGCCTCGACCCCGAGACGCTGATGGCCGCGCTGCTCCACGACACCGTCGAGGACACCGAGGTCACGCGCGAGGAGGTGCGCGCGCTGTTCGGCGA
This sequence comes from Candidatus Dormiibacterota bacterium, assembly GCA_963748505.1. GTDB lineage: Bacteria > Chloroflexota > Dormibacteria > Aeolococcales > Aeolococcaceae > Palsa-851. The sequence goes on from CAVVJH010000012.1 coordinate 130,080, forward strand.
CCAGGTCGCGAAGCTGGTTGACGGCGTCACCAAGCTCGGCAAGATTCACGTGCGCAGCGCCGAGGAGCATCAGGCCGAGAACATTCGAAAAATGCTGGTCGCCATGGCCGAGGATGTGCGCGTGGTGCTCATCAAGCTTGGTGATCGCCTGCACAACATGCGCACCGTCAACGGGCACACGCCCGAGGGCCGGCTCCGGATCAGTCGCGAAACCCTGGACATCTATGCCCCCCTCGCGCACCGCCTGGGGATCTGGGAAATCAAAGGCGAGCTCGAGGATCTCGCTTTTGTGCAGCTCGATCCGGACAACTACCACCTGATCGAGGCGCGGCTCGCCAGCTCGCGCGAGCAGCGCGACGCTTTCGTACGCGATATCACCGAGATTCTCGGTCGTGAGTTCGCGCCACTCGGCATGCCCGCGGAGATCGCGGGGCGTACCAAGCACACCTACAGCATCCACGAGAAGATGCAACGCGGCCAGAAAGAGTTCGGCGAGATCTACGACATCATCGCGATCCGCGTGCTCGTCGACTCGATCAAGGACTGCTACGGCGCGCTGGGCATCGTGCACTCGATGTGGAAGCCGCTGCCGGGACGGTTCAAGGATTACATCGCCATGCCCAAGGGCAACGGCTATCAGTCATTGCACACCACCGTGCTCTCGCATACGGGTGAGCCGATGGAGGTGCAGATCCGAACCCACGAGATGCACGAGACGTCGGAGTACGGAGTTGCCGCGCACTGGCGGTACAAGGGCGGTCAGGACGGCGCGCGCATCGACGAGCGCTTCACCTGGCTGCGCCTGCTCATGGACTGGCAGAAAGAGGTGCTCGACGCCGAGGCATTCGTCAACACCGTCAAGGTGGACATCTTCCAGGACGAGGTCTTCGTGTTCACGCCCCGCGGCGATGTGCGCTCGCTGCCGCAGGGATCGACGCCGGTGGACTTCGCTTATCGCATCCACACCGACGTCGGCCACGCCTGCATCGGGGCCAAGGTCAACGGGCGTATGGTGCCGCTCGACCACCGTCTCGAGAACGGCGAGATCGTGGAGGTGCTCACCACCAAGGGCGCGCACGGTCCTTCGCGGGACTGGCTGAATTTCGTCAAGACGTCGAGCGCTCGGGAAAAAATCCGGCAGTGGTTCAAGCGCGAGCGTCGCGACGAGAACATCCAGAAGGGCCGGGAGATGCTGGACAAGGAATTCCGGCGGCTCCGGCAGATGGCCCTGGGCAGCGTGAAGGACGACGAGTTGCTCGAGCTCGCGCAGGAATTCAAGGTCGCGACCACCGACGACTTCATCGCCGCCATCGGGTACGGCGACATCAGCGCGCGCAGTGCGGTGCTGAAGTTCGGCGCCGACGCGCAGCAGACCGATGACGATCGCATCCTCGGCATCCCGCTCACCAGCACCCCTGCGCCGACCGGCCATGTGCGCGTCCACGGGCACGTCGACATGCTCACCTCGCTCGGGCATTGCTGCAAACCGGTCGCCGGCGATGCCATCCGCGGCTACGTGACGCGTGGCAAGGGCGTCACCGTGCACCGCGCTGACTGCGTCAACGTGCGCAACGCCGGCGACGTCGAGCGCATCGTCGAGGTGGAGTGGGAGACGGGAGCCCGCCAGGTCTACCCGGTGAGCATCAAGATCGAGGCCTGGGATCGCACCGGTCTGCTGCGCGACATCGCCGCGGTCATTGCCGAGTCGAAGATCAATTTGAGCGGCGCCGACGTCCAGGTGTACGACGACAAGACGGCGGTCATCAGCACGATCGTCGAGATCCAGAATCTCTCGCAGCTGAGCCGACTGCTCGAGCGTCTCGAAGCGGTGCGCGACGTGCACACCGTCGCCCGCGACAGCGGCTGAGCCGACCGGCGACATACATGTGTCGTGCGGCGTCGCGACACTCGGGGGCATGGATCGGCGCGCTCGCATCTGCCTCCTGGAGCACGCGGCCGCGGAGCTGCTCGAGTCCGAGACGAACGATTCGCTCCGCATCGGCGTCAGCGGCCGCTCCTATGACCGTCTGGTGATCACTGCGATGGGGTGCAGCGTGGTGGTCGGGTTCGAACACGAAGGCGCCGTGCTGCTCGATGTGGCAGCACTCAAGGGACGGCGCGGCCGCGGCCCCCGCGTCCTCGCCGGCGGGTGCGAGTACACCCTCCGAACCGTGCACCGCCTCTCCGACGACTTTGTCCCGACGGTCACCTTCGACGATCCATCCAACGACGCCGGCTTTCGCGCACGCCTGCGCTGACACCGGCGAGAGCGCGTGAGGTTTCGCGCGCCGCCATTGCCCGTACACTCGGACGCCAATGCCCGAGATCGCCGCACCGCGCGGAACCCACGACATCCTTCCCGACGAGTTCTCCGCTCGACGCTGGCTGCTCGACACCCATCGCGACGTCGTCGAGTTCGTTCGGCTTCCGGCCCATCGAGACCCCGGTGTTCGAGGCGACGGACCTCTTCAGCCGGGGCGTGGGCAGCGACACGGACATCGTCGAGAAGCAGATGTTCACCTTCGAGGATCGCGGCGGGCGCTCGCTGACCCTCCGCCCTGAAGGCACCGCCGGGGCGCTGCGGGCGGTGCTCGGCGCCCATCTCGACCAGGAGACACGGCCGGTGCGGGTGTACTACGCCGGGCCGTTCTTCCGCGCCGAGCGCCCCCAGGCGGGACGGCAGCATCAATTCACGCAGGTCGGGATCGAGTGCATCGGCGAGCGCTCCCCGGCCCTGGATGCCGAGGTCATCGAGGTGGCCTGGCGTTTCTACGAGGCCCTCGGGATCACCGGTATCCGCCTCCAGCTCAATTCCCTGGGAGGGACCGAGGACCGCGCCCGGTACCGGGCCGCCCTGGTGGCGTATTACACGCCCCTCGAGGCATCGCTCTGCGACGACTGCCGCAGGCGCCTGCACACCAACCCTCTCCGTTTGCTCGACTGCAAGAAAGACGCCGGTCTCGTCGAGCGCGCGCCGGTGCTCTGGGACTCACTCGATCCGGAAAGCCGCGAGCATCTGACCGCGGTGATGCGCGACCTTGAAGCCGCTGGCATCGACGCCATTCGCAATGACCGGGTGGTGCGCGGACTCGACTATTACAGCGATACCGTTTTCGAGTTCTGGCACGACTCGCTGCAGGGTGCGCAGAGCTCGCTCGGTGGGGGAGGCCGTTATGACGGCCTGGCCGAGCTGCTCGGGTTCCCGGCGACGCCGGCGACCGGCTACGCCCTCGGCGTGGAGCGCACCTTGATGGTCGCTCGGGCGCTCGGGACCGTCCCGGCCGGGGAAACCGCGTGCGACGTGGTGGTGTGCTCGGTGGAGCCGGCGCAGAGCGAGGAAGCGGCAGCGGTGGCGCGCGTGTTGCGTGCCGCGGGCACGCGCACCGTGCTCGATGTCGCCGAGCGCCGGCTGGATCGAAAGCTCCGCGGTGCCGGGCGCCTGGGCGCGCGGGTTGCAGTCATTATTGGCGAGAACGAAGTGTCGACCGAGAGTGTGGTCGTGCGCGACCTCGACGGTCGAAGCCAGCAGACGGTCCCGGCAGCAGCGCTGACGGCGACCGTCACCCGAATCCTCGGAGGAGCGACGTGACCACTGAGCGCACCTATTGCGGCAGGCCTCGCGCGGCCGACGCCGGCACCCGTGTCACCGCGTTCGGCTGGGTGGACCGTCGCCGTGACCACGGCGGCCTCATCTTCATCGACCTCCGCGACACGAGCGGGATCCTGCAGGTGGTGATCGACCCCAACGACGCACCCGAAGCGCACAGGGCCGCCCGCGAGGCACGACTGGAGTGGGTGTTGCGCTTCGAAGGCGAGTTGCGCCGCCGTGCGCCCGAGAACGTGAACCCGAAGCGCGACACCGGCGAGATCGAGTTGCGTGCCACCACCTGCACCGTGCTCGCGATCGCCAAGACGCCGCCCTTCCCGGTGAACGAGGATTCCGAGGTCGACGAGCAGCTGCGCCTGCGTCATCGCTATCTCGACCTGCGACGGCCGCAGCTGCAGCGCAACATGCGCGCTCGCGCCAAGTTCTCCACCGAATTGCGCCGCGCCATGGGAGAGAACGGCTTCCTCGAGATCGAGACGCCGATGATGATCCGCGCAACCCCCGAGGGCGCACGCGACTACCTGGTGCCCAGCCGGCTCTTTCCGGGGAGCTTCTACGCATTGCCGCAGTCGCCGCAGCTCTACAAGCAGCTCAGCATGGTGGCCGGCTTCGACAGGTATTTCCAGCTCGCTCATTGCATGCGCGACGAGGATCTTCGCGCCGACCGGCAACCGGAATTCACCCAACTCGATATCGAGATGTCCTTTGTCGACGAGGACGATGTCTTCGCTGCGCTCGAGCACGCCATCCCCAGCGCGTGGCACGCCTGCGAATTCCGCGGCGGCACGCTCACCGTGCCCTTTCCGCGCATCACCTGGCGCGAGTCGATGGACAGCTATGGGGTCGACAAGCCCGATACCCGCTTCGCGATGCTGCTCTGCGACCTGACCGACATCGTCCGCCACTGCGGTTTCCGAGTCTTCGCCGATGCGGTCGCGGCCGGTGGCATCGTCAAAGGCATCTGCGTCACAGGCGGTGACGACCTCACCCGCGGCGACATCGAGGGGCAGTTGACCGAGGTGGCGCGCGCCGGCAAGGCCCGTGGGCTCGCCTATCTCTGGAAGCGCGCGGACGGCTGGCAGGGTGGGATCGCCAAGTTCTTCACCCCGGAGGAGCTCGACGCGATCGGCAGCGCGACGGGAGCTGAGGTCGGGGATTGCGTCCTCATGGTCGCGGACCGTGCGGGCGTGGTGAGCGCCGCACTGGGCGCACTCCGCAACCACCTCGGTCGCAGCCGCAAGCTCTACGACGACGCGCGCATCGACATGCTCTGGGTGACCGAGTTCCCGATGTTCGAGCGGAGCGAGGAGACCGGCGAGATCGGTGCGGCGCACCACCCATTCACGATGATCCACGCCGACGATCTGGATCTCCTCGAAACCGACCCGCTCGCGGTGCGGTCACGCGCGTACGACCTGGTCGTCAATGGGCGCGAGGTCGGCAGCGGCAGCATCCGGATCACCGATCCGGCGATTCAGCAACGGGTGCTGGCGGCCCTGGGCATCGATGCCGACGAGGCGCACCGCAAGTTCGGCTTCCTGCTCGAGGCATTCGAATACGGCGTGCCTCCCCACGGCGGGTGGGCGGGCGGCATCGACCGGATGGTCATGGAGGGCCTCGGGACCGACAACATCCGTGACGTCATCGCTTTCCCCAAGAACCAGCAGGCCCAGGAGCCCATGACCGACGCGCCGGCACCGGTCGACGCGGTGCAGCTTCGCGAGCTCGGGCTCGGGATACTGCCGCCCCCCGCGCGCACGCCGTGAGCCCCGGGCTCGTTCTCGCTGTCCTGTTCGTTCTCATCGGCACCACCGTCTCCGGGCTGGTGATGCCGCGCCGCGGCTCGTTTCTGCTGACGCTGGTTCTGGCTGCCGCCGGTGTCGTCGCCGGGGAGCTTGTGGCGATTGCCACCCGGGTCGGCGGACCCCCACTCGGCGCACTCCATCCTGTCGCCGACGCGGTGGGCGTCGTGCTCTTCGAGATCACCGGCGCCGTGCTCGCGCCGGCCAGACGCCGAGCGCCATAATCAGCCCATCTGCAATTCGGGAGGCTCGTGAATATGCGCGTACCGTTCGGTAAGAAAGGACTTGTGGCTGCGGGTGCGGCCATTTCGGGGGCTGTCTTCTTCTGGCGCGTTCGGGCACGGCGCCGCGAGGAGGCTGAGGCTCGCGAGTGGGAGGCCGAGATCGCAGGTGCGGTGGACGAGGGTCGCGCTGCGACCGCCGCCGCCGCCAGTGCGGCGCCGTCGTCTGAGCCGTCCGGCGCCTAGGCTGCCGGCCGTCACTGTTTCGGGGCCCGCGCCATGGGGTATGTGAGCACCGCAATGGGTACTGTTTCGGAGCTCCGCCTTCCGGCTGACCGCGAGCACATCCTGGTCGCCAAACGGGCGGCAGGTGCCTTCGGATCCCTCGCCGGGTTCGACATGGACGCCATCGACGATCTGACCATCGCCGTGGCGCAGGCGTGCGAGAACGCAGTCCGGTGCCTCGAGCACTCCGGATCGATCGCCGGTCAGGTTCGCATCGTCTTCAAGATGAGCGACACGGGCCTCGAAGTCACCGTGCGCAGCACCGTCAATCGCGAGGCCGAGCTGCGCGCTCGCGCTGAGCAGGCGGGACACGGGCACAACGCCGACCTGGTCGCCGCAACCGACCTCGCGCTACGGCTGATGGGCTTGTTTGTCGACGACAGCACCTACCGGGTCGACGAGCGCACTGGGAGCCTCCGCGTCCGGCTGACCAAATACAAAGCGTCATGACCCGATCGCCGCGGAGCGGCGACGGCGTGGTGACTCGTGAGCGGACTATCGCGAAGCCCGCTGAGACTGCCGAGCGCACCGAGATGCGCCGCCTGCTCCGAGAATTCCGCGAGACCCGTGACCCGCGCATCCGTGAACGCCTGGTCGAGCTCAACAGCGACCTCGTGCACTACATCGCCCGCCGCTTTGCCAATCGCGGCGAACCGCTCGAGGACGTCGAGCAGGTGGGCTTCCTCGGCCTCATCCAGGCGATCGAGCGCTTCGACCCGTCGTTGGAGAACGAGTTCAGCACCTTCGCCACGCCCACCATCGCCGGCGAGATCCGGCGCCACTTCCGAGACCGGTCCTGGTCGGTGCGCGTCCCGCGCCGCCTCCAGGAGAACCTCGCCAAGGTCAACGCGGCCACCCAGCAGCTCCAGAATGAGCTCGGTCACTCGCCATCGATCGCGGAGATCGCCGAACGCGTCGGCCTCGAGCCCGACCAGGTCCTGGCGGCGATGGAGGTGGCGCCGGCGCAACACACCATCTCCCTCGATGGCCCGGTGGGCAGCGGCGACGAACCCCTCACGCTTGGAGACCGGCTCGGGCTTGCCGACGACAACCTGGAACGCGTCGAGATGCAGGATGTCCTCGAGCAGGTGATGGCACACCTCACCCCGCGCGAACGCAAGATCCTCGCATTGCGATTCGTCGAGCAACTGCCCCAAACCGAGGTGGCGAAACGACTTGGCATCTCGCAGATGCACGTGTCGCGACTTCAGCGCGCCGCCGTCGAACACCTGCGTCGAGAGTTCGGAACCGAAGCCCCCGTGTAGAATTCGACAACTTGCTGTCGAATTCCTTTGCACGTGCTCAGCTCTGAGATCCGGGAGCGATTTCTTCGCTTCTTCGAAGAGCGTGGGCACTACCGGCTCGCGAGCTTTCCGCTCATTCCCCACGACGATCCGTCGCTTCTCTTCACTGTGGCCGGCATGGTGCCGCTCAAGCCGTGGATCACCGGGCAGCGCACACCACCGTCGCGCGACTTGGTGTCCTGTCAGAAATGCTTCCGCGCTCGACGACATCGCTTCAGTCGGTGATCCGACGCATCACACCTTCTTCGAGATGCTCGGCAACTGGTCGATCGGTCATTACTTCAAAGAGGGCGCGATCGATTACGCGTGGGAGTTTTCCACGCAGACGCTCGGTATCGACCCCGATCGCATCTGGCCGAGCATCTATCCGGACGACACCGTGTCGGAGCAGTTGTGGACGGAGAAGATCGGCATCCGCAAGGAGCGCATCGTTCGCCTGACTGACAACTGGTGGGCGGCCGGGCCAACCGGTCCGTGCGGGTACGACAGCGAGATGTACTTCGACTGGGGCGGCCCTTGCTCGTGCGGGCGGAGCGATTGCACACCCCAGGACGAGTGCGAGGGCGACCGCTGGGTGGAGTTCTGGAATCTCGTCTTCATGGAGTTCGACCAGCAGCCCGACGGGTCCCGACCGGCACTGCCGAATCCGACGGTTGACACAGGGCTCGGATTCGATCGCGTCGTCGCGATCGCGCAGGGCGATCGAACCGGCTATGCGACCGACCATTTCAAGCCGCTGGTCGACGGGTTCAGGGCTCGCGCCCGGCAGCCCGTCACCGAGCCCGCGCGGGAACGCTCGCTGTACGTGCTCGCCGACCACCTGCGTGGCACGGGCTTCCTGATTGCCTCGGGGATCCTCCCCGCCAACGATGGCCGCGGCTATGTGCTCCGGCGTCTGGTTCGCCATGCCGCCGTCCACGCGCGGCGGGTTGCGCTCACAGGTGGCCTTGCCGCCGGAACCGCCGACCTGGTCGGCGTCATGGGTGCGGTCTATCCGGAGCTCGTCGAGCACCGGACGCTCATCGAGGACACCCTGCTCGCGGAGGAGGAGGCGTTCGCCCGGACCCTCGACGCCGGGACCGAGCGCCTGGCCTCGTTGCTCGCGAGAAGCGGCGCCGTCATCGACGGAGCGGACGCTTTTCGCCTCTATGACACCTTCGGGCTCCCAGTCGAGTTAACCGTCGAGATGGCAGCCGAGCGCGGGGCGACGGTCGACCTCCAGGGATTTGACGTGGCCATGCGCGAGCAGCGCGAGCGCGGTCAGGCGTCAGCGCGCCGAGTCGGCTTCACGGGCGCCGAGGCGCTTCCGCCGACGCGCTTCGTGGGCTACGACATCCTCGACACGGATGCGACGGTCACGCGCATCGGCCTGGAATCGGATGCTGGAGCGCTCGCCGAAGGCGAGCACGGTCAGGTGCTGCTTGACGTTTCGCCGTTCTACGCGGAGGCGGGTGGGCAGGTGGGCGATACCGGCAGGCTCGAATGGCCGGACGGCAGCGCCGAGGTGCGCGACACGCAGCCCGTCGCCGGCAGCGATACGCGGACGCACGATGTGCTGGTGACGTCGGGCGTGCTGCGCACCGGGCAGCAGGTGCACGCCCGGGTCGACGCGACACGGCGTGGACGGATCGCGCGGCATCACAGCGCGACGCACCTGCTGAACAGAGCACTTCGCGAAGTGCTCGGCGAAGGCGTCGTGCAGCGCGGATCCTTCGTGGGTCCCGACCACACGACCTTCGACTTTTCCTTCACGCGCGCGCTGACAGCCGCTGAGCTCGCCGACATCGAACATCGCGTCAACGACGGTATCCGGCGCAATCTCGAGCGCACCGTCGCACTGATGCCGCTCTCCGATGCACGCGCCAGCGGCGCGATCGCGCTCATCGACGAGGCTTACTCGCCAGACGTCCGCGTGGTCGACTTCGGCGGATGGTCCAGGGAGCTCTGCGGGGGCACCCACGTCACCCGCAGCGGCGACCTCGGCGCAGCGATGCTGGTGTCCGAAAGCAGCATCGGCCAGGGCATCCGCCGCATCGAGATGGTCTCCGGCGAGAGCGCCGAGGAGCGCTGGCAGCGCACCGGCAGCGCGCTGCAGTCCACCGCGCGAGCGCTCAAGACCCGCCCCGAGGAGGTCCCCGAGCGGGTCGCTGCGCTCCAGGACCAGGTCCGCAAATTGAGTTGCGAGGTGACCCAGGCACGCCAGGCAGGGCCCTCGACGGTGCCGACCGAAGGGGCGATCGTCGAGGACGTGGCAGGGATTTCCTTCGCGCACCTGGTGCTCGACGGCGATGTCGAGGCGGACGGCGTGTCCGAGGCGGGAGATCGACTCTTCGCCGATCGGCTCTCCGGGAATGGCGTCGTCGCGGTCTTCGGCCCGGTCGCGCTGGTGATCAAGGTGGGCGGCCGTGCGCTCGAAGCCGGCATCGACGCCGGTAAGCTGGTGGTCGGCGCTGCGGAGATCACCGGTGGCAAAGGCGGTGGTCGTCGCGAGCTTGGTCGCGGCAAGGTTGGCGACCCGTCCAAACGCGAAGCCGCAGTCGCGCAACTTCGCACGGCAATCGTCGACGCGATGGGGAACGCTGCCTGATGTCGAAAAGAAAGTTCGCGTTGTTGAAGCGACGCGAGGAGTTCCAAAGCCACTTCACGGTGCTCGACATCGGCACCGAGTTCGTCAAGGCGCTCATCGTCAAGCGCGAGGACGACAAGGGCATCGTCCTGGGCGTCGGCAAGGTTCGCCAGGCACAGAGCCATATGCAGGCAGGCGCCGTTGCCGATCTGCAGGCGGTGATCGACAACTGTGACAAGGCACTCACCGAAGCCGAGGACATGTGCGAGACCATCCCCGGGCAGGCCGTGATCGGCATTGCGGGAGAACAGGTTCGCGGCTTCAGCACCACCATGACGATGCCGCGCCCGCAACCGCAGGCACGCATCACGCAGGCGGATCTCGCCACCGCATTGCAGGCCGTGCAGCGGCGAGCCCTCCGCGAGGCGGTTCGCCAGATGTCCCATGACCTCGGCGTGCAGGAGGTGAACGTCAAGCTGGTGCACAGCACGATCACCTCAGTGCGCATCGACGGTTATGCCGTGAGCAACCCGGTCGATTTCCAGGGTCACGTCGTCGAGATCACGGTGTTCAACACGTTTGCCCCGCTCACGCATATCGGCGCCTTGCAGGCGATTGCCCAGGAGCTCGACCTCGAGCTGGTCGCCACCGTCGCCGAGCCCTACGCGCTCGCCCGGGGCTGTTCGTCAGCCGAGTCGCACGAGCTCGGGGCCATCTTTGTCGACGTCGGGGGCGGAACCACCGACATCGCCGTGGTCAGGCGTGGCGGCATCGAGGCCACGCGGATGTTCGCGCTCGGTGGCCGGTCGTTCACCAAGCGTCTCGCCACCGATCTCTCCATGGATCTCGACGAAGCCGAGCGTTTCAAGGTCGCCCACTCGGAGGGGCACCTCGCGGCCGAGCAGAGCGCAATGGCGCGTCGAGCGCTGACGCCGACCGCCGAGGTGCTCGCGCAAGGGGTAGCGCTCACCCTCGAGGAGCTCGCCGGCCCGGACCCGCTGCCGGGGTCGATCCTGCTTGCCGGCGGAGGCGCGGCGCTCCCCGAGGTGGCCGAGCAACTCCGCGTGCTCGACTGGGCTGACAGCGTGCCCTTCACCCGTCCGCCGACCGTGAAGGTCCTCGGACCGAGCGACGTGACGGGGGTCTACGACACGACCGGATTGCTGGTCGGGAGTCAGGACGTGACCCCGATGGGGCTTGCGCGCCACGCCGTGACGCTGGAAGATGATGCCAACGAGCCCCTGGGGGGGCTCATGCGCCGCGTTTTGAAGACGATGAAGGTATAGGCGCCTCATGCCGACTGTTGTTGTTGCCAAGGCCGACGACGAGATCGTTGATCTCATCGATCGGGTCCGCTCGTCCCCCGACCTCGATGTCGGACTGGTCGTGCCGGCTTCCAGTCGCGCACTCCAGACACCCCTGAACGTTCGTCTCCTCGCGCAGTTCAGCCACCAGTCGGGCCGGCGGACGTCGATCGTCACCGAGGATGCGCGCCTGCAGCAACTGGCCCGATCGAACGGGCTGCAGGTCTACGGATCGGTGCCCGCGTTCGAGCGCGGCATCGAGCTTGCCGGGCCGCGGCTGGGCGCTGCCACCAATGTCGGCCGGAGCGCCGTCAGCGGTTTTGCCGGAGCAGCAGCAGCCTCCGCCGTGCTCGAACCGCCGCCGGCGCCACCGCCCGCGCCACCTGCCTATGTCCCGCCGGTCCCTGCGCCGACGACCGCGCGGACTCGAGCCGCGTCGCGTGATCACGCAACTCCCGCCGGCGCGTCCCAAGCGGGGATGGGATCGCCGCCGCCTCCTCTACGTGGCGGGCGCCGCAGTGGCCATCATCGGCATCGTCCTGTTCATGACCCTGAGCCCTTCGGCAAAGGTCACGATCACGATCGCGGCGACGCCACTCTCGGTCAACCCGACGATTCAGGGCAGCACCAATGCCGCCACATCGTCGCAGCCCGACCACGTGCTGACCGGCATCGTGAACAGCTCGTCGACTCAATCGTTCCAGGCAAGTCCGACCGGAACCACCAACATTCCGGCGACGGCGGCCAAGACAACGGTCACCTTCTCGTCCACCGGCTCGTCCGACATCCAGTTCACGGTTGCACCGAGCAACTCGAACTCCGACATCCAGACCGCTGACGGCTCGATCACCTTCAGCGCTGCCAAGACCACGGTCATCTGCATCGGACCCGACAACCCGGCGCCGCCCGGCGCCTGCCCGGGAGGGCCGTTCAACGCGAACGCCGTGTACATCGATCAGAAGGCCGGGGCGGCGGGCAACGTGCCGCCGAACAGCCTGACGTCCTGGCCCGGCGACCCATGCCCGAGCGTTTTCTGCCCCGGGGTGAAGATCTCGGTCACCAACAACAGCACCGCCACGCTCGGAGCCGACGCGAAACCGGTCCCTGCCGCGAGCGCGACTGACCTCTCCAACTGGACATCGCAGGTGCAGAACCTGGAAGCCTCGCTCACCTCCGCGCTCACGGCGGATCTCACTGCCAAGGCGGCCGGCCGCGCGATCGCGGTCGACCCCACGGGGAACGGAAAGACGGTGGTGTTCGCGGTCACCCCCACGCTCCCGACCACGGCGGGGACGCAATTCACCGCGACCGCGGTCACCATCACCGCGACTGCCGAGGCGGTGGTCTATGACCCCGCCGCTGTGAAGGCTGACGTGATCGCGGACCTGAACAAGCTCGTGAAACCGGGTGATCAACTCGCACCCAACCGGCTGGCGACGCCCCCATGCACGGTGACGCAGGCAAGCACCACCGGCACCATCGTGCTTGCGTGCTCAGCCACCGACTTCAGTCAGCCGAGCGTCAACCTCAACAGCTTGAAGACGAAGCTCACCGGACGGAACCCGAGCGACGTGTCGAAGATCGTGGACGGCAGCATCGCCAAGGTGCAGAGCGTGCACGTGTCGGTGTCGCCGTTCCAACTGTTCTACATGCCGCTCTTCGCGTCGCGAATCGAGATCGACGAGAGCTTCGTCGCGCCGGTCGCCACAACGCCATGAGCTCGGCCGGGGAAGGTACCGGTCGCAGGCGAGTGCTCGGCATCGACGTCGGCTCGGTGCGCATCGGTCTGGCGGTATCCGACGAGACCTACACCCTCGCGTCGCCGGTCGCCACCGTCCCCAACGAAGCGCGAATTCTCTGGACTCGGCTTGCGCGTGAGATGGAAGATCGGCAGGTGGAACGCGTGGTGATCGGACTGCCGCGGCTGCTCGACGGCTCGGAAGGTGACGCCGCCCAGTCCGCGCGCCGGTTCGCTGCCGAGCTCGGCCGTCGGACCTCGATCCCCATCGAGTTCTGGGACGAACGGTTCACGACGACGATCGCCGAGCGTTCCCTCATTGAAAGTGGGGTTCGTCGCAAGCGCCGGCGTGCCGTCATCGACTCGGTTGCCGCGGCGGTGCTGCTGCAGAGCTGGCTGGACGCGCGCCGAATTGCCACCACGCGCCCACGCGCATGACTGTCATGCCGTTGCGGTTGTGCCTGGTGGGTTCCGGCATCTCGCGCTCGCCCAGCGCCGTCATGCACCAGGCGGCGATGCAGTCCTCGGGGATCGAAGGCACCTACATACTGAAAGACCTGGCGTCCTCGGAGATCGACGCCTTCGTCGGTGAGCTCCGCCAGGGCAGGTACACCGGCTGCAACGTCACCGCCCCCTACAAGGCCGTGATGGCGGCGCACTGCGACGAGCTCGAAGGCGACGCCGAGACACTCGGGGTCGTCAACACGATCAGCGTTCGCGGCGGACGGCTCATCGGCACCACGACCGATGCGGACGGGTTCGAGCTGGCACTGAGCGGTGCGCACATGTGGCCCCGGCAAGCCGCCACCGCGCTGGTCCTCGGCGCCGGAGGTGCAGCCGCCGCCGTGGCACTCGCGCTCACCCGCGTCCCGCTGTTGCGCCTGCGGATCGCTGCGCGCCGCAGCGCTGCTGCCGATGACCTCGCACGGAGGCTCCGTGGGTCGGGAGATCTCGCCACCGTCGCGTGGGCTCGCGAGGCGATCAGCGCGACCTGCGCGCATTCGGCGATCGTGGTCAACGCAACCTCGGCCGGGCTCGACGAGCTGCCCTTCGATCCACGCTCGATCCCGGCAGCGTGCTCGGTGGTGGATGTTCGCTACGCACCGCGTCCCGTCGACGTGGTGAGCGCCGCGCTCCAGTCGGGCCACCGAGCAAGCGACGGGCTCGAGATGCTCCTGCAGCAGGGGTTGTTGAGCTTCGAGACCTGGACCGGCAAGGTCCCGCCTGCCGACGCGGTGCGGAGCGCGCTCGTCAGGGCCGTCGGGGTGTGAACAGCCCGCTGGTCATCGCCGGCATCACGGCCGCCGGCGCCGCGATCGGCCTGGGCTCAGGGTGGCTCGCGGTCGCACTGGAAAAGTTCGAAAAGCTCGAGGACGAAGAGCGCCAGGAGCGCCTCGAATACGAACGTGACACGAGCGACGAGGCGATTCGCGCCGCAGCAGCGGGGGAGACGCCGGCCGCGGTGAAGCCGTGGGCGGGCGAGCGGTACGGCTGGACCTGGATGGAACGCTGGCTCTCGCCCGCGCTTGGAGCCGTCGGATTCGGTGCCTTTGCTGCCCACGAGCAGTGGGGCAGCGGGCTGGTGATTCATCTGCTGTGGATCGCGATCTTCGTGCACATCGTCGACTTCGACCTGAAACACCGATTGATCCTCAATGTCATCACGTATCCGAGCGTCCTGGTCGCGATTCTGCTCAGCGCGTGGTCGCCACGGATCACGGTCACAAGCGCGATCATCGGCGCCGTCGGGGTGACGCTTTTCTTCTTTGTCCAGAACATCGTCTCGCGAGGCAGCATCGGCCTCGGTGACGCAAAGCTCGGGGCGCTGGTCGGCGCGGTGACCGGCGCGGGCCCGGGCGGCGACCATCTCGGCGCGGTGTACGCCGTGATCGCGGGCGTCTTCATCGGAGGCGCAGCCGCAATCGTCCTGCTGCTCACGCGCATCCGAAAGCTCAAAGACCCGATACCCTATGGTCCGTTTCTCTGTGCGGGCGCAGCGCTCATTCTGTATCTGGGTCCCTGACCCGAGACGCCGGCACAACGGCCAGAGGTTCCATGAGGTAGGAAATGCCGACACAGTTGATGCCGGGAGAGCGGTCGATCGCACTGGTGCGCCAGCACTGGTCGGTCCTGGCGGGGCACGTCCTCGGAGCGATCGTCGTGATCGTGCTGGCAGTCGTACTCAATGCCGTGCTTCCGTCACATATCGGCAGCCTCTCGATCACCACCAGCAAGACGGTGATCGTGCTCGTGCTCATCATCGCGGCCGTGCTCTGGGCAGGCGGCCGGATCCTCCGCTGGCGTTTTGCGACCTACCACCTGACGGACCGGAGGATCGTCATGGAGGGCGGCATCCTGTCGAGAACCGCCGAGACGATCCCACTCGACCGCATCCAGAACACCGTGATTCATCGCCCCTTCGGCGACCGGCTCATCGGCGCCGGTGACATCGAGATCGAGTTCCGCGGGGCGCGACGGAGTCGAGGTGCTGCACCGGATTCCCAGGGCCGAGGCCTTCTACAACGAGCTGCTGGCCACCATGAACGCTCCGCAGTCCAGTGGAGCGGCACCGCCGCGTCCCGCCGGCCTCTGATCGGGCAGTGGTCAGCCTGACCGGGCCGTTTCCGGACCGCCGGCAAGCATGGCAACCCGGAGGCGCGCGTCGGCGGCAGCCGGTTCCACTCCCGCGCGGATGACCTCGCGATAGACGCAGATCGCGACGATGACATTGCCCTGGTCTTCGAACCATCTCGCGGCTTCCATCAGCCCGGCACCGCTCGAGAAGGTCGTGGCGGCTTCGGACATGAGTCAAACTGTTGGTGCTGCAGTGGGACCTGACACGGACAAACCGGAGCGCAGGCGATCTGTGCAAGGGGACGGGCGAGCGATCGCCAATACAATCCGTTGCAGATGCTTCGATTTCTCACCGCAGGCGAATCGCACGGCCCCCAGCTGACCGTCATCGTCGAGGGGGTTCCGGCAGGACTGTCGCTCGACGCGGCGCGCGACATCGATCCCGACCTCCGTCGCCGCCAGGGCGGGCACGGGCGCGGCAAACGTCAGCAGATCGAGCAGGACGCCGCGCGCATCGTGAGCGGGGTCCGCGGGGGAAAACCCTCGGGTCGCCGATCACCCTGGTCATCGAGAACCGCGACTGGCAGAACTGGAAAGGGCCGATGCAGGTGGAGGCTCGCGGATTCCACGCCAAGCGAGTGACGCGCGTCCGACCCGGTCATGCCGACCTCGCCGGGGTGCTGAAGTACGGGTTCCACGATGCTCGCGATGTGCTCGAACGGGCGAGCGCGCGCGAGACCGCGGCACGAGTAGCCGCAGGCTCGGTCGCACGCGCACTGGTCGCGGCGATCGGCATCGAGGTGCATTCGTGCGTCGTCCGGATCGGGAGCATCGCGACCGCGATCCCCGAAGGCGAGACCGATTGGGATGCGGTGGAAGCGTCGGCCGTCCGCTGCGCGGATCCGACGGCGTCTGAGGCGATGGTCGCCTCCATTGATGCGGCGAGAGAGCGTGGCGACACACTCGGCGGCACCGCCTACGTGGTTGCCTCGAACGTTCCTGCCGGACTTGGCAGCTACGTGCACTGGGACCGGCGGCTGGACGGGCTGATCGCGCAGGCGATGTGCAGCATCCAATCCGTGAAAGGTGTGGAGATCGGTGCCGCCGTGGCCGCTGCATCCTCACCCGGCTCGCAGGTCCACGACGAGCCGCGCTGGGACGATGAGCACGGATTTCATCATCTGACCAACCGTCAGGGCGGCCTCGCGGGCGGCGTGACCGACGGTGAACCGGTGTGGGCCCTGGTGCATTTCAAGCCGATCTCCACGCTGCTCCACCCACTTCGCAGCGTCGACATCGAGAGCGGGCGGGAGATCAACGCTCACTACGAGCGCAGCGATATCTGTGTCGTGCCGGCCGGCGCGGTGGTGGCCGAGGCGATGCTCGCCTGGGTGATCGCGGCCGCCGCCGCGGACAAGTTCGGTGGCGACAGCATCAGCGAGTTGCGCCGCGCGGCTACGACGCACCGCCGCGCTGTCCGTCGCCTGCGATGACGGCGCTCCGGCGGATCGCCCTGGTGGGATTGCCCGGATCGGGGAAAAGCACCGTCGCGCCGCTCCTTGCAGCGCAACTCGGCTGGAGCTGCGTCGACCTCGACGATGAGGTCACCGCGAGAACCGGGCGGACACCCGCAGCCATCCTCGCCACCGAGGGCGAGGCGGGATTTCGAGCCATGGAGCTGACCGCGCTGGTTGACGTCCTCAGCCGTGCCGAGTTCGATGGTCATCGCCTGCGGCGGTGGGCTCATCACCGGGTCGGCCGCGCGGACCACGTTGACCGAACAGTGCGACGTGGTCTGGCTCGACGCACCGGACGGGGTGCTCATCGAGCGCCTCGGCGACGCGCTGTCGCGGCCGCTACTGGCCGGGTCCGCTGCCGGGAGCATCCCGCGCCTCCGTGCGGATCGTTTCGACGCCCACCAGGTGGCGGGTCTGCGCGTGCTCTCTGACGACGAGCCGGCAGTGATTGCCGCGACGCTCGCTTCGGCCCTGCGCGACGCCGTCCCCGTGGATCTGGGCGCGCGCACGTACAACGTCGAGATTCGCCCGGGGGCGCTCGACGACGTCGGGATGCACCTCGCCGCCGGTGTGATGCGAGTCGGACTGATCGCCGATCGGGCAGTGCGGGCGGCCTCCGACCGCCTGGTCGCATCGCTTCGCAGCGCCGGCATCGCAACCACGGTGCTGCTGGTTGAAGGAGGCGAGGCGATCAAAACCTGGGCGACTGCGGGACAGCTGCTCGACCAGCTCGGCGAGGCCGGCCTGCAGCGCAACGATTGCGTGATAGCGCTCGGCGGCGGGACTGTCGGCGATCTCGCGGGCTTTGTCGCCGCCACCTATCTGCGCGGCATCGCCTGGCTCAACGTTCCAACCACCTTGCTGGCGATGGTCGACAGTGCAGTCGGCGGCAAGACCGGGGTGAATCTGGCGCGAGGCAAGAACCTCGCCGGTGCCTTCTGGCAGCCCCGAGCCGTGATCTGTGACCCCGATCTGCTGGCGAGCCAGGACGAGCGTTCGTTCCGCTCCGCATTTGCCGAGATCATCAAGTATTCGATGATCGTCGAGACGACGCTCACAGCCGATCTCGAGACCCATCTCGACGTGCTGCTGCGGCGCGACCCGGCATTGCTCGCGGCCGCCGTCCGCGAGAGCTGCGCCATCAAAGCCCGGATCGTTTCGGCGGACGAGCGCGAGACCGGTGCCCGCGCGATCCTCAACTACGGCCACACCGCGGGGCACGCGATCGAGGCGGCAGCAGGGTTCGGCGACGTGCTGCACGGCGAGGCTGTGGCGGTCGGCATGCGCGTCGCCGGGGCGCTGAGCATCAGGGAGCTCCGCTGCCCGCCCGAGGATATCGCCTGGCAGGATGAGATGATCGAGCGATGCGGGCTGCCCACGGCACTGGTGTTTGATCCCCAGCGCGTGCTCGGCTACATGCGCGCGGACAAGAAAACCGTCGGGGACCAGGTCGGGTGGGTGCTCCTCGAGGGCCGGGCGAAGCCGCAAATCGGCCGGCGCGTCGCTGAGCCCGCGGTGCGCGAGGCGCTGAACGCCGTGCTGATGCCATGAAGCGAATCCTGCTGCTCAACGGCCCGAACCTCGCAAGCCTTGGCGAGCGCGAGCCCGCCGTCTACGGCTCGGTGACGCTGGCCGGCATCGAGGCCGCGGTTCGAGCGCGAGCCGCCGAGCTGGACCTCGAGGTCGCCTGCGAGCAGACCAATCACGAGGGCGGGATGGTCGATGTCATCGAGCGTGAACGGGGTCGAAGTGCCGGTTGCATCATCAACCCTGGTGGCCTGACCCACACCAGCGTTGTGCTGGCGGACGCGCTCCGCGGCTTCGACGGTCCCATCATCGAGGTCCACCTGTCGAACATCCTCGCCCGCGAGCAGTTCCGGCGCGTTTCGCTGTCCGCGGAGGCGGCCGCGGCCGTGATCACCGGGCTCGGGCTCCACGGCTACGTCCTCGCTGTGGAAGGACTGGCTAAGCTGCTCGAGGACCGGCAACCACTTGGGAGCACCGCATGATCACTGCTTCGGACCTGCGCCCTGGCGCCACCGTCGAACGGGAGGGCGACCTCTTCGAGGTGATCGACTTCAACCACATGAAGCAGGGTCGCGGGACGGCGGTCGTTCGGGTCAAGTTGCGCAACGTCACCACCGGGTCGGTCACTGACGAGACGTTCCGGCCGGAGGAGAAATTCGGCAAGGTGCGCATCGAGCGCACCGAGGCACAGCTCCTCTACAAGGACGGCGAGAATTACGTCGTGATGGACAACACCACCTACGAGCAGACCACCATCAGCCCCGAACAGCTCGGCAGCGGCATCGACTATCTGAAAGAGAACGATTCATTGTTTCTCCTGAAGTTCGACGACCGGATTCTCGGTGTCGACCTGCCGACGTCGGTCACGCTCGAGGTGACCCAGACCGAGCCCGGGTTCAAAGGTGACACGGCAAACGCGTCGTTCAAGCCGGCAACCGTGGAGACCGGCCTCGCGGTCGACGTGCCGCTCTTCGTGAACCAGGGTGATCTGATCCGGGTCGACACCCGCACCGGCCGGTATCTGGAGCGCGCCTGATGGACGGAGACGAGCCCGAGCGGCTGCAGCTGCGTCCCGAAAGCAACGGTCGCCGCCAGCTCGGCACCACTCGCGTTGCCAACGAAGTCGTGGCTTCCATCGCGGCATTCGCCGCGCTGCAGGTGCCGGGAGTGCACGCCATGTACCACCCGGGGAGCCAGCAATTCGACCGCATCGTGCGCCGGTCCCACGCGCATCGCGGCGTGCGTGTCGAGATGCGTGACGATGCGCTCCACCTGAACTTGTACCTGGTGATCGGGTCGGGCGGGAACGTTCCCGAAGTTGGCGCCGAGGTGCAGCGTCGCGTCGCCGACGCCATCGATCGCATGCTTGCCCTGCGTGTCCAGGAGGTCAACGTCTTCGTCAGCGAGGTCGCCTTCGCGTGACCCCGGCCGTCTCGGGCACGGGCCGGCGGCGGCGCGGTCGAGAGCTCGCGCTGCGTGTCCTGTTCGAGATCGAGGGCACCACCAAGGACCCGGACTTCGCCTTGCGGTACCAGGGTGAAGACCTTCGCGCCACCGCCGACGTCCGTGCGTTTGCTCGCACCATCGTCGTCGGCTGCGTCGACCATCTCGATGCGATCGACGCCGCCCTGGCCGCGGCCATGGAGCACTGGACGCTCGTCGACCTCGGGAAGGTCGAACGCGCGGTGCTGCGTCTCGGCACGTTTGAGTTGCTCTACAACGCCTCGACCCCGGTTGCTGTGGTGATCGACGAATCGATTGAGCTGTCGCGCGCCTACGCGGGTGACGAGGCCGCGCAATTCGTCAACGGGGTGCTCGGCCACGTCGCGCGGGAGCGGACCTGACGGTGGCGATCTTCACGGTCAGCGCCCTCACCGGCCTGATTCGGGACACGCTCGCGGCCCGTCCCGAGCTGGAGGACGTCCTGGTCGAAGGTGAGGTGAGCAACCTCAAGGCGCACGTCTCCGGTCACCTCTACTTCACGCTCAAGGACTCGCGCGCAGCACTCTCGTCCGTCTGCTTTCGCACCAACGCCTTGCAGATCCCATTCAGGCCCGAGAACGGCATGACCGTGGTGGCACACGGATCGGTGCAGGTGTATGAGCAGCAGGGCAAATACCAGTTGTACGTCGACCGTCTGGAGCCAAGTGGCGTGGGCGCACTCGCGTTGGGCGTGGAACAGCTCAAGCAACGCCTCAGTGCCGAGGGATTGTTTGATGAGCGGCGCAAACGCGCGCTGCCGTTGCTCCCACGGCGAGTCGTCGTGGTGACGTCGCGCAACGGTGCGGCATTGCGCGATGTCTGCACGGTGATCGCGCGCCGGGCGCCGTGTGTCGGCGTGGTGCTGTCGCCGGCGACCGTGCAGGGCGACGGCGCGATCGAAACCCTGGTGCGAGCGTTGCAGCGCGCCGACCGGGTCCCCAATGCCGACGTGATCCTGCTGGTGCGCGGCGGCGGTTCGCTCGAGGACCTGATCGCATTCAACAGCGAGGCGCTCGCGCGGGCCATCCGAGCGACGCGGCTGCCGGTGGTCACCGGTGTCGGCCACGAAACCGACACCACCGTCGCCGACCTGGCGGCGGATCGGCGCGCCGCCACACCGTCGGCGGCAGCGGAGCTGGTCGCCCCCAACGTCGCCCTGCTGCAGGAGGATGTCGCCGCGCGCCACGCTCGTCTGGCGCTGGCGATCGTCGGGCTCGTGAAGGTACGCAGGGATCGAATTCGCATTGCCTCGCTCCGCCTCCGTCAAGCGCTGATGCAGGAGTCGTCATTGAAACGTCGGGCCCTCGACCAGCAGACCTCCCGATTTGCCGTTGCGCATCCTTCGCGACGCGTCGAGATCGAGCGTCTGCGCCTGCAACGTTCGGCCGAGCGGCTGCAGGGAGCGGTGGTGCGCGCGACGGTCGCGCGGCGTGCCGCACTGGCCACGCGCGCCGCCCGTCTGACCGGGCTCTCCCCGCGACGCACGCTCGAGCGCGGCTACTCGATCACGTCCGATCTTGACGGCCGCGTGATCACCGACGCCACAACCGCCCCTGTGGGGACGCGCCTGCGCACCGTGCTGCAACAGGGCAGTCTCGAGAGCACGGTGGATGCGCTGAGCGGCCCGGAGACGACGGCGGGTCGCCTGTCGGATGCCGCGGGCGCCTCCGATACGCAGGAGAGCGAACGGATGTACGATTCCTCGGGCACGGGGGCGAACCAATGACCCCGACCCCGGCGGAGGACGGCATCAGCACGCTCACCTATGAGGCGGCACTCGCCGAGCTCGACACCCTGATCACCAAGCTCGAGGGCGGCAGCATCGCCCTGGAGGAGGCGATCGGCGCGTACGAGCGCGGCGCCGTACTCGCGCAGCATTGCGCCGACCTGCTGGAACGCACCGAGCAGCGCGTGAACCAACTGGTCGTGAGTGCCAGCGGCGCGATGAGTGAGCGGCCGCTCGAGGCGATGGGCGCTCCGGCTCCCGAGATGCGTGGCACGCCGGGGGCGGGTACCGGCGCACGGAGCGTGCCGGCGCCGGAACCACGAGGCGTACCGGAGCCGCCTGTGGTCCGATCCGCGAGTCCAAGGATAGATCCCGACGACGTCCCTTTCTGACAGCACGAATACACAGAGATGTGGTATAGATGCGAGGCATGACAGCGGTTTCCCAGGGCCGGCGAATTGACCTTGAGCTGGTCGCGCGTGGTCTGGCTCCCAGCCGTGAGCGGGCCCAGGCGCTGATCGCCGCGGGCCTCGTCGACGTGGACGACGCCCGGGTCGCGAGCGCCGATCAGCGCGTCAACGATTCCTCGGTGATCCGGATGCTCGGACGCGATCACCCCTGGGCAAGCAGGGGAGGGCTCAAGCTCGCACCCGCGCTCGACGCGTTCGGGGTGTCGTGCGCTGACCGCGTCTGCCTCGACTCGGGTGCCTCCACCGGCGGTTTCACCGATGTCCTGTTGAGCCGTGGCGCCTCGCTCGTCTATGCCGTGGATGTCGGCCGTGGACAGCTCGACGCTCGAATCGCCAACGACCCGCGGGTGCGGGTGATGGATCGCACCAACCTGCGGACACTCGACGCCGTCCCCGGGCCACCGCCGGAAGTGGTGACGCTTGATCTGTCGTTCATCTCACTACGGCTGGTCATGCCCGCGGTCGTTCATCTGATTGCACCCGCCGGCGCTGACCTGGTCGCGCTGTTCAAGCCGCAGTTCGAGCTCGGCCGTGATGCGATCGGCAAGGGCGGCATCGTTCGCGATCCGGCAGCGGCTGAGCAGGCTGCGATCGCCTTTGCCGCCTGGCTGGAGTCCGCCTTCGATGCGATCACGCAGCCGCCCATGGCGTCGCCGGTTCGCGGCGCCAAAGGCAACCTCGAGTGGCTCGTCGCTGCCCGCCTCCCGCAGGCGACCACGGCACTCGCGAACGGAGATGGCCGGTGAGCGGCGCCCGCAGCATCGGCTTCCTGCTCCACCCCGGCGAGCAGACCACGGTCCAGTCCGCCATTGCTCGCGCGCAGAGCTGTGGGTTCAACGCGTGGACGGCGCTCGACGATCCGGAGGCCGCGATGGCAGAGCACGGCAAGAGCACCGCGCTGCTGGTCACGCTCGGCGGAGACGGGACTTTTCTGTACGGCGCTCGACTGGCGGCGCCCCGCGGTATTCCGGTGGTGGGCGTGAATCGGGGTCGGCTCGGGTTTCTCAACGACGTGGAAATCGGTGCGCTCCCTGAGGCGATCACCCGATTCGCAGCGGGCGACTACACCACCCAGCGGCGTGCGCTCCTCGAGACCACGGTCGGGGACGCTCACGAAACCGTGCTCGCGGTCAATGAGATCGTGGTCCGCGCTCGCGACGTCAACGTCGTCCGTCTGCGGGTCGATGTCGACGGCGATCTGCTCGGCGCCTTCGATGCTGATGGAGTCGTGGTGTCCACAGCGACGGGGTCCACTGCATATGCCTTGAGCGCCGGCGGACCACCCGTCGATCCGCGTGTTCGCGCGGTGGTCGTCGTCCCACTGGCAGCGCACGCCGTCATCAGCCGGCCGGTGGTCATTCCGGAGTTGCTCGACGTGGTCGTCACGGTCGAGCGCGGGCAGGTCTACGTTGCTGCTGACGGCAGGTCGATCGCCTGGCTCGGCGACGGCGCCGACGTCGTGATCAAGCCCGGCCCTGACCTGCAGGTGGTCCGTTTCGGGGACTCGCCGTCGTTCAACTCCCGGCTCCGCCAGAAGTTCCGCTACGGCATCCCGCACAAGGATCTGCTGCTCGAGCCCGCCGACGACGATATGCCGGACCCCGCGAGCGGGCACGCACCCGGGGGTCGCCATGGCCCTTCGTGAGCTTCGCATCAGCAATCTGGCGGTGATCCAGGAGACGCGCCTCTCGTTCGAGGACGGCTTCGCCGTGCTCACCGGCGAGACCGGATCAGGCAAGTCGATGTGCGTCAACGCGCTGCGAGCCGCGCTCGGGGGCCGCCTCGAACCCGAGTCGGTCCGCGCGGGCTCGTCGGGGGCCCGCGTGGCCGCCGTCTTCGACAACCCGGGACCGCGGGTGCGAGCGCGCCGCGCGGAGCTGGGTATTCCCGACGACGACCTCGTGACACTATCCCGCGAGGTGCCCGCCGCCGGTCGCGCCACCTGCCGAGTCGATGGAGCGCTCGTCTCCCAGGCGGTCCTCCGCGAGATGGGCGACCTGTGCGTCGAGGTCACCGCCCAGGGGACGAGCCATCGCATGCTGCGTCGCACCTGGCAGCGCGAGGTGCTGGACGCGTTCGGCGGCGCCGAAGCCGGTAGTGCGCGGGCCGCCGTCGCCGGAGCGGTGCAGGCGTGGCGGGCGGCTGAGGCGGCAGTCGTCGGGGCGCATCGGGCCGCGAATACGGGCGCTGTCGAGCTGCAGCGTGCACGCGACCTCGTCGAGGATCTCGCGCCTCTGCAGCTCCGCTCGGGCGAGGATTCCGAGCTCCAGGCGGAGCGTCTGCGGCTCCGCCATGCCTCACGAATTGCCGAGAGTGCACTCTCCATCGCCGAGGCGAGCGGCGGCGACGAGCAGTCGGCTGCCGACCGGCTGGCAGCTGCGATCGGCGGAGGCGCCGACCTTGCCGCGGTGGATTCGGAGCTCGGCGCTCTCCTGGAGGAGGCCGATGAGCTCGTCGATCGACTTCGCGAGCTGGGGCTCGACGCACGCCGCCACGCCGCGGCAATCACCGTCGACGACGTCCGGCTCAGCGCCGTTGAGGAGCGTCTCGATGTCCTCACCCGGGTCATCCGGCGTCATGGCTCACTCGAGGCCGCACTTACCGAGCTTGACCGGGCGAGCGCCCTGGTCTCCAGCGTGGACGGTGAGGCCGGCGCGATCGGCAAGCTCGAAGCAGCGACGGCCGCACGGCGCATCGAAGCAGGGAGAGCAGCGGCGGCATTGAGCGGGGTGCGTGCCGCCGCCGCCCGCCGCCTCGAACGCGCCATCACCACCGAGCTCCGGTCGCTCGAGCTGCCGCATGCACGCTTCCGCGTCGTCTTGAGCCGCAATCTCGACGTCGACGGCGTGGACACCGGCGATGGAACTCCCGTCCGCTGCGGTCCGGCAGGCGTCGACGAGATCGATTTCCGGCTCGCACCCAACCGTGACTCGGTGCCGATGCCACTCGACGAGGGACCGTCAGGAGGCGAGCTCGGACGGCTTGCGCTGGCGCTCAGCGCGGTGGTGAGCGAGGATGACGCGCCGGTGCTCGTGCTCGATGAGGTCGACACGGGCATCGGCGGTGAGACGGCGGCGCGCGTCGGCGATGTCCTGTCTCGCATCGGGCGGACCCGTCAGGTGATCGCGATCACGCACCGTCCGGAGATCGCGGCCCGAGCGGCATCGCATCTGACCATCACCAAGCACGACCGGCCGGGCGGACCCCAGGCGACAGCCACGACCGTCGCCGGCCCGGAGCGGGTGCGCGAGATCGCGAGATTGATGTCGGGCAGGACCACCGAGGCAGCACTGGTGCGGGCGGCGGAATTGCTGGAAGAGGGCTTGGGCGGCGATCGGGGTACCCCCGGCGTCCGTACCATGTAGCGATGCAACGGGAGGAAGCGGGAGCCGCCTCAATCACGATCGACGCTCCCGGGTTCCACGGGAGCCTCGAGGAGCTGGTCGCTCGAGCCAATCGCGGCGACGTCGACCTGACCGAGATGTCCGTGAGCACGGTGGTGGAGGAGGCGCGCGCGGCGCTCGAGGCGCCCGATCGCCGGGGCGACCTGCGAGCCCTCGCTGACGGGCTGGCGCTGCTCGCCCGGTTGGTGGCGCTGAAAGCCGCGGCCGTGCTTCCGGATCAGGACACCGTGCTGGCCGAGCCGGAAGAGGACGAGGGGACTGATGCCGGCCGCAGGCTTGCCGAGTACCGGCTGTTCAAAGCTGCCGCCGAGGCGCTGCTCGCCGAGGCCGCCACCGAGGGCGCTCGGAGCTTCCTGGGATTGGTCGCCTCGGAGGTGATCCCGGTCGAGCGCCTGCGCATTGCCCCGGAACGCCTCGCGGCAGCGTTCCGAGCGGTACTGGAGCGCCTCAGCGATGCCGACCCGCTTCCGGTCGCGGTGACGTTCTCGGTGGAGGATAAGGTGCGCCTGCTCCGAGAGCGACTGAACCTCGGCTCGCTCAACTTCGAGGAGATCTTTGCAGGGGTCAGCACGCGGCTCGAGGCCGTCGCCTGTTTTCTGGCTCTCCTGGAGATGCTCAAACGCGGCGAAGCCACCGTCGAGCAACGTGACGCATTCGGACCGATCACGGTGACCGGCCGTGGATGACGTGCTGACGCTGGACGTCTTCGGCCGCGCGATGGTGCCCGAGGGAACCGTCGACGCCGAGCCCGAGGATCTCGCGCCGGCGCTCGAGGCCCTCTGCTTCGCACTCGGTCGCGAGGTGAGCATCGCCGAGGCGGCCGCCACGCTCGAGCGGAGTCCCACCGCCATCGTGCGCGCCGCCGGGGTCCTCGCCATGGACCTTCGCGGTCGCGGACTCATGCTCCAGCGATCCGACGAGGCACTCCAGCTGGTGACGCGTCCCGAGATGGCCTGGGCCGTCCAGCGCGCGCTGCATCCCGAACGGCCGTCGCGCCTGAGCCGGGCGGCCATGGAGACGCTCGCGATCATCGCCTACCGCCAGCCGGTGACCAAGGCGATCATCGAATCGATCCGCGGGGTGGATTGCGAGGCGGTGCTCGAGCACCTGTCCGAGCGTGGCCTCGTGGCTGAGGTGGCACGCCAGGAGACGCCGGGACATCCGCGTCTGTTCGGCACGACTTTCCGATTCCTGCAACTCGTCGGAACTCGAGCGTATCGAGGACCTGCCGCCGGTCTCCGAGAGCGTGGTCCTCCCGAACTTCGAGTGACTGCCCTTCCGCCGGAGCGGCTCAACCGCTTTCTGGCGCGGCGCGGTGTCGCCTCACGCCGCGGGGCCGACATCTTGATCGCCGAAGGCCGGGTCACCGTCAACGGCATGGTGAGTCCGCTCGGCACGGTGATTCATCCCGCAACCGATCGCGTCGCGGTGGACGGACACCGCATCCCGGCTCGGGCAGTTGCAGTCACGATTGTCCTGAACAAGCCGGCCGGTATCGTGACCACACGGAGTGATCCGTATCAACGCCGCACCGTGATGGACCTCATCGAGCCGGTGCCCGGTCTGGTCCCAGTGGGGCGGCTCGACGCGGACAGCCGCGGCCTGCTGGTGATGACCACCGACGGTGACCTGGCGCACGCGGTGTCACATCCTCGCCACGGTGTCACCAAGCGCTATCTCGCCACGCTCGACCGGGCGGTATCCAATCAGCAGTTGGGGTTGCTCACGACCGGGGTGGAACTCGAGGACGGCCCCGCACGAGCCCTCGACGCGCAGCGAGCCGGAGCGGACTCCGTCGTCGAGGTCGTCATGGCCGAGGGACGCAAGCGCGAAGTGCGCAGGCTGTTCGCCGCCGTCGGTCTCGACGTGCGTGACCTCGTACGCACCGCCGTCGGACCTCTCGAGCTTGGCGACCTGCCAGAGGGCCAGGCGCGAGTGCTCACCCGTCCCGAGCTCTCCAGGCTGCGCGCCGCGGCGGGATTGGCGCCACTCCGGCGCGCACCGGCAGCGTCATCATCAAGCCAGTCGAGGCGGTCCTCGGCAGCACCGAGCAGGTCGCGACACGCAGCCGCGCGCAAGTCCCGATGACCCCGCCCATCATCACGATCGACGGTCCAGCGGGCAGCGGGAAGACGACCTTGGGACGGCGCCTCGCGACCCGTCTCGGGCTGCCCTTGGTGGACACCGGTCTCTTCTACCGCGGTGTGATGGTCGCCGCCGCACGCGAGGGTATTAGCGCGACCGATGTCGACCGACTCGTTGACTGCGCGCGCCGTACCGAGGTCACGATCGACACGGACCCGAGCCACGACGCCGCCGACAGCACGGCCTGGGTGAACGGAGTGGAAGCCGGCCCTGCGCTGCGTGATCCCGCCAACGCGCCATTGCTGGCGGCCATCAGCAGCATCCCTGCGGTGCGCGAGACCCTCCTGGATCAACAACGTTATCTTGCTCGCGATGGCGCCGTTGCGGTGGGGAGAGATTGCGGCACCGTGGTGTTTCCGGACGCGCGGCTCAAGCTGTACCTCGACGCCTCGCCGGAGATTCGCGCGCAGCGCCGGCGGTCGCAATTGCAACTCGGCGGCGCCGCGGTGGATGTCGCGCTGATGGACGGCGAGGTACGCGCACGCGACCAGCAGGATGCCTCGCGCAGCAGCGCCCCCATGCAGGCCGCTGCGGATGCGTACCACCTCGACACCGGCGTGCTCGACGCCGATGCCGTCATGCGCCGGGCGCTTGATCTCTGGGCGTCCGCCTCCGCCGCACGACAATGATCGACGCCGTCCAGCCCGCCGGCGTGTGGCCTCGTGACGGGATCATCGCGTGACCTACGCAGTGCTTCGCATCGGCGTGCGTCTGCTCGCCTGGATCATTCTCGGGAGACGGCTGCGCATCGAGGGCATGGAGAATGTTCCGCGCACCGGCGCCGTGCTCGTCGTCGGCAATCACGTAGGGACCGTCGAACCCGCACTGACGGGCATGTTCATCCCGCGTCGAGACGTCTTCTACATGGCCAAGAGCGAGTTGTTCCGCAACCCCGCACTCCGCTGGCTGTTCACGCACAGCCACGCGTTTCCGGTGGTGCGCAACACGCCGGACCGAGCAGCACTTCGCAAGGCACTGCAGGTGCTGGCCGACGGTCACGTCCTCCTGGTGTATCCCGAGGGAACCCGGTCGTGGGATGGCAACGCTGTTGGGGCAACGCAGGCCGGGGCCGGTTTCATCGCACGTGAGTCCGGCGCTGTGGTGGTCCCGGTGGCGAGCTGGGGATCCGAACGTGTGATCCCGCGCGGGTCGTGGGTGCCCAGGCCGGCCGACGTCGAACTGCGCATCGGCACAGCGTTTCACCTCCCAGCCACCGGCCGGGACGGACGGCAGCTCTCCAGCCGGGAAGCCGCCGCGATCATGATGGAGCGCGTGATCGCATTGCTCCCCAGGGAGCGCAGGCCGGTGGGAGCTGAGACGCTCACGCTCGGGGAGCTCTCCCGCGGCGTGAGCAGCGGTCGATCGCACCCGGATCATCTGGTCGCCTTCGACCTCGAGACCACCGGTCTCTCACCGCGGAGTGACCGCATCCTCGAGATCGGAGCGGTCCGATACGACGAATTGCTGCGCCCGATCGACCAGTTGCAGGTGCTCGTCGACCCGCAGATCCCGATTCCGCTTGCCATCCAGCGCCTCGTCGGGCTCACCGATGAGGACGTCTCAGGCTCGCCGCCCCCGTCCGCAGCGGCGGCGCAGCTCGCCCACTTCTGCGGTGATGCGGGGTTGATCGCGCACGGCGGGACGTTTGACCTGCTGTTTCTCAGGGCGTTGCTCTCCGAGTTGTTCGGTGCGCGACTCATCTTCGACACGCTCGACCTGGCACGCATCCTGCTGCCGACCTACGAGAGCCACAGCCTGCCGCTGCTCAGCCGCAGGCTCGGTATCACGCACGTGCGGCCGCACCGCGCCCTGAGTGACGCGCAAGCCACCGGCGATCTCTTCCGCGTCCTGGTCGGAGCCGGACGAGCGCTTCCCGAATCGACACTCGACGAGATGCGACGCGTCGCCAACCAGGCGCCGAACGCGCTGGCGACGTTCCTCACCGACGTGCTCGGACGGCCTGGAGTTCGAGGCGACCGCGCCGGTCGATCGCTCGGTCGCACCGGTGATCGCACCGGGATCGATATCGAAGGAGTTCGCCGCCACCCTCGCCGGGCGCGGGGTCGGTGATGCAGCGGCCGCGCTCCTCGGGGCAGCGGGGCCGCTCGCGCAGCGCGAGGGCTACGAATATCGTGACGCGCAAGTGCAGATGGCGGTCGCGGTGGGGCAGACCCTGGAGCGCAAGCGCCGCCTCATGGTCGAAGCGGGGACCGGGGTCGGCAAGTCACTCGCGTACCTCACGCCACTCGCGCTCTGGTCCGCGCGCACCGGCAAGCGCGCGGTGGTGGCGACCCACACCGTCAACCTCCAGGAACAGTTGGCGGATCGCGACCTCCCGACCGTGGCGGGCCTGCTCGACGTGCCGCTGTCGGTCGCGGTGCTCAAGGGACGCAACCACTACTTGAGCCTGCGTCGCTGGCGACGCTTTCTCGCCACGCCCGACGTCAACGGACATGACGTCGATATGGCCGCCATCCGCTTCAAGTTGAAGGTGCTCGCGTGGCTCGCCACCAGCCAGACCGGCGACCGATCCGAGGTGTACCTGGCGGGCGAGGAGGAACAGTTCTGGCGCCGGGTTGCGTCCGACGTCACCGACTGCCTCGGCCCCGCCTGCGCGAACTGGCCGAATGCGCGGTGCCACATGGTCGGCGCGCGGCGCCACGCCGCTGATGCTGCCATTGTTGTCACCAACCACGCGCTGCTTCTGGCGGGGAGCGAGCGCCAGGGCCAGGTCCTCGGACCGTACGACGCGCTGGTGATTGACGAGGCCCATCAACTCGAGGCGGTGGCCACCGAACAGCTCGGGGTCACGGTTCGCGCCACCGACCTGACGCTCATCCTCGACCGTCTGCCCGCGGTCGCCGGCAGTGCACTGGCGGCTGACCTCGAGCGCTGCCGCGAAGCCGGCCAGCGGTTGTTCGGCGACGCCAAGGGGTTCATGTCGGCAAAGCTCGGTGGCGAGCACGCCGCCAACGGACGCGTCGGCCTGTCGCAAGCGATCCGCGCCGACGCCGGATTCGGGTTCGTCGAGCGCTCGGCGGTGCACGCCGCAGGTGTTTTCCAGCGAGTCGCCGGTGCGCTCGCGGCCGGGCTCGGCGGCGGCGATTCAGGCCGATCTCCTGCCGCAACCCGACCGTGCCATCGACGAACTGGAACACGCCTCCATTGCGCTCGCGGGACTCGCCGCCGCGATCGACAACGTGATCGTGCGCCCGCGCGAGGGCATGGTCACCTGGATCGAGATGCGTGGCGAGCAGGCCGAGCTTCACGAGGCGCCGATCGACGTGTCGGTGCCGCTCGGCGAGAGCGTCTTCGACCCCGCCGAGTCGGTGATCCTCACCTCCGCAACCCTTTCCGTCGGGGGTGAGCTTCGATTTCATTCGCCATCGCGTCGGCATCGGTCCCACGGCTGAGGAACTCGACCCTGGCGTCTCCGTTCGACTATCTGCGACAGGCCATCTGCATCCTCCCCGAGGATGCGACCGCCTATGACGACCCGACGCACGACCTGCAGATGACCGCGCTGATTGACGAGATCGCCGGCCGGCTCGACGGGCACACCCTCGTGCTGTTCACCAGCTACGGCCCGCTCAAGCGCGTCTGGGCCCTCCTCCAGGAGCGCCTCGACACGCCGAGGCATCGCCAGCCTCGCCCAGGGGCTGGACGGCACGCAGGCGACAGATTCTGCAGAGCTTTCTCGCCGATCCGCGCACCGTGCTGCTGGCCACGAGCAGCTTCTGGGAGGGAGTCGACATCCCCGGCGACCGGCTGCGCTGCGTGGTCATCGACAAGCTGCCGTTTCCGGTCCCGAGCGATCCGCTGGTACGGGCGCGATCGGAGCAACTGCGCGATCCGTTCGGCGAATACATCCTTCCGGTGGCCATCATCAGGCTGCGCCAGGGGTTCGGTCGCCTCATCCGGAGCGCGTCGGATCGCGGCGCGGTCGTGCTCTGCGACCCGCGCCTGCGCACCCGTCAGTACGGGGTCGGGTTCCTGCGCGCGCTGCCCCCGGCGCCGATGGCGGTGACCGCCATCGGCCGCGTTCCGGCGATGGTTGAGGAATTCGTGAACAGCGGGGTGCTGCCCGACACCGTGGGAGAATCAGCAGCATGGTCCTCGAACGATCTCGAGCCGGCGTGATGCCGGCGGCCGCGAGCCGCATCTGCCCGACCCGGTCGACGACAGCGCATCGCCGAGCCCGATGCCAGCCTCCAACCCCGCCGGTTCGGTGATCGTCGCGCTCGCGCAGTTCTATCCGCGCCTCGGCGACGTCGCCGGCCAACCTGGCCGCTCACCTCACCGATCGATCACGGAAGCCGCGGCGCAGGGCGCGGGCCTCGTGGTCTTCCCCGAGCTCTCGCTCACCGGGTACTTCCTCAAGGATCAGGTGCCCGGAGGTCGCCGTGCGCGATCGAATCGCCGGAGATCGCATGCGCTGCGGGACGCCTCCCGGACGGCGGGATCGACGTCGTCGCCGGGGCTGATCCTGGAGAGCGACGCGCATCGGTTCTACAACGCGTGCGTCTACATCAGCGGCGGCGACGTGGTGCACGTGCACCGCAAGGTGTATCTGCCCACCTACGGCCTCTTCGACGAGCAGCGCTACGTCGCCGCCGGCGATCGATTCCGCGCCTTCGACGTGGCGCTCGGCGGTCGCACCGGACCATCGCTGGCGCGCGGGCATCCTCATCTGCGAGGACCTGTGGCATCCGACCGCAGCCGCGCTGCTCGCGCGCCAGGGCGTGGATCTGCTCATCTGCCCGTCGGCGTCGCCCGGCGCGCGGCGTGCTGCAGGGCGAAGGCCTCGGCACGGCGAGCAGCTACGACGTGATGACCCGCACCTACGCGCAGCTCTTCACCACGTATGTCCTGTACTGCAACCGGTCGGGCTTCGAGGACGGCGTCGGCTTCTGGGGCGGCTCGCGCGTGGTCGACCCTGTCGGGCGCGTGGTCGCCGCAGCGCTCGCCGGCGCACAGGAGTTCGTGCTCTTGCACAGCCCTGGAGCGCAGCGCGGTCCGACGCGCCCGCGTCGCCTATCCACTGCTCCGCGACGAACGAAACGATGTCAACGACGCCGAGACCGATCGACTCCGACGCCGGCACGCTCGCGGTTGACGCCGCCTTCGTCATCGAGCCTGCTCCGCGGCTTCATCGCCGACGGAGTGCGCAAGGTCGGTTTCGAGCGCGTCATCGTCGGTCTCTCCGGAGGTGTCGACTCCTCGCTGGTGACCGCGCTCGCGGTGTCGTCGCTCGGCGCGGACAACGTGGTCGCTGTGTTCATGCCGTACCGGAGCAGCGATCCGCAGTCGCAGATCGATGCGCTCGCAGTCTGCGACAGCCTCGGCATCGAGGCGAAGATCATCGACATCACCGCGCAGGTGGATGCGTATTTCGATCGCTTCCCGGAGGCGGACCGCACGCGCCGGGGCAACAAGATGGCGCGCGAGCGCATGTCGATTCTCTACGACCACTCCATGGCCGAGCGCGCGCTCGTGCTGGGCACGTCGAACAAGACGGAGTTGCTGCTCGGGTACGGCACGCTCTTCGGCGACATGGCGAGCGCGCTCAACCCGATCGGTGACCTCTACAAGACGCAGGTGTACGCGCTCGCACGCGCGCTCGAGCTGCCCGCACAGCGTGCTGACGAAGGCGCCGAGCGCGGACCTGTGGGTCGGGCAATCCGACGAGGACGAGCTGGGGATGCGCTACGCGGTGGTCGACCAGCGTGCTGCAACCTCCTCGTCGACGAGCGGCGGAGCCGGGCCGAGGTCATCGCGCTCGGCTTCGATGCCGCCGATGTCGACGCGATCGTGGCGCGCGTGCGCGGCAGCCAGTACAAGCGCCGCCCACCGGTGATCGCGAAGTTGAGCAACCGCACCATCGACCGGGAGTTCCGCTACCCGCGGGACTGGGGTCGATGAGCGATCCGACCGGAACGCTGGCCGTCGTCGCGACACCGATCGGCAACCTCGAGGACATCACCTTGCGCGCGCTCCGCGTGCTGCGCGAGTGCGACGCCGTGATCGCCGAGGATTCGCGCCGCACCAAGGTGCTGCTCACCGCGCACGACATCCACAAGCCGGTGCTGTCGCTCCCGGCATTCGACGAGCGCCGCCGCGTGCCGCAGCTCATCGAGCGGCTCGAGCGCGGCGAGACCCTCGCGCTCTGCACGGATGCGGGGACGCCCGTGCTGAGTGATCCCGGCGCGCTGCTCGTGCGCGCCGCGCTCGACGGCGGCCATCGCGTGACGCCGATTCCGGGCGCATCGGCAATCACCGCGGCGCTCGCATCGAGCGGCTTCCCGGCGAGCGCGTTCTGCTTTCTCGGATTCCTCCCGCGCACCGCGGGGAAGCTCGTGCGCGTCCTCGAGGAGGCGCTGCGCGAGGATCGCACCATCGCATTCTTCGAGTCGCCGATGCGGCTCACCAAGACACTGCGGCTCGCGACGCCGGTGCTCGGCGAACGACCCGTGGTGGTGGCGCGCGAGCTGACCAAGATCCACGAGACGTTGCATCGCGGCACCGCCGCCTCGCTCGTCGAGGAGTTCACCGCGCGGCCGCCGCGGGGCGAGTGCACCGTGGTGATCGGAGCGCTCGCGATGAGCGAGCGACCTGCCGCCGCTCGTCGACACCCACTGCCACCTCGTGCTGCTCGAGGAGCGCGGGCTGCTCGACCAGGCGCTCGAGGGCGCGCTCGCCGCCGGCGTCGATCGAGATCATCTCCGTCGGGCTCAACCTGGAGGACTCGGATCACAACCGGCGGATCGCCGAGGAGCACCACGGCGTGTACTTCACGTGCGGCTGGCATCCGCACGAGAAGGCGGCCGCCCGACGCCGCGGAGCTCGGTGCGCTGTCCGAGCTGCTCTTGCCATCCGAAGGCGGTCGCGGTGGGGGAGGTGGGGCTCGATCTGTTCTTCCGCCCCGGGTACCACGAGGTGCCGCTCGACGTGCAGCAGCGTTCGTTCCGCATCGATGCTCGAGCTCGCCGCGCGACGCCGGTAAGCCGGTGCTCATCCACGACCGCGATGCGCACGACGAGGTGCTCGCCGCGGTCGCCGGCGGTGCCGGGCAGCAGGGGAGTCATGCACTGCTTCAGTGGCGACGCAGCCTTTGCCCGGCGATGCGCGGACGCAGGTTTCATCGCGTCCTTCTCGGGCATCGTCACCTTCCCGCGCTCCGACGACATCCAGGAGGCCGCGCGCACCGTCGCGGACGACGGCTACGTGGTCGAGACCGACTCGCCGTTTCTCAGCCCGGTGCCCGAGCGCGGCAAGCCCAACCTTCCCGAGCGAGTCGCGATCACGGCGGCAGCGGTGGCTCGTCTCCGCGGGGCGACCGGGAG
Organism: Candidatus Dormiibacterota bacterium; assembly: GCA_963748505.1. Classification (GTDB taxonomy): domain Bacteria; phylum Chloroflexota; class Dormibacteria; order Aeolococcales; family Aeolococcaceae; genus Palsa-851. The sequence goes on from CAVVJH010000012.1 coordinate 165,095, forward strand.
CAGCCGTGCGCGCCGCCACCACCGCGACCGCCCATCGCGTCCTCGGAATCACAGTGCCCAGCGCGGCCGCGACGCGTGAGTGAGCGATGCGCGCGCCGAGCGAGGCCGCCATCCCCTCGACCTCACCGACCCCAGGACGCTCACCGCGGTCGGGCGTCGCGTCGGGCTACGCAGGGACACGAGCCTCGGGCAGCACTTTCTCATCGACCGCGACGTGCTCGATGCCATCGTCGACGCCCTCGACCCCGGCACCGGACAGCGAGGTGCTGGAGATCGGCTGTGGGCTCGGGACCCTCACCGGCGCACTCGCGGCGCGCGCCCGCCGCGTGGTCGCGATCGACATCGACCCGGCGTGCGTTGCGGGCACGCGAGATCACCCAGCGCGGGAATGCCAACGTCACCGTGCTCGAGACGGATGCGCGCACCGTGGATCCGCGCCGCGCTCGGCTTCACCACCGGGTGGCTGGCCACCGGCAACCTTCCGTACCAGCTCACCGGCCTGGTGCTGATGCGCCTGGTCGAGGCGGATGACCCGCCAGCGCGCGCGGTCGTCCTCGTCCAGCGCGAGGTCGCGGCGCGGCTCGCCGCCGGTCCCGGCGACTGGAGCCTCGCGACCGTCGCGATGCGCAGCCTCGCCGAGGTGGAGCGGATCCGCGACGTGCCGCCGGAGGCCTTCGACCCGCCCCCGGCGGTGCACTCCTCGATCATCAGGATCGTGCCGTAGGCCGAAGGCCGACCCGGCGACGCGGGCGTCGGTGCTCGCCCTCGCCAAGCCGCTCTTCCAGTCGCGCCGGAAGACGCTGCGCAACGGCTTTGTCGCGTGCGCTCGGTGGCGACATTGCCGGCGCGAGTGTCGCCTTGAATGTGCGCGGCATCGATCCGGGTCGCCGGCCGGGTACGCTTCGCCCTCGATGAGTGGGAGCTCCTCGCTCGCGCGGTCGCGGAGGTGAGGTCGGTCACGCGATGAGGCAGCCCGTCACCAGGGGTGCACGAAGCCCGATGGCGAGGCTTCGTTCACGCCCGCGGACGCCGTCGGCGACGGCACACCGATTGCCCAGTTGCAGGGCAGGATCGACCCCACGCTCACGCCTGCGCATGGCATCGATCCCACCGGCGCGACCGCGGTGTCGCCGCTCCACGCCGCGCGCCCCGCAGTCGCTGCCGCGGTGGAGAGCAGCGCAAAGGCTTTGCCGCCGTCCTTCGCCGCCGCGACTTCCGCTATCTCTGTGGCTGGCGCAGCTGCGCGTCGCAGCTCGCCGACAAGTTCCTCATGTTCACGCTGCTCGTCTTCATGTACACGCTGACGAAGCGCGCGTCGCTGCAATCGGTGCTGATGATCGCGTACACGCTTGCCGAGCGTCCTGCTCAGCGCGCCGGCAGGCGTCTACGCGGATCGACACGACAAGCGCATGCTGATGATCGGCACCAACGTCGTCCGCGCCGGTCTGATCCTGCTCATCCCGCTGGCGCAGCTGTTCCCGGCGCTGCGCGGTCAGGCGTGGCCGCTCATCGTGGTCACGCTGCTGTTCAGCTCGGCGGGACAGATCTTCGCCCCGGCAGAAGCGGCGAGCATTCCGACACTGGTCACGCGCCAGCAGATCACCGAGGCGACGTCGCTGTTCATGACCACGGTGATCATGACCCTGGTGCTCGGTGTGCCGGCGGCGACGATCGCCATCGGGTTCTTCGGCAACCAGGCGCCGTTCTACATCGCCACGGGCCTGTTCGAGTCGCAGGCGATATCGGTCTGGAAGGTGGCGTTCAGCCTGCGTGCCGAGAAGGTGACCAGTGCGGCCGCCACAGAACATTCTGCGCGAGCTTCGCGACGGTATCGACATCCTTCGCAGGAGCGCCGCCGCTCCGCCTCGGCCTCTATCAGCTGACGCTGGCGATCGTCGTGGTGTTCACGATCTTCGCGCTCGGGCCGGTGTACCTCGTCGAGGTGCTCCAGCGGTCGGACGACCGAGACCTACATCGTGCTGGTGCCGGCGATGTTCGGGCTCATCGGCACCGCGGCGTTGCTCGGTCAGCGACCGAGCTTCCCGCGCGCCAAGATCCTGGTCGCGGCCATCAGCGGCGCGGGCCTGTCGCTGCTCATCATGGGCATCGTTCCCGACGTGCTTCGCACCCACGGCCTCCCCGGGTTGATGGTCCCGCTCGCTGTCGCCGTCGGGGTGCTCTTCGGATGCGCGCTCGGGCGCGATGCTCATCCCCGGCTTCACGGTGCTGCAGGAACGGACCGACAGCGAGAGCCGCGGGCGCATCTTCGGCGGCATCTTCACGGTGATCAATGCGGCGGTGGCCATCCCACTGCTCCTCGCCGGCGTGATCTCTGACCTGATCGGTGTGGCTCGCGTGGTCGCTGCACTTGGAGCGATCCTGATCATCATCGCCGCCGCGGTCCGATGGTTCGGCTGGCAACGTCTCCAGGTGCTCGAACCGGACCCGGTTCCGGCGGTCGTCGGGAGCACCGACCAGCCCTGATCGCAAATCTGCAACGACGGTGTCGCGGACCGGTGGAATTGGGCGGCTCGCTGGACCCCTGGTGGGAAGCTCCGATGCCTTGCGGACCGGATTGGCCGGCCCGGCGGAGGAGTGATGCGAGCGGTCGTGACATGTGAGTGCTGCGGACACCGGCAGGCGATCGCCCGCCAGATCGTCCGGCCTGAATCGTTCAATCTCGTGTGCCACAGCTGCGAGGGCGTCCTGCGCGTCGAGGTGACCATGGATGACCTCAAGGCAGCCCAGCACTCGACCGGGAAGAAGACGCAGCCGGTCGCCTGGGTCTGAGGGCGCCGATCCCGGGAGGGGCGTCGAGGCACTGGTATCATCGGCCTCGCTTGCCGGTGCGAGCCAGGGGCGCATAGCTCAGTTGGTACGAGCGCTGCGTTGACATCGCAGAGGTCATAGGTTCGATCCCTATTGCGCCCACCATCGGTTTTTGAATACAGACCAGCCGGTTAGGTGCCGTAACGCTCGGTGAAGGTGTTGATGATCCCGGCGCTGCCGGCGCTGAAGCCCACAGCCATGCAGGCCGCGACAGCTGGGCAGGAAACGGACACGAGCCCAAGGTCAGATCTCCCGGGTGGGTTCGGCGTGGACTGATTTTCCCAGGTCCTTCCGTTCCAGTGGTCAACCATGTGCCTGCTCTGGACCTCCGCAACCGCAAAGCAGTTAGTGGCACTCGGGCATGACACTGCCGTCAGGAGTGAGTTAGTTCCACTCGGCGCCTGCTCGATGCTCCAGTTGGTGCCATTCCATCGTTCGATGAGCGGCAAGGTCGCGTCCGATTGGACAAGGTACGTGCCGACTGCGGTGCAGGCATTGGTCGCGGAGCAGGACACGCCGGTCATGGAGGTGGTCCCCGCGCCTATGGGAACAGGGAGCATCTGCGCGGCCCACGAGGTGCCGTTCCAGGCCGCGGCCTGTGGCTGCGGCCCACTCGTCGACGGGGTGGCTGTTCCGACCGCCACGCAACTCTGCATTCCCGCGCAGGAAACCGACGTAAGCGCGCTGCTGCTAGCGCCCGAAGGGAGCGGCACGACCTGGGTCGTCCACGAACTGCCGTTCCACCGCTCGGCGAGCGGCATCTGAATCGGATAGCCGTCGATGAATCCAGAAGAGGCACCAACTGCCGTACATGCCGTCGTGCTGGTGCATGCAACCGCGGCGAGTGCGACTGAGTAGACGCCCGACCACGATGGATTGGGCGTTGGCACGACGGACCAGTTGGCGCCGTTCCACATTTCGGCGACGGTTTCATCGTAAAAGCCCGTGGTGGTGGGATTCGTTGCGGCGGTGCCCACAGCGAGACAGAACACGAGACTGGGGCATGCGACCCCAGACAGTCTGGTCACCGTTCCGCCAGGGGGTTCTGGGATCGACTGCAGTGTCCAATGCTTCCCGTCAAAGCGTTGGGCCCACGTCTGAATCGCCAGCGTGCTGCTATACGACCAGCCGACCGCTGTGCATGCCGTCGGTCTGGTGCACGACACGCCTGTCAAGTTGCTGTATTCGCTCGCAATTGGCTCCGCAGGTGTCAGCCTGCCCCACGCCGTCCCGTTCCAAGTCTCTGCCAGCATCGGGCCGTAGTCCTCACCAACTGCAGTGCAACTCGTCGCTGCCGCACTGCGACCCCGGAGAGCCCTTCGAAAGTACCGTAGGGGGTCGCGGGCGTCGCCTGGATGGTCCATGTCATGCCGTTCCAACGCTCGGCAAGGCTCGAGGGCGAAAGGCCCTCCGTCGCGCCGACGGCTGTGCAGGTATCGATCCCGCTGCATGACACCGCCTCGAGCCTTGCGCCCCCGACAGGGGTGGGCGCCGTCTCCGGCGACCAGGCACCTGCGACCGATTGATCAACCAGCGGTGCGTCGAAGACGGTCGTCCCGTAGTAGTACCCGTCCGCGGTGCATGTCGTCAACACGCAGGAGACACCCGATAGGAAGCCTTGACGGCCGTCAGGTGTCGGAGGAAGGGTGTCGATGCGCCAATTCGATCTGCTCGTCCCAGTCCTCCGCGAGCATTCCGGAGTCTAAAGGTCGGATCGATCGTCCCGACTGCTGTGCACGACACGGCTGAGGCGCACGACACCGCCATGAGCCTCGACCCGGGGGCGGGGGGCGGTGTTGGCATTGGTTCGGCAGACCAATGCAGCCCGTTCCACCGCTGAGCGAGTGCGCCCGTGCTGATATCGCCGACAGCGGTGCACGCCGACACCGAGGTGCACGAGACAGCTGACAGCGAGCCGCCATGAACTCGAGCTACCGCATCGAAGCTTCCAGACTGTGCCGTCTCCAGCGTTCGATCAGCGCGCCGTCGGTGTCGAGAGCCGACCGGCGACGCACTGAGTTGTCGTGGGGCAGGAAACGCCACGGAAGAGGGCGGTCGTGGATTCTGGCAAAATGCTCGGGCGTCGTCTCCACGGTCCAGGTGACACCGTCCCAGCGTTCGGCGAGCGGCACACGTAGGCGGCCGGCGTCTGCCGCCGAGCCGACCGCCATGCAGTCCGTGGGCAGCGGACACGAGGTCGACCAGCCAGTCCTGCGCCGCTTCCGGGCTCCGTAGGATTTGGCGACGACACAAAGGACCACCTCGCGCCTCTGATCCCGGGGGACGACGCGAGCACTGTTGTGGGTGCAACCACGACCGCTGCTGCAATACCCGCAACCGCGCATCGCAGCACCGACTTCATTCGCACCGGCGTACCTGCCGCATCCCCTCTCCTTCCAGACATACCAACGCTACCATCCCGCGACCATCGACGTGGGCTCGGCTTCGGCGCCTGCTCCGCGGGGGATGCACGTCATCGGCGTCAAGCACCTTCCGTCGCCACCCGGAGGCCCAGCACGATCAGCACCGCGCCGGTGAGCCCGTCGAGAGCCCGTCGAACCCTGGTGCGGCGGAACATGTCTCCAGCCTTGGCGATCGCGAACGAGTAGGCCGTGAGCCACGCGAAGGTCAATGCGGAAAACGTCAGCCCAAGCGCCAGCAATGCGACGAAGGTATCCGAACTCGAGGGCACGAATTGCGGTAACAGGCTGACGAAAAAGACGGCCATCTTGGGGTTCCCCAGATTGCTCAGGACCCCCTGCCGATACGCTCTCGTGCCGATGCTTCGTCTCGACGATATACCCAGCGGTGGATCGAGGCGACCGCGATCACCGATTGACCTCAGGAGTGAATGTGCGCCCAGGTAGATCAGATATCCGGCGCCGGCGAGTTTGAGAGCCACATACGCCGGCTGATACGCCTGCAGCAGCGCGCCGATGCCGAGACACGTCGCGAGCGCCCAGACGACCTGCCCCGTCGCAACACCGGCACCGGTGAGAATACCGCCCCGCCTGCCACCGATTAGAGCGTTGCGAATCGTCAGGGCGGTATCGGGTCCCGGAGTCACGATGAGCACTGCCGCGACAGCCAGGAAGGCAAAGAACCGTTCCGTCACGGGCACATCATGCCGCGTAGCTGCGCGCCCAATCATTCCCACCTGACGCGCACCACCCCAAACGGCGTAGCGTCGGAGTTCTCGATCCCGAACGCGTCGAGGGGTGTCGCGGGCGATCGAGAAGGAGTGGGCCATGACCGGAATGACACCGCGCGATCTCGCGCTGCTTGCCAACGCTGACGACGTCCGGATCTCGCCGAATGGGCGCCAGGTCGCGTACACCGTGACCACCCTCGACATCAACGCCAATCGACAGCGCATCCGCATCTGGATCGCCGATGTCGACGGAGCCGCTCCGCCGCGGGCGTTGACCGCCGGCACCTGGGCGGACACCTCGCCTCGCTGGTCGCCGGACGGGTTGCACATCGCGTTTGCGCGAACACTGGGTCCCGACGAGGAGGGTGGGGTATGGGTGATCCCCAGCGACGGCTCCGGAGACGCTCGTGCAGTCTGCGAATGGCCGGACGGGATCAGCGAGCTCGGCTGGTCTCCCGACGGCGGCAGGCTTGCTTTCGTCGCGCGCTGCCCGGATGTGAGTTGATACGGCAGACCTGGTAAGCGCCCCGAGACAGCGCTCCTGCCGCCACGGCGGATCACGCATCTGTTCAGCAGTCTCGACTCCGAAGGCTGGGTCTACGACCGCCCGAACCATCTGTTCGTGGTGCCGGTCGATGGCTCTTCCGGGCCCGTGGACTTGACCGAGGGGCCGTGGTCGGCGGAAGGTGCCACCTGGTCACCCGATGGCACGCGGCTCGCATTCGTCGCGGCGCGGCACGCGGATTGGGACCTCGATCTGTGCAACGACATCTGGGTGGTGAGCGCCGGCGGCGGTGACCCCACCGCGCTGACCGACACCTCCGCCTCGTGGTCGTTGCTGTCCTGGTCGCCCGACGGGAGCCGCCTCGCATACACGGTCGTACCCACGCCACTCGATGAACCGCGCCACAGCCGGGTCGGAATCCTCGAGCTCGCCACGGGCACCCAGCGCGAGGTCAGCACCATCCTCGATCGCAACGCGTCGCCATACCCGGATCACTACCCGCCGGTCTGGGTAGGGACGAGTCTCTGGTTTCGAGTCGAGGATCGTGGGGCCGTCCATGTCTATCGGGCTGACGAGACGGACAGGGCCCCAACCCTCGTCATCGGTGGCGATCGGATGGTTCGCGCGTTTCACGCGCTCGATGTTCCGGGCGCGAGACCCGTGGTCGCCGCGGTCATCACGTCGCCGGTGGCGCTGGCGGACGTGCATGTGTCGGTGGATGGGGAGGAACTTCGCAGCCTCACCGACCTCACGCGCTCGCTGCGCGAACACGCGGCACTGGTGTCGCCCGTGCGCTTCACTGCCACATCGAGGGACGGTACCGAGGTGGACTGTTGGGCAATGCAGCCTGAAGGGGCGTCGGGGACCGTACCCGTGCCGACGGTGCTCAATATCCACGGTGGTCCGTTCACGTCCTACGGGTGGTTCTTCTTTGACGAGTTCCAGTTGCAGGTCGGCGCCGGAATCGGCGTCATCTATTGCAACCCGCGCGGCAGCTCCGGCTACAGCGAGGCGTGGGGGCGTGCGGTCCGCTGGCCTGAGGCCGAGAACGATCCCGGATCGGGCTGGGGAGGGGTGGACTACGAGGACGTCATGGCCTGCGTCGACGCGGCGTGCCGGCAGTTCGATTGGATCGACGCTGACTGGCTGGGAGTCCAGGGCGGCTCCTACGGCGGGTACATGACATCGTGGATCGTCGCCCACACCGACCGCTTCACAGCCGCCTGCTCCGAACGCGCCGCCAACAACCTGCTTCACCTCGAATGCGACTCAGACGCGGCCGGCGGCTTCCGGGGTTATATCGGTTTCACGCACGTGGAGCGACCCGACCTCTACGCGCGTCAGTCGCCGTCGACCTACGTGCGCGACATGCGCACCCCGATGCTGCTGCTCCATTCCGAGGACGATCTGCGCTGCCCGATCAGCCAGGCGGAGGAACTGTTCGTCGGCCTGCGCCTCCTCGGGCGGCAACCCGAGCTGGTTCGTTTCCCGGGCGAGAGCCATGAGCTGTCGCGGTCCGGGACCCCGGCGCATCGAACACAGCGCGCCACCATCATTCTCGAGTGGTTCACCGAGCGCCTGAGGCCTTCGACCAAGCGCGAGCAGCGTGCGAGCGTGGCTGACGCGGCGAAGGAGGCTCAGTCGAGCAGCCGGGACCTCGTCGGCGAGCGCTCGGGTGCGCGCACTCCAACCCCAGGCTCGTAACCCCACGCCGTACTAGTCAGCGAGCAACCTCGGTCAGCTCAGCATCGGTCGCTCAGGTTGCGAGCGGTCCAGTCACGGAGGCGGGTATGCGAACGCTATTTCGAGGCAAATCCCTTGCGGTGGCACTCGCCGCAGGCACCGCACTGGCGCTGACGCCGGTGGTGCTGACCACCCAGGCCACGGCCTCCGATGCCGCCGCGACAACGCACGTGAAGATCGTTTCGATGGGCGGCACCTGCAAGTCGTTCTTCTGCTTCCAGGCGGCCAAGGTCAAGATCCCGGCGAATCACTCGGTGACGTGGACCAACATGACCACGGTCACGCACACGATCACGCGGTGCACGGCCGCAGCGTGCAGCGGTCATGGAGGAGGCACCGGCACACAGACAGGGTTCGGCGTCGTGAGCCTGGCTCCGGGCCACTCCTACACATTTACCTTCACCGGTGCAGGGACGTACGTGTATTACTGCGCCATTCACGGCTACGCGATCATGCACGGCACGGTCACTGTGACATGACGTGCTGCCGATGATCCGCAACCTGAAGGATCGCCAGCACAGAGGTTGACGCTCCCAACGGTAGGTTGGAGCGGTCGTCACCCACATCCACGATCATGAGCCGGCGGTCTCGGGGAGCGTGCCGGCCTCAGCAATCTCGATTGTCTTCGCGCTGCCCGCGCGGAGGCGGCACTCAGGAGGCACCATCAACATGAAGCTCGGAAAACTATTGGTACTGGTTGGCGGGATCGGCGCGGTGGTTGTCGCCGCCACCGCGACCCCCGCCTTCGCGAGCACGTCGTCGTCCACCGCCGGTCAGGCGGCAACCCACCTGCTCAAGTTCGACACGATGATCGGCAACAGCGCGCCCTTCATCGGCAGCGCGGGACGCATGCGCGGCATCGATGCGGCTTCGCTGCCGTGGACGGCAGAGAGCGTGCAGGGCGAGCTCAACGCCAACGGGCGCCTCGATATCGACGTCGACGGGCTGGTGCTCGCCGACGATCCGTCCGTGCCGGCAAGCCTGCGGGGCACGAACCCCGTTCCGTTCTTCGCGGGCGTGGTCAGCTGCCTGACCAGTGGTAGCGGCGGCGTGGTACGCCGGAATCTCGTCACCGCGAATTTCCCGGCATCCATTCCCGGGGGCGTCGCGCATATCCACCAGGTGGTCAACCTGCCGCACCCGTGCGTCGCGCCAGTGGTGTTCGTGACCTCGCCGGGACCCACCGGTTTTGTGTGGTTCGCGGTGACCGGCTGACCGGCTGATCCGACTGGCAGAACGAAGCCCCGATGCCGCATCCCCGAGCGGCGCCGGGGCTTCTGCACGTCTGCGATCAATCGCCGGAGCGCAGGCGGCGAATCCCAATCGCGAGCACAGCGAGGACCACTCCGACGACGAGCAGCAGCAGCCCAGGTTGCGCATCGACACCCGTCGACGGCGTGCCTGCGGCGCCACCGTTCGAGGCGGGCGTTGGCGCCGGGGTGGGCGAGGTTGCTGCGCTGACAGTGATCGTCCCATGCATCGCCGCATAGCCATGGATGGCGCAGTAGTACACATACGTCCCCGCAGCGGTGAAGGTGAATGTGTAGCTGCCGCCTGGCGCAAGGTTGGCGTCGCCGAAGCCCGCCTGTGCGCCGCTCCCTCCTCCGTTTCCGGCGCAGGCCGAAGGCGTGCATCGCGTGATCGTGTGGGTCACGCCGGTGGTGTTGGTCCACGTCACCGGCGTCCCGGCGACCGCTGTGGCCGCTTCCGGGAGATAGCAGAATTGGCTGCCGCCGCCCGAGCAGCCGCCGCTCGTGATGGTGATTCCTGCAGCTGCCACCACGGGCGCAGGTGACCACAACCCCGCACCGATGACCATGCCGATCAGTGCTGCGCCGCAGCCCCAACTGTATGTGCGCGACCGCCGTCGCACGATCCGGAACGCGCGCGAACCAACCGCCATCGCAAATACCTCTTGGAACGTCCCGACGTCATCTCTTTCCGCTACGTCGAGGGGTTACGACCTCGCGAGCCGCTCCGGTCACCGCAGCAGGTCGATCGTCTCCATCGGCGCAAGCACATGCACGATGATGCCGCTACCCGCGAGCGCGGTCCGAAATGCGCCGGGGTCCCCGGGGTTCGCAGCGAACATGTCCCAGTGCATCGCCAGCGCCTGGGATGCATGCACCCGCCGGCAGAGGTCAGCGGCTTCCGCGGGTTCGAAGTTGCCAATGATGTCGCGATCCTCACGCCCGCGACCGTTGATCGGCACACACGCCAGGTCGACGCCGCCAACCGACTCCGCGAGGCCCTGGTAATCGACCGCATCGCCGGCATGGAACACGCGCCGACCCTCGGCCTCAACAACAAATCCGAGCCAACGATGACCGAGGTCGGTCTGCTCCAGCGTGTAGGTGACCGAATGCGCAGCGGGCACCGGACGGATCGTGAACGGCCCGATCTCCACGGACTCGCCTTCGCCGCGCAGGCCGTGCGCGCGCGCGGCATCGACCGCAAACGGGAGGGATCGCATCGCTGCCTCGGACGCGTACAGATCCGTCCTGGATGAGACCTCGAGGAGCGGGGCGATCGTGAGCGGATCGAGATGATCGATGTGCTCGTGCGTGCAGAGCACCCCAAGGCTCCCTGCGAGCGCACTCGGCGGCATCGGAATGGGCAGTGCACGTGACCACATGGGGTTGACCTGCCGGGCACTCTCCGACAGGTACGGGTCGATGACGATGCGCTCGCCGGCGGACTCGAGGATGACCCCGGACTGGCCGAGGTAGGTGAGCCTCACAGCGCCGCCTTTCCGTTAGCCGACACGGAGCCCGGCCATCCCACCGTCCACAGACAGGATGGTTCCGGTGGTCGAAGCCGACAGCGGACTCGCCAGGTACACGATGGCCTGTGCGACCTCATCCGCGGTCACCAGCCGTCCCATCGGCTGGCGCGCGCGGAGCGCTGCCGCCGCGGCCTGCGCATCCGGGGCCTGCCGCACCAGCCGCTCGACCCAGGGTGTGTCTGCGGTGCCGGGCGTCACGGCATTGACGCGAATCCCTTCCTTGACGTGGTCAGCCGCCATCGCGAGAGTGAGCGCCTGCACCGCGCCCTTGCTGGCCGAATACAGCGCGCGCTGCGGCACCCCGACGTTCGCAACCACTGAGCACGTGTTGACGATGACCGCGTGCGCGGAGGCGCGCAGTGATGGCAGCGCCGCGCGGGCGACCCGCGCAATGCCGATGACGTTCACGTTCAGCACACCAAGCCATTCGGCGTCGTCGTTGGCCGCAACATCGCCGGTCGCGCCGATGCCGGCGTTGTTGATCAGGACGTCAATCCCGCCGAATGTCTCGACCACCTGTTGGACTGCGGCCTTCACTGAGTTGCCGTCGGCAACATCGCAGGGCACGCTGAGCATGTCCCCATGCTGGAGCGCCGGGTACGACAGATCCAACGCCGCGACCTTCGCGCCCCGGCCCAGTAGCGCTGCTGCGGTCGCGGCACCGATGCCACTGGCAGCGCCCGTCACGATGGCAACGAGCCCGTCGAAGTCAGGCATGGGGTGCGCCCTCTGGTGTCGATGCATGTGCTGCGTGATCTGGTGCCCGGGGATCGATGTGGATTTTCGGTCCGTCCCCGGCACCGGTGGGGCGCCAGCCGGCAAGCACATCGACGGTCTGCTCAAGACTGAGGGTCGCCGCCACCAACGGTCTCGGGTCAACGTCGCCCGCCGCGTAGTGCTCGATCGTGCCGGCAAGCCCGTGCGACGCACCGAGAATGCCGACTGCGGTGACGTCCTTCAGCGCCATGGTCCGCGTGTCGATGAGGCTCGGCGTCCCGGACAGCCCGATGTACACAACCTTCTTCCCCGGCTCCACGAGGTCGAGGGCGAGGGCGGGCAGCGACTCCGCATTCGAGGCGTCAATGACTGCGTCCCAGGCCAGGTGAGGCAGGGTGTCCTGCTGCCACACATCGCCAAATCCGAGCGTCCGGGCGAATTCCAGGCTCCGGGCAGCTTTGCCCATCAGGTGCACCTCGACACCAGCGGCGCGCGCGAATTCCGCGACCAGCAGACCGATCGTCCCGAGGCCCAGCACGAGGAGGCGATCCCCGGCGCTCAAGCCCGCACCGCGGACTGCGCGAAGCGCATTGCCACCGGGTTCGATCATCGCGCCCGCGGCGTCGTCGACCTGGTCCGGGAGCTCGAAGAGCGCAGACGCCGGCAGGGCAAGTTGTTCGGCCAGGGCGCCGGGAAAGCCCCCGCGCACCCCGAGCTCGAACCGGTTTTCGCAGACGTGGTGCCGCCCGGAAAGGCACCGAGCGCAGGTGCCGCAGCTGAGCATGGTGTCGCCGGTCACGCGCCGTCCAACCCAGCCGGCGTCGACTCCGTCGCCGACGCTTGCGACAGTCCCACACCATTCGTGGCCCAGCCGGATCGGAAAGCGTGCGTGCCCCTGGTGCAGGTAGGCCATCTCGCCGGTGAAGAACTCGACATCGGTACCGCAGACGCCGACGCGATGCACATCGACGACCACCTGGCCCGCTGCCGGAATGGGCGCGGGGACGTCTTCCACGCCACCGGTGCCCACACCGGTGAGCAGGAAAGCTCTCACCGGCGCATGTGGCGAGCGAGGGGAGGGGAGGTCAGTGCGCTGCTGCGTGGTGTGCGATGCATCATTCCGATCGATGGAGCGACGGAGTTATGACCGAGCAGCGTAGCTCCCAGTGGTACGCCGGTACCGATCGCAACGCCTACATCCATCGGGCGTGGATGCGGCGCGGCCTGCCGGCGCACGCTTTTGATGGCCGTCCCCACATCGCGATCGCCAACACCGCATCCGACCTGACTCCCTGCAATTCGCATCTCAACGAGGTCGCCGAGAGCGTCAAACAGGGCGTCTACGAAGCCGGTGGCATCCCCCTGAATCTCCCGGTAGTGTCCCTGGGCGAGACGCTGGTGCGTCCAACCGCCATGCTCTGGCGAAACATGGCCGCCATGGCCATCGAAGAGATGTTGCGCGCCAACCCCATCGATGGCGTGGTGCTGCTCGGCGGCTGCGACAAGACCATTCCGGCGCTCCTGATGGCCGCCGCCTCCGTCGACCTGCCCGCCGTCGTCGTTCCGGGCGGTCCCATGCTGACCGGTACGTTCCGCGGTCAGCCGCTCGGCTGCGGTACCGACGTCTGGCGTCTCTCTGAGGAGGTTCGCGCCGGCACCCTGTCGGAAGCGCAGTTCCTGACCTCCGAGTCGTCGATGATCCGCAGTCGCGGGCACTGCAACACGATGGGGACGGCATCGACGATGGGGCTGCTGGCGGGGGCGCTCGGGATGGTGCTGCCCGGACTGGCGGGGACGCCCGCCGCAGACAGCCGGTTGCTTGAAAGCGCCCATGAAACCGGCCGCCTGGCGGTGGAGATGGTCGGAGCCCATCGCACGCCGTCGAGCCTGCTCACACGCGGCTCCTTCCTCAACGCCATCGTGGCGCTCGCCGCGATCGGCGGCTCGACCAATGCGGTGGTGCACCTGCTGGCAATCGCAGGCCGGCTCGGCATCGAGCTGACCCAGGACGACTTCGATACGACCGGATCGCCGGTGCCGCTGCTCGTCGACCTCCAACCGGCCGGGCGCTTCCTGATGGAGGACCTCTTCCGCGCCGGAGGCCTGCACGCCGTGCTCCGCGAGGTGCAGGACTTGCTCGACCCAGCGGCGCTCACCGTCACCGGCAAACCGCTCGTCGACTACCTCGGCACCGCCGAGATCTGGGACACGGAGGTCATCCGCCGGCGCGCCGAACCGCTACAGGCGCACGCCGGAGTCGCGGTCCTCTACGGCAATCTGGCCCCGGACGGCGCGGTGATCAAACCGGCCGCGGCATCCGAGCATCTCCTGCAGCACCGAGGCCGCGCGCTGGTCTTCGACTCGATCGAGGATCTGCATGCCCGCATCGATGATCCCGGCCTCGACGCCGACGCGGATTCTGTCCTGATCCTGCGTGGCTGCGGGCCCAGGGGCTACCCCGGCATGCCGGAGGTGGCCAATCTGCCACTGCCGACCAAACTGCTGCAGGCGGGCGTGCGCGACATGGTCCGGATCTGCGACGGGCGGATGAGCGGCACCGCATACGGCACCGTCGTGCTGCACGTCGCGCCCGAGGCGGCGGCGGGCGGCCCGCTTGCGCTGGTCCGAACCGGCGACATGATCATCCTCGACGTGCCTGCGCGGCGAATCGACATCGATATCACCGCCGAGGAGCTCGCCGCCCGACAGCCCGACCCGACCACCGTCGCCGCCTACGCCGCACCGCGACGGGGCTGGGAAAAGCTGTACGTCCAGACAGTCCAGCAGGCCAATACCGGCGCCGACCTCGACTTCCTCCTCGGCTCCTCGGGCGACAAGGTCTCCCGCGAATCCCACTGACGCTACCTGGAGGCGAGGTCGCTTGACGGCGATCGCTCCAAGCGCGTGAGACCGCGTCCGAGCACGACACTCATCACGATCGCCACACACGCCACGGCTATCGCCGCAACCGGGTCGAGCCAGGACCAGTGGAGAGCTGCGGTCATCGCCGTACCGACGAGCGTGACCACCGCCAGCGCTGCGCCGGTGGCGGACAGCCACGAATCCGCGAGTAATGCGTCGCTGGGTACACGCGGCGCAATCGTGCGCTTTCGTATCGCAAGCACGGAGAGGACGACGACCGACGCGGCAGCGATCACCAGACCCAGGATCGTCGAGTGGCCGCCAGTGCCCGCCAGCAGCCGCTGAGCGCTTGCCACCAACGCTGCGACGCCGACGACGGCCATGCCAATCGTCACGATCCGCAGCGAAACGCGCTCGAGGCGTTCGGAGATCGCCGCATGCCGGATCGCCGACCGGAACTGGACCACGAGGCTGACCGAGCCCGCGGCATCGAGCAGCCCGATGGCGCCGAAAGCCGCCAGCGCAAGGCTGCCCTGGGTGACACCGAGGAGGACGGACACGGCGCCCGCGAGGCAGGTCCAGATGATCGACACCTCGGAGACACGCAGTCCGGCACGCACCCAGTCGTGGGTCGAGGAACGCATGGATCGCAGCCTACGCGCGGGGTCGCTCGGTCACGTCCGGATGCAAACCCAAACCATTTCGACACCACCGTCGCGCACCCTAGCCCCCCTCAGGCGCGACCGGCTGCGTGTCGGCGGCGCGTGCGGCACGGAAGCGCCAGAACTGCGGCAGGAGCGCGCTCAGCGCGACGGTGCCGACGACGCAGAGCACGCCGCCGCTCACCACCGAAGCGCGGACCCCCGCGATCGAGCCGACGACGCCGGACTCGAGGTTGCCGAGGGCGGGCCCCGACGAGTAGCTGATCATCTCGATGCCGGCGAGACGACCGCGCATGGCGTCCGGGATCGTCTGGTTCCAGAGCGTGGTGCGGAAGAGCCCGCTGATCATGTCAGCGGCGCCGGCGGCGGCGAGCGCGACCAGCGCGATCCAGAGTGACGGTGCGATGCCAAAGGCGACGATGGCGACGCCCCAGGCCGCTGCGGCGCAGACGATCGCGCGTCCGTAGCGGCGGACCGATCGCGTCCATCCGCTGGTGACGGTCGCCAGCAGCGATCCGACCGAGGGTGCGGTATACAGGAGACCCAGCACCGCCGGGCCTCCGAGCCCCGAGGCGATCTGCGGGAAGAGGGCCATCGGCATGCCGAAGAACATCGCGTTCATATCGACCAGGTAGGAGCCGAGGAGATCCTGACGGCTGCGAGCGTAGCGGAGTCCGGCGAGTGCCGCCTTCAGATTCACCCCTTCGGCGTCGGGTGCGGGCGGCACCGCCTGCATCAGCGTGAGTGCCACGGTGGATACGGCGAACGTCACGACATCGACGCCGTACGTCAGTGGGAGCCCGACGGTGGCGATGAGCAGACCGGCGATCGAGGGGCCGAGCACCATGCCGAGATTGCCCGAGAAGGAGTCCAGGGCCGCCGCGGCCGACAGCCGGTCAGGACGGACGATGCGCGGCACCAACGCGTCGAGCGATGGACGCTCCAGCGCATCGATCGCGGCTATCGCAACCACAAGCACGAAGAGAATCCACAGTTGCGGGTGCGGCAGCGAGGCGTTGATGGCCAGCACCACGACCACCGCGCATGCACCGAGCTGTGTGAATCGCACCATCCGGCGCCGATCGACACTGTCGGCAAGGAGGCCGCCGACAAAGGAAACGAGCAGGATCGGTAGCAACTCGGCAAGGCTGAGGAGGCCGACCACCAGCGACGAGTGAGTCAGCGAGTACGCCTGGAAGGGGATGGCGACGTAGGTGAGCATGCTTCCGGCGAAGGACACGCCCTTGCCGAAATAGAGCAAGCGGAATTCGCGCGACTCGCGAAGTGGCGTGATATCGACTGCCACTGATCCCAGGGTTCGGCGCAGGGGCGACCGGCGCGCACGGACATCGCCCGCCGCACCAGCAGGCGGCTGGGGATCGGGGGTAGCGCGCGTTCCTGGCGGAAACTCTTCGGGCACGGCGCTACTCTGGCGTCTGGCGCTCTCGCGGCGCGTCGAGCAGTTGGTGGGAACTTGTCACCGATACTGCCCGCGAAGGCGGCTACGCTTGGGGCGATGGCTGCGCGTGCGATCCGCATGACTGCTGTCGCGGCTCTCTGTGTGACCACAGCAGCCTGCGGGCGCGCCGGAACGTCGTTCGTCGCCGCCGTGGTCACCCCGGCCACGATTGCGATCACCTCGAATCCGGCATCGTCGGAGCCCACGCCGAGCGGGCGGCCCCAAGCGTTCACGATCCCAGGGGTACCGGCCTGCACGCCATCCGAGCTCAGGGTCACCGTCAAGGTGGCGAACCCGTCGTATGTCGGTCAGGGTGCGCGTGACACAAGCTGGTGGGAGCTGGACATGATTGACGTGGGCGCACGACCCTGCTATGTCGGCCCAACACCGAACGTCTCGTTCTATGCGGCGAGTGGACAACTGGCGATCCCCAAGCAGGATCCGTGGCCCGGGGACATCGTCTACCTCACCCCGGCAAACCCACAGCCACCGTATTTCGGCTCTGCGACCGGTGAGATTGATATCTCTCCGTGTCACCTGGACGAGGGTGTTGATCACATGGTGATTGACCTCGGCGGCAGCCTTGGCGGCGTCACCGTCGCTCCGGGGCCAGCGGGGGGATGGGGCGCGTCGTGTCCTCAGCCGGGTGAGGGGTATTCCACGGAACTCTACGGAGTACCCAACGATGGAAGCAGGGGTGGCTATTTGGCACTCCGATACGCGACCCTCGTCGGACCGTCGAGCGCGCAACCCGGCGAACGCGTGCACTTCGTGGTAACGCTCGACAACACGCAGGGTGGAACACTCGGTATGGGCGCAGCAGCGAGTGGACCGTGGCTTTTCACGCCGTGTCCCATGTTCTCCGACGAAGTTGAAGGGGTCGTCGGCACCTTCCACGTCGCGTCGCTCGATTGCTCAGCGTTGAAGCCGATTCCTCCAAATGGCCACGAGTTATTCGACGCGTACATCGACATCCCCTCCGACGCGAACCCGGGACCGGCGACGCTGGTGTGGGGCATTGTTGGAAGCCCTGGGGAGTACGGGCCAGGGACCAGCTATCTGCCGATCACGTAGCCCGGGAAACTTGATCTCTTTGGTCAACTTTTGCTAGGGTCGCTCCAGCATGAGAAGCAGCTTGGTGTTGACCCGCCGCCGGTGGCTCGACCACGGCTGCTGCGGCTCGGCGATCTGTAGTCAGTAGAGCAGACACTCGGTGGCGGCGCGCACGCTCGCCGGATCCCCGCCGCACCATGCGACCCGTATCGACATCCACTGTTAAATTTCTTTCTCGAGGTTTCCAATCATGTCCGCTACCGATGAACTGATCAGCAACAACGCGCAGTACGCCGCATCCTTCGACAAAGGCACCACGCCGCTGCCGCCGGCACGCGGTGTCGCCGTGATCGCGTGCATGGATGCCCGTCTGCATGTCAGCGCGATCCTCGAACTCGAGGTCGGTGACGCACACATCATCCGCAACGCCGGTGGCGTGGTCAGCGAGGACGCAATTCGCTCGATCGTCATCTCCCAGCGACTTCTCGGCACCAAGGAGATCGTGCTCATTCATCACACCGACTGCGGCATGGTCACCTTCACCGACGACGCCGTGAAAGCGCAGATCGCTGCCGACACGGGCATCCGCCCGTCGTTTTCGCTGGAGGCGTTCCCGAACGTCGAGGACGACGTGCGTCAGTCGATCGCGCGGCTGAAAGCGAGCCCGTTCATTCCGCACCGCGACAAGATCCGCGGCTTCGTCTATGACGTGACCACCGGCAAGCTGCACGAGGTTGGCGCCGGCGACCGTGAGTTGAGTGGTACGTCGGCGCAGGTTGCCGAAGGGGCGAACCACTAGAGCAAGGACCCAGGCATCGCGCACGTGCGTGGCAAGCGCACGTGCGCGATGCGCTCAACCTTTCGGTTTTTCGGTGGCTGAGCGTGCACGCTTTTCGGGCAGGGCGCGCGTCCATTCGAGCGACGCGCTGATCCAGTTGCGTGCAACAGTCAGATCCGACTCCCATCCATGCGGCAGCGTCGTGTATGCCTTCATCGGCCGACCGGGCATCGGCGCAAAGTCACCGCCGCCCGATGCACGAAGTCGAGCGTCGTCATCGGCGGAGAGGCGGACGAACAAGGTGTCGCCGAACAAACCCATGAACATGTTTCCGTTGACGAACACCGCAGGGTTGCCGAACATCGGCCGCGCGCGCACCGACGGGTCGTCAGGGATCAGCGTCGCGAACGCCGCCGCCGCGTTGGCGCCCGGCTTGGGCACGCCGCCTCCCGCTGCCGGGCTCACGCCCACGTCCTCGTCACGACGAGCGGGTCAGCGCGGTCGCCAGGTGTAGTGACAGGACTGTCACATGACGCGTTTCGCATCTCAAGTGTCCTCCATCAATCTTGGATCAACAGCGTGCGCCATCCGGACGGCTCACACGCCCCGGCCACTTCCGCACAGGCATGTCCCTTACTGCACAAACCAGGTGCGCAGTTGTCCACATTGTGCACAGGGCGGTGCGGGTCAAACGCGTCGCAAAGACAGCAACAACGCAATGCCGGCGGAGTGTTGACAGACGGTCACGGCGGCGGCGTACACTCCGCCAGTGACATCTGAGTCGGGCATGTCGAAGCGTTCGCGACGCGCGATCATGCCGCTTAGGATCTGTGCGCGAGTGGGTGTGGGGACGCAGTGCACAAGGCCACTGCCAAGTACTGCAGCATCAGGTGCTGCTCCATCGACCCCGCGCGTCACGAGCGGCTGCGCAACCAGGCCATCGCAAGTCGGCAGCGCGTCCGTTGCCGATGTTGCGCCAGTTGCGGTTCGACTTTCAGGCGTCGACGTTCGATCCGGAAGCGCAGCTGACACAGCTCTGCCAAGCGCGCGAGGACGTGCCGTCCGGCATGTCCCGCCTGACGGGCTGACACAGAGGCATCCATCGCGGCGGGCGATCGCGGGTCGACTGCGTAGAATCGGCATCGCATGCCAGACGAGATTGTCGATGACGCCGCGGAAGCAGGCGCGCCGCTCCCAGCACCGTCCGAACCAACCCTGGAGATCCTGCGCCACAGCGCCGCACACCTGATGGCGGCTGCCGTCGTGGAACTCTTCCCCGGCGCCCAGTACGATGTTGGCCCCGCCATCGAGGACGGCTTCTTCTACAACTTCCGCCTTCCGGGTGGGCGTCACTTCGTCGATGACGACCTGCCGCGCATCGAGACGCGCATGGGGGAGCTGGCCGCGCAGAGGTCCGTTCGTGCAGGAGGAGATGGCCCGCGAGCAGGCGGTCGCGCTGTTCGCCGAAGCGCACCAGGACTTCAAGGTCGACATCATCAATCGCCTCCCCGAAGATGTCGACAGCGTCAGCGTCTACCGGACCGGCGAGTTCGTCGACCTGTGCCGCGGCCCGCATGTCCCCGACACCGGCTGGCTCAGGCTGCTCCGCGTGCTGCGCGTCGCCGGCGTCTACTGGCGCGGCGATGCGCGCAACGAGCAGCTCCAACGCGTCTACGGGACCGCGTGGTTCAAGCGGGCGAGCTCCACGCCTACATGCAGCGGCTCGAGGAAGCGCGCAAGCGGGACCATCGCCGCCTGGGCCAGGAACTCGATCTGTTCTCCTTCCCTGACGAGATCGGCTCGGGGCTGCCCGTCTTCCATCCCAACGGTGGCCTGGTGCGCAAGCTGATGGAGGAGTACTCGCGCCAGCGCCATGAGGAGGCCGGCTACTCGTTCGTGAACACGCCGCACATCACCAAGGAGGATCTCTTCAAGACCTCCGGGCATCTCGAGTGGTTCGCCGAGGGGATGTTCCCGCCGATGGAGCTGGATGAGGGCACCCGGTACTACCTCAAACCGATGAACTGCCCGATGCACATCCTCATCTACCGAAGCCGGATGCGCTCGTACCGCGAGCTGCCGCTGCGGTTGTTCGAGTTCGGCAGCGTCTATCGCTACGAGAAGTCGGGCGTGGTCCACGGGCTGACCCGCGTGCGCGGACTCACCATGGATGACGCGCACATCTTCTGCGCGCGCTAGCAGATGATGGACGAGCTCATCTCGCTGCTCGACTTCACTCTCAGCCTGCTCCGCGATTTCGGGCTCACCGACTTCTACCTCGAGCTGTCGACTTGTCCAGAGGACAAGGCGGTGGGAACGATGGAGGAGTGGGAGGAAGCGACCAAAGCGCTGCGCCAGGCGGCGGAGGGCCGCAACCTCGAGCTCGTGCTCGACGAGGGTGGCGGCGCATTCTACGGCCCCAAGATCTCGGTGCAGGCACGCGACGCCATCGGCCGAACGTGGCAGATGTCGACCATCCAGGTGGACTTCCAGTTCCCGCAGCGGTTCGACCTGTACTTCATCGATGACTCCGGCGTCGAGCAGCGGCCGATCATGATCCACCGCGCGCTCTTCGGTTCCATCGAGCGCTTCTTCGGCATCCTGCTCGAGCACTACGCCGGTCATTTCCCGCTCTGGCTCGCGCCCGTGCAGTGCGCGCTGGTCCCGGTGCAGGACGACAGCGCGGAGGTGATGTCGTACATCCGCGCGCTCGCTGCCGGCATGCGCGACCGCGGGCTGCGCGCCTCGATCGACGAGCGACACGGCGAGCGTATGCAGGCTAGCGTTCGCGATGCAGAGCTCAAGAAATGCCGTATGTCGTGGTGATCGGGCGGCGAGATGTCGAGCGTGGTGATGACATGGTGCGGGTGCGCGAGTACGCCGCAACGACGCAGGAGGACGTGGCGACCGGCGACGCTCATCGAGCGCCTGGCCGCCGAGGTGAGCGAGCGGCGTCCCGAGTAGACGGCGCCGGCCGCGACAGCGCGCCGGACGCTCGTGCGACCCACGCGCCGCTGCGCGGCGAGGCCAAGCTGCGCGCAGCGCTGTCGACGTTCGAGGTGGCGGTGCCGGCCGGATCTGCCTCGATCTCGGCGCTGCCGCGGGCGGTTTCACCCGGGTGCTGCTCGAGGCGGGCGCGGCGCGTGTCTACGCGGTGGATGCGGGCCACGGTCAGCTGCTCGGATCGCTGCGGCAGGACCCGCGCGTGGTCAATCTCGAGGCCACCAATGTCGCCGCGCTGGACACGCGCGTCATTCCGGACGCGATCGAGGTGGTGACCATCGACGTGTCCTACCTCGCCCTGGCCGCCGCGGTGGCACAGCTGGACCGCGTCACGCATCGCGCCCGAAGCCGACTTGATCGGGCTGGTGAAGCCGATGTTCGAGCTGCGGCTTGGTACCGCGCCCACCGATGCCGAAGCCGTGGTCAGGCGACCGAGCGCGCCGCGGCAGGGATCGTCCTGCCGGCTGGCAGGTGCTGGCAGCGATGCCCTCCCCGGTGCTCGGGGGGCGGGGGGCCGTCGAAGGGCTACTTCACGCCCGGCGATCAGGATGAGCCGCCGCAGGTTTGGGCTTCCCGCGCGCGTGCTATATTCAGCGCCCGACGCCCATCACAGGCGCCGCAAAGCAGGTCCGTCAGGTACGGCCCTCACCTTCCGGGCTTGCCTTGAAGGTCCAGCACCCGATCCTGGATAGCGGAACCGCTGTCCAGTTTTTTATATCCAAAGGAGGCCGCGCCGATCGCATTCCGAGAGCTCAGGGTCAACGACCAGATCCGCATCCCTACCGTCCGCCTCTTCGACGACACCACCGGCGAACAGCTGGGAATCGTGACCATCGAGCGGGCGCGAGAGCTCGCCGCCCAGCGTGAGCTGGACCTGGTCGAAGTGGCCCCCCAGGCCCAACCGCCGGTGTGCCGTCTCATGGACTACGGGCGCTTCAAGTTCGAAGCCCTGAAGAAGGAGAAGGAAAGCCGCAAAGAGCACAACACCATCAACGTCAAGGAGATGAAGCTCCGTCCGAAGATTTCGGAGCACGACTTCCAGACCAAGTTCGGGTCGGTTCGTCATTTCCTCCATGACGGCGACAAGGTGAAGCTCACCATCATGTTCCGCGGTCGCGAAATGGTGCACCAGGAGTACGGGCGCAAGCTGCTCGACCGCATGGCCGAAGAGCTCAAAGAAGTGGCGATCATCGAGCGGATGCCCCTCGTCGAGGGCCGCAACATGATCATGATCATGAGCCCGCTGAACAAGAAGCATGCCAAGGGCGACCAGCACAGCAACGACCGGCGTCCGACGCAGGAAGTGGAGATGAGCGTCAACGTTCCGGACGGAGGATGCCATCGCTCGCCGACGAGTCAAGGGATCAACAAGGACGATGCCGAAGATACGAACCCATAAGGGAACCGCCAAGCGGATCCGCGTCACCTCAACCGGAAAGGTGATGCGGCGCAAGGCGTTTCGCTCGCACCTGCTCGAGCACAAGAGCGCCAAGCGCAAGCGGTCAGTACCGCATGCAACACGAGGTGTCGCCGCGGACCGCCGCAAGGTCATCCGGCTCGCACCCTATCTTTAGGAGAGCGATATGGCCAGAGTGAAACGTGGGGTGACGGCCAAGGCTCGCCACCGGAAGATCCTCGAGATGGCCGAGGGGATGCAGGGCGCGCGCCACCGGCTGTACAAGAACGCCAACGAGGCGGTCATGCACTCGCTGGCCTACGCCTATCGCGACCGCAAGCAACGCAAGGGCGACATGCGTGGTCTCTGGATCGCGCGCATCAACGCGGCCGCGCGCCAGAACGGCCTGGCCTACAACCAGTTCATGCACGGGCTCAAGGAAGCGGGCGTCGAAGTCAATCGCAAGATGCTGGCGGACATCGCGGTGGAGGATTCGGGCTCGTTTCAGCAGCTCGTCGAAGTCGCCCGGGGCGCTCTCACCAAGGCGTGACCGCCGACCTCCACAGCGTGGCGGCGGAAGCGCTCGAGGAGTCGCCGCCGCGCGGGACCTCGCTGCGCTTGACGCGGTGCGGGCCAGGTACCTCGGCCGGGGCGACGGCGTGCTCACATCGTTCAGGCGCGGTCTCGGCAAGATCCCCGACCCTGAGGTCGCCGTCAGATGGGCCAGATGGTCAACGAGCTCGTGGAGCGGGTCGGCGATGCGATCGATGAGCGTCAGGCGACGGTCGAGCGCGCCGCGCGGGCCCAGCCTGGAGTCCGAGCGCTCGATCTCACCCGGCCGGCGCCGGCGCTGCGGCGCGGTCGTTTGAGCCCGGTCACGCTCGCCGCCCGGGAGATGCGGCGGATCTTCGGCCAGCTCGGCTTCGTCGCTGTCGAGGGGCCCGAGGTCGAGTACGACCGGTACAACTTCACGCTGGTCAACCAGCCGCCCGGGCACCCGGCACGCGATTCGCAGGACACCTTCTACATCGACGACTCGCGGTTGCTGCGCACCCACACCTCGCCGGTCCAGATCCGCAGCATGCTGACCCGAGGCGCGCCGCAGCGGGTGATCGTTCCCGGGCAAGACCTACCGCCGCGACCACGACGCGACCCACATGCCGATGTTCCATCAGGTGGAGGGCCTCTGCATCGACGAGGGGATCGCGGTGAGCGACCTCAAGGGCACGCTGGAGTACTTCGCGCGCTCCTTTTTCGGATCCGATTCGGCGTTGCAATGGCGGCCGCACCACTTCCCATTCACCGAGCCCTCGCTGGAGCTCGAGCTGGCGTGTGTCGTCTGCGGCGGCAAGGGCTGCGGTGTCTGCAAGCACAGCGGCTGGCTGGAGTTGCTCGGCAGCGGCATGGTCCATCCACAGGTGCTCCGCAACGGCGGCATCGACCCCGAGCGGTACTCGGGATTCGCGTTTGGCATGGGCATCGAGCGCGCCGCGATGCTCGCCTGGGGCATTCCCGACATGCGCCTGCTGTACGACAACGATGTCCGCTTCCTGAATCCCGCGCCCGTGACCGAGCGAGCGCCCTCGTGAGGTACTCCCTCCGCTGGCTGCGCGACTACGCCGCGCTCGACGCGCCACTCGCGACCATCGTGAAAACCCTGGTGGACACCGGAACCGAGGTCGGTGCGGTGGAGGTCGGCGGCGAGGGCATCGTGGTCGCGCGCATCACTGCCGTAGTGCCGGTGCCCGGTTCGTCGCACCTGCAGTTCGCGGATATCGACCTGGGGAGGATCCCACCGTCGCTGGCTGCGTTCACGGTCACCCCCGGGACAATTCGCGTGCTGACCGGGGCGCCCAACATCAAGGTCGGCGACCTCGTCCCTTACGCGCCGCCCGGATCGCGACCGCCCGCCATGGACGACCGCCTCGGCGTGAAGACCATCCGCGGCCACAAGTCGCCCGGCATGCTCTGCTCGGCAATCGAGCTCGGGGTCGGGGAGAATGCCGACGGCATCCTCATCCTGGAAGCCGGAACCCCCGGTCAGGCGATCGGCGAGGTCCTGTCCCTGGACACGGTGTTCGAGCTCGACATCACCACCAACCGCCCGGATTGCCTCTGCCACCTCGGCATCGCGCGCGAGCTCGCCGCCGCGCTGGGGGAGGGCTTGACCGAGCCTCCCATGACGGTGCCCGAGGCAGTGCTGTCCGCCACCTCGGCGATGCTGCGCGCGCGAGTGCGCGTCGACGACGAGTCACGCTGCCCTCGGTTTGCGGTGCGGGTGATCGAGGGCATCGTGGTCGGCCCGTCGCCGCCATGGTTGCAGCAGCGCCTTCGCTCGGTTGGGCTGCGACCCATCAACAACGTCGTCGATGTCACCAACTTCGTGACCCATGAGCTCGGCCAGCCCATGCACGCGTTCGATCTCGACCGTTTCGCCGAAGCCGGCGGCGTGGAGAAGATGGCCGACGTCGTGGTGCGTCGCGCTCATGCCGGCGAGCATGTCGTCGACCTCCTCGGCACCGACCGCACGCTGTCACCCGAGGACGTGGTCGTCTGTGCCGGGGAGACGGCCGCGAGCATCGCCGGCGTCATCGGCGGCATGTCGACGGCGGTCACCGACTCGACGCGGACCGTGCTGCTGGAGGCCGCCACCTGGGACGGCCCCACAGTGCGCGCAACCTCAAAGCGCCTTGGACTCCGCACCGATGCCTCGACCCTGTTCGAAAAGGGCCTCAGCGATCTCCTGCCACCGCTTGCGCTCGAGCGCGCCGCGTCGCTCATCGCCGAGATGTCAGGCGGCCATGTCCTGCGCGACGTCATCGATGAGTGGCCGCATCCGCTCCCAAAGCTTGGCCCCATTTCGCTCACCGCAGCGTTCACCGGCGCCTTGCTGGGCATCCCGATCGACGCGACTGAGATCGCGACCACGCTTGCCCGCCTCGGCTTCGCGGTGGAGCAGGACGGAGCAACCCTGGCGGTGACGCCTCCCTATTTCCGGCGCGACGTTGCCCTGCCCGAGGATCTCGTCGAGGAGGTGGGGCGGATGCTCGGCTACTCGCGCATCCCCAGCACCCTGCCTGGACGGCGTCGCGACCTGACGACGACGGCGCCGGAAGCAGAGATGGAGGATTGGATTCGCGACGTGTGCCTCGGTGCCGGGTTCAACGAGGTCATCACGCTGTCCTTCGTCGGTCAGGCGGAGTCGGCCGCGATCCCCGGGCTGGGTCGCGGTCGCACCCCGATGCCGCTGCGGAACCCGCTCAGTGACGAGTGGAGCGTGATGCGAACCTCTCAACTGCCTCGCCTCTGTGCGACGGTCGCAGCCAACGTCAACCGCGGCAGCGCCGACGTCATGGTCTTTGAACTCGGACGGGCCTTCTGGGATGGCGAACGGGTCGGGTCCCCCGTAGGATCGACGCCTGACGACGGCGACCGTGACCTTCCGCCGCTGCCGCTCGAACCGTTGCTGCTCACGCTGGCCGCGCAGGTCTCGAGTGGCGATCCGGGAGATGCCGCCAGTGCGGTGCGCCACGTCCAATCCGTCTTCGACTGGGTCGTGGCCGATCTCTCCGGGCGCGCGGTGCGTGCCGAGCCGTCCGAGGAGCCAGGACTCCACCCGGGAGAAGCGCCCGCCTCACCTTCGACAACACCGCCGTCGGGATCATCGGCGAACTTTCCTTCGAGACGGCCGCGACCTTCGAGATTCGAGGGCGGGTCGCCGTCGGCGAGCTGCGCATCGACGCGGTCGCTCCCTCGCGGGAGCGCCCGATGCGCTTTGTGCCGCCACCGCGTTTTCCGGCGATCGTCCAGGACCTCGCGGTCACGGTGCCGGCCGATCGGCTCGCCGGCGACGCGATGGATGCGATTGGTGAGGCGCAGCAGCCGCTGCTCGAGACGGCCGAGCTATATGACGAGTACCGGGGTGGAACGCTCGCGCCGGGAACCAAGAGCTGGACCTTCCGATTGACCTATCGCGCCCCCGACCGGACGCTCACCGGCGAGGAGGCGCAGGTCGCACAGCAAGCCATCGCGGCAGCCCTCGCGCAGCGATGCGGCGCGGAGATCCGCCGGTAACCGAAGCGCAGCGCGATTGGTTCGCGCGGCCCACTACCGAGGTCGCGCGCGATCTGATCGGTTGCGCGCTGGTCGTCAACTCCATGACCCCTGCGTGCGTGATTGCACGCATCGTCGAAACCGAGGCCTATCTTGGACTCACCGATCCTGCCTCGCACGCGTTCCGCGGGCCGACCCCACGTTCGAAGGTGATGTTCGGCCCACCTGCGCACCTCTACGTCTACTTCACCTACGGCATGCACCATTGCGCGAACGTGGTCACCGAGATCGACGGCGTGGCGGGCGCGGTGCTGCTCCGCGCCGCGGCGGTGGAGGAGGGAATCAGCACGGTTGCCGCGCGCCGGGGACAGAGCGTGCAGGGCGCCGATCTCCTCCGCGGGCCGGGCAACCTGTGCCGCGGGCTCGGTCTGTCTCGTGCCGACGATGGCATCGACCTGATCGACCCCGGTTCGCGCGTCCGGATCGACATCCGCGCGCTGCATCCGCCGGTTGCCGTGAGCACCCGGGTCGGGCTCCGGCACGCCGCCGATCGGCCGCTTCGATTCAGCTGGCTCGGCGACCCCTCGGTATCCCGGCCGGTCCCCAAGGCACTGACCAGCCGGGCGCTGGACATAAGAAAGGGGCCGGACTGAGCCGGCCCCTCTATGAATTCACCGTTTCTGATACGGCAACCTGGTGGAAATTCCCAGGCTTCTTGACACCGAAACCGGTGTCATCGTCGGGGGAACAGCCCGGCGGCGAACTCCCTGCCGATGCAACGCGCACTCGTCCAGTAGCTGGACTTCCCGGGGTCAACGATTGCCCGATGACCGCAACGGGGGCGCCCTGTTTGCTCGGCAGGAGGGCCCATCAGCCGGGCCTCAACCCTCCGCTCGACCGTGTCGGAAACGCTGCCAGACGCATCGCAACATTGGTATGGCTACCTCCGTCTGAGTGCGGATGCTCCTCTAACCATAGTCCTCCGCGCCGCTTACCACAAGGAGTGAGAGAACTAGACTGGGTCGAGGGCTACGCTAGAATCGGAACGTCTGTTCGTCTCGGAGGATTCATGTCCGGTCACAGCAAGTGGGCTGGCATCAAACACAAGAAGGCCATCGTCGACGCACGTCGGGGCCAGACCTTCACCAAGGTCACCCGCGAGCTCACCGTCGCCGCCCGCGAAGGTGGCTCGGATGTCGAGGGCAACTTCCGTTTGCGCCTGGCGATCCAGAAAGCCCGCGAAGTGAACATGCCCGCCGACAACATCGACCGCGCCATCCAGCGAGGCGCAGGTGGCAAGGAGGGTGTGCAGCTCGAGGAAGTTCGCTACGAGGGCTACGGACCCCACGGCGTCGCGGTCATGGTCGACACACTCACCGACAACCGGAACCGCACGGTCGCCGGCATCCGCAACGCCTTCACACGCTCCGGCGGGGCGCTTGGTGAGTCGAACAGCGTCGCCTGGATGTTCAACCAGCAGGGCGTGATCAGCATCGAGGCGGGCAAACGAGATCCGGAGGAGCTCGCACTCGAGCTGCTCGACGCCGTGGACGTGGGCGATGACGGCGATGTCGGCGTCGACGGCGACGAAATTCTGGTGACGGTGGCGCCATCGCGGTTTGAAGCGGTGCGCAAAACGCTCGAGGAGCAGCACTACAAGGTGGACAATGCCGAGGTCACCATGAACCCGACCACATCGGTCGTCCTTGACGCCTCACAGGCGCGCCAGGTGCTGCGACTGCTCGACGGCCTCGAGGAGCACGACGACGTCCAGCAGGTCTACGCAAATATCGAGATACCGGACGACGTCCTTGAGTCAGTCAGCTGACTCCAGGCTGGACATCCGATGAGGGTGCTCGGCGTCGACCCGGGCCTGGCGCGCACCGGCGTCGCCATCGTCGAAGGGACGCCGGGTCACCTTGTCCTCATCCATGCGGCCTGCATCGAGACCGTGCCGCAGACCAGCGAAGCGGCTCGTCTTGCGCTGCTCTTCGACCTCGTCGTCGAGGCCTGCCGGTCCTTGCGCCCCGAGGTTGCTGCAGTGGAGGAGTTGTTCTTCTCGACCAATCGGCGGACCGCGATGCGGGTCAGCGAAGCGCGTGGCGTGGTGCTCTGCGCGCTGGCGCGCGAGGGTATGGCCGTTGCGGAATACACGCCGACACAGGTGAAGGAAGCGGTGTGCGGGTATGGGGCTGCGCGCAAGCCACAGGTCGCGCGCATGGTGGCAAATCTCCTTGGCGTGCCTGATATTCCGGGCCACGACGACGTCGCTGACGCCTGCGCTGTGGCGGTGTGCCACCACCATCGCGGCAGTCTTGCCGCACTCTCGCCACGCAGGCAGCAGCTTCGTGAGAGCCCGCTCGATGTCGCGGTGACACGCGCACGCGCGGCCTTGCTGCGCCCGGCCCGATGATCGCGCTCGTCCGCGGTGTGCTGGTGCGTGTCGCCGACGATCATGTGGTCGTCGATACCGGCGGTGTCGGCTACGAGGTCTTCTGTCATCTGCGCACCATCGCCGCATTGCACGCATCGCACGAGCCCGAAGTCACCTTGCATATCCACACCAGCGTCAGCACCGACGCCATCCGCTTGTACGGATTCATCACGCAGGACGAATTGCGTCTCTTCCGGTTGCTCATCGGCGTTGAGCGCATCGGCCCGAAAGCCGCGCTCGGCATCCTCGGCCGAGCCGAGCTGCCGACCTTGGTGCGAGCCATCGGTGACGGCGACATCGCGCTGGTTGCAACGGTTCCCGGCATCGGGCGGAAGACCGCCGAGCGCGTGATCCTCGAACTCCGCGACAAGGTCGGCTCGCTGGAACCACCCGGCACCCAGCATCCGGTCGCGTCCGGCGAGAACGAAGCGGTGGCGGCGGCGATCGCCGGCCTGGTCGGACTGGGGTTCCGGGAGAACGAGGCGCGCAATGCGGTGGCTGCTGTTGCCCTGGACGGAGACGGCAGCGACGTGGCCGACCTCGTCGGCGCTGCGCTCCGCCGGCTCGACATGTCAGGCGCGGCGCGATGACCGACGAGCGCGTGGTCAGCCCCGACGAGCTCGAGGCGGAGCGGGTCGCCGACACCGCGCTGCGGCCGCGCA
The DNA here is from genome assembly GCA_963748505.1 of Candidatus Dormiibacterota bacterium. Taxonomy (GTDB): domain Bacteria; phylum Chloroflexota; class Dormibacteria; order Aeolococcales; family Aeolococcaceae; genus Palsa-851. The sequence goes on from CAVVJH010000012.1 coordinate 195,187, forward strand.
CGCTCGACGACTTCGTCGGGCAGATGGCGATCAAGAACCAGGTGCGGATTCTCGTCGAGGCCGCGCGGCAACGCGGGGATGCGCTCGATCACGTGCTGCTCTACGGCCCGCCAGGGCTCGGCAAGACGACGCTCGCCCAGATCATCGCCGTGGAGATGGGCGTGAACGTGCGGCTCACCAGCGGACCCGCGCTCGAGCATCAGGGCATGCTCGCCTCGATCCTCACGAGCCTCGAGGAGCGGGACGTCTTCTTCATCGACGAGATCCATCGGCTCAACCGGGCGGTGGAGGAAGCGCTGTATCCGGCCATGGAGGACCTCGCGTTCGACTTCGTCGCCGGAAAGGGTGCAGGCGCCCAGACGCTGCGCCTGACGCTGAATCGCTTCACGGTGATCGGCGCCACGACCCGGGCGGGTGCACTGGGCGCGCCGCTGCGCGATCGATTCGGGGTCACCTTCCGGCTCGACTTCTACGACACCGAGGATCTCGTGGCAATCGCCAACCGCTCGGCACACCTGCTCGGCATCGACCTCGATCCCGGTGGCGCGACCATGATCGCCCGACGATCGCGAGGGACGCCGCGCATTGTCAACCGGTTGCTCCGGCGTGCCCGTGACTACGCGCAGGTCCGCGCAGCCGGTCGCATCGACGTTGAGGTCGCGGCTGCCGCGCTCGACGTGCTCGGGGTGGACTCGATCGGCCTTGATGAGCTCGACCGGCGCGTGCTGGGCGTGCTCTGCGGCACACTCGGCGGCCACGCGGTCGGCGTGCAGACGATCGCGGTGAGCGTCCAGGAAGATCCGGACACCATCGAGGATGTGGTGGAACCATTCCTCATCCGCAGCGGACTGCTGGCGCGGACGTTGCGCGGGAGGCTTGCAACCGCGGCCGCCTACCAGCATCTCGGCCTCTCCGTGCCCGCTGGCGCACCGGGTGCGGCGGAGGCGCAGACAGCGCTCTTCGAGCGTTGAGGTCCGCCGACTTCGACTACCCGCTGCCGGTGGAGCGGATCGCGCAGGAACCCCTTGCCAAGCGCGACGCGTCACTGCTGCTCCATCTCCTTCCATCAGGTCAAGTCGAGGACAGGCGATTCATCGACCTGCCTGACCTGCTGCGCGCCGGCGACCTGCTGGTCGCCAACGACACGCGCGTCCGGCGCGCGCGGCTGCTGGGATACGACGTGGACGGACGCGACATCGAGTTGCTCGTGCTCGGAAAATCCGAGGACGGCAGCTACGAGTGCCTTGCGCGACCAGCCCGGCTGGCGACGCCCGGCACGATCCTCATGATCGGCACCGACCTCCAGGCGACCGTCACCGGTATTTCCCTAACGCATCCCGGTGGCCGCTCGGTCAGGTTCGACGCCGACGACGCTGACGCTGCCATCGAACGCAACGGCGCAGCCCCGCTCCCGCCATACATACGCACCCAATTGCACGATCCCGATCGCTATCAGACCACCTACGCGACCGGCGATCCGGACTCGGCGGCGGCGCCGACCGCCGGTCTGCATTTCACCGACTCGATCATCGCCCGGCTGCGCGATGGCGGCGTCGAGTGGACGACGTTGCGACTCGACGTCGGTCTCGCGACCTTCGCGCCGATTCGTGCTGAGCGCGTCGAGGATCACCCGATGCACGAGGAGCGGTACATGTTGCCCGCGGCGACGGCAGCCACCATCGAGCGCACGCACCAGGCGGGCGGGCGGGTGATCGCCGTCGGCACCACCGTCGTTCGCGTGCTCGAGACCTGTGGCCGCGACGACGGAACGCTGCGCGCCGGGTCCGGCAGCACTCGCCTGTTCATCAAGCCGGGTCATCGGTTTCGGGTCGTCGATGGTCTCGTCACCAACTTCCATCAGCCGCGATCGTCGCTGCTCGTCCTGCTCGCGTCATTCGTCGGTAGCGATCGCTGGCGCGACGCCTATGCGCATGCGCTCCGCGGCGACTACCGGTTCCTGTCGCTGGGCGATTGCATGCTCTGCTGGCGCGTGGCATGAGCAGCGCGTTCACGCTCGAGGCCGTCGACGGCCGCGCCCGCGCGGGCACGTTGATGACCACGCACGGCCCGGTGCGGACACCCGCGTTCATGCCCGTCGGTACGCATGCGACGGTCAAAGCCCTCGACCCGGATGAGGTTCACAGCACCGGCGTCGACATCCTGCTCTGCAACGCCTATCACCTTGCCTTGCGCCCCGGGATCGATCTCATCGAACGTGCCGGCGGCCTCCACACCTTCATGGGCTGGAATCACCCGATCCTCACGGACAGCGGCGGCTATCAACTGGTGAGCCTCATGGAGGTGACCGCGGTCGACGATGATGCGGCGACCTTCGTCTCGCCCTACGACGGCTCACGTCTGCGCGTCACACCCGAGGATGCCGTTCGGAACCAGGCCCGGCTCGGCGCCGACATCCTCATGTGTCTCGACCATCCGGTGGCGCACGGCACCCCCGAGGCGCTGGCCCGGGAAGCGACCGAGCGGACTGATCGCTGGGCGGAGCGCTGCCGGGCGGCGCATCCCGGCAACGGCCACCTGCTGTTCGGCATCGCCCAGGGCGGCTTCGACGACGACGCGCGGCGCGAGTCCGCGCGGTTCATGTCAGATCTCGATTTCGACGGAGTTGCCATCGGGGGGCTCGCGGTGGGGGAGCCCACCGACACGATGCTGGTGATGGCCAGAGCGAGCGTCGCCGAGCTCGCCGAAGATCGGGCCCGCTACTTCATGGGATTGGGCACCGACTCGGAACTGCTCGCCGCCATCGAACTCGGCGTCGACATGTTCGATTGCGTCGTCCCGACCCGTCTGGCTCGGAACGGCAGCGCGCTCACTCCCGACGGCCGCCTCTCGCTGCGCAACGCCGCGGCGCGGGACGATTTCGGGCCGATCGACGCCGACTGCCCCTGCGCGGCGTGCAGCCGCTTCTCGCGCGCCTACCTTCGACACCTCTTCCAGTCGGGGGAGATCCTGGCCCACCGGCTGGTGAGCCTCCACAACATCACCCACCTCGCCCGCCTCATGGAAGGGGCACGCTCGGCGATCCGCGACCGGTCCTTCCCGGCCTTCCGCGCCGATCGGGATGGCCGGCTCAGCCATTTGCCCCGGTAGACTGGACGGCAGGTGTTCAGGATCACGCGTTTTCGCCTGGCGGTCGTCCTCCTCGTGGTGGTCGGCGCCTTCTTCGTTGACGGCTACAGCCTCATCTACCGCTACCTGGTGGTCCATCAGCCACTCGGGACGCAGCTGACGACGGCGCCGGCCCTGTTCGGCCGTCCGCTGTACATCCATCGAGGGCTCGACCTCCAGGGCGGCACCGAGCTGACCATCGAGATCTGCCATAGCAGGGACGTCCCCAACGCGGACTGTCGCAACGGCCCACCCCACGGCGCGACCGTCGCGCAGGCGCAGCAGGCGACGATCCCGATCCTCGACCTCCGCGTCAACTCCCTCGGCGTTTCGGAGGCCAGCGTCCAGGCACAGGGTGACGACCAGATCCTCGTGCAGCTCCCTGGGGTCAGCCTCAAGGAGGCAATCCAGGCCATCGGCACGACCTCGCGGTTGTACTTCGCGACCGCCATCGCCGGGGCCGCGACCACACCGCCGAGCACGGCACTGATCACCGACCAGCAAGGCCACTACGACACCAATCAGTTCCCGAACACGGCGCTCTATCCGACCGGATTCCACTGGAAGATCGACAGCGCGCTCGACGCCACCGACGTCAACTCGGCAACGGTGGGCACCGACTTCAACACCGGGCAGATCGCGGTCGACATCAACTTCAACTCTGCCGGTGCGACGGAGTGGCAGAAGATCACCAACGCTGCGTTCGCCGCGTACTCGACGAATCCAACCAGCCCGCAGGCGCAGATCGCGATCTTTCTCGACAACGACATCATCACCGCCCCCTTCGTTCAGAGCGGTGGGCAGAGCAACCAGACGCAGATCACCGGCGGCTTCACCTCGGATGCCGCAACCCAGCTCGCTGACCTGATCAGCGCGGGTGCCCTCCCCGCGGAGATCACCACCGTGGCGAGCACGACGGTGAGCGCCACGCTCGGCCAGCAGTCGGTGACCCTGAGCCTCATTGCCGGAGCCATCGGGCTCCTGATCGTCATCATCTTCATGATCGGTTACTACCGATTCCCGGGTCTCCTGGCCACGGTCGCGCTCTTCGTCTATGCGGCGATCGTGCTGGCAATTTTCAAGATCCTTCCGGTGACGCTCTCGCTCGCCGGCCTGGCGGGCTTTGTGCTCAGTGTGGGTATGGCGGTTGATGCCAACGTGCTCATTTTTGAGCGCACTCGCGATGAATTACGCCATGGGCGAAGCGTGCCCCTCGCCGTCGAGACCGGCTTCCGGCGGGCATTTCCCGCCATTCGTGACAGCAACGTCTCGACCCTGATCACCTGCGCGATCCTGGGGATCTTCGGCACCGACGTCATCAAGGGATTCGCGATCACCCTGGCAATCGGTGTCATCGTCTCCTTCTTCACGGCCATCACGATCACGCGCTCGCTGTTCGCCTGGGTGCTGAGCTGGAGGATCGGACGGGACCCCCGTCTCTACACGGAGATCCACGAGGAATTCGCGGAGCATCCGCCGCGCGGGAATTTCGACATCGTCAAGAATCGCAACTGGTATTTCCTCGGATCGCTGGCGGTCATCATCCCGGGCATCCTCGCGATCGTCTTCTGGGGCTTCAACCTCGGCATCGACTTCAAGGGCGGCAACGTCATCGATGTCGGCTTCAGGAATGCTGCGAGCCAGGCACAGGTCGCGACCTTCATGACTGACAACTTCGGGTCGCTGCGACCCACGGTGCAGGCCGAAGGGCCCCGCGGGAGCGAGGCGAGCCACTTCGCCATCTCGACACTGCCGTCGGACAGCCAGCAGCTTGTCGAGATCCAGAACAAGCTGAACGGGCAGTTCCATATCGCGACCGACGCAGCGACGCATCAACCCGATATCAGCATCCAGACCGTCGGGCCGACCATCGCGGCGAGCCTGGTCACCGGCGCGATCATCATGATCTTCGTCGCGGCCGGAGCCATCGCCATCTACCTCGCGTTCGCGTTCCGCCGGCAGCGGGCGATCTCTCCCTGGCGTTTCAGCGCGTGCGCTTTCTTCAAGCTCCTGCACGACGTGTTCGTGCTCGCGGGAATCTGGGCGATCCTCGGCCACTTCACTGATCTGGGTCAGGTCGACTCGCTCTTTGTCACCGCGGTGCTGACGTCTGTGGCGTTCTCGATCCACGACACCATCGTGGTGTTCGACCGCGTCCGCGAGAATCTCCGTGTCGGTCCGCGCCTGACCTTCGACCAGGTGATCAACCTGTCGACCGTCCAGACCATGACGCGCTCGCTGAACACCTCCCTCACGGTCGTGTTCGTGCTCCTGTCACTGGTGATCTTCGGCGGCGACTCGATCCGTGGCTTCGTCCTCGCCCTGCTCATCGGCATCGTGACCGGAACCTACAGCTCGATCTTCAACGCCAGCACGTTGCTGGTGGCCTGGGAGAAGGCTCGCGGTTCGAGGACGGTTGCGCCTCCGGCCGGCCGCAGGCGCGTCACCGCGAGGACCGCGTAGCAGCGCACGGGTCGCCCCACCTCACACATGAATAACGAAGACACCTCCGGTATCGCATCCCTGCTGCAGCCGTCGTTTGCCCAGCTCGGGCTCGAACTCGTCGACGTGGTGTGGTCGGGCCGGGGTCGCGGGGCAGTGCTGCGGCTGGTGATCGATCGGGTCGAGGGAGGCGTGACCCTCGACGATTGCGAGCGGGCGTCGCACACGGCGTCAGCGGTGCTTGACGCCAGCGACCCGATCGACCACCCCTACCGGCTCGAGGTGAGCTCGCCAGGCGCCGAACGGCCCATCCGCCGGCCGGAGGACTGGACCGCGGCGGTGGGACGCCGGGTCAACGTCCGCCTGCGCGACGGTGATGCGGAACTCGTTCTCGAAGGCCGTTTGACGGCGGTGGCCGGCAATGCTGCGGCCATCGAGGTGCGCGAACGCCGGGCCATGAAGGCGGTCGACATCTCGCTCGACGCCGTGATCGCGGCGCGAATCGTCGTCGACATCTGATGGCGGCGCCGATCGTGACCTTGACCGCACTCCGCGATCTCGCCGCCGCCACGCCGCTCAGTGAGGCGGATATCACCGGCGCGCTGGAGCAGGGGGTGACCACGACCTACCGGCGACTGGTTGACGACGACCGCGCCGTGCGTGCGCGCGTCAATCTCGAAACCGGCACCTTCACGGTCTATCGCGTCGACGACGACGGTGTGGAGCAGCTGATCGAGGTCGATGTGCCCGACTTCGCCCGTCAGGCGGCGGCCGCAGCGCGGACCGCCGTCGCCGAGCGCCTCGCGGGGGTCGAGCAGCGCCGGATTCTCGGCGCTGGATCCAGCCAGCGGGGCGAGCTTCGCGACGCGATCATCGAGCGCCGGCTCGGCTCGATCTGGTACGTGGACGCCGCGGGCGTCCCCGGGATGCTGCCGCCCGAGGAGCAGATCCCCGGCGAGCGCCTCGCCGTGCGCGACCACATCAAGGTGGTGATCGTCGAAGGACGCCGCAAGGGGCCGGACGCCGTGGTCGTGGTCTCCCGGTCGCACCCCCAGCTGGTCCAGCGACTGATGGAGCAGGAGGTTCCCGAGCTCGGCACCGGCCAGGTGGTCGTCCGGGCGATCGCTCGCGACCCGGGGCGCCGGACCAAGGTGGCCGTCGATGCTCCTGAGGGGGACGTCGACGCCCAGGGAGCGTGCATCGGACGCAACGGCGTCCGCCAGCGCGCCGTGACCTCGGAGCTCGGTGAGGAGCAGGTGCAGATCGTCGCCTGGTCCTCCGATCCTGCAACGTTCGTGATGAACTCGCTTATCCCGGCGGTCGCCCAGGGGGTCGAGCTCGATCCCGAGACGCGCACCGCGCACATCGCGGTGGCATCCGAACAGCTGTCGCTGGCCATCGGGCGCGGTGGCGAGAACGCACGCCTCGCGGCCCGGCTGACCGGCTGGCGCATCGACATCTCCGGCGATCAGCCCGACCGGGCGCCGGACGCTGTTCCTCCGGAAGACGGCTGATTCCGGGCGTGGCCATCCAGGCCCCCCTTCGCACCTGCACCGGCTGCCGGAAGGTGCGGCCGAAGCCCGACCTGATCAGGCTGGCCATCACCGCCGGTTCCGGGCGGGTTACCCTTGACCCCGCCGGCCGCTGCCCCGGCCGGGGTGCGTATCTCTGCCGGGAAACGGGTATCACCTGTTTACGGCTGTCACGGCGGCACCGATCCCTGGCGCGCTCGCTTCGGGTCGGAGATGATGTAATCGACGAGCCCACTCTCGCCGCAGCGCTGCGAGACCTGGACATGGAGGAATCGACATAGCTACGGTCAAGAAAGTCACACTGCCGGCAGGTCTCACGGTCGCTGAACTCGCCGAGCGCCTCGAGGTGTCCGGTCCTCAGCTGATCAAATACCTGATGAGCAACGGCGTCATGGCCGCGCTCAACGCGACGGTGGACTTCGACACCGCGGCGCTTGCCGCCGACAACTTCGGCTTCGAGGCGGAATCCGAGGAAGCCGTGGCGGAGCAGGCGAAGGCCACGCCGGGCGCTGATGGCCGGCGCAAGCACCCCTTGATCGATCTCTCCAACGCCGCCCCGGGGACGCTGGTCACCCGGCCGCCGATCGTGGCGGTGCTCGGCCACGTCGACCACGGCAAGACCTCACTCCTCGACGCCGTGCGCAAGACCAAGGTTGCCGCCGGCGAGGCCGGCGGGATCACCCAGGTCATCAGCGCGTACCAGGTCGAGCGCAACGGCCGCCTGATCACCTTCATCGATACCCCGGGCCATGCGGCGTTCACGGCCATGCGCGCCCGCGGAGCTGACGTGACCGATGTCGCGATTCTCGTCGTGGCCGCCGATGACGGCGTCATGCCGCAGACCGAGGAGGCCATCCAGCACATCCACGCCGCCGGTGTCCCCATCGTCGTGGCGATGAACAAGATCGACAAGGACGGCGTGAACCCGGATCGCGCACTCCAGCAGCTCGCCGAGCGCGGCGTGGTTGCAGAGCAGCCTTACGGCGGGGATGTGCCGGTCGTGCGCACCAGCGCCCGAACCGGGGTCGGCATCGACGATCTGCTGGAAAGCGTCCTGACCGTGTCCGACATCCTGGTCGAGCCGAAAGCGGATCCGAGCGGCCGTGCCGTGGGGACGGTCATCGATTCGCACCTCGAGCGCGGTCGCGGAGCGATTGCCACGCTCGTGGTCCAGAACGGCACGCTTCGCGTGGGCGACAACCTCGTCGCCGGCTCCGCGTTCGGCAAGGTGCGCGCCCTGATCGACGACACCGGGAAGCGCATCAAGGAAGCCGGGCCAAGCACGCCGGTCGTGGTCACCGGGCTCTCCGACGTGCTGATGGCCGGCGAGATCTTCGAGGTCGTCGAGACCGAGCGCGGCGCGCGCTCCAAGGCGGAACAGCGCGGGTTCGCCGAGAAGCAGCGCCTGGCCCAACCGGTCCGTCGCATCACCCTCGCCGATCTGGCCCAGAACATCTCGGAAGGCGAGATGAAGAGCCTGAACCTCGTGCTCAAGGCCGAGGCGAACGGCTCGCTCGAAGCCCTGCGCAGCCAGGTCACCCAGATCGAAGACCCCACCGTCAAGATCAAGGTCGTCGGCGAAGGGGTCGGGGCCGTGAGCGAGTCCGACGTCAACCTCGCGGCGGTCACCGACGCGATCGTCATCGGTTTCAACGTGCGCCCCGACGACCATGCCAAGGCTGCGGCCGAGGATCAGGGCGTCGACGTCCGCTTCTACGACGTCGTCTATCAGGTGACCGACGACATCGAGAAGGCGGTCAAGGGGCTCTACCAGCCGACCATGATCGAGGTGACCCAGGGCCGTGCCGAAGTGCGCAAGGTCTACCAGGTCGACGGCAAGCCCGCCATCGCCGGTTCGCACGTCCTCGACGGGCGGATCACGCGCAACGCGACCTGCCGGGTGCTCCGTGACAACAAGGAGATCGCCCAGAGCCGCATCGACGCCCTCAAGCGCTTCAAGGACGATGTCCGCGAGGTGACCCACGGCTACGACTGCGGCATCACCCTCGCGGACTTCAGTGATTTCCACGAGGGCGACATCCTCGAAGCCTTCACGATGGAACAGCAGAACGCATGACCCTTCGGGCCGGAGCTCGTAGCCCGCGCCGTGAACGGGTGGGCGAGCAGCTCCGGGAGGAGATCTCCGCGATGATGCTCACCGAACTCAAGGATCCGCGAGTGAAGTTCGCGTCGATCTCGCGTGTCCGGATGAGCCCCGACCTGCGCGAGGCGTGGCTCTCCGTGAGCGCGCTCGGGGACGACGCTGAACGCCAGGGCGTGGTCGCCGCGCTCGGTCATGCAGAGGGATTCATGCGCGGGCAGCTTGGCCGAAGGCTCGAGAATCTGCGCAGCATCCCGCGGCTCCATTTCGAGCTCGATGAGTCGATTGCCTACGCGGTGCGCGTGGCCACGCTGCTGCGTGAGATCGACGCGGAGCGCCCTGCCGAGGCCGCCGTGGAGGTTTCCGAATGAGCATCGCAGCACCGGTCACCTGGCCCCGTCTCGAGGACGTCATCGATCCGATCCGGGCGATTGTCGAAAGCACCGACCGGATCACCTGCCTCGCGCACAAGGACGCTGACGCCGACAGCCTCGGCTCCGCACTCGGCTTCGCGCTGGCGCTTCGGGCGCAGGGTCATAAGGTTCGGGTCGTCGTCCCCGAACCACTGCCCCGGTTGCTCGAGCATCTCCCCGGGTTTGCGACCGTGGAAACCGGCGGGGAGCCGCTCGGCGACACGGTGTTCACGTTCGACTGCGCCACGCTCACCCGATTTGGCGAGCGCCGTGCAGAGGTCGAACAGGCGGCAACCGTGGTGAACATCGACCATCACATGAGCAACACGGCATTCGGGGTGATCAACCTGGTCGACGCCACCGCCAGCGCGACCGGTCAGGTGATCTACGGCCTGCTCAACGAGCTCGGGGCGCCGATCACCGCCGAGGTGGCCACCAATCTGTACGCGGCACTGCTGACCGACACCGGGGGCTTCCGGCACGAGAACACCAACGAAGCGGCGTTGCGGCTCGGCGCCGCGCTGGTTGCCGCCGGCGCCGATCCGAGTTGGGTTGCCATGAAGAGCTACAAGTCGCGCTCGCTCTCGCAGGTCCGCCTTGAGGGGCTGGCCATCGCGCAGATGCACTCCGAGATGGGCGGCCGGCTTCTGTGGTCCGAGGTGACCATGGCGATGCTCGACGAAGTCGGTGCCGATATGCAGGAGGCGGAAGGCATCATCGACGCGCTCCAGAGCATCGTGACCATGGAGATCGTGGTCCTGTTCAAGGAGAGCGCACCCGGCCGCACCAAGATCAGCGTGCGCACTCGTGAACCTATCGACGCGACCGACGTGTGCACGCCCTTCGGAGGCGGCGGCCACCGCCGTGCATCGGGCGCGGAGTTCGCAGAATCCCTTCCCGGTGTCGAGCGCAAGGTGCTCGATGTCGCTCGCCGGCTGATCGAATCGACGCAGTGACCGGCGTCGCGGCGCCGGGCGCAGGGCCCCGCCCCGGGTCCGCTGTTGCGCGCCGTGGTGGCGTGCTGCCGCTTGACAAGCCCGCCGGCATCACTTCCTTCGACGCCATCCGTCAGGTGCGCCGGATCCTCGGGGAACGCCGGGTCGGCCACGCCGGGACGCTGGACCCGACGGCGACCGGGCTGCTGCCCATCTGCGTCGGTCGGACCACCCGATTCGTCGACTACTTCCACGCCCAGCCCAAGACCTACCACTGCGTGGTGCGCCTGGGCGAGCGGAGCGACACCGGCGACACCGAAGGCGTCGTGACCGTCGGAGCCGACGCGAGCACCCTCACCGCGGACCAGATTCGCACCGAGCTGGCGCACTTCATCGGCGAGATCGATCAGATCCCGCCGATGCACTCGGCGGTCCGCCATGAGGGCCGGCACCTCTACGAGCTGGCTCGGGCAGGGGAGGAGGTGGAGCGCGAGCCGCGTCGGGTCACGATCCACTCCGCGGAACTCGTCGATTTCCGCCCCGGTGCCGTCGCCGAGGCAGAAATCGTGGTGGTCAGCGGCAAGGGCGCCTACATGCGCGTGCTCGCCTCCGACCTGGGCGATGCCCTCGGCGTGGGCGGGCTCCTCGGCTGGCTCTCGCGAACCAGCTACGGGACGCTCATCCTCAGCGAGTCGATCTCGCTCGAGGCGCTGGCCGCCATGGACGATCCCTGGCCGGCGCTCCTGCCTCCCGAGGTGGCCGTGGCGCATCTGCCGGCGGTACACCTCGGTCCCGCGCAGGTGCAGCAGGTGCGGCGGGGCCAGTCGATCTGGCTTCCCCGGTCGGTGCTTCCGGAGGTCTCCGGCGAGTGCCGCATCCATGACCCCACCGGCGAGATGGTCGGGATCGGTGAGTTGAACGGTGGGCTGCTGAAGCCCACCAAGGTGCTCAGCGGCTGACCGAGCGATGGACCTGCTCCATGAGTTCCCCGCGGGGGAGGCGGGCGGCCCAGGGTCGGTGGTGACGATCGGCAGCTTCGACGGCGTCCACATCGGGCATCAACGGCTGCTTCGCCGTGTCCGCGCTGCGGCCGGTCGCGAGGGATTGACCGCCGTCGCGGTCACCTTCAACCCGCATCCCCGCTGCGTCGTCGATCCGGCCGGATGCCCGCCGATGCTCTCCAGCATTGACGACCGCGTGGCGCTGCTCGGGCACTGGGGCGCCCAGCGCGTGGTCGTGCTCGCCTTTACCTCGGAACTCAGCACCTGGAGCGCCGATCGCTTCGCCGAAAACCTGACCCAGCGGCTCGGGATGCGCCACCTGATCGTTGGACCGGGCTTCGCCCTCGGGCGTGGACGCGAAGGGAACCTGGACTACCTTCGGCGGCTGGGTGGGCGCCGCCGGTTCACCGTGACCGTGGTCGCGCCCTCGGTGAGAGGTGGTCGCCCCGTCTCCTCCGGCAGGATTCGCGAGGCTGTCGCGTCGGGGGCCTTCACCGACGCGACCGCAATGCTCGGACGCCCGTACGTCATCGAAGGCACGGTGGTGCGTGGCGAGGGGCGCGGTGCCGGTCTCGGCGTCGCCACAGCGAACCTTGCGGTCGATCCGGCGCGATGCGCGCCGGCAGCGGGCGTCTACGCGGGGTGGCTGCTTTTCGACAACGCCTGGCACGCCGCGGCAACCGGCATCGGGACTAGGCCGACCTTTGGGGGCGGGGCGGTGACCATTGAGGCCCACGTGCTCGATTTCGACGGCGACCTGTACGGACGGCACGTCCGGCTGGCGCTGACGCGCCGTCTGCGACCCGAGCGGGCATTCCCGTCCATCGCCGCGCTGCAAGTGGCGATGGCACACGACATCGCGCGCACTCGCGCGATCGTGCAGCGGCTTCCAGAGCCTGAGTGACGGCTGACGCGCTGATCGTGATGAACCCGGTCAGCGCCGGGGGCCGGACCGCGCGGACCTGGCCGTCCATCGAAGCTGCACTCCTGGCTGCGGGACTGGCGTTCGATGTCCATCGAACGACGGCTCGTGGGGACGCGACCACCGCCGTCCGAAATGCGCTTCGGACCGGTCGATATCGCACCATCGTCACCGTCGGCGGAGACGGGACTCTCAACGAAGTCGTCAATGGCTTCTTCGACGAAAACGGTGCAGCCATTGGGAACGACGCCGTGCTCGGCCTCCTGCCGAGCGGTACCGGCGGTGACTTTCGCAGGGCCGCGCACATCCCCGCGGGCGTTGCCGCCGCCGTGGAGCTGATCGCCTCACGCGCGACACGAGTCATCGATTGCGGGCGCATCGACTTCGCTGATGGCGCGCGCCGTTTCTTCATCAACATCGCCGACTGCGGGATGGGCGGCGAGGTGGTGGCGCACATCAACCGGAGCAGCCGCAAGGCGGGCGGGGCGCAAGGGACCTTGCTGTTTCTCGGTGCCTCGCTCTCGACCTTGTTGCGCTACCACGCGCGCGTCACACACATCGATATCGATGGGATGTCGATCGACCGCACAGTGCGCAGCGTCGTCGTGGCCAACGGCATCTCTTTCGGCGGGGGCATGCGGGTCGCACCGGGCGCTTCCCTCGACGACGGCCAGTTCGACGTGGTCATCATTGCGGAGACCGGACGAACGCGCGCGCTCACCGGGATCACATCCCTGTACCGCGGCCGTCATGTGCATCGGCGTGAGGTCGAAGTCCGGCGAGCGTCGGTCGTGCGCGTGAGATGTGACGGCGAGCCGATGCTGTTCGACGTGGAAGGGGAGCAGGTCGGCACCACCCCGGCAACGCTCACATGCCTGCCCGCCGCCATCCGGCTCTGCGCTCCCGATCGTGGGAAGGCCGCGTCCGGATGATCTCCTGTTAGACTTCTGGCGAACAATCGTGCCAATCGTCAGATCCAAATCCGAGATCATCGCGGAGCATCGGCGCCACGACACGGACACCGGCTCCACCGAGGTCCAAGTGGCAGTGCTGAGTGAACGTATCAGCTCGCTCACCGAACACCTTCGCGATCACCCCAAAGACCACGCATCGCGCCGCGGGTTGCTCAAACTCGTCGGCCAGCGCCGCCGGTTGCTCGATTATCTGTCGGGCACCGATGTCGAGCGCTATCGCGCACTGATCGGGCGCCTCGGTCTGCGCCGGTAGTGTCAGTCGCGCCAACACATCAGACACCAACAACACACACCATCAACCGACCCGGAGCCGGCAATGATCGGCGACGTCGCACTCCCAGGTGAGACGTTGGGGTCCGTGTATCAGGAAGCGGTGCCGTCGCATGAGCGCGAGCCGGAATACCTGATGCCCAGCCCCCAACACCTCACCGCTGTAGAGCGCGGCGACGCGAAGTCGTTCCGGCGCGGGTCACCCACAGGAGACACGCGTGGCCATCCCCGACAATCTCAAGAAAACATTTGAAACGGATTTCTGCGGCAAGCGACTGATCGTCGAGACCGGGTACATCGCCGAACAGGCGAATGGCGCGGTCATGTTGCGGCTCGGCGACACCGTCGTGCTCGTGACCGCGGTTGCATCGAAGGCACCGCGAGAAGGCATCGACTTCTTCCCGCTGACCTGCGACTACGAGGAGAAGCTCTACGCGGCAGGGCGTATCCCCGGGTCGTTCCCACGGCGTGAAGGTCGGCCCAGCGAGGCCGCAACCATCACCAGCCGGATGATCGACCGCCCGATGCGGCCGCTCTTCCCCAAGGATTTCCGCAACGACGTGCAGATCGTCGCCACGGTGCTCAGCACTGACCAGGAGCAGGACCCACAAACCCTGGCGGTCACTGGCGCATCCTGCGCACTGCAGATCAGCGGCATCCCGCATGGGGGCCCGGTCGCCTGCGTACGCGTTGGCATGCTCGACGGCCAGCTGATGCTCAATCCCACGCTCACGCAGATCAATGAGTCGGCACTGGACCTGATCGTCGCCGGCACCGGAGACGCCATCGTCATGGTCGAGGCCGGCGCACATCAGATTTCCGAGCAGGTCATGCTGCAGGCGCTGCGCATGGCGCACGACGAGATTCGCAAGCTCGTCGAGTTCCAACGCAGCCTGCACGAGGCCATCGGCAAGCCGACCATGAGCTACCCGTCCACCAAGATCTCGCCGGACATCACCAACGCGGTCCACGAGCACGTGGCCGACCGCGTCGGCGGGGCCGCGAGGAATCCCGACAAGGCATCGCGTGAAGCGGCGCTCGATCAGCTCCAGCAGGAGACGATCTCGGCGCTCGAGGAGCGGTTCCCCGATTCGCGCTCGGAGATCAGCAAGGCATACGAGTCCGAGGTGAAGAAGGCGGTCCGCGCCGCGATCCTCAACGAGGGCATCCGTCCGGACGGACGCCGCACCGACGAGATCCGGCCCATCTGGGCCGAGGTTGGCGTCCTCCCGCGAACCCACGGCTCGGCACTGTTCACCCGCGGCCAGACGCAGGCGCTCTCGGTGGTCACGATCGGCTCCGGTCAGGACCAGCAGAAGATCGACGGTCTCGGCCTGGAGCAGTTCAAGCGCTTCATGCACCAGTACAACTTCCCGCCCTACTCGGTCGGCGAGGCGCGCCCGCTGCGCTCACCGGGCCGGCGTGAGATCGGTCACGGCGCACTCGCGGAGCGCGCGGTGCACAACGTCATGCCCGAGGACGAGAAGTTCCCCTACGTGGTGCGCATCGTCACCGAGATCCTCTCGAGCAACGGCTCGACCTCGATGGCTTCGGTCTGCGGCTCGTGCCTCGCGCTCATGGATGCGGGCGTCCCACTGGTCGCTCCGGTCGCGGGCATCGCGATGGGACTGATCGCCGACGACGGCGAGCACGGCGCGATCCTCAGTGACATCCAGGGGATGGAGGACGCGCTCGGCGACATGGACTTCAAGGTCGCCGGATCGGCCACCGGCATCACCGCGATGCAGATGGACTGCAAGATCGCCGGTCTCAGCTGGGATCTCATGGAGCGTGCGCTCGAGCAGGCTCGTGTGGGCCGTCTCCACATCCTGGGCAAGATGGCCGAGGCGCTCCCCGCGCCGCGGACCGAGCTCAGTCAGTGGGCGCCTCGCATCGAGGTGATCAACATCAACCCTGACAAGATCCGCGACATCATCGGCCCCGGCGGCAAGATGATCCGCAAGATCGTCGAGGAAACCGGCTGCCAGATCGACGTCGAGGACGACGGCCGGGTGTTCATCGCCTCGGCCAATGCCGCCGCGCGCGAGCAGGCGATGGCGATGATTCACGACCTCACCGATGACATCGAGATCGGCCGGATCTACAAGGGCAAGGTGTCCCGCCTCATGGGCTTCGGCGCATTCGTCGAGATCATGCCCAAGAAAGAGGGTCTGGTCAGGATCGGCCAGCTCGCCGAGCATCATGTCGAGAAGGTCGAGGACGTCGTCAACGTCGGCGACGAGATCATGGTCAAGGTGATCGAAGTCGATGACCGGGGCCGGGTCAACCTCTCGAGGCGTGAGGCGATCCGGGAGCTCTCGAAGCAGCAGGAAGCCGGCGGCAACGGCGCCGGCGGGCCCGCGTAACCGGAATTCGGATGCGGGTTGACGGGCCGGCCGTCGCCATCGTCGGAGCGACCGGCGCTGCCGGAGGCACGCTGGTGCGTGTCCTCGGCGAGCGCGGCTTTCCTGCCGGCGAGCTCCGGCTCTACGCGAGCGCGCGCAGCGCCGGCCAGGTGGTCGGCACGCACCTTGGCGACCTCGAGGTCCGCGAGCTCCGCGACGACGTGCTGCGCGGGGCGGACATCGTGTTCTTCGCCGCCGGCGCGGCGACGTCGCGCCGGCACGCGCCCCGTGTGGTCGACGGCGGCGGCGTCGCAGTCGACAAGTCGAGCGCCTTCCGGATGGATCCCGAGGTGCCCCTGGTGGTGCCGGAGGTCAATGCGGGGGCGCTGGCAACGCACCATGGGATCGTTGCCAACCCGAACTGCGTCGCCATCCCGCTGGCGATCGTCCTGGCGCCGCTCCAGCGCGCCTTTGGGGTGCGCCATGTGACCGTCGCCACCTACCAGGCGGCCACCGGCGCCGGACGCGGGCTTGCTGACGAGCTCGAAGCGCAAACGCGCGATGCCGCCGCGGGACCGAGCCGGCGGCCCAGGTATATCCCCACGTGCTCCAGGGCAATGTCGTGCCGGGTGGATGGCCGATGCAGGGTGCCGACACCGAGGAGGAGGTGAAGGTCATCGCCGAGACCCGGCGCGTGCTCGCCGCCCCCGACCTGCGGATGAGCGTGACCACGGTCCGGGTGCCGGTCGCGGTCGGACACAGCGCCGCGGTGTGGGTTGCGCTGGACGGCCCAACCGGCGCCGACGCGGTGCGTTCCCTGCTCGAGCAGTCGCCCGGCATCGTCGTGGTCGACGACCCCGCGAGCGCAACGCTATCCAACTCCCCGCGCGGTCGCGGGGACCGACGACGTCCAGGTTGGACGCATCCGGGTGGATGCCGGTCGAGACAATGGCATCGCGCTGTTCTTCAGCAGCGACAACCTCCGGCGCGGCGCGGCCACCAACGCGGTGCAGGTTGCCGAGCTGTTGCTGCGAGCGGGCTGACGGGAGCGCATGGGCACACCCAATCGCGCCACCCGGGTCCACTGAACTCCGCCAATGGTGGCGACGACCGAAGAGGTCCTCGAGCTCCACGGGAGGGTGCGCGAATGCACCGCATGCCCGCTCCATCTCACGCGCATTCAGGCCGTGCCGGGATATGGTCCGGTCACCGCGCGCGTCATGGCAGTGGGGGAGGCTCCCGGCGAGAACGAGGATCGTGAAGGCAAACCCTTTGTCGGCGCGGCCGGACGGCTCTTGACCGCGCTGCTCGAATCGGTCGGGCTCGATCGTCGCGATATCTACATCACCAACATCGTCAAATGCCGCCCACCGCGCAACCGTGACCCGGAGCCGATCGAGGTTGACGCCTGCAGCCATTTCCTTGACGAGCAGATCGAGTTGCTGCAGCCGGACGTGATTCTGCTGCTCGGCCGGCACGCGCTCACGCGCCTGCTGCCCGACGCCGGCGGCATCTCGCGCCTGCATGGCGAACGCATCCGTCACAACGACCGCGTCTTCGTCCCGCTGTATCACCCAGCGGCAGCGCTCTACAACGGGGGCCTCAAGGAGACGCTCGAGGCCGACATGCGTCGCGTGCGCGGGTATCTCAACGACGCGGAGGCAGCTCGCGCGCGCCGCGCCGGTGGGGCGACCGCATCGGAGCAACGCGCGGTGGCAGCCGCGACAGCCGGCGATCAGATGGATCTCTTTTGACGGATACGCCCGGCTCGGGACAGCTCACCCTGGTGCCGCTCGGTGGCCTCGGCGAAATCGGTCGCAACATGCTGGCGCTCAGCTACGGCGACGACATCGTGGTCATCGACACGGGATTGATGTTCCCGGAGCAGGAGATGCTCGGCGTCGACCTGGTGATCCCGGACATCGCGTGGCTGCAGGACCGCGTCCAGAACATCCGCGGCATCGTCCTGACGCACGGTCATGAGGATCACATCGGCGCGCTGCCCTACGTGCTCCCACGGCTGCCGGTGCCCGTCTACGGCACGGCGCTGACGCTGGGATTCCTGCGCAACAAGCTGCGCGAGCACGGGCTCATCGAGACCACCGAGCTGCACACCGTTCGCGCCGGCAAATCACGTGCGCTCGGCTGTTTCGAGGTCGAGTGGGTGCATGCGACGCATTCCATTCCTGACGCGTGCGCGCTGATCGTGCGTACACCGATGGGCATCATCGTGCACTCCGGCGACTTCAAGATCGACAGCACGCCGGTGCAGGGCGAACCGCCGGATCTCGCCCGGCTCGCGCGTGTCGGCGACGAGGGCGTGCTGCTGCTGCTCAGCGACAGCACCAACGCGGAGCAGGAGGGGACGACCCCCAGTGAGCGCACCGTGGGCGAGGGACTCGCGCCCATCTTCGAGGGCGCCGAAGGACGCATCGTCATGGCGACCTTCGCGTCCAACATCTCTCGCCTGCAGCAGGCAATCGACGCAGCCCAGGCGAGCGGCAGACGCTGCTTCATCGTCGGCCGCTCGATGCTCAAGAACATCAAGGTCGCCGAGGAGCTCGGCTACCTGCACGCGCCGCCGGGGTTGTTCGTGACTCCGAAGGAGCACGAGCAGATTCCCGAGAACGAGCTCGCCATTCTCTGCACGGGTGCACAGGGTGAGCCCCTCTCGGCGCTGGTGCGGATCGCCGCTGGGGAGCATCGGATGGTCAGCCTGCGCGAGCGCGACACGGTGATCATCAGCGCCAATCCCATCCCCGGCAACGAGGAGTCCGTCCACCGGACGATCAACAACCTCTATCGACGCGGGGCGCGCGTCTTCAACTCCTCGCGACACAAGGTGCACGCATCGGGGCACGCGAGTCGCGAGGAGCTGAAGATCCTGCTGACGCTGACGCGCCCGAGATATTTCATTCCCGTCCATGGCGAATACCGGCATCTGGCGTTGCACGCCGCACTGGCGCGGTCGGTGGGGATCCCGGCCGAACGCGTGCTCCCGATCGACAACGGCACCGTCATCGTCGTGGATGAGCACGGGCTGCGCGTGACCGGCGAGAAGGTGCGGACCGGGTATGTCTACGTGGACGGCCTCAGCATCGAGGAGGCCGGCGACGTCGTCTTCCGCGACCGCCAGCAACTCGCCCAGGACGGCGTGATCCTCGTGGTCGTGACCGTGGAGAAGTCGAGCGGCGCCGTCGTGGCCGGCCCTGACCTGGTGTCGCGAGGGTTTGTCGCCGACGACGCCGACGCGCTCTTCGACGAGGCGCGGGAGCACGTGCTGTCGCTGGTGGCCCGTCTCACCCCCGACGCCGGGTACACGGCGTGGCAGGGAGCGATCCACGAAGGCCTGTCGCGGTTCCTGTACAAGAAGACCAAGCGCCGGCCGCTGATCCTGCCGCTCGTGACCGAGGTCTGATTCCGGATCGCGGGGAGCGGAGTAGTCGCCCGCGAGTACACATCCGTGTAGTATGGGCACGAATGTTCGTGAGTGATAGATCCGGCGAACCCCAGGGCTCGGGTGCCCGCTGTCGTGCGCGCTCCAATTTGCTGATAGCATCGGGCCCGATCCAGGGGCATCGGTAGCCCGTCTTCCACGCGTCCACATCGAGTTCACCAGATGGCTCGCTCCGCCCCAACCCGGCCTCCGGCAAAGCGCCAGAGCACAGCAGGATCGCGACGTCCTGCGGCTCGCTCGCGCTCTCGTGGATCGACGCCGTCGCGAAGCCCGCTGTTCCAGCGTGACCTGCGCCGGGAGCTGACCGGGATCGGCGCCATCGGCGCCGGGGTCATCCTCGCGGCCGTCCTCATCCTCCCGGGCCGCGGCGCCGTCGCCCGGCCGGTCCATGACGCTCTCTTCGGCGCTTTCGGCGCCGGCGCATGGTTCGGCGTCGCCGAACTCATCCTCACCGGCGTGCGCCTGTGCCTGACCCCGGAGTGGCGGGCGGGGACGCTGGCGGCGCTCGGCAGCCTGGTTGCGATGGCGGCCCTGCTGGGGCTGACCGGAATGCTCGGATCTGACGCCGGCGTGGTGGGACGTGGCATCGGCACCGGCGTTGATCACGTGCTCGGTGGAGCCGGCGCGGCGGCCGCACTGATCGTGATCGCGTTCCTCGGGATCATCGTGGCGACCAACTTGCGCACCGGGGCGATCCTCCGGGCAGTCGGCGAGTGGTTTGCCGCCGAGGGCGACGAGCGGCGGCGCCAGCAGGCGGCCAAGGCAGCACGCACCCAGCCGCGCGTGTTCCCCGCCCATCCCGCCGAAGCCAGCGCGGAGCTGATCGGCGCGCCGCTGACGCTGCCGTTCGTGCTCCCCAAGGCACCCCCGGCGCCCACGACATCCTTCCTCGATCCCGAGGAGCCTCAGGCAACCGGAGAGGACCTCGGCGAGCACGGCTTCACGCGTGAGTTCGAGGGCGTGCCGACCATCGCCGGCGAGGCTGCGCCCCCGGCGATCGGCCCGGTCCCCGAGGTGGGCATCGGTCACGGCTCACTGATCAGTGATGAGCCGGAAAAGGTCTGGGTGCTGCCGACGCCGGAGCTGCTCGATACCATCACCGGCAAGCGCGAACGGCTCGCCGCGGAAGTTCGTGCCACTGGTGACAAGATCGTGAGCACGCTGCAGTCGTTCGGGATCGACACGAGGATCATCGGGGCCAACAGCGGGCCGACGGTCACCCAGTACGAGCTGCAGCCGGCGGTGGGCGTCCCGGTGCGGCGCATCCTCGGCTATCAGACCGACCTCGCCCTTGCACTCGCGGCGCCGATCCGCATCCAGCCGTTCATCCCCGGAAAATCCGCGATCGGCATCGAAGTCCCCAACAAGGCGGCGCAGCTGGTGGGCCTCAAGGAGACGATCGAATCGCCGGCCTTCACGGATCGACGCAACAAGCTGAGCGTCGCGCTCGGCGCCGATGTCAGCGGACATCCCGTCATCGGCGATCTCACGCGCATGCCCCACCTGCTCATCGCGGGCGCGACCGGCAGCGGAAAGTCGGTGTGCATCAATGCCGTCCTGGGAGGGTTCCTGCTGCAGGCCACGCCCGCACAGTTGAAGATGATCCTCATCGACCCGAAGCGCGTGGAGCTCTCCAACTTCGCGGACCTGCCCCACCTGCTGGTGCCGGTGGTCGTGGAACCTGAGGCAGCGGTGGCCTCGCTCCGTTGGGCCGTCAAGGAGATGGAGGAGCGCTACAAGCTCTTCGCATCGCACGCCGCCCGCAACATCGTCGCCTTCAACGAGAAAGCCCCCGGGCTCGGCGTGGCGCCACTGCCGTACATCGTCATCGTCATCGACGAGCTTGCCGACCTGATGATGGTCGCGGCGGGGGAGATCGAGGATCTCATCTGCCGAATCGCGCAGCTGGCGCGCGCCGTGGGTCTGCACCTCATCGTCGCAACCCAACGTCCATCGGCGGACATCATCACCGGGCTCATCAAGGCGAATATCCCGAGCCGGGTTGCGTTCGCGGTGTCGAGCGGCGTCAACTCACGCGTCATCCTCGATGAGATGGGTGCGGAGAAGCTGCTCGGCCGCGGCGACATGCTCTACCTGCCCATCGACGAGGGCAAGCCGCGACGGCTCCAGGGCGCGTTCGTCAGTGATCGGGAGCTCGATGCGCTCATCGGGCACTGGAAACTCCAGGGCAAGCCGGACTACCAGGAGGAGATCTTCACCGTCGAAGCGACGGTCTCCTGGGCGCGCGACGCCACCAAACGCGATCCACTGTTTGCGAAGGCCGCGCACACGGTTGCCGCCGAAGGTCGCGCAGCCGCGTCGCTGCTGCAGCGCAAGTTGAGCGTCGGCTACACGCGCGCGGCGCGGTTGATCGACCAGCTCGCCGAGGCAGGTGTGGTGGGACCGTTCGAGGGCAGCAAGTCACGCGATGTGCTGATGGATGTCTTCCAGGTCGACGAGCTGCTCGCCGACTTCGGCGACGAGTAGCGCGGCCGCACCTCAGCGAACCACCCTGCGCTGGTCGCGGCACTGGCCGGGGCTCCACTCTCGCTATCCTCACTGGTCATGCCCCAGGACCACAGCTTCGACGTCGTCAGCGAGTTCGACCGGCAGGAGCTGGTCAACGCGGTGGATCAGGCCCGGCGCGAGATCACCACGCGCTACGACTTCAAGAACATCACCGTCGAGATCACGCTCGAGGACGAGACGATCACGCTGCTCACCGGCACTGATGCGCAGCTCAAATCGATCATCGACGTGCTGCAGAGCAAAGCGCACCGCCGCGGTATCGACCTCAAGGTGCTCGACCCGCAGAAACCCGAGCCGGCGGCGAAGGGCAACGTCCGTCAGGTGGTCAAGCTTCGCAAGGGCATTGGCGAGGAACTGGCCCGAGATCTCACCAAGCGGATCCGAGGCGAGCATCCGAAAGCGCAGGTCCGCACCCAGGGCGATCAACTCAGGGTGTCCAGCAAGGACAAGGACGAGCTCCAGGCGGTGATCCAGCAGTTGCGCGATCTGGACCTCGAGGTTCCCCTCCAGTTCAACAACTACCGGTGACCCACCGCCGGTCCGTCGTCTGACCTGATGGGCGAGGGAAGGGAGCGCGACGGGTACCCGACGCTGGCGGCGGACTTCCCGGATGCGCAACACCTCGCCGACGTGCTCGCAGGATCGGGGCTGAGCGTCGCGGTGGCCGAGTCCTGCACCGGCGGTCTGCTCGGCGCGGCGGTGACGTCGATCGCCGGGTCCTCGGCGTACTTCCGGGGTGGCGTCATTGCCTATGCCGATGACGTCAAGGCCGACCACCTCGGCGTCGGCAGGCACCTGCTGACCACCCATGGAGCGGTCAGCGCCGAGGTCGCGCAGGCGATGGCGGCAGGCGTCCGCGAGCGCTTCGCGGCGACCATCGGGCTGGGCATCACGGGGGTCGCCGGTCCCGATGCCAGCGAGCACAAGCCGGCGGGCCTGGTGTTCGTGGCAGTGTCCTCGGCGCTCGGCGACGAGGTGCTCCGTCTCGATGAGGACCATGGACGCGAGCAAAACCGAGCCTCGGCGGTGACGGCCGCGCTCGGGCTCTGCCTGCACGCGGCGGTCGCGCTGGCCAGCGCCCCCGGGTCGCTGAATGGCCCGGATCACCGATGATGCCGCAGGCGGATTCGCCGGCCTTGGAGATCAAAAGTTCGGGCTTGCACCGTCCGCTCAGAGGTAGTACAGTACAAATGTTCGCCCCACCCGGTGAGCCCGGACGCGCCGCCCGTCGCGACGCCGCACGGCCTTCCAGCCGCATCTCCAATCAATCCCACTACCCCTTGGAGTACAGCGTTGACGAACACACTAGCCAGTCGTACCATGGACGCGGTCGAGCCGGTCGTAGAAGTAAGCGGGCGGCGTGCTCGAGCGCCCCGTGATGAGAGGAGTGAGCCGGTGACGACGGAACGGGATCGGGCGCTGCAGACCGCCCTCGGGCAGATCGAGCGCTCCCACGGAAAGGGGGCGATCATGCGTCTCGGCGACGTGCAGGCCCAGCACATCGACATCATTCCGACCGGCGCGCTCACCCTCGATATCGCCCTCGGCGTCGGCGGTATCCCTCGCGGCCGGATCTGCGAGATCTACGGCCCCGAGTCGTCGGGGAAGACCACGCTCACGCTCCATATCATCGCCGAGGCGCAGAAGCGTGGTGGCGTGGCTGCGTTCATCGACGCCGAGCATGCCCTCGACCCGCAGTACGCCTCCCGGATCGGCGTGAACACCGAGGAGTTGCTCATCTCGCAGCCTGATACCGGCGAGCAAGCGCTCGAAATCGTCGAGGTGCTGGTCCGGAGCGGTGCGGTCGACGTCGTCGTCATCGACTCCGTCGCCGCCCTGGTGCCGAAGGCGGAAATTGACGGTGAGATGGGGGACAGCCACGTCGGCCTCCAGGCACGACTCGATGTCCCAGGCGATGCGCAAGCTCACTGCCGCGATCAGCCGTTCGAACACGTCGGTCATCTTCATCAATCAACTCCGTGAAAAGATCGGCGTCATGTTCGGCAACCCCGAGGTCACCAGCGGCGGCCGAGCCCTGAAGTTCTACGCCTCGGTGCGCATGGACATCCGCAAGATCGATTCGATCAAGCAGGGCCTCGACATCGTCGGCAACCGTGTCAAGGTCAAGGTTGTCAAGAACAAGGTGGCTCCGCCCTTCCGCGCGGCCGAGTTCGACATCCTGTACAACGAGGGCATCTCGTATGCGGGAAGTGTTCTCGACATGGGCATCGACGCGCACATCATCGAGAAGGCAGGCGCATGGTTCTCCTACGGAGACATGCGTCTCGGTCAGGGTCGTGAGAACGTTCGCGACTTCCTGCGCGGAAACCCCGAACTCCTCGAGGAGGTGGCGGCGAAGGTACGCCTCGCGGCGTTGCCCGAGCCCGTGCTCCGCGACGTCGTCGTGGAACTGAACGGCGAAGCACCGACGACGATCCCGGCACCCGTCGCCTGATCGCGGCACCAACATCGTGAGGGCAGCCGCTCCGCCATCAGCCCCAGACAGTGCGGACGCGGCCGAGGATGCGGCGCTCCGCGTCCTTCGCGGTGCGGGACAGTCGGCCGCGTCGCTTCAGCGCAAGCTGGAGCGACGCGGATTCACCGCCGACGCGGCCGCAGCAGCAGTGAGCCGCTGTGTCACCGCCGGATACATCAACGATGCGGCCCTGGCCGTGTCGGTCGCGGCGCGACATCGCCGGGTTGGTCACGGCAGTGCGCGTGTGGCGGCGGACCTCAAGGCCAAAGGTGTCGCCGGCGATCTGATCACCGACGCCCTCGACGGACAGAGCGACACCGAGGAGGCGGCGGCCATGGCAGTCGCCCTCCAACTCTGGCGGCGCGCCGCACCGGTCGACGCTCACGACCAGCGTGCGCGCATGCGCGTCGCCGGTGGGCTGCAGCGGCGAGGCTTCTCATCGGCGCTGGTGATGCGGGTGATGCGCGGACTGACCTGAGGGCCGGGCTGAGTGACCGGGGAGTCAAACTCTGGTCATGGAATACACCCACCTCGGACGCTCGGGTCTCTCGGTCAGCCGGCTCTGCCTCGGCACCATGAATTTCGGCCCCCAGGCTGACGAACCCACCTCACACACGATCATGGATGCCGCGCTCGACGCGGGCCTCAACTTCTTCGACACCGCCAACGTCTACGGCTGGAAGCAGGGAGAGGGCCTCACCGAGCAGATCGTCGGACGCTGGTTCGCCCAGGGTGGTGGGCGCCGTGAGAAGGTCGTGATCGCCACCAAGCTCTATGGCTCGATGAGCGAATGGCCGAACGACACCTTCCTGTCCGCGCGCAACATCCGGCATGCCTGTGAGGGCTCGCTGCGGCGCTTGCAGACCGATCACATCGACCTCTATCAAATGCATCACGTGGACCGCAACACTCCCTTCGACGAGATCTGGGAGGCGATGGAAGTCCTTGTCCAGCAAGGCAAGGTGCTCTACGTGGGGTCGTCGAACTTCGCCGGCTGGACGATCGCTCAGGCGCAGGAGACCGCACGGGCACGCCACTTTTTCGGGTTGGTGAGTGAGCAGTGTCTGTTCAACCTCGTGCAGCGCCACGCGGAGGAAGAGGTCATCCCCGCGGCGCAGCACTACGGCGTCGGCATCATCGCCTGGAGCCCGCTCATGCGTGGGCTCCTCGGCGGCATCCTCGCCAAGCAGCGCGACACCGGGCGGTCCGCCTCGGAGCAGACGCAGGGCCTTCTCGAGGAACATCGCGGTCAGATCGAGGCCTACGAAGCGTTCTGCGCAAAGCTCGGCGAGCATCCGTCGGCAGTCGGCCTGGCATGGCTGCTTCGGCAGCCCGGCCTGACCGCTCCGATCATCGGACCGCGGACCCTCGAGCAGTTCGAGAGCAATCTGCACGCCCTCGATGTGCAGCTCGATGACGACGCGCTCGAGGAGCTCGATGCGATGTTCCCCGGACCCGGACCGGCTCCGGAGGCCTGGGCGTGGTAGCCGTCAGCCGGCGGGCGTGACCGCGTCGGCGTGAGTGCGCTCGTAGCGCACCACCGGCCCGAGACTGAGGAAGGTGGCGGTCGCCAGGATCAGCCCAAGGATCACGAGCCCGTCGATCCCGAGCAGATTCGCCGCAACCCCACCGACGACGGCGCCGATGGCGCCACCCCCGGCAAGGGCCACCGTGTAGAACGACATCAGCGCTGAACGGTCGGCGCTGAGGCTCTCCGAGCAATCGGCGAGATAGGTCACAGCCGCGGGCCCGAAGCCCGCGAGCCAGAGGATGCCCAGCACCAGGAACGGGACCGCAAAAAGCATCGCGACCACCGGCAGGTGGTTGATCACCAGGAGCGCAATCATCGTCAGCCACGCGCCCGGTACCGCCCGGCGCATCACCGTCACCGGGCCAAGGCGGGCGACGAAGGGCGTCCAGATCAGGATGCCGATCAGGAATACCACGATCCAGGCAATCAGGAAGAGGCCGACCACACGCACGTCGAAAGCGTGCTCAAGCGACTGCGAGGCGAGGTTCTTGTGGTGCAGCAGCGCCGGAAGGTTGGCGACGAAGGCGCCGATGAGCGCGAACGAGGTGATCCAGCCGGGGAGGAACGTGCGCATCGGTCCCGGACCGACGACCGCGCGCACGATGACCCGGAGGGGATGCACGGGAAGGGGCGGCACACGGGGCACGAAGATGAGGCAGACGATCGCCGCGCAGGCATACAACCCCGCGAGCAGGACGAACGACCAGCGGTGGAGCCCGAAGTACGCGGCCGAGCCGAGGCCGAACCCTCCGGCGTAGCCGATCAGGGTTGCTGCCTCGAAGGCACCGCTTGCCCCGGCGCGCCCGCGGCGGTCACCTGACGTCGCCGCCGCGACCGTGCCGAGGGCCACGGGGACGAACGCAGCCGCGCCGATGCCTTCGAGGAGGCGCGCACCACCCAACTGCGCCGGCCGGACGCCCAGCGCCAGCAGCAACACGGCGATGACGCAGATGACCGGACCGAGCACGAGAAAGCGCCGGCGGCCGAACCGGTCCGCATAGCGCGCGAGGATCGGCGCAAACACCATTTCGGTCACTGCCTGCGACGCCGCGACCAGGCCGATCGCGACCCCGCTGGGACGGCCGCCGGCCAGGTCGCTGATCCGGAAACCGATGGCGACGCCGACACCCACCGAGCCAACTCGAAGGAGCGCACTGGCAACCAGCAGCGCCGCGATGGCGCGAGTACCCGTCTTGTGCAACTCAGCATCGCCGGACGCGTCAAGCATCGAGGCGACCTCCCGATCCGTCACGCGACAAGGGTATCGCCGGCGTGGCTGATTGATCGAAACATGCGAGCAACCCTTTTGGCTCGTACAATAGGATCGTCTTCCGTGGGGACGACCGGCCAGTCGCGGGCCGGCCCCGACCGAACCAACGAGACGTTGCGGGTCTCGTCCCGGTCCCCTTCTCCATGTGAGGCAAACAAAGCGGGGCGCTGCGCGCCCAACCTCCGAGGTTCCATCCCATCGGCATCGAGATCGTGGCCCTGATCGGGCTGGTGATTGTTGCGGCCGCATTTGCGGCTGCCGCTCTCGTGTACGCACGCCGCAGCATCGCGCAGGGGCGGGTGACGCACGACGCGGAGACTGAACGCCGCCTTGATCAAGTGCGCGCCACCGAGCAGGAGACGAAGTCGGTGCTGCTGGCCGCCAAGGAGGAGGCTGCTCGTCGCCGTGACGAGGCGGAAGCCGAGGTTCGCGAGCGCCGTGCGGAGATCGCCCGGCTCGAGCAGCGGACCAACCAGCGCGAGGAAGGGCTGGAGCGCCGTCTCCGGGAGCTCAACTCCAACGAGCAACGCCTGACCCGGCGCGAGACCGAGCTCGAAGCTCTTCGCCAGACCGTCGAGGACGAGCGCGCGCTCATCACCAGGGAACTCGAGCGAGTAGCCGCCCTGTCAGAGCAGGAAGCCCGTCTGGAGGTGGTGCGCAGCGTCGAGGGCGAACTGGTTCCGGAGATCGCCGAGCGCATCCGCCAGGCCGAAGCGCAAGTCCGCGAGGAGGCTGCGGCGCAGAGCCGCGAGATCCTCATCGCCGCGATGCAACGCCAGGCGTCCGAGCAGAGCGGGGAGGCCTCGGTCACGGTCGTGCACCTGCCTTCGGACGAGCTCAAGGGCCGCATCATCGGGCGAGAGGGCCGCAACATCCGCGCGCTCGAGGCGGCCACCGGCGTCGACGTGATCGTCGACGACACGCCGGAGGCGATCGTGCTCAGCTCGTTCGACCCGGTGCGTCGTGAGGTCGCCCGGGCGACGCTCGAACGTCTCTTCACCGATGGGCGCATCCATCCCGCACGCATCGAGGAGATGGTGATCAAGGCGCGCAACGAGCTCGCGCAGCAGATCAAGCACGAAGGCGAACAGGCCTGCCAGGACATCGGTCTCACCAATGTCCATCCCGAGCTCGCCCGCTTGCTCGGCACGCTCAAGTACCGGCACTCCTACGGGCACAACGTCCTGGCGCACAGCCAGGACACAGCGGCAATTGCCGGGATGATTGCCGCCGAGATCGGCTTCGATGAGCAGGTCGCCAAGGAGGCAGCGTTGTTCCACGACATCGGCAAAGCCGTGGAGCACGATGTCGACGGACCCCACGCGATCATCGGCGGCGAGATCCTCGCGCGCCTCGGCCGTCCCGCGGCGGTGGTGCAGGCGGTGCGTTCGCATCACTACGACGAGGAACCGCGTTCTCCCGCAGCCTCAATCCTCATGACCGCCGACGCGATCAGCGCAGCACGCCCGGGCGCGCGCCGCGAGTCGCTGGCGTCGACGATCAAGCGACTGGAGCGCATCGAGGCGATCGCCAATGACTTCAAGGGCGTCGAGCGCAGCTTTGCGGTGCTCGCCGGCAAGGAATTGCGCGTGCTCGTCAAGCCGGATGAGATCAGTGACGACCAAGCGCAGATCATGGCCCGGCAGATCGCCAAACGCCTCCACGGCGAGGGGAGCTACAGCGGTCGGGTGAAGGTCGTCGTGCTCCGCGAAACCCGTAGCGTCGAGTACGCGAAGTAACGATTGCATCGCGGGGCCGGGTACGCCGGACGACGGGGGGCGACAATCGCGCCCGATAATGTCCACGTCTTATACAGCGCCTCCCTCAAACCCAGTTCGGGTTACATCCCCAATGGAAATTCTCAAAGTCTCAGCAACCAGCAAGCCAGTCGCGGTCGCCGGTGCGATTGCCGGTGTGGTCCGTACGCAGAAGCGGGTGGAGGTTCAGGCGATCGGCGCCGGGGCGATCAACCAGGCCATCAAGGCAATCGCCATCTCACGCGGCTACGTGGCGCCCGGTGGGCTTGACCTCGTGTGCATCCCGTCCTTCATCGACATCTCGATCGATGGCGAGGAGCGAACCGGGATCCGTCTGGTCGTCGAGGTCCGCTAAGCCCGGACCTCCCGGCGGCGCACCAATGGGTGCGCAGGCACACTGCTAGGCTTCGACCATGCCTGTCCCAGTCCTCAGCGACTCCGCGCGCGGATTCAGGCCGCTCCCGCTCATCGCGCGCGCGCCGAGACGCGAGCCTCAGGTGCCCGTGCTGGGCCGAGCGCCTCGCGTGCACCTGTGGCACATCGGCTGCCAGATGAATGACTCCGACCGCGAGGAGCTCGCCGGCGCGCTCGCGGATATCGGGTGCATCCCGGAAACCTCCCTCGACGATTCGGACATCGCCGTGCTCATCACCTGCACGGTGCGCGCCAACGCTGAGCAGAAGGTCTTCGGGAAATTCCGCGAGCTCATCCCCTGGAAACGCGCACGCCCCGGCCGCGCGATCGCGCTGACTGGCTGCATGGCGGTGGAGCACGGTGAGGCGCTGCTGGCGCGCCTGCCCGAGCTTGATTACGTCTTCGACGTCCGCGAGCCCGACGGCTTCCTGGGGAAGTTGCAGGCGCTGCACGCCGGCAACCTCGACGGGCCGGTGATCGTTCCCGCCTCGGACCGGCTGAGCGCCTATGTTTCTGTCATGGGTGGCTGCAACGAGATGTGCACGTACTGCATCGTGCCGTTCGTTCGGGGCCGCGAGCTGAGCCGCCCGATGCCCGAGGTGGTGGAGCATGTGGAGCGCCTCGTCTCGCAGGGCGTGCGCGAGGTGACCCTGCTCGGACAGAACGTCAACTCGTATCACGACCAACAGCGGCACGCCCGCCTTCCGGAGCTGCTCGCCGCGGTCGATGCCGTGCCCGGCCTGTGGCGGCTGCGCTTCCTCACCTCGCACCCGAGAAATGCCGTGCCGGACCTGTGGCAGGCGATGCGCGACCTCCCCACCGTCTGCGAGCAGCTGCATCTGCCCGTGCAGGCGGGCGATGACCACCTGCTGCGGCGCATGCGGCGTCTCTACAGCGTCGATGAGTACCGCGCGAAGATCGAGGCCGCAGTCGCCACGGTCGGACCGCGCCTCGCGCTCAGCACGGACATCATCGTCGGGTTCTGCGGCGAGACCGATGCGGAGTTTGCGGGCACCGAGTCGCTCATGCGCGAGCTGCGGTTCGACACGGTGCATCTCGCGGCCTACTCGGTCCGCCCGGGGACCGCGGCGGCGCGCCGGCCCGACGACGTGCCCTCGGCCGAAAAGAAAGCCCGCCTCAACCATCTGCTCGGAATGCAGCGAGAGATCGCGGCCGTTCGCAACGCGGCGTATGTCGGCACCGACGTCGAGGTCCTCATCGACGGCATCGCTGAAGACGGCCGCCCCTACGGACGCACCCGCGAGAACAAGGTCGCATGGCTCCCATCGGGGACGGCCGTGTCCGGCGAGTTGCGCGTCGCGCGAGTCACGGATGCGACTGCCTGGCAGTTGCACGCCGAGCCGGTCGGCTCCGCAGCGTGAGAACGAGCTCGAAGGTTCGGGCTCCCCACCTCGCGGCGGCGGTGCCTGAGGCGCACCGCGCGACTCTCGACCTGGAAACGGCGGGCGACACGCCCATCCTCCGCGAGTACCGCGCGGTGAAAGTGGAATATCCGGACGCGATCGTCCTTGCCCGGCTCGGCGACTTCTTCGAGATGTTCGGCGCCGACGCCGAGATTGCGGCACCCATCCTCGGCCTCGCGCTCACCGGGCGCGCCTTCGGTGCGGCGGGCCGGCTGCCGATGTGCGGCGTGCCCCATCAGGCGATCCCGCAGCACATTCGCACGCTGCTCGACTCCGGTCATCGCGTGGCGATCTGGGACCAGGTGGGGGAGGTGATCACCGGGAAACTGGTGCGACGCGCGATCACGCGCGTTCTCAGCCCCGGGATGGTCGTGGAGGCCGAGTTGCTCGATGCCGCCGCGATCTCGCGCTGCGTCGCCCTCTGCGTTGTGCCCGGCCGCATCGGCATTGCCGCGTTCGACCCCAACACACAGCACATGGAGCTGCTCGAGGTCGTCGGTGATCTCAACGGTCCGCAGGTCGCCGACGAACTGGGACGTCTCGAGCCCAGCGAGCTGCTCATCGAGGACGGCACGCCAGCCGGCAATCTCCGCATGCTCGCCCCGGTCACGCCACTGGCCGCCGCCGTCTTCGACAGCTCGCGCGCACAGGAACGGTTGCGCATCGCTTCCGGCGCTCTGTCGCTCGACGGCTTGGGCGTTGAGTCCGTTGCACTCGCCGTGCGTGCGGCCGGCGCCGTGCTCGCCTACTGCGAGCGCGCGCATATCGTGGTCAGTCAGGACCTGCTGCGCATCCTGGTGCGGACGTCCGACGGGACGATGCGGCTCGATGCGCACACCCGCACCAACCTCGAGCTGTTCTCCCGGCTCGGTGGCAGCGGTGGCTCGCTGCTGCAGCTCCTCGACGCAACGCGCACGCCGATGGGCGTGCGACTCCCTACGGGCTCGGCTTCAGGAACCGCTCACCGACGTCGAACAGATCACGGAGCGTCTCGACGCCATCGAGGTGCTGCGTATTGATCGCGACGGTCGACGACGGCTTCGCGACGCGCTCGGCGGCATGCGCGACGTCGAGCGTCTGCTTGCGCGCTGCGTGCAGAGCATCGCAACGCCACGCGACCTCGGCGCAGTTCGCGACGCCTGCGCGGCGCTCGATGCAACCGGGATCGCGGCTCGCGCCATCTCCACCTCCGGAGCGATCGGTGCGTCGGCGGAGCGATGCCGAGCGCCCGAGGGACTTCACGAAGGGCTTAGTCGGCTCCTCAACGAGGATCTCCCGGCTACCGCGTCCGAGGGCGGGGCAATCCGAGCCGGTGCCGATGCCGATCTCGACGACCTCCGCGCCGCCGGGAGCACGGCTCGTACCTATCTCGCGGCGCTCGAGGCCAGCGAGCGCGAGCGCACCGGGATTCGCTCCCTGCGCGTCGGCTACAACCGGGTCTTCGGATATTTCATCGAGGTGCCCAACGCGCAGCGCGACCACGTGCCGGACAACTACTCACGCAAGCAGACACTCGCCGGCGCTGAGCGGTTCGTGACGCCTGACCTGAAGGAGCACGAGGCGGTGGTGCTGCACGCACGTGAGCGGTCGATCGCGCGCGAACGCGAGCTGCTCGCTGCCGCCGCCGCATCGGTGGTCGGGGAAGCCCGACTCCTCGCGGATGCCGCACATGCGGCCGCGACGCTCGACGTCACCCAGTCCCTGGCGACGATTGCCGAGGAGCAGCACTGGGTGCGTCCCGCAATCGACGCGTCGTCGACGCTGCGGATCATCGGGGGCCGGCACCCGCTGGTCGAGCGAACGCTCGGTCCCGGGCGGTTCGTCCCGAACGATCTGGACCTCGACGACGAGGCACGCATTGTCGTGCTCACCGGCCCGAACATGGCGGGAAAATCGACGTACCTCCGGCAGACCGCCAGCATCGTGCTCCTCGCCCAGATCGGTTCCTACGTCCCCGCAGACGAGGCGACCATCGGGGTGTGCGACCGCATCTTCACCCGGATCGGCGCGCACGACGACCTGAGCGGTGGCCTCTCCACGTTCATGGTGGAGATGGCAGAAACCGCCGCGATCCTGCGGCAGGCGTCGGTTCGCAGCCTGGTGATCCTCGACGAGATCGGACGCGGCACGTCGACCTACGATGGCGTCAGCATCGCCCAGGCAGTGGTCGAGTATCTCCACGACTTCCCGCAACTCAATTGCCGCACCCTGTTCGCGACGCATTTCCACGAGCTGACGGTGCTGGCCGCGCATCTGCCGCGGGTGCGCAATGCGCGCGTCGAAGTCGTCGAGAACGGCGCGGACATCACCTTCCTGCACCGCATCGTTCCCGGTGGTGCGGATCGCTCCTACGGCGTGCATGTCGCCAAGCTCGCGGGCATTCCCGGCGGCGTCCTGGTGCGCGCGCGACAGCTGCTCGCGGAGCAGGAACGTGAGCGCCCGCTTGGCGGCGACCGCGCCGCCGACCAGCTGAACTCTGTCGATCGCCGAACCCGAGCAGCATCCGGTCGTCAGCGAGCTGGCCTCACTCGACCTCGACGCGATGACGCCGATCGCCGCGCTCAACAAGCTCGTCGAGCTCCGCGGCCGAGCCTCGACGTGATCGCCGCCGCTCCGATCCGCCGCCTGCCACAGGTCGTCGCCGACGCGATCGCGGCGGGGGAGGTGATCGAACGGCCTGCGTCGGTCGTCAAGGAGCTGGTCGAGAACTCGCTCGACGCGGGCGCGACCCGGATCGACATCGAGATCGAAGGTGGCGGCCTGCTGCGGATCCTGGTCGTCGACGACGGCGCCGGGATCGCGCCGGACGACCTCGATCTCGCCGTGGAGCGGCATGCGACCTCGAAGATTTCGGCCGCCGCTGACATCGCGCGCGTCTCGACACTCGGCTTTCGCGGTGAGGCGCTGGCAAGCATCGCGGCGGTGTCGGACCTTCAGCTCATCACCCGGACCCCGGGCGCCGTCGGCGGCGCCATGCTCCACGTGCGCAACGGCGAGTTCGTCGCCCGCTCCGCGGCGGCAAGCGCTCCGGGCAGCCGCATCGAGGTGTGCGAGCTATTCGCGAGCGCGCCCGCGCGCCTGCGATTTCTCCGCGCGGTGGCGACCGAGGCAGCTGCCGCAGTTCGCGTCGCGGCAGATCTCGCGCTCACGCATCCCGACGTCGCGTTCACCTGTCGCAACGACGGCCGCATCGTGCTCCGGACGCCGGGCGGATCGCTGCGCGACGCCGTCCGAGCGGTCCTGGGCGCTCGCTCGGAGCGCGACCTCCTGGATGTGGATGCGCCCGGGCCGATCGCGGTCAGCGGCGCGATCTCCTCACCGCACGCACACCGCGCTTCGCGCGGTGGACTGGTGCTCATCGTCAACCGCCGGCTGGTGCACAACCGCGCCCTGCTCGTCGCGGTGGACAACTCCTACCGCGGGCTCATTCCGGGCGGCCGCCACGGCTACGGCGTGGTCAGCATCGATATCCCCGCGGAGACCGTTGACGTCAACGTGCATCCGGCCAAGCGAGAGGTGCGCTTCAGTGACGAGCGCGCGGTCTTCAGTGCTGTGCAACGCGCCTGCTGGGCGGCGCTGCGCGTGGCGCCGGCACTCGGCGCCGACGGACACGTCCCGCTGACCTTCGCCGGCAGCATGCTCGAGATGGCGGACGGCGACCGGCAGTTCGATGTGGTCGGGAGACCGGAGCACCCCGCGCCGGGAACGGTCACATCAGGTGCGGGCACGGGGCCCGAAAGCGCCACCAGGACCGCCGTCACGCTTGCCCCGATGGAGGCGCTCGGTCAGGCGGGCAGCGGATTCCTGCTCGCCACCGCTGGCGAAACCGTGGTCCTGGTCGATCCGCACGCGGCGCACGAGAAGATCCTGTACACGGAGCTGCAGGAGCGATGGCGCCAGGACGCGCCGGACGCGGCAGGGTCGCAGTTGCTGCTCATCCCAGTCGTGGTGGAGTGCGGCCCGGACCGCGCGACGCAAGTTGCGGACGAGTTTGACTTCTTCTCGCGTTGCGGATTCACGATCGAACCGTTCGGTCCTGGCGCAGTCCGCTGCACCGCAGTGCCGATGTCTGCAGCGTCTGCGGATCCCGAGCGATTGGTCGCGGAACTGATCGATCGCCTCGATGAACGGGAGGGCGGCGCTGACGAACGCCGTCACCGGCTTGCGGCGCTGGTGGCGTGCCATGCCGCCGTGCGCTTCGGAGACCGCCTGGACGTGAGTGCCCAGCAACGGCTCCTCGATCGCCTGGTTGCGACGCCGGGCGGGACCACCTGCCCGCACGGACGCCCATCGGTGCTCCTTCTTGACGACGCCACCCTGCGTCGAGCGTTCCGGCGACCGGCGCGGTGACACGACCGCTCCTCGTGATCGTCGGCCCGACCTGCTCCGGGAAGACTGCACTGGCGGTCACCGCCGCCTCGGTCCTGCAACCAGCCGAGATGCTGAACGCCGACTTGCGCCAGCTACGACGGGGACTTCGCGTCGGCACCTGCGCTCCAAGCCCCGCCGAGCTGCATGGGGTGCGGTGCAACCTGCTCGATCTCTGTGACCCGGGGGAGCCCTTCACCGTGGCCGACTGGCTCACCGCCGC
Source organism: Candidatus Dormiibacterota bacterium (assembly GCA_963748505.1). GTDB lineage: Bacteria > Chloroflexota > Dormibacteria > Aeolococcales > Aeolococcaceae > Palsa-851. Next base: position 230,697 of record CAVVJH010000012.1, read on the forward strand.
GCGGCGCTGCCTCGAACGCCTCGACCGTGCGGGGGCTCGCGGCGTGGTCGCCGGTGGCACCGGCCTGTTCGTGAACGCCCTCGTCGATGGGTTCGACCTCGCCCAGGTGCCGCCCGACCCAGCTCGCCGGGCGGAGAGGACCCTGCAAGCGACCACCGCGGAAGGGCTCGGCGCGCTGGTTGCCGAATTGCGCCGCCGCGATCCGGACGGCGCCGAGACCATCGATCTCCAGAATCCACGCCGGGTCGTCCGGGCTCTGGAGATCCTCGACGCCAAAGGCGGGTCGGTCGTCGCCGCCAGGCAGCGGACCGCCCCGCGTCCGGCGGTGATGGTCGGGCTCGAGGTCGCCCGGCCCACGCACGCGCGCTGGATCGAGCACCGTATCGCCGCGATGTTCGACAGCGGCGGCCTCCAGGACGAGGCGCGCTGGCTGCGATCGCGCGGTCTCGACGACGCGGTCATTGGCTCCTGCGGTATCGGCTATGCCGAGGCTCTCGACCTCATTGACGGGCGCATCGGGATTGACGCTGCGATGCAGGCGACCATGCGGCGGACGCTCCGCTACGCGCGGGCCCAGCGCACCTGGTTCCATCGCGACGATCGGATCACCTGGTTCCGACCCGATCTGATCAGCTTCGAGCAGCTCGCCGGCGCTGTGTTGCGTCTGGTGGCAGCCGCCGACGATGGCGGTGCCAACCCCGAAAGCACCTAGCTACGAAATATCATCCATTGGTACCAGAACATCCGTTTGCATTTTCACCGCATGCGTGCTACATTCCGGTGCGCCCAAGCTGGCTGGAGGAAGTTTCAAAGCAATGCCTGACTCCCTGAACCCGCGGCAGCGACAGATCCTCGACTATCTACGAGATCACAGCCGCGATCACGCGTACCCACCGACCGTCAGAGAGATCGGTCGGGCCGTCGAACTCAGCTCGTCCTCAACGGTCCAGAACCACTTGAACACGTTGGAGACGCGCGGGTACATCACCCGAGACCCGGCGAAGTCGCGCACCGTTGAGATCGTGGACGCCGAGCCGGCACGCGCTCACAACAACATCGTGCATCTACCACTGATCGGCCGCGTCGCCGCGGGTACGCCGGTACTGGCGGTGGAGAACATCGAAGAGCATCTCAACGTCGGCACCGAGATCGCGGGCGGAGACGACTCCTACGCGCTCACCGTCCACGGCGACAGCATGATCGACGCTGGGATCAACGACGGGGACATCGTCGTGGTGCGTCCACGTCGCGACGCGCCGGCCAATGGCACCATCGTGGTCGCGCGGATCGAGAACGAGACCACCGGCGAGAGTGAGGTCACGGTCAAGCGGTTCTTCCGTGAGTCCGGTCGCGTTCGCCTGCAACCGGAGAACAGTTCGATGGAGCCGATCTACGCACGCGAGCTCAATCTCGAAGGCGTCGTCGTCGCCGTCATTCGCCTGCTGAAGTAGCCGGGGGCGCCGGCGCGCTCGTCTAGCCCTGTGGCCCGCTGCCGAGGTTTTCCAGTGTCAGGCGCGGGAGTGAGCCCAGGTATGCGTCGAGCGCAGCCGCAAGCTCGGAACTCGCCTGTCCGTGCACGGTGACGCGCGTACCGCCCTGGTCGTCGGCGACCGCGCTGATCGCCAGGTCCGGTCGGTCGTCGAGCAGGAGCGGCAGAGCCGGGACCAGCGCCAGCGGCAGGAGCAGGATCAGGACCGGGGTCACCGCGGTGAGAATGAGCACTGCCAGCACGATCGCCAGGCCGAGCAGGACGGCGACGTCCCCGCCGTAGCGGCGCTTTTGCTGCGGCCGGAGGACCAGGTAGTTCGGGCCCCGCTCGGCAACAGCGATGCCCGGCATCGGCCGCTGGGCGAACTCGCCGAGCACATCGCCAGGCGGCTTACCGGTCCGGAGCGAGAACTGGTAGGCGCGAGTCCGGAGGCGAGTGATCATTGGGCGCATGGCGGCGCTTGCATTTGTACCGCGTCGCGACAGCAGCGCGTGAGGTGCGCTAGCGTTCTGCCTGATGGCTCGCCCGCCGGCAACCGCGCTGAGCATCGATCCGGTGCTGCTTGGACTGATCGCGCTGGTCGCGGTCACGTGGCTCTGGGTGGTCCGCCGGTCAGCCCAGGCGCCGAGCCGCGGACAGCGCGCGACGCTCGGCATCACGTTGCTGTTGCTCGTCGGGATCTGGCTGACCCCGCTGGCAACCCTGTCCGAGCACTACCTGCTTTCCGTGCACCTGCTCCAGGTCCTGGTCTTGATGGGCCCGGTACCGGCGCTGCTCCTGCTGTCGCTGCCGCGAAATGCCGGCATCCCGTCTCGTACGGTGCCGCGCGTGCTGCGGCTCGCCGTGCACCCGGTGGTGGCGATCATCGCCGTGAACGCGGTCTTCATCGCGTGGCACCTGACCCCGGCCTTCAACGCCGCGCTCGCCAGCCAGCCGCTCTACGACCTGATGCAGGCAACGCTCCTCGGCGTCTCAGTCCTGTTCTGGTGGCCGATCGTGACGCCGCTCTCGCCGCCCGGGCGCGCGCTCTCCGGATTCGCCAAGCTCGGCTATATCGTGCTCGCCACGATCCCGCAAACCCTCGGCGGACTCCTGGTCGCCCTGGCGAACCACGTTCTGTACACCGGCTACGGCGCGGGTCCGCACCTCCTGGGCATCGATCCGATGACCGATCAGCAGATCGCCGGGGCGAGCATCGCGCTGGTCAGCAAGATCGCGCTCTTCGCGGCGTTCTGGGTCGTCTTCATGAACCTGCTCAACTCCGGGTCGGATGAGCGTGAAGACGACGGGGGCGGCGGAGGTGGTGGATCGAATCCACGGCTGGATGCGCCACGACCGCGTCCCTCCGGGCTGCCTCGTTGGCTCGACGATGTCGGTGACAACCGCACGACCGACGAGCCGCTGGTGCCTCGCCCGGTCAGGGTGCCGGTAGGGTCAGGGTCTCGCCCGGCCTGATCTCGGCCCCGTTGAGGTGGTTGGCCGATTCGATGTTCGAGATCGACTGCTCGATGCTCGAGCCGGGGTAGTGCGCCGAGGCGATACCCCAGAGGGTGTCGCCCGAGTGGACGACCACCCGGGCGCCGGGGTTTGGAGACCCGGCGTAGGCGACGCCGCCGACGATGACGAGCCCCGCGGCCGCGGAGGCCACGATGAGGGCGAGCCGCGTCGGGCGGCTGAGACGCGGAGCCTCGCGCACGAAGCGGTTGGGGCCGAGACTGTCCTGGATCATGTTCCTGCACCGAACGTATGTTCCATGAGGCCCACAGTACAGGGAACGGATGTTCGAGTCAAGGACTAAAACGACCGTCCCAGCCCGATAATCGGTCGGTGACTGAGCGGGCGATCCGGGTCCGGGTGGGGGTGCTCATCTGGCGTGACGGCGAGGTGCTGCTCGTCCGTCACGAGAAAGGCGGGCATTCGTACTGGCTCGTCCCCGGAGGCGGGGTGGACACCGGCGAGACCATGGTTGAAGCGGGTGCGCGGGAGCTTCGCGAGGAAACCGGCTACGACGTCGAGGTCGGCCGTCTGCTGCTGCTCTGCGAAGCCATCGACCCGAAGCCGGGTGGCCGCCACATCGTGAACGCGATCTTCTCGGGCACGATCAGAGGCGGGACTCTCGCCGTTGGGCGCAACGACAAGGCGCTCCGCGACGCGCGGTGGCAGCCGATTCGTGCGCTTGCCGAGCTCGAGCAATATCCGCCGATCGGGGCCGAGCTCCTCGAGTGCATCAACGAGGATGGTCTCGGCGCGGTGCGCGTCCTGGGCAACACCTGGCGCCCCTTCGTCCCATAGCCCGCGAGCGCGGGCGACGTCAACCCTGGCAGCGGCGCCCTAGGTCCGCACCGGGCGCGCGGCAACCTCCTCGAGGTAGTCACCGAGCCTGCGGTACGCAGCACGCTTACGACGATCGGTGATCTCCGTATACACCTTGAGCGTCTCGAGGGTGGCGTGGCCGAGCACCTCCTGCACCAGCCGGACATCGCCGTCAGTCGCCTCGAGCAAGGTCGTCGCGGCCGTATGCCGTGCGGCATGCGGGCTGCGCAGCTCGCTGAACAGCGTGAAGAGCTCCGGGTCGACCCCCAGCCGCCGGCGCAGGGCGGTCAGCGCCCGTCGGGCACCGTCGGTGGTGAGGCGGTTGTGCGGGAGCGCCTGACCGCGGGGTAGGTCGGCACGGGCGACGCTGATGAACAGGGCAGGGGAGGGGTCAGGTCCGCGCAGGCGCAGATAGTCCTCGACAGCAGCAAACGCGCCGTCGGTGCAATACACAGTTCTGTATTTGCCACCCTTGCCAAGAACTCGAAATCCCTCGCGCCTGACGTCGCCGCGATCGAGCCCGCAGGCTTCGGCGATGCGGCAGCCGGTGCTGAGCAGGAGGTGGATCAGGGCCCGGTCGCGACGATCACGGAGGGTCTCCTTGGGCAGGGCTGCGAGCAGCCGGGGCACGTGCTCCGTCGGCACCGGATGCGGGTCGCCCACCACGTAGCGCGGCACCGAGACCTGGCGGCTCAGCTCTGCGCCGATCCATCCCTCGTCGTACGCATACGCGAGGAAGCGGCGCAGGGCGACCAGTGCCCGGGCACGGGATCGCGGGTTGGGCAGCACGTCCGCCAGCTCGATCTGGTAGCGGCGCAGCATCGGTCGGTCGACGCCGGCGAGCAGGTCGTCGCTGAGGGGACGCGTTCGCAGGAACGCCACGAACTTGGCGAGATCCTGGCGGTACGCACGGACCGTGGTCCCCGGGCGGTTGCGTTGGACGCGCAGCCAGTCAAGGAATTGCTCGACCTGATCCGGCAGTGAATCGGTGGGGCCCGGAACGTTCGCCGCCCAGGACGGGCCGCGACGTTCACGAGGAGCTGTCGGACGGCGGGGAGGACTGAGGCGAGCGGCCATGCTCCGTATTATCAGGAGCTTGGAGCTCAGTGACCGATTCCGGCCTCCTGCATCGTGAACCGGATGAAGTTGAGCGTCCCGGCGCGCTGATCCGGCTGTGACCCGCCCGGATAGGCGCGGGCGGATTCGATGAGCGGCTGCCACGCTTCGAGGTATGGACCATGCAGGGCCCAGACGGCTGCCTGAGGCTTGGTGACCAGCTCACCGGTCACGAGCAGGCACAACCCCCGGCACATGGTCAGGACCGCGTAGGCCTGATAGCTTCGGTTCAGGAACGGCCCCGGATACTCCAGTTGCGGGAGCCACCACTCGCGAAGGTTCCCGATGACCGCGTCCCGAAGTTCGCCGGTGCTGACCGGCGCGACGACCTTGGTGACCTTCGGTCCGAACAGGGTGATGCCGTAGTCGCGCAGGAGCCGCTTCTGGATGAGGAAATCCGGTCCGAGCCGCTGGATCTTGAAGCCCTCGTCAGGGTGCAACTCGAGGACCGAGACCGCCGGCACACCGGGCATGCCCAACGCTTTCGCTGGGACAAAGACCGCCTCGAGGACGTCGGCCCAGCGCCCATCACCCCACCCGAGCATCGCGCGCTGCACCTCATGGAGCCGCTCGTTGGTCGCGGAGTTGGTCAGGACCTTCGTGGTCACCATGACGTCGATGTCGCTGGTGCGGGAGTTGAAGGCTCCAGTGGACAGTGACCCGTGCACATAGACGCCGGCAAGGTTGCGGCCGAGCGCGCTTTTCCAGGACGCCACAGCCACTGACAGAAATGAGCTGACCCCGAGTTCGCCGGCCACCGCGATGCGCGCGTCGATCTGCACGCCAATAACCCTAAATGGCAACGCCTGCTCGGACTCACACGAACCAGCCACGACGACCCGAGCACCGCTATCCGATGACGTGCCGGCGACGTCGGAGATCGAGGCTGCGAAAGAGGGGCGGGTCCAGGCGCGAAGCCCGGACCGACCTATAGATCGTGAGAATATGCATTATCAGGAGCTTTATTCGTGCCCAGGGAAGCCCGCTTAGGTGGTCTCTCGCCTCGAACCGTGGGCGGCGAGGTCGCCTCACACCCCGCGCGAGACGCTGAGAGGCTTTACCCCGCCGGGGTGAAGATCGGGATCGCGGGCGCCGCGCAGCCGGGGCACGCCTGCGCAACCCAGAGCGTGTTGGAGGTCGACCGCCAGACGACGTCGATGGCGCCGCCTCCGGCGAAGACCAGCGACGACGGATCCGAACTGGCCGTGGCGCCGAGCCCTTCGGGACCCACCAGGCCGCTCGCCGACGTGTACAGCAAGGAGGCCATGAGCCCCGAGGGTTCACGCGCGTTCACGATGACCGCGCCGGGCGCGAGGTCGACCACTGACGGATTGCCGGCGACCGTTGCGGTCCCGAGTGCCGCCGCGCCGCTCCAGACCCCAGCCGTGAGTGCCCCGTGCCACAGCTGGCCGCCGCTGTTCCAGAAGACGTCGATGCTGGCACCGGCGGCGCCCACCGACGGGTCGGCTGCCAGAGGCGTCGAGGTCAGCCGTTGCGCACCGGTGAAGCCCCAGGGCGCGCCGCCGTCCGTCCAGAGATCACCCGACGCGTCGCGCCAGAAGATGGTGTCGGACCCGCCACCGCCGGTGGCGACCACTGGGTTGCCGCCCAGAATGCCGCTGTCGAGCGGCGTCGCACCACTCCAGCCGCCGTTGTAACGGTCGGCCCAGAGGGTGCCGTCAGCTGCTTTCCAGAACACGTCGATCAGCCCCGGACCTGCCGAGACGGCACGTGGCTGCGAGGAAAGCAGCCCGACCCCGAGCGAGACCGGCGTCGACCACGTGCCGCTGCCGAACCATCCCCCGGTGAAGGTCGCCTGCCACAAGTTGTGGTCCTCCCCTTCCCAAAACGCGTCAATCCGGCCACTACCTGATGAAACGACCGATGGATCGGAGATCAGACTTGCAGCCGACCCCGCCGATGCGCTGACATCCGTCGATGTCCTCCCCCACGCTCGGTTGCGGAACGACAGGGTCCAGAGGCGGGTGTCGGTGCCCCGCCAGAACACGTCGATATCGCCGGCCTGATCAGAGACCGTCTGCGGCGTGCTCGCAACGTTGGCAGCCTGCGGCAACGCCAGCGGATCAGGGAATCCGTAGTACGGGAGTGGCCCGGTGCTTCCCTTGTCGAGATCCACTCTGCCGGGTATTCCGGGCACGGAGCCGTTGTCGCTGAACTGCCAGACCTGCCAGCCGGTGCCGCCCCAGTTGTTGGCCGGGACGGAAGGCGAGCTGACGAACCAGTTGGCGACCCACAGCGGGTCCAGCGAGAAGGCAGCCGAGCCGATGTTCCCGTTCCACCACGATGGCGACGCGTAGATTGCCGGGAGCGACCCGATTGCGGCACTCACCGTATTCACTGCTGTCCGGAGGTTGGCGACCACCACCGCGCGCGGCTCGCCGTCAGTGGTCTCGACGTCGATGGCGGGAACGAGGTCGCCGTGGGTGAACCCGACCGAGCGCAGCTGCGAGACCAGCAGATTCGCCTGCGCCACCGGGCTCTGATTGGGCTCAAAGAAAAGGTATGCCCCCGGGGTGACCCCGGCCGCAGCGGCCCCACGCCAGTTGGTCCCGAATTGCCCGTCCGGACGAGTTCGCGCCATCGCCGGCACGGATATAGGCGAACGAGATGCCGGATGCGGCCACCGAGTGCCAGGCGATCGACGATCCCTGGAATGAGCTCACGTCGATCCCCTCTCGGGTGGCGGACGCGCGAACGTCCACGCCCTTCCACAGCCCGGCCGGCACCGCGCCAAGAACAAACAACGCGATCGCGGCCGCGATGATCCGAGACTGCACGCGGCCCGATCCGGGGGAACCCACCATCGCCCCGAGGATAGACAAGGATGTGGAGATTCCCCGGGTTCGTCACCGTATCTCCACTCCCTTCACGACCCGGCCCAGAGAGCCTCTTCGGCGGCCGGACAGTCATTCGACAGGTTTGGTCCGCTACTCTGATGCCGTGGCACAGACGACTCCGCGCAAGCCGGTCACCACCAAACCCGGGCCGAACGGCAAGTACCCGGGCAAGCCCATGACCAAGAAGCAGCGGCGCAATCAGGCCGCCGCGCGATCGGTTTCGGTGAGCCATCGCCCGCCGTGGCAGTCGCCGACGGTCGTGACCTCGGTGAGCGTCGGCATCGTCGCGATCGTCCTGATCGTCATCGTCGTGATCAACCAGTTGGGCGGCGCCGGGAATGTCACGAAGACCACGCCGCTCTCGGCGACCGTTGCCAGCGTCGTCCTCCATCCGGACCCGACGGTCATTCAGAAGGTCGGATCAGGGAACCAGTCAGGATCGCTGGTCAAGCTCCCGAATCCCACCATCCTCAAGGACAACGCCGGCAAGCCGATGATCGTGTACGTCGGCGCGGAGTACTGCCCGTTCTGCGCCGCCGAGCGTTGGACGATGCTGATGTGGCTCTCGCAGTTCGGCACCTTCAAGAATCTCTCGCAGATCCAGTCGTCATCGACGGATACGGATCCGGATACGCACACCGTCACGTTTTACAAGTCGAGCTACACCAGTCAGTACATCGACTTCATCCCGACTGAGCTCGAGGACCGCAATCAGGCGCCGTTGCAGCCGATGACCCCGCAGGTGAAAGCCCTCTTCACCTCGTACGACCAGCCGCCCTACACGACCCAATCCGGGCAGTTTCCATTCATCGACATCGCCAACCAGTACACGCTGTACAGCACCAGCTACAACCCTGCGATCCTCGCCGGTCTGACCTGGGATCAGATCGCGACCAAGCTGAAGAATGCGAGTGACCCCGTGACCATCGCGATCGTCGGCAACGCGAACATCCTCACCGCAGCGACGTGCCTCGTCACCCAGGATCAACCGGCATCGGTGTGCTCCACTCCGACGATCCAGGCGATCGAGCCGGGCGTCAAGGCGATCAAGCCTCCAGCCGCCTAACCCTCGTGATCGACGCCAATGCCTGAAGGCGGAGCGCTGATCGTTGACACGGGCTACGCCGTGCTCGCGCTCATCGCCGATACGGTGGTCCTCGTCACCCTCATCGCGTTTCTGGTGTCGCGCACGTCACCGGAACGACGCGCGCGCTGGACCCGTCTTCGCGATGCGGTCACTCCCTTCGCGGTCCACCTTGCCTGGATCGTCGCGGTCCTTGCGACCCTCGGGAGCATCTACGAGTCGCAGATCGCGAACCTGCCGATCTGCGAGTTCTGCTGGTTCCAGCGAATCGCCATGTATCCGCTTTCGGTCCTGCTCGGCATTGCCGCGTTCCGCGGGGAGTTCCTGGTCGCGAAGCACTACTTCCTCCCTGCTTCGATCGTCGGCTCGTGTCTGGCGATCTATCACTACCAGCTGGAGCACATCCCCAACGAGGTGTCGGTCTGCGGCATCACCAACCCTTGCGGCCATTCCGCCTTCAACATCTTCGGTTTCATCTCGATTCCCTTCCTCTCGATGGCGGCGTTCCTCCTCATCACAACCTTGCTGCTCATGGTCCGCCAACCCGACGATGAGTACGAGGACGACGAGGCGAGCCGATCGATGCCGCTCCGGCGCAACCCGGACTCCCCGCCCCCGCCTGAGGCCCGGCGACTACCCGCGCTCCGCGGCCTGCTTCGCGCTCTCGACCGCCGCCTCGACGCCCCGTTTCCAGGGATCGCCGTGCCCGGGCAGGAGCACGTCGGCGCGGGCGACCTTCAGGTAGTCAAGGGACCGCACCGCCATCGCGGTGTCGATATTCACCATCGAGGGCATGGTGCGTGGACCGTGGCGGCCTGTGAAGGGATCGTGGGTCACCAACAAGTCGCCGGTGCACAGCACGGAGCGCTCCTCGAACAACAACGCGCAACTTCCCGCCGTATGGCCCGGAACATGAAGCACGCGCGGCCTACCAGGCACGTCGAGGCTCTCGCCGTCGCCGAAGGTGGTGATTTCCTTGATCGGCACGATGCTCAGACCGCGATGACGCATCAGCCCGAACAGGGTGCGATATGCCGCGGGACGTACCAGCACCTTCAGGTAGCCGCTGGTGCCGCCCTCGTTCTTCCCAACTTTTCCGGTGCGCGCCGCGGACTCGTCGTCAGTGTGGATGCGCACGACAGCACCCGCGTCGGTCCGGGCCTGCTCGGCAAAACCGGTGTGGTCACTGTGCGCGTGCGTCAGCAGCACGCACTCGACATCATCGAGTGCGATCCCGAGCCCTGACACGGCATTGAGCAGCAGTTCCCAGTCGCCCGGCGCACCGGCATCAACCAGTGTCGCCTTACCGCGATCGACGACGACGTACCAGTTGACGACGCCTCGGGTCACGCGATAGACGCCTTCGGCGACCTGGGTCTGCGTCACACCAGTTCGTTCAAATACTGCGGGAGCATGCGACGCCAGGTGGTCCAATCGTGATCGTAGTCACTGCCCCAGGGGTCGACGCGGTTGGGGATCCCCTTCATGCCCAGGACATGCGCGAGCCGCCAGGAACTCACCGATGTTCTCCCAACGGCCTTCGCCGGACGCGAGGATCGCCTTACGGGTCTGCAGCAACGCGAGATGCTCACCGCCCATGTCGGGCAGGAAATAGGACGGGGTCGCGAAGTACAGGTCGTCACCTGCGTCCTCACCGACAAAGCGCGAGATATCGTACGTACCGCTCATCCCGACCGCGGTGGTGACGACATCCGGATAGTGGCAGAGCAATGAGACCGCATTGAAGGCACCGATGGATGCTCCGGCAGTCATCACCGTGACGTCCTCACTGTCGCAGTCCATCCGGATCATCGGGATCATTTCGTGGCGGACGAACTCGATGAAACCGCGCAACATCGCAGCCCGGTAGCGAGGATCGCCGTCGCCGCGCAGCATCGCCGCACCGGACACGCTGTCGCAGGAGTAGATCTTGACCCGCCCGGCCTCGAGATACTCCCCCACCGCGTCAACCAGCCACATGCGCTCGATTTCCTCGGCGTCGCCACCCGCCGTTGGGAAGACGATCACAGGCTTGCCGAAATGTCCCCAGCGCGCGACCGTGACGTCCGACCCGACCCGTGCGGAGTACCACGTCTCTCGGCGCTTCATGGCCCGGAAGTCTCTCGCATCGGGACCCGCCGCCGCAGCGCTCACGGGTAGATCAGCCGAGCGTCACCCGGAAACAGCCATCCAAGGCCATCAAGCAGCCGATCCCGCCAGTTGATCCAGTTGTGGCCGTCCAGGGCCTCAACGACGCGCAGATCACCGGTCATCTGCCCGAGCACGTCGACCATCGCGCGGTCAGGTTCGGCCAGGGGCTCGAACACCCCGTAGGTGAGAAAGATCCGGTCGGCCACCCGTGGCGGCTTGGCGCGGACTGCATTGACGAACTTGACCACCGGTTCGAACACCGGCCCGTACGCACGAGCGCCGGCTTCGCCGCCAAACCGCAATGACGGCAACTCGAGGAGCAGACCCCCGTAGAAGCCCGGCGCGCGCACCGCTGCCGCAAGTGCCGCGACACCGCCGAAGCTCGCGCCCATCAGCACCCTGCCCCGCGGGTTGCCGACCAGCTGCAGCGAACCCTCGAGATGGGGTATCAGTTCCGACGTCAGGAATCGGCTGTGCGCCGCGCTCGCCGCGTACTCGCGGAGCCGGTCGCCGGGGTGCGTGAATGCCACGACGCAATCAGCCATCAAATGGCGGTGCATCAGGTTGTCGAGCACGATCCCCATCGACGAGTAGTTGAGGAAATCACCACCGTCGTGCACCACGAGCAGGGGCATGCGGCGATCACGGTGACGGCGCGCCGGCACGTAGAGCGTGATCTGCGCATCGCGACGAAGTGCCTTGCTGGTCAGGCGTACGTCGAGCAACTCGCCGGCCACCGCGGCGGGATCCGGATAGGCCCAGTCAGGGGTGACATAGCCATCGGTCTCGAGCACCGATTGCGATCCGATCGCATCGCCGACCACGCGAGGATTCAATGGATCGTTCATGCTCTCGGTGTTGTCGCCGCGGCGGATCAGGTAGCGGTACTGGATGCGCGCGCCACGCGGCAGCTCGATCGTGACGTGCCACAGGTCGGTGCCCTTGAGGCGGCGAAGCGGCAGCGGGATCGGTACCCCCATCGTCCGGTGCTCGACCCCGACCCAGTCGGCCTCACCACGCCACAGGAACGTGCACGAGGGGCCTTCGACGATCGGGATGCGTTGCTCGTGGAGCAGCTGATCGATCGCCTCAGGGGTGGCGCCGTCGCTGCGCAGGCGCGCCAGGGCACCTTGCTGATTCGATCTGCCAGGGCTCACGATCAGGCGGCCTCTGCCCCTCGCATGCGCCGCCCGTCCGCGGCAACCACGCCGACCCGATCCAGTTCCGCGGGCGATCCGGACCGCAGCTCCAGCCGGTCGCCCGCGTCGAGGAGCACGCACAGGCTCGGCGCGAAGCGCCGCGCCAGGACCGCGAGCCGATCGGAATCCTGCGCGTGCAGACGTGCCCCAGCCGCAGGCAAGGCCACCAGCCCGTGGGCGATCCCGATGCCGACGTCGTACAGCTCGGCGGGCCGGCCGGCCGGATCATCGTCGTCGATCACGACGATGCGTTCCGAGATCGCCATGCATCCCGAGGACCACGCGATCAGCGGTTTCTCCTCGATCAGCGTGGCGATGTTGCAGAGATGCAGGCAATCGTTGAGTACGCCGACGTGACCTCCCGCGATGGCGATTGCCGCGCAGCCGGCGACGATCGCGGCGACGTCCTCACGGTGCGCGGTGATGCTCGGACGTTCGTGCGGTGGTGTCGCGCTGTAGAAGCGGTCGTAGGCACTGGTGATCGCCACCAGATGCGCCGCATCGAGGTCTCGGAGGGCTTCGATCGCCGCGTCGAGCTCGGTCCCGACGGGCTGTTTCGCATCCGCGAAGCGTCGTCGAACCACGTCAACTCCCTCGAGCGCGTGTCGCAGTCGCATCAGGTACACCTCGCGAACCTCGTCGAGCTGGGTTCGCAGCAGGCGCTGCGCGTCCGCGTACTCCTCGTCGCTCTCGAGGACGTCAAGCCGCCTGCCGAAGAGATTCAGGTTGCGCGAACCGCCGCCGAGCCGCCGGTCGATGTCGGCATCGTTGCGCTCGCCTTCCTCCCATCCCGCGGTGATCAGCGCCACGGGGCCGTCGACCCCGAGGGTGGCGACCTCCGCCGCGAGGTCCACTCCGTCGAGCGGACCGAGCAGGGTCACCTGGCTCACGAGGCGCGCACGCGGACCGTCTCGCCGACGACGTTGAGCATGTGGTGGACGGTGTCGTAGTCCGGGTGCGCCATGCGAATCCAGGCGTTGGCCATGTACCCCGCCTCGACTGGCTGGGTGGGCGTTCCCTCTCCCGGCAGATGCGTGTCGAGAATCCATTCGCCGAACTGCTGCTGGATGGCCTCAAGTCCTTCGTAGTGCGTGATCGTGCCGTCCCGATCCGGGCGGAGCGCGACGATGCCGGCGGCGCGGCGGCGTGAGAGCGGTCGCTCGACCGCGTGGTGCACGATCGCGTTCGCCCATTCGCGGTAGATGTCGATGTCGTTCCCGGCTGCGTAGAGATCCCAGGCGCGTACGCCCGGAGGGCGGCAGCCGATCTCACTGAAGCGCAGGCCTTTGGGACCGAAGAACCACTCCATGTGCGTCGCCGATGTCCCGATGCCGAGGGCTTCGATGGCACGCAGCCCGAGGTCGCGCACCTGCTGGTAGTCGGCCACGGCGTCGACCTGATTCGTGGAGATGAACTGCGGGCTGATCCAGCGCTCGCGCATTGCCTCGAGCACGTTGGGGTAGTAGTGCGAGATGAAGTCATAGGCGGGGCGGCCATCGATGCTGATGGTGTCGTAGAAACCCTCGTGTCCCTCGACAAATTCCTCGACGGCGACATCGGAAGCACCCGACGCACCGAGCTCCGCCAGGGCCCGGTCCAGCTCCGCATCCAAGTCGACGCGGCTCGTCCCGGATGCTCCGGCCGCGGCTCGGGGCTTGAGGATGAGTGGATAGCCGACTGTCGCCGCGAAGGCGCGCACCTCGGCCGAGGTGGTCGCGCCGGTCGATTGCGCGGTGGCGATCCCGACCTCGCGTAGCGCCTCCTTCATGGCGGGCTTGTCCCGACAGAGATATGCGGTTCGCACCGTGGTGCCGGGGATGCCACACGCCTCACGGGCATGCGCGGCCGCCATGGTGTGCGCCTCGATGGTCGATTCGAGCGCGTCGACCCAGACCTTGCTCTGCGCGAAACGCACCGCCTCGACCAGCGAGCCGACATCCGTGACATTGCCGATCTGCTCGTAATGGACCATCCAGCCTCGGAGGTCCTGATCGAGCTGGTCGGCGGGGCGCTCCCCGATGCCGATCACGGTGGCCCCAGCTTCGACAAGCCCGCGGACGAACTCGCGCTGGTTCGGAGGAAAGGCCGGTTCGATAAAGATGACGTTCACGCGAAGATCCTACCCGCACCGGCCCGCGGCGCTCGACCGCTCGCTTCCCTAGACTCCCGGGGATCAGATGGCGAATGCGGTCTTCGTTGCCCCCTTCCTGCTGCCCGCCACCGTGCGGTTCATCGCGGCTGCGGCATCGCTGCCGGATGTGCGGCTCGGCCTGATCAGCCAGGATCCCGAGGAGCGGCTGCCCGACGATGTCCGGGACGCGCTCTCGGGGCATTACCGGATCGCCGACGGCACCAACGCGCAGCAGATCGCCGACGCGACACGAGCGCTGGCTGGACATCTCGGCGGTCCGGTCAAGCTGATCGGGATGCTCGAGCAGTTGCAGGTGCCGCTCGGCGAGGTACGCGATGCCCTCGGCATCCCCGGGATGGGCGCCGACGTTGCCCACAACTTCCGCGACAAGGCGCGCATGAAGTCCGTGTTCGAGGCCAATGGGGTGCCCTGCGCGGCACATCGCCTGGCGCACTCCGGCGACGAAGCACGTGATGCTGCGGCGGCGCTCGGGTATCCGCTGGTCGCCAAACCGCCGGCCGGAGCGGGAGCGCGTGCAACCTTCCGCATTGACGACGCGGCGCAGCTCGAAGCGTGGCTCGGCGCCGAGCCACCCGATGCCACCAGTCCGGCGCTCCTCGAGCAGATGGTGGTCGGCGCCGAGCACAGCTTCGACAGCGTCCTGATCGACGGCGACTTGGTCTGGCACTCGATCTCGCGCTATCTCCCC
Organism: Candidatus Dormiibacterota bacterium; assembly: GCA_963748505.1. Taxonomy (GTDB): domain Bacteria; phylum Chloroflexota; class Dormibacteria; order Aeolococcales; family Aeolococcaceae; genus Palsa-851. Next base: position 245,747 of record CAVVJH010000012.1, read on the forward strand.
ACCCCACTGGAGGTGCTCGAGAACCCGTGGATTCAGTGGGCCGTGCTCCTGCCGCGCGACATCGGCACCCCGGATTTCGATCCGATCCGCGAGAACGGCGTCCGAGGCTTGCGGGCGCTCGGGCTGCGCACGGGCCTCACCCACATGGAGTGGTTTCGCCGTCCGGCCGGCGATGTTGCCATCAGCGAGGTTGCAGCGCGACCGCCCGGAGCACAGTTCACGTCATTGCTGTCCTATGCGCACGACGTCGACATGTATGCGGCCTGGGCGCGGCTCGAAATCTTCGGCGAGTTCACGCCACCGGAGCGGCGCTATTCGGTTGGCGCGGCGTATCTTCGCGGCCAGGGCGACGGCCACGTGGTTGCGGTGCACGGCCTCGACGACCTGCAGCAGGAGTTCGGCGACCTGGTGGTCGAGGCGGTGCTCCCGACACGCGGACAACCACGAAGTGGCACCTACGAAGGCGAGGGCCACGTGATCCTGCGTCATCCCGAGACCGCTGTCGTTGAGCACGCGCTGCAGCGCGTCGTCGAGCGTGCCCAGGTCGAGATGGAGACCGAATCATGACCCAGACCGTGCTGATGATCTCCCCGGGCTATCCCGCCGAGATGCCGTTCTTTGCACGTGGACTGGCGCGCGCGGGCGCTCGGGTCATCGGCGCCGGCGATCAGTCACTGAGTGCATTGCCGTCCATGGCGCGGGACCACCTCACTGCCTACTGGCAGGTCCCGTCATTCGCCAACGAGGACGCGATCCTGCACGAGATCTGGGAGCAATCCCGCGGCGTCCACATCGACCAGGTCGCGTCGCTCTGGGAGCCGACCATGGTGCTCGCCGCGCGGGTGCGCGAAATGCTCGGCGTCGAGGGCATGACCGTCGAGCAGACGGTGCCCTTCCGCGACAAGGAGCGGATGAAGCAGGTGCTCGACGCAGCCGGCATACGCACGCCGCATCACTATCGGAGCAGCAGTGCCGCCGACGTGCGCGAAGCCGCCGAGCGCATCGGTTTTCCGATTATCGTCAAGCCGATCGCGGGAGCGGGATCTGCGAACACCTACCGTGTGGATGGCCGCGATGACCTCGAACGTGTCCTGCCGAGACTGGTGTGGGTGACCGAGGTCAGCGTCGAGGAATTCATCGATGGCAGCGAATACACGTACGACACCATCTGCGCCGGCGGCGATGTGCTCTTCGAGAACATTTGCTGGTATCGCCCTCGCCCCCTGATCGCGCGTCAACTCGAGTGGATCAGTCCGACGACGACAGCGCTGCGCGACATTGAGGCACCTGAGCTTGCAGGAGGGCGCGCGATGGGCCGCGAGGTGTTGCAGGCGCTTGGGTTCCGCGACGGATTCACACACATGGAGTGGTTTCGAACCGAGAAGGGTGACGTCGTATTCGGCGAGATCGGCGCCCGACCGGCCGGTGCACGGACGGTCGATGTCATGAACTATGCCAACGATATTGACCTCTTTCAGCAGTGGGCTGAAGCACTGGTCAACGGACATTTCTCGGAGGCCGTGGAACGCCGTTACAACGCGGCGTCGATTTTCAAGCGCGCCCAGGGTCAGGGACGAATCGTGCGCATCGAGGGACTTCACCGGATTGCTTGCCGAGGTCGGCGAATGGGTCTGCTCCATCGACCTCCTTTCCATCGGCGCACCGCGGCGCGACTGGCTGATGACGCTCATCTCCGACGGGATGATCATCGTTCGACACCCCGAGCTCGACACCTGCATCGAGATCGCTGACCGGTTCGCGACCGAATTGCAGCTCTACGCATACTGAGGAGCACGCATGACGCGGTATCTGATTTCGTTTCCTGACGGGGCGATGACGTTCCCTGAGGAGGATCTGCCCGACATGGACCGGGCCGCGCACGAGGTGGTTCGCGACGCGCAGCACGAAGGCGTATGGATTTTCGGGGGCGGACTCCAAGGCGACGAGATGACAGTCGTCGCCCCCGACGGATCGGTCACCGACGGCCACTACCCCGATGGCAAGGAGCATCTCGGCGGATTCGCGATCGTGGACGTGCCCACCCGCGATGAGGCACTCAAATGGGCCGCCAGGTTTGCCGTGGCCTGCCGCTGTGCTCAGGAGGTGTCGGAGATCATGGACGACCCGAGCGTCTGATCGACCGCGCCAGGCTGGACTGCGCCCCGGTCTTGCTCGTGAATCGTCAGTCGGCGCCGACCACTTGCGCGGGGGACGCCAACAACTGCGCGTGACGCGGCGGCGCCGGAATGTTGGTGTGCAGCTCCGCGATGAGGCTGTCGACAACGTCCAGCAGTGTTCCCCCCGCGTCGACGATCTCGCGCTGACGCATGGAACTCGAACCGCGATCCATGATCTCGATCGCGCCACGCAATTCAGTCGTGCACCCCAGGCGCGTCGCCACCGGGGTCAGGTCCTCGACCAGCTCGCGGATGGCCTGACGCAGCGGTACGGTGGTCCCGCCCTCATCAACGATGATCGAGGCCTCCAGGCCGTGCCGCGCCGCGCGCCACTTGTTCTCCCGCACCAGCCACGCACGCGGTGTCGGGAGCGTGTAGCCGCGGTCGATCATGGTGTCGAACTGGTGGACAAGACACTGGCTCAGTGCCGCAACCACACCGACTTCGCGCAACGTTGGCAGGCCGTCGCACACGCGGATCTCCACCGTCCCGAAGGTGGGATGCGGACGGATGTCCCACCACACCTCGCGGATCGTCTTGATGGTGTGGGACGAGATGAGCGTGTCCATCAGCTGCTCGAACTGCGGCCATCCGCTCAGCTGCCATGGCGGTCCGGCGGTCGGGAGGCCCTCGAACACCTTGGAGCGCCAGGACGCCATCCCGGTGTCATGCCCCATCCAGTACGGGCTGGATGCGGAGAGCGCAAGGAAATATGGGATGTACGCCGAGAGCGCGTTGACCATCGCGATGGCCTTCTCCCCGCTGCGGACACCGACATGTACGTGAATGCCGAAGATCTGCATCTGTTTCGCCGGCCACTGCATGTCGCTCACCAGCCGCTGGTAGCGCGGGTCAGGGCTGATGTCCTGCGACGACGGGTCGGTGAATGGATGGGTGCCGGAACAGATCAGCTCGAGGTTGCGCGCCTCCGTGTAGCCACGCAGCTCTGCAAGGGTCGCCGCGAGATCCGCTGTGGCATCCCCGGCGGTGTCACAGATGCCGGTGATGATCTCAATCGTGGACTGGAGCAGCTCCTTCTTGGCCTTGGGGTGGCCGGCCTCGCCGAACGGCTCCCCCATCTCGGTCAGGATCTCGTGGCCGCCGCTCACCAGCTCCCGTGTCTCACGGTTGATGAGCTCGAGCTCCATCTCCACGCCGACGGTCGGGCGCGGGCTGGACACGAAATCGATGTGCGTCATGGGGAACGGACTCTACGCTGCCGTCGCTCGCTGGTCATGCGCCCACGCCCCAAGCAGGCCCCGAAAGTGCGCGATGAACCGCTCGTGCTCGTGCGCCGGGAAGGTGTTGCGCACGGTGTCGACGATGATCGTGTCGAAATCCTGGCTCTCCACCCACGCGACCGACAGTTCGTCGACGTGGCTCAAATGACGCTCGCAGAATTCGTGATAACGATCGACGTCGAGCTGGCGGTCCGCCAGACTCGGTAGCCGGCGAGCTTCTCCTCGTAGCTCAGGTCGGCACGATCGGCAATGGCGAAAATTGCTCCGTGTCAAGGTCGGCGGTCTGCAGGCGACCGGTGACGCAGCAGAACACAACCCACTTCAAGAGGCTGCGAATTGCCCAGGGAAAGTAATAGTGGAGGCTCGTCAACGCCAGGTCGGGCGTCGCGTTCGCGTAATCAATGGGATAGACATCGTCGCCACGAATCAGCGTCTCGCAACTGTTCAGCTCCCAGCGGAAGAAGGCATTGACGGTGCGCAGGATGCTCAGCACCTCATTGCCCGCGCTCGGCGCGAGGAAGTTGTGGTCCACCGAATAGCGCTCGTGCATCGGCAGGTCCGGATGGAAATTCAGCGTGACCGCTTCAGCGCCGATGCCAAGACTGCGAGCAAAGGCGTCGAACCCATCCACGGACGACTGGAGATGCATCAGCCGCTGCTCGGACTCGTCGTATGCCCGATGCAACGTCTCGGTGTTGTCCACGCGGCTGACCCCCACCCACGCGCCACCGTCAAAAGGCTTCATATAGAGCGGCATACCCACGGCGTCGGCGACTGCCTCGAGGTCGAAGTAACGCAGATAGCGCTGCGCGGTTCCTGCGAAACGGGGATTGTCCGGTGGCGTCTTGTTGGGAAGCATCCAGGTCTCGGGCACCTTGAGGCCGAGCCGGATCATCGCGCAGTACGCCGCGTGCTTCTCCATCGCCTGGAACGTGAAGGGGTTGTTCAGCAGATGCACTCTGTCCATGAGCGCAACCTTCTTCAACCACTCGCGGGGCATCGGGTACCACCAGCCCAGCCGGTCGATCACCAGCGAGTGGCGGGGCCGCATCCGGAGGTCGAACGGCTCGATGGTCATCCGCTCGGTGGTGAAGTGATGCGTCTCGCCGCCCTCGCGCACTGAGAGCGCCGCCCGGCCGAGCAGCGCCTCGAAGGCCGCAGGCCAGTCTTCCTCAACCCCGAGCAACATGCCGATCAGATGGGTCGTGGGCATTGTGGATGCGAGTATGCGATCAGCCTGCGGTGCACTGCAGACCCTGGGCCCCGGGTCAGGTGCGGGCGGCCCGCCCTTGCCCTCGTGGCGCCGGGGGATCCAGGGTTCGCTGCTCGAGCGTTGCCTCGAGCTTGAGCGTCCGCTCGAAGGCGGCCCACACCGCATCGCTGACCACGGTTCGGAGCCCACCGCGCTCGAGTTGATAGAGCGCCTCTGCTGATGTGCCCCCCGGCGAGGTGACCATGTCGCGGAGCTCGGCGACGTGCTTGCCGCTCTGGAGCGCAAATTCCGCACTTCCCTGCATGGTGTCCAGCACCAGCTCCCGAGCAACGTGACGGGGGAAGCCGAGGTGCACCGCCGCATCCGTCAGGGCTTCGATGAACAGGAAGATGTAGGTCGGCCCGGTGCCGCTGACCGCCGTGGCCATCGCCACCTGGCGCTCGTCGTGCACCTCGAACTGCCGGCCGAGCGCGGTGAGCATGGCGCGGGTATGCGCCTTCCCCTCCTCCGTCACGCTGTCGGTCGCGAACCAGACGGTGACGCCGCGGCCGATCTGCGCCGGTGTGTTGGGCATGGAGCGCACCACCGCGGGATGGTCGAGCCCGGTGCTCAACGCGGTCGTGCTGGCACCGGCGATGATGCTGATCACGAGCTGCTCGGGTCGGAGTGACCCGCGAAGCTCGGCCATGACGCCCGCGAGCATCTGCGGCTTCACGCCCAGCATGACGATGTCGGTGTCTGCGGCCGCCTGACGGTTGTCCTCGGCAACTCGGATCCCATAAGTGGCGGCCAGTCCCTCGCGCCGGTCCTGGCGCGGGTGCGTGCAGATGACCTTGGTCCGCTCTACGAGGTCGTGCTCGAGCAGGCCTGCGAGCATCGCCTCGGCCATGACGCCGGTGCCGACGACGCCGAGGCGGACGCCGCGAAGATCGTTCGTGCTCATGATTTGACCAACCTTACCGCCGCTTTCCTCCGACCGGTTTCGCAGCCCGTGCCATGATCGTTGGAGCGATGAGTCAGATGCCGCCGCCCGGGAGCGACGATCGACCGGTCTACCAGTGGCTGCCCGACGCCTCGGTGACGGCCTCCGGCGACGGCGCCCCCTGGCTGCCGCCACCGCCCCCGACCCGGCCGGCGACACCTCCACAACACAGCCCGACCGCACCGCGCCAGCAACGCGGCCGGCGCGAAGGCGCTGCCGGCGGCATCCTCGCCGGCCTCTTCGCCTTCTTCAAATACGGACTTGTTTTGGTCAAGTTCGGCACTTTCGGGCCGACGCTGATCACCATGATCATCGCGGTCTGGTTCTACACGCTCTTCTTCGGCCCCGCGTTCGCGATCGGGATCGTCATCCTCATCCTCATCCACGAGCTCGGGCATTTCATCGTCGCGAGGTGGATGGGGCTTCCCGCCCGCCTGCCCATCTTCATCGGCCCGCTCGGCGCGGTGACCAACCTGCGGCGCTCCCCGGGGGACGCGGGAAAATCCGGGATCATCGCGCTGGCCGGGCCGGGTCTCGGCACCGTTGCCGCGTTGATCTGCTTTCTTCTGGCGTCGATCGCCGAGCCGGGATACTTTCGATATCTCCTGCTGGCGCTTGCGTATTTCGGCTGCTTCCTCAACCTCGTCAACCTGGTCCCGGTCGGCTTTCTCGATGGCGCCAAGGTTGCCGACGCGATCCCGAAGTGGATGAACGTGGTCGGGCTCCTCGTGGTCGCGGGCGTGGTCCTCGTGTTCGGCAATCCAATCGGTCTGATCTTTCTGGTGCTCGGCGTCTTCCACACCATCGGCAGATTCCGCCGGTCGGGGCCGGCAGCCGCGCAGTCACAGGTCGCGGCATCCCGACGCCTGGGCCTCGGCGCGGCGTACGTGGGTATCCTCCTCGTCGCCGCCGCAGGCATGTCGATTGCCAACACCTCGATCGTGAACAGCAACACTGTTCCCGGCGTCAATCAGAGCACTGGCACGACGGTTCTCTGACCCTGGCGCCGCGCGCCTACGGCTTTGGCGAGGGCTTCGGCGTTGAAGCGGGGGCCTCGCAGAGCGGATACGGAAAACCGATCGAGTTCGTACAGGTCCTGGAACACATCGAGCTGGCTGTTGTCCGAGTAGTCGAAGCCGATCTGCATCGCGTGGGTGGGGTCGAACGTCAGCCTGATGACCGCGTACAACGGCAGCCTCGATACCGGTAGTGGCGATGGCGATGGGCCCGAGTAGGCCGCCTGCTTTGCGTACTCACTGAGCGTCCCGGTGTAGCCGCAGACCTGCACGGGGCCGGTCGACGACTGTCCGTATCCGGGCAGCGCCGCAGGACCAAATGAGGCGAGAGTCGGCCCGGACTGCAGCACGATGTTCTGGGTTCCCACCTGGGGCAGGAAGATCGTTGCAGTCGGCTCCTGCTGGAAGCCCCAGCTGGTGGGATAGAACGCCGTCACACCGTCGACGTTCGCGTACCTGTTGAAGAGTCCCGAGGCGGTGAGCGTCGGATCCGCAACCACCCACCCGGTCACCGTCCGTCCTTGGACGTGGAACCAGCCGCCACCACTGCTCTGGTATCCGATCACCGTGAAGCTCGCGCCCTGTCCAAACGACGCGACGACATTGCTCGACACGAGCATGGGTGCGGAGTGAATGCGTAAGCCGAGGCGGCTCAACACCGTTCGCGTGCTGCCGACCAGGATTGGCGTTGGACTTGGCGTGGGGCTCGTCGCGGCCGTCGGGCTCGCGCTGCGCGTCGGTGACGGTGTCGACGGCGCGGAACCGCAGGCCGCGACCAGCGCGGCCATCACGGCCATCAGGCCGGCACTGCTCAGGCGGCGAGCACGTGCAGGCATGCGGCCACTGACGCGGTGATGGCGCGAAGGTCGTAGCCACCTTCGAGGAGCCAGAGGTTCCGTCCCTCGCAGTGCGCATCCGCGAGGGTTCGCACACGTTCGGCGACCGCCGTATAGGTCGCGTCGTCGAGCCGCAGATCGGCGAGCGGGTCATCACGATGCGCGTCGAAACCGGCGGATACCACGATGAGGTCGGGACTGAAGGCGGAGACCGCCGGCAGCACCGCCTCATCGAACAGCTCCAGCCATCGAACTCCGTCGGTGCCCGGCGGCACGGGAACGTTGACGGTGGTGCCGGAGGCGCCCGGGTCACCACGTTCGTCGGCGCGCCCGGTCCCCGGATACCACGGAAACTGATGCAACGAGGTGTACAGCACGGACGCGTCGGCGTAGAAGATGTCCTGGCTTCCGTTGCCGTGATGGACGTCGATGTCGACGATGGCGACTCGGGACGCACCGGCATGCTGCGCGCTGCGAACCGCGATCGCGGCGTTGTTGAACAAGCAGAATCCCATCGGGACATTCGCCGTTGCGTGATGTCCGGGAGGCCGCACCACCGCGAACGCTGCTCTGGCCTCGCCCTGCATGAGTGCATTGGTGGCGCTCGCGGCGCACGCTGCCGCGTTCAACGCGACTGCATAAGAGTTTTCGGTGCAGTAGGTGTCTGCATCGAACCAGCCGCCGCCCCGGACGGCGAGCCCCTCCACACGCCGCACCTCGTCCTCGGAATGCACGAGCAGCGGGAGTTCACGACGGCCGGGAGGCGGGTCCAGCCAGGGCAGCGCGGCGAGCTCGGGGTCATGCGCGATGCCCTCGACAATCGCAACCACACGGTCCGGCCGCTCGGGGTGACCCGCGGCAACGTGTTCGGCCTGGTCGTCGTTGCGGATGAGCGCAAGCGGGATGGTCACACCGTTGAAACCGCCGCTCGGACCTCCTCGATACGCTCGCGGTACATTCGGGCTGCGTTGCCGGCGCCGTGCGGGGCCGCCGCGATCCCACGACTGACCGCGAGCACGACGCCGCGACGGCGCGCATCCAGCCCGGCTGCGACGGATTCCTCGAGCGATCCACCCTGCGCACCGACACCGGGAAGCAGGAGCGGTGCATCCGGCGCCGCGGTGCGAACCGCCGCGACCGCCTGGGGGTTGGTTGCACCCACGACGAAGCCCACCGAACCGCCGGGATCCCAGCGCAGCCCGAGCTCGACGATACGGGCGCTCACCGGCTCACCACCTTCAAGCCGCGCGTCGAGCAGATCGGCCGCGCCCGGGTTGCTGCTGCGCGCGATCAGCAGGGCACCGCGGTCTTCGCGAGCGAGAAAGGGCAGCACCGAGTCACTGCCGAGCAGTGGATTCACCGTGACGCAATCGGCGCCAAGTACATCGAAGAGCGCTCGCGCGTAGGCCTCCGCCGTGTTGCCCATGTCGCCGCGCTTGGCGTCGAGGATGAGGATGCGATCCCTCGGGATGTGCGCGCGCAGCCGCTCCAGGATCGCGTAGCCCGCCGACCCGAGCTGTTCGAAGAAGGCGAGGTTCGGCTTGAAAGCGCAGACGTGGTCGACGGTCTCATCGACGATCTCGAGACAGCGCCGCTCCGCGTCAGCAGCACTCGCGAATCCGTCGGGATCGAGCCCCGCGCAGAGCAGTGACCCACTGGCTTCGACGCACGCGTCCAGGCGTGCGACGAACGTCACGGCGCTACCAGGCCTCCCTCGAGGTGCTGGGCTGTATGGCCCCCTGATCCACCCGCGGCGAGTACGGCATGTCGATGCGGTCCTTGTACTTCGACGCGCAGTTCGGGCAGACCCGCGCCATCCGGCCGTCGAGAATCACCGCAGCGAGACGGAAGATGGGCGTCTCCTCGCCGTCGCAGTCGCAGCGCGCTGTTACCGCCATGAGTACCGCGATAGTGCCACGGACGCGTCCTAGCCGGTCGCCGGAGCCAGCGATGGGCCGGGCGGCGGAGGAGCGACACGACGCGACATCCGCGCCCGCTCGCTGATGTGCCGCAACATCGCGGACGCCTCCTCCTCGTCGCGGCAGCGAGCTGAGGCCTGCCAGCGGCGGCCGGCCGTGTCCACGTCGACGGTCGCGACCCGGAACGCCCGCTGCAGCGGCCCCGACTTGAGCCGCACGCTCTGCACTTTGATGAGGGGCACGATGATCGTCGAACGCTGCACCCGCCCGGTGCGGGCATACATGTAGCGCGAGCCGTACCAGGCTGCCAGCAGATGAAAGGAGAACGGCGCTTTCAGCCGGGCACGCGAGGGCGGCCCTGCGTCGGGTGGCGGATTCGGATGCGCGTCAGGCATCAAACGCGCGAGCAACCACAGCGCCTGTTCCCGCGATGCGACCGGGATGAGCGTGCGCGCGACCTGCTTGGCGTCGCGGTCGGCCTCGCGAGACACGCTCTGACGGGCGACGTCGACCTCGAGCCGGGCCCAGCCGAACATCCGCCAGAAGAGTGGCTCGACGATCCGGACGGCCTGAATGCGCCCATAGGGGATCGTTTCGTGCCGGCGCTGGAGCAGGCCGCGATCGAGGCGCACCCCGTCGCCTGCCTCGCTGATCATGAAATCGAAGTCCTCGTTGAATGCGCGCGCCACGGCGAGGCCGCTGACGACCAGCACCGTGATCGCGCTCCCGAGCGCACCCGCCGCCGCCAGCGGGGCGGCCGCCACCGCCGCGACGGCGATGATCGCGATCAGGATCGGACCGAGCACCTGCGAGCGCATGAGCAGCGCCGGCAGGAGCAAGCCGTTCTGGACATGCAGCAGCGGCAGCGCCTGTGGCTCGGGCGTCCCGGCCTCCAGACCATGCGCGAGCGCCAGCAGACGGGCGCGTACCACCGGCGCCTGTGCGGCCGTGAGATAGGCGAGGCGGCCGTGCTCGGCGCCGCGGCCGGCAGAGACGACCCGGACTTCCGCCAGACCAAGAAAACGCCCGGCCAGCGGGGCGATCACGTCGACCGCCTGGATTCGAGCCAGGGGAATCCGCAGTGATTGACGCCGGATGAAGCCGGTCTCGATCTGCAGGTTGCCTTCAGCGATCCGCCAGCGCGTCACCAGCCACGAGATGAACCCACCCACGCCGCCAAGCACCAGCAGCGCGACGTAGATGGCTACGGAGACCAACGAGTCCCGATGCAGCCCGGGCAACTCGGCGATCGACGGCACGGCGATCACCAGGACGCCCAGCAGCACGCGCCCGAAGCGGACGATGGGCGACAACGGATGGAGCCGCTGCCAGGTCTGCCCAACCTCGAGCGGCGCCTCTGCGGCCACCGGCGGCGGCAGCGCGCTCATAGGCCCGTGGCCTTCGCCTCCCCGACCAGCGCGAGACGGTCGCGCAAGGCGTCAGCGTCCACGCGGACGAGCCCTGGAATGCGCGCGTCAGTCGCCGCGGCCGCAGTGTGCAGCTGCACACTCGCGAGCCCGAAGACGCGGTCGATCGGCCCGGCGCTCACGTCGATGAACTGCATGCGGCCGTACGGGACGACCGACACGTGGCGGAAGAGGAGGCCACGCGTAACGATGAGGTCGTCCTCGCGCTCGGCGTAGCCCCAGGAGCGGTATCTCCCCCGCTCCACCGCCCAGGCGACCGCGGCGATCAGCGCCACAAGGACCGGCAGCAGCACCGCGGCGGACACCTGGACGATCAGCGCGACCACCACGGCGATGATGAAGACCGGGACCCAGAAAATCGCCAGTTGCGTCTGACGAGCCAGCCAGAAGCGCGGCGAGAGACGGCGCATGTCGGACACACCCAGGGGTTGCCCGAACTGCACGCCCGGAATGTTCACGCTTGCATTGTCACCGGGGCGAGCCGATCCGCGGTGTAATGTCCCGCGAGCCATGCCAGACGTCAGCGTCTTACTCACGGGCGCCGGGGGTTCGGCATGCGCGAATGTCGTCGATGCGCTTCGCCTCGCCGACCGCGGCTACCGACTCGTGGGTGCCGACATCTCGCCGGTCAAGCTCCACCTTTCCACAGCTGACGAGCGTCTGATCATTCCCCGCGCGGGCAGCGACGGCTATGGCGATGCGCTCCGAACCGTCGTCGGCGAGCACCACATCGCTGTCATTCACCCCCAGCCGGATCCTGATGTCCCCAGCATCGGGGCCATCCGCGACGACCTCGCGGGGGCCGCGACCTTTCTCCCCTCGCAGGCGACGCTGGAGTTGGTCGCTGACAAGTCGGCCTGCACCCGGGCCATGGCGGCGGCGGCGGTTGACGTCCCGGAGAGCTTCGAAATCACCTCGCTCGATGCCGTGGACCAGGTGGTCTCAGGGCTGCGCGCCCGGCACGACCGGGTGTGGATACGCGCACGGGTTGGCGCCGGGGCCCGGGCGTCGTTGCCAGTGCGCACCGCCGCGCAGGCGTTGGCCTGGATGCAGTGGTGGATCGACGAGCGCGGGATGCAGCCGAGCGACTTCATGGCGAGCGAGATGCTTCCGGGCCGCGAGTTCGCCTACCAGAGCGTCTGGCAGGACGGCGAGCTGGTGGCCGGTCAGGCGCGCGAGCGGGTCGAGTACCTCTACGGGCACCTGACCCCGAGCGGCCAGACGTCCACGCCGTCGGTGGCTCGTACCGTGCGCGAGCCGCAGGTGGACGACCTTGCCCAGCGCGCCGTCCGGGCCGTCGACGCATCGCCACAGGGCGTGTACTGCGTGGATGTCAAGGAGGACGCGTCGGGCGTACCGAGGGTCACCGAGATCAACGCGGGCAGGTTCTTCACCACGTCGAACTTCTTCGCCCATGCCGGGCTGAACATGCCCGACATGCTGGTCAGGTGCGCCCTCGGCGAACACCCCGACCATCGCGGCTCCTCGCCGCTCGAACCGGATCTGTACTGGATCCGGATGGTCGACATGGGCTACCGCCTTGTCGCCGGGGATCAGCTGGATCGGTGGCCGCGCGCGTTGCACTGAGCCCGACGTTTGATCTCCGGTCCGCGCGCGATAGACTGAATCAAGGAGAAGTCATGGCCTCATGTCAAAGCGCGGATCGCAGCGGGTATCAGAGGGTTCGAACGCCGGCTCGGTATCGACCGTGAAGGCCGCTCCGTCTGGGTCTGGTTGCTCCCACCGAGCATCGGGCTCGTCACCGGATTCCTCGTCCCGTTCATGCCCGGACTGCCCGGCGAGATGGGCCTGATCGACCGGGTCACGCTCTCGATCTTCGGGTTCGTCACCATGACCGCGATCGCGTCGATCTACCTGATCTCGTTCGACAACGATCACAACCAGCAGGCTCCGGTTGACGACCCGCCGTCACGTGGTGACGATCCCAGTCCCGAAACGCCGGTTGCGCCTGCCGGATCGCCGCCGCCGCAGTGGGTCACGTCCCTCGAGGCTGCCCCGGCTCCGACCAGCGCGCCCGCGAAACGCGCCCGCACGCCGCGCGTGCCCACCGGAGTGCCCCGCTAGCTCGGATCCCGAACCGGGAGCACGATCGCCGACGCGTGATCGGCGCTGTGCCAGACCTCCTGGTCGGCGATGTGCATCGCCGTGGCGGTACCGAGCGGTTCTCCCCCACCGAGGTTGCGTGCGAACCTCGGGTGAGCGCCGCTCGAGACCTGCACCCGGATGCGGTGCCCGCGTTGGAAGACGTGCGCCGCCGCCCAGAGCGAGACGTTCACGGTCGTCACGCCGTCCCGGCGCGGATGCCAGTCGCCGGGGCCGAGGCGGGCCAGACCGTCGGAGATGTTGGTGGACCTGCCCGACGGATCGACGTCGCAGAGGCGCACGAAGAAGTCCGTGTGCTCGAGCGATGAACGCACGTGCAGCTCGGCGCTGAGCGGGCCGATGACATCCACATCGCGAGCCAGCGAGGACGAGGTGTAGACCAGCACATCGCCGCGCTGTTCGAGCGTCCGGTTGTCCTGCGGTCCCCCCGAGCTCGCCAGGAGGCTTCCCCCCACTGATGGCGTTGGATCGGCCGGGTCGTAGCGGAAGTGGTCGGCGGGCTGACCGTGAGGCAGACGCGGGTGCAGAGCGCCTCCCGCCTGCAGATGCCAGCGGACAGCCCGAGCAGGCGGCGGCCACTCGTCACAGTCGATCCAGCGTTTCGACCCACCGACGAAGAGCCGAACGCGCGCACGCGGCACCGCGGTCGGGGTGTCGAGGAGATGCGTGCCGAACCAATCCAGTGAGTCCCGCAGGCTTTCGAACCCCACCCCCGGGTCGGCGTGCTTCCAGGGTCCGATCGTGAGGCGCGCGTCACGTCCCGCCGCGCGCAGCGCCAGGTAGTCGGCCAGCTGCATCGGCAGGAACATGTCGTACCAGCCGGTGACCATCGTGACCGGGATGCTGACGACGTTGAGGTGCCGGTCGAACTCGACGGGCTGCCAGAAGGCATCGTCATGCTCGCGAGCAAGCCAGTCCTGATAGAAGGGCACACGCTCGCCGGTCAGCACACGGTCGGCCTCGAGCAACGGGAGCGTGCTGCATGCCTGCGCCATCCTTCGCTTCGCGTCGAATCGCGCGCGCACCCGCTGTTGCGCGGTTCTCGGCTGTCCCGCAAGGAGTTCCAGCCATGCGAGCGTGCTGCCGAGCGAGAACGCGCCACCCGTATAGGTGAACGCGCGCACCCGGGATGACGTGATCGCTGGCGCCATGGCGCGCAACGACGCAGGGGGATCGGCCGCCACCGCCCACTGCGCGATGCCGAGATAGCTCGGGCCGAACGTCGCGATCTTCCCGGGACACCAGGTTTGCGCCTCGATCCATGCCAGCGTGGCGAGCCCGTCCTGCGCCTCGTCGCGATAGGCGTCGAAGGTGCCCCCCGAACCGTGCGTGCCCGGCAGCTCTGCACCACCACCTGGAAGCCCCGCTCGGCGAAGATCCGCGCAGCAAACGCGTGGAGCCCGCCGCGTCCGTAGGGACTGCGCATCAGGATGACCGGCTGCATCCCGTGGTCACGGGCCCGATAGCGATCGGCGAGCAGCGTGATCCCGTCAGACATGGGGATTTCGAGATCGCGTCGCACGGTGATCGCCCGAGTGCGTGCCGGCGGTAGATGCGCGACCAGCTCGATCGCGCGGGTGGCCAGGCTCATGGCGCGCCTAGGCCCCGAACGCCGGTCTCACGCGGTGACGATCTCGAGCTCCGCCGCGACCGCGTTGCTGAACTGGTCGCTGACGACCATCACGTCGCGGCCGGCGCGGGCCAGGAGCGATCCGGCAACCGCGGCGCGGTAGCCCGCCGCGCAGTGCACCCACACGCGGCCATCGGGGACCTCGTCGATGCGGTCGGGCAACTCGTGGAGCGGGATGTGCATGGCGGTTGCCAGGTGCCCGTCCTTCCACTCGCGAGGGAGGCGGACGTCCACCACCACCTCGCCGGGCAGCCCGATGTATGGCTTGAGCTCAGGAAAGCCCACCACCGGATAGGACCGGGTCTCGAGCCCCGCCCATGGGTCGCCTTCGCCGTTGTCGGGTTCACTCAGACCCCAGGCCGCGATCTTCTCGATGCCGATCCGCGCGACCGCACGTCTGGCCTTGGCGACGTCGGTCACCGACGCGCCGATCAGGCTGAGGGGCTCCCCCACGGCATCAGCCAGCCGAGATAGGTCGTGAACGGATCGCTGAGCTCGAAGGCGAGCGTGCCGGCCAGGTGCCGTTCGCCGAAGGCCTGCCGCGGGCGTAGATCGACCACCCATTCCCCGGTGCGCGCACGGTGCGCGAGTTCGCGAGCCGTGCTGCCAGGCGGCAAGCCGAGCTCAAGTGGTTCGGTCTCCTCCCGGTTTCTCGGTGCGACGTAGCCGTAGTAGCGCGGAAAGGCGTCGAGATTGGACTTGAGCCGGGCGACGAAGGCGTCCTCGTCCATGAGCAACGCCGGGTTCTCCGCGCGCTGATGGGCGGCGTCGGCCGTTTCCGGCCCACCCACGGGGAATCCGGCCGAGCAGAGGCTCCGAATCCATGGGTTGGGAGGATTGCGGCTTCGTCCGGCAGCTCCGCGGAGAGGCGCCTCGCGGAACGATGTTGTAAACGGCTCAGGCGCTCGGTTACCCAGGGACCGGCCAGGTCGGTGCGGCCGACCGAGCCGAGCAGCATCGCCCCACCCGTGAAGGCCGCGATCGGCCGGCCGCCCTCCTCGAGGATATAGGTCATGTGCGTCGCGCTATGTCCGGGTGTGTGGCGCGCGCGGAGCATCAGGTCCCCGATCGTGATGGTCTCCCCGTCACCGATCGCATGGCGCGTGTAGCCGACCGCCTCCCCCACAGGGATGACGTGCGTCGCGCCGGTGGCGCGGCACAGCTCGACGCCGCCCGAGACGTAGTCGTTGTGGATGTGCGTCTCGAACACGTGGGTCAGCCTGCTGCCGTAGCCGGCGAGCACGGCGAGGACCCGGTCGATGTCTCGCTGGGGGTCGACGACGACCGCCTGGCTACCGGCGATGATGGCGTAGCTGCGATCGCCCAGCTCCGGGGTCTCAATCGTCGCAATCTCGGGCGGCACCCCCGAACAATCCCACATGCGCGCGGCATTGGGCCGGGTTGACCGTTCTTCCTGAGTTCTGCCAGTGTTGGCCGACACCAATGCGCCAGCTCACCAGTCTTGACGCGCAGTTTCTCGCCGTCGAGACAGCCCGTATCTACGGTCACGTGACGGGTGTCCTCATCCTCGACCCATCGACCGCCCCGGGAGGTGTCCTCCGGCTCGAGGATCTCCAGAAGCTCATTCTCGACCGCCTGCCCCTGATCGCGATCTTCAAATGGCGGCTCGCGGAGGTTCCCTTCGGGCTCGACCACGCCTACTGGGTGGACGACCCCGACTTCGACATCGACTTCCACGTCCGCGAGCTGGCCCTGGTCCCACCCGGCACCAACGCCCAGCTCGAGGAGCAGGTCGGACGCATCTTCTCCCGACCCCTCGATCGCAGCCGCCCGCTCTGGGAGATCTACCTGATCCATGGCCTCGAAGGCGGACGCGTGGCGCTATTGACCAAGGTCCACCACGCGGTCATCGACGGCCTGTCCGGCGCGGAGATTCTCGGCTCGCTGCTGGATCTGACGCCCGGAAGGCCGCCCGGCCCCGCAGCCCGCTGACGACAGCGGTGTCGAGCACATGCCGACTCAGCTGGAGATGCTGGCGCGCGGTCTCATGGGCGTTCCGCAGTACCCGCTCCGGCTGCTGCGCTCGCTGCCGGGAACCCTGCCGCATTTCGACGAGGTCGGCATCTTCAGCATGCTGCCCGGCGCCAGCCTCATCGGCGCAGCGGGACGGCGGTTGCAGGCAACGCTGCGCCGCGACACCATCGTCCGCGGACGTACATTGACGACACCACCCCACACCTCGTTCAACGGGCGGGTGTCGGCACACCGGCGCATCGTCTTCGGGCAGATCCCGCTTGATGCTGTCAAAGATGTCAAGAACATGTACGGCGTCACGGTCAACGACGTCGTGGTCTCGCTCTGCGCGGGCACGGTGCGACGCTGGCTGAGCAAACATCGCGAGCTGCCCAGGAGCCGCTGGTCGCGCAGATCCCGGTATCGGTGCGGAGCCCCGAGCAGCAGGGCACCTTCGGCAACCGGATCCTGCTCATGGGCGTGCCGCTCCACACCGAGGTCGCGGACCCAGCCGAGCGGCTGCGAGCGACCCACGAGTCGCTGTCGGAGATGAAGGTACGCCAGCAGGCGCTGCCGGCGAGCCTGCTCCAGGACGCCAACAACTTCATCCCGCCGGCATTGTTCTCGCGAGCAGCCCAACTCATCAGCGCCTGGGCGAGCAGCCCTCGCCTGCGCCCGACCTGGAATCTCGTCGTGTCCAACGTGCCCGGGCCGCAGATCCCGTTGTACTGCGCCGGTGCGCGCATGGAGGCGATCTATCCCGTCTCGGTGATCACCGACGGCATGGGCTTGAACATCACCGTGATGAGCTACGACGGCACCCTGAACATCGGCATCGTCGCCGACCGCGATGCGATCCCCGACGTTGGCACGATGATCCGATGGCTCAAGGAAGAGCTTGCCGCGCTCGCAAATCCGAACTCGGCCAACGGGTCTGCACCCGCAACCCCAAAGCCGCGACGGCGGCAGCCTCGGGCGGTCGCGACGCCGCGGCCCCGCTAGTTTTCTGGTCACGTACCGGAGCCGGGATGGCATGACCACTGATGCGGTCGCTCGCGCGCAAGCCTTCAGCGATGAGGTGCTCTTTCCCGGGGCGCTCGAGGTGGATGCTTCGCTGCTCGTCCCCATCGATCGCCTCGACCGTCTCGCCGCGCTGGGCTTCTACGGGCTCGCCGGTCCGGCCGACGCCGGCGGCATGGGTTTGCCGGACATCACCAGCGGCCTGCGGATCATCGAGATCATGGCGTCGGGCGACCTCAGCACCACGTTCGTCTGGATTCAGCACCACGGCGCGGTGCGCGCTCTGACCGACGCGACGCCGCCGCTTCGCGAGCGATGGCTCGCGCGGCTGTGCGCGGGTGAAGTCCGTGCCGGGGTTGCGTTCTCGGGACTCCGCCGCCCTGGGCCACCAATCCTGACCGCCATCCCCGACGGCGACGGATGGCGCTTCAACGGGTACGCGCCATGGGTCACCGGATGGGGACGCATCGACGTCATCCGAGCTGCCGCGCGGCGCCAGGACGGCGATATCGTCTGGGCGCTGATCGACGCTCGCGAAGGACCCTCGCTGCGGGCCGAGTCATTGCGCCTGGCGGCAACCAACGCCAGCGCCACAGTCACCCTGACCTTCGTTGACCATCAGGTCCCGGGCGATCGGATCATCGCCCTCCAGCCGTTTGACGACTGGCAGACCGCGGATCGATCAAGCCTCCGCCTGAACGGCTCACTCGCGCTCGGGGTCGGCTCCCGCTGCGCGTCGCTGCTCGAGAGCGCGTATTTCCGAGCCGAAGTCGAGGCTTGCCGTGCCGCTCTCGACCAGGCGTCGCCCGAAGAGGCGCCGCTCGCTCGCGCCCGCGCCTCCGAGCTGGCGATGCACGCCGCGACAGCGCTGGTCATCACCGGCGGCGGCAGATCCATAACCATGGAGAGCCACGCGCAACGTCTGGCGCGTGAGGCGCTGTTCCTGCTCGTCTTCGGCCAGACCCCCGCCATCAAGGCTGCCCAAGTACAGCGCATCTATGATGAGTTGCATGGCTGAAGAACAGATCGCATGGACCGCTCTCAGGACCGGTGAGGCAGTCCTGACCAGCGACGGTACGAACATCGGCAAGGTGGTCGAGGTCGCCGCGCTCGCCCGGGAGGACATCTTTCACGGTGTCGTGTTCGAGCACGCGCACCATCACAAGCATTACCTCGCGCCCGCCGCGGATATCGGGCTCATCACCACGGAGTCGGTGCACTTGACCGTGGACTCCGCGAAGGCGGACACCTATGGGGAGTTCGAACAATTGCACGTCTCCCGGCTTGGTCGAGCGGCATCTTCCGCTGGAAGCACTTCGGCTGGAAAGAGTCGGACGAGTAGGTTCGAGCGCCTTTTCGGCCCCTGAACGGCGGTCTTGTCCGGGCCATCCGATGCCTGGGCGTGACCGGAATGCCAACCGCGCCGGGCTACCATGGCGCCGGTACCATCACGCGGTGCCACGACACGACCGGATCGATCCCGGCGCGGGTCGTTCCAGATGGGTTGGAGGAGCAGATTGGCTGGCCAGCGGACGCCAACCCTTGTCTTTGACCTCGACGGCACGCTGCTCGATGTTTCCTCCCGGCATCACCACGTCTACAGCGCTCTCTGCGTCTCGCTCGACGGTCAGCCGCTTGGGCGCGCCGCCTACTGGGAGCTGAAGCGACAGCGCACCGGCTGGCCGGACATCCTGGCGCAGAGCGGAATACTTCCCGACCTGTACAACGCCTTCGAGTCCGAGTTCCAGGCACAGATTGAACTACCCGCCAACCTCGGATTCGACGTCCTGTTTCCCGCCAGCCTCGGCGTGCTGACCAAACTGGCGGCGACGCACCGGCTGGTACTGGTCTCCCTGCGCAACTCGGCCACCGCGTTGCGTGCGCAGCTCTCGGTGTTCGCGCTGCAGCCGTTCTTCGAAGCGATCGAGAGCGCCGGCGACGGTGGCGAGCCACCCTTTCGCGTGAAGGCCCGTCTGATCCGGAAAGCGGTACCGGAGGACGAACCCGGGGTCGTGATCGGCGATACGGAAGCGGACGTCATGGCCGCCAGCTCACTCGGTTATCCATCCATCGCGGTGTGCTCCGGCATCCGCGATCGCGACCTCTTGGCGCAGCAGGAGCCGACCTATCTGGTCGACGACATCAGCGGCGTCGAGGATGCGCTGCGTAAGGGCAAACTGCTCTGACATGACGTCGCGGGAAAAGGGCGAGGCACCATTCGGGGTCGCGATGCACCGGCAGCTCAAGCTCGTGCACCAGATGCTGCGCAGCGATCTTTCGGTGTGCCGTGAGCTGGCGATCGAGGTGGCTGCGGGAGCACCGGCGCCTTCGTGGCCGATCAGATCGCTGCTTTGCGGACACGGAGCCCCATCTGGACACTGCAGGTGAACTGCCTGTATCACTGCCGCGTCGTGCACGCGCACCACGGTCACGAGGACGCCGACATGTTTCCGGCGCTCCGTCGCTCGAACCCCGACTTGGCCGGCGTGGTGGACAAGCTCGAGGCCGACCACCGCGCGATCTCAGGGCTCCTCGACACAGTTGAAGAGGCCGCCAGGGAACTCGACGACGAGGCGCAGTCTCCGGCGCGCAATGATCTGGTCGCGGCGCTCGGCCGCCTGTCCGATGACCTCTTGACGCACCTCGCGCTCGAAGAGGAGACGATCGCCACCACCATGCGCCGCTGGGAGAGCTGGCCGGTCTGACCTCGCTGGGCTATCCCGATGCAGCGTCGGGGGCCACCACGACAACCGGCGTGCGCGTGAACTCGCTTGGCGTATCGCCGGTGTTGATGGTTGCGCTCGGTTCGATGAGCAGCGCCTCCGCACCATCAATCGAGACCGGCTGGTGCGCGACGCCGCGTGGAACGACATACAGGTCACCAGGACCAAGTTCGACATCACCTGCGTCCATGCGAATGGTCATCCGGCCGCGCACCACGAGAAACAGCTCGTCGGTCTCCGGGTGGCTGTGCCGTGAGAACGAGCCGTGCGTCTTGACGACCCGCACGTCGTAGTCATTCAGGGTCGCGACCGTTCGCGGTGCCCACGGCTCTTCGAAGGTGGCGAGAAGGGCGGCGAGATTGATTGCGCTCATGCGATGAGCCTAGCGGCGCGCCGCTTCGTCGCACCAGGTCTGACCGCAGCTCCGGTCGCGGCGTTACTCGGACCGACCCGCCACGATGCGGCTGATCGCCGGCACCGGCTCGTCCGCCGAAGTGTGGGTGGCGGCGCGGAGCGTCGCATCCGCTCCCGATGAGCGATAGGTGAGCAGCGCGATCAGCCCGACCACCACGCATATCGTCGCCGCACCGCCGAAGATGCTCGCGGTGGCCGCGTCAACCGTCGCGGTCCCCGCCGCCGTATAGATCGCTCCGGTGATGCCGAGCCCGGTGATCACACCGGTATTCCGTGCGGCGGAGAGGAATCCCGCCGCGCCGCCGAGTGCGTCCTGCGGTGCCAGGCTGATCGCCGCAGCCGTGTTCGGTGACGAGAAGAACCCGTTCCCGCAGCCGACCAGGAACAGTCCGATCAAGAGCAGCGGCCAGTCGAGGCCGTGCGTCGCGAACGCGGCCAGCACGAATCCGAGCGCAGCGACGGCCATGCCTCCGGTCGTCGCCAGACGCGTCTTCTTCGCATCCCCCATCCGGCCACCCGCGCGCGAGGTAGCCCCAACTCCGATACCGATCGGCAGAAACGCCAGCCCTGCGACCACCGGGCCGATGCCGTGCGCCTGCTCCAACCAGTACGGGAGGATCGCGAAGCAGGACATCAGCGTACCGGTGCTCAGGAAGGTCGCGGCGGCCGCGGACACGAAGCGACCCTTGCGAAGAAAACGCGGATCCATCATCGGCTTGGGCGCGATGAACTCCGCAGAGACGAGCAGCAGCAGCGCGATCCACGCAACCGAGAACCACGCGATCGCCGGCACCGATCCGAACACCGGCGCCGCCAGCGAGGAGATGCCCGCGCCGAGACCGAAGAACAGCACCGCGAGCAGCACCGCGCCCGGTATATCGATCCGGCCGTGCTTGCGCTGCGCGCTCACCGGCACCGCGACAAAGGTCACGACAACGCCGACGACGGCGATCGGGATGCCAGCCCAGAAGACCGTCTGCCATCCACCCAGTGCGACCAGCAGACCGCCCAGCGGCGGGCCGATCAGACCGGCCACCGCCTGCGTGGTGACGAGCACCGCCACCGACCTGCCGGTGCGCTTCCGGGGTGCGTGCTCGGCGATGAGCGCCAGGCTGCCGGCCATCAGCATGCCGCCGCCCACCGCTTGCACCACTCTGCCCACGAGCAGGATGCCGAATGACGGGGCAACCGCAGCCACAAGCGAGCCAAATCCGAAGCAGATGAACCCCGACATGTATGCCTTGCGCCTGCCAAAGCGATCCGCGAGACGGCCGATCGTCGGCACTGTCGCCGTGACGATGACGAGGTAGAGCGCGATCACTTCCTGGCCGGATGCCAGGGGTATCCCGAAATGGCGTGTGATCGGGTCGAGCGCCACTGCAACGATGGTCGCGTCGACCATGCCGACGAAGGCGCCGAGCGCGATCGCACTCACAGTCCATCGGCGGAGCGCCGGCGCTTCCATAGGCCGCTCCGACGGTATCAACCCGAATGGTCACCGCGCCTCGATCCGGCTGGCGATCGATCTCGTAGAGTTCAGGCCCGTCACCGTCGAACCCCCGAACGAGGGCACCGTCATCCCATATGAAGTTCAGGGCGTCATCGCCCGCAAGCGCAGCGCCCCCGTCGAGGTCGTGACCATTCACGTCCCGGACCCGGGTGCGGATGAGGCGCTCATCCGGGTCGAGGCATGCGGCGTCTGCCATACCGACCTGCACTACCGCGAGGGCGGCATTGGCGATGACTTCCCCTTTCTGCTCGGCCATGAGGCTTCCGGTGTGGTCGAGGCTGTCGGCGAAGGCGTCACCAACATCGCGCCCGGCGACATCGTGGTGATCGCATGGCGCGCGCCCTGTGGCACCTGCAGGAGTTGCTTGCGCGGACGCCCCTGGTACTGCTTCGACAGCCAGAACGCGCACCAGAAGATGACCCTCGAGGACGGCACGCCGTTGACCGCGGCGCTCGGCATCGGCGCATTTGCGGAGCGCTGCCTCGTGCACGCGCGCCAGGCGGTGAAAATCGACCCCGCCACACGCCGTGAGGCCGCCGCGCTCATCGGCTGCGGAGTCATGGCCGGCTACGGCGCAGCGGTGACCACCGGCGCGGTCGTGGCCGGCGACACGGTTGCGGTCATCGGGTGCGGCGGTGTCGGCAACGCGGCGATCGCGGGCGCGGCGATTGCCGGTGCGCGCATGGTGATCGCCGTCGACGTGGTCGAACGCAAGCTCGAGTGGGCGAAGCGGTTCGGCGCCACCCACACCGTCGACGCGCGCACCGAGGATCCGATCGAGGCGATCCGCGCGCTGACCGGCGGCTTCGGCGCCGATCTGGTCATCGACGCAGTCGGCCGTCCGGAGACCTACCTCCAGGCATTTCTCGCACGCGACCACGCGGGACGTCTCGTCAACGTCGGCGTGCCGCCCGAACAAGGCATGAGCGTCGAGCTGCCAATGTCAGAGGTTTTCGGGCGCGGCGGATCGATGCGATCGTCGTGGTATGGCGACTGCCTGCCGACGCGCGATTTCCCAGTGCTGATCGACCTCTACCGCAAGGGCCGGCTCGACCTGGACGGCTTCGTTTCGGAGCTCATCACCGTGAATGACGTGGAGTCGGCGTTCGAGAAGATCGTGAAGAGCGAGGTGTTGCGCTCGGTGGTGGTGTTCCCGCAGGGCTAACCGGTTCAGCGCAGTCGCTCGGCGAGATATGCGAGCGACTGCACATAGCGGTAGTCGATGCCCATGTGCGTCGCATCGAACAATTCGAAGTGCACATCGGTGATACCGATCTTCGCCAGCTCGTCGCGGAAGCCGGTTGCCGCCAGGTCGAGGTACCAGTCATCACGCGTGCCCGCATCGATCCAGATGGCGCGCTGCGTGCGCAACGCGTCGGCGTACTTCGGCACCATGCGCACCGGATCCCACGCGAGCCATTTCGCCCAGATCTCGTCACGCAACCGGCCTGTCCTGGAATCGAAGGGCAATTCGGGAGTCCCGTCATCGCGCGCCGAGAAACAGGCGGCGACACCGAGCGTCATGACCAGGATGCTGTCGCATTCCTTGATGAACGCGGTGCGCGACTGGAAGTCCTCCCACCACGCAAAGATGTCGCCATCGTAGGCGCGCAGGAAGCGCACCGCCTTGGCGAACTCGGGGACATAGCAGCACTCGTACATGCCATCGCCGGCGTGCGTCGCGAGGCCACCGAAGAGATCAGGGCGCAGCATCGGGGTGATCATGGCGCCGAAGCCACCGCTCGATTTCCCCATGATCCCGCGGTGTTCAGGTCCCGCCAGGGTGCGGTAACGCTCGTCCACGAAGGTGACGACCTCCTCGCAGAGATAGGTGTGATAGCGACCCGTCCCCGGCGAGTCGACGAACTGCGAACCGCCGTACGCAGTCCACGCGTCGACATATACGACGATGACCGGTGGTGTGTCGCCGCTCGCAATGACACGATCCACGGCTGACGGAAAGGACTCGCGAAAGGGAGAGCGGTTCCACCACATCACTGCCTGCCCGGTATAGCCCTGGATCACGTAGATCGCCGGATAGCGCTCGTCGTTGCTGTCGTACCCGGGCGGCGTGTACACCCATACCGGCCGCTCCGTCGGATCGCCCAGTGGATTTCCCGCGAGGGCAGTCAACTCGATCACGTGCTCGTTCAACCGCCCAGCCAGTTGCTGCTGCCACCACCGAGCCGGAGCCCGGTCACCTTTCCAGAACCTTCCTGCGTCGGATGTCTGCACTGTCGTCCCTCTGAAAACCCTTGCCGACGCCAGCGATCGTAACCGCATCCCGAGCCGTCGCGCCGGGACAACGCGCTAGCCTCAGAGCAACCGACGAATTCAGGAGGATCACCTCATGCAGCAACGCGGTCTCGGCACCCAGGGCCCAACTGTTTCGGCAGTCGGACTCGGCGCGATGAGTTTCGCCGGCGTCTACGGCGGCGCTGAGGACAAGGAGTCGGCGTCGACACTGGCTCGCGCGCGCGAGCTCGGCGTCACCTTCATCGACACCGCCAACATCTACGGCTCGGGGCACAGCGAGGAGGTCGTCGGCAAGGCGATCGCGGGGTATCGGGCCGAGGTCGTGCTCGCCACCAAGTTCGGTGGCGGCGGCGGCGCAGGTCTCGGCAAGCGCGACCTGGTGCGACCCGCGCTCGAGGCGAGCCTGGCGCGCCTCGGCACCGATTACGTGGACCTCTACTACCTGCACCGCGTGGATCCGACGACGCCAATCGAGGAAACGGTCGGGGCCATGGGGGAACTGGTGACCGCCGGGCTCGTGCGCCACCTCGGCCTGTCCGAAGCGGCGCCCGAGACCATCCGGCGCGCCCATGGCACCCATCCGATCGCGGCCCTGCAGACCGAGTACTCGATGTTCAGCCGCGAGCCCGAGGCAGAGATCCTGCCGGTGACACGCGAGCTGGGAATCGGGTTCGTCGCCTACAGCCCACTCGGGCGGGGCCTGCTCACCGGGGACTTCCAGCGCCTCGAGGATCTTCCGAAGGACGACTGGCGTCGCGGCGTGCCCCGCTGGCAGGAGGAGAACTTCGACCACAACCTGCAGCTCGTGGCGCGGCTCGAAGCGATCGCTCGGCGTCACGACATCACGACGGCACAGCTGGCGCTCGCCTGGCTGCTCCACCAGGGGCAGGACATCGTCCCGATCCCCGGGACTCGCAAGCGCAAGAACCTCGAAGCCAATGCCGCGGCGGCGGAGGTTTCGCTGAGCGCGGATGAATTGCGCGAGATCGCCGCGATCGCGGCGCCGGAGACGGTCGCCGGCGCCCGCGGCAGTGCGCAGTACCTGGAACGGGTCAACGCCTGAGTTCGGGGCGCACACGATGTGCGGCACCCCGCGAGCGCCACGTGACCGGCTCGTCATGGTCAGCGGCGTATCAGGACATACGATCTGACCGTGATCGATTCTCGCTTCTCTCCAGCCGAACGCTACATGCGTGCGACTGAGTGGCTTGCCCGCCGGCTCGAACGGCCTGAAGACGGCCAGGGGATGGTTGAGTACGCGCTCATCCTCGTCCTGATCGCCATCGTGGTGATCGTGATCCTCCAGGTCGTGGGCAAGCAGCTGAACAACGTGTTCTCCAACGTCAGCAACGGGCTGTCCAAGTAGCCGAACCCGACCTGGCCGGCTCTGGGTGCAGTGCGCCTACAGCTCGAGGGTTGCCTCGGCGGTGATCGGCACAGCGGCCAGGGCCTTGGACACCGGGCAGTTTGCGCGTGCGCTCTCGACCGCTGCCGTGAAGACCGCGGTATCGATGCCGGGAACCTTCCCCCTGGCGGTCAGGTGGATCTTGGCGATGCCTTCGGCGGCGCCGAAGGTGACCGTCGCGGTGGTATCGAGGTGTGCCGGCGGGTAACCCGACGTGGCAAGGCTGTTGGCGAGCGCCATTGAGAAACAGCTCGCGTGCGCAGACGCGATCAACTCCTCGGGGCTCGTCCCGGTGCCGCGCGACATCGCCCGACGGTCCCAGGTCATGGTCAGCTCAGGAAAGGTCCCGCTTGCGGGGCGGACGGTGCCCCTGCCTGTCCGGAGATCGCCTTCCCAGGTTGCGCTGGCGCTGCTGTCTACGGTCATCAAACGCTCCTTGACTTCGCACATACGAACGGCTCCGCTCAGCCTAGCGAGCGGGACCCTCTCATCGCATCAGCGA
The DNA here is from genome assembly GCA_963748505.1 of Candidatus Dormiibacterota bacterium. Classification (GTDB taxonomy): domain Bacteria; phylum Chloroflexota; class Dormibacteria; order Aeolococcales; family Aeolococcaceae; genus Palsa-851. The sequence goes on from CAVVJH010000012.1 coordinate 272,116, forward strand.
TCGCCGCTATCGCGAAGTGCGCGAGTAGCGGCGAACCGAGAGCGGCAGGAAGATCGCGATGATGATCACGCCGAGGACGATCGTGGTGATCTCCGGATGTTGCAGCGACCAGACACCCGCCGGGGGCGGGCCGATCGAGTTGCCGAAGAGATTGCGCCCAGCGGCGACGACGGCCGATACCGGGTTCCAGTCCGCGAACACGCGCAGCCACACCGGCATCTTCGACGTGTCGACGAAGACGTTGGAGATGAAGCCGAGCAGGAACACCGGAACGCTGGCGATGACATCGGCCGCCTGCGATGACTTCGCGATGAGGCCGATGAGAATGCCGAGCCAGCACAGCGCGAACGCGAAGACCTCGATGAGCAGGAATCCGAGAAAGGCGTTGAAGAGGCCGTTCTCCGGGCGCCATCCCACCGCGAGCGCGCAGACGATCATCACCGCCAGCGACGGCAGGCCGAGGATGATCGTGGAGATCGAGCGCCCGATGAGAATCGACGAGCGCGCGATCGGCAGCGTCTTGAAACGGTCGATCACCCCTTCGTTCATGTCAGTTGCGACAGCAACGGCGACCTGGCTCGACGCGAACAGGGTGGACTGGGCAAACAATCCCGACATGAGATAGGAGTGGTAGTTGCCGCCGGGCACACTGATCGAGCTGCCGAACACGTAGCCAAAGAGCACCACGAAGATCACCGGGAAGAGCACGCTTCCGAAGATGATGTCGGGCTGGCGCTTGCCGCGGATGAGATAGCGGCGGGTCGCGTTGTAGGCGTCGACGGCGCCGCTGCGGAACGCGCTCTGGGTGGGGATGTTCGTCGGTAGCGTCGCGACGGTCACACGCCCACCTCCGCGGTTTCCACCGCGGGTTGCTCGCCGGGGAGGCGCTCACCACGCCGGTGCGTCACCGTGCTGAAGACTTCGTCAAGGCTGGGATGCTCAAGCCCCACCTCGTGAATCGCGACGCCGAGCCCCTCGAGCGTGGTCACCACCTCGCCCAGGGTCAGGAGTCCGTGCAGGGCAGGGGTGCTCACGGAGCGTCCCTCGATGGTTGCGTCCTCGCCGAGCGCGGCGCGCACCTTCTCGAGCGCAACCGGGTCGGCGTCGACGAGTGTGACCACGACGCTTGGGCGACCAATCGACGCCTTGAGCTGTTCGGGCGTTCCTTCGGCGACCACGAGACCGCGGTCGACCACCACGATCGTATCGGCAAGCTGATCGGCCTCGTCGAGGTATTGCGTGGTGAGCAGGACCGTGGTGCCGCGCGTCACGAGATTGCGGATCGCAACCCACATCTCGCTGCGCGCCACCGGGTCGAGGCCGGTGGTGGGCTCGTCGAGAAACAACACTTCGGGATTGGCGATGAGGCTGGCCGCAAGGTCAAGCCGGCGGCGCATTCCGCCGGAGTACTTCTTGACGAGCATCCCGCCCGCGTCGACCAGGTCGAACTGTTGCAGCAACTCGACCGATCGCCGCCGTGACACCGCGGAGCCCAGGTGCGCGAAGCGACCAATGATCTCGAGATTCTCGGAACCCGTCAGCAGCTCGTCCATGGTCGCCGTCTGACCGGTCACGCCGATGCACGCGCGCACCTTGTCCGCCTCCTTGGCCACATCGAAGCCCGCAACCTGCGCATGGCCGCCGTTGGCGTCGAGCAGCGTGGTGAGAATGCGAACCGTGGTGGTCTTGCCGGCGCCGTTGCGGCCGAGCAGGGCGCAGACGCTCCCCGCCGGGACGTCGAGGCTGACGTCGACGAGCGCGCGCGTCTCGCCGAAGGTGCGTGCGAGGTGCTGAGCGGAAATCGCGAAGGTGCCCATGGCGCTCCTATCCCGCGACGCTCGCGAGCGACTGGCGGACGGTGATGTCGCCGTGGAAGCTCCGGGCGCGGACTTCCACAGCATCCTCACCGCGCTGCGGCTGCGCGGTGGCTTCGAGGCTGGTGTGCACGGTGCCGACCTGGGTGTTCAGGTCCAGCCAGGCTGCGACACCACTGCGGATTCCGACGTCAACGTTACCGACACCGGTCTGCAGCGTCACCGCGCCCGAGGAGAGGTCGCCGAGGCGCAGATCCCCGTGGGCGGTTTTGGCGACGACGGTCGCGGCGGCTTCATCGACGCTGAGGCTGCCATTGCCCATTCGTACGCGGAGATCGCCGGTCACCGACCCGACTGAGGTATCGCCGTTGGAGTTCTTGATGATCGCCTGGCCGTCGATCCTCCCGATGCGGAGTTGGCCCGTACCGGTGGTGATCTGGGTGTGGCCGGTGGTGTTGCCGACGCTGATGTCACCGGCGCCGGTCTGCAGGTCAACGGGCCCGGCGGTTTCGATGTCGATGTCGCCGGCGCCGGTCTTGTACTGGCACGATCCCAGTCGCCCGACGGCGAGCAGCGAGCCCGCGCCGGAGACGCCGCGAATCTCAGAATCGGTCGGCAGCGCGACCTCGACGTCGATCGACCCGCCACGCCCGAAATTCCAGCCCTTTGGACCCGTGACCACGAGTTTCCCCCTCCGAAGTCGACGCGCGTCTGCTCGGCGGCGGCGACGTCGGAGGCTCGGGACGGGTCGCTGGGGCGCACCTCGACATCGGTGCTGCTGCGATCGCTCGCCACCACGCGCACGCGTCCCGAACCCACTTCCGGGGTGAAAACGATCGGCCCGGGCGTACTAAATGTCGGCATCGCACATTCTCCTCAACAGCACTACCGAACCCAGCCCGTGTAGCGGCGACGGCCCTGCTGGCGGCCGAAGTGAGGAGCCGGACCCGGCTCCCTGTCCAGCGCCGCGGAGGCGGCGCGAACGACCCACGCGTTCACCGAAACGCCGTGGCTTCCGGCGGCACGCTCGATCCTGGTCTTGATGTGGTTGGGCAAGCGGAGGTTGATCCGCAACATGCCGCCTTCGTCGTCGTCGACCGAGGCCCCGGATGGCGCCTCGCCATCGGACGTGTCGGGCGAGTTCGACCACCCGTCGGCACTGTCTGTGCTGCCGGCCTGCCCGTCCACTCCGCCCTCGGCAGGCGGCACATGCACGACGAACTCGGGGTCCCGTCCGCGAAGGCGCAACTCCACCGATCCGGGGGCAAGCTCCCGGGTGATCTCCTCGGCAGCGAAGGCCAGCGCATCCTGCAGCGCCAGCCGGATGGCCGACTCGAAGTGGCGCCACGAGGCGCTCCGCGACCACACGAGCCTCGTCCCCGCCGGCATCGGCGGCCACGGCCACCTGGCGGGTGATGTCGTCGATGTAAGGGCGGAGATCCATGTGGCGCCACTATGGCACCACTGTGGTGCCAATGTCAAGCCCGAGTGGCACCACAGTGCGTCACACGAGAGACCGCTCAGATCCCCAGCTGTACCCACGCGCCGTTGCGCATCGACCAGATGTCAACCGTCTGCGAGAGCGAGTTGGCCCCCGAGATCGCCGAGCCGAGATACAGCAGCGATGACGTGTGGGAGTTGGTGACCTCGGCCTGGGGTGCGATCGGCACCGGCGGATAGCGAGCCGGGAGCCAGTCGCTGCCGCTCCACAGCCAGATCGCCGGATCGAGGCCACCGCGCCGATCGCAGCCGCACAGCACGAGCTTCCCGGACCCGAGCGACGGATCGACGGCGAGGCTCGAGCCATCGGGCGGATTCACGCTCGTTCTCACGACGTCCCAGGTCGCGCCGCTCCAGCGCCAGGTCGAGGTCTGCTCGCCTCCGGGGTCCCCGGTCTTCGGGGTCGAACAGCAGCCCTCAGCGATCATCGACCGTGAGATCGGGTCATAGGCCACGACCACGTCGAAGTAGCTGGTGCCGAGCTCGCCCTGGGGTTGGAATACCCAGCGCGAGCCGCTCCAGACCCACGTCTGGCCACCGGAGCCGGCCACCCCGGGCGGCTCGGTCACGAGCATCATTTCGTTGAGCGAGGCGTTCCAGACCATCTCAGAGTGGGGGCCGCCGACCGGGCCGGTCTTGCCGCCGGCGTCGAGGCGCACCCAGGTCCTGCCATCCCACGCCCAGGTGTCGTTCATTGCCTGGGTCTGCTGCGACGTTCCACCGAACATGAGGACCTCGCCGATCTGCGGGTCGAACGCAGCCGAGGCGCTGTACCGGCCGGGAGGACTGACCTTGGGATGTTCACGCACCCAGTTGACTCCGGTCCACACCCAGGTCCCTGCGTAGTTGTCCACCCCGCCGAAGAGCACCACCTGGCTGCTTGCCGAGTTGTCGGCGACCGTGAACCCGAAGGCCACGATCGGCTGATTCGGGTTCAGTGTTGGCAGGGGTCGCTGCTGCGGTGCCGGAGGCTGGGCCGGGTGCCGCTGCGCGAGCGAGAACGCGGTGCCGACTGCGGCGGCGACGGCGATGGTCCCGACCAGCGCGACAACCGGCCTCATCCCCCACCGGCGCCGATTCGAGTGCCCATCAGCTCAGGATAGGTCGCGAATGGTTCGGGAACGACCGAGCTATGCGGGCCAGTCGACGTCGACCACGAGCGGCGCATGGTCTGACGGCCCCGATCCCTTGCGCGCGTCACGGTCGATATAGGCGTCCTTGACGGTCGCAGCGACCGCGTGGTCCAGCAGGCAGAGATCGATGCGCATCCCCATCCCCTTGTGGAAATTCCCGCCGCGGTAATCCCAGTAGGTGAACGCGCGCCCCTTGAACGCCCGCGGTTGCACGTCAGCAAGCCCGATGCCGATCAGCGCCGCGAGCGCCGCGCGCTCCGGAGCGCTCACATGCGTGGAGCCGATGAACACCGCAGGGTCCCAGACGTCGTCGTCAGTCGGCGCGATGTTGAAGTCACCGCAGAGCACGATTGGCGGCGACGTCGCCCTGGTTGCCAGGAGCGACGCGCGAACAGCCTCGAGCCAGCGCAATTTGTACGGGTAGTGCTCGCTGTCCAGCGAACGCCCGTTGGGCACGTACAACGACCAGACGCGCAGTCCGCCGCAGGTGGCACTCATGGCCCGCGCCTCGGGGTCGGGAAAGCCGGGCTCGCCATCGAACCCGCGCACGACGTCGAGCAGACCGACGCGCGAGATGATTGCCACACCATTCCAGCGGCCATCGCCATGCAGGGCGACGTCGTACCCGAGGGCTTCCACCTCGGCGCGCGGGAACGCCGCGTCGGCGATCTTCGTCTCCTGCAGACACAGGACGTCCGGTTTGCTGGCCGCAAGCCAGTCCACGAGACGAGGAAGCCGCGCGACCACCGAATTCACATTCCAGGTTGCCAGGCGCACCCGCCAAGGATAGGTCGCTCGCCGGCGTGCCTGCCCTCGAACAGCCGCTGAACTCGGCATAGCGGGCGGCGTATCCTCCGCAGCACGCATCGGAGCGACTGGCAGAGGTGGAACGCATGACGACCAAGTTCTTGCTGACGGAAGACGAGCTGCCGTCGCACTGGTACAACATCCTCGCGGACGTCCCCGAGCCGCTCGGCGCGTTTCTCTCACCGCGCACACTCGAGCCGCTGACGCCGCCCGATCTGACGCCGATCTTCCCGATGGCGATCATCGGCCAGGAGGTCTCGACTGAGCGCTACATCGAGATCCGGACCGGGTTCGCGAGGTCTACAAGATGTGGCGGCCGACGCCGCTCTATCGCGCCAGGCAGCTGGAGAAGGCGCTCGACACGCCGGCGAAGATCTTCTTCAAGTACGAGGGCACGTCGCCCGCGGGCTCGCACAAGCCGAACACCGCGGTACCGCAGGCGTACTACAACGCCGAGGAAGGCATCAAGCGCTTGACCACGGAAACCGGCGCCGGGCAGTGGGGCTCAGCCCTCGCCTTTGCGGGCGGCCTCTTCGGACTCGAGGTCATGGTCTACATGGTCAAGGTCTCCATCAGCAAAAGCCGTATCGCCGTGCGCTCATGGAGACCTGGGGCGCCACCGTGCTCCCCTCCCCAACCGATCGCACCGAATTCGGCCGCAGCGTGCTCGCCAGGGAGCCCAACTCACCGGGGAGCCTGGCATCGCGATCTCGAGGCCGTCGAGGACGCGGCCACACGCGACGACAGCCACTATTCCCTCGGCTCAGTCGTGAACCACGTGCTCCTGCACCAGACCGTGATCGGGCAGGAGGCGCAGAAGCAGATGGAGATGGCCGATGCCTATCCGGATGTGGTCATCGGGTGCGTGGGCGGCGGTTCGAACTTCGGGTCTTGCCTATCCGTTCGTCGCGGATCGCCTCACCGGCAAGACCAAGGACTCGTTCATCGCAGCCGAGCCGGCGGCCTGCCCGACGCTGACCCGGGCCCTGTACGCCTACGACTTCGGTGACACCGGGGCATCGGTCCGTGGTGCCGATGTACACGCTCGGCCACAACTTCATTCCCGACAGCATCCACGCCGTGGCCTCCGTACCACGGCGATGCGCCTCGTTGTCCTGGTGAAGAAGGATTCATTGAGGCGCGCGCATACAAGCAGAACGAATGCTTCGCGGAGGCGGTGCGTTTTGGCGCAGGAGGGCATCTTTCCTCGCCCGAGCCGTCGCAGCGCTGCGCGGGGTCGCGGAGGAGGCTGCCCGCCGCACGCGAGAGCCGTGACCAGCGCGTGATCCTGTTCATCTTTTGGGCCACGGCCACTTCGACCTGGGCGCCTACGACGCCTATTTCGCTGGCAAGCTCCAGGACATCGAACTGCCGCAGGAGCGACTCGACACGGCTCTTGCCGAGCTGCGAGAGTCCCCGCGGCGCGGCCTGATCCGCTCAGTCCGGCGTCCACACCACGCGGCACGTGTGGGCGCCGATCCTAGGCGTCGAGCGTTGCGACGCTGTCGAGCAGGTCGCGGGGACAACGGGTTGGACACGAGCTCTGGATCCCCTGCTGGATCACGCCTTGCGAGGTGATCACCGACTTCGGATATCCCGACATGTACAGCACGCGGATCTTCGGACGTAGCGCGGTGACACGCTCGGCAACCTGATTGCCCGTCAAGCCCGGCATCACCACATCGGTGAGCAGCAGATGGATGGTGCCGCGGTGCTGCTTGATCAACTCGAGCGCTTCGACACCGCCACGTGCAGCGAGGACGCGATACCCGTGGCGCGTGAGGATGCGACTGGCGACTTCGAGCACGAGGTCCTCGTCCTCGACGACCAGAATGGTTTCGCCACCTTGACTACGGCGGTTGGTGCGACGCGCTGTCTCTGGTGGCGTGATCGGCGCAAGGACACTCGGCAGGAGGATGGTGACCGTGGTGCCGGTACCGACCACGAACTCGAGGTCGACCATGCCGTCGGCCTGATTCGCGATGCCATAGACGGTCGCGAGGCCGAGCCCTGAGCCATGCTCTTTCGACTTCGTGCTGAAGAAGGGCTCGAAGGCGCGCTCCAGGGTGTCGCGATCCATCCCGGTGCCGGAGTCGGCGACGCGAAGACGCACGTGGGGTCCCGCACGCAGCGGTGGATGACTGGCGGCATAGGCGTCATCGACCATGACGTTGTCGGTGTCGATGATGAGTGTGCCACCGCTCGGCATCGCGTCCCGCGCGTTGACCGCCAGGTTCAGCAGCACTTGCTCCATCTGGCCGCGATCGGCGAGCACATGCTCGAGATCATCGGCGCAGCGCGTGATCAACTCCACATGCTCACCGATGGTTCGTCGCAACAGCTCATCGACGGCGCCGACAATCGCGTTGAAATCGATGATCTCGGGCTTGATGATCTCGCGGCGCCCAAAGGCGAGCAGCTGGTGCGTCAACCGCGCGGCGCGCTCGGCAGCGGCGCCGATCTGGCTCACATCGTCCAGGGCCGCCTGCAGTCGCGTCGAATCCTCACCAGGACGGGCCTGAATTTCCGCGACGATCTCCTCGGACACGAAGCTCGAGTAGTTGAGAATCGCGGCCAGCAGATTGTTGAAGTCATGGGCGACGCCGCCGGCGAGCTGACCCAGGCTTTCGAGCCGCTGTGACTGATGGAGCTGGCGCTCCAGGCGGTCGCGTTCCAGCTGCGCCTCGAGACGATCGCGCTCATGCTGCGCCTCGACGCGTTCGGTGACGTCGCGAATCGCGGCGCACACCATGAGCCCTTCCTCGGTCTCGATCGACGACAGCGAAATCTCGGCGGGGAATTCCGACGCGTCAGCCCTTCTCCCCGCCAGGGCGATCCAGGAGTCGTCGGGGCGGGTCTGCGGAGTCCGGAACGACGGGTCCGGTGCTCGCGAGTGAATGTCGAGGGCGGCTCCGGGGATGAGCAGCTCAACCGGACGCCCGATGAGCTGCGAGCGCTCATAGCCGAACAGCGCCTCGGCCTGCGTGTTGACGAGGGCGATGAGCCCGTCGGGCGTGACGCCGACGATCGCGTCCGGCGCAGCCTCGAGCAGGCTGCGGAATTTCGCCTCAGCGCGTTTGCGTTCAGTGATGTCGCGCACCGCCGCCAGCACCAGCAGACGCCCTTCGATGCGCAGGGAGGCGAGCGAGATCTCCGCGGGAAACTCGGTGCCGTCCTCGCGTCGACCGGACAGCTCCATACCCAGGCCCATCGGCCGTGGGATGGGGTCACGGACGTAGCCGATTCGGTGTTGCGCATGATCGCGAACCGAGGTTGGCACCAGGAGCTCCACCTGCTGTCCAACGAGCATGCCGGGTGCGTAGCCGAAGAGCTTCTCAGCATGAGCGTTGGCGATCACGATGCTGCCCTTCTCATCGACGCCGACGATCGCGTCAGGGACCGCCTCGAGGAATGAGGCGAACAGTGCATCCGTGGACAGCGCGGCAGTCGCGACTGTGGTCACGTCAGCGGGCTTTCGGACGTCCTCTGATCACTCAGGTCTTCCGGGGGCTGCGGGTGCTCGGCGCGACGCGCCTTGGCGCGCTCGGCCTGCTCGTGACGATTCGCGGTGATCATCTGGGTCATCAGGTCACTGAAACCCACGTCCGGCGGCAGCGGGTCCTGCCGGGGAGTCGACTGCCGGCTGGTCATGCTGATGCTCGCTGGTCTGGCGTCGTAGGGCGGCAAGCCGGGTGCATCGACCCACCTTGGGCCGGTTGACGGGATAAACCGCCATCACGGCGACGTCGCAACAGCCTCCGCCCAGATGCGTTGCAACCTGGACTGCCGCGCAGGGCGTCAGGGCTTCGTCGTCAGTACCGTGCTCCTGGAGCGCGACCAAAGTAGGCGTCGTCGAGCATCGCCCGAACCGCATCGATACCCGGCACCAATGGATCGTCGCCGCTGGCGGCCATCACCCGCCGTGCGGCCTCGTCGCGAGCATCCGCCGGCATCCCCAGGGCCTCCAGCGATTGCGGCAGCCCGAGCTGGGCGGTGAGATCGAACAGCGCCCGGGGCGCCGACGCGCCATCGAGCAATCCGGTCAGATGGCGGATTGCCTCTGGAGCGCCCGGAGCGACCAGGGCCGTGGCATGGGCCAGGACCACCGCGTGGGTCTCCGCATGCGGCAGGTTCCACCCGCCACCGAGCACATGGCAGGTGCGGTGGTGAATCCCGGTTCCCGCCTGCGCCAGGCACATGCCCGCCAGACAGGCCGCCACCAGGTTGTTCGCGTGCGCTTCGAGATCGCGGGTCTCCGCGACCACCCGAGGCAGCCCGACCATCAGACGGCGCACGCCTTCATCGGCAAGCGCGCTGGTCACGGGGTCTGCTCCAGGGGACCAGAGGGCCTCAACACAGTGCGCCAGCGCGTTCATGCCCGAGGCCGCAGCCAGACGGGCGGGCATCCCGAGGCAGAGTTCCGGGTCATAGATGACGGTTTTCGGGAGCACCCGAGCATCCAGGCCCGTCTGTTTCACGCCGTCCCGAGTGCGCCCCCACATCGGGGTCATCTCCGAGCCCGCGTACGGTCGTGGGCACTGCGATCGCGGGCAGGTCGCACTCGAGCGAGACCGCCTTCCCGAGGCCGGTCGCAGAGCCACCACCCAGGGTCACGACAACATCGGCCCGTGTGTCGCGCGCAGTCGCGACCGCGGCGTCCGCCATCTGGGCGGGCACATGTTGCGCGGCATCTGCGACCTTCCCGACGACGCGGGCACCAAGTACGGCGCTGAGCCTCGCGAGCGCGTCCGAGGTTGCGGCCCCGCCGCCGATCAGCAGCACACGCGAAACCCCGAGCCGGTCGACCTCATCGCCGGCCTGCAGCAGGGCACCGGGCGCGAAGACGACGCGCGACGGCAACGCAGACCAGATGAAATCCAGCGTCATGGCCGCATCACCATACGTCGCCGACCACCGGTAGAGCCTTCGGTTCGCACGCCTTGCGAAAACCCCGTGTCCGCTGTGCGAACGGTGCGGCGACGTGCGAGATCCTTGTGTTTACATGACGCGACTCAGCGCAGGCTAGGCCGTGCGCACCAGCCGCGACCAGGCGACCGTCGGCGCGGGTGCGCGCTCTGGTCCAATCCCGGACCGCAAGGAGATATTCCATGGTGGACACGGCAGTCGACTACGGCGCCAAGCGCGACGGTCTCACGCAGAAATATCTCAAGCCGAAGGCGGAGCGACCGAAGTCCACCGCGGTTGGCGTGCATCATCTCGCCCTGATCTGCTCGGACATCGATCGGACCATGCAGTTCTATACCGAGGTGCTGGGCTTCCCGCTCGTCGAGCTGTTCGAGAACCGCGATCTCCCGAGCTCGACACATTTCTTCTTCGACATCGGCAACGGCAACCTGCTCGCCTTTTTCGACTTTCCTGAAGACCCGATGCCGGCGACCCGCGAGGCAATCGGCGGCATGCACCACATCGCCATCGCCGTCGGTTCCGATGCCTTCGAGTCGATCCGCGCCCGGCTGGACGGGCTGAAGATCGAATATTTCGGGCCGGATCGCGTTGAGAACTCGCTGTACTTCCACGACCCGGATGGCGCGCTCCTCGAGATTACGCGCGACCCGTTGCTGGAGATGGAAGGCAAGTCGATCAACGTATAGCCCGCGTGAAGCGGGGCAACTCGGTACTCCAGTCCTGGCGAATACGGAAAGCTGCGCCGTACATTCCGAGGGCGGCGCATGTGCTCGACATCGGCTGCAGTGATGGAGCTCTGTTCCGTGTCCTCAAAGATCGCATCGCGTCCGGCGTCGGCGTCGACACAGCTCCCGTTCCGGGTGCCTACGGGGCCTTCCGGTTCATCCAGGGCTACGCTCCCGAGGCGTTGCCGGCGGGCGACCGCTACGACGCGATCACGCTGCTCGCGGTGCTCGAGCACATCCCGCTCGACGCGCAACGCCAGCTCGCCAGCGCGTGCGCCGGTCTCCTCAAGCCCGGCGGGCGCGTGATCTGCACGGTGCCGTCCCCAAAGGTCGATGCCCTGATCCACTTCGGACAGCGCATCAAGGTGCTGGAGGGTATGGCCGAACACGAGCACTACGGATTTGAACCCGGAGACACACCGCGGCTCTTCATCGACCAGGGCCTGACGATGCGGCGGCGACAGCGCTTTCAGTTGGGGTTGAACAATCTGTTCGTGTTTGCTACGACGCGCGACGGCTCCGGTTCGAGGATTCCTGCATAGGGGCGCGACCGTTGCCGTTGCTCGCTCCCTGCACAGCGGCGCGACGACGCTGTCCGACACCTGTCATGTCGCGCACCACCAGAGGCGGTTCCAGCACCACAGCCGGACGAACCACGACGTTTTCCCGGATGCCGAGCAGGCTGAGCACGAAGCTGGCGAAGATCGTCTGGACACCGCCGGCGATCAGCAGCACCGCAACGATCAACGGCCGCATCGATGCTTGCGTATCGAGTGCACCGTAGCCGTTGCGTCCCCAGCTCACCACCGCGAATACCACCAATGCCGACCCGACGAGCGTCAACATCCCGCCGAGCAGGAGTCCCTTCTCGAGACTTGCGACCCGGAAGAAGCTGTCCATTCTCCGGCTTGATGGCAGAAAGCCGGCTCTCATGCCGAACACCTTGATGAAGGCGCCGAACAGCACCAACTCGTAGCCGATCAATGCGAAGACGCCGCTCACCAGCATGGTGTGGATGTCCAGCCCGACCGAGCCGAGATAGCGCGTGCCGCCCACCAGCCACATCGTCATGGCTGCACCGCAGAGCATGAGTGCGAAGCCCGGAATCAGGAACAGCCACTTGGGGCAAAAGAGCAGCAGGAACCGAAGGTGACGCCAGCCGTCGCGCCAGGTGCGCAGATGCGGCGGCCGGCTCCGCCCGTCCTTGTGCAGCGTGATCGGGACCTCGCTCACCTTCATGCTCGCGAGCGAGGCCTTGACCACGATCTCACTCGCGAACTCCATGCCGGTGGTGTTGAGCCGCATACGCCGGAATGCATCGACGCTGAAGCCGCGCAAGCCGCAGTGGAAGTCGCGCACTCGCGATGAGAAGAAGATTCGACCGGTCAACGAGAGCACCGGGTTCCCGATCCATCGGTGCGACCAGGGCATGGCACCTTTGTCGATGCCGCCCGCGAAGCGGTTGCCCATCACCAGGTCGTCGCCGAGCTGGAGACGCGCGAGGATTGGCGGAAACTCAGCGAAGTCGTAGCTCTCGTCTGCGTCGCCCATGATGATGTAGCGCGCCGACGATGCGGCGACACCACCTCGAATGGCAGCACCGTAGCCGGGCTCCTCCACCATCACCACCCTGGCGCCATGCGCCAGCGCAATCTCCTGCGATCCATCGGTACTGCCGTTGTCTGCGACGAGCACCTCGCCACGCACATCAAACTTCTGAATCGACTCGCGCGCACGGTCGACACAACGCCCGATCGTCTCCGCTTCGTTCAAGCACGGCATGAGGATGGAGACCTCGAGCAGGCGCTTCACCTTGTTCTGCGCCCGCGGAGGCTGGTGCGCCGTCTGACCAGACCTCGCGCTTTCGCACGCCAGAGGCGCGGTCCGAACGCGAGCATGATCAAGGTCAGGGCCCCGACGCCCAGCAGGACGCCGTAGTGCGAGTACGACATGTACTGAAAGATCACCGTGTGCCGGCCCGGAGTGACGGTGACCGCGACGAAACCGGGCACCACCATATATGCGGGCGCACGGCGACCGTCGACGGTGACCTGCCATCTCGGGTCGTACGTCGCCTTCAAGATCACCGCAGCAGTGCGGTCCGCGGTCACGTCCGCGGCGAAGTAGCCGTCCTCTGCCTGCACGAGCACGTCGCTACTGGTCCCAGGCGGCGCATTCGGTGTCGCGGTGAAGGGAAGCGTGGGCGTGGCGGCCGTGCCGCCATCAAAGGCGACCGTGCCGAGCTCGCCCTGGTGAAATGCTGCCGAAGCGAGGTATGGCTGCATCTGCGCCGCCATGTCTGCGCGGTTTGCCTCGACAATCCCCGCGGTGTCGACGACCTGCATATAGCCGGTGGTCGCGACGGTGTAGAGCCGGTGCCTGCCGCTTGCAGCGATGAATGTCGCGGGTACCGGTGGGGTCATCCCGACAGGCAGGAGGATGTAGCGGATGTTGTACAGCTGATATTGCGCGGGGTCGCTCTGATCGAAATACGCCTCGTTGTCAGCCAGCAGCGACGGCGTACGCATCGTGAAGCCAAACTCGTCGACATCGTTGTCGGCGAGGTACGCATAGACCGGCACCTGCCCGATTGCGTATTGCTGGCCCCAGTTTCCCGGCAATCCGGCGTAGGTTCTCCCGTCCCCTCGCGCCCTGATGTCATTGATCAGAAGATCGAGCGCGGCGCCGTCCGTCTGGTCGCTGTACACCTGGATGGCGATGCTGGTCGAGTCTATCGATGCGTATGCGGCACGGTTCAGCCAGCCTGGAAGCGTGACCACGACCGCTGCGGCGACCAGCGCTGCAGCGATCGGCACCACCCTGACATGTGGCCGCCATGCCTGCGCAAGCCCGACCACGGTCTCACCGGCCCAGACCAGTCCGACACCCGCGAGCATGTCGCCGGCAAGCTGGATGCCCATCATGTATCGCGACAGGTAAAGGTCTGCATTGCCCGGCAGGAGATTCAGGATGAAGCCGAATGTCGGCCTGCCGCAGAACAGCAGGATGCTCATTGCCATGAGTCCGAGAAGCGCGCGGGCGCGTGCGTTGCTGCGGAAGCGACACAGACAGACCACTGTCCCGAGCGCAACGAGCAGGCTGACGATCGGGAATCTGCCGTTGTCGAAGAGCTGACCGGTGACCAGCCAGCCGAGCGCCTTCGAGGCGCCATAGGAGTTCAGCCAGAACGTCCCCTGGTTGAACACGCTCAGGTTGAAGTACGCACCGTCGGTGATGAGTGGCACAACCACCCATGACGCCACCAGCGCCGCACCCCCGAAGACGAGCGCCGCACGTCCGACCCGCGGCAGCAGACCGCGCCAGACCACGATGACGAACACGCCGACTGAGAGCAGTGCGAAATAGCCGGTGAGGAAATGCATCGCGATGGTCAGGCCAACCACCAGGGCCGCCAGCGCGTAGGTGCCGCGCCCAACGCCTTGAACGGCGCGCCAGCTGCATCCCCACGCCAGTGGGAGCAGGAACATGCCCCACTCCTGCGACCAGAGCCCATTGCCGAGCCAGGTGTAGCTCAACAACTCGTCGCCGTATCCGGTGACGCTGACAAGCAGTGGGGATATGAGGGCGGCCGCACCCGCGGTCCATCGCCCCCAGCCGAGCAACCGGGTTCCCGCGTATACGCTGATCGGGAAGAGTGCAAAGAGCAGATATCCCGCCCAGCGCTCGGTGGCATCCGTCCCGAAGATGAGCGAGAAATACGCGGTCACGAGATGCGGGAGGCTCTGGTAGTGCGAGAACTGCGCGTCCCCGAGACTCAGGTACGGAAACCAGCCGTCGAGCGGGACGAGGTGGCCCTCATGGATCTGCTGGGCCGCCCAACGCACCATTTCGAAATGCAGCAACTCGTCGTTGAGCGGCTGGACGAGCGTCAGCTCGGTTGACATGGTCACGAGCCCGAAGATGCAGGCACCGGCGACCAGCAGCCATGGCGCCCAACCCTGCCAGCGCGGGCGCCAAGTGGATGCTTCGGATGGCGCCGTCTGCAACAGCTGCACGCTGCGCGCGCGCACCGGCGGAGGCGCTACCACGACGCGTTCATGACCATCCTCACGGCTTCGGCGACGGGTGGGCACTCGCCGCGGCGGACGGCGACGAACTCGGGATGCGTGACGCCAACGCCGGATCAAGCGCAATCGCTTTCGCCAAATCGGCCTTCGCCTGCGCTGTCTCACCCTGGCCCTGCAGCAGGAACCCGAGGTTCAACCAGGCCGCGGCGAAGGCCGGCTGTTGAGCGATCACCTTCGAATACAACTGCTCGGCTGTCGACGGCGCTGACCTGGTCATGTCCACGGCGAGGTTGAACACGGCGTCGGTGAATGCCGGGTTGATGACCAATGCGGCCCGGTACTGCACCACCGCCTTCGCGATGTCTCCCTGCTGGTCATAGATCGTGCCGAGGTCGTAGTGCGAGACGGTGTTGTTGGCGTCCGCCTGGATCGCCTGCTGGTAGTCGCGGGCGGCGGTCGCGAGGTCGCCGCTCAGCTGCGCTTTCAGTCCTTGCGTGACCAGGTTTGTCGCAGTTTGCGCCGGCGTCTGTTGGGTCCCGCACGCCGCCACGCCGATCAACACCGGTCCGAAGGCGAAAGCCAGCACGCGCTTTCCGACACCACTCATGCGCGCCGTCCGCCGGGAATGCACGTGGTTCCTGGCCGCGCTGAAGCCGATGCCGGCCCCGGCGTGACCACCGCGAGGAGGTCACTGCCGGTCCGACAGAGCGGTACCGCGTCAGGTGCGGGACGTTCCCGACCGGTTGCGATCATTTGAATCAGTGGCTATCTGACAGCGGGATTTAGTTCCCGATGCAGATGAATTTCACGGCGTTGCCTACTGAGCCCGAGTTCGGCGTGAAGCCGGTACCAGACGCGTAGGTGAAGACAACGCTGTTGCCAGGGACTGTCGTATCAGACCCGTAGCAGATGTATGAACCCGCACCGGTGAATACGGCGGAGCCAGTAAGTACGACTGCAGTACTCGCGACGCCAGTCCCGATAACTTCATGAACTCCTGTCGATGCAACACCGGCCGTGCTCGTCGTTGCGATGGTCCCGGACGCTCCGGTAGCGCCCGTTGCACCAGTGCCGCCGGTGGCCCCGGTGGGACCGACACCTCCGGTTGCGCCTGTTGCCCCGGTCGGACCAGTGCCGCCCGCTGCACCGGTTGCGCCTGTTGGCCCCGTCGGACCGGTGCCGCCCGCTGCACCAGTTGGTCCGATGCCGCCCGTTGCGCCAGTTGGCCCGATGCCGCCTGTTGCCCCGGTAGCGCCCGCGGCGCCTGTGGCTCCGGTCGCGCCGGTGGCGCCGGTTGCGCCTGCGGCACCGCTACCACCTGTGGCTCCTGTGGCTCCTGTGGCTCCTGTCGGGCCCACCGGCCCTCCAGATGGTCCAGTGGGTCCCGTGGGCCCTGTCGCGCCGGTCGGACCAGTCGGCCCGCCCGGGATGACGGCGGCGTAGTAACCGAAGTAGTCGAGGATGATGTCGGCGTTACCAGCCGCGCTGAAGATGTCCACGGCTCCCGGACCGCTGAGTCCAACGACCACCGTCGTCGAGGTCGTCTTGCCTGGAAGTACGTTCAGGTTCGACGTCGCCGGCTTCGATGCTCCGTCAGGCCAGAGCGTCAGGAAGGTTGTGGCCGTGGCGTTCACGACCGTGAGGTTGAGCACGAGCGCCGTGGCGCCGGCTGGGATACCGTTCGCTCCCGTCACCTGCCAGATATCGGTCTGGTGGCTTGGCGATAGATGCATGGCGGGATCGCTACGGCTGTCCAATGCACGCACGGGCGTGATCGGCGTGAACGCACTCTGCGTCACCGTTGCATCTGCGACCCACGCCTGTGTTACCGCTAGTGCAAGCGGAACACTGACCGCTAATCCGACGGCCCAGCGCCGTCGCGCACCAATAGCTCGGTTCCGGCTCTCACCCATGTAAGGCCTCCACGCGTCAGTCGATGCCCTCGAGGCCGGATACTCACGGTTTGTGTCGGCCATGTCAAGTTTGAGATCGGAATTAACACGACGTTCTTTTCGCATGTAGAATCGTGGCGAATGACCAAGCCCCACAACGTGATTCGCTATGTTCGGCAGCGTACATTTACGTCCCCATATTCATATGTGCGGAAGCGTACGTTTGCGTGTACGACTCTGTACCGGCGCTATCGCACAGTCGCGTTCATCGGCGTTACATCGTTGATTGCGCTGACGAGTTGTTCGTCGTCCACGGCGTCCGCCGCGACGCCACGCGGTCTCGATTCCATTCAGTCCGCCGTCACCTGTCCCCCGCCACCCACGCACGCAGCGGTAGTTGCACCGGTGCGCGCGTACACCGCCAAACCTCCAACCGTGATCGGCCGCAACGTCGGCTATTGCGCATACATCGAGACCGGTCGCGGACTTATCTCGGTACGTCTCCGACCGGAGTTCGCGCCGCACGCCGTCAATGATTTCGTCTATCTCGCAGAGCGCGGCTTCTACGACGGCCTGACGTTTTATGCCGTGTGCCCGGCAGCAAGCGGCGCACCGTGCCCGCTGGCCGCCCCCGTCGCCCTGGGCGGCGACCCAACCAATGCCGGAAGCGGAGGGCCCGGCTACGCTGAGGTCGCAGACCCGGTGGTCGGTGACTACCTCTTCGGCGCGGTCGCCATGTACGCGAGCGACGCAACGACCATCGGCAGCCAGTTCCTTGTCAGCAAGGGCGACAGCAGTTCGCTGGCGCGCAAGTACGACATCTTCGGCCAGGTCACCGACGGCCTCCCTGCACTGACCGAGCTCCAGCAGGGGGACAGGATTGCCTGGGTGGCAATTGTCGCAACCGCACCCGAGCCATAGCTCCTGCGCTCGTCTCGGGAACCGTGACGCCATTGGTCGATTCGGCCGCGCGCATGGTCTTCGGGCCGGCCGGAGTGCCCGGGCCTATATGCGGACGCGAAGCGAGATGAGCGCGACCATCCCGAGGCAGGCCAGGGCGCACACGGCCACCCCGAGGGGAAACGCGTCGATGCCTGCAATGGCGATGACCGCACCGAGTCCTGCCGGGATCAGTGCCGACCCGATGACGGCGCCGAGGATCACGTAGGTCGCTGCGGAGGTTGCGTTGGGGATCGCCTGGGCCATCCACGAGATCACAACCGGAAAAGCGGGTGCGGCGCACAGCCCGACCAGCGCGAACAGTATCGGCGGCGATACACGGAAATGTATCGCGACGAGCAGCCCGATCGCCACGACGAAACCCGGGACCAGGAGACGCTCGGGCGAATAGCGCACCGCGAGTGGCGCGGTGAACGCCCGCCCGATCGTGAACATCGCGTAATACAGGGAGGTTGCTCCCGTGGCGAATGCCGTGGATGAGCCGAGTGCGACCAGGTCGGTCGTCTCCCAGGTCCCGACGCCGACCTCGAGCGCCTCGTACAGAAAGAGCAACGCCGCGAAGGCGACGACCAGGCGCAGCGTGCGGTGCGTGCTGATTTTCGGCGTGAGGGTGTCGGTCGCGATCGCGTCGGCTGCGCTGCGCAACACCGCGAGGCACGCCAACCAACCCACAGCTACTGCCGCGAACACCGGCGAATACCCGCGGACGACGCCGATCAGCGCAGGGCCGACGAAGGTGCCCACACCATAGGCGACGTTCGCGAAGCTCACCATCGCCGGACTGCGGCGTCCGAATCGGGTCGCGAAATAGAGGTTGAGCAGGACGACCAGGCCGCCGGCGCCGGTCCCGAGCACGAAGATTGACGCGAGCAGCAGCGGCCATGCCGGTGCGACCGCAGCTGCGAGCAGACCGATGCTGACGAGCGCGCTGGCGACCGCAAGACGCCCCCCGAGGCTCCAACGCGCGTGCGTCAGTCCGAGCCCCATGATCCCCAGGCACTCGCCGCAGAAGTACGACGTGACGATCAACCCTGCGACGCTGACGCTCAGGCTGAAGCGCGCGGCGACGTGGGGAATCGAAGGTCCGAACGATCCCACGACGACGCCGAGGAGAGTGAAGGCGGCGAAGCCTGCGACCGTGACGGCGCGAGCGGGGGCCTCGCGCTCACTCATGCGGAGGCACGATACGGGGCCGTGGCCGCGGTGGCGCGGTGAAGGTCGTCAGTGACTCCGCTGTGCCCGTCGGTCAATGGCCGGATCCAAAGCGGTCGTGAGCGCCCTGGACCGGCAGACTTCGATCGAAGCGTCGCTGTTCCGACGCAAATATACTTGCCTCGAAGGTGACCCGAAGGTACGACACGTCGGCTGTCCCGCTTCAGGGCGGGTACGTCGCGAAGCAATGTCCCGTTCGCGCGCAGAACGACTTGCTGGTGCCGGGCGTTCGCGTTGAGCCCGGTGCATTTCAGCAGCGGCTTTTCGACAACGGCAACGCGTTCGAAGTCATCAGCGTCGCGGAGATTCTGCTCGGCACACCGGAGACGGTCGCGATCGAAGGTGGCGGTGACGAGGCTGAGGTGGCGACGCTCGCGGCGATGCGCGACGGCGCACCGATCATCCTCAACGGGCGGCTCATCGACACAGCCGGTCGCCGCGTCGGCAAGCCCGATCTGCTGGTTCGCGCTGCCGGCGGTGGCTACCGCGCGGCCGACATCAAATGGCACATGGCGCTCGACGTCGCCAAGGCGTCAGGGAACCCGGATCCGGCGCTGGTCTCCCCCATCACAAGGCTCGACCGTAAGTTCAGCGGTCGCTGCTTTCGAGTTCGTGATGCGACGCCACGAGGGCGACGCTCTGCAACTCGCGCACTACCAGCGCATGCTCGAGGCGCTCGGATTGGCGGCGAGCGACGGTCGTCACGCAGCCATCATCGGGACCGAACGACGCGCGGTCTGGTATGACCTTGACGAGCCGATGTGGAAGACGCCGTCGGTTTCTGCGGCCAGCAAGCTGCGCAGCACCATGGAGCGCTACGACTTCGAGTTCGACTTCCGGCTGGACATCATCGCCGTCGCGCAGCAACACCAGATCGATGCGGCGGTGCCCGTTGGTGGTCCCGGTGCGAATCAGCGAGTGCCCGGGATGCCCATGGTCGGGGTACTGCGGGCCGATTCTGGACACGCCGCCAGGCGACGTGAGCCTCGTGCCCCGAGTGGGTTGGACCCTGTGGAAGGCACACCGCGAGCGAGGTGTGCGCAATCGCGCCGACCTGGCATCGCTCGATACCCTCACCGCGCAGCTGGTTGCGGCCAGGATCGACGTCGCGGGATTGATGGATGCGGTGTCGGAACTCGAATCCCACAACGTCGGTGTTGGAGCTGACCGCGCTGTGGCCGGCGACGAGGCAACTGCAGCAGCTCCACGACGCCGGGGTCACGACGGTCGGTGATGTGCTCTCACTCGATGCGCCCACGGCGCTCTATTCGAATGCCGGCATCACATCGCTGGTTGAGCAGATCGACCAAGCACGGGCGGCGCTCGGTGCCGAGCGGGCATACCGGCGTCGGGGCATCGACACCGTGCGCGTGCGACGCGCGGACGTGGAGGTCGACATCGACATGGAGAGCACCGAGCTCGGCGCATATCTGTGGGGCGCGCTGGTGACATCGCGGCGGGTCGGCGGATACCGAATACTCCCGTTTGTCACCTGGGAGCCGATGAGCGCCGACGAGGAACCCGCCCACGCCCTGCTGTTCTGGCAATGGTTGATGGGCCTGCGCAGTGCGACGGTCGCCGCCGGCCTCACATTCAGTGCCTATTGCTGGAATGCGGGCGCTGAGAATCAGTACCTCCGCCGAATCGGCCGAGCGTGGGACATCGTCGACGAGGTCGAGGCGTTCATCGGCGGCGACGAGTGGGTGGATCTTTACCGTGTGTGGGATGCGAACTTCATCACGGGCGGCGCGAGCGGATTGAAGGTGGTCGCACCCATCGTCGGATTCGCCTGGGAGGTGGACGATCCGGGAGGCGGTAGTCGATGGTCATGTATGACCGTGCACTTGGTGTCGGCGCCGACGCAGACGCGGCACGAGCGTGGCTGCTGCTCTATAACCTTGGGGATGTCAGCGCCACGCGTGCGGTCCGAGTGTGGATGGAGACCGTCGGCGCGAACGCACCCTCGATTGCCGCTATCAGCCCGCGACCGTCATAAATCAGGCTTCAAAACCCGCAACGTACGCTTCTGGTAGGCTGCTCGCAGACGGGTCCTCTATTCATGGGGCCCCGCATCAGGAAGGGGTGCCATGCACAGAAGTCTCATTAAGCTTGCCATCGGAGCCGGTACCGCCGGAGCGCTGTTGATTCCCGCCGTGACCGTCTCGGCAGCGGGCGCACCAGCGCAGATCTACAACAGCAGCCTCAACATCGCGGCCGTGGGCAACGTCCCAAGTGTCGGCGCCGAGGCGTATTCCTTCAACGAGTTCGGCAACGAAGTCGAACTGGCAGGCAACCATCTGGGCAAGGTCGTCGTCGATCTGAGCTCATGGGGTTGCCAGACCGGCTCGTGGAACGGCGGCAACTGCGGCACGGTGGCCGGCGCGAAGTTCACCGAGCCGATTACCTTCAACATCTACGCGTCGCCGCCACGTGGCAGCAATGTTCCCGGAGCGCTGATTGCAACTCGGACGCAGACCTTCAGCATCCCCTACCGTCCGTCGGCTAACTTCGCACACTGCACCGGCGCGCAGGCCGGCGAGTGGTGGGACCCAACCCTGAGCTCGTGCTTCAACGGCAAGCTCGTCGCCGTGACGTTCAACTTCCCGGCCATGACGCTGCACAACACTGATGTGGTCTTCGGCATCGCCTACAACACCACGCATTACGGCTACGCGCCGATTGGTGAGAGCGCCTCGTGCTTCGGTACCTCGGGTGGCTGTGGCTACGACTCGCTGAATATCGCGCTGTCCCAGGACGACAACACCGGGTTCGGCGGCAACGTCACCACCGGGAGCGATCGCTACCCGGGCACCGTCTACCAGAATGCCGCGTTCGGCGGCGACTACTGCGACGGCGGCGCTGCGGGTACGGGCACGTTCCGTATCGACTCCCCCGCGCCAACGGCATCGTGCTGGAGCGTCAACAACGACGCCAGTGCTCCGTACTACATCCCCGCAGTCGACATCCGCTAGGACGTCACTACGGGCCGACGCGCACTGGTTGAGCCTTGTGCTCAGCCAGTGCGCTGTCTTCGTTAGTCGGGGCCTTTCCCTGGCGCGATGCCTGCCACACTGAGCTCAGGTCTGCTCGTGGGTGTCTGATACCGCGGGCGATCCGACCGGTGTCGCGATCCACTCCCAGAACTCGAGCGCACCGGTGACCACGCGGTCCGTGAAACGCGCGAACAGTTCCTTGGTCACGCCGGGCTGCAGGTCGATGTGGCTGCCGACCAGGATGTGCCACGCCCCATCCGGGTGGTCGACAACCAGCGCGTTGGGCCAGCGGAACTCGTTGTTCCAGCGATTGCAGCGTCCCAGGGCCTCCTCCCGTGTGGCGGGAACGGGACGGTGCGAGCCCGTGGCGAAGATCCGGTAGATCACGTCGCCATCGCCCTCCGCGACGAACCACATGGTCACGAGCTCGGGCGACCCGTCGCAGGTGAAGTCGGCGCGGAAGTCACCATCCTGATCGCGGAGGAATTTCACCTCATGATCGCGGAGCTGGGCCTCGATCATGGCGCGCGTGAACGCCTGGGCTCGCGGCATGCTCACATCGTTCGGATGGAGACGATGCAGCGTAGGCGCGTACTCGTCATCGAGCTCGTACGCGGTGCGAAAGAGCGAACTCGGTGAGCACCGAAAGCTCGGTCTTCGAACGCGGCAGCCCGTCCTTCGCATAGTTGCGCTCGGGGCCCCCGCCGGTGACGCCGAACTGCGTCAACGCGGCGACAGCCGCGGCGGAAAGCGGCCGCTCGGGCTCGGTCCACTGGCGCGATCCAACTTCGCAATACACAAGGCCATTCCGGACCATGAACTGCACGTACTCGTCGCTGGCGCCGGCTACCTCGAACGTGAGGTATCCACGCTCCTTGGCGGTGGTGAGAAACGCGTCGAGCAGCGTCTCGAAGAAAATAATGCGGTCAGTGCGTGTCATAGCGTCTTCTCCTGGTGTTCCTTGCCCATGCGCCGAGCATGGCCCCAGGTCGCGACAGCAGCCTGTCGCGGTTAGAGATCAGCGGGTTTTGGACGCCGCGCCGACGCCTGCAAGCGCTTGGCCATCCGCGATAACGCGCCCCGGAGCTCCGGTGGGTTCACCACCACGAAGTCGCATTCGAGGTGTGCGAGATAACTGGCGGCCCAGTCGAGATCGTCCGCACCGAAACGCAGGAGCGTGCCACCCGCAAGCGGTGTGAGGGTACCGTCAATCGGGGAAATGCGATGTCGTGCCTCGTCAAGCGAAAGGTGGAGCAGCGCTTCGCAGGGGAAGCCGTAGATCGTCTCGGCGAGCGTCTGCTGCATGTGCCCGACGACGTCGAAGCGCTCGGGCTTGGTGAAGGTTTCGGTGGTCACCGCGACCGACTGGATCCGGTCGATGCGAAACGTGCGCATCGCGGCTCGCAAATGATCCCAACTGACGAGGTACCAATGACCACCTTGGAACGTCACGCCGTATGGATCCACCACGCGGTCGGTGACGTCTCCGGCCGCCGATCGATATTCGATATGGGCCGCGGTCTGATCGCGCGCGGATGATCCAAGCCGGATGATCGTCTCGGCGCTCGCGTCGTCGCGTGAGACAGGCGACAGGCTGAGGCTCACGAAATCCTGCATTGCCTGGATGCGCTCGCGCTGGGTATCGGGCAACAGCCGGTCTACCTTTGCCAGCGCTCCCTGAATCTCCGCTCCGGATGCCGAGAGGCCGAGCCGTTGCGCCGCCAGCAGGCCGATGACGATGACCAGCGCCTCCTCATTGGTGAGCATCAGCGGCGGGAGTTTCACGCCGCGTCGCAGGCGGTACCCGCCCGCGGGACCGCGGTCCGCCTCGACCGGGATGCCCATCTCCTGCAGCCCGGTGACGTACCGGCGCACGGTGCGCGGGCTGACCTCGAGCCGGCGCGCGATCTCCGCGGCGCTCAGCTGCCGGTAGACCTGCAGGAGCTCGAGCAGCGTGAGCAGCCGGCCGACGGACAGATCCATGGACTGTCAGTATATAGGACGGAATCTGTCCATATTGACCGTTAGCATCGGATCCATGATGAATCCAAATGCACTGATGGATCTGGCACGGGACCGTAGCCGCGAACTGCTGGAAGATTCCTCTCCACGCCGGCGCAGGGCGCGGATCGAAGCCGAGCCGTCGGCCTCCGACGGGCATGTCATCCTGGGTCGCGCCGCGCATGCGATCAATGCGCGGGCACACTCGGAGCGCAGCGAGATGGCCCGTTCGGCGACCGCGTTCGAGCTCAGCGTCGACGCCCGCTAGGGCGCAGAGCTCAGACCAGGCGTTCGACAGCGGCCCGCTTGCGGTCGAGCTCGCCGCTGTCGACGCCGGCACGGTCGTCGATCTTGATCACCGTCGAGGTGCGCCGAACGCCCGGTGCGACGGCCAGCGTCGTGTGCACACGGACGAGCAGCGCGAGGACCGCATCGCGCGGGCCCTCGACCTCGGTGCCCATCGATCCGAGCCGGTACGCCAGGCCACTTTCCTGCACCATCCGCAAGGCCGCTGCGACCTGTGTGGAATACGACCCCGTGCCGTCATCCGGCGCGATGCTGAACCATGCAACCATGTGATCTCCTCGGTGTGCTCGCGGGCAGTGGCTCGCTGTGACGCCGCGCAATGTGGATCTTGCCTTGGACAGCAGCGAGGCGTAGGGTCCCCGGTGCATGAGGGGCACGGCGATGCACGTAGTGCGCGAGCGGTCGACGCGCTTGTTGCCATGCATCCTCCTCGCGCTCGTCACCGCGTGCGGTGGGGGCGCGAATCCCGGCCCGACGTCTCCCCCGCCCGCGCCAACCATACGCACGCTTTCGGCGCACTTCATCGCCCTCCCCACCACGAATGCAGCACCCACTGGCATCACGGTGGGGCCGGATGGCTCGTTCTGGGCGACGGAGGAAAGCGGCAATCGGATCGCCCGCATCACGCAGGCCGGGGCGGTGCGCGAATTTCCCCTCCCCCACGCCGGTGCCCCCGGACTGGGCATCGTGACCGGACCGGATGGCGCGTTGTGGTTCACCAATCGCGGCGCTGACGAGATCGACCGGATCACGACCAGCGGCGCGGTCAGGCGGTTCGCCCTCCCGCACGGGAGCGTGCCATTGGGCATCTGCTTGGGTCCGCTCGGCAGCCTCTGGATCACACAGAACGGGAGCGGCGAGGTGGACCGGATGAGCGTCGCGGGCACGATCACACCGGTCGCGAATCTCGGCGCTGAACTCGTCGCCCATCGGCATCGTTGCAGGCGTCGACGGCAATCTCTGGGTTGCCGAAGACAGCGCGATCGCGCGCGTCACACCGCAGGGCGTGGTGACGACCTTTCCCTTGCCGATGCAAGGTCGCCACCCTGCGCATCGTCAACGGCGTCGGCGGCGACCTCTGGTTTGTGGAAGAGCAAGGCGAGCGCGTGGGCTACATCACGCCGGCAGGTAAGGTCTCGCTGCTCCCGCAAATCCTTGACGCGCCGACCGGTATCGTCGAGGCGTCGGACGGCCACATGTGGGTGACGGAGCAAGGCGACGGGCGCATCGATCGCATCGACGGCAGCCACATCACAACCTTCTCGGTGGGCACGTTCGGCGCCGGGCCCGAGGACCTCGTCGTCGGACCGGATCACACGCTGTGGTTCACCGAGTTCAATGCCGGCAGCGTCGGCTGGTTTTCAGTCGACGCCGCGGACCGGCCGCCTTCCGGCTCTTAGCTGAGCAGCGAATCCCAATCGGCGTCACTCGCGCCAACCGGTGTCTGCGCCGGCAGTTCCGGGAGCGTCGACTTGAATCCCGCGCCCGTGTCGAAGACGACGACGGTGTCGCCGGCAGCGATCGCTCCCTGACTGCGCAGGCCCGGCATTGCGCGCAAACGCCGCCGCCGATTCGAGGCTCAGGAACCCGGCGCCGTGACGCGCCGCAAACGCTTGTGTCTCTGCCAGTGCCGACTCCGGAACGGCGATCGCCGTCCCGCCCGACGACACGATGGCCTCCAGAATCAGGAAGTCGCCGACACTCCCGGGCACGCGCAGGCCCGCCGCGTCGGTGACGGCGTCCTCCCAGGGGTCGGCAAACCGCTCGCCTCCCAGGAATGCGCGCACGATCGGTGCACATCCCTCCATCTGGACGCCGATCATGCGCGGGCCGGGCGGCTCCGATCAGCTCCATCGTCTCCATCTCCGCAAACGGCCTTCCACATGCCGACCAACCCAGTGCCGCCGCCCATCGGATACACGATCGCATCGGGCAGTGACCATCCGAGGTCCTCGGCCAGCTCGATGCCCATCGTCTTCTTGCCCTCGACGCGATACGGCTCTTTCAGCGTGCTGAGATTGAAGGCGCCGGTCTTGTCTGCGAGGCGCGCCGCGAGCCGGCCGCAGTCAGAGATGAGCCGTCGACGAGGATCAACCTCGCGCCACAGGTGACGACCTCGACCTGATTCACCAGCGGGGCGTCGCTGGGCATCACCACCGTCGCCTCGACGCCTGCGACTCCCGCGTAGGCAGCGAGCGCTCCCGCCGCGTTGCCTGCCGAGGGCATGACGAACCTGGTCGCACCGAGCTTCCATCGCACGACTCACGGCGACCGACATGCCGCGCGCCTTGAACGATCCCGTGGGATTGAGGCTCTCCGCCTTCACCAGGAGGTGGTTCATTCCGAACGCCGAACCGAGCCTGTTCGCGGCAAGCAATGGCGTCGCCCCCTCGCCAAGCGTCACCACATGCCGCCAGTCGCGCACCGGGAGCAGTTCGTGCCAGCGCCACACGCCCCGGGGGCGGCCGCCGTCGCCGAGGTGGCCGCGACCAAGGCGCCTCCCCGCTCGCTCGAGGTCGTATCGAGCCAGCAGCGGGCGCCCGTCGTCCGGATCCACCGTCATGAGCCGGTCCGCCGGGTGGATGACGTGCGACAGGCCGCCCTCGAGGTGCGTGAAGGTCGAGCCGGTCGCGCCCGCGCTCGGAATCACGTCCACGGTCCGGTCATTGTTGCGGCGACGGTACGCCAGAGAAGCCGGCGAATGGAGCCCGTCGCAGGGCCTCTGAAGCACCCGGCGGGACCGCCTGACGGGGTCACCTGCCCCATCGGACCCTCGATGAGCGCACACTGATCTCAGGACTTGCTGCTCAGCGCCGTACTTTCGCATCGATTTCGTGCTTCCGCATGCAACGGCGCCAGTGCGCCGGCCCGCTCGTCCCAACCCGTCCCCGCCAGCCAACGCGCCTTCGTAATGTGGAGATCGTGACCAAAACTGCAGTCGCCGTCGTCGTGAGCGCGGATGACGAATTGCTCGAGGCAGCGGAGGTCCTTGTCGTACGCGGCAAGGAGCACGCGAGGCTCACCCCGGCCGAGGTGCGCGAGGGCTTCCCGTCCATCGATGCCGACC
Source organism: Candidatus Dormiibacterota bacterium (assembly GCA_963748505.1). Classification (GTDB taxonomy): domain Bacteria; phylum Chloroflexota; class Dormibacteria; order Aeolococcales; family Aeolococcaceae; genus Palsa-851. Next base: position 299,480 of record CAVVJH010000012.1, read on the forward strand.
CCGATCAGTGGGAGCGGGTGTTCCGCGTCTTCCGCGACATGGGCATCGAGGTCAGCGATACCGACGTCGACGATGCCATCGACGACAGCGCCGACGTGGACGTCGCCGCCGAAGCCGGCGACTCGTTCGCGCTCGACGACCCGGTCAGGATGTACCTCAAGGAGATCGGGCGGGTCGCCCTGCTCCGCAAGGAAGAAGAGATCGAGTACGCGCAGCGCATCGAGCTCGGTGATGAGGAGGCGCGCGCCAAGCTCACCGAAGCCAACCTTCGCCTGGTCGTGTCCATCGCCAAGAAGTACATGGGCCGCGGCATGCCGTTCCTCGATCTCATCCAGGAAGGCAACACCGGCTTGATGCGTGCGGTCGAGAAGTTCGACTACCGGCGCGGCTACAAGTTCTCGACGTACGCCACCTGGTGGATCCGTCAGGCCGTCAGCCGGGCGCTCGCCGACCAGTCGCGCACCATCCGTATCCCCGTGCACATGACCGAGGTCATCAACAAGCTGTCGCGGGTTCGCCGTCTCCTGCCCCAGGTGCTCGACCGGGAGCCCAACGACGAGGAGATCGCCGAGGAGATGGGCATCACGCCTGAGAAGGTGCGGGAGGCGTTCCGGATCTCGCGGGAGACGCTGTCGCTCAGCACGCCGATTGGCGAGGATGGCGACGCGGACCTGGGCGACTTCATCGAGGACAAGGAGTCGATCGCGCCCTCAGACGCCGCCGTGACCACCGTTCTGCGCAGTGAGGTCGAGGCATTGCTCGACACCTTGACTCCCCGCGAGCGCCGTGTCATCCAGCTGCGATTCGGGCTGATCGACGAGCACGCCCGAACCCTGGAAGAGGTGGGCAAGCGATTCGGCGTCACGCGCGAGCGGATCCGTCAGATCGAGAGCAAGGCGCTGCGCAAGCTCCGGCACCCCTCGCGCCGCAAGGTGCTCGCGGACTTCATCGACTAGGCTCGACCCACCGCGCCGCGGTCGACAAAGATCCTCGTTCGGTAATACGACAGCTCGGCGACCGATTCGTGGATGTCGTCGAGCGCGCGATGCCGCTCCCCTTTCGGCGGTGCATCCGCGTAGACATCCGGATACCAACGACGGCAGAGCTCCTTGACGCTCGACACGTCGATCGATCGGTAGTGCAGGAAGTTTTCCACGTCGGGCAACTGCGCCGCGAGGAAGCGCCGATCGGTCCCGATGGAATTGCCGCAGAGCGGAACTGAGCGTTGCTCTGCAATGTGCGACTGCAGGAAGGCCAGCGTCTGTGCACCCGCCTCAGCCAACGACACCGTTGATGACTTGATCGCCTCGAGCAGCCCCGAGCGCGTGTGCATGGCCAGCACGTAGCCGTCCATCTCCGCGAGTTCGTCCACGCTCGCATGCACCACGATGTCGAGCCCTGCTCCGATTGGTCGGAGATCATCGTCGGTCATGACCGTGGCGATCTCCACGATCACGTGACGTCCCGGGTCGAGCCCGGTCATCTCCAAGTCCATCCAGGCGAGCACGGAGCGATCCTATCGCCTCGAGACCGTCATGACCGCCGGTCGCCAGCGCAACAGCCGCCGGCCATCGCGTTCAGCGATCGAGCGCCGCTCGTGCTTGACCCGCGGTGTGTTCTGCCGCGTCGGCGGCTTGCTCGGCTGCCGCTGCTGCTTCCTCCGCATCGCGTGCCTGGTCCGCGAGCTTGTCGGCCTGCACGCGCTTCGCGTCGGCGACCGAACGCGCCCTGGTCGCGTCCCGCTCGAGATCGGCGGCAGCCCGTTCCGCCCGCTCGCGCTCGAGGCGCTCCGTCGGTGACGTTCGCACCACCACGGGGCGACGCGCAGGAGACGTGGGCTGTCGGAGCGATGCGATGGCCCTGGCGACCTCGGGGTCATCGTCCTCAGCATCATCGACGGTCCCGAAGCCGGAGGGCGCGAGTTCCCGATCGAGGGTGCCCCGCCAGAGCGCCCGTCGCTCCTCGGCGCCCCCGGTCGCCGACGCCTGCAGCGTGGTGGTGATGCGCCGAATCACGTCATCGCTGGTGGCATGTCCGCCGGTTTGAAGCGCGGTCGTGGCTGCCCGAGCCGCGGCCTCCACGGCTTCGCGGAGCCGGCCCGAGGCTCTCGCGAAATCATCCCGATCGGTGCTCTGCGTCGCGAATGCCCGCTGCGACTCGCGGGCATCCGCGCCGGCGGCGAGCAACTCGAGGATGACCGTGGGGTCGTCGCCCGTGACTTGATCGATCGCCCACGCAGCGACTGCCGGCTTGCGCAGCTTGCCGGCGGCTGTTGCAGCCGCTCGATCAGTGGATCGCAACTCGCGCACCAACGCATCGCGCCGGGCGACAAAGCCGTCCAGCGGTCCGCGATAGAGGTCGTCAGTGTCCACGTGTTTCAGGGTGCATTCGTCCTCGATACGGCGCGCCTAAGCCCTTCAGGCCGTCGACGGACCCTCCCACAGGTTGATGTCGCCTTCAACAGCGTCGCGGTCGATCTCGGCGAGTTCGTCGTCGGAGAAGTCGAGGTGGTCGAGCGCGGCGACATTCTGCTCGAGCTGCTGCACACTGCTCGCGCCGAGGACGACTGACGTGAGGCGCGGGTCACGCAGCGCCCAGGCGATCGCCATCTGCGCAAGCGACTGGCCGCGGCGCTCGGCGATTGCGGTGAGCGCGCGCACGTGGGCGAGGTTGGTGTCGTTGATCATGTCGTGCGTGAGCGAGCCGTTCTGCTTCGCGCGCGAGCCCTCGGGAATGCCGCTGAAGATAGCGGTCGGTGAGCAGCCCTTGGGCGAGCGGTGAGAACGCGATGCAACCGACGCCCTCGGTGCCGAGGACGTCGAGTAGGCCGTGCTCGATCCAGCGATTGAGCATCGAATACGACGGCTGGTGGATGAGCAGCGGCGTTCCGAGGGCGCGCAGGATCGCAATCGCTTCGGTGGTCCGCTTGTCGGAATACGAGGAGATGCCGACGTACAGTGCCTTGCCCTGCTGGACTGCCGTGTGCAGCGCGCCGAGCGACTCCTCCATCGGCGTGCTCGGGTCGAAACGGTGGTGGTAGAAGATGTCGACGTAGTCGACCCCGAGGCGCCGCAAACTCTGGTCAAGGCTGGCCAGCAGATACTTGCGCGAGCCGAGGTCGCCGTATGGGCCCGGCCACATGTCCCAGCCGGCTTTCGTGGAGATCACCAACTCGTCGCGGTGGTCCCGAAAGTCAGTGCTCAGGATGCGGCCGAAGTTCGCCTCCGCGCTGCCGAACGGCGGGCCGTAGTTGTTGGCCAGGTCGAAGTGCGTGATGCCAAAGTCGAAGGCGCGTCGCAGGATGGCGCGCTGAGCCTCGAGCGGTTTCGCGTCGCCAAAGTTCTGCCAGAGGCCGAGCGAGACGGCCGGGAGTTGGATGCCGCTGTGGCCGCAGCGGCGGTAGGACATCGACGCGTAGCGACCGGGGTTGGGTCGGTAGCGGTTCCACTCAAGCACCGCGTGATTTTCGCCGATCGATGGGCCGGCGGACACGTCGTTCGCGAAGGTTCGCTGTGGAGGTCTTCAGCGACCCTCCAGCTGCAGCTGGCCCGGCTCACGGAGCGGCTCTCGCGGCGCTCGGCAGCGGTGGCGAATGTCGGAGGTAGATCGCGATCACGATGCTCGTGATCGCCGCAAACGCGCACCAGAGCGAGGTCAGCCCGGTGAAGGTCAGCCACGCAAGCCCGATCGCAACCGCGAGATTGACAACCCCGAACAGCTCGAGCAGACGGCTGCTCGACAACAAGAGTGCACCGCAGGTCACCACGACGTACGAAGCACCCAGCAGCACCGAGTAGGAAAGGTCGGCCGAGTAGGCGATGTGATTCCCGTCGATGCCGGCGCCGACCGGACCCGTGATCACCGGAACCAGCAGCAGCGCCGAGGTGATTGCGCCGGCCGCGAGCAGGATTCCCATCCACATCCGCCGGGTTCGTCGGGGTTCGATGTCGAAGAGCGCCAGCGGCACGAGGAAGGGCAAGAGGAAGGCGAAGCTCAGAAAAACGTATACCGCGGCGTGCGTGACCGAGGGCGCGACCTGGCCGCGCAGGCCCCACCAGACGAACAACTCATCGATCTGGTGCAGACCGAGCAGCATCGGCAGCGCAGCGATGACGATCTGTCGTGGCCCTCTGACGTGGCGCAGTGCGTCGACGCCGACTGCGCACACCACAATCCCAGTCGTCAAGTCCGCCTCGGGCGAAAAGCACATGGTCGGCCTCCCGGCAGGAACGCTGCGATGACTGGGCGACGTCAACATAGTGCGCATGGGGCACGACGAGCGAGGCGAGGCGCCGAGCGTACCGCCGCAACCTCCACCCTCCCGGCGGTGGCAGCTCATTGCCGCCCTCGTGCTCATCCCGATCACGGTCGGGGCGCTCGCCACGCTGATGCTCGCTGTCTCCCAACCACGTCCGGCTGCCGCCCGCCCGACAGCCGTGGCCGCGTCCGACACGGAGATCCTCGACGGTTCGGTGTTCATCCTCCAGCCAAGGACTTCGAACCTCGTGAAAATCCCACTGGGTCGGGTGCTCGAGATCGTGCTCCCCTTCGGGCTCGGGCAGGACGTCACGTCGGAGGATCCCGCCGTGCTGGTTGCGACGACGAATCCGCCCTGCCATGCGGCCATGGTGTGCGGGCTCGCGACCGCACACATCTGGTCGTTTCGGGCGACCCACACCGGCCTCGCTCATCTCAAGATCGTCCTCGGCGTGTACGTCTGCGGACCGGTGCTCTGCACCATCACACCGGTCGTGCTGAAGCCGATCTCAGTATCCCCGTGATCCACTGGGCAGCCGTGCTCCAGCGTTCTAATCCTGCAGCAACTGCGCGCTGAGCGTTTCGGCCAGCCACGTCTGAAACTGAGCGGGCGTCCAGGCCATCTCGATGACCAGCAGGTGGTACAGCCCGGGATCGATGAGCGCCCAGACGACGTCGCCCGCTCGTTTTCGATCGACACCTGCGCGCAGTGCATTCCGGGCGACAACGAAACCAACGAATCCCGCCGCGCCCCCTCGTCGTTCCTTGCGAACCGCGTCCCAGAGCGCTCTCACTTCGAGGTCGGCTGCCGCGGCGCCGTGCATCGCCTCGAAAATCGGGGCGACCCGGCCGGAGATCTCGGTGATCATGCCGGCGTAAGCGTCGATCATGCGATGCGGATCGGTCTCGTTGCGAACTGCGATTGCCCAGGGGCGTTGCGGGAGCGGTATCGGTTCGTCGTCGCCGACCGTGGCGATGTCGTACGCGCCCTTGAGGATCGCCGCTTTCCCACCCACGGAGGCAAAGATCGTCGCGCGCCCGACTCCGGCAGCCTGGGCGATCTCATCCATCGACGTGGCGACGTAGCCCTGGGCGACGAACAGGCGGGCCGCGGCTTCGATGATCGTCAGGCGCGTGGATTGCGCGTGGCGCTCCCGAAGGGGTGACTGGTAGGTCCGCTTGACGTGGGCCTGCTTATTCACTGTACTATCAGTCTAACCGTCATACCGGGAGTGTGGCGAAAGCCGCCACGAGGAGCAATGCCATGGCCGTACACGCCGTTGCCGACGAGATCGTCGATACTCCAGCGCAACCCAGGCGCAGCCCGCGCACCCAAGTCCCGCCCCGATTCGCTGTCCATGCGGCAATGATCTTGCGCCGCTTCCTGCTTCGCGCCGCGGACCGGGTCCTACCGTCTGAGCTGGCGGTGCTCGAGCACTCGGCCGGTTTCGCCGTCTCGTACCTGCTGGCCGCAATGGTCGATCTGGGCGTCCCCGACGCGCTCGCTGCGGGGCCGAGAACGGCGGAAGAGCTCGCCACATCGCTGGACTGCAACGCCGATGCGCTTCACCGCGCGCTCCGCATGGGTGCCGTCCACAACCTCGTGCGTCTCGACCGCCACGGCCGTTTTCACGCTACGCGGCTGACCGCGGCGCTCACGAGTGACGCGCCCTACGCGTCGGATCAGTGGTGCACCTTCATGGCATCGAGCGCGCATCAGCGTGCATGGGGCGACCTCGCCGAGACGCTGCGGCAGGGCGAGCCGGCGTTTCGCCGCCAGCACGGGATGTCGTTCTTCGACTGGTTTGACGAGCATCCTGCGGAGGGTCGCGCCTTCGCAGCGGGCCTGTCAGGGCTCACCCGCTCCGAGGCGTCCGCGATCGTCGCCGCGTATGACTTCCCGCGCAGCGGTGTGGTGTGTGATATCGCGGGAGGTATTGGCGTGGTACTTGCTGAGGTGATACGTCGCCGCCCGGAGGTGACGGGCATCCTCGTCGAGGCGCCATTGGTGCTTGCTGAGGCTGCCGCATACCTCGACTCGCTCCACCTTGCAGATCGTGTTGTCCTGCAGCAGGGTGACCTGTTCGGCGACCTACGCGTCACCGCCGACGTCTACATGCTGAAGTGGATCCTTCACGACTGGGATGATGGCGCGTGTGTCCGGTTGCTGCGCAATGTCGCGGCCGCGATGCCGTCGGGCGCGAAACTCGTTGTCATCGAAGGGATTCAGGAGCCCAGCCGCGCGCACCCGCGCTTCTCGCCGATCGACCTGCAGATGCTGGTGGTGAGCGAGGGTGGACGGGAGCGATCGATCGCCGAGCTGCAAGACCTGTTGCGTCAGGCGGGGCTGCGGCCCACGACGGTGCGACGCACGGCGGCTGACCTCGCGTTGCTCGGAGCCGAGAAGCCGTAGGGCTGCCAAGCCGTACTTCCGGTGCGCGGTGAATCGCCTCCCGCATTGTTGGTTCGTCAGCTGTGGTTCTCACCGAGGCCGTAGGCGCGATAGAGGAGCTCAACCGGGTGGACCGCCGTGACACCGACCGCCTGCGCGATCTGCCAGCGGCAGGTCTCGCTGTCGCAGGCGGTCGTGTCCGCGCCACTGGCCGCGATATCAGAGAACAACCGCTCACCCACGGCCATTGAGATCGCGTACTTCTCCCGCTTCAGGCCGTAGGTGCCCGCGACGCCGCAGCAGTCCGCGTTCAGCTCGATGACCTGCAGCTCGGGAACAAGCGCCAGCAGGTCGAGTGCCGGCTTGCCGATACCGTGGCCCTGCTGCTGACAGGGAGCGTGGTAGGGGACCGTGAGTGGGAGCGGATTGAAGTCGGTCCGGAGGTTCCCGTGCTCATGGAGGCGAAGCAGAAACTCGCAGAGGTCATAGGTGGAGCGACTCACGGCCTCCAGATCCTCATTGTCGACACCCAGGATCTCGTGCGCCTCGCGCTTGAGCATGAGACCGCAGCTGGTCGAGTTCGCGACGATGGGCAGCCCGGCGTGCGCGTGTGGAGCGAGGCGTGCCACCAGCCGCTGCACGTACTTCCGCGCCGCGGGAAAATTGCCGTTCGACTGCAACGGCAGGCCGCAGCAGTCCTGCTGCGGGACGATCACCCGAAACCCGTTGTGCTCGAGCACGGCGACGACCATCTCGCCAAGGCGCGGTTCGTACCAGTTCGTCCCGCAGCCGTGGAAATAGACGACCGCCGGCGCATCGGGCGCCAGGCCTGTGTGCTTGCGTGAGCGCGCCTGGAACGTCTTGCCGGCAAAGCTGGGCATCGGCGCATCGCGGTGAATGCCGAGGGTGCTCTGCACCAATCCGCGCACGCCGCGGTTGTGCAGCGCCCAGTTGGCAAGTGGCGCGACCGGAGCCCCCAACCGGCCGATGACGCTGGGGCGAGCGATCAACTGGTTGCGGAGCGGAATGCGCTTCGTCTCCCACAGTTTGGCGCGCGCCCGCGAGTTGATCTCCGCAATCTTCACGTCCTGTGGACAGACCTGCGTGCAGATCCCGCAACCGGAGCAGTAGTCAACGGATGCGTCGACCGAAGCACCCACACCCCGATACCGCTCCGCCTGCGGACCCACGTACTTCGGGCCCGGGAACAGCGGCGTCACCTGCGACACAGGACAGAACGACTCGCAGATCGTGCACTTCACACAGTGGTCGAGCGAGTCACGGATCAGATCGTTCATCTGACCGGCTCAGCGACGGATACCGGCCGTGCAGCGAAGATCGCCTGGGCAGCGGCGTACCCCGTCGCCACGCTGATTCCGGTGCCGGATTTCTCCTGCCATGGAATTGCGCCCGCGAGAATCGCCCCGGCCGCGTGCAGATTCGCGTAGATCACGTTTCCCTTGGCATCGACCGGTCGGAGGGATTCATCGACCGCAACGCCCGCCGTGGAGAGCGGCTGCACGGCGAAATACCTGGGCAGGAAGCGCACCCGATCGGGTCCGGCAGCACCGCTGACGGGCAGACCGAAGACGGTTTCACGTGTCGTGCCATACGAATCGAGCTCCAGCCCACCACTTGCGAACCCGCCCGATGCGAGCACCACCGACTCGGTCGCGTACGAGGTCGTGCCTGCCCCGCTGGCCACCTCGACGGCGTCGATCCGCCCCGCAGTCGACCGCGCACCCACCACGCGAGCGCCGAGGGCAATCCGCGATCCAGCGGCCCGGAGTGCCGCGGTGAGCACGTTGAACAGACGTATTCCAGGTACCGACGGCGGTACCGTCGACATTTCGAATACTCGCCGCTCGAGGCGGCGTTCCAGCGCCTGCCAGGTCGCATCAGCATGCGCGGAGACCGAGCACCGCGGGCAGACCGACGCGCTCATCGGGCTCCACCTTTCCATCGAGCGCGCCGGCGAGCCACTCACCGAGGTCGTGGTGATCGAATCCCTCGGCGAGCACACGCCCGGTCAGGTCGCCGCGACGGCTGGCGGGAAGCTCGAGTTCGAGTGCGCGAGCGGTCACCTGCAGCGGAAGGTGTGCACGCATCAGATTGTCGGCGATGAGCGCGGGATAGAAGTCCTTGAAGCCCCGGAAGCCGATGAAGACGAAGTGACCACCGGCGCGCAGATCGCCGTTGCTCATCGTGCTGGGGACCAGCGTCGACGGTTTGGCAACGCCAAGCGCCGTCGGCAGCAGGAGGTTTCGGTCGAGGTCACCGGCATATCCCAGCCCCGCGGCGTGGTCGCGGAGCCACTCGAGCGATGCACGCAGCTGCGCGTCGGACACGAGCCGGTAGGGATGTTCCGGCGCGCTCGCGCGGAGCGCTGCCAACGACGCGACCGGGCTGTCGACGCGCTGATCGCCGGCATACCCGAGCACGTCCACGGTCGCAGGAGCGAGGTGCGTCGCACCCACGCCTCGCGCGACGACGAGCACCCGCTGTCCCTGTTCAGCCAGACGCAGCGCCGCCGTGAGCCCGGCAAGGCCCGCCCCGACGACCACGGTGTCGTAGCTCATGACGGCAGGTGCTCCACGTCGAGGATGCCTTGAAAGATCCAGTCGTCCAATCGTGACTGGCGCAACTGATCCCCGTGCAGGATCGGGTGCATCCCCTTCCATCGCTCGTCGAGGAAATCGAGGAGCGCTCGGTTCGCACCGCCTCCGTCAACGCGTCCCCCTTGGTGCAGGACACCGGTTGCGCGATAGATGCAAAAGCCACCCTGGCAGGGACCCATGGCGAGGCGCAGAAGCCGTCGAATGTCATCGAGATTTACCGTGTCGCGCTCACTGATCGTCGTCTCGAGGCGCTGTTTGGTGATCAGCTCGCACTCGCAGATGATCTCCTCGGCCTGGGGCACCGGCTCCCGGGCAGCGAGGCGCGCGCTGATGCGATACATGGCATTGCTCTCCGAGCCCGATAGCGGTACCTCGGCGGTCCGGCATGGCCGTTGCTCACCGAGCTGCTGGCAGACCGCGTCGACCGCGACCTCGGCCATGAGACGAAAGGTAGTGGTCTTCCCGCCGGTGATCGTCAGAAAGCCGCCGACACCATCGCGTGCGGCGTGATCGAGCAACGCGTGAGAACGCGTGACATCCCGGGTTTCATTGACGTCGGACCTGTCCTCGAAGAGGGGACGGACACCGGCCCACGCGTGCAGGGCGCGCGCCTGGCGAAACCCTGGCACGAGCTTCTCGCCCTCGTCGAGCAGGAGGTCGATGTCGGGCTGCCGGATCTCGGTCTGGTCAGGATCAGGCACGAACACGTCGGTGGTCCCGATGACGCAAGCCGTGCGCAGCGGCAGCAGGATGTCGCCATCCGCCGGACGCTTGCAGCGGTTGACACACATGTTCACGAGCCGGTGATTCATCGCGATCATGAGGCCCATGCCGGCACGGACGTTGACAGTGCAGTGTGCGAAGTCTGCTATCTGCCCGGCCCAGGCGCCCGCAGCGTTGACGACAACCTTGGCATGAATGCCAAGCTCCTCCCCGCTCCGCTCGTTGACCACGCGCGCACCCACCACGCGTTCGCCGGCGAGCTCGAGATCGAGCACACGATGGTATGGAAGGATGGTTGCGCCATCACCTTCCGCGGAGCGGGCACATCCCCAGACCAGCTTCCAGGGGTCGAGCGCCGCGTCCGGGACGAGGAATGCACGTCGGATCCCGGGGTTGATGCGCGGCTCGCGCCGGAGCGCCTCGGCAACCGGTATCTCCTCCGCCGGGACGCCGGTCGCTCGGCAACCCTCGAGGAACAGATCGCCATATTCGGGGTCGTCAAACGGCGTGGAGACGAACAGTCCGCCCGTGTCCTCGATGCAGTCTGCGGCGGTGCGCCGGAGAATCACGTTTTCGCCGATGCACTCGCGCGCAGCTGACGGATCCTTGACCGCGTAGCGACCTCCCGAGTGCAACAGGCCGTGGAACCGTCCGGTGGTGCCGTCAGCGAGGTCGCGGCGTTCCACCAGGATGGTCGAGAGGCCGCGGAGTGCCGCGTCGCGCGCAACCCCGGCGCCCGTGGAGCCACCGCCGATCACCAGCACTTCCGCCTCGAGCGAGTTCATCGACGTCCTCCACCTTGTCGGTGACGCAACGACACCGCGGCGCTCTGTTGCGATGCTTCGATCAGTCGCAGTTCGCTCGTTCAGTCCGGGTGCGTGTGCTCGTGCTCCTGACCCTCCGCAAAGTCTCCCTTGTTGGCGGGATCCTCGGGATGATGCTCACGCACCTCCTGGCCTTCGGCAAAGGTCCCCTGATGCCGCAGCTCGGGTCCCTCTTCGCCGGTCGCGAAGTCGCCTTCCTCCTCCTCCCGCTCAGGATGATGCTCGGTCGTCTCCTGTCCGGTAGCGAACGATCCCTGATGCCCGTGCTCATCCTCGTCGGATGCCGGGGCCGCAGGTGCTGGATCCTCCTCAGCCATGGTGGCCTCCTTTCAGCCTTTCGGCACTCCGGTCGTTCGGCGGCCCTCCAGGGAGCCCGGTCGACGTCGCCGCCGGCGTCGCCGGGTCCCCATTGGAGGGCAAGTTCAGTCTGCTACTTCGGTTCCGGGCCGCGTCTACTCGGCCCAGTCGAAGGTGCGGGTGACCGCCTTCTTCCAGAGTGCGTACTCATGGGCGACGGCGTCTTTGTCCATCGACGGGGTCCATTCCTTGTCCTTGCCCCAGTTCTCGCGGAGATCCTCGACCTCTGCCCAGAAGCCAACCGCGAGTCCGGCCGCGTAGGCGGCCCCGAGCGAGGTCGTCTCGGCCACGGTCGGCCGGACCACCGGAACCTGGAGGACGTCGGACTGGAACTGCATCAGCGTGTCGTTGTAGACCATGCCGCCGTCCACCTTGAGCGCGGTCAGCGAGACCCCGAAGTCGGCGTTCATGGCGTCGAGCACCTCGCGCGTCTGCCATGCGGTCGCCTCGAGGACCGCTCGGGCGATGTGGCCCTTGTTCACGTAGCGGGTCAGGCCGGCGATGACGCCGCGCGCGCTGGACTTCCAGTAGGGCGCGTAGAGGCCTGAGAACGCCGGCACGAAATACGCGCCACCGTTGTCATCGACTGTCTTGGCAAGCACTTCGATGTCGGACGACTTCTCGATCATGCCAAGGTTGTCACGAAGCCACTGCACCAGCGCGCCGGTGATGGCGATCGAGCCTTCGAGTGCGTACACCGCGGGTGCGCTCCCGATCTTGTAGCCCATCGTGGTCAGCAACCCGTTCTTTGACTGCACCGGCTTCGTGCCCGTGTTGAGCAGCATGAAGTTCCCGGTGCCGTAGGTGTTCTTCGCCTCGCCGACGGCGTAGCAGGTCTGCCCGAACAGGGCTGCCTGCTGGTCGCCGAGGTCGCCTGCGACCGGAATGCCCGCGAGCACGCCCTTGGCCGTTCCATAGGTGTCGCTCGAGGCGCGAATCGTCGGAAGCATCGACCGCGGCACGCCCATGATGCCCATGATCTCCTCGTCCCATTCGAGGGTCTCGAGGTTCATCAACATCGTCCGGCTTGCGTTGGTGACATCGGTCACGTGCACGCCACCATCGGTGCCGCCGGTGAGCAACCAGATCAGCCACGAATCGATGTTGCCGAAGGCCAGCTGGCCGGCATCGGCCTTGGCCCGCGCACCGTCGACGTTCTCCAGGATCCACTTGACCTTGGGACCGGAGAAGTATGTCGCCAGTGGCAGTCCGACCTTTGCGCGAAAACGGTCCTGGCCGCCGTCGGCGGAGAGTTCCTCGACGATCTTGTCGGTGCGCGTGTCCTGCCAGACGATCGCGTTGTACACGGGCTTGCCGGTGGTCCGGTCCCACACCACTGCGGTCTCACGCTGATTGGTGATCCCGACTGCGGCAATGTCGCCGATGTCCACCTTGCCGAGCCCGGCCTTCACGACTTCCTGGGTGCGCTCCCAGATCTCGAGAGCATCGTGCTCAACCCACCCCGGCTTGGGGAAGATCTGCTCGTGCTCCTTCTGATCGACGGAGACAACCTTGCCGCTGTGATCGAAGACCATGAAGCGCGTGCTCGTGGTGCCCTGGTCGATTGCGGCTGCGTATTTCGCCATCAATAACTCCTTTCGCCACTAGGCTTATCTGCCTCGCTGTGCGTGCAACGGTGCATGTCAGATGGGCATCGCGTGCCCAAGCAGGGCGCCGAGGATGCCGCCGATGATCGGTCCGACGACCGGGACCCACGCGTACGACCAATCCGAGCTTCCCTTGCCAGGGATGGGAAGCAGGAAGTGCGCGATACGCGGCGCAAGGTCACGTGCCGGGTTGATCGCGTACCCAGTCGGACCGCCGAGGGAAAGGCCGATCGCGAGGACCAGGAAGCCGACGATCAGCGGAGCAAGTCCGTTGCTGATCTGGTTCGCGCCAAGCGACACGATGACGAAGACGAGCACGAAGGTGCCGATGATCTCGGAGATGGTGTTGAAGATCGGGTTGCGAATCGCCGGGCCAGTCGAGAAGACAGCGAGCTTGAGACCGGGGTCCGCGGTCTCCTTCCAGTGATGGCTGTAGTGCGCCCAGACCAGGATCGCGCCGATGAACGCGCCGAGGAACTCACCGCCGAGGTACTGCGGCACGTCGGACCAGGCCGTCTTGCCGATCACTGCCAGCCCGATCGTGACCGCTGGATTCAGATGCGCGCCGTCGTAATGGCCGACCGCGAAGACGGCCATCGCCACCGCGAATGCCCACCCAAAGGTGATGACGATCCAGCCGCTGTTCTCGGCCTTCGACTTGGACAGCAGGACGCCCGCGACGACGCCATCGCCCAGGAGGATCAGCAGGCCTGTCCCGATGACCTCCGAGAAAAATATGTGGTTGGGCATGGATCCGACCTCCAACGACGATCTCGACCCCTGATTGGGTGTGCGGACAGTACCCCTGGCTGTGGGGCATTGTCAATCACGTCTTGGAATAGCCCTTTTTGCTCGTTAAAGGAATTGGTAGGCTTAGCGCCTGATGCCCAAGCCGATCCAATCCATCGAACGCGCCTCGGCCATTCTCCGGCTGATGTCGGGACGCACCCGCCGCCTGAGTCTCGCCGAGGTGGCAGGAGAGCTGGGCCTTCCCAAGGGCACGGTCTACGGCATCATGCGGACGCTGCTGTCGGTCGGTTTTGTCGAGCAGGATCCGGAGTCCGGCAAGTACCGGATGGGCGCCGCGCTGCTGCATCTCGGGAGCAGCTATCTCGACGGCAACGAGCTGCGCACGCGCGCGCTCAACTGGGCCGACTGGCTGGCCGCGCGCACCAACGAGAGCGTGCGACTCGGCACCTTGCATGACGGTCAGGTATTGCTCGTGCATCACGTGTTCCGGCCGGACAACAGCCCGCAGGTGCTGGAGGTTGGCGCGCTGCTGCCCATCCACGCGACCGCGATGGGCAAGGTGCTGCTCGCGGCGCACCCGTACATGGCGTCCGACCTCGGCAACGGCACCGGGCAGCTGCCGCGCTACACACCGTCCACCATCACCGACCCCAAGGTGCTCACCGCCGAACTGCAGCAGGTCCTCGACCAGGGATGGGCGTCATCCCTCGAAGAGCTGATCGAAGGTGAGACGTCGCTGGCTGCGCCGATCCGCGATCGTCAGGGCGTCGCAGTCGGTGCCATCGCCATCTCCGGACCCACAGAGCGACTCTGCGAGGACGCGCAACCGCGCGCCGAGTTGCTGGCTTTCGTTCGCGAGGGGGCGCGCACGATTTCGCGCGACCTTGGTGCCGTGCCGTGGTGAACGCATCGCGCAGCGCTGTTGACACCCGTTCCCACCCGGCAGATACTCGCCAGCGGTGCGAGGGAGAACGCCGTGAGCGATAGATACGTGGCCGCCATCGATCAGGGAACATCATCGTCCCGATGTCTGGTCTTCGACCAGCAGGGTCGTGTCGTTTCCCTCAACCAGAAAGAGCACGAGCAAATCTTTCCGCGGCCGGGTTGGGTGGAGCACGATCCGCGTGAGATCTTGCGCAACGTCACCGAGGTCGTGCACGGCGCGCTCGACAGCGGCGGACTCGACATGCGTGACCTGGTCGCCGTCGGCATCGCCAACCAGCGTGAGACGACCGTGGTCTGGGACCCGCATACCGGGGAGCCTGTGCACAACGCGATCGTCTGGCAGGACACGCGCACTGACAGCCTGGTCCGCGGCCTGGGTGCCGAGTTGGGTCAGGATCGCTTCCGCGATCGCTGCGGCCTGCCCCTGGCGACGTACTTCTCCGGGCCCAAGGCGAGTTGGCTGCTCGACAGCGCTCCGGGCCTGCGCCGGCGTGCCGAAAATGGCGATCTCCTGTTCGGCACGATGGACAGCTGGCTGATCTGGAACCTCACCGGTCGCCACGTGACCGACGTCACCAATGCCAGCCGGACGATGCTCATGAATCTCGAAACGCTCGACTGGGACGACACCCTGCTGGACGCGTTCGGCGTTCCGCGGGCGATGCTCCCCGAGATCCAGCCCTCGTCACAGATCTACGGCGAGGCCGGCGACAGCCTGGGTGGTGTCCCGATTGCCGCCGCGCTCGGCGATCAGCAGGCCGCGCTCTTCGGGCAGACCTGTTTTTCCGCAGGTGAGGCGAAGTGCACCTACGGCACCGGAAGCTTTCTGCTGCTTGAACACCGGCGCCCGGCCGGTGCGCTCCGCACATGGGTTGATCACCACGGTCGGCAGCAAGATCGGCGACGCGCCGGCCACCTATGCGCTCGAAGGCTCCATCGCGGTCACCGGTGCGCTCGTGCAGTGGTTCCGCGACAAGGTCGGGTTGATCGGCAGCGCGCCCGAGGTCGAGACCCTCGCCCGCACGGTTGAGGACAATGGTGGCATCTACTTCGTTCCCGCGTTCTCGGGGCTGTTCGCGCCGCACTGGCGCGGAGACGCCCGCGGCGTGATCGCCGGTCTCACCGGCTATGTCACCAAGGGTCACATCGCGCGCGCCGTGCTGGAGGCGACGGCCTGGCAGACACGCGAGGTCGTCGACGCCATGAACGCTGACTCGGGGATCGACCTACCTCGCTCAAAGTCGACGGCGGTATGACGGCCAACAACCTGCTGATGCAGTTCCTCGCCGACGTGCTCAGCGTCCCCGTGGTCCGTCCGAACGTCGCCGAGACGGTATCGCTCGGCGTTGCGTACGCGGCAGGTCTTGCCGTCGGCTTCTGGCCGGATACTGAAAGTCTGCGGGCAAACTGGCACAAGGCGGCAGAGTGGCTGCCGCACATGGATGCCCGGGAGCGTGACCGCGGCTATCGGAAGTGGAAGAAGACGGTGCAGCGCACCCTCGACTGGGTCGACGACGACGACTGAGGTCGTGCGGCCTAGATGATGAAACGGCGGTAGCGCCAGAGATAGTCCAGGCCACTGAGCACGGTTGCGATCACCGCAAGCCAGATGAACACCACGCCGGCGATCATCAACGCCGGATAGGGCTGCGCCAGGATGATCAGCAGGATCATGCAATTCTGGGTGAGCGTCTTCGACTTGCCCCACGGTGTTGAGCTGACGACGACCCCCTGAGCGGCCGCCACCGAACGCAGCCCGGTGATCAGGAACTCACGCGCCGCCACAACGACCACGACCCACGACGGCAGCAGCGACTGCGAGGCGAGGATCACGAGGACGGTGATGACCAGCAGCTTGTCCGCCAGCGGGTCGAGAAACTTGCCGAGCTCGGTCACCAGGTTGCGGCTCCGTGCGATACGACCGTCGAGCGTGTCGGTCGCGGCAGCGGCCACGTAAATGGCTGCCGCGATCTGGTAGTGATTGGTGAAATTGATGGCGAGGACCGCGCCAATGACGGGCACCATCAGGATGCGCAGGATCGTCAGCTGGTTGGGGATCGTCAGGTGGCGGGTCACGCGCCCCCAGTGTGCATCCGCGTGCTCGGAATGCGCGACGGCATCGCCCGGTAGGATCGGCTCCAGACTGGCTCACCCGTTGAACGTGGGCAGCGGCCGGGTGATGAGGCCCTGTTCGAGGTACCAACGGATGGTCCGGCGCATCGTGTCCTCGATGGGCGTGTAGACGAGTTCGAGATCGCGGGTTGCCTGCGTGCCGTCATAGGGGGAGCCCTCGATGAGGGTGCGGACCATCTCGCGACAGAACCGCGTGGGCTTGTGCCGGCACCCGGGCGACTGCCTCGAGCAGGCCGGACAGCGGCGAGCGCCAAGCGGGGCCGGGAGGAACCGAGGCGCTTCCTCGATGCCGGTCATCCCCGCCAGGAGCCCGAGCCCTTCGCGGAGCGTCATCGACGCGCCGCAGAGGAGATAGCGCTGTCCGGCAACACCGTGCTCCTCGGCAAGGAGGTGGCCCAAGCGTGCAGTCGGCGATGTCGATGACGTTGAGCGGTCCGTCGACGGCCGCAGGCAGGCGTCCGTTCAGGTACCCGAGCAGGAGGCGGGCCGTCCCGCTGGTGCGCCCCGGCCCCTGCACCGAGGCCGGGTTGACGCAGATGACCGTGAGCCCGGACTTCGACGGCCGCACCGAGGCACCGCCCGCTCAGCCTCGTACTTGGAGCGCGCGTAGTCGGACAGGAAGCGCTGCCGGCCTCGAGGCGTGTGGCCGGGCGGTGCGAGGTTCTTGTCGAGCGTCGCCGCCGACGACGTGTAGACCAGCTTGCCCACCCCGGCAGCCGCGGCCGCGAGGACGAACGCTCGCGACCCCGCGACGTTGACCTCGAACAGCGGTCGCGGGTCCGGGAGGCAGAACGCATTCGCACCGGCGACGTGATAGGCGACCGCGCACCCGGCGAGGCCTGCTCTCGAGCGACGCTCGGTCGCGCAGATCGCCGCGGACTGGTTCGGCTCCGAGCGCAATGACCTTCTGCGCGGACGCGTCGGAGCGCGCGAGCGCCTTGACCGGACGCCCGGACGCCACCAGGCGCTCAACGATCGAGCGCCCGAGAAAGCCTGTCGCGCCCGTCACGAACGCGGTTCCGGCGATCGGCGGGGCGGCGGTCACTGTGCTCTCGTCACCTCAGCACGTGAGCTTAGGGTTTCGGCCCCGGCTGCCCGGTGGGGTCCATCCCGGGAAACCCATTGACATCGCCCTCGGAAAGGGAGTAATTTCCGACCAACGTTCGATAATGCCGAATAACGGGAGTACCCAGCCATGGCTACAGCCACCCGGCGCATGCGCAAAATCATCAACGAGCCGGATCAGGTCGTCAAAGAATCGCTCGCCGGGCTCGCCGCCTCCGTGCCCGATATCCTCCGCTACGACGCCGCCAATCAGATCCTGGTGGCGGTCGGCGCCCCGAGAAAGGGCAAGGTCGCACTGATCTCGGGCGGCGGATCCGGTCACGAGCCGTTGCACGGAGGCTTCGTCGGCATGGGCATGCTCGACGCCGCCTGCCCCGGTGAGGTCTTCACCTCGCCGGTGCCGGACCAGATGCTGGCCGCCACCAAGGCGGTGAACGGCGGCGCCGGCGTCATCCACATCGTCAAGAACTACACCGGCGACGTGCTCAACTTCAAGATGGCCGCCGACGAGGCAGACGAGGAAGGCATCAAGGTTGAGGCCATCGTCATCGACGACGACGTGGCGGTCCAGGACTCGCTGTACACCGCGGGTCGCCGCGGCGTCGGCGCGACCGTCATCGCCGAGAAGGTGGGCGGCGCCGCGGCCGAGCGTGGCGATTCGCTCGACGAGGTGGTGAGCGTCATCAAGCAGGTCAACGCGCGCGGTCGTTCCTTCGGCATCGCGCTCTCCTCGTGCATCCCGCCGGCGTCCGGCAATCCGATCTTCGATCTCCCCGAGGGCGAGATGGAAGTCGGGATCGGCATCCATGGCGAACCAGGCAGGCGTCGCGCGCCTCTCGGCAGCGCCGCGGAGATCGCCGACATCATGGTCGAGGCGGTGCTCTCCGACCTGGGCGCCAAGTCCGGCGCCGACGTGCTCGTATTCGTCAACGGCATGGGCGGCACGCCGCTGCTCGAGCTGTATCTCCTCTACGGCGAGGTCGAGAAGCGCATCAGGGCCGCCGGCCTCAACCCCGCGCGCAACCTGGTGGGCAGCTACATCACCTCGCTCGAGATGGCCGGCGCGTCGCTGACCGTCGTCGAGCTCGATGACAGGCTGACCGCGCTCTGGGATGCCCCGGTCCACACCGCGGCGCTCCGCTGGGGAGGCTGATGCTAACGTGGCGGTCGCTATAGCGATGGATGCGCAGACCGTCACTGGATGGATGAACGAGGTCGGCTGCCTCGGTTCGCGCCGAGCGTGACTACCTGGTGCAGCTCGACGCTGCCATCGGCGACGGCGACCACGGCATCAACCTCAATCGTGGGTTTGATGCCGTGGTGCTCGCGCTCAGCACCGAGCCGGACGGCACCCCGGGCAGGCTGCTCGTCCTGTCCGGCAAGACGCTGGTGTCCACGGTCGGCGGGGCCAGCGGTCCGCTTTGGGGTTCGGCCCTCCGCAAGGCGGGACGCGCCCTCGGCGATGGGCCGACCTTCGACCTGGCGGAATTGGTCGATGCCATGGCCGCTGCGCTCGCTTCCGTGCAGGATCTCGGTGCCGCGGTCCTCGGCGACAAGACCATGGTCGACGCGCTCGACCCGGCGGTGAAGGCGATGCAGGCGGCGCTCTCCCGCGGTGCCTCCAGCGGCGAGATGCTCCGGTCAGCGGCGGAAGCGGCGGAGGCCGGCATGCGGTCGACCATCCCCATGCAGGCCCGCAAGGGACGTGCGTCGTACCTGGGCGAGCGCTCGATCGGTCACCAGGACCCGGGGGCGACGTCGACGGCAATGATCATCCGCGCCCTCGAACGGACGGTCGCGAGCACTCCTTGACGGAGCGAGTGCTCGCCGGCGTTCCGGCGTCACCGGGAGCGGCGTTCGGGGAGGTGCGACGTCTCGACGACGTCGGCGAAGTCGACCGCACCGTGCTCGATGACGACGCTCGTCCGGCCGCCGCGGCGCGGGCCGTCGATGCGCTGGCGCGGGCGGCGCGTGAGCTCGAGGCTCTTGCGGAGGCATTGCGCGCCGACGGACGCGACGAGGAGGCGGACATCCTCGACGCCGGCATGATGATGGCTGAGGATCCCGTGCTCACCGGCGCCGTCGAGACGGCGGTGCTGGAGCGAGGGCTCAGCGCGCCGAGCGCGATTCTGGTCGAAGTCGAGCAGATCGCGACGCACCTCGATGCACTCGATGATGCCGAGCTCGCGGCCCGTGCGGCTGACGTCCGCAGCCTGGCGCGACGCGCCGCACGCCTTTCGTCCGGTCATGCGGGTGGCCTGGCACGGAGCGGCAGCATCGACACCATCCTCGTCGCCGCCGATCTCGGACCTGCCGACGTGATCGAGCTTGACGAGCACGTGCGCGCGATCGCACTTGCAGCCGGCGGCGTCACGGGCCATGCGGCGATCGTCGCTCGAGGGCTCGGGTTGCCGATGGTGGTCGGCGTCGGCGCGGAGCTACTCGCCGTCGACGAGGGGGCTCCGTGCATCGTCGACGCGGATCAGAGCGTGGTCGTGGTGTCACCGGACCCGGCACGGGTCTCGATCGTGCGCACCCTCGTCGAGGCGTCCGCCGTCGCCGGGCAGCGGGCAATGTCCGAGCGTCACCTGCCGACCGTCACCCGCGACGGGCGCCTGGTTCGCGTCCTCGCCAACGCGGCAACGGCTGCCGAAGTGCAGGTGGCGCTCGCGGCAGGTGCTGATGGGGTCGGGCTGTTGCGGACCGAGCTTTCATTTCTCGAGGCCAAGCACTGGCCCACCGTCGCCGAGCACCTCCGAACCCTCCGACCACTGCTCTCCCAGTTGCGCGGGCTGACCGCGACGGTGCGCCTCCTCGACTTCGGGGCCGACAAGACGCCCACCTTCCTTAAAGGAGTGCATGGACGGGGCGTGGAACTTCTGCTCGACGCTCCCGAGGCGCTCGACGCGCAGCTGGAGGCAATCCTCGAGGCCGGCGATGGCACCGAACTCCGCATCCTCATTCCGATGGTCACCGAGCCGGGCCAGGTTCGTGCGGTCCGTGCCGCGGCGACGGCCATCGCCGAGCGCACGCAACAGACGCCTCCGTTGCTCGCCGCCATGGTCGAGGTGCCCGCCGCGGTCACGATGGCCGATCGCATCGCCCCCGAGGTCGGGATGTTCAGTATCGGGACCAACGATCTGACCAGCTTCCAGCTGGGCTTCGATCGGACGCGGCCGGGGCACTCCCCCGCGCATCACCCCGCAGTGTTGCGTTTGATCGCCGACACCGTCAGCGCCGCTCGCGATGTCGCGATCCCTGTCGAGGTGTGTGGGGAGGCTGCGTCGAATCCTCTCGTGATGCCCTTGCTCGTCGGTCTCGGCGTCGACGAGCTCAGCGTCGGCGCGGCACGCGTCGCGACCGTGCGCGCCTGGGTTCGCGCGCTTGACTACGATGAGTTGGCGACCGTGGCACGCCAGGCGCTCGGCGCCGAATCAGCAGCCGAGGTGGAGTCGCTCGCTGGTCAGCTCCGCCGCCTACTTGACGACGCCGGCTAGCGAGTCCGCAAGGGCGTCGAGCGCTGCCGCCGCGTCCTCGCCTTCGGCGCGCACCAGCAACACCGTGCCGGCGGTGGCGCCGAGACCGAGCACGCTCAGGATGCTTTTTGCATCTGCCTCGCGCCCATTCGCGCCAACCATGATCTTTGCTTTGAAGCGCATCGCCGTCCGGACGAACAGCGCCGCCGGGCGGGCGTGCAGCGCGACGCCCTCCGGGAGGGTCATCGTCGCCTCAGAGCTTGCGAGCATCACGTGCACTTTCCGCAGCCTGTGCGACTTCGTCGAGCGTCGCACCGGATGATGCCACCACCGCAGCGGCCACTGCGCCTTCGACAAACGGTGCGTCCACCAGGCGGAGGTGGCCTGTCCCATTGCCATCGAGCACATCGCGCACGGTGAGGATCGAGCTGCCGAGGTCGCAGATCAAGAGCACGCCATCACCTTGGTCGGCGCGCGCGATCGCTGCACGCACCAGCGTGTCCGATGTGCCAAGACCCCCGTCCTGATCTCCGCCGGCGGGCTCGATATGCACATCGGGCCCGGCCATCTGCCCCGCGAGCAGGGTCAGTCCCGCAGCCAACTCAGGGCTGTGTGACACCAGTACAATCCCGACGGCCACGGCGTCTCCTCGCTCTCGCGCGATCGCTTCAGACTTACCCCTAGTCTACATCCTCGACCATAATTCAGCAATGCCGAATAGCCGCCGACCGACGAGCATCCAATCGGTCGATCGCGCGGCCGCAATTCTCAAGGCACTGGCGGGCGGTCAAGGACGGCTGGGGGTCAGTGAGCTTGCGGACCGACTCGGTCTTGCGCGGCCAACGGTGCATGGCTTGCTGCAGACGCTGCTGGCACAGGGCTTTGTCGAGCAGGATCGCACTTCCGAGAAGTACCAGCTCGGCGCGGGCCTGTTGCAGCTTGGCTTTTCATATCTCGATGTCAACGAGTTGCGGTCACGCTCCATCCCCTACGCGGCGCAGCTTGCGATGCGCACCAAAGCCGCGGTGCGCGTCGGCGTCATGCATGGTCCCACCGCGGTCATCGTGCATCACGTCTTCCGTCCCGACGCAACCTTGCAGATCCTCGAGGTCGGCTCGCAGTTACCCCTGCACGCAAGCGCACTCGGCAAAGCGTTGCTCGCGTTCGCGCCTGCTGATGTCATTCGCAACCTCATGTCCGAACCGCTCGAACGCTTGACCAAGCGGACCCCGACCGTCACTGCGCTGCGCACGCAACTCGCGGCGATCCGTGTGCAGGCAGTTGCCACCGAGCGCGACGAGGCAGTGCTCGGTGAGTCCAGTGTTGCCGCGCCGATCTTTGATCGCTCCGGCAACGCCGTCGGCGCAATCGCAGTCGTCGGCGATACCGAGCGCGTATATCCGCGGGGACTGGCGCGGGGAATCTCGACGGCCGTGGTGGAAGCGGCGCGCGGCGTGTCGCGCGAGCTGGGCGCCCCACGCTGGCCGTTCGAGGGAGCGTAGGCTGCTGCGATGGCCAGGCCACCGCTTCCCCCGGAACTCCAGGACTTACTCCGCCGGCCCAACCCGTGCGTGGTTGCGACGCTCGCGCCGGATGGGACGCTGCACACCGCGGCCACCTGGTACGAGTGGCGCGACGATGGATCGGTGCTGCTCAATATGGACGCAAGCCGCGTCCGTCTCGAGCACATGCGCAGCGACCCGCGAGTCGCGTTGACGATGCTCGACGCCGATTCGTGGTATCGCCATATCTCCATCGTCGGCCGCGTCATCGACATCCATCCCGACGCGGATCTCGCGGACATCGATCGCCTCTCCCGGCACTACACCGGGAAACCATATCGGGACCGAGGGCGCGACAGCTGGACGGCTATCGTCGAGGTACAGCGGTGGCACGGATGGCGTAGCGGTCACAGCATCAGTACCGCGTCTGGCTGAGCCTGGACCATCTGGTCCCGTCGCCCTCAGCTTGCGTGTGACGCGGAGCCCCGCTCGCCCTGGAGGACCGGCATCCGTTCGACGTCACCAGCCGCTTCATGGTTGCTGCCGACGAGGTCACGATCGTTCTTGGCCTGGTTCTCGTCGACGCCCGCACGCGGTCGCGCCTGCTGACTGACGGCCCGACGGACAAGAGCCGCCACACCCGCACTCGCCGCAGTCTCCAGGGCAGTGCCGGCGGCACGCCGCCAGAGCGGGTTTGCTCGCCGCTGCGCCTGTGCTTGATTCTCGGCGATCCGGGCAGAAAGCTCTTCGACTATCTCATCACGCTGCTTGCGCGCGGCTTGCGCTCTGCTGCGGAGCCATCTCTCGGAGAAGCGAGCCGCCGGGATCGCCGCCCCTTGGGTGATGGTCGGGAGGTGCTTGGCCGCTCGCGTGATGGGGCCGCCCCTGCGGCGGCGAACGACGATGACGGTCGCAACCGCGATTCCGGTGGCCCCGACCGCTGCTCCGGCGACCGCCACCACGCGCACGACACGCCCGCGAACGACAACGGTGCGGGCACGCAACTGGGCGAGCGTGGTCCCCAGCTCGCGACGCGTCCGCTCTATCTCTCGCCGAGTGTCAGCTGCTGTTTCGCCCATTCGACATCCTCCTTCACTGTCTGTACGGTCTGGCGAAGCGGACTGATTCGGTGCAGCCGAGCTATTGCCATAGCAGCACCGAGGATGGCGATGACCAGAAACACACCCGCGCAGGCGAGGGCCGCAACCCAGTGCAGCGGCACTGCCACGACCAGGGTGACGATGCCCATGATCAGGAAAGCGATGACGGCGAAGACCGCCAGCGCTCCGGCGACCAGAGCCATCACGGCAGCGCGGAGCGACTTGGAGATCTCCTGTTTCGCAAGGCGAATCTCGGCAGTCACGAGCCGGCTCGCTTCATCGATGGCGCTGTGGATCAAGCCCCCGGTTCCTTGCGGCACCGAATCGGTCGCGCCCACATCTGCGGACGCCTGGCTTCGCTGCTGGGTCACGTTCTGGCTGCTCCTCACGTCGTCTCGATGCTTGGCACTGCTCGCTCCTCAGTCCGCTGCTACCCCCTAGCGCTGGGGCTTTATCTGATAGTCGTTCTATCAGAATACCACGACGCGCGGCGATCGTGTTAGCCGATGCGCGGATCTCAACGGATGGTCACAATCGCTCCAAAACGACGGGCGGCCGGGCTGCGACAATCGTGATCAGCCAACCCCGCACTAAGGAGCGACCTGTGATGTCCCGAGCCATGCCCCCGATCGTCGGCCGCGCCGAGTGGCGTGCAGCACGCGACGCGATCCTGGATCGCGAGAAGGCGCACACGCGCGAGGGTGACGCGATCGCCGCAGCGCGCCGGCGATTGCCGATGACCGAGATGCCATCGCTCACCGTCACCGGACCGCGCGGCGCCGTCTCCTTGCTGGAGGTCTTCGAGGGCCGCAGGCTGCTGATCGCGTATTTCCACATGTGGCACGACGGGAAGACGTTCGATCAGCAGTGCCCGGGCTGCACCATCGCCGTCTCCCACATGCAGATGCTCGACTACCTCCATGCTCGCGGTGTCACCTTCGCCGTCTTCTCCGAGGGGACGTACGAGGAAGGTGCCGCGTTTCGTGAATTCATGGGTTACTCGGCGCCGTGGTATTCAGCCAAGGACTCGATCCCGCTCTCGTCGATGGCCGCGGGTTCGGCTTCACTGCCTGCTACCTGCGTGACGGCGATCGCGTGTTCGAGACCTACTGGACCACAGACCGTGGCAACGAAGCGCTGATGACGAGCTACCACGCGCTGGACTTGACCGTGTTCGGGCGGCAGGAGGCATCGGAGGACTTGCCAGAGGGATGGCCACGTGTCAGCGAGCCTTCGCAGGCATGGCGTATGAACGGCCGGCCGATCGCCCAGTGGTCGCGCACGAGCGAGCCGGTCGGGGGCGCCGGCGTCCCGCGACTCTCGATCAGTCGCGCTCAGGTTTCTCAGTCACGCCCCACGCGCGCCATCAGCGCACGTGCATTCCGCACGGCGTTGCCGGTTGCATCGTTGTTGAAGTAGACGTAGGCCTCATGGTCGGATGCTGCGAGCCGCGACGCGTACCTCTCGATCATCGTTTCGCCGTAGTTGCCGGCGCGACCGCGACCGCCGTGCAGGCGAAGATAGAGCCAGTCCGTGGTCACCCATTCAGGGTTCTGCAATCGCCCGCCCCGATCGGCCCAGATCAGAGCCGCGCCGTGTCGTTCGAGAACAGCGCGGATGCTGCTTCCCTCGAACCAGCTGGGATGACGGAACTCCACAGCGACCCTCAGGTGCTTTGGAAGGGCACTGAAGATCGCCTCCAGGCCAGGCTGATCCGTCGCACGCCACGGGGGGAGTTGCACCACGATCGGGCCCAGGCGTGCACCGAGTTCGGAGATGCGGTCGAGGAAGAGATGTATCGGAGCCGCGGGGTGCTGGAAGTCGCGCCGATGGGTCACATAGCGGCTCATCTTGAGAGCGAATGTGAAGTGCAGAGGCACCGTGTCCGACCACTTCCGGACTGTCGCTGCAGTCGGCAGTCCGTAGAAGGTGTTGTTCACCTCGACTGTGTCGAACGCCTCCGCGTAGCGCTCCAACCAGCGTTGCTGGGCCAGCCCTTTTGGATACAGCACGTCACGCCAGTCGGCGTACTGCCAGCCACTGGTACCGACGTGTATGCGACTGCCACCGCGGTGGACGGGCGAGGACAAGTGGGTCATGCCGCGCCGTCCGCCGCAGTGACCGTGGCCGGCTGCTCAGATCGAAATGACATGGTCAACGTCTTTGACTGGGCAGGATAAGGCGATGTACCCGACGGCGCCTGGATCCACCAAGCCCTGACGACATCAGCCCCGGGCAGTTGGCCCCGGGCAATCCCCGAGGATGACCTGGCTAGCCGTGAAGCGGTGACGCGTCGAGATTCAGCAGCAGCTGGAGAACGCTGTCATACACAGCGATGGCTCCTGCATCCAGGAGCTCCCTTTCTGTGTGCCCACCAGTGCGCACTCCAATTGTTGCGACGCCGCATCGCGCGGCGGCCTCAATGTCCCACCGCGTGTCACCAACGAGCACTGCCGCATCAGGAGCCACTCCTAAACGTTGTAGCGTCACCGCGACGAGGTCAGGTGCAGGCTTCGTGGCGGCGATGTCGTCGCTGCTCACGATCGTACTGAACATCGAGATATCGTCAAGTACGCGGTGCAAGTACGTCTCGGCCGCACTGCTGCCCCCCGACGTCGCGACCGCAAGCTGCGTCCCGCGGCCGTGCAATGCCTGCATCAGCTCCGCTCCCCCGCGGAATGCGCGGACTTCCGCTGTAAACGCAGCCATGTGCCGACCCTGTGCGTCGGCGAGTCCGGGCATCTCGTGGCCCACCAACGCCGGGATGAACTGATCTGCGCCCATCCCGAACAACTCGTGGAGCTTCGCCATATCAACGTCGAGCCCGAAATCTCTGCACGCGCGCGCCCACGCCACTACCTGGAAGTAGGTATTGTCGACCAAGGTCCCGTCGACGTCGAAGATCACCACCTCAATCACGACGATCAACCACCCTCATAGCAGCGTGCCTCACGTTGTTGCTGGCGCCATCGGCCATCGATCCAACCTTGTGCACATATAGTGCCGCTTCGTTCCCCAAGGCCGCAGCCCTGCGGAGAGCAACGGAGTTCCTGGTTGGCCACGACGGCGAGATGGCAGCGATCCCCGGTGACCTCGGACATCCCCTCGCCCGAGACGAGTCGGACATGACGGTGTAACCACCAGGGATATTTTCTTGGTGAACAACAAGCCTACAGAGTGGGCTGCCAATCACCCAAACGGAGGTTATTGCGATGCCACGTGGATGGATAGTTGGAGCGGCGGGTGCAGCCGTCGTCGTTGTGGTCATCGTTCTCGTGATCGTCATGATGAACATGCACGGCGCCGCCGCGAATGGGGGCGGTTCGAGCGGCGGCTACGGCTACTGATCGTCAGGCTGCAACCGCTCGCCTGTCTCCTCGAGTGAGGTCGTCAGCGGGCCCGAAGCTTCGCGTGGAATCATCGCCACGGATATCGGGCGACGCCGTCCGTTTCGTCATTTTCGGACGGACCGTCCCGGTCATGTTCTTTCTTTGGCTGGCATACCTTCAGGCGCTGCGATTCATCAGCGCCACGCGCCTGCTTCCGAGACCGGTGACCCTGACCGCAGTGGTGGACGGACCCCTACCGGTGGCGCTGTACCTCGCGTTCTGCGTCATCCCGGTGTTCATCTACATTGGCCGTCCTGCGCCTCGCGAGCGCGATGGACGATTGGCACCGAGAGCGCTGGCGCTGGTCGGCACTCTGATGGTGGTCGTCGTTGGAACGCTCCCTCAGACCGATTTTCTCTACTCGCCGCCTTCATGGTTGCATGGGCTTTCGACAGCGCTCTCGTTGCTGGCGTTCGTCGTGATCATCGTCGCGCTACTGGTTCTCCGCCGGAGCCTCAGCATCATTCCCGAGGTACGTCGACTGGTGGTGGGCGGTCCGTACCACGTCATCCGCCATCCGCTCTACGCTGCGGAGATCCTTGCGACACTCGCCTTCGCGATGGTCGACCCAACCATCACCGTTGTCGCAGTCGTCCCCCTATTCATCGCAACGCAGCTGCTGCGGTCGCGCTATGAGGAAGCGTTGCTCATGCGAGCGTTTCCGACGTACCGAGCCTACGCCGCTCGCACTCCTCGCCTCATACCGTTTGTCTGGTAAACGACACCTCGACGCCCTTCGACCACTGCTCCGTGGCTTCCTGTCCGTCGTGACGACTCGCTGGCATCAACAACGCCGGGGCGACGTGGTCGCGTCGTTGGGGCGTTGCCCACAACGGCCTCTATTGCGCCGGCCGCAGCATGGAGATGATCGGCGGGCAGGCCCCGGCCTTGGCCTCCCCCATGACCACGAACCCGTGGCGCTCGTAGAACGACACATTCCGAGGATTCGTCGAATCGAGATACGCGGGCAGATGATCCTCATCGACGAATCTGAGGCAGTGCTTCATCAACTCTCCGCCGATGCCTCTTCCCTGCACTGCCGCGTCAACGCCAAACCACGGAAGGTACCAGTGCGGAAATTTGGGGTGGGCTTCGTCCATCTGACCGAGCACCGCCAACGTGTCGTCATGCTTGTCCGGTGACACGGTGTCTGTCAGCACCGTGACGATTGCGTCTCCGTCCAGGTCGAGGTGCGGTGGCAACCAGAGCGCCACGCCGGCAAACGCGCCGAGCCGCCATACCGTTTCCTCGGCGAAGGCGTCACCGCCAAACGCTGAGAGGAAGGCAGGGAACTGCGTCAAATAATCGTGTGCCTCCGGATACAGCCAGCGCTCAACTGGGTCGGCCGCGAAGGCGACGACGAGCGTATCCAGCGCCTTGTCCCGCTCACTCTTGCGCACGGGAAGGATCTGCGGTGCAACCATTTGCGCTCCTTCGAGCCAAGACTGACGACGACCGGCAACGCCGAACCGCGACACTCAACGTGGCCGAACTTCCGACAGGGCTACCTTTGTCCTAACAATAAGGAGAACCACAAACGATGGATCACGAGGTCATCCAGGGGCCGTCAATGCCCCAGCCGATGGGGCACTACTCCCAGGCCGTCCGCGTTGGCGATCTGGTATTCGTCGCGGGCCAACCGGGCATCGATCTGGGCGAATCGAGCGATCCGGCTACCGCCAGGGCTGTACCAGGCGGCTTCGAGGCCGAGTGGCGTCAGGCTTTCCGGAATCTTGAGGCAGTGCTCCACGCCGCCGGGAGCGGACTGGAACACGTCGTGAAGACGACAACGTTCCTCACTGACCTGGAGAACGGCGAGGCCGCGAATCGCCTCTATGCCGAGTATTTCCCGATCAACCCTCCGGCACGCTCGTCGCCGATCGTGACGCTCCCACGTGGCCTGCTCATCTCCGTCGAGGCGATCGCTGCGATCCCGTAGTGCCGCCGTCGCCAGATCAGGCTGGCGAGTTGAACGCGCCTGACTGGGCCGGATATACCAACCCGCCCGGCCAACACATCACACATCAGATGTTTATACTCGCACGCCAAACGGCACGACGCGAGCCAGGCCCCTCCAGCCGTCGACGGATGCATGGCTCGCTTCGCCGGACCAACCCGCTTGAGTTGGAGCGACAGAATTGGAGCAGGACGCGAATACCCGGGCTCGGAGAGCGGCGGGACGCCAATGCGAGCAGCGCACTACGCCGGCGCCGGGTCGATCACGGTTGACGACGTGGTCCTGCGGGCTCCTGAACCAGGACGCGTCCAGGTGGATGTCGCGTACACGGGGATCTGCGGGACCGACCTGCACATCCTCCACGGCGCCATGGACCAGCGGGTGAGCACGCCGGCCGTGATCGGCCACGAGATGTCCGGTCGCGTCGCAGCCATCGGGGGCGGTGTCGAAGGCTGGACGGTGGGCGATCCCGTCACCGTGATGCCACTGCGGTGGTGCGGCGCCTGCCCGGCGTGCAAGGCCGGCCACCAGCACATCTGCCAGAACCTGGACTTCGTGGGCATCGACTTGCCGGGTGCCATGCAGAATCGGTGGGACATACCAGCAGGGATTCTGGTGCGCCTGCCGCACGATCTCGATCTGCGGCGCGCCGCTCTCGTGGAGCCCGTGGCGGTGGCGGTGCACGACGTCCGAAGATCGGGGCTTCTCGCCGGTGAGCGCGCATTGGTGGTCGGTGGCGGTCCCATCGGCCTGCTGATCGCCTGCGTGGCTCAGGCGGCGGGTGCCGACGTACTGATCGCTGAGATCGACCCACACCGGCGGCAGGTGGCGGAACAGCTCGGCATGCGCACGTTCGACCCACTCGGAACCCGTGGCGGCGATAGTCGGCGAGTGGACGCGCGGCGCCGGCGCGCCGCTGGCATTCGAGGTATCGGGGTCGCAACCCGGGCTCGACCTCGCCATCGACCAGCTCGGGGTCCGAGGGCGCCTTGTCGTGGTTGCCATCCATCCCACTCCCCGGCCGGTCAGCCTGCATCGGGTGTTCTGGCGCGAGCTCACGCTGATCGGCGCCCGCGTCTACGAACGCGACGATTTCGAGCGCGCTGTTGCCCTGGTGCACTCCGGCTCCATCCCCGCTGACGCGCTCATCTCGCTCGTTGTGCCGCTCGACGACGCGGCTCAGGCATTTGCCGCTCTGCAAGGCGGAGGCGGCGTCCTCAAGGTGCTCATCGACTGCCGAACGACGCCGTGAGCGCGCCCGACGCCAATCCGTTTGATCTCTCCGGTCGCCTCGCGGTGGTCACTGGATGCCGGCGCGGCCTCGGGCTGGCCATGAGTGCGGCGCTCGCCCGAAGCGGCGCTGACATCGTCGGGGTGAGCGCCAACCTGGAGGCGGACGGGGGCGAAGCCCGGCGACGAGTTGAGGCGCACGGCAGATCCTTCACGGGATACCGAACTGATTTCTCGACCCGGCCGAAGTGGCCGATCTCGCGGCGGCGCTGACAGCCGGCTCGCGGCAGGTCGACATCCTGGTGAACAACGCGGGGACCATCCGTCGTGCGCCGGCATCCGAGTACAGCGACGCCGGGTGGGCTGAGGTTCTCCAGGTCGACCTCACTGCTCAGTTCATGCTCAGCCGCGAGGTCGGCCGGGCGATGCTCGAGCGTGGCCGAGGCAAGGTGATCTTCACAGCCTCCCTGCTGAGCTTCCAGGGCGGGATCAACGTGGTCGGATACACCGCTGCGAAATCAGGCATCGCGGGGATCACGCGCGCTCTCTCCAACGAATGGGCGGGCCGAGGCGTGAACGTGAACGCAATCGCACCGGGATACATAGCCACCGATAACACGCAGGCGCTCCAGGACGACCCCATCCGAAGCCGCGCCCTCCTGGAGCGGATCCCAGCCGGCCGCTGGGGACGCCCCGAGGACATCGCCGGCGCGGTCGTCTTCCTCGCGTCTTCGGCGTCCGACTATGTCAGCGGCGTGGTGCTGCCGGTTGACGGTGGCTGGATGGGTCGGTGAGCGACGAAAGCGCGCTCGACGCGATTGCGGCCGCCCGGCTGCTGCCGGTTGTGGCGATCGAGCGCGTCTCCGATGCGGCACCCCTCGCCGCCGCGCTCGAGGCCGGAGGCCTCAGGGTGGTTGAGGTCACCTTTCGCACGCCGGCTGCCGACGGGGCGATCAGGACCATGGCTCGCCTCGGCAGCATGGTCATCGGCGCCGGGACGGTCGTCTCGGTTGACCAGGTGGAACGCGCGGTCGCCGCCGGAGCACGTTTCATTGTGAGTCCCGGCCTGAGCATCGCCGTGGTCGGACGCTGTGCCGAGCTCGACATCCCCGTCTTCCCCGGCGTGGCAACTGCCACCGAGGTGATGGCGGCGCTCGCGCTCGGCGTCGAGGTCGTGAAGTTGTTCCCCGCCGAAGTCCTCGGGGGCGTGGCACTGATCGCTGCGCTCGCGGCTCCCTTTCCCCGGGTCCGCTTCATTCCCACCGGCGGCATCAATGTGGCCAATGCGCCTGCGTACCTGGCCCACCGAGCGGTGCTCGCTGTCGGCGGCTCGTGGATGGTTGCAACCCAGCTGCTGGCCGAACGGCGATGGGATGAGGTGAGCCGCCTCACAGCTGCCGCCGTCGCTGCGGTCCGTCCCCTCACTTCGCATTGATGAGCATCAGGATCCGTCCGGCGGCGGAGTGTGCGTTCGACGCCGTCGCGCTCGGCGAGGTGATGCTTCGGTTCGATCCCGGCGAGGGCCGAATCCGATCAGCGCGGCACTTTCGCGTCTGGGAGGGCGGCGGCGAGTACAACGTCGTTCGCGGCCTGCGCCGCTGCTTCGCGTTGCGGACAGCATGTGTGACATCGCTGGTGGACAACGAGATCGGCCGCCTCGTCGAGGATCTGATCCTGCAGGGAGGCGTCGACACGGCACTGCTCCGCTGGGTACCGTTCGACGGCGTCGGCAGGATGTCCCGGAACGGGCTCAATTTCACGGAGCGGGGATTCGGCCTGCGTGGCGCCCTCGGGGTCTCCGATCGCGGGATCACCGCCGCGTCCCAGCTGGCTCCGGGTGACATCGACTGGGATCACCTCTTTGGCTCGCTCGGCGTCCGCTGGTTCCACACGGGTGGCATTTTCGCGGCGCTTTCCGACTCGACGGCCGACGTCGCAGTTGAGGCCATGGAGAGTGCCCGCCGCCATGGGACGGTCGTCTCGTACGACCTGAACTACCGCCCCAGCTTGTGGAAGGGGATCGGCGGCTCCGCGAGAGCTCAAACGGTCAACCGGCAATTGGCACGATCGGTCGACGTCATGATCGGCAACGAGGAGGACTTCACGGCGAGCCTCGGCATCAGCGTTCCCGGCATTGATGGCGGCATGCTCGAGCTCGACGAGGGGGGCTTCAGGGCAATGATTGGCGCTGCCACCGCCGCCTTCCCCAACTTTTCGATAGTGGCCACGACCCTGCGCTCGGTGCACACTGCCTCTCGGAACGACTGGGGCGCCGTCGCATGGTCTGCCGAGACCGGGTTCGTGAGCGCAACGCATCGTCCCGGCCTCGAGGTGATGGACCGAGTGGGGGGTGGCGACAGCTTCGCCTCGGGGCTCATCTACGGTCTGCTCGTCGGGTCGGATCTCGATGTGGCGGTGGAATACGGCGCGGCGCACGGTGCCCTCGCGATGACGACCCCCGGCGACACCTCGATGGCCAGCCTCGCCGAGGTGGAAGCGCTGATGCGCGGCTCGGGTGCTCGCGTGCAGCGGTGATCCTGGGCAGCCGCCGGGCGCTATGGAGCCTGGAGCCCATAGACACGCCGGGCGTTGGCGCCGAAGATCGCTTCCCGATCGACCTCGGCGAGGCAGCCGAGCAGCGAACTCGAGCAGCCCGACGACCTCACCGTACCCAGCCGCCAGCGTGCAGACCGGCCAGTCGGACCCAAATAAGCATCGGTCGGTTCCGAAGAGTTCGACCACTCTGTCCACGTAGGGCTGGAACTCCTCGGGTCGCCACGAAGACCAGGACGCCTCGGTGACCAGTCCCGAGAGCTTGCAGCTCACGTTCGGGAATTCCGAGATCGCCGCGATCGCGTCCGCCCATGGCTGCCATCGGCCGTCGGCGATCGGGGGTTTGGCAGCGTGATCGAGCACGAAGCGAAGCCCCGGGAGGGCAGCGACCGCCCGTCGCGCGGCGGGAAGCTCACGCTCCCGCACGAGAAGATCGAAGGCAAGCCCCGCCTCGGCAAGCCCGAAGAGGCCGCGAAGGACTGCGGGGCTGGCAAGCCAGTTCTCATCGGCCTCGTCATGCGCGGGGTGGCGGATTCCCACCAGCAGCTCGCCCCCGGGGCGGCTGCGGAGTTCGGCAATTGCCCCGCTCACCGGCATCACAAGGTCGACCCAGCCGACGACACCGGCGATCACGGGTGAGCGGGATGCGATTGCGAGGAGATCCTCGGTCTCCTCGCTGGTGGTCGCCGCCTGTATCACGACGGTGTGCGTAACGCCTGACGCGCCGAGTTCCGGCGATAGCTCGGCGATGCTGAAGCTCCGCCTGATCGCTGCGACGTCGTCGCTCATCCATGGATAGCTACGCCGTTGCATATCAAGGAGGTGGTGGTGGGCGTCGACGCGGGAGGTCACGCTCGCATGGGCGTGGCGGCGTCCGCCTCAATCAGGCCGGCGCTGCGAAGGTCGTCCCAGAGCGCGTGCGGGATGGGCCACGACAGCATTGCCACGTTCTCCTCGACCTCCGCTGCGGAGCGTGCGCCGACCACGATGGATGTCACCGCGGGATGGGCCTTGGCGAATTGCAGGGCCGCCGCCTTCAGCGGGACCCCGCGCGCCGCGCACGCCTGCGCAAGGCGCCGAGCCCTGTGCAGCAATGGATCCGGCGCGGGACGATAGTCGTACATCGGAACGGTGGCGTCGTCGGCGAAGGAGCCGGCAAGGATACCGCTGTTGTAGACACCACCGACCAGAACTGCGACGCCGCGAGCCTGGCACGTGGGGAACAGTGATCGTCGCCGCGCTCTGGTCGAGGAGCGTGTAGCGCCCGGCGATCATGATGCAATCGACGTCGGTCTCCAGGACGAATCGGGTGAGCAGCTGGGTCTGATTCATGCCGACTCCGATCGCCCCCACGCTGCCTTGACGGCGTAGCCGCGCGAGCGTGGGATACGCGTCGGCCAGCGCCGCATCGGGGTGATCGTCGGGGACGTGAATGAGCAGGATGTCGACCTTGTCGACCCCGAGGCGTCCGAGACTGTCCTCGATCGAACGCATGACGCCCTCAGCGCTGAAATCGAACACCGCGTGGGCTGGAGGTCCGCCTTGGAAGAGGCTGCCGTCTTCAGCGCCACCGGGGACGACAACGCGACCCACTTTGGTCGACAGGGTGACCGGCGAACGCAGGCGGCGCAGGGTCGCCCCAACGCGTTCCTCCGCGAGGCCCTGGCCATAGAACGGGGCGGTGTCGATGTGGCGAACACCGAGTTCGAGCGCCCGAACGATCGTGGCATGCGCTTGGCCATCTGAGACCGGCGCGAAGAGCCCGCCGAGGGGGGCGCTTCCCAGTCCCATGGTGCTCACCTCCACGCTGGTGCGCCCAACTGGACGCAGAGCAACGGGGGGGAAAGTCACGCCAGGTCGCCCGGTCGCGGCACTCGGAATCGATCGATGGTCTCGATGATCCCGGCTCCTTCAGCGCGCGATCCGAGGTATCGGGTTCTCCACCGACCCGGGCAGCTCGTCGGCCGGGGCTGTCCCGAGATCCCCGGCCTGCAGTGTCGCCGGCGTGCCGTCAGGGCGTTGAGTTTCCGCAGGTTCCACGCCCTGCTGATGTGCTCCTGCATGGCTGCGGCTGCACCGTCTGCGTCACGGCTGAGCAGCCGCTCGTAGATCGCGACGTGGCCGAGGTGGGCACCGCGGATGTCGCTTCGTCCGCCGGCGGGCTGTACCGGCTGCTCGCCGGGCATGGGGATGGATCGCACGGATGATCGAGCGGCCGAGCCGGTTCCCGGAGCAGCGCATGATGAAGTCGTGGTACCGGGTGTCAGGTCTCCAGGTAGCGGGCGGCATCCTTGAGATCTGGGTTCCAACTCCTCGAGCAGCGCGCGAGCCCGGCCAGGTCGTCGTCGCTCATCGACTGGGCCGCCGGTCCTGGCCATGTCGCACTCGAGCGCGACGCGCACGTCCACGAGCTCATCGAGGATCTGCATGGTGCCGTCGGCGCGGATCGTCGCCTCGAGCACGACTGGGTCAAGCAGGTTCCACTCGTCCGGGGCAGTGATGGTCGTGCCATGGCCCTGCCGGGCGCGCACGAGGCCCTTCTCCTCGAGCATCTTCAGGGCTTCGCGCACGACTGAGCGGCTGACGTCGAACGACTGGCAGAGCACCGGCTCCGGGGGAAGCAGGCTACCGGACGGATAGCGGCCGGAGACGATCGCGTCGACGAGGACGTTGACCACGACGACGCTCAGATGGGCCGGACGCCTGGCGAGCGGCTCGACGAGACCATGCGTTGCTGTCGTCCGGCGGCGCATGGGATGGGCCTCTCGGGGGAGGGAGTCACTCACGGGCGTGAGCATAACAGAACGACATACGATGCTGACGTCACTTGACAGACGACAGACGTCTGATGTATGTAAGTCCGCTGAATTGCAACATCACTCACGTCGAGACCTACTCGGTCCGGATTCCGCGGCGACAGCCTCCCTTCGTCTGGCGGCGCGGTCTGCGCGGGTTCACCGCCGGCGGGTGAGGGCGCCGTGCTGCGGATCAGCACCGCTTGAGGCGCCGAAGGGGTGGCGCTCACTCCCGGCGCGGAGCGGCCCGATCCTGCAGGACATCGTCGACCGGTCCTGCGGGACGAGCTCGTCGGCGCGACGCGCTCCAGCGGGAGTGGCTGTGGCACCGCCTGTGGGAGCTCGACCGCACCGAGGAGTTTCCCATCTACATCCTCGGCGTGGTCGACACCGCGCTGTGGGACCTCGCGGGCCGCGTCGCGAATCTGCCCACCGGCAGCTCCTGGGCGGCTATCGCCGAGCGATCCCGGCCTACGCCTCGACGGTGACCTTCGCGACGCGTCGAGGAGTACCTCGACGTGATCGACCAGTGCCTCGACCTTGGCTATCCCGCGATCAAGCTGCACGCCTGGGGAGACGCCCGCGCGGATGCGAAACTCTGCCGGCGCGTGCGTGAGCATGTCGGGCCGGAGTGCCGCTGATGTACGACGGGTCGGCCGGCTTCGACCTCGCCGACGCGTGTACCTCGGCCACGCGCTCGCCGAGGCCGGCTACCTCTGGTACGAGGAGCCGATGCGGGAGTTCAGCGTCACGGCGTACAAGTGGCTGGCCGAGCGCGTGGGTGCCGCTGTGCGTCGCGCGAGACGTCCGACGGCACCCACATGAACACCGCTGACTTCATCGCGAGCGGCTCCGCCGTCGTTCGTCCGCACGAGCGCCAAGCTGCGCGGCGGGATCACCGGCGCGATGCGGATCGCGCACCTCGCCGACGCCTTCCGACTCCGGGCCGAGGTCCACGGCGTCGGCACCTACTCGCCAGCACCTCTGCATGGCCATCCCCAACACGCACCTACTACGAGTCGCTGGTGACTTCGAACACGGCCACACGTGAGGCGTGGTCGATGCACGACGGACTCGTCCACGCTCCGGACGGCATCGGGCTCGGCCTCCCCGCCGGTCCCGACTGCCCGCGCGAGCTGGCCACCTGGTCATCTCGATAGCGGAGTCCGCGGCGATCTGTAAGAGGAGAGGAATGAACTCCAGGAGGAAAGTAATGATACAAGGCGCCAACACAGCGTGGCCCTTGTCTACGCACTCGAAGGCGGGCCATGCGTCGGCCGCTGGCCGTGGTCGGGGTGGCAGCGGCCAGCGCGGCCTGCGAGTAGACGGCAGCTCAGACCATCGGCAGCATCGTCAACTCGTCCAGGCGGTGGCACTCAGATGCGACCGTCTGGGTTGACTCTGTCCGGCTGCCTGTGGCACAGGCCTATGCCAAGGCCCATCCGAGCGTGCACGTGAATATCGTCACCTTCGACGGTGATGCCAACGGCGCGACTACGTTGCAGGCCAAGATCCAGCTCTGGAACAGGACAGGCAAGCGGCTGGCCGGACGTGATCTTCAGCGAGCAGGTCAACGACCCGGTATGGATGGCGCAGGCGCCGTTCAACTACGCCGCACCGGTCAGGGGCCTCATCCCCCGAGCCTCCTCAGCCAATGGCCTGCGCCGTCGCACGGCCCAGTGCACCGTCAACGGCAACAGTACTGCGTCCAGGACAACCTCGCGCAGGTCGTGCTCTGGGTGAACAAGAAGCTGATGGACCAGTTCGGCTACACGGTCCGACGACCTGGCAGCAGTGGGCGGCGCTCGGCCAGAAGGTCGCAGCCCAGCACCCCGGATACATCGTCGGGAACATCGGAGATCGTTCAGCCACTGGATCTACTCTGGAGCGACCAGTGCCCGCTGGAGCAGCTGCAGGTGGCAGCAACTCCTGATCAACTCCACCGATCTGCACTGCACCCGGATGGCGAGTCTGCTCGATCCCCTGATCAAGGATGGCACGCGCGCCGCCGCTCAGCGTATTCACGCCCGACTTCACCAAGAAGTACGGCGGCGCGAACGACAAGGTCCTGATGATGCCGGGCCCGAGCTGGTACGCCCTGTGCCTGTTCCAGCAGACGCTGCACATCCCCGCCGGCCAGATGACCGCCACGATGCCGCTGCAGTGGGGAAGCGAGACGCCCGTCACGACCGGCCAGGTCGGCGGCGGCCCGTGGATCATCTCCAGGCACTCCGAGAACTCGGCCGCGGCGGCAGACTTCGTGACCTGGGCCACGACGGTCTTCAACCCGGCGGAGTCGAACGCGAGGCCTGGCTACCCGGCCTACGGGCCGCTCGCCACCGCGTGGCTGGCGGCGATGGCCAAGAACTCGTACTTCGCGGCCGATCCAACGCCGGCGCTGAAGGCGGCCGCCAACCAGATCTGGAAGGGCTGGAACCTGGTCACCTATCCGGACCAGCCCGTGTGGTCCAACACCGTCGTGACGGCGCTCGTCGCCGGGAAGTCGCTGAGCTCGATGCTGCCGGCGTTCGGCAAGCGCTCTCGCAGGCCGCGCAGGCGGCTGGATATAAGGTAGTTCACTGAGTGAAGCTCTGACCTCCGGCATGCGTGCCACGAATCGTGGCCTCCACGCGGCGGCGAACCCGCGCATGGGTGGCCTCCGCGCGCGCGGGGCTGCCGTTCGTAGTCCCGTACCTGCCGTTCCTGATCGCATTCGGGATCGGGCCGATGATCTACGCGCTCGACCTCGCCTTCACGAACGCGAACGGCGGCTGGGCCGGGCTCCACAACTTCAGTGCGGACGTTCAACGACTACCGCTTCATGCCCGGCGTTCAAGCACATCCTCGTGTACACCGGCGTCTGGCTCGGGACGCTCGTCGTCTTCGTCGTCGGGCTGGCGCTGCTTCTCCACGGCCGCGCGAACCGGGTCTCGACGACCTTCAGGTTCCTCTTCTACATACCGGGCGCGCTGGCGGGAGCGGCGTCGGTGCTGGTCTGGCTGTTCATGCTCGACCCGATCGGTCAGCCCCGGTCATCTCCTGCTCAACCACGTGTTCGGGGCACAGCTCTTCGTCCAGGTCGATCGCGCCCGGGCACCTGCCGTTCGTCTTCGCGATGATCGCCTTCTGGACCGGTGCCGGCGGCTGGATCGTGGTGATGTACGGGGCTCTGAACACGATCCCCCAGGATCTGGAGGAGGCAGCCCGGATCGACGGGCGGGTCCGTTCACGATCGCGCTGCGTTTGAAGCTGCCCCTGATCCGTAGGTGGATCGCCTACATGGTGATCCTCTCGTTCGCCACCGGCACACAGCTCTTCGTCGAACCCCAGCTGGTCAACCAGGCGAGCCTCGGCCTGGTTCCGGACACCTGGTCAGCGAACCAGCTGGCTTATCAGGAGGCCTTTCGTTACGGGGATTTCAACGCCGCGGCCGCCATCGCCGTCGACCTGCTCGTGATCGGGCTGGTGGCCGCGGTGCTGATCGTCGTGCGCACCGGACTGTTCCGGGCGGAGGACTGATGCGGATAGCCGCGCTTGCACTTCGGCTCCTGGTCCTTGACCCTCTTCGCGGTCTTCTTCGTGGCGCCGATCGTGTGGCTGCTCCTGGCGCCGACCAAGACCGACAGCGCGCTCGTGACGAGCGGCCCGTTCGCGTTCGGCAGCTTCCATCAGATCTGGCTCGCCTGGAAGCACCTCGACGCCTTCAGCAGCCACATCTTCCGCACCTGGATCGGCAACTCGCTGCTGTACGCATTCAGCGCCACCGCGATCGTGCTGGTCACGGCGATCCCGGCCGGCTATGGCCTCGCGCTGTCGCGGTTCCCGGGGCGGCGGGTCGTCCTGATGGTGACCCTCGTGGTGATGATCATGCCGGGTGCAGCGCTGGTGCTGCCGATCTTCCTCGAGCTCAACTCGCGTGCATCTGATCGGGAGCGTGCTGTCCGTGATTCTGCCCTTCGCGTTCTTCCCCTTCGGGGTCTACCTCGCCTACATCTACGACGCGACCGCCGTGCCCCGAGACCTCCTGGATGCCGCTCGCGTCGACGGCTGCGGTGAGTGGGGGACATTCCGTCGCGTCGCGTTGCCGCTGGCCAAGCCGATCATCGCGCTGGTCTTCTTCTTCAGCTTCGTGGCGGACTGGAACAACTTCTTCCTGCCCTACGCGGTGCTCGGTGACTCCTCGCAGTACCCGATTCAGGTCGGTCTGTCCGATCTTCTCTCCTCGACGCCGTCATTCAACCCCGCCCAGGGTGGCGGCGGCCAACAGGTGAACATCTTCCGGCCGGAGCTCGCGCTCGCGACGCTGCTCGCGGTCATCCCAGTGGCGATCGTTTTCCTGCTCTCGCAGCGCGCGCTGGTGCGTGGAATGGTGGGCGGGGCGGTGAAGGAGTGATACATGGCTGAAGTGGTTTTCGATCGAGTCTCAAAGGTGTACGGGGACGGCACCCGTGCGGTCGACGGGCTCGACCTGGCGATCGCCGACGGCGAGTTCATGGTTCTCGTCGGCCCCTCCGGTTGCGGTAAGACGACGGCGCTGCGGATGGTGGGCGGGCTCGAGGAGATGAGCGGTGGCACCATCCGGATCGGCGATCGGATCGTCAACAACCTGTCACCGAAGCGTCGGGATATCGCGATGGTGTTCCAGAGCTATGCCTTGTATCCACACCTGTCGGTGGCCGACAACATCGGTTTCGCGCTCAAGACCCAGAAGGTCCCAAGGCCGAGATCCGCCGGCGCGTTCCGAGACGGCCGGCATGCTGGATCTCGAGCCCTACCTGAAGCGCAAGCCTCGCGCTCTCTCGGGCGGGCAGCGCCAGCGCGTCGCGATGGGGCGGGCGATCATCCGCCAGCCGCGAGCCTTTCTCATGGACGAGCCGCTGTCGAACCTGGACGCGAAGCTGCGCGTACAGATGCGCGCGGAGATCAAGAGGCTCCAGAGCGATCTCGCGGTTACAACGATCTACGTGACGCACGATCAGGCCGAGGCAATGACGATGGGCGACCGGGTGGCGGTGATGCGAAAGGGAGTCCTGCAGCAGGTCGCGCCCCCGGAAGAGCTGTACCAGCGCCCCCGTAACGTCTTCGTCGCGGGCTTCATCGGCAGCCCGGCCATGAACATGCTCGAGGCCACGATCGTGCGCGCGAACGGAACGACCAGCGTCGTGGCGGGCGAGATGAGCATCGAGCTCAGCGACTCGACGCTCCGCGCCCGCCCAGGGCTTCTCGCCTCCGAGGGCCGACGATCGTGCTCGGAATCCGTCCCGAGGGGCTCAACGATGCGGCGCTGGTCCGCGACGACTCACAGCCCAGGATCCGTGGGAAGGCCCAGCTTCGAGAGGCGCTCGGCTCGGAAGTCCTGATGCATTTCTCTGTTCAGGCCCGGGCAGCGGTCACAGACGAGGTCCGCGAACTGGCCGAGGACGTCGGAGACGATCGGGTGATCGAGCAGCTTGGAGTCGACCGCGCGGACGACGCTCGTCGGGCGCTTCGCGCCACAGACGCGGATCCGCGAGGGCGACAGCATCGAGGTCGCCGTCGATGAGCCGCACTGCATTTCTTCGACCCCGCCACCGGTGTCTTTGGAGAGTCCGGCTCACTTGCTGGCACCCACGCCGGGCGCCCGGAACAGGAACTGGTTGAGGCCTTCCGCATGTAGCTGTAATAGGCCAAGCGTGAGCGCCGCAAGAACGCATATCAGCGCGAGCACCATCATGACGCGCGCGGCCCTGAGCCTTCGACGCTTGACCTCCAGATATGCATCTAAGTCGTAGCGCATCGCTCAGTCGCTCGCCGGGCGCTGCATGAATGCGGCGCTACCCTTGGCAGCCAATTCGACCACCAGCTGCGTGTAGCCGACCGAGAACAGCCCGATGAGCGCGCACGCCGTGCCAACCCGCAACAGCTGGTGAGTTCTCGCCTTTCGCGCCGAGCGCCACCAGCGGCGTACGACCGGCAGACGCATCATGGCGAGCGGTGCGCTGACCGCGAGGGCGTCGATGAAGAACGAGCTGAAACCGAACAGGAAACCCAGATGGATGAGGATCGTCACCCATACGACGTAGGTCAGTCGCTGGACAGATTTCCAATGGCCACCAAGCCAGTGCATCGCGCGGTGGTTCGCAGTCAGCGTGAGAGGAACCAGCAGGAACACCGATAACGTACCGAACACCAGAAAGGAGTGGCCTGCGATGCGTGCGAGTGGACCTCCGGGGAATGTGTCACCGGTTGTGAGCGCAGCCAGCGTGAGGTCGGTGCCTGCGGTGAAGAACATCGCGACGCCATAGTCGCGGCGAAGGATGAGGTGCCACCGCCAGCCGGTCATCGTATGCACCGGCGTTACGGCCAACATCATCACGAACAGAAGGAGCGACGACGTACCCAGTACGTCGGCCGTCGACGCCGAAACATTTGCAACCGAGTTGGGATGGCGCAGGACAAGGGAAATGATCTCAGGCGCCATGAATACGAAGGGCACGACGAGGAGCCCGCGGAAGAAAAGGACGCCGAGAGCAGGCAGCAGGCGAGCCCGGGCATGGAGGCGGGCGCCGGAGCCCATATCGTGCCGGAGTGTCGGCGCGCGCGTAGGTCTCTGTTCGGGGTTCGTCCCCTCGCCCGACATGACGGTATGCGCGCGATGATCGCGCACGTTCTGCTCCGGAATGGCCCAACTCCCCGGTCCGATTTCGGTCCCCAAATCGCTGCGCCCCAACGCGCCGCCCTATGGTACTACGCGCGGCGAGCGCACCATAAGCATCAAACGGCAGCCCGCGCACCTCGCCTTCCAAAAAGGCTTGGGCCTTGGTCTACTCGTCGATGGGTCGGCCGTAGTCGACGGCATCGAGCACCGCTGCCGGCGCGCTTGACCGAAGCGCGGAGTCGGGTCGAGCACCGAGGGCATCATTGACCGTCGAGAACGCCAGCCGCAGGGCGACGTACACCGTCATCCCGAAGATCTGCGCATCGGTATACCCCGCATCACGCAGCGCCTGCACATCCGCGGCTCCGATGTGATTCGGGTCGCGCGCGACCTTGCGAGCCCACTGCGCCATCGCCCGCTCCTGGGGATCGAGGCGATCATCAATGCCGCGGAGCACCCCCGCGGCTGTTCCCGCGTCGGACTTGCTTGCAAGCTTCGTCCCCCAGGCCAGTGAGCAGTAGGAGTCGCCCAAGGTCGAGGCGCACGCCGTGACCAGGATGCCGCGCTGGCGGAAGGTCAGGCGTTCGGTCGCGCATGCCTCGCCCATGAGGTCGAACAGGTGGTTCAGGGTCGCCGGCTGATACGCCCACAGCTTCGACACGTTCATGACGTACCCAAGCTCGGCGACGTCGTCGTCGAAGACGCGCTGGGCCTCGGCATCAGGCGCCTGTTCTGCGAGGAACCCAGCTCCGCTCATGCCGTCGCCCTCATGGTCGCCCCGGGCTTGCGGGCGAGATAGCCCACAACGTTGATCTCGGCTCGCAGGGGCAGGCCGTCCCGAACCCGCGTACGAGCCTCCTGGGTCGCGGCTGCGATAAACGCTGCCTCGCCGACGTTCTGCATCGCCTCGTACGCCGGGCCGGTCGATGCGAGGGCGCGAGCGTAGATCTCCGGGTCTGAGAACTCCCACGCGAAGGGGACGTCCACGCGCGCGACATCGATGAAGCCATAGCGGCGAAGGAGGTCCTCGCCGGCGCCGGGCCGGCCCAGCGCAACCATCGCCGCCTGATTCTCGACGGTCGCGGACGCCGCAAGCCGAAACGGAGCGAGCGCCCAGGCACCAGGCGACGCCTTGATGTGACCCCAGACGGTGAGCCCGATTCGGCCTCCGGGCGCAAGGACACGATGGATCTCACCAAGGGCCTCCGTGGTCGTTCCCCAGATGCCGCGGAAGCTGGTCGCAACATCGAAACTCGCGTCAACCCACGGCATCGCGTACATGTCACCCACCCGAACATCCGCAGTAGGGTTCCGGTCGCGCGCAACGGCCACGAGGCGAGACGACGCGTCAATACCTGCGCAGTCGGCGCCTCGAGCACGCGCCAGCTCAATGGCCAGCCCTGCGCCGCATGCCACATCAACAAGGCGGTCACCGTCGCTCACACCGAGGCGCTGGTGCAAGGCGACGTATTCACGGCAGTTGCCCGGTTCGCTCAGCGCGGCGAAATCGACGGCTTTGCGGCCCCAGCCTTCGTCAACGACTGTCCAGTCACGCTGCCTGCTGGCTGTCGTCATCGTCCTGATCCTCCTGTAGGCGACCCTGGGTTCCGCACCAGGGGCGTGGCCAGCTGCTTTCCTGGTGACGAATCGTCGAACTCCGCAGGCAACTCGCTTGCCGCAAGCTCCGCAGTGATCCTTTTTGCGAACCCGCCCCCGAGCGGCGTGATGCCGCCCAGCACTCCGATGATCCGGGTTACCGCCGCGGGCCGCGAGGACGCCGCCTCATACAGGTCTTGCACGTGAGGCGCTAAGGGGTCGAGCGACGCCGCAGTCAAGGTCAGGCGGAAACCGTTCGCAGTCGCGTCATCGCGTCCCCGCTGGTAATCGCCCAAGGCCTCCTTCCATGGGAGCTCTCCGACAAGCGCCGCATGGACAGCCGTCGCCAGCAATTCGGCCGAGGCAAATGCGTCCGACATGCCCAAGCCAGTGGTCGGATCCTTGTGATGACCTGCATCTCCGGCGAGTGCCCATCCGTCCCCGAACGACGTTCGATAGTAGTTGGGCAGATCTGCTGCGCCTCGGAAGCGCTCCTCGCGCCGGCCAGTACCGAGCTCGTCGCGAAGTCCGGGAATGACGTCGAGGGAGCGCATGAAGTTGCTCTCGACATCACGTCGAAATCCCGCGAATTCGGAGTGGCGGCCACCCACGTAAACACAGGTGAGCCCGTCGTTCGTCGGCCAGCGAAGGATGAGCCGTCCCGGGCGCATGTAATACATGGGCGATGGTGTCGGGACGCCGCTCCAGTACGAGTAGTAGGCGAAGGTCAGCGGCGGCTCGTTCGTGTAAGTCTGGGCTCCGACTTGCGAGGCGATCAACGAATGGCGCCCATCCGCGCCCACGACCAACCGCGCATCGAGATGACCTGCCGCTCCCGAGGCTGGCGCGATGTCGACACCACACGCGCGGCCCTCAGACCACCTGACCGACCGCACCGAGGTGCGGTCGATGAGCTCGACGCCCGCTTCGACGCCCGCCTCCACCAGCAGGGTGTCGAGGACGGTTCGCCGAGGACAGAAGCATTCGCTCACTCCCAGAACCTCAGGGACGCGACCGCTGAGCACGACCGACCCGAAATCGAACG
Organism: Candidatus Dormiibacterota bacterium; assembly: GCA_963748505.1. Lineage (GTDB taxonomy): Bacteria > Chloroflexota > Dormibacteria > Aeolococcales > Aeolococcaceae > Palsa-851. The sequence continues at coordinate 344,431 of CAVVJH010000012.1, forward strand.
TCAGCGAAGGAATAGGATCGCAGCCCCGCGACTTCAGGCGCTCGAGCAGGCCCCAGGATGCAAGTCGTGCGGCGCCCTGGGCCCATAGGAAGTGACTGGAGATGGTGTCGCTGGGGAAGGCTGCTCGGTCAACGAGTGCGACACGGTGCCCACGCCGGGCAAGCAGCATCGCGACCGACGCTCCTGCGCAGCGCCCTCCCACGACGAGAACGACGTCATACATCCGGGTCAGTCCTGGACGGCCGCGTCATCGTCATCACCCCGGTGAACTGGCACGACCGATCGGCCGTTTGCGCCGCGCACCATAGCACGACCGTTCGTGCTATACCGGCCTCGTGCCATCGCAAACGTCTCGTGGCCGCGCCACCAAGCAGGGCGTCCTCGAGGTCGCTACGGCAATCGCGAGCGTCGAGGGGCTCGAGGGGCTGACACTCGGCAGGCTTGCGGCCAACCTCGCGATGAGCAAGAGTGGCCTGTTCGCGCACTTCGGCTCGAAGGAGGAGTTGCAACTCGCCACCATCGAGCATGCGCGCCAGGTCTATATCGACCAGGTGATCCTCCCGGGCCTTGCCCATTCGCCGGGCATCGGGACGCTGTTCGGGCTGTGCGATCGCTACGTTGCCCTCATGGAGCGACGTGTCTTCCCCGGCGGGTGCTTTTTCGCGGCGGCCATGGCTGAGTTCGATGCACGACCTGGCGTCGTCCGGGACACGATCGCGGCCGCGCAACGTCAGTGGCTCGACATGCTCGAGGGTGCCGTCCGAGACGGGATTGGCGCCGGCGAACTCGTCGGCAGCAGCGACCCGATCCAACTCGCCTTTGAGCTCGAGGCCGCCATGCTCTCGGCAAACTGGTACTTCCATCTCTACAGCGATGCGGGGTTCTTCGAGCTGTCGAGACGCGCAGTGCAGCGCACGATCAGTGCTGCGGCGTCGCCTCACGGCCGGCGAGTCCTGGAAGCATTGCCGGGGCCGCTGGCCTAAGCCTGGTCTGCGGGCGAGCCGAGCGTCATTCGAGTGGAGCCGGTTGCACGCTGCACACATCGCGATCTGGCCGAAGAGCGACGTTCAGCGACAGAACATGCGACCGAAGGAACGACCGGGCCCCAAGGTTCTCGTCACGTATGGCTGCGTCCGCTTAATCGAAACTGCGGCTTGTTTGCTGCCGACGCGGCGAGCGCCAGCGCTGCCAGCGCGAGGACTGCGAGCACCACAAACGGCACCTCAAATCCGCCGGAGAGGCTGCGCAGCAGACTCACCGCGAATGGGCCGGTTGCGCCGAGCAGGTAGCCGTAGAAGAGCATCGATGCCGTCAGACTGCGAGCCTCGTCGACGCTGGTCGTCGTCGCCAGGGGTACCGTCAGCGTGAGCGGGAAGATCCCACCTGCGCCGACGCCCAGGAGAGCGATCCACACCCAGGGCAACGACAGCGGGCTCAGAGCAACGAGGACGAGGCTCAGTGCGGAGACGGCGGCGGTCAGGCGCAGGCCATCGACCAGACGCCCGCTGCGCTGGACGAGCAGCGAAGCGCTGAGCGCTCCGACCACCTGCATCGCCGTGAAGAAGGACAGAAGCAGACCTGCCTGGACCTTCGACCACCCGCGCTCCTCGTACAGCGGTGCCAGCCAGGCGAGGATCCCGTAGTACACGATCGACTGAAGGCCGAACAAGCACGCCGCGATCCAGGCCTGACGAGTTCGTCGGGATCTGTCCACTCTGAGCGCAGCCGGCTGTCGCGGCGCTCGGATCGCGACAATAAGCCAGACCAGTAGCGCGACAACGGCCATCCCGGCCCAGATGGCAAGCGCTCCCCGCCAGGTGGACGACAGACTCTGAGCAAGACGCGGGGTCCCGAATGCCGCCAGTCCCGCGCCGATGTTGATCCCGACGGCGTAAATGCCGGTCAGCAGCGCACCGTGCGCCGGGAAGAACCGGCGCACCACGGCCGGGAGCATCGTATTGCCTGCGGCGATGCCGCCACCCAGGAGCGCCGCGCTCACCAGCAACGTGATCGGCGACGTTGCCCAGTATCGTACGGCCGTCGCGGCGCCCACAATACCGATCGCCACGATCACTGTGCGCTCGAGCCCAAAGCGTGCGGCAAATCGAGCACTGAGTGGCGACGCGATCCCCATCATCACCACCGGCACAGTCGTGAGCAGCGAGGCATACACGAGCGTGACGTCGAGGTCGTGCACGATTTCGGGCAGTACCGGACCAACCGACGAGATGCCCATGCGTAGGTTGAGTGCGAGCACGAAAATCGCAATTCCCAAAACGACCGCTGGCAGA
>CAVVJH010000013.1:0-79810 GCA_963748505.1 Candidatus Dormiibacterota bacterium
TGCGGTTGACACCTACATCCCGGTGCCGATGCGCCCGGTCGACAAGCCGTTCATGATGCCGATCGAAGACGTGTTCTCGATTGAAGGTCGCGGGACCGTGGTCACCGGGCGTATCGACCGCGGCATCGTCAAGGTCAACGAGGCGGTCGAGATCGTCGGCATCAAGGACACCGTCAAGTCGACGGTGACCGGTGTCGAGATGTTCCACAAGCTCCTCGACGCGGGTGAGGCCGGCATGAACGTCGGCTGCCTGCTCCGCGGCGTCAAGCGCGAGGATGTCGAGCGCGGCCAGGTGCTCGCGAAGCCGGGAACGATCACCCCGCACACCAAGTTCAAGGCCCAGGTCTACGTCCTGAGCAAGGACGAGGGTGGACGGCACACGCCGTTCTTCACGGGCTACCGCCCCCAGTTCTACATCCGGACCACCGACGTGACCGGTACCATCGAGCTGCCGGACGGCCAGGAGATGTGCATGCCCGGGGACAACATCGAGATGGGCATCGAGCTGATCACCCCGATCGCAGTCGAGGACGGCATGCGCTTCGCCATTCGCGAAGGCGGTCGTACCGTGGGTGCCGGCGCCGTTACCTCGATCGACAAATAACTCCGACGCAGTAAGAGCAAAGGAACAGCAGAACCACCGTGGCCCAGAAAATCCGCATCCGGCTCAAGGCATACGATCACAAGGTCCTCGATCAGGCCGCGTCCAAGATCGTCGAGACGGCTACCGCGGACGGGCACGCGCGTTGCGGGGCCGGTGCCGCTGCCGACCAGGATCAACAAGTACACGGTGATCCGCTCGCCGTTCATCGACAAGGACTCGCGCGAGCAGTTCGAGATGCGCACGCACAAGCGCATCGTCGACATCCTTGACGCGAACCCGCAAGGTGGTGGACGCGCTCATGCGCCTCAACCTCCCGAGCGGCGTCAACATCGAGATCAAGTTGTGAGCAAAGGGCATCCTCGCCCGCAAGGTGGGCATGACCCAGATCTTCACGGCGCGGGAACGTCGGTTCCGGTCACCGTGCTCGAGGCGGACCCATGCCGCGTCGTGCAGCGCAAGACGGTGCGCGTGGACGGATACGAGGCGCTGCAGCTCGGCTTCGGAGACAGGAGGTGAAGCGCACCTCCAAGCCGATGAGCGGCCACTTCAAGCGCGCCGGACTGCAACCCCGATGCGCGCTCGGAGTTGCGCGACGGCGGTGACGTGGCCGTCGGCTCGGGCTCGACGGTGGCGATGTTCGCTGAAGGGCGAGCGCGTCGACGTCACCGGGGTCACCAAGGGCAAGGGTTTCTCCGGCCAGCACAAGCGCCACAACTTCAGCCGCGGCCCCGTGTCGCACGGCTCGCACAACATCCAGCAGGCCGGCTCGATCGGCTCGACCGACGCCGCCCGCGTGTTCAAGGGCCTCAAGATGGCCGGCCATCTGGGCGCGAGCCGGAGCACGGTGCGGGACCTCGAGGTGGTGCGCGTCGACGCCGAGCGCAACCTGCTGCTCGTCAAGGGTCGTGCCCGGGCAGCCGGAACCGGTCGTGATGGTGCGCGACCGCGACGTCCGACCGCCAGTCGAGGACCTGGCATGAGCCAGCGCTGCGCGTCGTCGATCAGGCGGGTGCGGAGACCGGCAGCGTGGAGCTTGCCCGAGGATCTTCGGCGTCCGAGCCCAATGAGCCGGTGATGCACCAGGCGCTGATCCGCCAGCTCGCCAACGCCCGCCAGGGCACCGCGACACCAAGACCGCGCGCGAGGTGCGCGGCGGTGGCCGCAAGCCCTACCGGCAGAAGGGGACCGGGCGTGCCCGCCAGGGCTCGACCCGCTCCCCGCAGTGGGGGGCGGTGGCATCGTCTTCGGTCCCAGCCCCGCTCCTACCGCCAGGACATGCCGCGCAAGCAGCGGCGGCTGGCGCTCCGCAGCGCGCTGAGCGTCCAAGGCGCAGGAGGGTGAGCTGATGGTCGCTCGAAGGCTTCGAGCCTCGAGGAGCCGAGGACCCGGGCGGTGGCCGCGACCTGCCATGCGCGAGCGTCGAGCCCCCGCGCACAGGTGCTGGTCGTGCTCGGCTCGCACAACGAGATGCTCGAGGGAGCGCCCGCAACATCCCCGAGGTACGGGTGACTGCTCGCCGCCAACCTCATCGGTGCGCGACCTGTTCACCGCCGACACCGTGATCGTCACCCGCGACGCGGTCGAGCACCTCGAGGAGGTGTTCGCATGAGCGGCCGCCGCAGCCGAGCAGCTGTTGTCCTGCCCGGTGGTCAGCGAGAAGTCCTACGCCTCCATGGCGGAGGGACGCTACGTGTTCCGCTGCCATCCCGACGGCGACAAGATCGAGATCGAGAAGGCGGTCGAGGAGGCGTTCGTGGACCAGAAGATCACCGTGTCGTCGGTCAACACGATCAACGTGCGCGGCAAGAAGCGGCGCCGCTCGCGGGCCAGCCGCGGGTCGTGGGACAAAGCCCCGACTGGAAGAAGGCGATCGTGACTCTGGGCGCAGGCCAGAAGATCGAAGGCCTGTTCGAGGGCGTCTGAAGCCGATGCCGACTAAGTACAAGCCCACCAGCCCCGGCCGCCGCTTCATGTCGGTGAGCAGCTTCGAGGACATCACCAGCGAGCGCCGCCGAAGACGTCTGCTCGTCGAGCACCTCAAGAAGCACAGCGGCCGCAACGACCGGGCCGCATCACCGTGCGCCACCAGGGCGGCGGCCACAGGAAGCTCTACCGGAAGATCGACTTCAAGCGCGACAAGGACGACGTCCCCGGCAAGGTCGCGACGATCGAGTACGACCCCAACCGCAGCGCGCGCATCGCGCTGATCCACTACGCCGACGGCGAGAAGCGCTACATCCTGTGCGCCGCTCGGCCTGAAGGTCGGCGACACGGTGATGGCCGGCGAGAGCGCCGAGATCCGCCTCGGCAACGCGCTGCCGCTGGCCAACATCCCGCTCGGCACGACCATCCACAACATCGAGCTCACCCTCGGCCGCGGCGGCCAGATGGTGCGCAGCGCCGGCACGCCGCCCAGCTGCTCGCGAAGGAGGGCGAGTAGCGCCAGCGTGCGCATGCCCAGCGGCGAGGTGCGCCGGGTCGACGTCCGCTGCCGGCGACGATCGGCCAGGTGGGCAACGTCGAGCACGAGAACGAGTCGTCGGCAAGGCCGGAAAGATCGCGCTGGCGCGGCTTCCGGCCCCGGTCCGCGGCTTGACCATGAACCCCTGCGACCATCCCCACGGCGGTGGCGAGGGACGAGCGGCGCCGGCGGCAATCCCAAGACCCCCTGGGGCAAGCCGGCGCTGGGCTATCGCACCCGGCACAACAAGAAGCACGGACGCATGATCGTGCGGCGCCGGACCAAGGGACAGAGTGAGAGCTCATAGGGTCCGCTCGACTCAAGAAGGGTCCGTTCTGCGATGACGCACCTGCTCAAGAAGATCAGCAAGCTGAACGCACGCGCGACAAGAAGGTGATCAGGACCTGGTCGCGTCGCAGCGACATCTTCCCGGAGATGGTCGGCCACACCATCGCGGTCCACGACGGGCGGAAGCACGTGCCCGTGTTCATCACCGAGAACATGGTCGGCCACAGGCTCGGCGAGTTCGCCCCGACCCGCCACTTCCGCGGCCATGGCCACCACACCGAACGCAGCACGGCGCTGAAGTAGACCATGGAAGTCATCGCAACCGCCAAGTGGGTGCGCACCACCGCCCGCAAGGCCGGCTGGTCGCCGACACCGTCGAAGGGGATGCCCGTCGGCGATGCGCTCGCGCCTCGAGTTCTCGCCGCAGGCCGCCGCCGACGACGTCGCCAAGGTGATCAAGTCCGCGGCCGCGAACGCCGAGCACAACTACAACCTCGACGCCTCGTCAGCTGCGCATCGCGCGCATCGAGATCGACGGCGCCACCGATCATCAAGCGGCTCCGGCCGCGCTAAGCCGCAGCGGCATGCGCCTGCAGCATCTTCAAGCGCACCAGCCATCTGCGCGCGTGCGTCAGCGACGACGGTGCGCTCCAGCGAGCGTGCGACGCGGCGAGGCCGTGCGACGCCCCGGCGGCGGTGGCCGCACCCGGCGCCGGTGCCGCGAGGCCGCCCGAAGCGCCGGCCGGCCCGGCCGAGCGCGGCCCACGGAAGCGCCACAAGCCGACGCCGGAACCGCCGGCCGGCGGCGAAGCCGCACGGAACGGAAGAGCGAGTAAATGGGTCAGAAAGTCCACCCGAACGCCTTCCGTCTCGGCGTGTTCCGGAACTGGGAGGCGAACTGGTTCGCCGACAAGGACTACACCAAGCTGCTGCACGAGGACCTCGCGATGCGCCGGCTGATCCTCGCCCGCCTGCGCAACGCCGGCATCGCGCGGATCGAGACCGAGCGCTCGTCCAAGCCAGCTGACGGTGACCATCCACACCGCCAAGCCCGGCATCGTCATCGGCAAGGGGGGCGCCTCGCGTGGACCAGCTGCGCGACGAGCTCGAGAGGAGCTTCGGCAACCGCGTGCGCATCTCCATCCAGGAGATCAAGCAGCCCGAGCTCGACGCGACAGCTGGTCGCCGAGAACATCGCGTCCCAGATCGAGCGGCGAATCACCTACAGCCGCGCGATGAAGCAGGCGATCCTGCGGACGCATGCGCGCCGGCGCCAAGGGCGTGAGGATCCAGGTGCGGCGGCCGCCTCCGCGGCGCCGAGATGGCGCGCCGCGAGTGGGACCGCGAAGGCCGCGTGCCCCTGCACACGCTGCGCGCCGACATCGACTTCGGCCGGGCTGCCGCTCGCACCACGTTCGGCGCCATCGGCGTCAAGTGCTGGGTCTACAAGGGCGACGCACCGCGACCGGCGAGCCGATCGCCCCGGAGGATCGTCGCGGAGACCGCGGCGCTCGCCGACCGGCGATCGCGCCGCAGCCGCGCGCGCGTCGCCGAGGCGCCCGCCGAGGCCGCGCCGGCTGCACGCCGAGGCAGGTCGCGGATCGCCCGAGTCGGCGCGTGACGAAGCCCAGGCGCGCGCAGCGTGCGCGACCGACGACCGCCGAGACGGCGGTCGAGGCCGACGGCCGAGCCCGCGCCGAGCGGCGAGAAGTCGAGGCAGACGCCGAAGCGCGCTCCGGCGCGCCCCGGATGAGCCGGCGGCGCGCCAAGGCGAAGGCCAAGGCCGAAGCGCGAGCCCAAGGCCGGTGCCAAGAAAGCCGGCCACCCGCCGAGCGCCGCCGAAGAGAGGAAGAGCTAGATGCTGATTCCGAAGCGCGTCAAGTACCGCAAGATGCATCGCGGCCGGCGTACCGGCATCGCGCAGCGCGGCGCCACCGTGGCGTTCGGCGACTTCGGCCTGCAGGCCATGGAGGCTGCTGGATGACGCAACCGCCAGATCGAGGCCGCCCGCCGGGCGATGACCCGGCACGTCAAGCGCGGCGGCCAGATCTGGATCCGCGTCTTTCCCGACAAGTCGATCACCAAGAAGCCGGCCGAGACCCGCATGGGCTCCGGCAAGGGCAACCCCGAGGGCTGGGTGGCCGTGGTCAAGCCCGGGCGCATGCTCTTCGAGATGGGCGGCGTGACGCCCGAGGTCGCCAAGGAGGCGATGAAGCTCGCGGCGTCCAAGCTGCCGATCAAGACGCGCTTCGTGCATGTCCGAGTCGGCCGCCGCCGGAGGGGCGAGATGAAGGTCGACGAGCTGAGGAGCCTCGAGGCCGACGAGCTGGCCGGTTCGCCGCGCACCTCGCGGCGCCGGAGCTCTACGAGCTGCGGTTCAAGCACGCCGTCGGACAGCTCGAGAACGCGAGCCAGATCAGCAAGGTCCGCCACGACATCGCCCGCATCATGACCGTGCTTCGAGCGAGCGCGGACTTCGGCATCCTCGCCGTCGCTTACGAGGAGCCCCAGCATGCGGCCGTGGCTGTCGCCGAGAAGCCGAAGAGCCCGAGGCGCGTCGAGACCGAGGAAGCACCCAAGCCGAAAGGCGCCGCGAGCCGCGCCAAGAAAGCAGAGCGAAACCAAGTGACCGGACACCGCGCACAAAGTCGCCGAACTCGGCACGCGACTCCCGGAGGCCACCGCCGACGAAAACGCCGAAGGCGCGCGGCCAGCGCAAGGTCCGCGACTGGCGCACCGTGACGCCGACAAGATGGACAAGACGGTGATCGTCCAGGTCGGCACGTCCAAAGCCGCACCCCCTGTACAAGAAGACCGTCCAGCGACGCACCAGTTCAAGGTCCACGACGAGAAGAACGAGTGCGGCGTGGGCGACCTGGTCCGCATCGCCGAGACCCGCCCGATCTCGAAAGAAAAGCGCTGGCGCGTGCTCGAGATCGTGGAGAAGGCGAGATAGCGTGATCCAGCAAGAAACGCGGCTCAAGGTCGCGGACAACTGAGGGGCGCAAGAGATCCTGTGCATCCGCGTGCCCGGGCGGTCACTACCGCAAGTACGCCTCGGTGGGCGACATCATCACGGCGACGGTCAAGTCGGCGCAGCCTGGCGGCCAGGTCAAGAAGGGCGAGGTCGTGAAGGCAGTGGTGGTTCGCGTGACCAAGGAGTACAAGCGGCCGGACGGCAGCAACATCCGATTCGACGAAAACGCCGCGGTACTGCTCGCCACGGCGAACAACCCGCGCGGCACGCGCATCTTCGGCCCGGTGGCCCGCGAGCTGCGCGAGCGCAACTTCATGAAGATCATTTCCCTCGCACCGGAGGTGCTCTGATGCACTCGAAATGCTGACCAACAAACCGCAATCGAAACGCGTCCAGGCTGGGCTCGACGGCTCTGCGCCCGGCGACACCCGGTGACATCGTCGATCTCGCGGCAAGGACAAGGGCAAGCGCGGCGAGTTCCTGCGCACCCTGCCCGACAAGCACAGGATCGTGGTCCGTGGCGTCAACCTCGCCAAGAGGCACACGAAGGCCGGCCAGCAGCGTCGCGGCGTGACCGTCGCGCAGGGTGGCATCGTCGACTTCGAGGCGCCGCTCGACTACTCGAACGTGATGCTCGTCTGCCCTCACTGCGACAAGCCGACCCGCGCCAGGCACACCGTGCTCGAGTCGGGGGCGCGCGCTTTGCTCTGCCGGAACTGCGGCGAGCCTACGAGCGCGTGCGCAAGACGGAGGCCCAGTAGTGGGAAGAAAAGGCGCGTTCGAGACCGAAGCGCTCGCAGGGCGTCAAGAGGGAAGAGCTCTCGAAGGGTGGCGGTACGAAGGCCGAGGCGCCGCCGCGCCTGCAGACCACGCTACAGCGACACGATCGTGGCCCAGCTGACGAAGGAGTTCGACTACGACAACGTCATGGAGGTGCCGCGCCTCGGCCAAGATCGTCGTCAACATCGGCATCGGCGAGGCCAAGGACAACGACAAGGCGCTCGACGCCGCCGTCGGCGACGTGGTGAAGATCACCGGCCAGAAGCCGATCGTGATCAAGGCACGAAGTCGGTCGCCGCCTTCAAGCTCCGCGCGGGTATGCCGGTCGGGATCAAGACGACGCTTCGCGGCCGGCGCATGTGGTACTTCCTGGACAAGCTGCTCAACGTCGCGCTGCCGCGAATCCGTGACTTCCGCGGCGTGAGCCCGAAGGGTTTCGACGGCCGCGGCAACTACTCGCTCGGTTTGCGCGAGCAGGTCGTGTTTCCGGAGATCGACTACGACAAGATCGACAAACTGCGCGGGCTGGAGGTGTCGATCGTCACCACAGCCCGCACCGACGACGAGGCGCGCGAGCCTCCTGACCGGCTCGGCATGCCGTTCAGGAAGAGATGAAGGGAGGAGTTTGGCCAAGAAGTCACCATCGAGCGCTGGAAGCGCGACATGACCAAGCCGAAGTTCAAGGTTCGGTTCCACAACCGCTGCCGCATCTGCGGCCGGCCGCGTGCGTACATCCGTAAGTTCGGCATGTGCCGAATCTGCTTCCGCAACCTGGCGCCGAGGGACGCATCCCCGGCGTGACGAAGTCGAGCTGGTGATGGCAACGAGCGCATCCGTCTCACGTCCGGCACCACTAAACGGCCCCAAGGTGCTCGCGATCGCGGGCGTGGTGCACGATCCGATCGCGGACATGCTCACGCGCATTCGCAACGCCAACTCCGCGCGGCACGCCGAGGTCAAGGTCCCGGCGTCCAAGCTGAAGCTGGAGATCGCGCGTGTCCTGAAGGACGAGGGCTACGTCGCCGGCTACGACGTCGAGGCCGACGGCACGACGCAGTCGCTGCGTATCATCTTCAAGTCGGCGGCCGGACCGGACGCGGGTCATCTCGGGTGTGAAGAGGATCAGCCGCCCCGGATCTGCGCGTCTACGCGCGCAAGACGGAGATCCCTCGGGTGCTCGGCGGCCTTGGCATCGTCATCCTCTCGACGGCCCAGGGAGTGATGGCCGGCAGGCAGGCCCGCAGCGCCGGTCTGGGCGGCGAAGTGCTCGCATACATCTGGTAGGAGATCGAGAAGATTGTCGCGGATCGGAAAGCTGCCGATCACGGTGCCGGGTGGGGTCAAGGTGACCATCGCGCCGGGGCACGTCAAGGTCGAGGGTCCCAAGGGCCAGCTCGAGCGCACCCTCCCGGCAGAGATCACGGTCAAGCGGCGGACGGCGAGCTCGTCTTCGAGCGCCCGCGAACGACGGCTACCGAAACCGCTCCCTGCACGGGCTCGTGCGGAGCCTGGTCGCCAACATGGTCGAGGGCGTCAGCACGGGCTTCACGAGAAACCTGGAGCTGGTCGGCGTCGGATACCGCGTCGCCAAGGCAGGGCGACGACATCGTCCTCAGCCTCGGCTACTCGCACCCGATCAGTACACGCCGCCCAAGGGCATCACGATCGAGGTCCAGGGCCCGACGCAGTTCTCGGTCAACGGCATCTCGATCAAGGAGGTGTGGCCAGGTCGCGGCGGAGATCCGTCGCATCCGTCCGCCCGAGCCGTACAAGGGCAAGGGCGTCATGTACCGCGGCGAGAAGATCCGCCGCAAGGCCGGCAAGGCCGGCAAGGGCGGAAGACCAAGAACGAGTCAAGTGATCAAAGCGGAGAGATGTTCCAGCAAGATCGACCGGCTCGAGCGCCACAGGCGCGTGCGCAAGTCAACGTCAGCGGCACCGCGGCGCGTCCGCGGCTGGCGGTGTTCCGGAGCCTCAACCAGTCGTACGCGCAGGTCATCGACGACGCAACGGCCGAACCCTGGCCGCCGCCTCGACGGAGAGCCTGCGGGCGGTCCACGAAGGAACGGCCTGAGCCGAGGCCGCGCAGCGTCGGCAAGGCGATCGCCGGCGCGCCAAGGCGGCCGGCGTCGACACCGTGGTCTTCGACCGCGGTGGGTTCCTGTATCACGGCCGAATCAAGGCTCTGGCGGACGCTGCCCGCGAAGCCGGACTGGAGTTCTGACATGGGAATGCGCATGGATCGCCGCGATGATCGCGGCAGCGAGTTCCAGGAGAAGATCGTCTCCCTCAACCGCGTCGCCAAGGTGGTCAAGGGCGGGCGGCGGTTCTCGTTCAGCGCGCTGATCGTGGTCGGCGACATGAACGGCCGCGTCGGCGCGGGCATCGGCAAGGCCGGCGAGGTGACGGAGGCCATCCGCAAGGGCATGGAGATCGCCAAGAGCACATGATCACCGTGCCCATGGTCGGCACGACCATCCCGCACGAGGTGCGCTCAAGCGCGGCGCCGCGAGGATGATGCTCAAGCCCGGCGTCCCGGGACCGGCGTCATCGCGGGAGGCGCGATGCGCGCCGTGATCGAGACCGCCGGCATCAAGGACATCCTGACCAAGTGCCGGGCACCAACAACCCCATCAACACGGTGCGCGCGACGGTCGCGGCGCTGCCAGCCTGCGCACGCTCGCGCGGTGGCCGAGCTTCGCGGCAAGGAGCTCGAGCAGATCGTCGGCAGCCGCAAGATGGCCGACCGCGATGCTCGGTCAGGACGCCCGCGGTCTCCGACACTGCGCCCGCGGAAGTGGTGCTCCCATGAGCACCGTTCGCGTGACCTATCGCAAGAGCGGCATCGGCTACGCCCTGGACCAGAAGCGCACGCTCGCGGCGCTCGGGCTCAAGAAGATGAACCACACCGTCGAGCACGAGGCCACGCCGTCGATCGTCGGCATGGTGCACAAGGTTCGCCACCTGGTCGCCGTCGACGGCGAGCCGGTGGATCTCGCCGGCGGGCGTCGCGTTGTTGCGCGATCTCGCGGGCGACAACGGAGACTGCCGCGTGAAATTGCACGAACTGAGGCCCGCAAAGGGCAGCAGCAAGCCGCGCAAGCGGGTGGGTCGCGGCGAGGGCGCCGGCCAGGGCAAGACCAGCGGCCGTGGCCAGAAAGGCCAGGGATCGCGCGCGAGCTTCAGCCTTCCCACCGGTTTCGAGGGCGGCCAGATGCCGCTGAAGCAGCGGCTGCCCAAGCTTCGCGGCTTCCACAACCGCTTTCGCCGTGAGTACGTCGTGGTGAATCTCGGCAAGCTCGGCCGCTTCGAGCAAGGCTCCGTGGTGGATCCCGACGTGCTGACCGAGGCCGGCCTGATCCCGCGCGCGTCATCGCCCGTCAAAGTGCTTGCCGCGGGCCATCTGCCTCATGCACTGACCCTCAAGGTCCACCGGATCTCAGGCGCTGCGCGCCTGGCTGTCGAATCTGCGGGTGGCTCGATCGAGTTGCTCGGTGAGCAGCCTCGGGCCGAGGGCGCGGAACCGGTCGGCAAGCGCGAACGCCGCAAGGCCGACGCGATCGTCGCCCGCACCGACCTGCTCAGCGGGAAGACCTCGGCCGACGCCGCGGCTGCCCGGTCGAAGCGCAAGAAGGGCGATGACGACGACGCGGATCCCACGGCACAGGCCAAGGCCCCGAGCAAGGGCAAGGCGGACTCCGCCCCCAAGGCCGGTGGCAAGAAGCGCAACGCCAAGACCGCTGACGCGGAGCCTGCGGCCGCAGACGCGCCGGCCCCTGATGACGAGGCGGAGACAGAGGACCGGGAGTGAACCTCCTCGAGGCGCTCGGTCAGGCGCTCCGGATTCCGGAGTTGCGGCGCAAGCTGCTGTTCACCCTGGGTCTCCTCGCAGCATTCCGCGTCCTGGCGGCCATCGCGATCCCCGGGACCAACCCGACGGCGCTCGCGAAACTCTTCTCGAACAACACCCTGCTCGGCCTGCTCAACCTCTTCAGTGGCGGCGGACTGCAGCGGTTCACACTGGTCGCGCTGGGACTGAATCCCTACATCAACGCCACGATCATCATGCAGTTGATGACCGTGGTCTCGGTCCGGCTCAAGGAGTTGAGCAAGGAAGGCGAGGCGGGCCGCAAGAAGATCACGCGCTACACGCGCTGGCTCACCGTACCGCTGGCGCATGCTGCAGGCATTCGGCTATCTCGCGCTGTTCACCAACCCGTCGGTCGGCATCATCGTCAACCCGACGGCCGCGACCGAGATCAGCATCATCCTCACGCTCACCGCGGGCACGGTCATCGCGATGTGGCTGGGTGAGCTCATCACCGAGTACGGCGTCGGCAACGGGGTGTCGCTGATCATTTTCGTCGGCATCATCGGCAGGCTCCCGGCGGCGATCGTCGGCTACGGCGGAACCGGCGGCGCCTCGCACATCATTCAGATCGTGGTGATGGCGATCATCGCTGTCGCGGTGACGGCGGGCGTCATCGAAGTCCAGCAGGCACAACGCAAAATCCCTGTGCAATCGGCGCAACGCGTCCTCAACGTGCGCACCGGTCAAGCCTCGCAGGGAAGGCGAAACTTCTTACCGCTGCGAGTCAACGCTGCAGGCGTGATTCCGATCATCTTCGCGATCTCGATCATGACCTTCCCGACGATCTTCGCGAACCTCTTTCAGAGCAGCACCGGGTGGACTTCTACGGTTGCGCAATGGATCACCACCAACTGGCAGGCGACCGGTGGATTCATCCCGCTCAACATCCTCTACAACGGCATCTACTTCCTGCTCGTCATGGGATTCACGTATTTCTACACGTCGATCGTGTTCGATCCCGTGGACGTCGCCGACAACTTGAAGAAGCAGTCGACGCTTCATTCCGGGCATACGTCCAGGGAGGAGCACCGCCGAATATCTCGGCAAGGTGATGGGCCGGATCACGCTCGCCGGCGCGATCTTCCTCGCCATGATCACCGTGGTGCTGCCCTTGATCACCGCAGTGCTCACCGGTGTGCCGTCGACGAGCCTCTACCTCGGTGGTACGGCGATCCTGATCGTCGTCGGCGTCGCGCTCGACACCATGAAGCAGATCGAAACCCAGCTGCTGATGCGGCAGTACAAGGGATTCATCAAGTGATCGCGCTCATGTTCGGGCCGCCTGGAAGCGGCAAGGGCACGCAGGCGTCGCGGGTCGCGGTGCGCATGGGCGTGCCGCACGTCGCCGCCGGCGACATGCTGCGCAGCGAGGTGACGCACGATACCGCCCTGGGACGCGAAGCGAAGCCGATCATGGATGCCGGCGGTACTGGTACCCGACGACCTCGTGGTCCGGATGATCGAGGCGCGGCTCAACCAGCCGGACGCCAGGACCGGCGTGCTCCTCGACGGATTTCCCCGCACCGTCCCGCAGGCGGTCATGCTCGACGCCATGCTCGCGGCGCGCGACCAGGCGGTCGCCGACGTGATCTCCCTGGAAGTGCCCGACGACGAGTTGAAGACGCGGATCCTCAAACGAGCGAACACCGAGGGACGCAGTGACGACACCGCCGAAGGGCTTGCCCAGCGGCTCGTCGTGTATCGCCAGGACACCGCTCCGGTGCTCGAGCACTACCGCGCGGCCGGCACGCGAATCGAGGCGATCAATGGGGTCGGCGATATCGACGTGATCACCGAACGGATCATCGCGTCGATGCAGCAGAACGGTGCGGCGGTGTCGGCATGAGCAACCACGGGATCCAGACTTTCCGGCTGAAACGGCCCGATGAGATCGAGAAGATGCGGGTCTCGGGGAAGATCCTCGGCGAGTGCCTGGCGCAGCTCGAGTCCTCGGTGCGCGCCGGGATCACCACCCTGGACCTCGATCGCGAGGCCGACACCTTCATCCGCGACCACCACTGCATTCCGGGATTCCTCGGCTTCGAGGGGTTCCCGAACTCGCTCTGCGTCTCGATCAACGACCAGGTCGTCCACGGCATCCCGAGCGGCCAGGTCATCAACGACGGTGACCTCGTGTCCCTCGACTGCGGACTGATCCTCGACGGGTGGTGGGCGGACAGCGGGCTCTCGGTTGCCTGCGGCGAGGCGCCCCCGGCCGTGCAACGCTTGATCGACGTCACCCGCCAGGCACTCGACCTCGGCATCGCGGCAGCCAAGCCGGGCAATCACATCGGCGACATCGGCGCCGCCGTGCAGGCATTCGTCGAGGCGAACGGGTTCTCGGTGGTACGCCAGTACGTGGGCCACGGCATCGGCCGGGACATGCACGAACTTCCCCAGGTGCCCAACTACGGCCGTCCGGGCACCGGGAATCTCCTCAAACCCGGCTACGTCATTGCGATCGAGCCCATGGTCAATGCCGGTCGGGCCGACACGCGCGTCCTCGACGACGACTGGACGGTGGTCACGGTCGACGGCAAGCTCTCGTGCTACTTCGAGCACACGATCGCCATCACCGAATCCGGCCCCGAAGTCCTGACCGCGAGGCCGGATCGCGTCTTGGCGAACGCCTCGGCGTCGGCGCCGGTTCCGCCGGCGAATGCCTCGTGACCCGATTGAGTGGTTTGCCTGGTAACCAGGGCACGGTTTATACTCAACACCTCGGGCTCTCGCATGAGCCTGGTTCGGCGCGCACGCACTGGGGTACCGCCGGCACCAGCGTCACGGATCGCCCCGGGACGCATCGAGCACTAGCCATCGGCAGCCCTACGCCGCCAACCACGAGGAATCCGTCACCAGCATGAAGGTCAGAGCATCGGTCAAGCGCCTCTGTGAGCGCTGCAAGGTCATCAAGCGCCATGGCGCCGTGCGAGTGATCTGCGAGAACCCGAAACACAAGCAGCGGCAGGGGTAGATGGCACGCATCGCCGGCGTTGACGTACCCCGCGACAAGCGGATCGAGATCGCCCTCACCTACATCTACGGCATCGGGCCGACGACTGCAAAGCGAATGCTGTCGCTGGCGGGTGTCGCCCCGGACACGCGCACCAAGGATTTGAGCGACGCTCAGGTCGGCAAGTTGCGCGACGTGATCGCCAAGCAATTGCAGGGCCGCGTCGAGGGCGACCTGCGCCGCCAGATTGCACTCAACATCAAGCGTCTCACGGAAATCGGCACCTATCGGGGCCTGCGCCATCGTCGCGGCCTTCCTGTTCGCGGGCAGCGTACCCGCACCAACGCGCGTACCCGTCGCGGTCCCAAGAAGACCGTCGGTGTGCGCCGCAAGAAGGCGACAAAGTAAGCGTGGCCAAGAAGAAGAAAGTCGTACGAACCCGGCGCCGCGAGCGCAAGAACATTGCTGTGGGGCATGCCCACGTGCTCGCGACGTTCAACAACACCATCGTCAGCCTGACCGACCCAGACGGCAACGTCATCGCCTGGGGATCCGCCGGCGCGCAGGGCTTCAAGGGCTCGCGCAAGAGCACGCCGTTTGCGGCACAGGTCACCGCTGAAGCCGCGGCGCGGCGAGCGATGGAGCACGGGCTCAAGTCGATCGAGATTTTCGTGAAGGGTCCGGGCGCCGGTCGCGAGGCCGCCATCCGCAGCCTGCAGGCGAGCGGTCTCGATGTCAGTGCCATCTCGGACGTGACTCCGATTCCACACAACGGTTGCCGCCCTCCCAAGCGGCGCCGGGTTTAGGGGCTTCGATGGCGAATCAAGCCGGTCCCGTTTGCAGACTTCTGCCGCCGAGAAGGCGCCAAGCTCTATCTGAAGGGCGCCAAGTGCGTGACCAACTGCACCTTCGACAAGCGCAGCGGTCTGCTCCCCGGGCAGCATGGTCTGGCCCGCCGGCGCAAGTCGAGCGACTACGGCATCCAGCTTCGTGCGAAGCAGAAGGCCCGGCGTCTCTACGGCGTCCTCGAGACCCAGTTCAGCCGCTACTTCGAGCGCGCTGAGAGCGCCGAGGGTGTGACCGGCACGGTGTTGCTGCAGCAGCTCGAACGCCGCCTGGACAACATCGTCTACCGGCTTGGGCTCGCCAGCTCGCGCCGCGAGGCCCGCCAGCTCGTGAGCCACCGCCACTTCAAGGTCAATGGGCGGGCGCTCAACATCGCCTCCGCCCAGCTCCGTCCGGGTGACATCGTTGAGGTCCGCGAGCGCAGCCGCAAGATGCTCGTCATCGAGAATGCGCAGCAGCTGGTGACGGGCCGTCAGGTCCCCGACTGGCTGACCCTCGACTCCGGCGCGCTCAAGGGGACGGTCGTACGTTTACCCGAGCGGCATGAGATGGAATCACAAGTCGAAGAGCAGCTCATCGTTGAGTGGTACTCGAGATGACCCTGCTTCGCGCCGCCGGCGGCGCCACCGCATCCCCCGTCGCCCTTGTTGAGGAGTCCTGAATGGCAATTGACATGATGACCACCCCCGCGGTCAAAGAAATCGAGAGCAGTGCCGACTACGGCAAGTTCGAGATCGAGCCGCTCGAGCCGGGCTTTGGCGTCACGCTCGGCAACTCGCTGCGTCGCGTCCTGCTGTCGTCGCTGCCGGGTGCGGCGATCACCTCCGTGTCCATCGAGGGCATCGCGCACGAGTTCAGCCACATCGAGAACGTCAAGGAAGACGTCACCGAGATCATCCTCAACATCAAGGAGATCAACGTCCTCTCGCACAGCGCCGACCCGGTGCGCATCAGCCTCGATCAGCACGGTCCGCGCGAAGTGACCGCAGCCGACATCGAGTGCCCGAGTGACGTCGAGATTCGCAACCCCGGCCAGCACATCGCGACCCTGGACTCCCCGAAGGCGCAGCTCCGCATGGACCTCATGGTCGAGCGCGGCAAGGGCTACGTCACCGCCGAGCGCAACAAGAAGGAGGGTCAGGCGATCGGCGTCATTCCGATCGACGCCATCTTCACCCCGGTGCGCAAGGCCAACTTCTTCGTCGAGAAGACCCGTGTCGGTCAGGAGACGGAGTGGGACAAGCTGGTCGTGGAGGTCTGGACTGACGGCACGATCGCCCCGGTCGAGGCGGTCAGCCGCGCGGCCAACCTCTTCACCGAGCACCTCGGCTTGTTCGTTCGCTTCGGCGACAACCTCGCCGCGCCGCAGCAGCGTCAAGCGCGTGGTAACGATCTGCCGAGCCGCCTCGCGGAAGTGCCGATCGAAGATCTCGAGCTCAGCGTCCGTGCCCTCAACTGCCTCAAGGCCAACGACATCACCAAGGTGGGTCAGCTGGTCGCCATGAAGCAGGAGGAGTTGCTCACGCTGCGCAACTTCGGCCAGAAGTCCCTTGACGAGATCCGCGAG
Organism: Candidatus Dormiibacterota bacterium; assembly: GCA_963748505.1. Classification (GTDB taxonomy): domain Bacteria; phylum Chloroflexota; class Dormibacteria; order Aeolococcales; family Aeolococcaceae; genus Palsa-851. The sequence goes on from CAVVJH010000013.1 coordinate 16,348, forward strand.
AAGCTGGTGCAGCGCGAGCTGGTCACCCCCGAAGAGCTGGACACGCTGTTCCAGCCGATGGCGAGGTAACCGGAACCTCTCATGCGACATCGGATCGCCGGTCGGAAGTTTGGGCGCAGCGCTGCGCATCGCCAGGCGATGACGCGCAACCAGATCACGTCCCTGCTTCGCTACGGCCGCATCACCACCACCGAGGCGAAGGCCAAGGAGTTGCGGCGCTGGGTCGAACGCGTCATCACCGATGCCAAGCCGGACGACCTCAACGCGCGCCGTAAGGTCGCGTTGTACGTCCTCGACCGCGAGGTCTCCAACAAGCTGTTCTCGACCTATCTCGAGCGCTACAAGGAGCGTCCGGGCGGCTACACGCGAGTGATCAAGCTGCCACCGCGTCGCAGCGACGCGTCTCCGATGGCGATCATCGAGCTGGTCGACTAGGACCAGCACGTGCCCACCTACAGCCTCACCCTCGAGTACGACGGCACGGATTTCGCCGGATGGCAGATCCAGCCGAGCATTCGCACCGCCATGGGCGTCTTCAGTGCCGCACTGCAGACCGTGACGCGCGAGACGCCGCGCGCTCACCGCCGCAGGGCGGACCGACGCGGGCGCGCATTCGCGTGGCCAGGTGGTCGGATGCACGCTCGACCGCCCCTGGGATCACGACGATCTGCGCAACGCGCTCAACGCAACGCTTCCCGAGGACGTGGCGGTCGTCGGCGTGGACGACCGGGCAGCGAGTTTCGACGCGCGACGTGACGCTGTGGAGCGGACCTACCGTTACCTCATCGTCTGTCGCGATGGTCGTGCACCGGTGACCCGACGCAACGCGTGGACGGTGCGGGGTCCGCTCGACCTCGACGCGATGCGCGCCGCCGCGGCGCACCTGGTCGGCAAACACGATTTCGCGGCCTTCGGCAGCTCGCCCCGGGTGGGCGGCCATACGGTGCGCTGCGTTTCCGCCGTCACCATCGAGCGCCATGACATCGCCGGCGACAGCGCATCGGCACCGCAATCGCCCCGGCTCGAAACCGTGGTGATCACGGTGCAGGCGGACGCCTTTCTGCGCGGCATGATGCGCTCGTTCACCGGCGCGCTCGTCAAGATCGGGCAGGGGCGCGCAACCCCGCAATGGCTTGCATCGCTGGTCGACAACGCGACCGAGCGCGACCACGCGGTGACGGTCGCCCCCGCTCGCGGTCTCTATCAATGGGCGGTGCGCTACGCCAGCCCGAGTTGGAAGTCGAGGAGTACGCGGCATGAGCGGCACGTTGACCTATCAGGCCAAGCCGGCCGAGCTCGAGCAGCGCTGGTTCCTGGTCGACGCTCGCGGTGAGACGCTCGGGCGCCTGGCGGCGAACATCGCGCGCGTGTTGCGTGGCAAGCACCGCCCGCAGTACACGCAGCACATCAACACCGGCGAGCACGTCATCGTGATCAACGCTCGCGACATCCAGGTCACGGGGCGGAAGCGCACCCTGAAGAAGTACGACAGGTATTCGGGATATCCCAGTGGCCGTCGCGTTCGTTCCTTCGAGGAAGCGCTGGCCATCGACCCGACCTTCCCGATCATGCATGCCGTTCGCGGGATGCTGCAGCACAACACCCTCGGTGCCGAGCAGCTCACACATCTCCGCGTGTACGCGGGAGCGGAGCACCAGCACGAGGCCCAGCGACCGCAGCCGATCACCTTCGGCGAGCTAGGGGAGATCATTGCCCGCACCAGTTGAGGCGTACAAGCAGGCCACCGGCCGCCGCAAGACGGCCGTCGCACGCGTGCGCATCGTTCCCGGCGACGGCGTGATCACCGTCAACAACCGTCCACCGAGTGAATACTTCGGCCGCCGCGACCTCGAGACCGTGGTCACGCAGCCGTTGCGCGTCACCGACACGACGGGTCGTTTCGAGGTATCGGTCAAAGTCTTCGGCGGCGGTATCGCCGGACAAGCCGGTGCGGTCTGTCACGGCATCGCTCGCGCGCTCATCGCAGCGGATCCCGAGTTGCGTGCGGTCCTCAAGGCTGCGGGCCTGCTCACTCGCAACTCGCGCGAGAAAGAGCGCAAGAAGTACGGCCTCAAACGAGCTCGGAAGGCGCCGCAGTACACCAAGCGGTAGTGAACGCGCCGTCCGTCGCACACGAGACGGCGCGAGGTCGTGTGCTCGGGTGCCCTGTTGACGTCGTCGACATCGATGCCGCGGTGCGCGCGCTCGTCGAGGCAATCGAACGCCGGCGTTCGGATGCAACGACCCCAGCAGTGCTGGTGGTGACGCTCAACCCCGAGATCGTCATGCTCGCCCGGCGCAACCCCGCCTTTCGCGCCACCCTGGAGTTGGCCGCGTTGGTGGTGCCTGACGGCATCGGCGTTGTGCGTGCGCTTCGCCGTCGCGGTCATCCCGAGGCACAGCGCGTCGGCGGTGCCGACCTCATCAATGCGTACCTGTCGGAGGCCGAGCGCCACGCGCATCGCATCGCGCTTGCCGGTGGGGCGCCGGGCGTGGCCGCCGCCGCTCGCGACCACATGGTCGCGTCGCATCCGGCGCTCCAGGTCGTGGCCGTGAACGACGGCGCGCCCACGCGCGCGACTGCCGCCATGCTCGGTGCCTCGAGGCCCGAGCTGGTGCTTGCGGCCTACGGGGCGGGCCGTCAAGAACGCTTTCTCGAATACACGCTCGGCGAGATCGGCGCATCGGCAGGTGTCGGTGTCGGTGGCACCCTCGACTTTCTTGCGGGGCGGGTTGGTCGCGCACCCGCGCTGGTACGTCGCGCCGGGCTCGAGTGGGCATGGCGCCTCGCCCGGCAGCCCTGGCGCGTGCGCCGTCAATCCGTCCTCCCGATGTTCTGGTTCCTCGAGCGCCGCGAAGCCGCCGCGCAGGCGAAAAGCGCGAGACGATGACCCGCGCATGCTGAGCATCGTCGTCCCCGCATACAACGAGGAGCAGCAACTCCCCGCGACGCTGGCGCGCATGCGCGCCTACCTGGACGATCGCGATGAGCCCTATGAGGTGCTCGTCGTCGACGACGGCAGCAGCGACGGAACCCTTGCCCTGGCTCGAAAAGCCGCCGTGGATTGGCCCCGGCTGCAGGTGCTCGCCCTCGCGGAGAACACTGGGAAAGGCGCGGCCGTGCGCTTGGGCATGCTCACCGCCAAGGGCGAGCATCGCGTCTTCAGTGACGCCGATCTCAGTACGCCGATCGAAGAGGTCGAGCAGCTGCGCGCGCGCCTGACCGGGAACTGTGCGGTCGCGATCGCGTCTCGAGCACTGCCGGACTCGCAGATCGATGTGCATCAGCCCGGACGGCGCGAGGTGATGGGGCGCACCTACAACCGGCTGTTGCGGTTGTCGGCGCTGCGTGGTCTTCATGACACGCAATGCGGTTTCAAAGCCTTTACCGCGGAGGCTGCGGTTGCGTGTTTCGAGCCGCTGCGGACCTTGCGCTTCGGTTTTGATGCCGAAGTGCTGCTGCGAGCGCGCCGCCTGGGCTGGACGGTTGCAGAGGTCCCCGTGCGCTGGGAGCACAAGGAGGACTCGCGAGTCAGCGCACTTCGTGATTCGGCTGGGGTTCTTTACGATTTGGTGCGTCTTCGGTTCATCGTCCGGCGATAATCGCGGGGTGAGAACCGCGCAGCGAGCCACGGCGACGGGTCACATCGACGTGCGGGTCGCCGGAGCTCCGATCGTGGGGCTCAGGTTCCACATGGATGCCCGCGCGACCGACCTGGAAGACCTGTCCGCTGATCTCGAGCGCCAGCTGATCGACATCGGTGCCCGCCGGGCCAACCTGATGGTGCGGCTCCGTCGCGTCGAATTGACCCGCCAGACCGCGTTCGACGTGCTCCCCGGCCTCTCCCCGGCATCGCCGGCGATCATGGAGGGGCTCACCGCTGCGTTCAACGAGGGCCTCGAGCTCAGCACCGAGCTCACCCGCCTGGAGACGCGTGCGTCCGGGATCCACGCCCGGCTCGCCGAGATCGCGGCGGAGAAAGACGTGCTGCGGACCATGAGCCGTGAGCTGGCGCTCATCCCCGGCCAGGCGGTCGCTGATCCCGATCACCGCGCCAGCCAGTACAGCCAGGCGGCGCGTCAGATCTACGAGATCGCCGATGTCGAGCACGCCGAGACGGCTCGCCTCATCCTCGAGGGGCCGATGCAGCGCCTCGCGGACGCGGCGCTCGAAGCCGAGTTGATCGGCCGGAGCCTGGCTCGCGAACCCGCGGAAGCGGCAGCCGCGACCACCAGGTGCCGCACCGCCGCCACCGAGGCGTCCGAGCGCCTCGGTGAGGTCATTGCCGGCCTGCTGCCCTTGAATCCTGATCGTGGCCTGGTCGGCGCTGTCCGCGAGTTGCTGGCCGCGTGGTCGGATCGCGGCACGGTGCTGCTCCATGTCCTGGGGAGCGAACGCCGCATGCCGCAGCTCGCCGAGATCACCAGCTATCGCATCCTCGAGCAGGCGATCGACAATGCCCTGTCGCACGGGCGCTCCGAGCGCATCGACGTGATCCTGTCGTTCCTCCCCAGCCAGATGGTCGCCGTGATCAAGGACGATGGCGACGGGTTCGACGTGAGCGCGACCGACGCCCGTCTCGGCCGCACCGAGGGCCTCGGGTTGATCCAGATGCGCGAACGCGCGTCGCTGGTGGGCGGTCGCGTCCAGGTGCGCAGCGGTCTCGGCCTCGGGACCGAGGTGCGCGTCACCGTGCCTGACATCCGAGCGACGACCTAGCGACGGCGCCGACACGCGGGGAATGGCTCGCTACGCTGTCGGCCATGTCCTCGGCACAACGCCAGTTTCAGCTTTCGACCACCGGCGGGAAGACGGTGGCGCGCGCCGTCGCCATGGCCGACACCCCGTGGCAGCGCTTCGTGGGCCTGATGGGGCAGCGCCAGCTGGCAGAGGGCGCTGGTCTGTGCCTCCGTCCGTGCAACTCCATCCACATGTTCTTCATGCGGATCTCGGTCGACGCCGCCTTCCTCGACAAGGACGGCGTCGTGGTCCGGATCTACCCCTCGCTACGCCCTTGGCGGGTCACTCGAATCGTGAGAAAAGCCAAGTCCTGTATAGAGCTTCCGGCGGGCACCCTGGCAGCCGCGGGCGTCCAGGTCGGCGACAGCCTCACCTTCCCGGCCTAGCGCGCCGGGCCCTCCGTCGGGGTCGGCCTGGCAGCAACTTCGGCGGCAGATCGGGCGCATCTCCGTGACGAAACCTGCCTCGATCGGGCATACTGCCCTCGATTACCAGTTGAGGGGGGTTGGCCATGCGTCGTCGCAGAGTCGTCCTGGGGATGCTTCCGCTATTGATCGGGCTCAACGCCCTCGCCGGCGGGGCAGGGGCACAAGCCGCCAGCCGAAGCGGCGACACCCGGGTGAATGCCGGGAGTCCATCAAGGGATTTCCCACGCAACAAGCAGAACGAGCCCGCGGTGTCGGTAGCCATCGATGCGGCCCACCCCAACGTCGTCGTCTCCGGTTCGAACGACGAGATCGACAATGCGCCGTGCGCGGCCAGCAACTGCGGGTTCACGCCCGGCATCACCGACAACGGGGTCTACTTCTCCTTCGACGGTGGCCGAAGCTACAGCCAGCCGACCTACACGGGGTGGACGGCGCGAAACGGGACCCCTCACGTCGGACCGATTGGCACCGTGCCGGGCTACTACCAGCGAGGGCTCGTCGGCGACGGTGACCCCGCGCTCGCGTTCGGGCCGACCCCAGGCCCTCACGGCTTCTCCTGGGCGAACGGCTCGCGGCTCTACTACGCCAGCCTGGCCTCCAACTTCCCCGGCCGGACGACTATCAATGGCGCCGAGGCCATCGCCGTGGCCCGAACCGATCACGTCAGCGCGGCAGCGCACAACGATCAAGCCGCTTGGATGGCACCGGTGATCGCGTCCAACGACCTCAAGCCCAGCACCTTTAGTGACAAGGAGGCTCTCTGGGCTGACAACGCTGCCACGAGCCACTTCTTCGGCAACGTGTACGTGTGCTGGACCTCCTTTGGGCTCACGCATTCCCCGATCGTGGTCGCACGTTCAACCAATGGCGGCGATTCGTGGTCCGACCCTGTCAAGGTTGCCGGCGGGATCCCAACTGCCTTCACCGGGCCAAGTGGCTGCACGTTGCGCACCGATAGCCATGGCGCCGTGTACGTCCTCTGGTTCCAGGACAACTACCCGAAGGTCTCCCACCAGATGATTGCCGTCTCAACGGACGGGGGGAAGACCTTTTCGCGGCCTCGCGAAGTCGCCAACGTCTCGGACGTCGGCAAGCTCGACCCCGTGCATGTCGCCAACCAGGACCCGAGGTTCACCTTCGACGGCATCGCCGGGGCACGGACCTGGAGCGTGCTCAGCGCCGATATCGCCAATGGTGCACCGTCCGGCGCTGATGCCACCAACGAGCTCGTCATGACGTGGTCCGATGCGCGGCACGGCCTCAACCACGAAGAGGCGCTCATCGAGACCAGTCGGGATGGGGGTCGCGATTGGACGACACCGGTCGCCGTCCAGCAAGCCGGCGATCGCCCCGACTTCCCTGCCGTCGCCATCTCGCCCAACGGCACCGACGTCTATCTCACCTACGACGCCTTCCTGGCGCCATGGCGCTTCACGACGTGGACCTCCCGGCCAATGCAAGGTGTCGTCCGCCACGCGCCAGTGGGAAGCACCGGTGTGGTCGGCGCCTTCGCATCGCTGCACCGAGGGGCCGTCGGTGACGCTCGTGGCTCAGCGGAGAACAACTTGTGCTGCGAGTTCCTTGGCGACTACAACTATGTCTCGGCGACGCGGACATACGCGGCCGCCAACTGGAACGATGTGCGCGACGCTGCTGTGTGCCCGAAGATGAATGCTTACCGGCAGTCGTTTTTGGATCCGACCCGGCTGCCAAAGCCATCACCCGCGCAAGACTGTCCTCCAACCTTCGGGAACAGCGACATCTTCGGGGGCTCGTATACATCCTGACCTGGGTAGCAAGGCCGTGCCGCACCCTTCCTTCATGACCCAATCGGAGTTGTGCCCGCCGGTACGCGCGAGTAGGATCTCGCGGCACGGGCATGTCCCGGCTCACAAAAGCGCATACACAACCGTCGTAGAGAGGAGGCCACCCACGTGAAGCACGCGCATACCCGGCTCGCCATCGGCGCGACCACCGCCGCAGTCGCGATCGCGGGCGGAATGATCACCCCACCTGGCGGAGGCGGTCTCGCCCATGCCGCGACGGCCTCGTCGATGGTGAAGTTCTCATCATCCGCCGCGGACTCAACCATCGTCGCCCACTACACCGTCACTGCGAGCATGCGATCGGCGGCGGCTCCGGCTCGAACCGACACCGTCAGGGCTCAAGCGCAGCTGGCCGAGCTTTCGCCCAAGCATCGAGCTGGCCACGCCACCGGTTCGGTCGCCGGCGGCGCAATCGCGAGCAGTGTCGCGCTTGCCTCGGGGAGTGTGCCTCGGACGACAGCGAGTTTCATTGGACAGCAGGGCTCGAACAAGACGTGCTCCTACTTTCCGCAGGGATGCAACCCGCCCGACATGGCGGTCGCTGCCTCACCCAACCTCGTGCTCCAGGGCGTGAACACACAGTGGGAAGTCCTCAACACGGCAGGGCAGGTTCAGGCCGGCTGGCCGGTCTCTGCGCAGCGGTTCTTCAACGTCCCCAACGTCACCAAGGCGAATGGATCGCCATGCGACGTGGCGAGTGGAAGCCAGCCGTTCCTCAGCGATCCTCGTGCGATCTATGACCCACTGCAGCACCGCTTTTGGGCGGCGATGCTCCAGGTCGAAGGCGGATTGGGCATCGCGCCCGACTGTCCTCTCAAGTCGGTCTACTACATCGCAGTGAGCCAGACCAACGACCCCCGGGGCTCGTGGAACGTCTATGAGTTCGACATGTCTGGAGGAAGGCGATTCGCCGCTGACTTCACGCAGATCGGCTTCAACGGCGACGCCGTCTTTTTCTCGGGCAACATGTTCGGCCTTCGCGGTGGCTTCTACGCGGAGGTCTTCGAAGCCAACAAGGCGCAGATGGAGGCGGGGCAAGCCAACTTCACCGCGGAGGGCTTCCGCAACCTGCAGGCGACCGGGCCCGGCACGACTAATGCAACCGGCCCCTTCCTGGCCGACACCGTTCAACCGGTGATGACCCTTGACCACAGCGGTAATACCGGCCGGTCAGGTGGCGCCGATGGATTGTTCGTCGACACCGTCGACGGCCCCGATCCGGTCACCGGGAACCTCTGCAGCAGCGCAAGCGACGCGTGCAGTGGCCTCATCCTCTGGCGGTTGGGTCGCCCGATCGCCCACGATCGTGGGGGCCGTGGACCTACGCTCACGGGCACCTTCCTCCCTGGCACCAAACCGTCCTATTTCCCGCCGGCGGCCGATGAGCCAACCTGCAACCAGTGTGTGGACGCGTCGGACCTGCGCATCAGCGCGACCCCGGTATTCCGGAATAACACGATCTATGCCGCGTGGGAAACCGGAATCAACAACGGAAGCGGAGTAGTCCCCGCCATCGAATGGGGTCAGGTGGCCATCGGTACGCACAGCGCAACCACCACGACCGGCTACTTCCACTTCGCCGGCGACGTTGCGGCCTCATACGCTGCGCTCATGCCGGACTCCCACGGCAACGTCGTCATGGTGTACGAGCGAATGGGCCACGATGTGAATCCCGAGGTCCGATACACCGAGCGCTTGGCGGCCCAGCCCAACTTCGAGGATGCTGGACGGCTGTTGAAAGCTGGGCAGGCATCGTACCGTCCGACCCTCTGCGGTACTTCGGCGCTGCCGGTCTGCCGTTGGGGGGACTACGAGGCAGCCTCGTTCGATGGGAACGGGGGGATCTGGCTCGCAGGCGAGTACGCGAACTCACACACCAACCCGAGCAATGCGCCTGCCTTTGGACGCAACTGGGGCACATGGATCGGAGCCGTCCCCGCCAGCTAGCTGATCGGGTGAACCGGGGCGGGCGCGAATAGATTCGCTGCCCGCCCCTGCACCCACCATCCCGGCATGGCCGTCTCCTGACGATGTCCTGATCCGGTACCGTCGCCAATCGTCGCGCAGCGTGATTGGAGGTCCGACGTGTACGAAGGGTTGCTTGCTGAGACCGTGACCATCCGCGGCCACGGTGACGAGGAGATCGGGGCGTACCTCGCCCGTCCGCTCGGGGGCGGCCCGTTTCCCGGTGTGATCGTCATCCACCACGCGCCCGGATGGGATCCGGGCACCAAGGAGATCGCCCGCCGTTTTGCGCATCACGGCTACATCGCCATCAGCCCGAACCTCTACCACCGCTTCGGTCCGGATCTCGCGCCCGACGACGCGGCGGCCGCGGCCCGGGCGGGTGGCTGGGTGACCACCGAGCAGTTTCTCGGCGATGCGGGTGGCGCCCTGCGCTATCTGCGTGGATTGCCGATCAGCAACGGGAAGGTCGGGACCATCGGCTACTGCTCGGGTGGACGTCAGAGCTTTCTGGCGGCGTGCGAGCTGCCCATCAACGCTGCGGTGGACTGCTACGGGGCGTTCGTGATCTCGCAGTCACCTCCGGAGGTGCCGTATCGAATGGAGCCGGTGATCGATCGGGCATCGAAGATCTCGTGTCCGATCCTCGGTCTCTTCGGCGCCGAGGACAAGAACCCGTCGCCCGACGAGGTGTCGCAGATCGACGCCGAGCTGACCAGGCTCGGCAAGGAGCACGAGTTCCATACCTTCGACAATGCCGGTCACGGTTTCTTCTCGGTTGACCGCCCTGCCTACCGGGTCGATGCGGCCGTCGAAGGCTGGCGGCTCATCTTCGACTTCTACGGCCGTCACCTCAGCTAGGGGATCTGTATGTGTACCTACATCGTCGAGAAGACACCGGTCACCGGGAGCGCCAAGGGTGCCGCCGGATGGATGACCATCAACACTGCGGTGGTGGCGGTCGACCATCCGTCACATGCCACGCTCGATCATGCCCTGCTCGTCGACTTCGTGGACGCCGGGCGGCCGGTCAGCGAACGGGTGGCGCTGGAGTTGAGCGTCGAGTCGGCGCGGCAGTTGATCGCGGCCATGCAGACGGCGGTGGACGCCTTCGAGCGGGCCGGCTGACCGGAGCTCCCACATCGTCCTCGCCGGGTCTGCGATCGCACCGCACCCTGGCAGGACGTGGTCGCCCATCTCGCGCGCCTCTTCCTGGACGCGGTGGCCCCGCGGCGATGCGCCGGCTGCGACGCGGTTGCCGCCGGCCCACTCTGCACCGGATGTGAGCGACGTCTCAACGCTCTGCCGGTCCCGACGCCGCGTCGGATGCGGCTCGGCGTGGCGTTTGCCGGGTTCGTCTTCATCGAGCCGGTGCGCTCGGCGCTGCATCGGGGCAAATACGGCGGCGACAAGGCGGCCCTTCGCGCGCTCGCGGCACTGACCTCGAATCGTCTGACCCCTCAGCTCAGCGCAGCGCCGGACGCGGTGATCACGCTCCCGCTGGGGCCGCGCCGGCGGCGGCAGCGAGGCTACAACCAGTCTGAGATCATCGCCGGCGTCATCGCGGGCGATCACCGTCTCCCGACCTTGACCGGCCTCGAACGGGTCCGCGACACGCCCCCGCAGAGCGATCGAGACGAGAGCGGCCGTCGCCGCAATGTCGCCGGCGCCTTTGCCTGGAGGCGGCCCTTCGCTGGCCGGAGCCCGGCTCTGGCTCGTCGACGATGTGCTCACCACCGGGGCTACGATTGAAGCTGCCGCGGCGGCGCTGGGCGACGCCGGAGCTGCGCGCATCGACGCGATCGTGGTCGCCGTGGTGCCGTGAACGGCCGACGCTGCCAGAATGAAGGGGAGTATGTCCGTCTTCAGAAAGCCCCTCAACAAAGTTCTCGGCGATCCCGTCAAGCGTGAGATCAGGCGCTACCAGGGTGTCGTCGACCTCATCAACGAGCTCGAGCCGGAGATGGCGGCCCTCACGGACGAGCAGCTTCGCGACAAGACTCGCGAGTTTCGGGAGCGCCTCGGGGTCGAGGGCGCGGACATCAGCCATGGGCAGTCCTTCGTGGCCGGCCTCGGTGAGGACACCGAGGAGATCGAGATGCAGCGGGCGGAGGAGAAGCAGCGCGACCTGGATCGTCGCCTGGCACTCGACGATCTGCTCCCGGAAGCCTTCGCAGTGGTCCGCGAGGCGTCGAAGCGCTCGCTCGGTATGCGGCATTTCGATGTCCAGCTGATCGGCGGCATCGTGCTCCATCAGGGCCGGATCGCCGAGATGAAGACCGGCGAAGGCAAGACGCTGGTCGCAACCCTGGCGCTGTACCTCAATGCACTGGAAGGGCGCGGCGCGCACCTGGTGACCGTCAACGACTATCTGGCTCGACGCGACGCCGGCTGGAACGCCTCGCTGTATCACTTCCTGGGAATGACGGTCGGTGTCATTGCAGGGCAGGACATGTCCTATGTCTACGACCCTGACTTCGTTGACGACACGCATCCGGACCCGCGGCTGCAACATCTGCGGCCGTCCTCGCGTCGCGAGGCATACGCCGCGGACATCACATACTCCACGAACAACGAACTCGGCTTTGACTATCTGCGCGACAACATGGCGCAGAAGCTCGACCGCTGTGTGCAGCGCCGCCTGCGCTACGCGATCGTCGACGAGGTCGACTCGATCCTCATCGACGAAGCGCGGACACCACTGATCATCAGCGGCCAGGCGAGTGAGGCGACCGACAAGTTCTACACCTACGCGCGGCTCATCCCGCGCCTCGTGGCCGAGGATGACTACACCATCGACGAGAAGACCAAGTCCGCGACGCTCACCGAGGAAGGCGTCGAGAAGATGGAGAAGTGGACGGGGATCTCGAACGTGTACGACATGGAACATGTCGCTGAGGCGCACCAGATCAACCAGGCGCTGCGCGCGCATGCGCTGTGGCTGCGCGACAAGGACTACATCGTGCGCGACGGTGAAGTGGTCATCGTCGATGAGTTCACCGGGCGGACCATGCCCGGCCGGCGCTGGTCGGACGGGCTGCACCAGGCAATCGAGGCCAAGGAAGGTGTCGCGGTGCAGCAGGAGACGGTCACGCTCGCAACCATCACCTTCCAGAACTTCTTCCGCCTCTACGACAAGCTGGCAGGTATGACCGGTACCGCCATCACCGAGTCCGAGGAGTTCCACAAGATCTACGCCCTCGAGGTCGTGCCCATTCCCACCCACCGTCCGATGGTGCGTCTCGACGAGCCGGACCTCATCTACAAGTCCGAGGAAGGCAAGTACCGTGCTGTGGTCGAGGAGATCGCTGAGCGATACAAGAAGGGCCAGCCGATCCTGGTGGGCACGACCAGCATCGAGAAGAGCGAGCGCCTGAGCCGGCAGCTGGACAAGCTCGGCGTGCAGCACTCCGTGCTCAATGCCAAGTTGCACGAGAAGGAAGCGGACGTCATCGCCAACGCCGGACAGCGCGGGAGCGTGACGATCGCCACCAACATGGCCGGTCGCGGTACCGATATCGTGCTGGGCGAAGGCGTCGCGGACATTGGTGGCCTCTACATCATCGGCACCGAGCGTCACGAATCACGACGCATCGACAACCAGTTGCGCGGTCGTGCCGGACGGCAGGGCGACGCCGGCGAGTCGCGGTTCTTCCTGTCCTTCGAGGACGACCTGATGCGCGTGTTCGGCGGCGAGCGCATGCAGGGATTCATGGGGCGCCTCGGCGTGGACGAGGACACGCCCCTCGAGTTGAAGATGGTGTCGCGCCAGATCGAAGGTGCGCAGGCGCGCGTCGAGGGTCACAACTTCGACAGCCGCCGTCACGTCGTCGAGTACGACGACGTCATGAACAAGCAGCGCGAGATTATCTACGGCGAGCGCCGCAAGATTCTGGAGGGCACGGACACCCGCTCCAACTTCCTCTCGATGGTGGAGCACGTCGTCGCCACCGAAGTGCCGACGTTCTGTGAGGGGCGCCACCGCGAAGCCTGGGACTTCGAGGGCCTCTGGGAGGCGCTGCGTCAATTCGCGGCGGGCCTGCCGGCATTTTCCGAGATCAACACCGACAGCCTCGGGAATTCGATCGAGGACGTCGAGGAAACTCTGAAGGACGAGTTGATCGGGCTCTACGAGGAGAAGGAGCAGGAGTACGGCGCCGAGCTCATGCGTGAGGTGGAGCAGAGCGTGATGCTCCAGGTGATCGACACCCGCTGGCTGCAGTACCTGACCCAGATGGATCACCTGCGCGAAGGTATGGGGTTCCAGGCGTACGGCCAGATGGATCCGCTCGTCGAGTACAAGGCAGCGGCATTCACCGCCTTCCAGGACCTGACCGAGGACATCCAGCGCGAGATCGTCCGCGCGCTGATGAACGTGCAGATCCGTCGAGTCGATCCGAATGAGGCGCAGGCGGACGAGGAGGCACCGGCCGGTGGGGATGAGGGCACGACCCCCGCCGCACCCGAGCCCGTCGCGCAGGCACCCACAGCTGGCGCGGCGGAAGCGCTTGCACCGGCATCACCGCGCGCGGACCGTCCTGGTGGCGCACTCGATGCCGCGCAGGTGCCTCCGGCTCGACCGGCCGCCGCGCTGGCGAGCGGAACCCTCGCGCGTGCAACCGGGACCCGGGTCTCCGCGCCGGTGACCAGCAAGCCGATCGTGCGCAACATCGTCGAGTCGTCGGGTGCGGGCACCCAGCGCGCAGAGGGCAACGGCAGCGGCGGCGGGTGCCACCAACGGCGCGGGCACCACGGTCAACGGGAAGGTCGGGCGGAATCAGGCCTGCCCGTGCGGGTCAGGAAAGAAGTACAAGTACTGCCACGGTAAGTGACGCTCTGGCCGCCACCGGCCGGGCACCGTCAGTCGGAGGAGGCATCGGATGACAGTCATGCCCGCGGACGCACCTCGATCGGAAGACGGTCAGTGGTGGTGGGACGGAAGTCAGTGGCAGCCGGTGGAGCAGGGGGCAGGGGCCGGCGCGGCCGCCCAAGTCGGTGCCCAGGCCGGCCAGGGTGCGGGGACGCAACCGGCGTCCACCGCGGTCGGACAGCTGTCAGACGATGGGCAGTGGCAGTGGGACGGCAGCGCCTGGCAGCCGGCGCAGGCCGCGGCCGCCGGCGCGGCAGCAGCAGCAATCGGCACCGCGCCCACGAGTGACCTCAAGGTGACGATCGGCGTGCCGACCGCCTATGCCCGCACGGCGACCGACGGCACCCCCGCCTTGATCGTGCACTACACGCTCACCAACTCGGGAACGATTCCTATCGATGCGGGAAGGCTCGAACTCGGTTTTTACGTGCTTGCGGAGGGCAACACCCCGGAGGCGGCCGCGTACGTCCTCGGCGACTCGCTCACGGCGCTGGCCCCTGGCGAGGAGCATCAGGGCGGGTCGCCGATTCAGGTGGACCCGGGGGCCTGGACGGTCTTCGTCGGCGTGAAAGACAAGACGACCGGTGAAACGCTGGCCACCAGCGAAAGCGTGGGTGTCCATGTCGCCGGCAAGGAGTCGGTCGCAACAACCTTTGACGAGTCCCAGACCTACGCGCTGACCGTGACCATCACGCAGTTCGAGCATGTCCAGGGGGCGTTGTTCCGCGTTCACTACGACCTGCAATGTGATCGCGATGTGCCGGCTGGATTGAACGTGAGTGGCAAGCTGGTGGGGGCCCAGTCCCGATCGGCGCAGCTCTACGACCTGACCACCGGCCTCACCGCGGGGCGAGCCGTGCCGCACTACCTGACGCTCGAGGCAGATCTGCCTGATCACGTGACCGCGAGCATCACCGTGGATCCGAGCGGCCCCAGCGAGAAGACCAACTCCGTCGAGGTGGAAATCGCCGCGGACGGGACGACGACCATGTCGCGGTAGGCTGCGCGAGCGGCGAGTCGCGACGATCGCACCGCGGGCCCCGACCAATTTCGCTCACCACCCAGGAGGACCGCACCGTGTCCCTCGACCCCAAGACAACCGCAGTGGTGCTCATCGAGTATCAGAACGACTTCACGTCCGATGGCGGTGTCCTGCATCCCGCGGTGGAAGCGGTCATGGACAAGACGGATATGCTCGCCAACACCGAGCGGGTCGTCGAAGCCGCCCGCGCCGCCGGAGCGACGATCATGCATGCGCCGATCATGTTCGCGAAGGGCTACAACGAGATCAGCGCACATCCCTATGGGATTCTCAAAGGTGTCGTCGACGGCAACGCCTTCGTCAAGGGCACCTGGGGCGCCGCCATCACCGAGGAGCTCGACCCGAAGGAAGGCGACATCGTCATCGAGGGCAAGCGCGGCCTCGATACGTTCGCCAGCACGAATCTCGACTTCATCTTGCGCAGCAAGGGAATCTCGACGATCGTGCTGGGCGGGTTCCTGACCAACTGCTGCGTGGAGTCGACCATGCGCAGCGGCTACGAGAACGGCTACGAGGTCATCACGCTGAGCGACTGCGTTGCCGCAACCTCGGTCGAGGAGCACGACAACGCGATCAAGTACGACTACCCGATGTTCTCCAAGCCGATGACCGCAGCCGAGGTCATCACAGCATTCGGGTAGCGCCGAGGACGATCTCGAGTTGGCGTGCGCCCCGCGGGGCGTCTACCGCATGCGGATGAAGCTGGCGTTGCTCCTGTACTCATCGAGCGTGCGCGCGTTCATGTACGACATCGAGCTGCGCAGGCCGGCGAGGTAGCGCTGGATCACATCGGCGACGTGACCCTTGTAGGCGACGATGGACTCGGCGCCCTCGATGTACTCGGGATCCTCGCCGGCGAACTCCTGCTGCACGGAGAACGACGCCGCGCCACGCATGATCTTGAACTTCTTTCCATCGACGACCAGCACGCGACCAGGCGCTTCGTACGTCCCGGCGAGTGCCGAACCGACCATCACACAGTCGGCGCCGAGCGCGAGGAGCTTGCACATGTCCGCTGGGCTGCGGATGCCGCCATCTCCCACGATGAGGGCACGCGTGCGTACCTGCGCGCATTCGTAGACGCTGTACGGCGTCGGTGCATGCACGCCGGTCTCGGTGCGGGTCTCACAGACCGAGCCCCCGGCGATGCCGACCCTGATCGCGTCGACGCCCAGGTCCTCGAGCCATGCAAACGTCTCCGCGGTCGCGACGTTGCCCGCGATGAGGAGCACCGGCGTCGACTGATCGCGTACCCATCGCACTGCGTGCGCGACCTGCTCGTGTGCTCCGTTGGCGGTATCGAGGCACACGATCCGGCAGCCGGCGTCGACGATGCGCTCGAAGCGATCCTGGTAGTCACCGGTCACACCGAGCGCGGCCGCCACCGGTCCGCCCGCGGCAGCGACCTCGCGCAGCTCGGCAGCCTGCGCATCGATGGTCTGAAAGCGAGGGAGGATGC
Organism: Candidatus Dormiibacterota bacterium; assembly: GCA_963748505.1. Classification (GTDB taxonomy): domain Bacteria; phylum Chloroflexota; class Dormibacteria; order Aeolococcales; family Aeolococcaceae; genus Palsa-851. The sequence continues at coordinate 32,679 of CAVVJH010000013.1, forward strand.
CGAGCGCGCCGTCGCGCCCCAGGGCCATGCACATATCCACGCCGCACACATCCGGCATCGGCGAGCCAATCAAGGGAACCGTCAGGTGCACTGGTCCGAAGTCGACCGCCGGCAATGCCTCCATGCGATGCGCGAGCGTGGAGCGCACGCGGGGCACGAGCGAGACATCATCGAAATCGAAGGCCCGCGGCAGGTCGGGAAACAACTCGCCGATCGCCGCCGGGACCACCGCGTTGGCGGTTTGCATGAGTTCATTGTGGAATACTCGACGCATGAGCGAGCTAGTAGAACGCGCCAACGAAGTCGCCGCCCGGATCGCAGAGCTCCAGGGGCATCTTTGACCTCGCCGGCAAACGCGTCCGACTGATCGACCTCGACGAGGAGATATCCGCCCCAGATCTCTGGGACGACCCCCGCCAGGCCGCGGCGCTCAACCAGGAAGCCTCTCGCATCCGTGATGACCTGGAGTCCTGGCACACCCTGACGCAGCGCGCCGAGGACACCAGGGAACTGGCGTCGATGCTCGACGCCGAGCCCGACGAGTCGGTGACCACTGACCTCGAGGCCGAACTCACCTCCCTCGACAAGGAGATCGCGAAACGGGAGATCGACCTCCTCTTCAGTGACCCCTACACGGACCACACCGCGATCATCGGGATCCACGCGGGCGCCGGCGGTACCGATTCGCAGGACTGGGCGGGGATGCTCCTGCGCATGTATCTCCATTGGGCGGAGCAACACCGCATGCCGGTGGAGTTCCTCGAGGAGTTGATCGGGGATGAGGCGGGCATCAAGTCGACTACCATCCGCATCTCCGGCCCGCGCGCGTACGGCCTCCTCAAGGGGGAGCACGGCGTGCACCGGCTGGTCAGGATCAGTCCCTTTGACGCCGCACATCGCCGCCACACGTCATTCGTGCTGGTGGAGGTGACCCCGGAGATCGAGGACACGGTGACCGTCGAGATCGACCCCGACGACGTTCGCACTGACGTCTTCCGCTCCAGCGGGGCCGGCGGCCAGCACGTCAACAAGACGTCCTCGGCGGTGCGCCTCACCCACATCCCGAGCGGCGTTGTGGTCACCTGCCAGAACGAGCGGTCGCAACAGCAGAACCGGGACGTGGCCTGGCGGGTGCTCCGATCCCGGCTGCTGGCCCTCCAGCAGGCGGCACACGCCCAGAAGGTGGCCGATCTCAAAGGCGACCTGATTGCCGCCGAATGGGGCAGCCAGATCCGCTCGTACGTGCTCCAGCCCTACACCATGGTCAAGGACCATCGCACCGGCGTCGAGGTCGGCAATGCCGACGGGGTGCTCGAGGGGGACATCGACCCGTTCATCGAGGGATACCTGCACTGGGCGGCACGGGAGGAAGCAGAATCGAAGGCATCCTGATCGAGGGCCGTCTGATCGCACGCACCGGGCTCAGCCCAGCACGGAAGTCACCGGTGTGTGAAATTCGTCGGGACACGAGCCAAACCCGGGTTTATACTGGCCGCCGACTCAGTAGCGATCCCAGAAACCATCCTATGAAGACATCGCCCCAGGGGGCAGCCTGGTGAGCGTGGCGGTCGCCGAGCGATCTGCAGCCCCGCCTCAGCACGCGCTGCGCCCGGTAATCTCGTTTCACGGCGTGAGCAAGGTCTACCCGAACGGAACGGAGGCCCTGCGCGACGTTGATCTGGCGATCCATCAGGGCGACTTCTGCTTCCTGGTCGGGCCGAGCGGTGCGGGCAAGTCCACCCTGGTGCGTTTGCTCATCCGCGATGAGGCGCCGTCGACCGGACGCATCTTCATCGACGGGCAGGAAGTGAGCCGCATGTCGCACCGCAAGCTGCCCAAGCTGCGGCGGAAGTTCGGCATCGTGTTCCAGGACTACAAGTTGCTGACCCGGCGCACGGTTGCGCAGAACGTCGCCTTCGCGCTGCAGGTCACGCGGCCGGGCCAGCGTCACATGCGCGAGAAGGTCGAGGAGGTGCTCTGGATCGTCGGTCTCGAGGACAAGCTCGACAAGTTTCCCGACGAGCTCAGCGGTGGCGAGCAACAGCGTGTCGCGATCGCCCGGGCGCTGGTGCACCGCCCACGCATCTTTCTCGCGGACGAGCCGACAGGCAACCTGGACCCCGACACCTCGTGGGGCATCGTGCAGCTGCTCCTGCAGATCAACCATCGCGGCACCACCGTCCTGATGGCGACGCACAACCGCGAGGTGGTCGACCTGGTGCGCCGTCGCGTCATCGCAATCGATGGCGGACGGGTGGTGCGCGACGAGGCTGAAGGGCAGTATCTCCGCGAAGGAACCGCGACCCTGTGAGGCAGATCGCGGCCTCGCTGTGGTTCGCCCTCCACAGCGCCGGGCAGAACTTCCGGCGCAACCTGGGTGTGTCGCTCGCGGGCGTTTTCACCATGGGGCTGATCATCTTTCTGGTCGGCGGCGCGCTGCTCTTCACCCATTCGGTCGACACCGTCCTGCAGGGCCAGGAGCAGAACGCGAGCCACCTGAAGATCTACCTGTCCGACAATGCGTCGCTGCCCGCAATCACCAATTTCGAGACCGGTAAAGCATGATCCGCGGGTCATCTCGGTGACCTTCGAGACCAAGGATCAGGCCAAGGTGCAGGCGTCGGCGAACTCCCCGGATATCACCAACGCGCTCAACGTGCTGGGGAGCAACCCGCTGCCGGCATCGCTGAATCTCAACGTTCGCAAGCTCGCCGACCTGAGCCAGTTCAATGCGATGGCGAAGGCGACACCGATCGTCGACGCCACGACGCCGACCGACTACAACTCCGACGTCATCGGCAAGCTCAACACCGTGATCACGGTCATCGAATGGGTGGGCGCGATCATCGCGATCATCCTGCTGACGATCAGCATCGTGATCATCATGAACACCATCCGGACGGCCGTCTACTCACGTCGAACCGAAATCGAAATCATGAAACTGGTGGGCGCCACCGACTGGTTCGTGCGCTGGCCGTTCATCCTGGAGGGCATGCTCGGCGGGTTACTCGCCGCGATTTTCTCGGGGGCGATCGTCTTCGGCGCCTATCGCCTGTTTGTCCAGGCTGCGCAGGGCAACCTCTTGAGCGTGCCCTTTGACACCAGCTATACGGTCACGCTGCTGATCCTGTTGCTGGTCGGCGGTGTCGCCGTCGGGGCATTCGGCAGCTTCCTCGGGGTTCGCCGCTTCCTTTCGGCGTGACATTGCCGGGCAGGACCCGGCAGCTACGCCGTCGGGGGTTGGCCCGGAGGACCCCGCCGATATACTCGGCACCGTGGGAGACCGATACGACATCGCCATCCTCGGAGGCGGGATGGGTGGCTACCCTGCGGCGATCCGTGCGGCCCAACTCGGGCTCCGCGCCGTGCTCGTGGAGGAGGACAAGGTCGGCGGCACCTGCCTGCACCGAGGCTGCATCCCTGCCAAGGCGTTGCTGCAGAGCGCTGCGCTGCTCGACGAGCTCGGGCATGCGGCCGCCTTCGGCGTGACCACCGGCGATATCACCTTCGACTATGCGGTGGCCGGCAAGCGCCGCGACTCGGTCGTCAGCCAGCTCCACAAGGGGGTCCAGTTCCTGCTACGCAAGAACAAGGTGACCGTCGTCGCTGGACGCGGACGGCTCGATGGCCCGGGGAAGTTGGCGGTGACCGGCGCGGGGGGCGAGGTGACCGAACTCGAGGCCGCTGCGGTGATCATCGCAACCGGGTCGCGGCCCAAACAGCTGCCCGGTGTCGCCGCTGACGGGAAGGTCATCCTCACCAGCGATGAGGCCTTGAAGATGGACCGCGTTCCGGCGTCGGCAATCGTCCTCGGCGCCGGCGCCGTGGGCGTGGAGTTCGCCTCCCTCTACAAGAGTTGCGGCGCCGAGGTGACCATCGTCGAGATGCTGCCGAGCCTCGTTCCCCTCGAGGACGCCGACATCGGCGTTGAATTGCGCCGCCAGTTCGAAGCCCGCGGGATCGTCTGCCTGACCGGCCATCGCCTTGACATGGCTTCGATCGAGCGGACCGACAGCGGCGTGGCGGTGCGCGTCGCCGGGGAGGACGGTGAGCAAACGTCTCGAGGCAGAAGTGCTGCTGGTTGCCGTCGGCCGCGCCGCCAACGTCGAGAACATCGGCATCGAAGGCACCGGCGTGGCCGTGGAACGCGGCGTGATCCTGGTCGATGGCCTGCTCCGCACCGGTGAGGCCGGCGTCAGCGCGGTCGGCGACGTCGTCGGCGGCTTTCAATTGGCACACAAGGCGCTCCACGAGGGCGTGCTCGCGGTCGAGGCGATCGCAGGCCAGGACGTGCATGCGCTCGACCCCCGGCTGGTCACCCGGACCACCTACTGCACGCCGCAGATCGGCTCCGTGGGACTCAGCGAGGCGGAGGCGGTTGCGGCAGGGTACGAGGTATCGGTCGGGATGATGCCGTTCCGCGGCAACGGCCGGGCGGTCATCTGGGGCGACACCGGGGGATTCTGCAAGGTCGTCGCCAACAAGGCGGACGGCGCGATGCTCGGCGTGCACCTGATCGGCCACGAAGTCACCGAACTGATCTGGGGCCCGGCCCTCGGCGGGCTGCTCGAAACCACTGCTTTCGAGATGGGACACGCAGTCGCGCCACACCCTACACTCAGTGAAGTGCTCTCAGAAGCTGCCCTTGCCGTGAGCGGCGAGGCGATTCACATTTGAGTGGCCGCGGCGCGTTCGAGCCAGGGCGTCGGCGCCGGCTCGTTCGGAGGGATGATCCACCAGTGGCAATGACCCGGACCGACACCAAAGCACGGGCAGGGCTCGATGCGGAGACGCTCCGTCTCATGTACCGGCACATGCTTCGCTCGCGCCTGACCGACGAACGCCTGTGGGTCCTGAACCGTCAGGGGCGGGCGCCCTTCTGGATCTCGGCCGAAGGTCATGAGGCGGTTCAAGTCGCTTTTGGCATGAACCTGCGACCGCTCTACGACTGGGTCGCACCCTACTACCGTGATCTCGCGCTGACCATGGTGCTCGGCATGACCCCGAAGGACCACATCCTGTCGGGACTGCAGCGGGCGGCGGACCCGAACAGCGGCGGGCGCCAGATGCCGGCCCACTACGGGTGCCGGCGCCTCAACATCATCAGCACCGGATCGCCGATCGGCACGCAGCTGATTCACGCCACCGGGATCGCGCTTGCGTCCCGAATGCGCGGTGAGGATGCGGTGACCTTCACGTCGATCGGTGAGGGTGGCACCAGTGAAGGTGACTTCCACGAGGCGATCAACTTCGCGGCAATCCACAAGCTCGCGGTCATCTTCCTGGTGGAGAACAACGGGTTCGCCATCAGCGTCCCGTGGCAGAAGCAGATGCCCACGCAGGATGTCGCCGATCGTGCCAAGGGCTACGGTATCCCCGGGGTGGTCGTGGATGGCTCCGACGCCATCGCCTGCTACCGAGTCGCTCGTGACGCCGTCAAGCGCGCCCGGCGCGGCGACGGGCCGACCCTCGTCGAGGCGAAGGTGCTGCGGCTCACGTCGCACAGCTCCGACGACGACCAGCGGCGTTACCGCACCGCAGAGGATCTCGAGGCGGACAAGGAGCGTGACTCGTTGCTGCGCTTCCGTGCGACGCTCGAGGAGCTCGGCGTGCTCACCTCGGGCGATGCCGAGGAGATGCGCACCGAGCTGATGCTCGAGCTGGATCGTGCAACCGATGAGGCGGAGCTGGCGCCCATGCCCACCGCGGACACCGCCATGCTGCACGTGTACTCCGAGACGGGGGACTGACGATGCCCGTCAAGACCTACATCGAAGCCATTCGCGATGGGATCCGCGAGGAGATGCAGCGCGACGGCCGCGTCATGATCCTCGGCGAGGATGTCGGCGCCAAGGGCGGCGTCTTCGGTGTCACCGAGGGGCTCCAGAAGGAATTTGGCGAGGCGCGCGTCCTCGACAGTCCGCTCGCCGAATCGCTCATCGTCGGCGTGGCGATCGGTGCGGCCATGAACGGCATGCGTCCCATCGCCGAGATCCAGTTCCAGGACTTCATCCTTCCCGCGGTCGACCAGATCATCAGCGAAGCCGCGAAGATGCGCTACCGCAGCAACGGCGACTGGGGCGTGCCAATGGTGCTGCGCTCGCCGTTCGGCGGCGGCGTGCACGGCGCGCTCTATCACTCGCAGTCGATCGAAGCCATCTTCGCGCACATCCCGGGGCTGCGCGTGGTGGTGCCCTCATCGCCGTACGACGCCAAGGGCATGATCGTCGCCGCGCTGCGTGACCCGGATCCGGTGCTGTTCTTCGAGCACAAGCGCTGCTATCGGGCGATCAAAGGTGAGGTGCCGGACGGCGACTACACCGTGCCGCTCGACCGCGCGCGCGTGGTGCGCGAAGGCACCGACATCGCGATCTTCAGCTACGGGATGATGGTGCACAGCTCGCTCGAGGCGGTGGATCGCCTTACTGCAGATGGGTTTTCCTGCGAGGTCGTGGACCTGCGTTCGCTCCGGCCCATCGATCGCGAGGCCATCGTCGCGAGCGCGAGCAAGTGCGGCAAGGTGTTGATCGTGCAGGAGGCCAACCTTGCGGTGAGCGTTGCGTCGGAAGTCGCGGCGATCATCGCGGAGGACTGTTTCGACAGCCTCGACGCGCCGGTGATGCGCGTGGGCGGGCCGGAGATTCCGGCGATGCCGTACGCTCCGCCGCTCGAACAGTTCTACCTCGTCACGCCCGACAAGATTGAGGTGAAGCTCCGCGAGCTTGCCGCGTACTGAGTACAAGAAGAAGGACGCGCAGCACATGGCACTGACGGTCACCATGCCCCAACTCGGTGAAAGCGTTACCGAAGGAACCATCGCCCGCTGGCTCAAGCAGCCGGGCGACGCGATCGCCAAGTACGAGTTGATCGCCGAAGTGATCACCGACAAGGTGAACGCGGAGATCCCGGCCCCTGCCGATGGAGTGATGTCCGAGTTGATCGCCGCGGAAGGGACTGTGGTGCCTGTGGGGCAGCCTATTTGTTCGATCGACACTGGGGCTGCTGCCGGGGCGTCGGTGGGAGAGGGGGTCGGGACGTCTGCTCCGGCTCCTCCCCTGGCTACGTCGCCTCCGCAGACGCCCCAACCCCCTCTTTCCGCGCCTGAACTCAGGTCGGCGAGAAGGAGACGGCTGCCTCGCAGGCAGCGTCGCCGCAGGCGACAGCCACGGAGCAGGTTGGGGAGGAGACTGCGGTTGCTCCGATTCAGAATGCGTTCGCCGGGTCGACTGCTGCAGTTGGCAGCGAAGGGAACAACGGCGGTTCGTCTGCTCCTGCTGCTCCTGCTCCGGCTTCCGGCGAGGCTGCCGGTGGGAACGGCGCGGGATATCACCTGACGCCCGCGGTGCGGATGCTCGTTCGTGAGCATGGGGTGGATCTTTCGCAGATCACCGGCAGCGGGATCGGCGGGCGGATCTCGAAAAAAGACGTGCTCGAGTACGTGCAGCAACGTGATGCCGGTGGCGGCGGTGCATCGCGCGCGCAGCCGGCTCCTGCTCCTGCCGCGGCGCCGGCCCCGCAGGCGACGCCGGCCTGCACCGGTCGCGCAGCCCGCTCCGTCGCAGGTGGGCGCCGCGTCAGCGCCGCTCCGCAGGTGGGGAAGGCGACACCGTGGTGCCGCTCACGCAGGTTCGCAAGTCGATTGCGGAGCACATGGTTCGCAGCCGGCAGACCTCGCCGCATGCGTACGTGATGGTCGAGGTCGACATGTCGGCGGTCTCGCGGATTCGCGATCGCGAAAAGGCTGCCTTCGAAGCGCGTCATGGCGTGAAACTCACCTTCCTGCCGTTTGTGGCACGCGCGGTGATCGAAGCGCTGCAACGGCATCCGACCCTCAACGCGTCCTGGAGCGACGCGGGCATCGTGGTGAAGCGAGCGATCAACCTGGGGATTGCCGTCGCACTCGAGGACAACCTGATCGTTCCCGTGGTTCGCGACGCGGACCGGCTGAGCATCGTAGGGCTGGCCACGACCATGGCCGATCTCGGCGCACGCGCGCGCAGCAACCACCTGAAACTCGATGAGATTCAGGGTGGGACGTTCACGCTCAACAACACAGGCGCCCTGGGGGCAGTGATGACGCAGGCGATCATCAACCAGCCGCAGGCGGCGATCATGACCATGGACCTGGTCGTCAAGCGTCCGGTGGTGGTGGGTGACGCCATCGCGATCCGGCCGATCATGAACCTGGGCCTGTCCTTCGACCACCGGATCAACGACGGGCTCCAGGCGACGCGATTCGTGACAGCGGTGCAGAAGCTCCTGGAGGGGCTGGATCCGACGGCGAACACTCGTTTAGGCCGTCCTGGCTATCATCAGGAGGAACGATGATCGAGCAAGGCGCATTCGATGCTTGGGGGCTTCGGACCCCACCCGCTTGGGCGCGACGCGCTCTGGAGAAGGGCATCATCGACGAGAGCAGGTTCCAAGCCCTGGTTCGCGTCGCCTCTGAGGCCCCGACCCTCCCACGGCGAACGCCCCGTCACCCGGGCAGTTGCTCATGCCGGCGCCGGCCGACGCGCTCCTGCACCCGCTGGCGGGCCTAGCCGAGCCGTTCGACCCGGGCGGCCCGCCAACGCGGTACGGCGGTGATCAGCGGAGGGTGTTGGCGACCTCCTCGAGGCAGTCGTACGCAAGCTGCATGCCGGCTTCCATGCCGCTTTGCAGCACCAGGTCGCGAATCTCCTGGCTGGGGTATTCGCCGAGGACGGTCAGGGTCGTGCGATCCGTCGTGCTCGATGAGCGTGAGCGTGTTCATGGAGGCGCCGGCGTCGGGCATCCCTTCGAAGATCTCTGTCGAGACGATGCGCTCGTCCGTGACGATCTCCCGAAACTCCCCGTGGAAAGCCACCTCAAATCCGGGATTCGCGGTCATCGCGTAGCGCCAGGCTCCGCCGACGCGCAGGTCAACCTCGGCCACGGTCACGACCCCTCGGTCGCCGGCCCACCACCGCTTGATGAGCTCGGGGGTGGTCCAGGCCTGATAGACGAGCTGCCGTGGTGCGTCGAACTCGCGGGTGATCAGGAGCTGGGTCGGCGCGGGCAGCGTCACCGTGGCTGTTCCCTTAGTGGTCATGGTCGTCTCCTCAGTCCTTGTTGTTCGCTGATGCTTGTCGGTGCTGCTGCTTGAGCTCTTCGAGCACGCCCTCGAGCCGGTCGAACCGTTCCGACCATGACTCCTCATAGGTCTTGACCCAGTCGTGGATGGACTTGAGCGGGCGGCTGTTCAAGCCGTACACGCGCTGGCGGCCCGCCTCGCGCACGTCCACCAACCCCACCTCGCGCAGCACACGGAGATGCTTGGAGACGAGCGGCTGGGTCACGCCGAGCAGCGAGGCGAGGTCGTTCACCGGGCGCTCGCCGCCGGCGAGGACGTCCAGGATCTGGCGCCGCCGCGGCTCGGCGACGGCATTGAAGGCGTCGGTGGTGGTTGCTGCGCGGGCCATGACGGAGATCATATACCAATATAGGCATATGTTGAGCGGCTGGCGCCAGGCGAGCACCTGCCTAGGTACGAGGCACCGTCCGAGTCACGGGCATTGACGGGAATCCTCAGAGGACTCGAACGCCGGTCCAGACGCGCAGTGGCTGTTTCCGTTCGAGCCGCGCGACGTACTCCTGGATCGTGACTCGGATCGGGTTGCGGCGCCAGGTCCCGTCGAGGAGGTCGTCGAGACCATACGGGGCCGCAACGTCCCAACCCGCCTTCGGCGACCAACGAATGCCAACGCATGTGCAGTACTCGGGAAAGGTGGCAACGGCCTCCGATGCCGAGCTGAAGGGGTTGACTGCAATGCCGAATCGTCTCGGATACCAGAGATGCACCGCTGCTTGATTCTTGGCATCCCAGACCAGTGAGGCATCCAGGGAGCTGAGAGCAACCTCGACCTGATGGTCACACGATGGGGTGAGATTGTCGGGATCGAAGAATATGAGGTCGATGTCTTTGACCGCCTCGTGCTCGAAGCGGGAACCGAAGCGGCCGTACCAAATGATGTCGCGGATGACGCCGGCGCTAATCCACCACTCAGGCGGATCCACGCGGTTCGCTACCCCGAGCACCGATACAAACCACGGCGCATTCCCTCAGCGCGTCGACGAGGTCTGTCACGCGGCCGATGCAGGCCGCACGCGAGGTGAGCCTTGTGTCCTGTGCAATCAGGCGGAGTTCAGAGGACATGAACCGCGAGCGGAGCAACGTCGATTCAGTCGGGATCCTGATGGGGGTAGCGCCACTCGGTGGGGGGGACGAAGGTCTCCTTGATCACGCGCGGCGACACCCAGCGCAGCATGTTCAGCTGCGAGCCTGCCTTGTCGTTGGTGCCGCTCATGCGCGCGCCTCCGAACGGCTGCTGACCGACCACCGCGCCGGTCGGCTTGTCGTTGATGTAGAAGTTGCCGGCCGCGTAGCGCAGGTGGTTCGACGCCTCGTCGATGGCCGCGCGGTCGTCGGCGAAGATCGCGCCCGTCAGCGCGTACGGCGAGGTGGTGATCCACCAGGTCGAGGACGGATTTCCAGTCGGAATCGTCGTACGGATACACGGTGAGGATGGGTCCGAACAACTCGCGCTTGCAGCAGATCGTGATGTGGATTCGAGGTCGCGATGATCGTCGGGTGGACGAACCAGCCGACTTCCGAATCGCACTCACCGCCGGCGACGATGGTGAGATCGGGATCGCTCCGCGCCGCCTCCAGCACTGCCTCGTGCTTGCGGTAGCTCGTCTCGTCGATGACCGCGCCCATGAACGTGCTGAACTCCGCGGGATCGCCGACCGGGATCGCTTCGGTGGCAGCCGGCAGCGGTTCGCGCAGCGGTTCCACACCGACTGGGGGACATACGCGCGCGACGCCGCCGAGCACTTCTGCCCCTGGTACTCAAAGGATCCACGCAGCATGCCCACCAGCAGCGCATCAGCGGACGCGGAGGGGTGCGCGAGGATGAAGTCCTTGCCACCGGTCTCGCCGACCAGCCGCGGATACGTCTTGTAATTGCCGAGATTGGCAGCAACGGTATTCCAGAGGTGCTGGAACGTGTCGGTGGATCCGGTGAAATGGATCCCCGCAAGCGAGCGATGTGTGACTGCGGCTTCCGACACGGCGGCGCCGGGTCCGGCAACCAGGTTGATGACACCGGGTGGCATTCCCGCCGCCTCGAAGATCTCCATGATGACCTGGGCCGCGAGCAGGGCGGTCGTCGCCGGCTTCCACACGACGGTGTTGCCGACGATCGCCGGAGCCGCCGCAAGGTTGCCGCCGATCGACGTGAAGTTGAACGGGCTGATCGCGAGCACGAAGCCCTCGAGCGGGCGGTGGTCCATGCGGTTCCACATCCCGGCGGGCGGACACCGGCTGCATCTGCTGGAGCTGCTCGCCGAAGTGCACGTTCCAGCGCCAGAAGTCGATCAGCTCGCAGGCGGCGTCGATCTCGGCCTGATGGACGCTCTTGCTCTGTCCGAGGATGGTGGCCGCGTTGAGGCGGTCGCGGAAGGGTCCGCTCAGGAGATCGGCGGCGCGCAGGAACACCGAGGCCCGCGTCTCCCAGGAGGCGGTCGACCAGTCGTGGTGCGCGGCCAGCGCCGCGTCGACGGCGGCGCGGACGTTGTCGGTCGGTCGCGGTCGCGGACTCCACCAGCGTCAGGGTGTGCCGGTGGGGCGCGCTCACCGTGATCCGGTCGCCGTCGACCGTCGACCTCCGCCCGCCGATGTGCAGGGGCACGTGGTGCGGCGCGGTGGCCTGCATATCGCGTGAGGGCGGCGCGGAGCCGGGCGCGCTCCGGCGACCCGGGCGCGTAGAGGCGAACAGGCTCGTTGATCGGGGGCTGAGAACTCATCGCGGCGATTGTGGCGCAGCGAGTGTGTAGAGTGATGGAGCGCCATGGACCAGATCCGCTTGCGGCCCGTTCCCGTGGCCGATACCCGGCCGCTGCATCAGCGGCTCCTCCCCGAGGGGGTGGATCGGCGCCCCGACTGGCTCACCGTCAAGCTCCCCGCCGGCGAGGGCTACTGCGCAGATCAAGTCGATCATGCGCGGCCAGCAGCTCAACACCGTCTGCGAGGAGGCGCGCTGCCCGAACATCGCCGAGTGCTGGGGCCACGGCACAGCGACCTTCATGATCCTCGGCGACGTCTGCACCCGCGCCTGCGCCTTCTGCGCGGTGAAGAGCGGCAAGCGCGGTGGCGACATCGACTGGGACGAGCCCCGCCGGGTGGGCGAGGCCGTCGCAGACGATGGGGCTGCGCCATGCGGTGGTCACCTCTGTCGACCGCGACGACCTCGCCGACGGCGGCGCCGGCGTGTTCGCGGCGACGATTCGCTCCATCCGTGCGCTGTCGCCGGGGACGACGGTCGAGGTGCTCACCCCCGACTTCCAGGGCAATCACGACGCGCTGCGCATCGTCATGGACGAGGTGCCGGAGATCTTCAACCACAACGTCGAGACGGTCGGCCGGCTCTACCGCCGGGTTCGCCCGAAGTCCGATCTGGATCGCAGCCTGCGATCTGCTCCGGGCCGCCAAGCGCATCGAGCCCCGCAGCCGGACCAAGTCGGGCCTGATGGTCGGCCTCGGCGAGGAGATGCACGAGGTGCAAGGAACTGCTGGAGCAGATGCGCGCCCACGACATCGAGATCATCACGATCGGCCAGTACCTGCGCCCCTCGCTGAAGCATCACCCCCTGATCCGCTACTGGCATCCCGATGAGTTTGCGGAGCTGAAGGCGTATGGCAAGGCGCTCGGCTTCAAGCACGTCGAGTCGGGGCCGCTGGTGCGCTCGAGCTACCACGCGCACGAGCAGGCGGTCGCTGCCCACGCCGGATGACTGCCACCGACGAGCTTCCGGTGCTGCGCTGGATGTGGCTCGGGAAGATCGGCTACGACGAGGCGTGGCAGCTGCAGCGAGAGGTCGCGCTGGCGCGCCGCTCCGGCGTGCTGACTGACGACGCGGTGCTCCTCCTCGAGCATCCTCCGGTCTACACCATGGGCCGCCAGGGCGAGGCTCGGCATCTCGGAGCCGGCCCCGAGGCGCTGATCGCCGCGGGTGCCGAGTTCCTCGAGGTGGATCGCGGCGGTTCGGTCACGTTCCACGGCCCGGGGCAGCTGGTGGCCTACCCGATCGTGCTCCTGGCCCGGCTCTTCCCGATCCCACGACATCCGGCCCACGGCGACGTCATCCGGTACCTGCGCGCCCTCGAGTCGGCGCTGATCGACACCGCCGCGCACTACGGCGTCACCGTCGGCCGCCGGCCCCCCTACACGGGAGTTTGGACGGGGGAGCAGAAGCTCGGCGCGATCGGCGTCAAGCTCGCCGGTGGCGTCACCACCCACGGCGTCGCCCTCAACGTCGCCACCGACCTTGCCTGGTTCGACCGCATCACGCCCTGCGGCATCGATGGAGCGGGTGTCGCGTCGCTGGCGACGCTCGGCGCCCATGGCCACACCCCCGAGGAGGTGGCGCCCGTGCTCGCCGCGTCGCTGGCGGAGGCGTTTGGTTGCCGGCTCGAGGATGCCGGTCCGCTGCAGACCGTGGTGCACCGCGCGGCCGAGGCGGCAACCGCAGCCTGACCTGGCGCCGCCCATCCGGGCGGTGGGTCGTGCGCTGCTCTCCGCGATTTCTCAGCGCCGTCTCCGCGCGCTCTCAGGTCCGGCGATCGCGTCCCTGGTTGCATGGACGACATCCCCCGACCCACTGAAGGAGAGACGGAATGACCCATCCCACGGCGCTCAGGAACACCATCCTGTGCGGCCTCGCGTGCATGGCCGCAGCCGCCTGTGGCGCCACCAGTGTCAAGGCACCGGCCGCCACCACCGGCGCGCCGCTCGGAGGCACCTCGACAGCCCCGGCGGCCACGCCGGACACCAGTGCCGTCGATCAATCGATCGGCAGCATCGACAACCAGCTCAACGGCGTCGACTCACAAATCAACACAGCCAACTCCGGCCTGAGCGCCACCGAAGGAGATCCCGCGCAGTGAACTCCACCTTGTAACTCGTGGCGTCGCATCGCTCGTCGTGACCGCCGGCCTCGGCATTGCCGGCGCGGTTGCCGTCGACGCCGATGGCACTCCGGCGCCATCACCGACGTCGGTTCCGACCACGTCGCCGCATCCGGTCATCACGCTCGGCGCCCTGCAGGCGCGCTGCACCGCAGCGGTGCAAAAGCGACTCGGCACGCTCGGTGCCGACGCATCTTTCGTCAAACAATCCGCCGCGTTGACCAGCGCCGACCAGGCGACCTTGGAAGGTCAGATCAGCGCGGACCAGACGGGACTGACTGCGCTGGAGGCGACCATCAAGGCTGACACCACGCTGCTGCAGGCGCACACCGATTGCGAGCTCATCGTCACGGGGTACCGCGTGTATCTGCTCGAGGATCCGAAGATGCACGAAGTCATTGCGGCGGACGGCATCGAGAAGGTCGACGCCACCTTCAACACGCTCGCACCCCGAACTGCAGACCCTCATCAACAATTCGTCGGTGTCCGCAACCATGAAGGCCGCAGCGCAGACGGATCTCAACGATTTGATCAGCAAGGTGACCGCTTCGCAGACCTCGATTTCCGGGGTCGACGTCGTCAGTGATCACGCTCACTCCGGCCGGCTACCCGGGCAACAAGGTCGACCTGAAGAGCGCACGGTCGAACATCAAGACCGCTCGCTCCGACCTGTCCGGCGCGCGGTCAGACGTCAACAAGATCATCAAATTGCTCGGCGCGTAACCCTCACCTCCCCTCAATCCGCACGGGCGGTTCCAGCGCGGAACCGCCCTGTGCGGTCCCGAACATGTGTTCCGCTATGCAAATGGCAGACAAATCGGTAGGATCGCGGCCACAGGACGTCCATCTGTTCGGTCCGACTCACCCTACGTCACATCAAACCCCCGAACCCGGTGGACGCGCCGAGGGAGCGTCATGGCCACCTTCGTCCGAAACCGCGTCCTCAATCAATTGGTGTGGTCAGCAGAAGAGGAACGACTCCGGGTGCAGCGCCGCGAAACGCTGTGCGAGCTCGACGGCCTCCTGACCCAACTCGAAGAAGTGAATCTGCGCGGGGGCCCGATCCCCACACGAGTGCTGGTCGCGCTCCGTCGCCGCGGCGTTGCGTTCCGCCCGCGGACCTCGGCAGCCGAGCTCATCGAGGCGGTGTTCGCCGTGCAGGAGCGCTTCATGCGCCAGCCCGACGGGTTGCTGCGCGATGGCGTGTCATCGACGGCCCACGACCTGAGCAGACGCCTGGCTTCCTGACCGCTACGCTGCAGGGGTGGATGTCGACGCAGCCCGCCGCGCGGCCGGAGAGGCTGCGGTGCCCCTGGTCCATGACGGTATGCGCGTCGGGCTCGGGACCGGCACCACCGCCTACTGGTTCATCCTCGGCCTGGCCGAGCGGGTGCGCCAGGGCCTGACGATTCGCGCGGTCGCAACCTCCAAGGCAAGTGCAGCGCTCGCGGCCGAACACGGGATGACGGTGGAGGAGTTGGGGGCGGACGGTCTCGACATTGCGGTCGACGGCGCCGACTGGGTGGACCCTGGTTGCGCCTGATCAAGGGACGGGGCGGCGCCATGGTGCGCGAGAAGATCGTCGCCGCATCCGCCGACGCGTTTCGTGGTTATTGTCGATGACAGCAAATACGCGCCCCGGCTCCGCGGTCGCGTCCCCGTCGAGGTGGTGGCGTTCGGCATGCGCCCGAACCCTCCGGGTGCTCGCGGAGCGCACCTCGCTCGAATTTGCGATCCGAACCGGCGACGACGGCCTGCCCTTCATCACCGACAACGGCAATCTCATCGCCGACAGCGAGTACGCAGATCTCGCCGACCCGGAGGGCCTTGCCGCGGCGATCGCGGGCGATTCCGGGTGTCGCGGGCCACGGCCTCTTTCTCGGGATGACCGACCTGGTGCTGGTCGGTCACAGCGACGGCACCGTCGAGCGCGTGACCGCCCCTGGCGATACAGTCCCCCCGGGCGGATAGCTCAGCTGGTTAGAGCGCCTCGTTTACACCGAGGAGGTCGCGGGTTCGAGCCCTGCTCCGCCCACGCCTGACCGCCGTCATTCTCCTGAAAGGATGCCGGGACGACGATCAGCCCGATGGCCGCTGTCGGTACTGCATGGGGTCCTCGGGACTGAGACGTGGCGACCCCGTGAGCCAGTCCTATGCGATGCCGCTCGCCACGCTCGGGTCGGGTTCAAGGACGCCTCCGGTACGGTGATCGCGCAGTCGGTCACTATCAGAGATGCGGGCGTTCATTGCTCACCGCCGGCTTCGGCGGATTCGCCCGTGGCGGTGGAGGATCTGACGGTGATGGCTTCGGCGGCAGTGGAAGCGAAGGCACCACGAGTGCCTGACACGGAACACCTGATGCGCGTGCTGGTCGCTGAGGATGATCGCGGGCTCCGTGAGGTCCTGGTGCAGGGTCTCGAGGAGGCCGGGTACTTCGTCGATGCCGTCGCGGCAGGCGACGAGGCAATCGACCAGCTGCGCTTCTACGAGTACGACGTGGCAGTCGTCGACTGGCGGATGCCCCGCGTCAGCGGTCTCGAGGTGGTGGCCTGGGCGCGCAAGAACAACCGTCCGACGGCGATGCTCATGCTCACGGCGCGTGACACCCCCGCCGACCGCATCGAGGGGCTCGACGCCGGCGCCGATGACTACCTCATCAAGCCGTTCGATTTCGGCGAGCTGGTGGCCCGGATCCGGGCACTACAGCGGCGTCCCCGCACCGTCGACGGCCCTGCGATCACCCGTGGGGCGCTGACGCTCGATCCGGCGCGCCGCGAGATCGAGGTGCACGGCGCCTCGGTCAATCTCACCTCCACCGAGTTCAACATCCTGGAACTGCTGCTCCGCCGCTCGCCGGCGGTTGTGGATCGCAAGTCCATCGCCGAACATGCCTGGCAGGATGAGACGCAGCCGCTGGGGTCCAACGCCATCGACGTGCAGATGAGCCGGCTCCGCGCCAAGCTGCCGAACTCGGGGATCCAGATCGTGACCGTGCGCGGCGCTGGGTACCGTCTGGAGGAGGCGTGAACCGGCGTCTCGAGCGGGTCAACGTCGCGTCACTGCGGGTGGCCGCGATCAGCACGGTGATCGTGGCCGGCGTATACGCGGTCGTCGCGCTGGTCGTGGTGATGTTCGTCACCAACAACCTCACCGCGCAGGTGGATGCAAGGCTGGCGACCTCACTCGCGCATTACGAGCAGTTCCCGCCGCGAACGGACACCAACGGCGGCGTCTCCGAGACGGGCGAGGGCGGCCTCAGCTCCCCGGCGCTTGTCTGGATGGTCTACCCGCCCGGGAACCAGGTCTTTCCGCTCGGTGAGCAGATCACCAACATCGGCGACAAGACCCCGCTCCCCGACGCGGACATGAGCATCACGAGCGCGACCACCACGCAGGTGGACGGCGTCGACGTCCGGATCGTCGGGACGGAGATGACCACCCGTCGGTCCTGCGCGCCTCTTTGTCGGCTACAACGTCGACTCGGTCTCCCAGGCGCGTTCATCGCTCATCGTCACCGAGGCGATCGCCGGAGCCGTGCTGCTCCTGCTCGTGTTCTCGGGAACCCTGGTCGTCGGGCGACGGGTCGGCGCCCCGATCGAGATCGCACGCCAACGCCAGCTCGAGTTCACCGCCGACGCCTCGCATGAGCTGCGCACGCCGCTGGCCGTGATCGAGGCGCAGACCAGCCTGGCGCTCAGCCAGGACCGCGATCCGGCCTGGTATCGGAACGCTTTCCAGCGGGTCGGGGTCGGAGAGCGGGCAGGATCCGCCGTCTCGTTGACGACCTCCTCTGGCTTGCCCGGCTGGACACCCCGCAAGGACGGCCGGCGGCCGAACCTGTCGAGGTCGGGGTCATCGTCCATCAGGCGGCGGAGCGCTTTGCCGCGGTCGCCGAGAACCGCAACATCACGCTCCAGGTGTCGGTCGGCCTCGGGCCCCTGATCGTCATGGGTTCCTCGGAATGGCTCGATCGCCTGCTCGGCGTCCTGCTCGACAACGGCTTCAAATATGCCCCGCCTGGCGGGGTCGTGGGCGTCAGCGTCGGCGTGGACGGCAACCGCATCCGGCTCATCGTCGAGGACTCGGGCCCCGGGATCCCGGACGAGGAACGCCCCAAGATCTTCGATCGCTTCCATCGGGCGACGGCACAGGGCGGGTACGGATCCGGCCTCGGCCTGGCGATCGCGGACGCCGTGGTCCGGCACACCCACGGGCGCTGGGAGGTGAACACCTCTGAGCTCGGCGGCGCTAGGATGGTCGTCAGCTGGCCCCGGGCGCTGGCCGGCTCGCGAGACAGCGAGGCCGACCCGGCCGTCAGCTGGACGGTCCCAGCCCGTCGGGGGCACCCGAACCCCAGTAGGCGAGGCCGCCGAACTCCGCCGAGATCGGAGAGGGGAAAACTGACGCCAGATGGCACAATTTGCTCAGTTCATGCCATTATCTTCCGAAACGAAACCACGTCTTGAGGAGGCCGGAGCATGACCAAGGGAGCTATGGCGACGCTGAGTGCGGGGGTTGCTGTATTCGGGTTCGATCCTGAGCCCGGGACCCCGGCGAGCCGCGCGTTGCACGTGCTCACCTTGAAGCGGACCCTGCCGACAGGCGATCTCGGGCCGAAGGAGCGGTTCACCGAGGCGGCCCTGCGGGCGGCCTCCGAGGCCGGCATCGATCTCGGCGGCGGCCGTCGCGCCACCCGCGGCGGGCAGCGCCTCCATCTCGTCGGGGTCGACGACGACCCGGCGCGTGCCCGGAGCGTGACCGTCTGGTACTACGCCGCGGCCCCTACGGGCCGCTGTCCGGTCCCGGCGTCTGGTCGGCAACCGGACGTGGCCTGCATCTCGACGCCCAGGGGGCGGCCGCCCTGCGAAGCGCGCTCGATCGGCTACGTGCCGACACCCGGCAGCTCGCCGGGGCGGCCGCGCTCGTCGGCGAGGTGTTCACCGGCGACGATCTCCTCCGCCTGCACGTGGCCCTCCACGGCGGCCCTGAGGGCAGCGAGCGGACCTTCCGGCGTCGCATCCAGGAACTGCGCGACTCCGGCGTCCTCCGCCCGGTGCGCGACACCGAGGTGGCGGCGCTGCGGCTTCGGGTGCCCCGCTTCCGGTCGCCGGCAGGCACCGGCGGGCGTCCGCCCGAGCTGCTCCGCTACTCGGGTGCGGGCGGCGAGGACGAGCAGCTCGCGGCGCTGCGGGCCCGACGCGCCGGCTGACCGGCTACCCGGCGTCGGCGGGCCAGGCCGGCTCGCTGCTGGTCAGCGACCAGGGTCACCGGCCCGTCGTTGACGAGGTCGACCTCCATATGGGCGCCAAATCGCCCAGTCTCGACGGTGGGTCCGAGAGCCCGTAGAGCGGCGACGAAGGCCTCGTAGAGCTGCGTGGCCCGCTCCGGAGCCGGCCGCCCGGATGAACGACGGCCGGTGGCCGCGCGACGTGTCCGCGTGGAGCGTGAACTGGCTGACGACGAGCACGGCGCCGCCGGTCGCGGCAAGGTCCAGATTCATGCGCCCGTGCCGCGTCGGGAAAGATCCGTAGGGTCGCGATCCGGCCCGCGAAGCGTCTGGCGACCGCCTTCGTCGTCGTCAGGGCCGATCGAGAGCAGGACGCACAGGCCCGGCCCGATGCTCCCGACCGTCTCGCCCCGACGTCCACCCTGCCCGGCTGACCCGCTGAACGACCGCCCTCACTCGAGGAAGCGGAGGCCGCGCCAGATGCGCAGCGCTTCGGCTTCAGCTTCGAGGAAGTTCGGCCGTTCATCGCGCATCCCGTGGACGAGGAAGCTCCAGCGCGGCGCTCGCCGTCGGCGCCCTCGACGGTGCCGAAGGCCGATGCCGAGCGCCCGCGGCGGGTACATCTCGATGCGCTCGCCGCCGCGCATGCGCTTGAAGATCGGCCGGCGCACCAGGATCGACTCGAGTGCGCGCTGGTCGGCGAGGCGGCCGTTGACGAGGTTGACCTTGCGCAGCTTGGCAATGGGGTTGTCGGGGTCGCGGATCACCACCCTGCAGGAGAAACGCTCGGACAGGTCGCGAAGGACGAAGACGAGCGCGAGCGCGTCGGTCTCGTCACCCGCGATGCGGATGAAGCGCCGCGGCACAGAGGTCGTCGCGCTCGGGATGGTCGCGCATGACTCGGCTGTCCTCGCCTGCTCGAAGAACAGCTGGCCGAACAGGTCGGTGGTGGAGGCGTCGGCGAGCCAGGGGAGCTGATCGCGCCATTCGCGGCCGCCGATCAGGGATGCGAAGCGTTCCTGGAGGGCATCCCGGTCGTCGCTGTCGACGCCACGCAGGCGAACGTGGATGACGCGGGCCATGATCTGATTGTACTGGCGCTTGAATTGCCCAAACGCGCCATCGAGTGCGGGTCGGTCGGGCCGGTACACTGCGTCGCGGATCGCCGAGGTAGCTCAGTTGGTAGAGCACAGGTCTGAAAAACCTGGTGTCGACAGTTCGATCCTGTCCCTCGGCACCACCATTTTGAATACGAATTGGCCGCGGTCGCGCGGCGCAGCGAGGGATACGAAGTCGAACGCCAGGGCTCTACCAGCGGGTGCGAATACTGGACGAGGTTCCGGTGATCGCGCCGTCACTCGCCGTTCATCGCAAGCGGCACGTCGCCAACGGATCCGCGGCACAATGTTGGCTCGCTCGCGGGGCGCGCATGATTGTGCACCCACAGCTCGAGCATCCTGAAAGGTCAGGACTTCAGTACTCATGACCATGGAGGTGCGTTCGGCGATGAGTGAGGTCGATAACTTTCTGGCAACGGTACTGCCCCTTCAGCAGGAAGCCGATACAGCGTTACATGCCGGCGACGCCAAACCTCGGAAAGATCTGTGGTCCCATATCGCGCCAGTCACCGTTTTCGGCGCCGCGAGGACCGCGAGCGGTTGGACGGAGGTCGACCAACTCTTCGACTGGCTCGCAAGCAAATTCTCGAATTGCCAATCCTATAACTGCGAAGTAATCGCAGCGGGGGTCAGCGGCGATCTCGGCTATGTCCTAGGGCGCGAGCGCACGACAGCCTCCGTCGCGGGCGGACCGCCGACGCCATACGAGTTGAGGGTCACCCTAATCTTCCGGCGCGAGGGCGAGGAATGGAAGGAGGTCCATCGCCACGCTGACCCGTGGCCCGAGAATGAAGGCGCGCAACAGCAACTCAACAGGTTGAAGTAGCGACGAGCGTCCCTCTGGTCCGGTTAGCGCCTGGTCCATTGCATCCGTGCGCTCACATAACTGGCGGCCTCTCACATAGCTCGGGCAGGGACGCGCCTACAGAACCGAGTGCACCAGGGCAATGAGCAGGACGATGCCGAGCGTCATTGCGGCGACAAATACCAGACAGCCGGAGCAGCCGGAGAGGCGTCTGCGACGCGCGTATCGATAATCCCCGGAGCGTGCGTACATGCGGCTGACGCGTCCAGTGTCGTGCGACTGCATGCGGTAGACGCGATTGGTATAGGCGCGACGTCGCAGACGCCGCAGGACGCGAACGGCGATGATCTCAACGAGCAACCAGCGAAGGAAAACAGGCACGGTGACTCCTCGGATAAATGTCGGCCGGGTGAAGCGGCCCGCATAACACGTACCCGGGTGTACCGCCGGCTACACACGCAGTCCTGCCACCGAATATCTGGCATCGCCGAGCGGAGTTCTCCGTCCGACGGCCTCACGATCCCGGTGAAGAATTCTCGAGCCGCGTGATCCTCCCTGCCGGGGCCGGGCCAGGCCCGTGGAAGTGACGCTCGCGAGCGAATCTAGCCTAGCGGCGATCTATCCGAAGAACTGCGAGATCCCGACTGCCGAAGCCGCCTTGCCCAGATAACCGAGCCCGAAGACACTCTCGATCGCGCGGAGCAGGGCATAGTGGTTGATGGACAGGCTGACGCCGCCGATACCGGCTGCGCGACTGCTGACGACAACCGTGGGGATTTGGTTTGTTGAGCCCGTATCGCCCTCATCCATCGTGATGATGACCGTCGACTTGTAGTCGCGAAACCACGCTGACGCGAGGACGGGTTCCAAGTTTGCCCGAAGCCATGCGTCACCTTGCGCAACCGATCCATCGTGCATGTCATCGGCCAGATTGGGGGTGATCCAGACGAAGTCGGGCGCTGACGCGCGGTCGAGTGCTGCGACCAGTCCACGCGATCCCGGGTAGGGGACAACGTGGGAGGCGCAGTCGGCGGTTGCAGTGCTCTGGACAAATGGGTCGTGCTTGACGACGTAGCCATCGGCGTTGCTCTTGTCGCACGCGAATGGCATCGACTCCATGTACGCGGTCCAGGGCAGCCTCGCGGCGTCAAGTTGGCTCCCCAGGCTCGGGGCGCTGAATGAAGCACAGCCGTCGCTGGTGCAGCCCTGAGTAGACCCCGAGATGAACGCGTAATAGTTGGGCATCGAAGGATGACTCACGCCGTGCGAGTTCGTGAAGCTGGCATAGCTCGCCGCCAGTGAGCAGAAATAGCGGTCGGCGTTGCAGGTGCCGAGGGTCGCGGCATATCCCCTGTTCTCCTCCATGACAACGAGGACGTGAGCGAAGGCCGAGGCTGTCGTGGTCGGTACCGGGCTCGGGACCGACGCGGGACTAGTGCGCGCGAGTTCCGTCGCCGTTACTGCCGCAGGCTGCAAGCAAGACGCTCACGACGATGGCGACGCCGACGCGAAAGCCTCGGGGAAGCTCGCTCACCGATCCAGGTCTCGAGCACTCGCGTAGCGCGAGAACCTGCCTCGGCTCAGCCGCACAATGACGCGCTCACTCTCCATTGCCTGAACGGCGTTCCTCCGCCAGACCACGTTGCGCACGTCAGCTATATACGCCACTCGGCGTGCGCCAGGCACAAGACTATTACCCGTACATTGGCCAGGATTCGTAGAATCGCCAACTCCGGATCGGGAAGGAACGCAGCGTTCGTCAGCGGTTACCATGGAGCGATTGGAGCGCTCCGCAAGGCGGACCGACGACCAGGTTAGAGAGGGGATATTGCCATGAGCCTCAGAGTTGCCATCGCGTGGCCGCGAGCGGAGGCGACTCGCGAGCGTTGCTGCGACGGGAT
Organism: Candidatus Dormiibacterota bacterium; assembly: GCA_963748505.1. Classification (GTDB taxonomy): domain Bacteria; phylum Chloroflexota; class Dormibacteria; order Aeolococcales; family Aeolococcaceae; genus Palsa-851. Next base: position 55,720 of record CAVVJH010000013.1, read on the forward strand.
CAATGAGGCGGCGGCCCTCGCACGCAAATAGGTCCGACCTTGGGCTCGGCAACATCGATGCCCGTCAAGCCGGCAACCTCTAGCCGAGGAGGTCGGCTGCCGTACGGACGAATCGCTCATCCGGTGGCACGATGCGACGCTTGATCCTTTGCCCCAAGTGCGGCTCCGACGAGCTGATCCCCTTGACCTACGACCTCTCGAACGACGCCAGGGCGGATCTGCCGCCACGACCGGCTGCAAAGTGCCCTGTGTGCGGCACCTTGACGTATGCCTTGCGTCATCTGGGTAAGCCAGAGGACAAGCGCCGGGTAGAGTGAGAGGTCATGGCAGTCCTGCCGGCGTTTCACACCGGCATCGATGATCCTAGTTATGGCCCTGATGCGACCGAGGTCTACCACGACCAGAGCGAGTGCCGGAGCGGCCAGAAGATCCTCTCGGACAAGCACCAGACCGCCGGGAAGGGTGGACGGCGGCTTTGCTCTGAGTGCCGCAAGTACGGAGCCGTCTGAACGGGTCAATAAGTGGACCCGCTACCGCCAGTCAGGAAATCTTGATTGTTGGCGGTCCGTACGCTAGCGTACAGAGTCGCTGAACGTCGAAGGCACCAGAAGCGCGGGACCTGAGGAGTTAGGCGGAGAGCGGCGAGGTGAACGAGGAGCCGACCAAGGTCCTCATCATCGAGGACGACTGCTTCATCGCCGACGTGTATCGGCTCCGGTTGGAGGCCGACGGCTACTCGGTGGCGATTGCCCGGGACGGGGACGAGGGTCTTGGCTTGGCTGCTGCCGACCCTCCCGACTTCATCTATCTCGACCTCGGCCTGCCCACGATCGACGGTCTTGAAGTCCTGGCCCAACTCCGGGGCGCAGCCTCCACGGCATCGGTCCCGGTCCTCATCGTGAGCAACTTTGCGGATGATCCAGCGCTCCGAGAGCGGGGGCTGCGGCTTGGTGCACGGGATGTGGTGTTGAAGGCGGACATGAAGCCGGCGCGGCTCTCGGCGACAATCGCCGCGGTGGGACACAATGGCGAACTTGCATCGGCCGACACCCGCTGAGATGCAGCGAACGCTCGATGAGCGGACGCTCCTCCCAGATGAGGATCCAAGCTCCGAGTACATCGACGACGCGCTTCATTGGATTCTCGTCTACACGGAATTGCTGCGGTTCAAAGCATCCATGATCGAGGCCGCAGCGCGGTCGTCCGACCACATGACGCCGGCGGCTCGTGCTGATATTGCCATCGATCAAGAGCTTCTCGGCGCCAGGCTCAACGCTATCGGGTCCGGTTGGAGTACTGGACGAAACGCGCTGCGGTGCTGAGCGATGCGCGTCCGTCGAGTTCGCGCCATGGAACCAGCGGGAACGGGCCAAAGTCCGCTCCGGTACAGAGACGGCGAGCGAGGCGACCGTGATGCGAATTGGCATCCGCACCAAGTGCCGCTCCACTCGACTTGTCGCGCTGACATTCGGGTCGATGCAAGCTTTGCGCCTGTGCAGTCTTCAAGTTCCTCTCCGGATTAAGACTCGGCGGCAGTGATGCACTAAGGGGACGTGTCATGAGCAGAATCGATGAGCCGTGGGGAAGTCGAACGCCCTACGCGGCTGGAAGCACCTGGCCAGTTCGTCAGGACACGCAACTGGCCGAGGGGTTATCGGAGGCCGAGGTCCACCACTGGGCGAAATCCGCGTGTGTGCTTTGTTCCAATGGTTGCGGCCTCGAGATCGCCGTCAAGGATGGACCGATGGTCGGGGTACGCGGTCTCGCTGATGACCGTGTCAACCGTGGACGCCTGGGCCCCAAGGGCCTCTTCGGCTGGCAGGCCAACGCATCTCCTGACCGTCTGACGACGCCCCTGCTGCGCGACCACGGACGGCCGCCTCGAGGCGACCGACTGGTCGACGGCGATGAGCACAGCCCGCAGATCGCATCGGCGAGGTGCTGGCGAGCACCGGGCCACTCGGGATCGGGTTCTACACGACCGGACAATTTTCCTCGAGGAGTACTACGCCCTGACGGTGCTGGCGCGGGGCGGAATCGGGACACCGCACCTGGACGGCAATACGCGCCTATGCACCTCGACAGCGGCCTTCGCGCTGATGGAATCGTTCGGGATGGACGGCCAGCCAGGATCATACACCGACTTCGATATCATGCGATATCATCCTGCATGGTTGGGCACAACATGGCAGAGACCCAGACGGTGCTTATGGTCGCGCGATCCTTGATCGTCTCGGCTGGCACCGACCGGCCACGGCTCGTGGTGATCGATCCCGCGCCGAACGGCGACGGCGCGCGAGGCCGAGGTGCACCTGCGCGATCCGGAACGGAACCAACGTTGCGATCCTGAACGCCCTACTCCATGAGGTAGTTCGGCACGGCGCCGTCAACCGTGCCTTCGTCGACAGCGCACACGGTCGGCTTCGCGGAGCTCGAGAGGGTCGTCGCCAAGTACCCACTCGGAGAAAGCTGCGGAGATCTGTGGCGTCCAGGCGAACGAGATCCGCGATGCGGCCGAAATCGATTGGCAGCGCCACGCGGCTGGTGTCCACGGTGCTCCAGGGCGTATACCAGTCGCACCAGGCGACGGCAGCCGCCGTGCAAGTGAACAACATGAACCTGGTCCGGGGAATGATCGGACGACCCGGATGCAGTATCTTCCAGTTCAACGGACAGCCGACCGCCCAGAACACACGCGAAACCGGCGCCAACGGCGACATTGCCAGGATTCCGCAACTGGCAGAACGATGCGCATGTCGCTGAGCTTGCTCGCCTCTGGGATGTAGATACGCTGCAGATCCCTCATTGGGGCCCGCCAACGCATGCGATGCAGATCTTCCGGCTCGCGGAAATGGGCACCATCCGTGTGCTGTGGATCAACGGAACGAATCCCGCCGTATCGCTGCCCGACTTGCATCGGATCCGAGCGCATCCTCGCTCAAGAGCGGCTCTTCGTCGTGGTCCAAGACGCTTTCCTCACTGAGACAGCGCAGCTCGCCGACCTGGTGCTACCCACTGCGCTGTGGGGCGAGAAGACGGGAACATTCACCAATGTCGATCGGACCGTGCACCTCAGCGAACAGGCGGTCGATCACCACCGGGCCATGCGCGTTCGGATCTGGAGATCTTTCTCGAGCTAGCACGGACGCTCGACCTGCGCACTCCGTTCGGGTACCCCCCTGCTGCCCTGGACGAGCCCGGAAGAGGTATTCGAGGCATGGAAGTCATGCTCGGCCGGACGGCCGTGCGACTACACCGGGCTAACATATGAGATGTTGCGAAGCCGGGGCGGCACCCAGTGGCCATGCAATGCGAGCAATCCACTGAGGGCACGGAGCGGCTGTACACCGACCACCACTTCCCCACGGAGCCTTCGTACACGCAGGACTACGGCCACGATCTGCTCACGGGTGCGAGCTTCGAGAAGAAGGACCACGCGGCCGTGCTCCAACCGGGAAAGGCATGGATGCAGGGCCGGCGAATACGTGCCCAGCCACGAGGCGCCGACCGCAGAGCGGCCTCTACCTGTTGACCACGGGCCGGACCGTGTACCACTTCCACACGCGAACCAAAGACCGCACGCGCCCCGGAACTGCAGGCCGCCGCGCCGGAGATGTGGATCGAGCTCAGCGCTCCCGACGCGAGCGAGCGCAGGTCGAGGAAGGCGACTGGGTGCGAGTGGAATCGGCACGCGGTGCTGTCGAGGCGCGGGCCCGGGTGACCGGCAGCCGCGAGGGGGTAGTGTTCGCGCCCTTCCATTACGGCTATTGGGACGTGCAGGGTGGCGAGCGGCTCGTCATCGGTCGGGCGGCAACGAGCTGACGATCACCGAGTGGGATCCGGTCTCGAAGCAGCCGATGTTCAAGGTGGCGGCTGTGCGCGTCAGCAAAGTCGGGTGACAGTGATGGTTCGAAGGCAGCCGCACCGGCGCGGTCGGCACCGGGACCGCGCCGCAGAGGGCAGAGGCATGAAGATCGGGATGGCGATCCGTCAGCTGCAACGATGCCGAGCTCGACTTCGCCGAGCGAATATCTCGATCGGTCAGCGCCACGCGGCGACCAGGATGTCTATCACACCTCTCAGACGCTGTCGGTGCAGTGCCGTGAACACGCCGCCCGGCTTGACCGAATGGCGGCCTACGTATGACGCGGACGTCATCCCCACCGACGAGCGACGACGATTGGACGGGATTTATACCGGCACTTCGCCGCCGGATCGCAGCTGCCACTGCGCGCCAAGGGGCAGTCGACGGGCATCCTGCTGCTCCGCGATCTGCGTCAGCTGCTATCTACAAGCCTGCGAGATCAGCATTCTCTGGGTGGAACTCGGCCAAGCTGCACAGGCGCTGCGCGACGCTGCACTTCTGACGGCGGTCACCGAGATGCACAACCAAACCGTCATCCAGATGAAGTGGACGACGACACGGCTGAAGGAAACTGCGCCGATTGTCCTCGTTGCCGGATAAAGAGGATGCTGGAATCGAACTGCCAACGGCGAGAGCGTGGTGCCGCTACGCGTGATCGATGTGGGAGGACGCCCGCGCGTCAGGCCGTTCGGTTGACGCGGCGACTCTGAGTGCCCTCCAGCGTGTCGGCGTCAAACCGTAGGTGCGCTTGAAGTGTCGCGTCATATGACTCTGGTCTGCAAAACCGCTCTCGGCAGCGACTTGCGCGAGCGATTGCCCGCTCGTAATTGCGGCTTGCGCGATCGCTAGGCGGCGCAGCGTGCGGTAACGGTCCGGGCTTGTCCCAAACGCCCAACGGAAGTGGCGCGTGATGGTGAAACGGTCGGCACCTGCGATCTTTTCGAGAGTTGACGCCGGCGTCTGCTCTCGCGCGTGAGCTGCAAGATACTCGCGCACGACCTCGACCGCCTTGGTGTCGACCGTGGCGTGGCGGCGGCCGTGGCTCTCGCTCAGCGAGAGAAGACAGTCCGCGACCGCCACCGCAATCTCGGCGCTGCTCAGCTCGTTCACTGGGTCATCGATGTCGGTGAGCAGCGCAACCACGGGGAGCGCTGTCGGCGTCATTTCCTGGACGGGATCGGCCACGAACGGCAGCGCACGGCCGCCGAGGGCGCCTCGGACGAGCTCGGGCGCAATGTAGAGGATTCGGTAACCGAAACCCTCCTCGGTTCCCGGACCGCCGTCGTGCGTCTCGTCGGGATGCAGGATGTGCAGCTGACCGGGCAGGCAGACACGTTGCGAGCCGCGGTAACGAAAGATCTGCACGCCAGCCGTCGTGACGCCGATCCCGTAGGTGTCGTGGCGGTGCGGATCGAAGCCGCGCGTGGCGAGGTAGACCTCGGCGCGTTCGACGCCGTAAGCGCTTGGTCCAAACCTGATCGAGTCCGAGCCGCGCGCAGGATCGTTCAAGACGGTCAGCCTCGGCAGCTCGTAGCGTGGGCGGCGTGAGTGATCGGTACCGCGGCGGCAATTTGTGAGACACCTAGTCCATCGATAACACCAAGCCAACTATGCAGCAATTGGCTCCTGCGCCTGTGGTGCCAATCGCGCGGAATTGGACCTTATGAACGTCGTCGCGCGGCTACCCGATCGAACTTTCGCGCCGCTGCTGGGCCCTTCGGCGGATGACCCGCCGTTTCTCACGCCTCTTCGCGGGTTGGCGCGTCGGGCTTTCTCGCCCCGTGCTCATCCTGCAAGCGGGAAACGCGCTCAACTACTTCGGGTATGGGCTGATACTTCCCTTTGAGATCATTTATCTGCACCAAATCCGGGGCTTTCCGACGTCGACGGCCGGACTGGTGCTCGCCGCGACCATGGGAACGGCTGCAATCGTCACGCCGCCGACGGGAGCGTTGCTTGACCGGCACTCCGCCAAGGCGATCGTGGTCGCAGGCAGCCTGGCGAGCGCGCTAGGGTACGCCGGCTTCGCGTTTGTTGACCATCCCTGGCAGGCCTTTGCCTGCTCGATTGTCAGCGGAGCCGGAATCGGCGCGGCGGGGACGGCCAACCGGCAACTGACCGTGAGGTTGGTCACTCGCGAGCAGCGAGCGGCCGCCTTCGCGCTCATCCGTGTCGCGGGCAACTTTGGTCTTGGCTCCGGCGCGACCGTCGCCGGCTTCGTCGTCGCATCCGCACAGCGGCTCAGCTCGTTCCAAACGCTCTATTTCTTCGACGCCTTGACCTATGCCGTCTTCGCGCTGATCGTGCTCGCCGCAGTACCAAATCCGCGCGTGGAGGCCGTCACAGCGACGGACGCCAAGGGAACCGGCTTTCGCGCTGTCGCTCGAGATCGGCTCTTCGTCACGGTGATCGCAGCCAACATCGTGCTCGTCGTTGTCGGCCACACGTTTTTCTCCTCGATCCTGCCGCCATTTGCGAAGGCGCACACGTCGCTCGGGCCCGCCGCGATCGGAATCCTCGTGCTCATCAACACGTGCTTCGTCGTCATCGCGCAGATACCGGCGGTACGCGTGGTGGCACGGATGCGACGCGCACACGCTTTCGCTGCTGCCAGCGCGCTTTTTGCCGTGAGCCTGTTCTCAGTGCTGCCGGCGACGCTCATCCACTCGGAGCTCGCGGCGACCACCCTCCTCGCCGGCGTTGCGATCGTCTTCGCAGTCGGGGAATGCGTACACATTGTCGTGCTCGGGCCACTGGTCGCGGACATGGCCCCAGCCCATCTGCTCGGCCGCTACCTGTCGCTCTACAGTCTGACTTTCAGCATCTCGCTGGCCCTCGGCCCAGCGATTGGTGGACTCCTCCTGCAAACCTCGCCAGATGCCATCTGGTGGGGCGGCGGCCTTGCCGCGCTGCTCGCCGGCGCGGTGCTGTTTCAACTCGGCGGCCGCCTTCCCGACCCGCTGCGCGACGCACGGTCAGGCCTTCCTTCTGCTTCGCGCGCAATGTCAGCGGGTTCGACGTCCGATTGATCCCTCAGCGGCCCGTCGTTGCGCCCAACATCGCGAGAGCCGGTGATGGCCTCCCTCAGCGGTGCCGGGCGAACACGGCGGGCCTGGGCGCGACAAAGAGGTGACGACTGCCTATGGTGGCTGCCCGCTAACGGCGCGCCTCCGGCCGTTCCTCGGGATCAGGCACGCGGGAAACCATCGCTCCAGGCGGTGTTTGACCGGTGTCCGGCTCACGGGAAACCATCGCTCCAGGCGGTGTTTGACCGGTGTCCGGCTCACGGGAAACCATCGCTCCAGGCGGTGTCTGACCAGTGTCCGGTTCACGGGAAATCATCGCTCCAGGCGGTGTCTGGCCAGTGTCCGGTTCACGGGAAATCATCGCTCCAGGCGGTGTCTGGCCGGTATCCGGTTCACGGGAAATCATCGCTCCAGGCGGTGTCTGGCCGGTATCCGGTTCACGGGAAACCATGACCCCAGGCCGCTTCCGGCCGGTTTGTAATTCATCGGAAAGATGGACCTTACGGTCGGCGCCACCGGCATGCTGATCGTCTGCTCTCACGGCGAACCTCCGAAGGCCCGATATCTGCGTCGAAGTCAGCTCGTCGGGTCCATCCAAACTGACTAGTTTGCTTGACTTAGTCTACTGGTTAGGGACACTGGTCCGAGCCTACGGCGGTGGGTGCCTGCATGGCGATCCGGCAACTGCCTGAGTCGGGCTATCGGAGTGGACCCATAGTCCGTAGGCATTTCGGGCTTGCTATCCCGTGGACCGCGAAATCATGGGCTCGACCACACAGACCCACTAGTACGTTTGTGCTAGCCTGTCGGGGAGACAGACCGCTGACGGAGGCTATGTCGCATGGCAATCGCAGGAGCAGCCCGGCTAGATAATCTCTGGGCGCGGGCAATCGACGTTCCGTTGTTGACCGGCCTTGCAATCAAGGACCACATCGGCGCTCGATGCGAACTGCGCGATCACGGTCGCTGATAACGATGATCACCAGGAGCGCGGGCCATTCTGCCGATGACTGCTTGGCGGCGGCGCGAGGCGCAGCAAAGGCAGCGTGGCAAGCTTATCGGGCGATCGTGCCGCTCGGCGACGGCTTGTCAGACGTTGCAGATCGCGTGGGTTTCGTGTCACCAGTCAGGCCGGAGGCGCCGCTCGTCGAGGGGGTGGCCGCATTGGCTGTGGCCAACTCTGCAGGTGAGCGTGCATTGGAGCTGAATCTCAGGCCCGTGCCGAAGTCGCTCAGGTAGCCGACATCACCGCGGCACTCTATGAGACCGCTCGATCCGCGAGGATTGGCGTCCTCTCGCTGACCGACCCCCATGACCAGCGCGCCCGGATGCAGCTGGCTCACTCGAGTGGGTACGCGTGTCATCTGATCACTGAGGCGATGAGCATGTACGAGCGGCTGCCGGCGCGTTCAGTCGAGGGGCGGCGCAGGGGCGCGAACCGGTCGCAACATTCCCGCACTCTTGGCGTTCGCTCATTCGCGCGTTAGAGACGTGGCTTGCACAAAATACGAATAACGCTTTGTCCGGATGGCTTGCGTTCGGCGGTCGCGGCGGCTCATGCCGGCGCCGAGCATATTGCTCGCGCTTATGATGGCGTGACGCCGGTAAACGGCGCAGTTGGCGCGGTGCGCCGCTACGCGCGGATCTCGGCGCTTGCGACTGCTTACTGCGGATGGACCGTCGTTGACGTGGCAGAGTCCTGTGGTGCCGGCGGAATCTGAGCTGCCGGGGCAGTCGCCGGGTCCGCTGGCGCCGACGGAATCTGAGCTGCCGGGGCAGTCGCCGGGTCCGAGGCGGCAGGCGAAGCGCAACCGGATTCGCGCTCTGTCCCTACTCTGAGGAGACGGTCACGGCATGCCGATGCTACATCCCACGCTCGGAGCACAGCGACACACCCGATGCAGCCTCATGCAGGCATGCGACGCTCATTTCGCGCTCATCGGTGGTCCGACGGACGCGCTGCATGCTCGCGTGAGGTGACCCCTCTGCGCTAATCTCAAATCCACACGCGCAGCGCTCGCTGGCCGGCAGCAAAGCCACCTCGGTTCTCGAGGATCTCGGGGTGCGGATCCAGGTGCTCCTGCCCCTCCCCATAGGTTCCTTGATGGGTCGGGGGCCGACGTGCCATACCTGACGCGAAGCTCCCTTTCCTGCTCAGCAGCTCGGGCTGATGCGTGTCCACCGCCTGCCCCACGGCGAAGTTTCCCTCATGCCTGTGAGCGGGCGTGATCCCCATGACTCCGGGCCACTATGTCTGCGATCGCGATGCACGAGAGGCTGCTTCGTCGCTCTTCGCGTCCATGTTGATTCTCCTACGGCCTATCGGGACCGAACCAGGGCAGGCGCTACAAACGAACTGGTGGGTCTGGGTACTGCCACTGATCGTACTCCCTGGGACTGGAGGAAGCAATCTCGATGCGCTTTGGACGCGGGCGGTGGGTCGTTAGCGAGAACCGCTTGAGAAGACCGGTGGGTATGGTTCGTGTTAGCGTGACAGGTGCCAAAGCTGCTTGAACGCACGCGAGAGCAGCGCCGCCGACAGCTTCTCGACGCCGCTTGGCGCTGCATCGCGCAAGAGGGTTATCGCGATTTAACCGTCGACGATGTCTGCGCCGACGCCGGGCTCAGCAAAGGGGCGTTCTACAGCCATTTCGTCTCAAAACAGGAACTGCTCCTGGGCTTGATCGCCGATGACGCGGCATCGATCGCCCGCGTCGCGGAGGACCCCGCGACACTCCGACTTGGGCCTGTACAGCGGATTCGCAAGGTCACAGAGTCGATGCTGATGCAGGGGGCAGATCCCGCCCGTGTTCAGCTGCGTGCCGACGTCTGGGGTGCCCTGCAGACGGATCCCGTTGTGCGAGCTGAGGTGACGTCGGTCGTCGCTGACCGGCAGCGTGTCTTGCGAGAGTGGATTGAAGAGGCGGTGGCCGTCGGCGAGATGTCCCTCGCGTTTCCGCCGAATGCCTTGGCGGCGCTGCTTCTCGCCATCAGCGACGGGCTCATGCTGCACTACGCACTCGATCCCCACGCCTTCCGTTGGGGGAAGATCAGTAAGGCGGTGGACGGCATGCTAGATGGGTTCGCCGCGACAGGCGCTCGGAAGACCCGAAATGACGCCTGTGCGCCCGGAATCGTGTCCCCAAATCCAGACTTAGCAGACTCCCAATGGGGGATGCTTTCACACGCCTCGGGCGGGCCCTCAGCGTCTCGCCGACCTCTAGCCGGAATTCCACCTCCCACTGAATAAGAAAGGACCCCGGACGTTAGCCCGGGGTCCTTCTCGCATCGAGGGACCTACTGGTCACCTCGATACGGCGTCAGCGTGGGGTCCATTCGGAGAACCATCGCTGTTCCTCCATGTGGTCCTTGCTGCGGACGTCTCGAAAATAGCGCGTTGCACCTCAGGGTGCAAGCATTGTTTTTCGCCCAGCCTGGCTCAGCGCGACGGGAGTCAACGCGCTACGGGGGCCTTCAGTGATGTGACCGATCGATAGGTCAGATCGCATGCATCAACCGATGGCCCAACTGCTCCCATTCCAGCGCAGCGCTTCGTTGGTTGTCGTAGCCCCTGAGAATTGACGACCGACTGCCCAGCATGAGTTCGCCGACCCGCAGCGAACGGCTAGCAACTCGTTCTCGTCATCGTTGGCGGTCCCACCCGGTTGCGGTGTACTGGCGAGCGCCCATGCGTGGCCGTTCCAGAGCAACATCTGGCCGAGGATCTTTCCGATGCCGGCACTGATGAAGCCGTAGTACCCGGCAGCCCAGCAGTTGCTCGTCCCCGTGCAGGTGACACCGAACAGTCCGTTCTGCGCCCCGACGCCCGTACCATCGGGGTCAGGCGTGCTGACCAGTGTCCAGTTGTTGTTGTGCCATCGAAGCGTCTGGTTGAGCAGCGTGATCGAACTGCTCTCCGTGCCATAATCGCCCACCGCCCAGCAGTCGCTGGCGGAATTGCACGCGACTGCCGACAGCGTGTTGACGTCCGTCCCGGTGGTGCCGGCGGGATTCGGTGTGAAGAAGGTGTTCCAGTTGACGCCGTCCCAGCCGAGCACCTCGTTCTGCAGGATGGTCGGCGATCCGACGAAGCCGTAGGTGCCCACGGCCCAGCAATCGGTGGTGGAGAGGCAGCGCACGCTCTCGAGCGCATTGACGTCGTTGTTGCCGTTTCCAAAAGGATTGGGGGTTGTAAGCACCGACCATGCCGCCCCATTCCACTGCAGCGCTTGGTTTTGGATGGTTTCGCCGGAGGCACCGAACGATCCGTATTCCCCGACCGCCCAGCAGTTGCTTGCCGAAGTGCAGGAGACGCTGAAGAGGTCATTGAAGAAACCGGTGGCTGTTCCACCGGGATTGGGGGCCGGGACACTCGTCCATTTGCTTCCATTCCAGTGCAGCGTCTGGTTCAGCTCTCCCCCGGCTACGTAGTAGCCGACCGCCCAGCAATTGTTCGATGCCGTGCAGGTCACGCCGAACAGCGTATTGATGGCATTCGCCGCGGTGCCGCCCGGGTTGGGGGTCGACACGCGCGACCAGGTGCTGCCTTTCAAGCGCAGTACCTGGTCTAGCTCCGCATTGGATTGCTCGTAGTCGCCAACCGCCCAGCAGCTGGTCGCCGATATGCAGGTGATGCCCTGGAGCTCGCTCGACGTTCCTGGGTGCGGCACGGAGCGTAGCTGCGGCCAGAAATGCGTTCCCCGCGTCGCTGCGGATACGCCGTGCGCGGTACCCACGGTTGTCCCGACGGAGCTGACGGCCACCACCATGGCAACGATCAGATGCCGCCCCGTCATGCGACGGCAGTTTTCGCCTCCCACCATGTCACACCTCCACGAGCCAAGGCGCAATACTGCGCGGCACTTTACACCGGCAAGTGGGCCCGCGTGTGAAGGCTGCATGGGGTGCAGGTGATGCCACCTGACGTCGGTTAGCTCGACTGAAAAACCGGGTGTCGACAGTCCCGATCCTGTCCCTCGGCACCAACCTCGATGCTGAGCTGAATCGGACCTCGAAGCGGTGTCGAAATGCCGAGCTCCAGGCGCCCTGTGGTCAGCGATCCCGCGGGCCATGGCGCGGTCGCAGTGACGTCCCATGTGGCGGGCACCCGGTTGGCGATCTCGTGTGGCACAGCCACCGGGTGCGCCGAGATCACGCGTCTGGAGCGCTGGCGCGCGCCGCCTCGCCGGACGGGCGCAGAGCACCCAGCGCCTCGATGGCTCGCTCCAGGACGCGACGTGGATCGGCGCCGGCCTGTGCGGCTTGCGCGGCGAACACGCTCGCGGCCTCAAGCAGCGCTTGCTCCCGGTCCGGACTGGGCTCGACTGGACGGTTGGAGACGAACGTGCCATGGCGTCCTCGGGAGGCGATCAGCCCACCTTGCTCCAACTCTCGATACGCCCGAGCGACCGTGCCACCGGCGAGTCCCAGGTCAGCGGCGAGCTGGCGGATTGGGGGAAGGCGGCGCCCGACAGGGAGGACGCCGGACGCGACCATAGTGGCAATCTGGCTGCGAATCTGCTCGTACGGTGGCACCGCCGAGGAGGCGTCGACTCGGAGGATCATCTCGCGCGCATCAGCGGCTCATTGCGGCGGACGTGCCAGCTTCGCGGGTGGCCGAGGCCGAGCCAAGCGACCAGCGCTCCGATATCAGTTAGAAGCCCCAACCACAGAGAGATTTGGCCGAGAAGCGAGCCCGGCGTGGTGCTCTCTATCGATACCAGTACCCACCCCGCAGTCAGCATGAGCAGCGCGATCGCGGCAGCAGAGAGCGCGTGGATCGAACTCGCTCGAATGGCATCATCCGCCGCGACGCTGTCCTCGGTGTCGGCCGGCTGCGGCCGGGCAACGATTGCTCGAAGGGTCGCCTCGATAGCTGCGGCGAACACGGCGGCGAGAGCTGTGGAGACGATTACGAAGGGCACGCTCGGGTCTGCGGGTTGCTGACCCTTCGGCGTCAGCGCGTACACCACGCACAGCGCCACGACGGCGAGCGGCAAGAGCCTGATCGCCCATGCCGTCGCTGCGGGAACGTAATCCGTGAGGGTGCGCGGCGAGAGCAGGGCGGCGCGCACGCCCGTCGTTGCTCGGTATGGCCGGAAGGACGCAGCCTCGGCGAACGCCGCGCCGATGAGGTAGCCGCCGACGGCGAGCAGCACCCAGCTCTCTCCCAGGGGGAAGGCACGACCGGTGAAGCCGATGTAGAGCGGTGATGCAAGGAACCCCAGCGCCGCGCCGGCGGCCTGAAAGCTTCGCGATCTCCGACGGTAACGAGCCACCGACGGTCGGTTGGACGGGGTAAGCACCAAGCCATACCGGCGCGCCCAGCCGGCCAGTTGGCCATCACTCGGCATCCTTGTCGCGAACCAGAGACCTGCGATTGCCAGGGCCGCACCCACAGCGAGCAAGCCCCAACCCGCCGCGGTCAACTGAGCAGTCTCGGTCATGTCGGCCCTCCATCCATCGGATGTTGTATCAAATGTATCAGTACATTGATACAATAGCGAACGGGGAAGCCGTGTCAAGCGGCGTGTTCGAAGGGCAGGGAAGAAGGCGCAGTTCGGTGATCACCACCGTCCGACCTATCGAGCCTATCCTTGCGCGGCGCTGCTTGCGGCCTCGCTGTGCTCGTGGGTGAGGGCATTCGCGGTCGACGAGAGCTCTCCAGCGCTCGCGACCCGGGCGCGCTCCGTGTACGGCTCCGCACCAAGGCGCCGCGAAAATTTCCACAGCCTCGTCGAGCAGCGGACGGGCCTGCTCGGTGATCGCCTCGCCGGATCAGCCATTCCCCGTGGTCGAGCAGGGTACGTCCCAACCAGAACGGGGCTCCGAACGCGCGCATGGTTCGCGCAGCCAGGGCAAACTCTGCGCTCGCATCGTCTCCGCTGTTTCGCGCCGTCATGATCAGGGCTCGGAGGCGGGCCAACTGCCCCTGCAGAAAGGTGGCGAACGCATCCGGTGGGTCGCGCTGCAACGAGGTCGAGCAGGGCGGATGCGTCGTCCAGGCGACCCAGGGCGCACAGCGGCCTCCACTGCCAGCGGCCATGCGATATAGAACTCGTCCTCGATGCCGGTATGCACCAGGGCATCCTTGACGGCGGAGGAGGCTTGAGAGAATGCCGTCTCCATCCTGCCGTCCATGAATGCCAGCTCCGCGATCTGCGAGGCATACGCGAGCCTCGACTGTGCATCCTGCCTCATGTGGCTCGCCGCGTATGACGGCATCCCTGGCCCGAGGGTCGCCACGCAGCGCACGCACGATCACCACCGGCCACCAGACATAGTGCCGCATCATCGGTACGTCGGCGGCGAGCTGCAATTCTTGCACCGCCTGCTCGACCTCATCCCACCGACCCGCCATCACGTGAGCCATCAGCAGGTGATAGAAAAGGAATTCGCCCTCGCAGGCGGTGTCCCAGGCGGCGCGCCAGCGCCAAGCCATCCTCTGCATAGGTCGCCGCTTCCTTGATATTGCGCGTGAGTGACAGTGCCGCAAGATTGATGTAGGGCCGGAGCGCAGCGGAACCGAGGTCATTGCTCAGGCAGAGGTCGAGGGCCATACGCAGCATGGACAGCGCCTCAACCCAGCGTCCTGTCGCGATCAGTCCCAGCCCACGCGAATTCACGGAATCGGCCAGCACGTCCCAGGCGCCGAGATCCTGGGCGAGCACGCTGGCCCGCTCGCCCCAACAGCATCGCTTGCTCGTCATCGCCAAGTCGCGAGTGGGCCGTCGCGATGGTGGCGACCAGTCGCGCGGTCGCCAGCTCGGCCGGTGCATCGGCGAGGGCGGCATATGCTGGTTGCGTCGTGTCGAGGGCCTTCTGTGGCTGTTCGAGATCGATGAGGATATTGCCTTCGAGCGTGGCCAAGCCGTGCGGCGGAACGTGCATCGAGGTGCGAGATGGACTCTCGGGCGAGTGCGACATATTGCAGCGCAAGCTCATAGCGAGCGCCCCGCAACGCCGCCTCGGCGGCACGCTCGGCGATGCCGGCCAGCTCGTCGCCGGTCGGCAGCAGCCCGATCAACGTCTCGTAGTGCGCGATCGACTCGAAGGTGGCTCCCAATGACCCTGCCCGCTCTGCCGCACGCAGCAACCGTTCGCGTGCAAGGGCACGAAGGCCGTCCGCATCGGGCGCGTCCGGCACGGCGGCAGCAGCGTCGAGGTAGTGGCGTGCGATGACCGGCGAGAGTTCGTCGGCATCGGTCAGTCGCGCGAAGTGCGCGGCGACCGCGAGGTGACGTGCTTTCCGATCGCGGCGCGACATGGAGTCGTATGCCACCGTGCGCATCACCGACTGCACGAAGCGGTAGTGCCCGTGCTCGTACGAAGGTGGTCCGGTCTCGACACCCAGAATGTCGCGGCGCACGAGCGCCTGCAGCAACATCTTGGTTTCGTCAGGCGCGCGTCCCCGCGCACCAGCCACCACGGCCACATCCTCACCACTGAATGCGAGCCCCAGCACCGCTGCGTCCTGCACGGTGCGCCGCTCCTCTGCATCGAGACTGTCGAGTCGGGCCGACACCAAAGCCTGCAGCGATGCGGGAATGTCGATGGTGACCGCTTCCTCGCCGGCGCCGGAGGCCACCAGCTCGTAGTGCTCCTCGCCGCCGACGAGCACGCCTTGGTCGACAAGCATGCGCAACGTCTCGACCGCATAGAGGGGAATGCCCTCGGCGCGCTCGAGCACAGCGGCGCGAGCTGCCGGAGGAAGTTGCGGAGCGACGCCGTCGACGAGGGCGTGCATCGCGTTCGGTGTCGAGCGGTTCGAGGTAGACAGGCGTGGCGTTGCGCCGCTGCCGGTTCCATTCGGGATGTCGCTCGTCCAACTCGGGTCGGGCCAGCGTGACCACAAAGATCGGATAGCCCCGCGACCACTCCAGCAGGTGGTCGAGGAAATCGAGCAGGCCCTGGTCGGCCCAGTGCAAGTCCTCGACCACGAAAACAGCGGGATCCTCGGCAGCGACACGTTCGATGAACAGGCGCCACGCGGGAAAGAGCGTCTCGGGGCCGGCGCCCTCGAGGGCGGAGTCGCCCAAGCCGAGCAACGCCGCGAGCCTCGGCTCGAGCCATCCGCGGTCCTCGGCCGAGTCGACGAAGCGCAGCAGCCCCTGGCGCAGGCGTTCGAGCGCCTCTTCGGGAGCATCACCCTCGCTGATCCCCAGCCGGCCGCGAACGATCTCGGCGAGCGCCCAGTAGGCGATGCCATCACCGTAGGACAGGCAGCGCCCGCTGTGCCAGTTGACCCCGGTGACGATGCCGTCGATGTACTTCTTGAACTCCCAGAGCAGCCGCGACTTGCCGACGCCCGCCGCGCCCGATATCGAGACGAGGCGAACCGCGCGCTTCTCAACGCATCCATGGAAGAGCTCCTTGATCAGCCGGAGCTCCCGGTCGCGGCCGACGAAGAGCGGCTCGAGGCTCGGCGGTGCGCTCAGCGCCGCTGCGCCCCGCGACCACCCGGCGTGCCTCGAAGAGCGTGCACTGGCTCGCTCTTTCCCTTCAGCGCGTGGTCGCCGCGGTCCTCGTACGCGATGGCGGCGCGGCTGGTCGCCCGCGTCGTGCCGTCGACCCAGACGCTCCCGGCCTGGGCTGCGGCCTGGATTCGCGCGGCGGTGTTCACGGCATCGCCCGCGACCATGCCCTGCCCGGTGGCTCCCAGGTTGACGGCAACCTCGCCGGTGACGACGCCGGCGCGCAGCTGCAGTGACGGCATCCCGAGCGTCCCGGCCGAGGTCGCCGACAGCATCGACGAGATCGAGCGCCGCGCGGACCGAACGTTCAGCATCGTCCTCGTGGATGGTCGGCACGCCCCAGACGGACATGACCGCGTCACCGATGAACTTCTCGATCGTCCCCCCGTACCGGGCCGACGACCGTGCGAGCGATGTCGAAGTAGCGCGACAGCAGGTCGCGCACGTCCTCCGGATCAAGCGACTCCGACACCTGGGTAAAGCCGACCAGGTCGGCGAAGAGAATGGAGACGTGCCGGCGTTCGACCTGCGGCGCGTGTCCGGCTTCAGCCGACGGAGCGGCGTGGAGCGCCGCACCGCAGCGGCCGCAGAACTTGCCCTCGGGACGAGTCGGCGCGCCGCACTGCGGGCAGCGTTGATCCAATGGGCTTCCGCACTTGTCGCAGTACTGAAATCCGTCCGGGACCGCCGCCGCACAGGCCGGGCATTGCGTCGCAGGCATGTATCTTTCCGTTGTGAGTTGAACTCGCCGCCCGAATGGTCGGGCACCGAGGCCGGCGGCTACACGGTTAGCCTACCCTCAGCGACAGCAGCAGTGGTGTCCACACACGTGGCTGCCACCGTGTAGATCCCCTCTCTGAGGATTCCGGGGCTTGATGACAGATCTGATCACCAAAACCCTGCGGGACCAGTCCATGCGCGAGAGTAGACGCTGACATGGATCGCTTCGAACGGCTCCGGCAGCACATCGATGTGGCGCGTGGGCGCGGTCTCGAGATCGGTCCGCTGGCGTCGCCCATCGTTCCACGGAAGCTCGGCGAGGTGTATTACGTCGACCATCTCGCGACCGAGGACTTGATCGCGAAATACACCGGCGATCCGGGCGTGGACGAGCACAAAATCGTCTCGACCGACTTCGTGTGGGGATCCAACACGCTGGCTGAAGCAGTGGGCTCCACGGCCCCGTTCGACTACGTCGTGGCGTCCCACGTCCTCGAGCATGTGCCCGACATGGTGGGTTGGCTCGACGAGATCGCAGCCGTACTGCGGCCCGGTGGGCGCGTGAGCCTTGCCATGCCCGATCGGCGCTTCACCTTTGACGTCCGCCGGCGCGACTCCGATATCTCGGAAATCGTGGAGGCCCACTTGCTCGGCCTTCGCCGCCCCGCGGTGCGCGCGACGTTCGATCACTTCTATCGATACGTTGCCGCCGACCCCGGTGCTCTGTGGGACGGTGAACGAGGCCACGACGACCCACCGTTTGACGCTGACACCGCCCTTGCGTTCGCAACCAAGGCGGCGAAAACGGGCGCGTATCTCGACACCCATTGCTGGGTATTCTCAGACGCTACCTTCGTCGCGCTCATCGCCACGTTGATGGGTATGGGGCTGGTGACGTTGACCTTCGTGTCATTCACGCCCACGCAGCCCGGAGATATCGAGTTTTACGTGACTCTGGAGCGCGGCCCCGACGGACTACCACCTGACGAACGCAAGGCTCGGGCGCTCGCGAGCGTCCCCGACCTTTCGCGAGCCGCCGCGCAGGAAGCAGCGACCGGTATGGCCACCCCTGCGTCCGGTACCCGCGTCGTGCTCTCCGCGCGTGAACTCTCACTCATCAACGCGA
This sequence comes from Candidatus Dormiibacterota bacterium, assembly GCA_963748505.1. Classification (GTDB taxonomy): domain Bacteria; phylum Chloroflexota; class Dormibacteria; order Aeolococcales; family Aeolococcaceae; genus Palsa-851. Next base: position 73,930 of record CAVVJH010000013.1, read on the forward strand.
AGCGCAAGCTGATGGCGGCAGCACGCTCGCCGTTCCGCTCGAGGATTCGGCGCTGAGCGCATCCTTCCCGATGCGCTGCGCCTTCCGAACGTGTTGCTCAGCTGCTGTCGATGCAGCGAACGACCGGCACCTCTAGTCTCGGCGGAAGAGGTTGCGATCCTGTAAGGCGCTGGCGATGGTCATCTCGATGGAGCGATAGAACTGCTGACGCTGGGAGATGTCGATCGCGGCGGCCACCTCCTCTCCCCGGTTTCGGCGGGCGATCCACGGCGGAACGCCTTCGCCAACCAGGACGTCGCCGACGCGCATATGCACCAGGGAGCTGTCGCCCTCGTCGATGTAGAGGCTCACCTTGAGCACCAGACCGGTGTTGTCGACGATGCGCCAGCTCCGTTCCCAACGGCTCCGGCGCACGATGTCGCGCGTGAGTTGGACGTAGCCGTCGGTGATGATCCGCTCCCCGGATCGGGCCGCATTCGCGAGTAAGGTCCGGATTGCATCGTCGACATCATTGGCAATCCAGGAGATCAGCGAGGGCGCACGATCGTTGAGATCGGCGACACCGTTCGCGTGTCCGGCTGGAGCCGTGATCGCCCGGATCGTGCTGGCGTGGCGTCTGCAGTAGCTTGCTCCGTGCAGCGTGATGCCGTGCGCATGGCAGCAGGCGAGATTGCAGCTGCGGCCTCGGCGATCGCGATACGAGCAGCCCTGCGCATTCAGACTGGCGCAGCCACCCACAGAACAGGCAATACCTGACGGCAGAGCAACGACAGGCACCTGGCGTCGCTGGCGGCGACGAAGTGCGGGGATCACAGCCTTGCCTCGGTCGCGAGCACTCGCTGCGCTCGCCAGATCGACGTTAGGAGCAGGGCAGTCCACGCGATTTGTGATGTGCCCCACCCATCAACACCGCTTGGTATCGACTGCCGGTCCCGTGTCAGCCGCGCCGGCACGGCAGAAACGGCCGGCCCGAGCACGGCTTCCGCTGCGACGAATGAGACGAAGTTGCGGCAGTTGGTCTGACAAGCCTTGTTGTTGGGGCCGGCGCAGTAGTTGAGACAGACTTTGTTGTTGTCGCCAAAACAGTGCGAGAGGCACTGCCGGTTGTTGTTACCGAGGCAATACGTGGTGCAGAAGTGCAGATCGCCGCCCGTGCAGTAGCTCGTGCAAGTGGGTGAGGTGTTGGTGCACGCTGCGCAGCTCCACGGATCGACTGGTGGCGGCGTTGGCGGAGGGGTAGGTCCTGGTGTGGGGCGCGGCGTGGGACGTGGAGTGGGCGTCGCCGTCGCCGTCGCCGTCGCCGTCGGCGTGACCTTCGGAGTTGCTCGCGGTGTCGCGACCGGGGTGGCGGTGGACGAGGATTGCGCCGGCGGAGGTACGACGGCGACGGGTCCGTGTGGCATCGCTGTCGTCGGCGAAGGTTGCTGCGACACGGGTTGCTGCGAGGTCAGGAGTCCGGTGACACTCGGTGACGGCGCTGGACTGGCGAGGCCGCCCACCGTCAGTACCGTCGCAGTGGTCGCACTCAGCGCCCCGGTACCAGCCCACGAGCCCAGCCGCCCGAGTTCGGTCCACAGCCGGGTGAATGCAGGGATCTGCCCGATCCAGGCCCCAAAACCGATGGTGCGCCAGAGGCGTCCGACCGAGATGTTCAGAAAAGCGCGAACAATTGCAGGATCCAATTGGGTACCGGCGACGCGGGTGAGTTCCTGGCGCGCCGCGGCGATGCTCATGGTGCGCTTGTAGGGACGAGGAGACGTCATCACCTCGTACACGTCAGCGACGGAAACAATCCGAGCGGCCAGGGAAATCTCCTGACCTTTGAGCTGATGGGGGTAGCCCGTGCCGTCGTAGCGCTCGTGGTGCTCGGCAACGGCCTTGCCCCATTCGCCAAGCCATGGAAGGAGCGGCGCCACCAGACGTGCACCCTCTTCAGGGTGACGGTGTAATACCTTCCATTCGTCCTCGTCCGGTGCGCCCGGTTTGTTGAGGATTGCGGTCGGTACCTCGAGCTTGCCCACGTCGTGGAGCAGTGCGGCCCAACGCAGTCGAGCCTGACCTGCAGCATCGATCTTCAACTCATCGGCGATCATGTCGGCGAACACACGGACGCGCTCGGAGTGGCCGCGCGTCGCCTTGTCATGCACACTCAGAGCGAGTACCAGTTCGACGATCGATTGCATGCTGTCGGCGTCTGATTGTCGGCCGGCCGTGCGAGCTGCGAGGAGTTGCTCCTGGAGTTGGCGGGGAGTGCCAGTCCTGCGCGCGACTGCAAAACGAGTGGGAGCCTTGTCAGGAAACAGCAGCGAGACGTTGAGCAGCGCCGCGAGTGGAAGAAACCGGCGCGTGACGCGCTCAAAGATCACCAAGGTCACCAATGACCCGATCACCACGACCGCAATCCAGAGAACGGCTGTCAAGGGACCGCTGGCGCGCGGGAGCACATGGTTGAGGAGGGTTGCGATGAGGAGGGAAGCGAGAATGGGACCGGCGAAGATGGCAACGCGCAGGGCACGACTGAGGATTGGACGGCGGCTCCACTCGTCCGGTCGATGCTCACCCCGAAGACGGCGTCGTTGCATTTGCACCTCGTAACCCTCTGATGTACGCAACGGCGCTGGCTGGCTGTCCAATCATGCTGTCGGCTCGGTACTCGCGAGGCGTCGCATACTGCAGTGACGATCGTGTGAACTTCCCGGAACGTCGAATTCGGTTGCCCCAATTGACCTATTGCGACCGAGATTGCTGCCGAGCGCCAGTGGAGGGAAGCGGGCGCCGCCGAGGGCGCTAGACCGGAGCCAGCGGCCAAGGACGCGTCTGCTCCAACTGTGCGGCGACGGAGAGAAGCAGTGACTCGGAACCAGCCGGTCCGATGAGTTGCACACCCAGCGGCAGACCGTCACGCGTGATGCCGGCTGGTATGGCTACCGCCGCAACGCCGGCGACGTTCCACATGCTCGTGTAGATCCACCGACCGACGCCGAGCATCGTCGAGAGCCATCCCCGGCCACGCCCATGTGCCGATCGGCACTGGAGGTGACGAGAGCACGGGCGTGATGAGGACGTCGCATCCGCTCAGCCAACCCTGGATGTACTTGGCGAATCTGCTCTCACTCGCTGGTCGGACCTTGCGTTGCGCTCGCCGTCCGCGCCTCACCATCGCGGCGGTCCGTGGTTCGACCCGTGCCATGTCGACGTGAGTTGCGTCCTGAGCGATGCCTGCAAGCCACCGGCTGGTGAACTGCGTGGGCAGCATCGGGTATCGAGGATCCGCAGATGCGACGGTGTGGCCGGCAGCCGCCAGCGCGGTTGCCGTGCTCGAGAGCGCATCGCGAATCTCGCGAGAGGGTCGAACGCCAAACACGGGGTGGCGAGTTGAGATGGCGATACGCAGTCCGCTCGTCGCCGCCACGGGATCCCGATAGCGTGGCTATCCGCGATCACGTCGAGCATCAGCGCTGCATCAGTGACATTGCGCGCAAGCGGTCCGAACGCTGTGAGTCCATGCCAGTGCTCGGAGTGTCCACCGGGCAGCGGAACCAGACCCGGTGCCGGTTTGACGCCGACGATGCCACAGCAGGCGGCGGGGACGCGGATGGATCCACCGCCGTCCGACCCGACGGCAAGCGCGGCCATGCGCGCAGCCACCGCCACCGCGGAGCCTCCGCTCGAGCCGCCGGGCGTGCGCTCAGGTTCCACGGGTTGCGGGGTGCCGCGAAAGCCTCGGGCTCGGTGAACGGCCAGATCGCGAGCTCGGGCATGACCGTCCTGCCCACGATCACCGCTCCTGCCTCTCGCAGCCGCCGCACGATGATCGATCTTCGGCGGCCGGCTGGCTCGGACGTGGCACGCGAGCCGTAGGCCGTGGGTTCGCCGGCGATCTCGACGTTGTCTTTGACGGCAACAGGAACGCCGGCGAGCGGCAGGCTATCAAGGTCGGACCGGTCCGCGCAAGCGTTCTGCCTGCGTCACGGGCGCTGAACTGTTCGAAGACAGCGACAAACGCATGCAGGCGGGGCTCCAGCGCGTCGATACGCCGCAGGCGTCGCCTCGAGAAGATCGACGGGGTCGAGTGTCCCGGCTGCGGACGAGCCGCGCCATCTCCGTGGCGGGCAATCGTGTGAGGCGTCGTCGTGGTGAGTCAATTGGGTCGGTACCACGGACTTTTGCGGGCGCTGTTGTCGTCATGCGCGGACCGTACGGGCGGCCGGCGCCTCCGTCCATCGACAGTTCTGTCGATTTTTCGCGCGATGCGACGGATCGAGGAGATCGTTCTCCATGGCGAACACTGCGGCCGCCGCTCGCGTCGAGATCCCGGCCTTCTCGTACACGTGCGCCAGGTGCGTGTGCACCGTCGACATCGAGATGTGCAGCGCTGTGCCGACCTCGCCCATCGACATGCCGCGCACGATGAGCCGGAGCACGTCGACCTCGCGCTCGGTCAGCCCGGCCGGTCGCGACCGGTATCCGCCGTCGCGTCTGCCCCGCCGCTTCGAGCACGCACTCGACGGATTCGGGGTCGAGCGCCATCCCGCGCATCGTGTGAGCGGCAGCGTCAGGGCTGTGAGCGGGCCGATGCGGGCGCGACTTCGATGAGCGCGCTGTAGACGTCGGCGGCGGCGAGGAGCCGGCAGTCGCTGTCCTGCTCAGCCGCGCGCGAGCCACGATGGTATCCGCTGCCGTCGATCCGCTCGTGATGCATGCCGGCGATGCGCCCAGCTTCCGTCAGCGCCGAAGACCGAGCGAGGATCCGCTCGGTCTGGTAGGCGTGCAGCCGCACGCGTTCCCACTCCGCGCTGCTCAGGCGGCCGGGACGCTCCCATATCCCGGTGGGCACGGCAGCGCGCCCGAGGTCATGCAGCAACGCGGCGCGGCGCAACGTCGTCACCGCTCGTCCGCCCTCCCCCGAAGGCGCGCTGCGCGCTCAGCCACTCGCGCCACGCTGCCCGAGTGACCATGGAGGTGCGTCGCCTTCAGATCCCCGACGATCGCGAACGCAGCAGCCACGTCGTCCAATCGCGTGTCGGGCACCTCGAGCGCAGGGCGGGGTTCCGCTGCCAGCAGTGCCGGCAGTGGATCCTCCACGTTCAACGCGCCTCCCGAGTCCGAGAGGACTGCAAGGATGGTCTCGACGACGTCGGGGTCCAACGCGTGCCCTGCCCAGCGGCGGAGGATCGATTCAGCGTCTGCCGCCCCAAGTGATTGCTCGAACATCACCAGCGCGGAGGCTGCGGCTGCAATGCGTGCGCTCAGATGAATCGCGTCTCCGCGAAGGCCATGGGGATGTCCACGTCCATCCCAGCGCTCGAAGCCTTGAAAGAGTGCGCCTGTGACGTCGTCGCTCAGACCGAGTTGCACTCCCAATTGCTGCGCCACCTCACAATCCGCGCGCGCCGCGTCAGCCGCTATGCGCGGTCCGCGCGTCGCGCCGACCGCAAGCACGCCCGAGGCGGTGCCTGATGGGTACCTCCCGAGCGACGCGCCTCACGAAGGCGAGACCCTCGCGCGCGTTCGTGGGATCGATGCGGTCGCCCTCGCGTCGCACGAGGATGTCGTCGCCGCCAAGCCAGCGTGCGTAGTCGTGCGATGTCGCCGTGCAACCGAGCGACCGAAGCAGCGTGACGTACTGCGCATCGCGCCGTCCCGACGCGCTCTCGCCGAGCTGTTCCGCCACCCGCGTTGCGAGCAGCGCGGCGCGCAGCGCCTGCTCGGCGGGACGGCCGTGCGCCAGATCGGTCACGACCGAGAGCGCGGCCAGCGGCTCCAGGATACGGAGTGCCATGGTCCGACATCTTGAAGCCGGAACGCCACTGAATTACGGGGGATTGAGGCGGGGCAGCGCGGCGCCGTGCCCTCCAGCGCATCCTCTCTGCCGCCATCC
>CAVVJH010000014.1:0-23564 GCA_963748505.1 Candidatus Dormiibacterota bacterium
GCGGATCTTGCCGAGCATCTGCTGGCGGTGCTTCGAGAGTTGCTGAGCAACGTCATCCGGCATGCGCGGGCGACCAGCGTCGACATCCGCGTTCGCGCGGCGCTCGATGTGACCGTGACCGTCGAGGACAACGGCGCGGGCGTGACCGCAGCGTCAGGCGCCGGAGAGGGACTGGCCAACCTTGCCGAGCGCGCAGTCGCGCTGGGCGGATCGTTCGACCTGCACCCCGGTGCCACTCACGGCACGGTGGCAACATGGTCGGTGCCGCGCGACACGGGCCCCAGGAAGTCCCGCCGTTCAGGCTGAGCTGAGCAGCGCCGGAGATGGGCGCCCGAGGTTGCGGGAGACGAGTTGGAGGAATGATCGGACGCTCGCCTCGGCGATGCGGTGAAGCAGCATCACGTCGGCTCGCCTGCCAACAAAACCGAATGGCGGGTCGTAGCTGCCCATCAACGTGAGCTGGGTCGAAAGAGCCCCCAACGGCGCGAACTCGAGATCACCATCGAGGTGAGGGTAGAGGCGTGTCGCGCCCGGCGCCCACCAGTGCATCGGGAGGACCAGCCGATCTTCACACTCATAGGGGTCCGCCAGATCGACCTCCACCGTCTTGCCAAGACTTGGATGGCTGCTCAACGGCGTGAGCCGGACCGACAGGCGCTCTCCGTCCCGATACGCCGATCCAGCGCTCGCAGTGATGAGGGCACGTGGGTCCGCCAGCACCTGAGCGCGGATCTCGTCGAAGTCACGGTCGACCTGCACGAAGTCATGGATGAGCATCTCGCCGTTCAGCTTCTCGCCAGCGCGAGATAGAAACCAGAGCCTCAGGGCTCCGATGTCTGTGACCAACGGCCCTGAGCTGCCTACACTGCTGGCATGGGAACCACCCGAGTCCGTGTGCTGCTCTGCGACGACCACGAATTGGTGCGCCGCGGGCTGCAAGAGTTGCTGGAGTCAGATCTCACCATCGAAGTGGTCGGTGAGGCGGGCACGGCTGATGAAGCGGTCGCCGCCGCGGCTCGTACGACCCCGGACGTGGTGGTGATGGACGTTCGAATGCCCGGGCGGTCAGGCATTGAGGCCTGCCGCGACATCCGCGCGCAGCGAGAGCAGACCGAAGTCCTGATCCTGACGTCATTCGCCGATGACGAAGCTCTCTTCAGCGCGATCATGGCCGGCGCATCCGGGTATGTGCTCAAGCAGGTCCACGGCAACGACCTCCTCAACGCGATCCATCGCGTCGCCAACGGCGAGTCGCTCCTCGACCCCTCGGTGACAGGCCGAGTTCTCGCTCGGCTTCGAGGTGACGTCCTCGAGGGGACCCAGGGTGACGCTGTCGCCCAGCTGACCCCTCAGGAGCGTCGCATCATCGGCCTCGTCGCCGAGGGAATGACGAATCGCCAGATCGGCGAGAGCGTTCATCTCGCGGAGAAGACCGTCAAGAACTATGTGAGCAACATCCTCATGAAACTCGAGCTGTCCCGCCGTGCCGAGGTCGCCGCCTTCATGGCCAGGCGCCGTCACGACAGCGACGCCCAGGACTGGTCCTAGCAGCTCCGCTCCTTGGGACCTTTGTCCCCCGGTACTGCCGGCGTTGTCCCAACGTTTGATGCCTTGTGGCCCTGGATCGCCGATAAGCGAGGGACGAGGATGAGATCCAGATCACCACACACACAAAGGAGTGACCACCATGACCAGCGGAATTCGTTGGCGGATCTTCGTACTACAGGTCGGGCTGATCGGCATCCTCGCATTCGTGAGCGGATTTGCCTTCTGGGCAAGCAGCTTCGCGACAACGACCGTGCACGATCAACTCGCCGCGCAGCAAATCTACTTCCCGGCGGCCGGATCGGCAGCGCTCACGTCGCTGCCCAAGGTCGACAACGTCGCCATGACCCAGTACGCGGGTCAGCAACTCCTCACTGGACAGCAGGCCGAGGTGTATGCGAACAACTTCATCAGCGTGCATCTGAGCGAGATTGCCGGCGGGCAAACCTATGCACAGTTGAGCGCCGCTGCGATGGCGAATCCAAACAACGCCAAGCTCGCGGGCGAGGTGGCAACCGTGTTCAAGGGCGACACGCTGCGGAGCATCCTGCTGAACACCTACGGTTGGTGGCAGGTCGGCCAGTTCGCGTTGTATGCGGCCATCGGGCTTGCGATCGCGGCAGTCGCCGTCCTCGGGGCCTTCATCTTCGAGCTCTACAGCTGGTCGACTTCGAGAAAGGGCGTTCGCGCTGGGCACTCGGCTGCGGATGTCGCAGCGAGGAAGCCGGTCCTCGCGTAGAGCGACGACACAGCAACTCTTATCACGTGACCCATCGGCCCGAGGCCGGTGGGTCATCTGCGTTGTCAGGAACGAGCGAACCAGCGACGCCGGTCTAGTGACCTCTGCCTAAGTCGCCACCAAAGCTGCGCACTGCCCAGGCGACGGCACCGATGAGTCCCGCGTCAGTGCCCAGCGCGGCCGTGACGATTTTGCAGCGCCGGTAAGGGATCTCAACGCGATCTCGGTTGCCGCGTCGCGCGCGGGTTTGAGCAGAAGCTCACCGGCATGGATGAGGCCGCCACCGATCACGATGACATCGGGCGCCAGGACATTGATGAAGCCGCCGATGGCGCGGCCGAGTGCGTGACCGGCCTCCTCGAACACCCTGAGCGACAGCGCGTCGCCGGCGTTGGCGGCCGTCACGATCGCGCGCGCATCAAGCGAAGCGGCGTCGACGCTCAGCAGCGTTGAGGCAGTACCCGCGGCCAGCGCTGCGCGCGCGCGATTGGCGATCGCCGTGCCCGACGACATGCCTTCGAGACACCCTGGATGGCCCTGGCCGCATTCGGACCGTCGTCACTGACGGGCGTGTGACCGACCTCGCCCGCCGATCCGGTCGCACCGTCGTAGAGATCGCCGTCGATGAAGAGGGCACCGCCGATGCCGGTGCTCACGGTGATGAAGAGCAGGTGGCGTGCGCCTCTGCCCGCGCCCGCCTTCAGCTCCGCATAGCCTGCGGCGGCGGCGTCGTGGCAGATGACCACCGGACAGCCGACGCGCTCGGACAGCATCGCCGCCGCCGGAACCTCGGTCCAGCCGGCCATGTTCGGCGCGTCGTGCACCGCTGCCGCGCCCGGATCGAGCAGCCCGGGAATCCCGATGGCAAGCCCGCGGATGTGCGTCGTACCGGCGGCTTCACGGGCGCATTCGGCGACGGCGTCAAGCACGACGGCTGGGCCGTCGCGCGAGGGTGTATCCCGGTGCACCGGCTCGCCGTGGGTCATGTCGCCAATCGCCACAGCGGCGCGAATGCTGGTGCCGCCCAGATCGACGCCGATCAGCGCGGCGGTCATACAGTTTGAGCCCGAGTTCATCCCAGTGACTTGGGGCCGCGATGCGCGCCGCATCGTCGGGGCCCCAACTACCTGCCCGGGTAGAACGTGATCGGCGGTGGCGCTCGTCGATCACCGGGTTTTTCGACGGCTTTCCAGCCGTACTCGACCTCATCCTCACGAATGAACAAGGTGTGATCGCCGCGGAGCGCGTCATGGAGGAGGCGCTCATAGGCCTCGGGCGGCGATGTCTTGAATGAATCACCGTAGTTGAAGTTCATGTCGACGGACTGCGCGGTAACCTCCGGCCCCGGCACCTTGGCGACGAACGACAGGGCAATGCCTTCGTCCGGCTGGATCCGCACCACCAGACGGTTCCGGTGCAGCGTATGCACACCGACCGTCTTGAACAGATGGAGCGGGACGTCGTGAAAGGTGATCACAACTCGTGTGTCCCGGGCGGGCAGCCGCTCGGTGCGCAGGAGAAACGGTACGCCCGACCACCGCCATGATTCGAGATGCAAACGCAACGCCGCGTAGGTCTCGGTTGTCGACTTCGGATGAGACGCGGGGCTCGCTGCGATACGCCGCAACCTTCTCGCCGTCGATATTGCCCGCCGTGTACTGGCCGCGCACCACGTCATGCGGATGGATGGGTTGGATGGACTCGCAATACCTCACCTTCTCGTTGCGGATTGCCTCCGCGTCGAACGAGAGCGGTGGATCCATCGCCACCAGCGAGAGCACCTGGAACATGTGGTTTTGCACCGATGTCGCGGACAGCACCGATCTCCTCGTAGAGCTTGCCGCGCTGCTCGACACCGAGCAACTCCGCAACCGTGATCTCGACCCGCGAAATCGCATCGCGACTCCAGATCCTTTCGAACATGCGAGTTGCCGAAACGGAAGATGAGGAGGTTCTGCACCGTCTCCTTGCCCATGTAGTGATCGATGCGGAAGATGCGCTGCTCGGGCACCACGTCGTGCAGCGTCTTGTTGAGCTCCTCGGCCGAGGCGAGGTTATGGCCGAACGGCTTTTCGATGATGATCGACGTGCCCTCGGCAAGTCCCGACGTCTTGATGCCTTCGATGAGCGAGATGAAGGCCGATGGCGGGACCGCGAGATACGCGAGCCGGGAATCGAGCGTGTCGCTAAGCCTTGATCGCGCTGAGATCGCGTCCCGAGCCAAGCGAGACGAAATGCAGCCGTTCGGCGAATGATGTGAAGCCGACTTCTGATCGGCGTTCGCGAAACTGCTTCACCGCTGCCTCGGCGAGGTCGCTGAATCGCTGGTCGTTCCAGTCGAAGGGTGCCGCGCCGATGATGTCTCCGCCGACGGGCAGCAACTCTGAGATGTGCAGGTTGTACAGCGCGGGAATGAGTTTGCGCTGCGCCAGGTCACCGGTCGCGCCAACGATCACGAGGTCCTGATCGGGGCGCGTGGAGCGGCATCGACTCCGAGTGCCCGACTGCTACTTGCCGGTGAAGTGACGAACGGTCACGTCGACGAGCTTGATACCACGGCGACGATGGCACAGCGAGGCTGATGAGCACCACAGGCAACTCAGCGCCAGGAGTGGCGTACGTGTAGGTCGCGAGGATCGCGCTGGGAACAGGCCCGATGACACAGAACACCAGGAGAAACACCACAGTCCGTGTCGCCGCGTCGAGCTCTGGCTTGCCGCGCATCGTCACCGCGAGGTCGGAGTGAGCTTCTCGGCCGGTGCAAAATGGTTGATCGCGAGAACTGGAGACGGAACACGACGATGCCAACGAAGATGAAGACGACGGTGAGGATCAGCGGCAACTCGATGCTCGGGGTGCTGTACGACAAGGTCGCAAAGAGCCCGGCCAGGAGCAACCCCACGAGCACCGACGACATCCCAGCACGGTGAGCCAGGTCATCGCGTCCCACTCGGGAGGGTGATCGTCGGGAACCGGATCGGCTGGACGATCGACTCCCCGCCGGTGAGCTGGTCGATGAACGCGGGTTGCGCGGTCAGACCGGAGACGCGAGCCTGCATCCCGTAGTGGACCCGTTCCGGCGCGACCGGCGAAGCCTCGGCGAGCAAACCCGGCTGCGGCCCCGGGAACAACCGGCGCTCCTCGGTTCGACCGTCCGGATAGGTCAGCCGCAGCAGTCCGCACACCTCGCAGTGCCAGGCCTGGATTGGCAGTCCCCCGACGATCGGACCGTAGTAGGTGACCGTGCGGCGAAGGCCCTCGGGCCCGACGGCCCCTTCGTAATGCGCGAACTCGTGCGCCAAGATCCCGATGACCGGCGCGGGATGGTCGCATTCTTCCGGTGCGGGGGTCGAACGGAAGGCGCGTCGGCGACAGCCACTGGGGATCGGATTGTAGTCGGGCAACCTCAGCCTATGGTCCGGCAGGCGCGTGCCACAAAACCCGCAGCGCGCATTGCAGCGGCACGCCCCTCGGCATCTCGCCCTTCCCGGGCGACGCAGAAGACCGCTCCGCCACTGCCGGTAGATGCCAGTCGACCTCGGGCACTGCGTCGACGCGCGCGCCTGAGTGCGCGATGCGAGCACTGGATTCGCGCGACACGGCAGCGGCCTCGAGGCTGCTCCCCAAGAGTCCTTCGATGACGGCCGAGGGGGCCTTGGCGGCGGTGAGCGCGAGGACGGCGAGCCGTTCCGCCGACCGTCGTCGCGGATCTCGGCTGGAAGCACGGCGGCGTACGTGTCGGCGGTCGAGCTGGGCAGGGTCGAGACGACGGCGAGATGGAGTGACCGGTGACGGCGACGGCCTCGAGACGGTCGCCACGCCCGCGAACTCGTTGCGCCATCGAGCCGAGGAGCGCTGGAACGTCGCTCCCGAGTTCGAGCGCGGACAGCCATGATCGCGCCGGATCGACGCGACGCCGAGACCCGCAGCGGCCGGCGCCGGCACGTAGCGCCGCGGCCGCGTCCGCCGAGCCACCTCCGAGCCCCGCGCCATGCGGGACCGCTTTGGCTAAGCCAGAGCTGATCGCCAGGGGCGCTCCGCGAAGGGGCGAAGGGCGCGCGCAGCGCGGAACGTGAGGTTCACGTCGCCAGTCGGCACCCCTAGGCGGCACGACCGACACCTTCAAGGAAAGACTGTCTGCTTCGTGCGAGACCCACGCTGATGCCGACCAGGTCGTGCCAGTCGATCGGAACCAGGACGCTGTCGATGTCATGCCATCCGTCGGAGCGTCGTGACACGACCGACAGCGAGAGATTGAGCTTCGCATATGCGGGGACAACCCGCGTGGGGGGGTGAGACACAGTCGCTGGTATACTGCTCACTTCGTGCGTCCCTGGCTTCCTGCCCGGGGGGCGCGCACAGTAATTGCGGACTGTAGAAGAGCGAGCATGGCCAACTCCCGATCCGCGCGCAAGCGCATCCGGTCCAGCGAGCGGAAGCACGGCGCAACCGCGCGGCGAAGTCCGCCGTACGCACCAAGGTGATCAAGGCGCGCCACGCGCTGCTTGAAGAGGGTGGCGCGACCGGTGAAACCGAGTTGCACGCGGCCATCAGAGCGCTCGACCGTGCCGCCGAGAAAGGCGTCCTCCATCGCAACAACGCGCGACGCCGTAAGTCGCGGCTCGCGGCATGGCGCGCGTCTGATCAATGCTCCGAAGGCGCCGAGGGCGCGGCGGTTCGCTCGGCTGCTGCCGGTGGTGCCAAGGGCCGCAGCGCGAAATCGCCGGCTCGCTCGACTGCCGCGAAATCCTCTGCGAAGTCCGCTGTCAAGTCGCCCGCGCCAAATCCCCTGCCGCGAAGGCGACACAGCGAAGGCCACCACCACCGCAAAAGCAGCGACGGCAGCACCTGCCAAGCCTGCAGCCAAGGCGCCAAAGACCAAGTAGATCGGGCGCTGCCGCGCCGGCAGCCGGTTTATTCGTTCGAACCTCTTAGCGGCGACGGTTTCCTCGCTCGGCGGTGACCTCAGCCGCCGCGCGCAACACCGCGAGGCGCAGCCCGTCGGCTTCAGCGATCTCGCCGACTTTGAGTTTCCGATCGACGTCATGCAGCGCCGCGAGCCATCCCGCCGCGATCTCCTGGGACACGCCGGCGGCTTGACGGCTCAGGCGATCCGCCATGCCAGTCGGGTTTGCCGAGCGCCGCAGCGAGACCCGCTCGCGAGCCATGGCCCTGAGAATACGCCTGCGTCATGACCAGATCGCGGATCTGGCCAGCCAGGATGGCGAGCAGATACTGGCCGGCGCGTCCTTCTGAGAGCAGCTGGTCGATCGACTCGGCGCCCTTGGCCGGAGTTGGGTCCGAGCAGATCACCGAGGGTGTCGTACAGCCCCGCAGCCTCGTCCCCGGCGACCGCGGCGCGCAGGTCGCTGATGGACAGCGCCCGACCTCCGGCGTAAGCGACAAGCTTGTCGAGTTCGGAGGCGATGCTCCCCAGGTCGGGGCCGGCGACGCGGATGAGGTGTTCGATGCGCCCGGGCCGAGTTTGAGCCCCGGGCCGCGATCTCCGCCTCCACCCAGATCCGAATTCCCGGCCCTTCTTGGCGGGGTGCCAGACGATATCCCCGCCCATCTGTCTCACTGCGGCGAGGACGGGATTGCGATCGGCCACCTTGGCATGGGCGATCAGGCAGAGCACAGTGGTCGGGGCCAGTTCGCCAAGGATGGCGACGAGCCGCTCGGGCGGATCGGCGCCCCCGCGCTTGGCGGCACCGGTGAGCTGGGGTGGATCACGCACCAGAAGGGCGCGCTCCGGGTCGAAAAGCGGCATTTCCGCCACGGCGTGGCGAAGTTCGTTCAGGCGGCCTGGAGCGTCGAAGATCTCGATGTCCAGCTGCGCAGGTCGCGCTCGTTCGCGCCATTCCTGCCGACCGATCGACGAGAAATCGCTCCTCACCATGGATCAGGGTCACGCGATTCAGCGGAGCTTCGATGGCCACCAGCGCAGTATCGCAGCCACCTTCAGGTGCTCTCCCGGAGCCCGCTGGTCCCTCCGAGGTAACGGAGGTCGCCGTCGACGCCGGTCCGGTCGGTCTGGTACCCCGCCGGCGCGACGACTGCGGGAACTCCCTGCGCAAGCGGCACTGCGACTGCATCCGGCCTGGCCGTCGCGAGCAGCACCGTTGAGATGGCTCCTCCGGGAGGCGCAACCACGAGGTCGGCGTCGAGCGCAGCGCCGTACACGGCGCACAGTGCTTCCTGGTCGGCGGTTCCCGCATCCCCCAGCACCAGGAGACGTCCTGTCCGGTCGGCAACGGTCAGCGCGCACTGGCGCGGGCTGTCGCCAGCGCGATGAAGCCGAGACATCGCCAGGTGGCACCGCCATAGGACCAGGCGTCGCCTCCGGCCTCGAGCACCGTGGCACCTGAGCTCTCGAGGGCAGCGACGATGGCATTCGCACCCGGATTCATCGGGCCGGGGATCACCACCGTGCCGACCGTGTAGTGCCCGGGAAGGCCGCCGAGGCCTTGCACAGCGGCTGCCTCACCTCCGGTCATCACCAGCAGATCAAGATAACTCGTCCCCGCAGGCAGGACCCGGCCCAGCGCCGCGAGCAGGAGCGAAGGCGCTGGCCACCATCCACCAGGACCTGGCTGCCGTCGGCCGCCTGCACCAGCACGGCAGGCGAGGATCCCGTGGCGAGGACCGTCACATGCAGTCGCCCGTCCGGTCGTGAGGCGACCGCCCACGCTGCACTCGCTGCCAGCACTGCGGCGAGACCTGCCGCGACCACATCCCGCAGGGTCACTGCCGCGACCTCATCGACCGCTCGCTCGGATCGTCGTCTCGATCGGAGGCCGCCTGTGCTGGGCGAAGGCAAGGACGGCCAGCCCCACCGATAGCCCAGCCACTTCCGCGATGGACCACGCCGGCGGCCAGTTACCCACCTGGATCGCCGCCCCCGGGACCGCGCTGACCGCACTGGCGAGACTGACGACCGCCGAGGCACCCAGGCCGGTTACCTGCAGGAGCATCCAGCCCATTCCCGGGAGCAGCGCATTGAGGATCGCGCCCGCTCCGCCAGTGATCATCATGAAAGGAAGCAGCGGCAGCACCAGTGCGTTGGCGACCGGTCCTGCGAGCGCGATGACGCCGAAGGTGCCCCCCATGATCGGTAACGTGGCCAGCTGGGCGGCGACCGTGACGGCGAATGGCTCGACGAACAGCCGGGGCCCGGGAAGCCGTCGACCGATCGGCTCCGCCAGTAGCAGGATTCCCGCGGTCCCGAGGAAGGAGAGCTGAAACCCCGGATCCTGAATCAGCGCCGGGTCGGCCGCCAGCATCAGCGCAGCCACGAGCGCCAGCATCGGCACCGGATCCGTGCGCCGTCCCGACGATGTGGCGAGCATCGCGGCACCGGCCATCAGCGCGCTCCGAATCGCCGCCGGCCCGGCGCCGCTGATCAACACGTACGAAGCCAGCAAGGGGACGGCGACCAGCAGCGTGCGCCTGCGTGACCACTCGAGCACCCGGCCGAGCGCGCTCACGATTCCAATCAGCAGGACGACCTTCAGCCCGCTCACCACCACGATATGGATGAGTCCCGCGTTCTGGAGCGGGGTGCGAACCGCGGCGGCGAGCGGCTCGTGAATGCCGAATGCGATGCCGAGCAGGAGTGCCGCGGCCGGTTCGGAAAGGGAGGCGTCGACGGCTGCGATCAGGCGGCCCTGCGCCCATGCAATGCCGCCGGCAAGCGATGGACCGCCGCCCGCGAGGACGAACACCTGCGGGGCCGTGGCCGTCGCTTCGACATCGTCGCGCTCGAGCGATGCCTGCGACCCCGGCCCGGCGCGCCGGCTGAGGGCGCGGAGCCCCGATGCGTTGACTTCGACGACATCCCCGGGCGCCAGCGCTGGTATCAACGGTCCGCTGACCAGGACACCGCCGGTGACAGCGTGGGCCCCTCGGATGTCGGACACGCGCGCCGCATCGATGATCGCGTTAGATCCCTTTCCGGGGTCCGCACTCCGTACGGTCCCGATGAGTGTCAGCGGGCGCGCGCCAAGATTGCCCGCGACTGATCCGGGCCCGTGGCTGATGACGCCGGCGCCGCCCCGGAGGAGTCCGAGCAGGACGGCGAGCCCGACAGCCATGCAGGCAGCGAAATACCTCGTGGCGATCGCCGTTCCAATCAAGGTGCATGCCGCGACTGCAAGCGCGGCTGGAATCAGCGCGTCAGGCGGCAGCCCGGCGGCGAAGCCACAGACGCAGCCCAGCGCGAAGGCACCCCAGAGACCGGTGGCCCAGCGACCGGGGCGAGACGCGGCAAACCTGGTCACGGAGTGGCGAGGACGACGCGCAGATAGTGCTCGAGGCCGGTGACAGTTGCGGAGTCGACCCCGAGGTCGGCATGCAGTTGGCTCATCGATGTGAATAGGCCCCACTGGTTGCGGTACTGCACGATCTCGGCGGCCAGGCCGGGCGGCATTCCGGCCACCTGCTCCAGGTCGCTGAGCGCCGCGGTGTTGATATCGAGCTTCGCGGTCGTGGTGCCGGCTTTCAGGTACGCCACGTTGATCTGGCGGCCATCGTTCACCCGTTGGGCCAGGTTGGGGAGATGTCCGGGATCGGCGAGGGTGGTGATCCCACCTGCCGCAGCGATGGCATCGGCCACTCGCGCGGCGGGACTCAGTTGATAGAGGCCTGGGTGCGCGACGGCACCACTGACGAAGACCAGCACCGTTGGCGGTGCGGGTGGATCAACAGTCTCGCCCACCAGGGTCGGTGCGCTGGAGGGCGGCTGATGTACGGCCACCCACCCTCCGGCGCCTGCGAGCGCAACCACTCCTCCCAGCGCCAGTGCGAGGCGGCTCGGCCCTATCCGTATCAGAGTATCGGCATGTGCAAACATGCACAAAAGTATAACTCAGGCGACGGGCGTCACACTTCGTGTGTTTCCGGGGCGCCGGCCGTAATCGTCAGTACTGGCGCGGTGCGGCAGCCGGCAGGCGGTAGCGCAACTGACCGTCGTCGCCGACGACCGTTGCGGCCCCAGCTCGTTCCGCGAGCCAGCGGACGGCGCGGCCCGAGACCGGATCGCCGAGCACGCTCAACTCCCTCGCGATCTCCGAGGCCGTCGAGGTCCCGAGCTTGCCGATGGTCGCGAGCACGATGTTCGGGGTGACCGAGGCAGGCGTCGCTCGGCCTTTCGGGCCCTTTCCGCGACGGCGGCTCTTGGCGTGCCCTCTCGCCGGCGCGGCGGCGCGTCGGGCCACCCGGCCCGAGCCTGTGGCCTCTCCTGCTCGGTCAAAGAGAGCAACCGCAGCTCGCACCTCGCGACGGAGTGCGGCATTGTCAGCCTTGAGCTCGGCGACCTGATTGACCAGTGCCTCGATGCGCACGACCAACCGCTCCGCTGCCGCCACAATTGGCGAACTGGCACCGACGGTGTCGCGGTCGAGGCTGGGCGCGTCAGGCATAGAGCCTCCTGAGGTTGGGGCAATGGCGCAGTCGCCGCGAATCAATCGCAGCGCTGCGCCGGCGCAGTCATTGTCCGTCAATGGCCCGCGACGCCGCAATCGTGCGGCTACGTGTGACTGCATTCCCGGCGCTCCGCCGCACCGTCGTCACTCCCGGCAGGCCCGGTACCATGGCGCGGGGCCATAGCTCAGCTGGAAGAGCGCTTGCATGGCATGCAAGAGGTCGGGGGTTCGAGCCCCCCTGGCTCCACCAAAGGCTCCGGCGGGGTGGTCGCGGCATCCCCCAACAGGACGAATTCCCAACGTAACGGTCCCCCAACAGGGTGAAATGAGCCGTGGGCCGCCGCACGGGTTCGTCCAAGTCGATATGATCCGGCACGCCTCACCAGATGTGAGGCTGGTGCAGGGATCAGGCTAAAACCCTGCGTCAGGGCGGCTAAACAAGCCATTACGGGAGGCATCGCGTGCTGCGAGCTAACAAATTCACCATCGGCGGAATCGGGTTGGGCGTGCTCGGCCTGCTCACCGCCGCGGCGTGCGGAAGCACGTCGACCACCAACTCCACCAAGACCCTGGCGAGTTCCCAGGTCTTCGCACTTCCCCGTCTTCCAGGACCCAGGAACGTGGGATCCCGGCGAGATGGACGCGGAAGTTGACACCGAACTCATGCAGAACGTCTTCGACAACCTCTGGAAGTTCAACGATCAGCTGCAGATCGTTCCGGACATCGCCAGTACAGTGCCGACTCAGGCCAACGGTGGGATCTCGGCTGACGGGATGACCTACACGATCCACCTGAATCCGGCAGCGAAGTTCTCGAACGGTGATGCAGTCACCTCGAAGGACGTCCTGTACTCCTGGAACCGTGCGGTTGCGCTCCACGGCGCTTACTCCTCGATCCTGAGCGCCGTCACGGGCTATGCCGACGTGCAAAAGGCCGCTGGGGCGCCGCCTTCGTCAGGTACGCCAACGACGTTCCAGGGGAACATCGAGAAGCAGCTGGCCGCCGGCAACTCCTCGTTCATGATGACTGGGCTCACGGCCACCGATCCGGAGACCGTGCAGGTGAAGCTCAGCAGCGGTTGCGGCTGGTGCCTCACCGCGTGGACGTTGGAAGGCACAGTCGGTGCCATCGTTGACCAGAAGGTCATCAACGCCCCAGGCGTCGATCCTGTCAACTGGTGGCAGACCCCCGCGAACCTCGTGGGCACCGGTGCGTACAAGATCACCGCGTACACGCCCAAGCAGTCGATCACCTTCAGCCAGGTTGCGAACTGGTGGGGTTCTCCCAAGCCGACGTTGAAGACGATCAACATCGACATCAAGGATCCCTCGACCGCGCCGACCACTGTCGACGCCTTCTTCCAGGGCGGCTACGACATCATCGGGTACGGCGGTGACAGCGGCATCATCCCGCTCGCGAACATCCTGGCGGTCCAGGCGAGTTCGAAGGAGAAGTCAGAGCTGGTCACCCAGCCCAAGGGACGCACGACGTGGGTCAGCTTCAACGTCGGATACCCGACGACGGGTGGCCCATTCCTCGGTGAGTCCGCGGCGGCGGTTGGCTTGCGCACCGCGTTCTCGCTCGCCGTGGACAAGCAGGGACTGGCGACGACTGTCTGCCACAACCTGATCTGCTCGCCAGCGACCGGCGGCCTGATCACCAGCGGGTTGATTGGCAACTACGGCCCGAACAGCGACCCGCTCGCCAAGTTCGACGCGACCCAGGCAAAGAGCCTGCTCAAGCAGTACGACCCGAACGGCACCTTGACCGCCCATCTCACCTACTCGTACAACGCGGGCAGCCTCAACGAGAACGTCGCGGACTACCTGCAGAGCCAGTGGAAGACCAACCTGGGCGTGAACGTCACCCTCAACTCGGTCTCGGACGCCTCCATCTTCATCAGCAACCGGCTCTCCGGCAAGTACATGATGTCGCGCGACGGTTGGCAGTTCGACTACAACCACCCGCAGGACTGGTACGACAACCTCTGGGGCGCCATCCCGTCGTCGGCTGGCGCGAACACCAGCGGGTTCGACGACCCGACCTACGACAGCGTGCTCAAGACCGCCGATGCCGAGCCGCTCGACCAGGCGGGTCCGCTCTACAAGCAGCTTGCCCAGATCCTGCAGAAGGATGCCGTCTACATCCCCCTGTACTACTCGGTAGGCAACTTCCTCATCGCTTCCTACGTGAACGGAGCCGGCTCGAACACCGCCTTCGACCACTACTGGAACGAAATCAAGATCTACTCTCACTAGGAGAGGGCGCCAGACTGAATCAAGGGGCGCCCGGCACCGTGCCGGGCGCCTTTCGCTTTTTACGGGAGGACTGACGGCAGATGTTTACGCGGGGCACACTCCTCTACATCGCCCAGCGGTTGGCGTTGATCGTGTTCACGCTGATAGCGGTGTCCTTCCTGGTTTTCAT
Organism: Candidatus Dormiibacterota bacterium; assembly: GCA_963748505.1. GTDB lineage: Bacteria > Chloroflexota > Dormibacteria > Aeolococcales > Aeolococcaceae > Palsa-851. Next base: position 14,135 of record CAVVJH010000014.1, read on the forward strand.
CACGGTCCACAGCCTCCCGGGCGATGCGTTCGAGAGCCAGCGGGTCCACGGCGCTGCGCTCAAGTTGCTGCTCCACGAGTACGGCCTCGACCGGCCGATCCTGGTGCAGTACTGGAGCTTCCTCACCAATGCGGTGCAGGGCAACCTGGGCGTTTCCTTCCAGATTCGTGGGTTGCCGATCACGCCGCTGGTGATGCGCGAGCTCAGCGTCAGCGCTGAACTCGGCGGCACGGCGCTGCTCATCACCATCGGGCTCGGAACCACCTTCGGCGTTCTGGCCGCGATCCGTCAGAACAGCTGGGTTGACTACACGCTCACGTCGATCGCGGTCATCGGGTACAGCGTACCGAGCTTCGTGCTCGCCGGCCTCGGCGTGCTGATCTTCAGCTATTTCCTCCCCAACCTCACCGGCGGGGTCATCTCGTACCCCGCTATTTGGACGGGGACGTACGGGACCCTTGCGGAGCTGTCGTTGCCGGCGATCATCCTGGGTTTCTACACCTCGGGACAGGTCACCAGAATCACGCGTGCAGCAATGCTCGAAGTGCTGCAACAGGATTACATCCGCACCGCCCGTGCCAAGGGACTGAAGAACCGTGTGGTAACCATTCGCCATGCGTTGCGCAACGCTTTGATACCGGTGATCAGCATCCTCGGACCGCTTGTGATCAGCATCATCACGGGCAGTGTCATCATCGAGAACATCTTCGGAATTCCCGGACTGGGCAAGGAGTTTGTTGAAAGCATCCTTGCTGCCGACTACAACGTCACGGTTGCTGTGTTCACTGTTTATGCGTTACTCATTGGGGTCGCGAATCTGGTGGTAGATCTGTTGTACACAGTCGTTGATCCAAGGATCCGTTACTGATGGCCGCGGTTGTCGCTCCCGGCTTTGAGGAGTACGCGGGAGGCACCGTTGCTCGTGCCCAGGTCGGGCTCTGGCGGGACGGGTTCCGCCGGCTGCGGCGCAACCGCCTGGCGCTCGCGGCACTGATCTATCTCGCCCTCCTGCTGCTGATCGCTGTCGTGGCAGTGTTCTGGACGCCCTACAACCCGGCGACCATCCTGCCCAACGTGCTCACCTACCTCGGGCCGACGGCAGCGCACCCGCTCGGCACCGACGAGTTGGGACGCGACCTGCTGAGCCGAATGATGCAGGGCGCGCAGATCTCGCTGATCGTGGGCGTGGGGACGTCAGCGATCGTGCTGACCGTGGGCGTGACGGTCGGCCTGGTCGCCGGCTACTTCCGTGGCTGGATCGACAACGTGATCAGCGTCTTCATCAACGTCTTCTACGGCATCCCCGGCATCCTGGTCGCGATCATCCTGTACCTGGTCCTCGGCCGCGGCCTCGGCAACATCATGATCGCCATCTCGTCGACGGCCTGGATGGACATGGCTCGACTGGTGCGCGGACAGGCCTTCAGCATCCGCGAGCGTGAGTACATCGAGGCGGCGCGAGCCAGTGGCGCCAAGTCGGGCAAGATCCTCTTCGGGCACATCCTTCCCAACGCCCTGGGACCGATCATCGTCCAGGCGACCTTCGTCATCCCGATCGCGATTCTCACCGAGGCATTCCTGAGCTACCTCGGCCTGGGCATCCCAGAACCTTTGGCATCCTGGGGATCCATTGCCTCGGAAGGGTATGCTGCCCTCCCCTTGGAGCCTTACATGATGCTCTGGCCCGCGCTCGCGCTTTCGATCACGCTGCTCGCCTTCAACTTCCTGGGCGACGGCCTTCGAGACGCGTTCGACCCACGTCAGCGGCGGTGACGGCACCCGTCCTCGACGTCCGCAACCTCAGCACGCACTTCTTCACCGATGATGGAGAGGTCAAGGCGGTGCGGAATGTCAGTTTTTCGGTTGCGCCCGGCGAAACCCTCGGGATCGTCGGCGAGTTCGGGGTGCGGCAAGAGCGTCACGGCGATGTCGGTGCTCGGTCTCGTGCAACGTCCGGGCAAGGTCGTCAACGGCGAGATCATGTACAAGGGCCGCGACCTGCTGAAGCTGACCAAGGAAGAGTTGCGGGCCATCCGTGGGCGCGACATCGCGATGATCTTCCAGGATCCCCTGAGCTCCCTCAACCCGGTGCTCAAGGTCGGCTATCAGATCGAAGAGGCAATGCACGCCCACGACAAGATCGGTGACGCCGACATCGAGAACCGGACCATCGACTTGCTGAAGCAGGTCCGGGTTTCTGACCCGACGCGTCGTGTCAACGACTTCCCGCACCAGTTCAGTGGTGGCATGCGCCAGCGCGCGATGATCGCCATGGGGCTGTCCAACAAGCCTGACCTGCTGATCGCGGACGAGCCCACCACCGCGCTCGACGTCACCGTGCAGGCGCAGATCCTCGAGCTGCTGCGCGACCTGAACGAGCAGACCGGCGCGGCGATCATCCTGATCACCCACAACCTCGGCGTCGTCGCCGGGCTCTGCAAGCGCGTGCTCGTCATGTACGCCGGCGAGATCGTCGAAGAGGGCACCGTCGAGCAGATCTTCGAAGCGCCGCAGCACCCCTACACGTGGTCACTGCTGCGCTCGGTGCCCCGAATCGACGCCAACCGCGGCCACCGTCTGCTCTCGATCGAAGGCCTGCCGCCAGACCTCATCGCCTTGCCGGACGGCTGCAAGTTCAATCCGCGATGCCCCTTCCGCATCGAGCGCTGCTTCAGCGAATCGCCGCCGATCGAGCAGGTCGCGCCCGCGCAGCACGCAGCCTGCTGGGTGACGATGGAAAAGGCCTACGCGGACATGGGCGCCGGCACCATCAAGGACACCAGCCCCGGCGCCGCGAGCGGCGTGCATCCCGCCGGGCGGAAGCCGCTGGCAACGATCTCGGAGGCAGCTGAAGTCACAGCAGCCGTCGCCCCCGAACCGGAGCCCGTGACGGAGTTTGTCAATGACTGACACCATCGTCGCCCCGAAGCCGGCGGTCCTGCCCTCCGTGGAGCCGCTGCTGCGCGTGAACAACGTCGTCAAGCACTTCAGCGCGGGCGTCGGCGCCTCGGTGAAAGCGGTCGACGGCGTGAGCTTCGACGTCATGCCCGGGGAGACAGTCGGTCTCGTCGGCGAGTCAGGCTGCGGCAAGTCGACACTCGGCCGCCTGATCACGCAACTCATCCCGGTCACCTCGGGCGAGGTGATACTCGATGGCGTGGACATCACCAAGCTGCGCGGTGAGAAGTTGCGTCAGCAGCGCAAGCAGCTGCAGATGATCTTCCAGGACCCGTACGCGTCGCTCGACCCGCGCATGACGGTCGGCGACATCATCGCGGAGCCACTGGTCAACTTCAAGTTGATCAGCGGCAGGGCCAAGGACGCGCGCGTCCAGGAGCTGCTGCGCACGGTCGGCCTCAACCCGTACTTCAACAACCGCTATCCGCACGAGTTCAGCGGTGGGCAGCGGCAGCGTATCGGCATCGCCCGGGCCCTCGCGCTCAACCCCAAGCTCATCATCTGCGATGAGCCGGTGTCGGCACTGGACGTCTCCATTCAGGCGCAGATCATCAACCTGCTCGAGGATCTGCAGCGCGAGTTTCACCTCACCTATCTGTTCATTGCCCACGACCTCTCGGTGGTGCGCCACATCAGCAACCGGGTCATGGTCATGTATCTCGGGAAGATCGTCGAGGTGGCGCCGAGTGAAGACCTGTACACGTCTCAGGAGCACCCCTACACGCGGGCGCTGCTCTCGTCCATCCCCGTGCCCGATCCTCGCATCGAGTCGCGAAGGCGGTTGGTCGAGCTGTCCGGGGAGATCCCCTCGCCCTTGAATCCGCCCTCGGGGTGCCGGTTCCATACACGCTGTCCGATCGCTCAGGTTCCCGGGATCTGTGCGGACGTGGAACCGCCACTGGAGCTCAAGGCGGCCGGTCACCTCGCCGCCTGCCACTTCTCGGAACAGGTCCGCACCAAGATCCCCGTCACCGCCTGACCGATCGTCGGCCGCCGGGGGATCGCGCATGTGCGAGTTTTTTCGCTCGCTAGCGACCCGGTCGTCACCACCGCGCCAGTAGCGCCCCGCACACTCGTGGAGGTGAGCGCGAAACGGGTGGTGAACCGTTCCGTGGACAGCGCGGCGGGGGAACGGTTCGCACCGGCCACGTCGTTGCGGTCCTCTGCCGCCGTGCGCCGCGAATTGACGGAGTTGATCGCGCCAGGCCGCATCGTCGCGGCCGTCCAGCCGATCGTCAGGCTGTATGACGCCACCAGCATCGGCTACGAGGCGCTCGCCCGCTTCCCACCAACCGAGCATTTCACGACTCCCGACGAGCTGTTCAGCGCCGCCGCGTCCCTGGATGTGAAGGGGGCCGTCGACATCGCCTGCATCCGTGCGGCGCTGCGCGAAGCGCCCAACCTGGGCGACATCGATCTCTTCGTGAACGTCCTCATCCGGACGCTGATGGACGATCGCGGCATGCGTGCGCTACGCGACGCGGTGGACGAGGCGCGGGTCGACCCCGCGTCGATCGTCCTCGAGTTCAGCGAGCGCGACCCGGTCCCAGATCTCGACCACCTTCAGCGCATCGCCTCCGACCTCCGTGCCGACGGGTATCGCATCGCCGTCGACGACGCAGGGGCGGGTCACGCCAGCATGCGAGTGATCGCCGAGTTGCGTCCCGAATTCATCAAGGTCGATCGCTCCCTCATCCACGGCGTCGATACCGATCGTGCGCGGCGGGCGCTCATCGTGTCGCTGCTGTCCTTCGGCGGGCACATCGGCGCTCGCCTCATCGCCGAGGGCGTCGAGACCCAGGCCGAGGAGGACGCCCTCCAGTCACTCGGCGTCCAGTTCGGGCAGGGATGGCACCTCGGCCGTCCGGTCCTCGGGCAGCCCGTGGAGGGCCACGAGGACGTCGAGGTCGTGATCCCGGGCTGGTTCGCCGAACGCCCGGTCTCGCGCGTACGGTCGGCGCTGGAGGGCCCGCTCCTCCACCTTGCCCAGGCCTCCACGCTGCCGGCTGTCCAGCCCAAGCCGTCGCGTGTGCGACGGGGCCTGCCGCGCGCTCTGAGCGATGCCGCGCTGGCGCTCCAGACCGAGCACGACCCGATGCGCATCCTCGGTGTCATGGCCGAGCAGTTGAGTTGCGTCGTCCCGGTGTCGGAGATGGCGATCTTCGTGGCCGACTACGACACCCATCGATTTCAACCGGTGCTCGCCACCGGGGTCGATCGCGACGAGATTCTCGCCGACGCCTTCTCGCTCGACGCCGGCATGACCGGATGGGCCTTCGCGAAGGGCATTCCGGAAAACGTCGACGACACCGCCGATCATCCGCTCGCACGTCAGGTCCCGGGCACCGCCGTGGTGCACGAGTTGCTGCTGCTCATTCCGCTGGTGGCGGCCGAGCGAAAGCTCGGGATCATCAACTGCTGGCGCATCGGTATCGGTCAATTCACGGCAAGAGAGCTGGAGGCCGCATCGCTCTTTGCGCACATCGCCGCCGCGGCCTGGCGGAATGCGCAGCTCTACACCGAGTTGCTCAGCGCCGCAATGACTGATCCGCTGACCGGTCTGTACAACAGCAGATGGTTGCGCGATGCCGCGCAGCGCGAACTCTTGCGGGCCACCCGTGATGACATCCCGTTCTCGCTGATGCTGATCGATCTCGACCACTTCAAGAGGGTGAACGACAACGGCGGCCACGGAGCCGGAGACCTTGTGCTGCAACGAGTTTCCACTCGTCTTCGCGCAACCGTTCGAGGTGCGGATGCGGTCGTGCGACTCGGCGGCGAGGAGTTCGTGATCCTGCTGCACGGATGTGACATGGACGGCGCCGCTGCCGCGGCCGAAGGTGTACGCGAGGCGATCAGCCAGCTCGCACTTCCCGACAACACGCGACTACACCGTCTCACCGCATCGATCGGCGTCGCGTCGCATCCCCAGCACGGCACACACCTCGACCAGCTGCTGTCCGCGGCCGATCGAGCGATGTATGCCGCGAAGCGCGGTGGTCGCAACCGCGTCGTGCGTGCGCCGCTGCCGCACCCGGGCGTGGTCGCGCTCCCCATCCCAACGGTCCCCCGGCGAGGGCGAGCCGCGGTCAAGACGCCGAGGCGAACCGGCTAAGGTCGTCGATCGGTCGATGGCGCTCGAGACACTCAATAAGATGGTCGCTCCACCATCGCAGGATCCGTCCGGAGGCGTCATGAGCGACAGCGAGCATCAGATGCGGCTTCTCTACACGGCCGAGGCCACCGTCACCGGCGGCCGGCGCGGCCACGGCGCAACGTCGACGGCAATCTCGAGGTCGACTTCAGTTCCCCAACCGAGATGGGCGGCGACGGTGGGCCGGGGACCAACCCTGAGCAGCTGTTCGCGCTCGGCTATGGCGCCTGCTGGCAGAACGCCATGATCGGCATCGCGAGGCGCAAGGGCCTTGACGTGCTCGATTCGATCGTCACCGCTCGGGTTGGCATCGGGCTGCTCGGTGCGGGACGCCTCGGCCTCGTCGTCGAGCTGCTGGTGACCTTGCCCTCGATCACCGACCGCGCTCAGGCTGAGGCGCTGATCGCCGAGACCGAGCAGCGCTGCCCCTACTCGAATGCTGTCCGCGGGAACGTCGACGTCAGCATCAGGCTGCTCTGACGCGAGCGCTTGCCGCGTGAGACGCGGACGGTCCGCTACCGTCGATGGCGTGAAGCACCTGTGGGCACCCTGGCGAATGGCCTACGTGTCAACGGCCACGTGGTGAGTGACACCGCGTGCTTCCTGTGCGCCGCGGCCGCGGGTGAACCCGGTCAGGAGTTGCTGGTCGTGGATCGCGGCGAGCTGGCGTTCATCCTGCTGAACCGCTTCCCATACACGAGCGGCCACCTCATGGTCGTTCCGGTGCGACACGCGGCGGGCGTTGCCGCACTCACCGCCGGCGAAGGTGCGGCGATCTTCACGGCGACGCAGCGAGCCATCCAGGTGCTCGGCGACGCGATGCACCCGGACGGCTTCAACATCGGCATCAACCAGGGTGAGGCTGCCGGCGCAAGCGCCGAACATGTGCACCAGCACGTGGTCCCGCGGTGGGCCGGGGACACCAATTTCATGCCCGTGCTCGGGGACGTGAAGGTCCTGCCCGAGGATCTCGAGACCACCGCCGCGAACTTGCGCGAGGCCTTCAGCCGTCTCGGACCGCTATAGTCCTTGGCAGATGGGTTCGGTAATCAAGAAGCGCCGCAAGAAGATGCGGAAGCACAAGCATAAGAAGATGCTGAAGAAGACGAGGTGGGCTCGCCGCGGGTAACCGCGACCTGTTCTTCGTCGCTTCGCCGCGCTCGGATCGTTCATGGGTCTGTGCGTGCGCGCGCCCTCGTCACGTACGTCAGGCGCGAGCGTACGAGTGCAGCCCGGCGATCCAGAGGTTCACCGCGTAGAGCGTGAACAGGATCGCGGCGAAGCCGAACGCGGTGATGATCGCCGCGCGCTTCTCCTTCCAGCCGTAGGTCACGCGAGCGTGGAGGTAGATCGCGAAGATCACCCAGGTGATGAAGGCAAAGGTTTCCTTCGGATCCCATCCCCAGTAGCGGCCCCACGCGTGCTCACCCCAGATGGCTCCGCAGATCACACCGAAGGTCCAGATCGGGAAGCCGATCATCACGAAGCGGTAGCTCCAACTGTCAAGCATCCCGGCCTTGGGCAGCACTCGTTGTATCCAGGTCGCGAGGGGTGAGCGGATCCCGCCCGAGCTGAACCCGCCGCCCGGCCCCCACCGCCGCCCATGGTCATGGTCGCCACCCCGCCACTGCTGACGCTCGCAGGAGCGGTCGCGGTGGCAACGGCCAGCACCCGGTTGTCCGCCCAGCGCCGGGCCAGATAGGCCGCCCCGAAGAAGAACGAGAAGCTCAGCACCGCCGAGGACGTCGCCATCGACGTGACATGGATCGTGAGCCAGTAGCTGTGCAGGGCGGGGACCAGCTGTCCGGGCGGCACGTAGAGCATGTAGGCGACGCCCATCAGCGCCACCGTGACGATCATCGCCGGGAGCCCGATGAGGCGCATCCTGCTGCGGACCATCAGGACCACGCAGACGGTCACGATCACGAAGGCGATGCCCGTCGAGTACTCGTACATGTTTCCGAGCGGCCAGTGGCCGGCCTCGAAGGCGCGGGTGAAGATCGAGGCGAAGTGGAGCGGCCAGCCGATCAGGACCAGCGCCATCCCGATGTCGCCGAGGATGCGCTTTCGGAACGCCAGATGGAGCACGAAAGCAACGACGGCGAGGGTGTATGCGGCGACCGCTATCCCGAAAAGCACCAGGGACGCCGGGGTACTCGACATGCCTGCGGCCGAGTATAGCGACCGCCCCGTCGCGGAGGCCGTGGCGACAACTGTCGCCCGACCTGTAAAGGATTGGACGCGGACCGTCCCGTTTGGGAGGTGCCTGCTTACCATGTTGGCAATGTCCCGGCCGCGCGTTCTCCTTGCCGACGATGATCCGCGCGTCCTGTCAGTGGTCTCCCGGTACCTGGACCTCGAGGGCTACGACATGTCCACCGTCTCGGACGGGCTGGACGCGGTGACGGACCGCGACCGGGACCGCCCTGACCTGATCATCCTCGACATCATGATGCCGGGCATCGACGGCATTGAAGCCTGCCGGCGCATCCGGGCGAACGCCGCAACCGCGCAGACCCCGGTGCTCATGTTCAGCGCCCTGTCCGAGGAGGCCGAGGTCGCCAGGCTCGCCGGCGCGGACGGCATGCTTCCCAAGCCCTTCAACCTCCCGGCGCTGGCCGAGGCGGTGAAGACCTTCTTCGCCACGCGGACCCCGTCGTAGGCGCTCCGAGCGCCAGCCCTATACTGCAAAACGCCTCGGCGTGATCCTTCGTCTCGGGGCGGTAGCTCAGCTGGGAGAGCGCTGCCCTCGCACGGCAGAGGTCAGGGGTTCGAATCCCCTCCGCTCCACCAATCACCAACCAATGACCGCAGCGCCCGGCACGGCCTGGTAGTCATCGTCTTGGGAGATGACCGGCAGTCGGTTCGCGATGGCCGTGGCCGCGATCCACAAGTCGTCCCCACGTCACCACGGGCGTCTTGGTTACCTCGTCCCGGTGATCAGGCGTTCGCGGTCGAAACCGCGAGGTCACCCGCCAGCCGGTGACGTTCAGAAAGACCAGCAGCACGGCGCAGAAGATGCCGAGGCGGAACATTGCCGGAATCACCGCGTAGGCGAAAGCGCGGCGATCACCGCAGTCGGAACGCACGCAAGGATGCCCAGCTGCTGGGCGACGCGCGTGTCGCTCGCGCGCGTTGAGACGGCGATGCCAGAGCCAGATGGACCAGCCCGCGATGAGCGGTGTGGAAGAGGACCTGCACCAGCATCTCGGTGGGATGGAGCACAGCACCGGCAACGCCCGGCTGCGCGAAGCACCTGGATGAGCGCAAGCACGATCGCGTACACCACATAGGCGACGACCACCGACGGCAGCATCG
>CAVVJH010000015.1:0-23337 GCA_963748505.1 Candidatus Dormiibacterota bacterium
CGCCTCAAGCACGCTCGTCACCGGTCGTGGTCGTCACCCGCGGCAGGCGCGGTCGCGACTTCGGTGCTGGCCGTCCTGCCCGCAGCGCTGCGGCCATGATCTTCACTCGGGCTGCGCGATCCACGACGGACGCTGTGTCGAGGTCTTGTAGTCGCAGGCAGCCACGGCGTCGAGGATCGCCTCGCCGCCGAGCCGGTAGAGCGCCAGCTGGGATGCGCAGGCGTGCCGGGGCCAGTGATCTCGAGCTCGCGGGCCGGAGCGGAGGGAGATTCCGCGCCCGGTTGCACGTCGAGCCGCGTGGCTCCATCGATGCCGTGATCGCGAATGTCGCTGCCGCATGGAGGTAGGTGCGGCCGAGCCGGGCGGTCCGCCATGACATCCTGCGCGAAGTTGGCGAGCTGCAGTCCGATGCAGACGTCGTCGCTGAGTGCGACCGCAGCCGCGTCGTCGATGCCGAAGAGGCGCAGGACCATGCGACCGACGGGTGCGGCGGAACGCCTGCAATACCCAAGCAGCGCGGGCCAGTCCTCGTAGAAGTCGATACGCTGATCCTGCAGGTTCGCGTCGATGAGATCGACAAACGGTTGCGCATCCATCCGGTGGCGGCGAACGCTTGTCGGGCGAGCGCGACCAGCACTGGATGGGTTCGCTCGTCGTGCTCAAAGCTTTCGCGCGTCTCGTCGCGCCAGCGGCGCAATCTGCGCGTCGCGACCGCGCGGTCACCGCTCTCGTCGCCGAGGTCGTCCGTATAGCGGCAGAACGCGTAGACGAGAGTCAGGTCCTGACGAAGCGAGCGTGGCGAGAGTCGAGACGCAGCCGTGAAGTTTTCGTAGTGGCGTACCAGCTGGCGGCAATAGGCGTCGGCAGCGTCCAGCGACATGGTGGCGGTGGGTCATGGGGCCGTCCGGTCCTCGCAACGCACCAGGCGTGCGTTGCTGCGCAGGGCGCGGAGGACTGACGCCGCGCCGACGCAGAACATGGCCAGGCGCAACTCCTCGACGATGACGGCGACGGTGTCCTCGAGTACCTCATCGCCGGCCGCCGCCGCGCGCAGGAGCGGCCCGGCGATGCCGGCGGATCGGCGCCGAGCGCCACCGCTTTGGCGACGTCGATGCCGTTGCGCACACCGCCGCTGGCGATGAGAAACGCCTTCGGGCGCCGCGAGTCTCGCGCCGGATCAGCGCCGTGGTGGTGGGGATGCCCCAGCCGGCGAACGAGGGCAGCCACGCGCGCGCGGATCGGATCGGTCATGCGGTGCCGCTCGACCTCGCTCCAGGAGGTGCCCCCGGCACCCGCAACGTCCACTGCGGCGACACCGGCTCGAGCAGGCGGACCACGAGGTCGTCGGCGATACCCCACCCGACCTCTTTCACGATCACCGGCGCATCGAGCCCGGCGCACACCGCACGGATGCGGTCGAACAGCCCGGAGAACCTTGTATTGCAGCGGTCTGCAGCGCTTCCTGCAACGGGTTGAGGTGCAGCACCAGGGCGTCTGCGTGCAGTGCGCGTACCAGCTGCGCGACAGTCGGCGACGCTGACGCCCTGATTGAGCTGGACGGCGCCCAGATTCGCGAGGAGTGGCACGTCAGGGGCAAGGGCGCGCACATCGAAGGTGTGCAGCACGTCGGGTTGCTCGAGCAGCACCCGGCACGAGCCAGGCCCCATCGGCAGCCGGTACATCTGGGCGACGCTGCGAGGCGGCGGTTGATGACTCGCGCCTGTCGGTACCGCCGGTCATGCACGACACCATCAGTGGAGCGCCGACGGGATGCTCGAGGAATGTCGTGCTCAGGTCGACAACGTCGAGGTCGATATCGGGCATCGCGCGATGCACGAACCGCCAGTCGTCGAACCCGGTCTCGATGCCCTTGGCAGCAACGTCCTCATCGATGTTGATACGCAGATGCTCATCCTTGCGCGAAGCGGTTCGCGATTCGGTGTGCGTGTCGGGGCTCGAGCTAGTGGCTGCGTTCAGCAACATGGATCGCCAGATCCGCGAAATCGGTGATGGCATCGTCGGGGAGCCCGGTCAGCGCCGCGACCGCGTCCCGTGCCAGCACCATCGGCACACCGGCGGTCAGCGACGGTCCGCCCAACTCTTCGAGAAGCGCGCGCAGCCGGAATTCGCCACCGGGCTCGCGCTCGCGGAAGAGCGCGCGAAGCTCGCGTCGCCGGTTCGGCGTCGCGACGTCGTAGGCGGCAACGATCGGGTAGGTGAGCTTGCGCTGGCGCAGATCCCGTTGCGGGCCTTGCCGGTGATCTGGGGATCGCCCCAGGTGCCGAGCCAGTCGTCGCGGACCTGGAAGGCGAGGCCGAGCAGGCGGCCGGCCGCGTCGAAGCGGCGCGCGACATCGCGAGGCGCGCCAGCCATCACGGCGCCGGAAGCCATCGCTGCGCCCAGGAGGGTACCGGTCTTCATCGTGACCAGCCGCAGGTAGGTCTTTTGCGACGCCCCGGCTCGGCCTTCCAGCGAAAGGTCGAGACACTGACCCTCGACCACCTTGACCACCGCCGCAGTCAGCAGGTGCGCCGCGCGCATCCGGCGACCGGGTCGCGGTCCGGGTGCGAGCAGACCGGCGATCGCGTTGGCGAACATGCCGTCGCCCGCATTGATCCCCTGCTCTGCACCCCACACCGACCACACGGTGGGACGGTGGCGGCGCAACTGGTCGCCGTCCTGAATGTCGTCATGGATGAGCGTGAAGTTGTGGATCAGCTCCACGGCGACCGCGGCAGGGAGTGCCCAGGCGGGGTCACCGCCAAGAGCCTCGCATGCCCAGAGCGACAGGGCAGGGCGGATCCGCTTGCCAGCGGGGTCGTTCGCGGGATGCCCGTGCGAATCCGTCCAGCCGAAGTGGTACGCGGACATCTGCCGGAGCAGACCGCCGGTACGAGGGACGGTGCTCCGCAGCCCGGAGTCGAGAAGGTCAATGTGCCGGTCGAGGAGGGCCGGGTGCGCCTCGGTCTGAGGTGCCGCATCAACAATGTCGAGAACGCGTTCCGCCATGGGCCTCCCCCTGCACAGGAAGCTTGCTACGTCGAAATCGTTGTCAGATGGTAACCAACGGCATTCTTGATCGGCAAGCCGGTCAAACGACGCTCGGTCAGTTCCGGGGCGCGGCCGGAAGGACCACCTGAAACTCGGTGCCGCGGCGCGGCTCGGAGGTCACCGTCACGCTTCCTCCGTGGGCCTCGACGACGTGCCGGACAATCGCCAGTCCGAGCCCCGAGCCCTCGCCGTCGCGCTGACGCGAGCTATCGGCTTTCCAGAAGCGTTCAAAGATTCGCGGGAGATCAGCGGGGTTGATCCCTACCCCGGTGTCCCGGCAGCGCAGCACGACCTGACCGAGCTCGCCGGGCGCGGCGGTGATATCGATCCGGCCGCCTTTGGGCGTGAACTTGATCGCGTTGTGGGTGAGGTTGCGGAGCACCTGGCCGAGATGCGAGGTATCGCCGACCAGGTCCGGCGTCCCCGGTGCGACCGAGACGTCGAGAGCAACGCCTTTGCTCTCGGCAAGCGGACGGAGCCGGTCGAGACTGCCCATCAGGGCTGCGATCGGCACGCGCTCGCTGGCCATCGGCCGGAGCCCGGACTCGATGGTGCTCAACTCGAGCAGCTCCTCGACCATCTGCGCCATGTGTGACGCCTCCTGACCGATGCGCCGGACGAAATCTGCAGCGGCGGCGGGTCGTCGAGACCACCGTTGGCAAGTGTCTCGGCAATGAGCTGCACTGCGGTGATCGGGGTGCGCAACTCGTGCGACACGTTACTGACAAAGTCGCGTCGAACTCGCTCGAGATGATGGACGCGAGTCTCGTCACGGACCAGCAGGAGTGTCGCGATCTCGCCCTGCATGGCGATGGCGCGGGCATTGAAGTCGCGATCGTGCAGCGTGATCGCCCGCTCCTCGACACCACCGCTCTCTCGCGCGGCATCGATGAGGCGGATGAGCCGGTAGTCCACCTCGCCGGCGACGAAGTCCGATCCCTCGGTGAGGGCCAGTCCGAGCAGGCGGCGGGCGGGTTCATTGGCCAGCAGGACATGTCCGTTCTCGTCCAGACCGACGATGCCGGGGTCGAGCAACAACCCGATCGCCCGCAGCACATCGATGCCGCTGCTGCCCGCCAGCGGCGGAGTCGTTCAACGCCTCCACCGAATTGAGTATAGGCTCGCCTTCTCCCGCGAGTTTCTGGTTCGACATCCGACGAGCAGGCCCGGTTGCAGCTAAGCTCGTTGCATGGCGCCCACCGTCGCCAAGCGCATCCTCGTGGTCGAGGACGAGGAAGCAATCCGCGAGACGCTGCGCTACAACCTTGTGCGCGAGGGGTACCAGGTCATCGAGGCAGCCACGGGCCCGGATGCCTTGACCCTGGCTCGAGCCGAGCATCCGGATCTCATCCTGCTCGACGTGATGCTCCCTGGGCTCAGCGGCCTTGAGGTCTGCCGCGTGTTGCGCCAGGAATCGGCAACCCCGATCCTCATGCTCACCGCCAAAGGCACCGAGGTCGACAAGGTCGTCGGGCTCCAGCTCGGCGCCGACGATTACGTCACCAAACCCTTCTCCTTCAACGAACTCCTGGCCCGAGTCACCGCGCTCCTGCGTCGCTCTGAAATGACCACGCGTCCAGCCGGCGCACCCGAGGTTGAGGAATTCGAAGGCTTCAAGATTGACCGCGCGGCGCGGACGGTCCACCTCGAGGGGACCGAGCTGCGACTGGCACCGAAGGAGTTCGACCTCCTCTCGATCCTGCTGCGCAACAGCGGGCGAGTGCTGTCGCGCCAGTCGATCATCGCGTCGGTGTGGGGCAACCGCTTTTACGGCGACCCCAAGACCGTTGACGTCCATGTGCGCTGGCTTCGTGAAAAGTTCGAGCCCTTCGCGCAGATGCCCTTCCGGATCACCACTGTGTTCGGAGTCGGCTACCGGCTCGACCGAATCGGTGCAACCGAGCCCGCCCCGTAAACTCGGAGCACCAACAGAGGAGACGAGTGGACGTAGCGGTCATCGGCGGCGGCGTGATCGGTCTCGCCGTGGCCTGGCGGGCTGCTCGCGCGGGCCTGAGCGTTGCAGTGGTCGACCCGGAGCCGGGCTCGGGGTCCTCCCACTTCGCCGCAGGCATGATCGCGCCGGTCGGCGAGGCTGAGTTCGGCGAGGAGGCGGTGATTGCGATCAACTGCAACTCCGCCGCGCGCTACCCGTCATTCATCGCCGAGCTCGAACTGGACGCCGGGCGCTCAGCGGGATACCTGCAGAACAGCACGCTGCACGTGGCGGCCGACGCCGATGAGCAGTCAGCGCTCGACCGTCTCTGCCGCCATCGCCAGGAGCTGGGGCTTCCGGTGACCAGGCTCACCTCGTATGAGACCCGCGCGCTCGAGCCCAGCCTGTCGCCGTCGATCAGAGGCGGGATGCTGGTGGAAAGTGACCACCAGGTGGACCCGCGAGCGATGGTGGCGGCGCTGCTCCAGGCCTGCAACCGCCTCGGCGTCGAGATCCATCGGAGCCGCGGGGCATTGCTGGTCGAAGGTGGTCGCGCTGCCGGCGTGCGCCTGAACGGCGACGTGCGACTGGCGTCGTCGAAGGTCGTGCTCGCCGCGGGGTGCTGGTCGCAGGCGATCCCCGGCATCCCTGACGAGGATGCCCTCCCGGTCCGTCCGGTCAAAGGCCAGATCCTCCGCCTCCGGGGCGACCCCGGCCTGGTGACCCGATCCATTCGCGGGGAGCGCGTCTATCTCGTGCCTCGCGGCGATGGACGGTTCGTCATCGGCGGGACGGTGGAGGAGGACGGTTTCGACACCACGGTGACCGCGGGTGCTGTCCTGCGCTTGCTCGACGACGCCCGGGCGCTGCTGCCGGACGTGACCGAACTTGAGTTGGTCGAGGCATCCGCCGGATTGCGGCCGGGGTCTCCTGACAACATGCCGATCGTGGGCGAAGCGACGACACCCGGCCTGATCGTCGCCACCGGCCACTATCGCAACGGGTTCCTGCTTGCTCCTGCGACCGCCGACGCTGTTGCAGGCGTGCTCGCCGGCGGCGCCTGGCCAGCGGCGACCCGCGTCTGGTCGCCGGCGCGGTTCCGGTCGGCCCCGGTGATGGCGTGATCATCGTGGTCAACGGCGAGAGCCGCGAGGTGGCCGAAGGCCTCGGGCTCGTCGACCTGCTACGGGAGATGGATCTGCCTCCTGAGCAACGCGGCATTGCTGTGGCACGCAACGGCGACGTGGTGCTCCGGGCGAGCTGGTCGAACACCACCATCGAGGCAGGTGACCGGCTGGAGATACTGCATGCCGTCCAGGGGGGCTGAGATGGACGACGTGCTGATCATCGCGGGCGAGCGCTTCACGTCACGACTCATCATGGGGACGGGCGGGGCACCCAGCCTCGATGTCCTCGAGCGGGCGCTCGACGCCTCGGGCAGCGCCATGGTCACGGTCGCGCTGCGCAGGCTCGACCCAGCTGGCGCCCACTCATTCCTCGACGTGGTGGCCCGCTCGGGCCGGCGGATCCTGCCCAACACCGCGGGCTGCTACACCGCCCGCGACGCGGTGACCACCGCGAAGCTCGCTCGCGAGGCTTTCGAGACCAACTGGATCAAGCTCGAGGTGATCGCGGACGAGGACACCCTGCTTCCCGACGGTGCCGAGCTCCTGGTTGCCGCCGAGCAGCTCATCGACGATGGGTTCGTGGTGCTGCCCTACGCGAATGACGACCCCGTGCTGTCGCGGCGTCTCGAGGATCTCGGCTGCGCTGCGGTGATGCCGCTGGGGGCGCCGATCGGGAGTGGCTCCGGCATTCGCAACCCGTACAACATCCGGATCATCCGCGAGCGCGCGGGCGTTCCGGTGGTGCTCGACGCGGGGATCGGGACCGCATCCGACGCGGCGATGGCCATGGAGCTGGGCTGCGACGCTGTCCTGGTCGCCTCGGCGATCACGCGTGCTGCCGAGCCGGTGCTGATGGCGCGGGCGATCGGCGCCGCCGTGGAGGCGGGAAGGCTCGCGTATCGTGCCGGGCGCATTCCTCAGCGCCTCTACGCGGAGGCGTCGACGTCATGGGAGGGCATCGCCGACCTGCACACGCGGCCGGCGGTACGCCCGGCGCATGGTGATGCCGAAGCCGGGTGACGATCGCCGGGAACGCCTCGATCGGGCCCGCCTCTATGTGGTCACAGACGCCCGGCAGGCTCAGGGCGATCTGCGCTCGTTCCTTGATTCGATACTCGACGCCGGAGCCGACGTCGTGCAGCTGCGCCAGAAAGACGCGGAAGCGGGAGACCTGCTGCGCTGGAGCGTCGAATTTCGTAGCGCCGCCGACCGGCACGGCGCGCTGTTTGTTATCAACGACCGGCCCGACCTTGCGCTCGCCGCGGGTGCCGACGGTGTGCACGTCGGGCAGAACGACCTGCCGGTCAGCTGGGTCCGCCACATCGTCGGTCCGGACCTCCTGATCGGGTTGTCGACCCACGCGGCCGGGGAGTATGACGCCGCCCCGGCGGAGGCCGACTATCTCTGCGCGGGTCCGGTGCACGCGACCCCGACGAAGCCCGGACGTCCCGCCACCGGGCTCGAGGTCGTGGTCAACGCCGCGGCGCGCGAGCGCGACGGCAAGGAGACACGGCCATGGTTTGCGATCGGGGGGATCGATCCGACGACCCTTCCAGCGGTCCTTCAGGCTGGCGCACGACGCGTCGTGGTCGTCCGGGCGATCTGCGACGCGGTTGATCCGCCGGCGGCCGCGCGGCTCCTCATCTCCATCCTGGAAGGTGTCCCCCGTTTCTTAACCATCACCTAACACCCGCACAAACTTCCTCTCGCTAGGCTGCGAAGTGTGGTGGCTGGAGCGGGGTTTTTGAGCCTTCCAACGGCGGAGACCGTTGAACTGAACGGAGCGTCGGTGGGGACTGCGGTCGCGGTCAAGGGATTGACCGTGAGACTCGGTCAACGCCGTCTGCTCGACGAGATCACCGTTGGCTTTGCCGGCAAGCGAATCACCGCAATCGTTGGCCCGACCGGATGTGGCAAGACGACACTGCTGCGGTCGGTGAATCGCATGCACGACCACACGACAGGGATGTCCGTCGATGGGTCGATCGCCGTGCAGGGCGTCGAGATCTATGGCGACGATGTCAATGTGCGCGAGCTCCGGCGCCGGGTCGGCATGCTGTTCCAGCGCGCGAACCCGTTCCCGCAGAGCATTGAGGACAACATCTCGATTGCGCCCCGTGCGCATGGAATGGTGGCGCGCGGCGGTGACAAGCAACTGGTGGAAGAACGTCTTTCGGAAGTGGGCCTCTGGGAAGCGGTGAAGGACCGGCTCGGCTCCTCGCCCTTCACCCTGTCGGGAGGACAGCAGCAGTTGCTGTGCCTCGCGCGGGCGCTCGCGCTGTCGCCGGATGTGCTCCTGCTCGACGAGCCCACATCGGCGCTCGACCCGGGCACGACAGAGCACATCGAAGCGCTGCTGCGCAGCCTCCGCCAGTCGATGACGATCCTCATCGTCACGCACAACCTCGCTCAGGCGCTGCGCATCAGCGACGACGTCGTGTTCCTCATGGCAGGGAAGCTCGTGGAAACCGCGCCGAGCGGCAAGTTCTTTCACGCGGCAGAGGACGAACGCAGCCGAGAGTACGTCAGCGGACGAATCGGCTAATCCATCGTGAATCCGGTGATCACCGGCAACCAGTCAAACACGCCTTCAAAACAGGAGAGGTATTCATGCGCACAGGGCTGATGGGAGGAATCGCACTACTGGGAACGTTGGGCCTGGTGGCCTGCGGCGGCAGTAGTTCGACACCAACAACGGGAAACGGAACGCCCGCGCCCGCAGCAACCGGCAACCCAACCTCGGCAGTCTCGCTGAGCGAAAGCGGATCGTCGCTGCTGCTTCCGTTCCTGCAGGAGCTGGTGGCCCCACTGACGGCCGCATATCCGAATATCACGCTGGCGCCGTCGGGCGGCGGTTCGGGAAAGGGCATTACCGACGCAATCGGCGGCAACTCGATCATGGGTGGCACGGACGCGTACCTGTCCCCGGCGCAATTCTCGGCGAACCCGACGCTCGCCAACATCCCGATCGCAGTGTCCGCGCAGGGAATCTGGTTCAACCTGTCGGGTATCAAGAGCCTAAACCTCAGCGGTGACGTCATCGCGAAGATCTACGAAGGCACGATCACCAAGTGGAATGACCCCGCCATCGCGGCGCTGAACTCGAGCGTCACGTTGCCGGCCACGACGATCGTGCCGCTGGTCCGCCAGGGGACGTCGGGTGACACCTTCCTGTTCACCTCGTTCCTCAGCGCGACCAACAGCACATGGTCGAACGGTCCGAGTTTCGGCACATCGGTTCCGTGGCCCAAGGTGGCGACTGAAGGCAGTGCCGCAAGCAACCCGGCCATGGTCGCGGCATGCAAGTCGGGCTGCATTGCCTACGTCGGCGTAAGCGCATCCGCGGCGGCGACGGCCGCCGGGCTTGGGCAGGCGATGCTCCAGAACAAGTCGGGAGCATTCGTGCTGCCGACGCCGACCACGGTGGCTGCGGCCGTGACCACGGGCGCGGCGACGATCCCGTCGAACCTGGCGCTTTCGTTGATCTACGAGGACGGTGCGCAGTCGTACCCCATCGTCAACTTCGAGTATGTCGCACTGAACACAAAGCAATCGTCGAAGGACAACGCGCTCGCGTTGCGGACCTTCCTCGACTGGGCGATCAACCCTAATGGCGGCTCGACCCCAGCCTTCCTATCGAAAGAGAACTTCGTCGGCCTCCAGGCTTCAGTGCCGGCTTCGGTCCTCTCCGCGATCCAGGCGAAGATCGCCTCGATCACCGGGTAACCGAGGCTAGACAACGCAATGTCGATGATCAGTGCGCCGGCCGGCAAGGTCGATGCCGGCCGCGCACGTCATCGGGTGAGCGATACCGAGCTCACCTTCGGCGATCGCATCCTCCGCGTGATCAGCGGCATCGCGGCGGTCGTGCCCACCGCACTGCTGGTGCTGATCGCGGTGGTGATGTTCGTCTCGGCGCTGCCGTCGATCATCTTCAGCGGCTTCTC
This sequence comes from Candidatus Dormiibacterota bacterium, assembly GCA_963748505.1. GTDB lineage: Bacteria > Chloroflexota > Dormibacteria > Aeolococcales > Aeolococcaceae > Palsa-851. The sequence continues at coordinate 10,059 of CAVVJH010000015.1, forward strand.
GTTCTTCACCGGCTCGGTCTTCAATTTCGGCAACCTGTACGCGACGACGACGATCACTCACAACGGCATCGTCGCGCCACCGCACGCGGTCTACGAAGTCTTCCCTCGATCATCGGGACGCTCGCAACCTCGGTCATTGCGCTGGTGCTGGCGGTGCCGATCTCGGTCGGTGGCGTGTTGATGCTCACCGAGATCGTGCCGCGCAGGATCTCCAACTCGCTGGCGGTGTTCCTCGAACTGCTGGCCGGCATCCCGAGTGTGGTGTTCGGACTCTGGGGCGTCGCCGTCTTCGGCCCCTTTCTGTCAGCGCACGTCTATCCGGTGCTCACCGGCATCGGCCACGTCATCCCGTTCTTCAAAGGTCCCGTCGGTCAGGGGCAGGGGCTGCTGACCGCCAGCCTGGTACTGACGGTGATGATCATTCCGATCGTGGCGTCCACCACGCGCGAGCTGCTCCGCCGCGTGCCCATCCTCGCCAAGGAGGGTGCGCTCGCACTGGGCATGACGCGCTACGAAACCGTCCGGGTCGTGACCATTCCCTACATCCGTACCGGCATCGTCGCCGCGTCGCTGCTCGGCTGGGCACGCGCGCTCGGCGAGACGATTGCGGTGCTGCTCATCATCGGCGACATCTACAGCCTGCCGAACAACGTCTTCGCGAACACAAGTACCATCGCGGCCTGGATCGCGTCAACGCTTGATGGTGCGCTCGGCGATGTCACCGGCGCCGGCATGCACGCCCTTGCCGAGCTCGGTCTGCTCCTGCTCGGCATCAGCCTGATCACCAACTTCGCAGGACGCCTCGTCGTCCGCAAGGTGTCGGGCGGCGTGCTCCCAGTGGGTCGTGGTGTCTAGGCCGCGCGTCAGTCACGTCCGCGCGGGGATCTTCTGGACCCTCTGCGGCATCGCCCTGCTCCTGATCGTCGCCCCTGCGATCGACATCATCGTCAGCATCCTCGCGCACGCGCTCCCGGTGTTGAAACCAAGCCTGATCACGGAGTCGACTGCGGGGACGCAACTGGGACTGCAGAACGCGATCCTCGGCACGCTGACGCTGAGTCTCGGTGTGCTCGTCGTCGCCGGTACCATCGGTGTGCTTGCCGGTTTGTATCTCGCGGAGTTTGCGCCGCCACGGTTCGCGGCGGTGGCACGCTTCTTTCCGAAGTGCTCGCGGGGGTGCCGTCGATCGTCGTCGGCTATGTCGGCTATCTCGTGCTGGTCAACAAGGGTGGGCTCGGTTGGCATTACTCGCTGCTCGCCGGCGTGCTCGCGTTGAGCGCGCTCATCCTCCCGTACATCGTCAAGACGACCGAGCTGGCGTTCAGCAGCGTCCCCCGCACGCTGCGGGAGGGTGCGATCGCACTCGGCATGTCGCGTGGCAAAACGATTCGGAAGGTCCTGCTGCCGCCAGCTCTCCCGGGCATCGTGTCCGGACTGGTCCTCGCGCTCGCCATCTCGACCGGGGAGACGGCGCCGCTGCTCTTCACCGCAGGTTTCAGCGACCAGAACCCGTCCGGGCTGTTCCAGCCCGTGGGCTACCTGACGAACGTGACCTACACCGATATCACGCTTCCCGGCGCGGCGACCCAGTCGGTGGCCTACGCTGCCGCCGGTGTCACGGTGCTGCTCGTTCTGTTGCTGATCTTTGCCGGGCGGCGGATCACCCTGCGGTCTCGGCGGATGGTCGCGCGGATGGACGTGTGATGATCGTGGGCGATGGCTCGATGGGTACTGACCTGCGCGGCGGCAGGGGCGATGTGGCTCTCGCTGGCCGGGTGTAGCGGGGGAACCGTCACCCCAGCTCCATCAGCGACGGCGAGGGTCACCGTGGCACCGAGCCGGACGGCTCCGGGAACGCCGACACCCGCTTCGACGCCGGCCGGGGTCGCGGGCATCGCTGCGGTCAAGGCCGCGCTGGTGACCGCCGCGGACATCGCCGGTTCCACTGCCGACGCTCCACCGACGAGCGGGACGCTGGTGGACATGATCAATGACACCCTCGTGGCAACCCCGTGTCTCCAGACCAGCGGCATCATCACCGCGGGTCGCAGCACCGTGGGGACCGACGTGCAGCAGTCATCGTCGCAACCGTCGGCTGTCGAGGTGACCGAGGCGGTGATCATCGAGAAGACGCCGATTGACGCCGCCACCGATATTGGACAGGCAACCACAGGGGCACGCGCCTGTCCTGCGCAACAGGAGGACCCCACAGGGAAATTCGGCGACGTGCAGTGCATCACCGCAACAGTCGGTGTCGGTACGTGGCGGGGCACGCGCACCACGGCGCTGGACGTGTTTGCCAGCGGAGTGACGCAGGTCGCGAGCTACGTGTACTTCTTGAGCCCGAGCGACGGACGATTCGTCTTGCAGCTCGGCGTCGGTTTCGCGCACTCCACCCCCAACGCTGCGTTCGCGAAGGCGGCCGACCTGCTCGCAACGACTCTGACGCGCAGGCTGGACGCGGTCCACTGAGGCGCATGACGCGCTTCGGGAGGCCCGCGGCCTCCAGAGTGAGCCAGAACCGCGATGATATCGATCGCGAGGGCAACCCAGGGGTAGGATGGCGAACAGTGGAGTTCCGTCGATGAGCAGCCTATTCCGGCGCAGGCCCAAGGAGCCGGAACCCGAGCCTCTCCCCGAGGCCCTTTCGACCGGCGTCACGTGCGAGATGCCGGGATGCTCGAACGACACTGCCAGACGGTGCGACTATCGCGACCGGCGCGGCCGGATGTGCTCGACGGCCTTCTGTCCTGAGCACGGGAAGACGATTGCGGGTTCCACGTACTGCCGCCGTCACGCCACCACTGTCGAAGCGATCGGTGGGCTGGCGACGGACCCCAACGGACGTCCGGATGTCGACGACCGGACGCCGTCGCTCGTCTACTGGATCTCTCGCGATCTCGACCACCACATCCGCGCGCTGCTCACTGCCGCGGCGCGGGAGGGGGAGAGCGTGGTTGCGGACGACGCAGTGCGCCTGGCGCGCGACCACACACGCAACCTTCGCTGGGAGCGGAGCTGGCGCTTGCTGGAGAGCACCGGGCTGGTGCTCAAGGTGACCGTCCACGTGTCCGAGCAGAACGACGCGCTGGTGCGTATCAACGTCGGCACCGATATGGTGGCCGACGGCATTCCTCCGTGGATTGCCCGGCGGCGCATGGGTGAGGACGTCGACGTCGCGATCGATGTCGCGCAGCGCCAGCTGTTCTACAACTATCTCGAAGAGAGTTTGTCGTCAGCGGTGGCGGCGTTTCGCGCCGGCAGTGATCGCGGAGATTCCCGGTAGCGCGATTGCGCGGGAACTGCGGAAGGAGCGAAATGGACGAGCACTATGGCGCCGCGTTCTTTGGCGAGCGCGAAGCCGCCGTGTACGACGAGCACCTCCCCGAGATGTTCGATCCCGCCGTCGTCACGCCGATGGTGGACCTGCTCGCGGACCTTGCCGCGGGCGGTGCTGCGCTCGAATTCGGCATCGGCACCGGCAGGATTGCGCTGCCGCTCGCGGAGCGCCATGTCCCGGTGTGTGGCATCGATGCGTCGAAGGCGATGGTGGCGCGGATGCGAGCCAAGCCCGGAGGCGAAGCGATCGAGGTCACCATCGGCGACTTCTCCGCCACCCGCATCGACGCGAACTTCTCCTTGGTCTACCTCATCTTCAACACGATCTTCAACCTGAAGACGCAGGACGAGCAGGTCGCCTGCTTCGCGAATGCCGCAGCCCATCTCGTGGCCGGTGGCTGTTTCGTGGTCGAGCTGCACATGCCCGAACTGCGCCGGTTACCGCCGGGTCAGAACATCCTGGTGCAGGACGTGCACACGCGCGGTTTCTCATTCGATGTGTACGACACGGTCACGCAAGCGTTGACGTCGCAGCACTTCGCATTCAGCGGCGACCGGATCGAGACGTATCCCGTCGAGGGACGGTATGCCTGGCCCTCAGAGCTCGACCTCATGGCGCGCCTCGCCGGCATGCGCCTTCGCGATCGCTGGGGCGGATGGAAACGTGAACCGTTCACGAGCCTGAGCGCTTCGCATGTCTCGGTGTACGAAAAGGTCGAGTAGTTTTGGAGCAGCTACTCGCGCGCCGCGCGCACTGACCACCCGACCGGCGCCAACTCCATGGGAGGCGGCGCGGGCGGCGGTGCGGCGGCGGTGCATCCGCACCAATCTCGGGAACTTCGTCAACACGACGCCCGTCAGTGAGCAGCAGTGGAGTGCCGCATCTCTTGCAGGCCTTCAGGTTGCCGAGCTCAGACCATCTCCAGCAGGTCGGGCAGCAGACGGTGATGGCCACGGCTCATTCTCAGCAGCGGATTCGCGGCCGCAGGCAGCGCTGTTCGCGGACGGTGCCACGACCGTGACGTGTTCAGCGCAGGTCGTCTGATCCGGCCACGTCAGCCGGCCAAAGTCCACGACGAGCCGGTCCACGACCAGACGTGCACAGGTGGCGCCGCGGCTTGGCCATCGAGCAGCGCGCCGACCAGGTAGACGCGGATTCCGTTATTGACGATCTCCCCGTTCAGCACCGGCGGTGCCGCGGCGGCTGCGAGTTGCGCCCAGATTCGCCCGTTCCACCGCCAGGTCACGAGCGGACCTGGCGCGAGCGATCCCCCGTACTCCTGAGCGCCGAGCAGGATGGAGTGGCTGATCGGGTCCCATGAGAGACCCACCAATGCGTCGGCGTTGACGACGGTTCGCGTGGGAAGGGAATGCCATGAAGATCCGTCCCAGCGCCAGGTCCCCGTGGTCTGCCCCGCAAAGGTGGTTCGATAGGTCGTGACCGCCAGCAGCGAATCGGCGGCGGGATCCCAGCCGATCTCGATATCCGGCGCGGGGAACATCGCATAGCCCGTGGTCGTCGCCCAGTGGTCCTTCGACCATATCCACGTCTCGCTCGCCCCGCTGACGTTGGTGGGCAGGGCGGTCACCAGCACCATCCCGCTGACCCCCGGGTCCCATGCCATCGACGCGGCCCCACCGGGAGGCGGTGCACCATCCCCGCCGGTGTTGAGCTCCCGCCAGGTCGTGCCGTTCCAACCCCAGGTGTCATTGACGTTCTTCGCGGCCGGTGACAGCTCTCCACCGAAGAGCAGGACCATGCCGAGCTGCGGGTCATATGCGGACGCTGCGGCGAAACGACCTGGTGGGCTCACCGGCGGGATCGCTCGACGCCATTCGCTCTTGCTCCACAGCCAGGTTGCGTCCGGTCCGGCGTTGCCGCCGAAGACGACGATCTGATTGCTCGCCGTGTCCTCGGCCACGGTGTAGCCGACCACCAGCGCGCCGTCGGCGGTGGGACCTGGGCTGACTGGTGTGGAGTGGACCGGGGCGGGGGTGTGCGAGGTGTGTCCCTGTGACCGCGATACGAGAAAGCCGGCGACACCCGCCACACCGATCGCGGACAACAGCGCGATGAAGGCACGGGGCATATCGCGCGGATGGTCACCCATTGTCATCGGCGAAGACGGGAGATCCGCTCAGCTGCATCCACTCCGTGCCCCGCAGCGACCAGACCAGCAACGGCCCGGGCTGGCTGTTGGAGGAATGCGGCGCAAGGATCAGGAATTGCTGCGTCTCCGGATCGGCGACCTCGGCAGCGGGCTCGAGTGGAACCTGCCCAGTCGGCAACGGCGTCCATGCGGTACCGGACCACGAGAACATCTCGTTGTCGTCGGAAGCCCAGACCATGAGGCGGTTGCTTACCGGATCCAGCGCGATATTGGGTCCGTTCAGCGGCGCCACATTGGTCGCGAGGAGACGCCAGCTGGTGCCGGTCCACCCGTAGGTGGTCGCGACGGGTGCAGGGTTGTCGTCGGCGGTCCTGCAGCAGCCCACCGCAATCATCGACCCGGATACGGGGTCGAACCCGAGGAGATTCCTGACATTCGACGTGGGCAAGTCGCCAGCGGTTTGCAGGGTCCAGTGGGTCCCGGCCCAGGTCCAGGTCTCGCTGACGTGGGTTGGTGCGTTCGCGGGCTGGGTGACCAGCACCATCTCGCCGCGGTCGGCGTCCCACGCCATCGAGGCGCCACCCGCCGGAGGTCCACGGAGGCGGCCCCTGTCGATCTCGTGCCAGGTGCTTCCGTCCCACGCCCACGTGTCATTGGCGCCCGTTCCAGCAGCAAGCCATCCGCCGAAGAGCAGGACGACTTTCGCCTCAGGGTCGTACGCGGCCGAAGCGCTGTAGCGTCCCGGCGGACTGAGGTCGGGGTGCGCCAGCGTCCAGGAGATCCCATTCCACAGCCACGTGTTGTCATAGTCGCCAACGCCTCCGAAGAGGACCACCTGCCGCGTCGCTGAGTCGTCGACCGCGATCATTCCCGCGGCGTCGACGGGTTCCGATGGAATCGGCGCCGCCGTCGCAATCGGTGGCGCTGGCGGATTGGCCCGCGGCGAACGCTGGGCCATCGAAATCAGGATCCCGGCTACTGCGGCGGCCGCGATGATTCCCACCAGGACGACGGTCGGTCTCAAGTGGCGCTCCATGCCGGTGCAGCCATAGTGCCTCGGAAGGACGACGAGGAACGACGCGCCGGATTCCGTACGTGACACTCATCAGTCATCCAGATCGGAACGGGCGGGAATACCGTAACGAGCGTAGGGTGGCCACATGGATCGCCGGTTGTTCTTGCCGAGCTCCTTGGTGATTGCGGTTATGGTGGCGGGATCTGGCCGCGGTGCTCAGGGGTCACAGCCCCAAAGCCGGACCGAGAACGGATCTCTCGTGGCGATTGTGCAGACATCGCACGCCCATATCGTTGCGCAGGCATCGTCGAAAGCTCGGATCACCGTCGGCCGTGCGCGCTTGCCCATCAACTACCCTGGAATGGGCGCCGTCCTCGAGGCACCCGGAGTAACGGCCCCGGTGTTGACGGCGGCCGGTGCGATCGCGATGTGTTCGACCCCGCACTACGGCGTGTCGTGCGAGGTTGGACCTCCGGCCTCGGCGACACTCGGCACGCTGGTTGATGCAGGAATGGGCATCGAGGATGAGCTGGTATGGGCACTGACATGGACGTCGGTCAATTGCGAGCTCATGGGGCCACCGAACCGACCAGCACCAGGACCGCTGGTGAATGATGTGACGGGCTGTGAATTCGTCACCTTCATCGATGCGACGAGCGGATCGAACCCTGAGACGATCCGAGGTCCACAGGGAGTCCAGCTGGCTGCTACGGCGCCGGCTCCGACACCTGAACATGCACCACTGCCCATTGTCGGCCGCCATCGGTGGTCGCCATCAGGTCGTATGCCCACGGGGCCTCTTCTGAGCTGACGATCGGCAGTCCCTGCGAGGACGCGTTCGCGGAGTTCACGCCGAACCGCACTCCAGGAGACTACGCCACCCTGGCCTAGTCGTCGCCACGTCGCAAACCCCTTCCCACCGATGCTCTCGAGCCGTTGCTCTGTGGATGAGAGCATGCCAAGACTGTAGAACGCATCGCTGCTGTGACCTTCGCTTCGTCCGCGTCCTCCACCGCATGCAGAAGCAGCCGTCTCGAGGTGATCCTCCGCGTCCATTCCGCACGCTTGGGCGCGATCGGAACCATGCTCTCGGGAATCCCCCTGCAGCGAACCCAATCGAGGGACGTAACTTGCTTGCATCCATGTTACTGGTTACACTTGAGCGGGTCGCGGGGCCCGGCGTTTCAGGGCCCCAAGACACCACTGGTAACGGATCCGTGCTGAGGCTGAAGAAACGACCTCGCGACACCACGCGGCGACAGAGTACCGATCCGCTTGGACTCCAGAGATCAATTATTGGACTGAGGTCATGAACCACATCGAACGGTCGCTGACAGGGGGCAGCCGGAACCGCGCACTCCCGGATGTCGTCAAGCGCTCCGCCTGGCAAGCGGAACTCGACGAGCTTCTCATTCGAGAGAAAGCGCACACGCGGGCTGGTGACGCGATCGCGGCAGCGCGGCGACGCCTCCCGATGGTAGAAGTCGACGCGGATGCCACAGTCACCGGCGCCGAAGGCGCGGTACGGTTGCTCGACGTTTTCGAGGGCCGGCATCAACTCTGTGTGTACTTTCATATGTGGCACTTGGACAAGCCTGCCGCAGCGCAATGTGAGTGGTGCACCTTCTTCAATGGGCAGGTGATTGAGCTTGCTTACCTACACGCCCGTGATGTCACCTATGCGACCTTCTGCGAAGGTCCTTACGACGAAAGCGTTCGCTATCGGGATTTCATGGGTTGGGAAATGCCGTGGTATTCAGCCAGAGAGTCAGCAAGCCTCCTTGCCAGCCGCGAATTCGGCATGCATGTCTGCTACCTGCGGGACGGCGATCGAGTTTTCGAGACCTACTGGATCGCCGGTCGCGCGGCCGAGAGGATGGCACCGACATATGGGATTCTTGACCTAACCGTGTACGGCCGACAAGAGTCGTGGGAAGATTCGCCGTCCGAGTGGCCGCAACCCTTCGTAGCGAACGGCGATCAGTTCCGCACTGACGGCCGTCCTACTTCCCATTGGTCGCGTTTGGCGCAGGGTCGATCGGACGACCTGACCGGGAGCTAACTCGATCCTGGGATCCACCTCGGTTCGATGCCGGGGCGACACTCGGGTGTCCGGCGCGGATGCGACCCGCATGCAGACACACGAACCACTTGCTCGTGTGGAGACACTGCCGCATGAACGGGGTGCGTTTCAGACCCCAGCTACAGGGATCTATGCGCTCCTGCGGTGAGCCTTGACGGGCTCCGCGACGACCAGGTCAGTACGTCGCTGATTGGCGCGGTGTCGACGGACCTTCACCAAGTTGCCGCACGCGGCAGAGTCGCACCAGCGCCGCGATTGGCTCCGGGACTCATCGAAGAAGACAAACGTGCAGTCCGGGTTGGCACACACTTTCACGCGCCCGATGCCTCCCCCTACCAACAGTTCGGCATAGGACGCTGCGGTGGTTGCCAAGACTGCGCGCCAATCCTGATTTTGCCAGACGAGGTGGAGCTCAACTCGACCGCGACTGCGCGTGAGCTTCCACGATCGACTCCCGGCAGCGCAGAAGGCATTCAGTTCGGCCAGCGCGCTGGCGCCGGGAGGCTGATGAACTCGAGCAGAGTGCGCAAGAGGGCTCGCAGGCGGATCAGCGACCGGAGGACGGCGCCGGCAGGAGGTTCCAGTGGCTTGAGATCGCAACGCTGTGCGAACCAGCGCTGCCAGGCCTGCATCTCGATACGGTCATAGACGTCTCCGCTTCCGGTGTGGTCCGCGAAACGGCTGTTGACGAGGTCTATGCAGACGTACGGGGAGACGGTGTGAGGGATCGCACCGGGGCCGGGCTGAGCCGCTGAGCGAGCAAGGCTGGACACCTTCCGAGAAACCGTCATTGAATCCGAAGCTCCGTGAAGCGGCTCGTTTGTCTCACCGTACCGTACTATCCTCTACAACGTAACTGGCTTGCAGTAGCAAGGATCGTTACAGACGGTGTGAGGGCCCCACCAAGCGGGTGCCGACGCCCGCCGGCGCGATCACACAGAGTTTGCCCTACTCAACCAATCGCGCGGAGGTTGGGCCCTGAGGCTCCGTTGAGGGACAGGTTCCTTGGGCGAGGCGCCTGGCAGCGTACGCCTTTGGTAGGCTGCTGCTCGTAACTATCCAGTGGCTGGAAAGGGCATTACAGCGACGTGATTCTGACACCCGACATGCGAACGGCAAGGCCGAGGAGTGGCTTGCTTGCGCGATACTCCGACTTCGTCGCGCGGAGCCCACGTCGCATGCTGCTCGCGAGCCTGGTCGCGTTCGCGCTTTTTGCCTTCCTGGGGAGCCAGCTTTTTGGCTCGCTGCAGAGCGAGGGGTTCAACGACCCGTCGTCCGGCTCGGCGCGGGAGGCGGCACTTTTCGACAGCCACTTCGCTGGTAAGGGCAAACCCAATCTGGTGTTGCTGGTCACACCTCGAGGCGGCGGACTGATCGACGCCCCGGGCACCGCCGCCACCGGACGTCAGCTCGCGCATCGTCTGGCCCAGCAAGCCGGCATATCGTCGGTGGCATCGTGGTGGACCACGGGGGCGCCGGAGTTGCGCAGCCGGGACGGGAGGCAGGGTCTGATTGTCGCGACCGTCGGCGCGACCGCGGCTCACTCGAAAAGTGGGAATGCTGAGCAGGTCATCAAGCACTTTGGCGGCGGCACCGCGGCTTTGCGGGTGGCCGTGGGAGGACCGCTGGGGGCCGGCCACGATATCGGCGCCCAGGTGGGTGCTGACATCCTGCATGCCGAGAGCCTGGCAGTGCCAATCACCCTCGTCCTGCTGCTCATCGCGTTCGCGAGCCTGGCAGCTGCCTCGCTGCCACTCGCCATCGCGGTTATCGCCATCTTTGGGGCGTTCGCGGAGCTCTTCCTGATCACGCAGGTGACCGACGTCTCGATTTATTCGATCAACTTGGTGACCAGTCTCGGGCTTGGTCTCGGGATCGACTATGCCTTTCTCATCGTCAGCCGGTTTCGCGAGGAACTGGGGAGGCAGAACAGCACGCAGGAGGCGCTCCAGAGCACGCTGGCCACTGCTGGACGGACGGTAATGGTCTCCTCGCTGGCGGTGACCGTGGCGCTCGCGGCGCTGCTGGTTTTTCCGCTCTATTTTCTTCGCTCATTTGCGTATGCCGGGATCGGCGTCGTCGTCATCGCGATGCTGTGCGCCGTCACCACTTTGCCTGCTGCGCTGGCAATCCTGGGGCCGCGTGTGAATGCCGGCCGGCCGCGGAGATCGCGGCGGGTGCGTCCCGCTTCCGCCGGATCCGCACTGTGGCAGCGATTGGCTGAGCGCGTCATGCGGCGCCCACTGCTCTTCGGGGTCCCGGTCGTGGCCATGCTAGTGCTGTCTGCGACGCCACTCCTGCACGCGTCCTTCGGGCTCCCCGACGACCGCGTGCTGCCAACCAGCCAACCGAGCCGACAGGTCGGCGATGCGCTGCGCAGCAACTTCAGCGGCGGTCAAACCACGTCCTTGACGGCTCTCCTGGACGGCACCTCTGGGCAGGCCGCGGTGACGCAATACGCAAAGCGACTCTCGGCCTTGCCTTCGGTGCTCCGTGTTGCAAGCACAGCTGGAAGCTTCGCTGCCGGCGAGCAAACGGCATTGGCTCAGTCCGCCGATGCGCAATACGGCAGCTCTCGCGCTCAGTATCTCGTCGTCATCGGGCCTTCCGACACGCAGTCGAGCGCCGCCCAAGAACTAGTCGCGGCGGTGCGTGCGGTACCGCCACCAATTGGCACGAGGGCATTCGTGGGTGGCCAGGCGGCTGAACTCGTCGACGGCAACCATGCCATCGCCAGTCACTTGGGTGTCGCCGTTGGGATCATTGCGATCAGCACCTTCTTGCTGCTCTTCCTTTTCACGGGCAGTGTGGCACTGCCGATCAAAGCACTGGTATTGAATCTGCTCAGCTTGGCCGCAGTCTTCGGAGCCATGGTCTGGATTTTTCAAGATGGGCACGGCGCTGGTCTGCTGGGCTTCACGCCGGGGGTCTTGAACACCTCAATGCCCGTGCTCCTGTTCTGCATCGCATTTGGACTTTCGATGGACTATGAAGTCTTCCTTCTGGCGCGCATCAAGGAGGCGCGCGATGCAGGTGCGGGCAATCAGGACGCGGTGGTGGACGGGGTGGCACACACCGGTCGAATCATCACCACGGTGGCCGCGATCCTTTCCATCTCCTTCTTCGCCTTCGTGACCAGTCGAGTCAGCTTCATTCAGCTCTTTGGACTTGGAACAGCGATTGCGATCATCGTCGATGCCACCTTGATTCGCGGCATTTTGGTGCCGGCGTTCATGCGCGTGGCTGATGAGTGGAACTGGTGGGCGCCGGCGCCGTTGCGACGCCTGCGTGCCCGCCTGATGCCCTCGGACGCGTCGCGGTCGGACTGAGGCAGTTGGGGAATTCGCAGGATGAGTGCATGGTGAGCGCGCTGGGTAGTGGGGCACGCCGGGCACGAGGGTGCGCGATGGTTCTGCCGATACTCTTTGCCGCAGGCTGCAGCTCCGAGCCAAGCAGCACCAATGGTGGGCTGGGAGTCACACGAAACTCCTATGCGGTGTTCTCAGCGAGCGTCGTGCTTCGGGGAGAAATGACCGTGCAGGGGAAGTTTGTCGACACGGTCACGTCGCGGCACGAGAGCTGTGATGCGTACGCACACGGGCTGGTGCCGGCGACGACCATCTTCGTGGTGCCAACGCCAAATGATGCGAGCGACGTCAACGGACACATCATCACCTACACGGCGGGGGTGCCGATCACTCCGGCGAGCGGGGGATATCGAGGTCCGGGGACGTACTCAGCGGCGTCGGCGCTGGTCTCGGTGCTGCTTATCGACAACGCCTCGTACCTCCCCGGCGATGAGGCGCGTTCGACAATCACGATCGCAGGAGACGGGTCGGGCTCGCTCTCGTTCACGGGGCTCCTCGATGTTTCAACCGACGCCGAAGAGGCGGGGACGGTCAGATGGACGTGTGCAGGCTGATGAGCATCGTGGGTCACGCTCAGGATCTGGCGGAGCGGCAGTGCGCGTGCTTCGAGGCTCGTGATTGAGACGAGAACGTGTGGCGCAGTTGACTGCCCTCGCAATCCTGCTCGTCGGCGCCGGCTGCGCCACGAATCCCAGTAATTCCCAGCCTACGTCTGGCCGGGGAGGGGACCGGTCGGGAAGTGGCGGAGCGCCTCGCCTGATCGGCACCGCATCCATCAAGGGTGCGTACCAGGCGAGGGGAGGTTTCACGGCACACCCCGAAGTTCTGATGGGAGGCAACCTGCGCGAACCAGCCGCGCACGACAGCTGCGCTGCGTACGCCGCCGGGTTCGCCGAGAACCCGTCCAGTTTTGCAGCGCCGGAGTTGCAGACGACCGGCTCGACGACGATCTACTTGGTTGCGACAATCGCCAGCGGCTACCACGGACCGGGTACATACACCAACCGATCGACACCAAAACTGACTGGCCGCGTTGCGGTTGGCGTGGGTGACGTCGGAGTCTCAATGGGGCCGGCTTCATCGATACCATTCGATCCGGCTATCCGGGGACAACAACACTCACCGAGAATTCAGACGGCTCCGGAACATTGGACTTCTCGGATTGGGGCAGTGGCGACACAAGGATCAGCGGGAGTGTGAGTTGGAAGTGCGCGTGACAAGACTTCACATTGGATGTCGACTTGGGAGTTGTGCGGGCGTTGAAACGCGCTGCCTCGGCTGACGATGATCAGCAGCCGCTCGTTTGCGGTGACGCCGCCGTTGGAGTCGTGCACGGTTTGGTACAGGGACACCGCAAACCCAT
>CAVVJH010000016.1:0-286330 GCA_963748505.1 Candidatus Dormiibacterota bacterium
TGAGGCGGTGCAACGCATCGCCGCCGATTCCATCGCCAAGGGAAGCGTGCTCGATACGGCGCGACTTGCCGGCATCATGGGTGCGAAGCGGACATCGGAGTTGATCCCGCTCTGCCATCCGCTCGCATTGCGCCACATCGATGTGGATCTGCAGCTCGACCTGTCGGAGAATCCGGGCATCGTCATCGAAGCGACGGCGCGCGTCGAGGGTGCGACAGGTGTCGAGATGGAGGCGTTGACGGCTGTCGCGATCGCGGGCCTCACGGTCATCGACATGATCAAAGCGGTCGACCACTGGGCAGCAATCACCGACGTGATGCTGCTGCACAAGGAAGGCGGCCGGAGCGGTTCGCTGGACCGGCCCGACGCGGTCTAGGGAGCGTTCGCCGGCGGTGGGGCCTGGTCTGGGTGACGGGTGTCACCGGAGATCAATGCGAGTGCGTGCGGGAGCGCGGGCCATACCGCGTCGAGGCACTCGGCGACGGCGTTGGGATTCCCCGGCAGGGACATCACCAGGCACGATGTCATCACGCCGACGACCTGTCGCGACAGCATCGCGTGCGGCGTTGCGTTAAGTCCCTGCTGACGCATCACCTCCGCCATGCCGGGCACCTGGTAATCGAGCAACGGCAGCAGTGCTTGGGGTGTGACATCGCGGGGCCCGAGCCCGGTGCCGCCGGTGAGGATGACCAGGTCGGCGTTCGCGGCCGTCGTTCGCACGACCTCGCGGATCGCATCGACGTCATCGGGCACGCTCTCGCGCGCGACGACGTCGGCGGGGAGCAGTGCGAGGCGCGCGATGATGACGTCGCCGCTGCGATCGTCGCTGTCGAACTCCACGACGGCTGTCACTGACGGTGATCTCGGCCGCGCGCCAGCGTCTCGCGTTCGTGGATCCAATCATCCCTGCACGATGCGCTCATGGCCGGCATACACGTTCATCTGCTCCCCCCGGAGAAACCCGATCAAGGTCATCCCCGAATCGGCGGCAAGTTCGACGGCAAGGCTTGACGGCGCCGAGACCGCGGCCAGCAACGGTATTCCCGCCATGAGCGTCTTCTGGGTCAGCTCGAAGCTTGCACGACCCGACGCCAGGATGATGTGCGACCGCAGCGGGAGCAACCCAGCGGTTGCGGCCCATCCGATCACCTTGTCGAACGCGTTGTGCCGGCCCACGTCCTCACGCAGGCAGAGCAACGCGCCCTCGCTGTTGAACAGTGCCGCCGCGTGGAGGCCGCCCGTGCGCGAGAACTGACGCTGCGCTGATCGCTGGATCGCGGGGAGGCCGAGCATGAGTGCCGGGGTCACGCGCAGTGGATCAGCACGAACGTCGTACGCCGATTTGGTGCGCACCGCTTCGATGCTTGCTTTCCCGCACATGCCGCATGAGGACGTCATATAGAAGGCGCGCGGCGTGACGTCCCGTGACGACGCGTCAGACGTCAGGGTCACCTCGACGACGTTGAGCTCGCCGGTCTCCGCGGCCGCGTCAGGGCACATGCGCATGGCTGCGATCTCACTTGCAGCGCGGACGATTCCCTCGGTGACGAGAAACCCGGCGACCAGGTCGAAATCGTCTCCGGGCGTGCGCATCGTGACCGAGAGCGAGACCGCGCCGATACGGATCTCGAGTGGCTCCTCGGTGCTGACGTCATCGCTCCGCCAGGTCACCGCGCCGCCCGCGGCGACCTGCATCACCCGCCGGTGGCGCACGGTCATGCGTCCACCATAGCGGGCAGGTCCCTGCCCGACACGGCGTGCTGCCGTGCCTCGGGACCCATGCGGCAAGATCGTTGCTGACGACATGAGCGAGGAGCCCGACGTCACCGATCTGCTGACCGCCCTGGCAGCGAAGCTGAACGACGCCCGTCCGGACGGCGCGGCAATCGAGCCACTCGACCTTCCAGGGAGGGCACGTCTGTTGCGGGTCGCCCGCGACGTCGCTCATACCACCGAGCGGCAGAACGCGCCGCTCGCGGCCTATCTGATCGGTCGCTTCGTGCAGTCGAGCGTCGACGCCGGCATCGCCCCCGACGACGCCCTCGCAGAGGCCGCCGAGGTGGTTCGATCCCTCATCGGGGACGTGCCCGACTGACCTCGGCGAGGTCCTCGGGAGTGTTGAGGTTGCTGGCGAACCGGTCGGAGACCCCCGCGGCGCGCCACTCGGCCTCGGACATCTGAACGCTTCGCAGCTTCGCGACCATGCGCCGCACTGAGCGATCCGGCCCAGCAAGTGCTGCTTCGGCAACGCCAAGTGCCGACCTCGCGTAGACGCCATGCAGCGGCTCGATGCCGCGTGCGGTCACGCACACCGCCGCATCGTGATCGCCAATACGATCCGCGAGCAACCTGAGCAGCCCAGCGTCGAGCCAGGGAAGATCGACGGCGACCACGGCGACAAGGCGGTGTGGCGACGCTCGCAAGGCGGCGACAATGCCGCCGAGGGGGCCCGCGTCCGGAAGCGCGTCGGGGATCGACCGGTGGCCCGCGATACAGAGCGAGGTTTCGCCCGCACCAATGAACACCGGGTCGCAGACCTCGCTGAGCCGAGCGACCGCGCGTTCCAGCAGCGTACACTCCATCGATCTCGAGGCCCGCCTTGTCAGCCCCCATGCGCGTGCTCCGTCCACCACAGAGCACGACGCCGGCGAGCTTGAGGCGCGGATGCGCACCGTCCCGTCGAGTGGCGTCCTCGTGAGGTGCGGGTGGCGATTCCACTGGGCACAACCTTACGAGAAGCCACAAACCCGAGCCGCCAAAGCTGATGCGCGACGACCGCGGTTTCCCGCGGCGACGCGGTCGCGCTAAGCGCTCAGACCGTTGCTCACGTTCGAGAAGACGTTGTTGGCCTGATGCCCGACCACACCGACGACAACGATGACGACGATCGCGATCAGGATGATGACCAGCCCGTACTCGACGAGCCCCTGACCACGTTCGTCATTGCGCCGACGGTTGGTGGAAACAGTCATCGACCTCACCAGGGCTACCAACGCGGGGATGCATGCCGGGATCATGCGTGCAGCATCAGTCACACTCCGCGGCGACACGTTGTGGTTGGGTGACGAGCTTGTTTCGTTTGCCTGCCAGGGAAATGGCGCCCGTTACCCGGGCGTTACCCGGAGCTCAGCGAGCGAGTTCGGCGCTCTTCATCGCGGCGCCGTAGCCCTCGGGCAGCGGACGCGGCGGTTGCGGTCCCACGTAGAGCGCAGAAGGCCGTATGAGGCGGTTGTTGGCGGCCTGCTCGGCAATCGCCGCTGTCCAGCCGACGGTCCGGCTCGACGCGAAGGTCGGCGTGAACATGTCGGGAGGGATGCCCACGCTGTTCATCACCACGCCGGCGTAGAACTCGACGTTGGTGTACAGGCGACGTCCGGGCTTCAGCTCATTGAGGACGCGGAGCGCGGTCTGCTCGACCTGCACGGCGAACTCCGCCTGCGGGCCGCCCAGCTCGGTGGCGACTTCGCGAAGCAGCGTGGAGCGCGGGTCATCGGTCTTGTAGACCCGATGGCCGAAGCCCATGAGGCGCTCGCCCGACGAGATCTCGTGGCGCAGGTACTCCTCGGCCTTGTCGGGCGTCCCGATCGCATCGAGCATCGCCAGTGCCCGCGAGGGCGCGCCGCCGTGGAGCGGACCGGCCAGTGCGCCGATCGCACCCGTGAGGGCGGAGCCGATATCGGAACCCGTCGAGGTGATGACACGCGCGGTGAACGTCGACGAGTTGAATCCGTGGTCCATGGTGAGGATCAGGTATTGCTCGAGCGCCCGGGATTCGCGCTCGTGCGGACGCTCGCCGGTGAGCATCTGGATGTAGGAGGCGGCATATCCGAGGTCGGGATCCGGGTCCACGGGATCGAGTCCGAGGTGGTGGCGGTGCAGCCGCATGAGCAGCACCGGGACGATCGCCGCCATCTTCAGGCACTCCCTGCGGACCTCTTCCGCCGGGATGTCGAGGGTTGGCTTCTGCTCGAGCGCGGCCCCTGCCAGGGAAACCGCAGAGCGGAGCGCCATGAGTGGCGTGTACCCGGGCAGCGCTGCGATGCGCGGCAGTAGGTCGGCGACGTCCTGCGGGACCGCTCGCGCCTCCACGGCCAGCTTCTGAAACGACTTCAGCTGAGCGTCGTCGGGCAGCTCACCTTCGACCAGGAGGTGCCAGACCTGCTCGAACGAGCAGCGGCGAGCGAGCTCGGTGGCGTTGTAGCCGCGGTAGTGGAAGAAGCCTTCCTCACCGCGCACGTCGCCAACCGACGTCTCTGCCACTGCGACGCCTTCGAGCCCGCGGGGAGCCAGGCCGGGAGGAGCCGAGCCCGCGGGCTGCACCTCTTCGATATGCGCCACTCGCACGACATGGCGGATCGACAGGATGCCTGCGACCTTGTCACCGTCCATGACCGGCAGATGGCGGAAGCGCCGCTCGCGGAAGACATTGAGCCCCTGCTCGACCGTATCCGTGACCGCGACCGTCACCGGGTCTTTGGTCATGACCTCTTCCACCTTGGTCGTCGCGGGGTCGATCCCATGCCCGACCGAGCGGAGCAGATCGCGCTCGCTCACCATGCCGACCAGCTTGCCGTGCTCGTTGAGCACGGCGGCCGCCCCGACATTGGCTCCGTCGATGATCACCGACGCCTGAGCGAGGGTGATGCTGTTTGGAACCACCACCGCCGGCTTGTGCATCACGTCGGCGACGGTGAGAGACGCGGTCACGCGCTCAGTCTAGCGCTGTGCACCGGCCATCTCGATGTCAGCGCAACCTGCGGCCGGGGCGTCACGATCTGGCACCACATGACAGACGAGCCGAGCATCACCCCAAGCCCTGCGGGCGACATGAGCCCGGAGGAGTTCCGCCAAGGCGCGCGGCGCGTTGCGGACTGGACAGCCGACTACCTTCGCGACGTCGAGCTCTATCCCGTGCTGAGTCCGTCAGAGCCGGGGACCGTGCGTCGGATCCTGCCCTCGGCGCCGCCGGCGTCGGGTGCGACGCTCGAATCCGTGCTCGCCGACATCGAGGAGGTGATCCTCCCCGCCACCACCCACTGGCAGTCACCGGGGTTCATGGCGTATTTCGCCTCGAGCGGGTCCGGTCCCGGGATCCTCGGGGAGACCCTTGCCGCCGCCTTCAACGTCAACGCGATGCTCTGGCGCACCGCGCCCGCCGCGACGGAGCTGGAGGAGGTGACCCTTGACTGGCTTCGTCAGATGGTCGGGCTCCCCGAGCCGCTGTTCGGGGTCATCAACGACACAGCGTCGTCGAGCACCCTGTACGCGCTGGCCGCCGCTCGTGAGGCGCAGACCGATTTGCGCACCCGCGAGCTGGGGATGGCGGGGCGCTCCGATCTCCCACGACTGCGCTTCTATGCCTCGACCGAGGCGCATTCGTCGGTTGAGAAGGCCGGCATCGTGCTCGGCGTCGGCCGGGACGGCTTGCGCCGGATCCCGGTCGATGAGCGCTTCCGGATGGATCCGGTCGCGCTCCGCCAGGCGATCATCGAGGACACCGCGGCCGGGGTCCGTCCCTTCGCGGTCATCGCAACCGCCGGGACCACGTCGACCACCAGCATCGATCCCATCCCGGCCATCGCGGCGCTCTGCGAGCAGCACGGGCTGTGGCTGCATGTCGATGCGGCGTATGGCGGCGCCGCGGCGATCGCCCCCGAGTTCCGCTGGGTGCTCGAGGGCGCGGAGCGGGCTAACTCGATAGTGGTCAACCCCCACAAATGGCTCTTCACCCCCATCGACTGCAGCGTCCTCTGGACCCGGCGGCCGGAAATGCTCCGCGGCGCGTTCTCGATCGTGCCCGAGTACCTCACCACGCCGGAGGGGGCGGAGCAGGATGCACCCAATCTGATGGACTACGGGACGTCGCTCGGGCGCCGGATGCGCGCGCTCAAGCTGTGGATGGTCATCCGCCATTTCGGCACTGACGGTCTCGCTGCGCGCATCCGTCAACACTGCGAGTACGCGACACTGGTCGCGCGCTGGGTGCAGAGCGAGCGCGATTTCGAGTTGCTCGCGCCCGCGCCGCTCAGCGTCGTCTGTCTCCGAGCGCACCCGCCCGGACTCGACGATCCCGGAACGCTCGACACGCTCAACCAGCGCATCCTCGACCGCATCAACACCGGTGGCCGCTACTTTCTTTCTCACACACGGCTGCACGGTGCATATGCGATCCGTGTCGCTTTCGGCAATCTTCGTCAGGAAGAACGTCATGCGCGAGGTGTCATGGTCGCATTGCGAAGCGCCCTCGACGATGTAGGATGACGCGACATGTTCCGCGCCCTCGGGGCGATACTCACCCTCGACCATAAGGGGGTGCCCGGAGTTGCGCTTTTCGAAGCAGCAGCTCAGAGAACATGGCAGTGGGCAACGAGTGGTCTTAAGACTGCAACTGATTTGTTCACCGAAGCTGAGCTGCAGGAAGGCGATCTCAGCGTGCGTGCAGTGCGTTGCGACAGCGGCGATCGTGCGCTGTTCCACATCACCGTGCGACAGCCCGATGCATTCGATCCGTCGATCGAGTGGCTCACCACCATCGACACGGTCCGCACCGGTGACGTGATCGAGGTCGGTATTTCCGTTGAAGAGGATCTGCGACATCTGCGGATTCCACCCTCGCCGCTCGCGCCGCCGCTGGTGCAGTTGCTGCAGGACCTCGCAGCGGAAGGAGCCAGAGCGGGAACCCAGCGCGTTCGCTCGGCAGTGACGACTCTGATGGGCGCAGATCAGATAGACATCTTTGTGCAGGCGTGCCTGCTGGACCCGGAACGTCGCCTTCCGGTCGTGCTCTTCACCGCGCTCAAGGAGCAGGACGGTGTGTATCCCTCGGAAGCGGGCGACCCCGTGCTCGCGGCGCGCGAGCTCTGCGGGCTCGCGCACGTGTATGTGATGCCGCACGTCGAGGACTCGCACCGCCTGACCAAACGGCTGCGCATGCTCTCCGCATACGACGGTGCGGTGCGCATCTACTGGCCGCGCTTTCGACTCACCGACCCGCCACCACGCCATCCCCTCCACCTCCGCCAGCGGCTCAACACGGCGAGCGGTCCGGCGATCATCCGGCGTGTCGTCGAGGCGGGTGCGCGGTCATACCATCCACCCAGCGGCACAGCGACCCTCCTCGCCATGCGCTGGCGCGACGACGAGGAAGCGCGCATCGCAACCATCAGGCAGGAGCCCGACCTGACACGTCAGGTGCAGCTCCTGAGCGACGAGCTGCTGCGCGTCATCGATGCGAAGATCGCGCTCGAGCATGCACTCGAGGCGCTTGGCCACCGGCTCGCCGTGGCAGTTGAGCGGAACGACGAGCTGGACGCGCCGATGGTTGGCGAGCGGACGGTCAACGATCGTGCGACCGACCTCACCGGCCATGCGGCATCATCTCTGGCCGTAGCCTCGCCGACGGAAGCATTGGGATCGACGACCTAACAGGGGATTCACACGATGGCGCTGCATCACCGCGCACACGACGACCCCGACGCGACCATCGACATCAATCCCCTCTATGCGCGGCCCGGCGAGACCGGCAGCGTTCCCAAGTTGCATCTCCCCAAGGGGGAGTTGCCTCCAGACCTCGCGTACCAGGTCGTGCACGACGAGTTGATGCTCGACGGCAACGCGCGCCTCAACCTGGCCACCTTCGTCACCACCTGGATGGAGCCGCAGGCGCAACGCCTGATGGACGAGTCGGTGGACAAGAACGCCATCGACAAGGACGAGTATCCGCAGACGGCTGAGCTGGAGCGACGCTGCGTGCACATGCTGGCGGGGCTGTGGAATGCCCCGGGCCGGTATTCCGGCGTGGGCTGCTCCACCACAGGTTCGAGCGAGGCGGCGATGCTCGCCGGCCTCGCGCTGAAATGGCGCTGGCGCGCGCGGCGGAGCGCTGCGGGCCTCAGCGTGGACAAACCGAATCTCGTCATGGGCATCAACGTTCAGGTCTGTTGGGAGAAGTTCTGTCGCTACTGGGATGTCGAGCCGCGCTACGTGCCGATGGAGGGCGAACGTCGACATCTCACCGCCGAGACCGCGGTGCCGCTGTGCGACGAGAACACGATCGGGGTTGTGGCGGTGCTCGGCTCCACGCAGGACGGGAGCTACGAGCCGGTCGCCGCCATCGCGTCGGCGCTGCAGACGCTCCATGACAATGGCGGTCCGGATGTGCCGGTGCATGTCGATGCCGCGTCGGGCGGCTTCATCGCTCCGTTCCTGCAACCGGATCTGGTGTGGGACTTCCGCATCGAGCGCGTGGTGTCGATCAACACCTCGGGACACAAGTACGGCCTCGTATATCCCGGTGTCGGCTGGGTGATCTGGCGGGATCGCGATGCGCTGCCGCAGGAGCTCATCTTCGAGGTGAACTACCTCGGCGGCAGCATGCCGACGTTTGCACTCAACTTCTCGCGCTCCGGCGCCAACATCATCGCGCAGTACTACCAGCTGATCCGGCTTGGATTCGAGGGATATCGCCGCGTGCAGCAGGCATGCCAGGACACAGCCATGCACCTCGCAGCCCAGATCGCGAAAGTCGGACCCTTTCGATTGCTGACCGACGGCAGCGAGCTGCCGGTATTCGCCTTCACCTTAGATCCGGACGCCGGCTACAGCGTCTACGACGTCTCCGACGCCCTGCGCAAACGAGGCTGGCAGGTTCCCGCCTATTCGCTGTGCGCGAATCTCGCGGAAGTCTCCGTCCTTCGCGTCGTGGTCCGCAACGGTTTCTCCCGCGACCTGTCAGAGATGCTCGTCGAGGACCTCAAGCGCGAGGTCGGCCTCTTGAAGCACCACACGCCGGCAGCACTGCAACCACACCGCGCGCGCTTTCATCACTAGGGCGCTACCCCGCACTGCTCCGAGGCGTCTTTCCTGACACCACGCGGGTGACGCCGAGCTCGTCCTTCGTCCATCCGACGTCGACAAGCTTCGCGGCCCGAAGCGTGCTCTGCGCACGGCGTGAAAGATAGGTGCCGACCTCCACCAGCAGCACACCGCCCGGCTTGAGCCAGTCGTGCGCGTCGTGCGCGAGCCGCCGGACCAGGCCGAGCCCGTCATCGGAACCGTCGGTCAGCGATTGCAGGGGCTCGAACTCCCGGATCTCCTTGGGGAGTTCCTTCAGATCGCGACG
Organism: Candidatus Dormiibacterota bacterium; assembly: GCA_963748505.1. Classification (GTDB taxonomy): domain Bacteria; phylum Chloroflexota; class Dormibacteria; order Aeolococcales; family Aeolococcaceae; genus Palsa-851. The sequence goes on from CAVVJH010000016.1 coordinate 9,122, forward strand.
GAGCACGTAGGGCGGATGAATCGTGAAGACGTCGATGTGGCCGCGCAGCCTGCGTGGCAGCGCGTCGAGCAGATCGCCCGCACGGAAGTGAATATTTGCGAGCCCGAGGTGACGGGCATTGTCCCTGCCGAGCGCGGCCGCCTCGGGGGAGATGTCAACACCCCACACTTCGGCGCGGGGCACCTCGTGCGCTACCGCGAGCGCGACCGGTCCGGCGCCGGTGGCGACATCGACCGCGACGCGGTCACCGCGCTTCCAGCGCAGCGCTTTCACCGCCTCGGAGGCGAGCAGCTCGCTCGACGCGCGAGGAACGAAGACGCCGTCGCGAACCAGCAGATCGAGTCCGCGAAAACTGTAGTGCCCCATGATCCGGGGGATCGGCTCGCCGTTGACACGACGCGCCACCATCGCCGCGAAGCGCTTCTTCGAGGTGCTGTCGAGCTCGCGCTCGAGGACTGAGCGAGTCAGCGTGCGTCCGAGCACTTCCCGCATCAGCTCCTCGGCGTCATAGCGCCCCAGATTGCGGTCCCAGTGGTCGATCGCTGTGGATTTGTCGATCTTGCGGACGGCTTTGTCGATGTGCTCGGTGACGGTGGTGGCTGCCATTCGTCGCGCATGGTAAGCGCTCACATGACGGTGGCGTGCACCATGTTCAGGTGCCGGTGACACCGCCGCCCCACCCAGGACTCTGCGCCTCGTGCGTGCACGTGCAGGTGATCCCCGGTGCGCGCTCCAGCTTCGTTCGCTGCGGCCTCGCCGACAGCGATGCGCGCTTTCCCCGCTACCCGTCCCTGCCGGTGCGACAGTGCGAGGGCTACGTCGCGGTGCCGCCGCGCGCGTCGAACTGACGGCGGACTTCACTCAGGTTGGCGAGGGTTTCCTGCAGGGCCTGGTCGTCTTCCGAGTCCACGGCGACACGTCGCAGGGCGACGAGCTCGGCGATCGCGGCGTCCAGCGTCTCCATGGTGTGCGGTGGGTCATCCCACCTTCGCGACTGCAGGCGCGTCCCCAACCCGCGTGCCTGTTCCGCGATGTAGCTCATGAGCGATTGATGGTACGGCCGCCGGCCCTACTGTGATCGAGTTCGCGAGCACGAGCAACGTCGAGAAGTGGTAGACCATGGTGCCCCCGGCGGCGTCGATCGCAGCGCCGAGGGCGCCGAGCAAGTCCTGTCGCTGCGCATCCGGAAGCAGCACATGGTCACTCTGGGTCGAGACATAGTTGGTCCAGCGCTCACGGTCGTAGGTCGCATTCCACTCGTACGTGCGCGCCTCGATGTCGGAGAACTGCCCACCGTGCCCGAGTTGCGCAAAGCGGTTTTCTGGCTCCGCAGGCGGGTTGAGCGCAACGGTGTCCGGCGCGATCGTGGGCGCGAGGCGCTGATAGATGGCGCCGAATGTGACTGCGAGCGCAGCATCCAGGCGACCCCGATTCCAGAAGATCGCCAAATGGCCGCCAGGGTGCAGCACCGATGCCGCCTTCGCCGGGCCGACCTCGGGATCCACCCAGTGCCAAGCCTGTCCCGAGACGATCAGGTCAAAGAGACGGCCGCGAGGTTGCCAGTCCTCGAAAGCTCCCTCCTCAACGCGCACACCGTGGCTGCGTGCAATCGCGGCCATAGCGGGATCCGGCTCGACGCCGAGCACATCGCAGCCGCGATCGCTGAACAATCGCGACGCTTTGCCGGTGCCGCAGCCGACATCGAGCACGCGCTGCGGGCCCAGGGCCATCAGAGCGTCAACCAGGGCTGTGGGATATGAAGGCCGGGCCTTGTCGTACATGGCCGCGACGCCACCGAAGGACAGCGCCCGCCCCCGGTCCGCGTAGAGACGATCGCGACCGCTCTCAGCCAAGGATCAGCTCAGGCGCGACGGGGCCGGTGTCAGCGCGCGCTCGAGAGCGGCAGCAAATGCCGGCGCGTCGGCGGGATCCAGCCGCGCGGTGGTGACCCGGATGCCACGCGCACTGGCGATGCGGAAGCGATCGCCGGCCAGCACCCCCCAACCGTCCTCGAGGAGGGCTGCGACGGTGGCGTCCTCGTGAGCAACCGGGATCCAGACATTGAGACCGGAGCGCCCGTGCAACTCGATGCCACGCGCCGTGAGCGCGTCGCGAAGCGCCTGACGGCGCTGTGTGTAGATGCCCGCAGCGACCGCGGCCTGCTCCGAGGCATCGGGATCACTCCACAGGCGCACGACCAGGCGCTGCAGCACGTGTGACACCCAGCCGGCGGCCAGGAGCCGGCGGCCTTCGACGCGCGCAACCGTGGTCGCGTCACCGGCCAGGATTGCGAGCCGCATGTCCGGCCCCAGCGACTTCGATACCGACCGCATGTGCGCCCATCGCGCACGTCCCGGCTCACACAGGGTGTAGCTCGGCCGTTCAGTGATATCGAAGGCATGGTCATCTTCAAGAATGAGCACACCGGGGTGGCGGGCCACGACTGCTCGGAGCTCGTCGGCGCGCGCCGCGTCGAGCGCGGAGCCGAAAGGATTCTGCGCACGCGGAGTCAGCGCGCAGGCGGTGGCGCCACCGCGCATCGCGCGGGAGAGCGACTCCGGGATCGGCCCGCGATCATCAATCGCGACCGGCAAAACCGAGAGGCCAAGTGCTGCCGCAAGGTCGATGATCCCCGGATAGCACGGGTCCTCGACCGCGATCCGATCGCCCGGTCGGAGATGGGCCAGCAGAGCGAGTTGCACGCCGTCCAGCGCACCGCCGACCACGGTCAGATGGTCGCTCGGAACACCGTCTCGATCGAGGCGAGCTTTGGCCAGCGCCATCAGCTCAGGGTCCGACCCTGCCGCGCCGTACAGCATCGGCTCCCGTGGCATCGAGGCGAAGGCCTTTTCGAGGTTGGGCAGCAAGGCTGGATCGGGATTGCCGGACAGCAGATCGCGCACGCCGGCGGGAACGATCGGGCGTCCGCGCGGCGACGGTGGCACCCTCGGGGCGATGCTGGTGCCGAGCCTTCCGGCGCCCGCGACCAGCCCGCGGCGACGGAGCTCCCGGTACGCGGATGCGACCGTGGCGGTGCTGATCCCGCGGTGGGAGGCCAGCGACCGCACCGTCGGCAGACGCGTTCCGGCCGTGAGCTCGCCTTCGCGGATACCGCGCTCGACGCTCTCAGCGATCTCAGACGCTCGCCGTCCGGTGATGTGATAACGTATCGGTACGTTCACCGCTTTGTATCATAACAAATGACTTCGAACGTGTCCACGTCTGCCAGTTCTCGCCCCGAAGCGTCGCGCGCTCAGATCGTGCTGGCCTTCGCGCTGGTGTACGTCGTCTGGGGATCGACGTATCTCACGATCCATATCGCGATCGAGACGATCCCGGCCTTCCTGATGGCGGGCACGCGGTTCATCCTCGCCGGGCTGCTGCTCTACGCGATCGCGCGCCGCCCGGGCACCCCGCGCGAGCGCCTGACCCTCGCCCACTGGCGATCGGCCGTGATCATCGGCTTCTGCCTGCTGCTCTTCGGCAACGGCGGCGTGTCCTGGGGTGAGCAGTACCTGCCGTCGGGGCTGGTGGCGTTGATCGTCGCCACGGTTCCGCTCTGGATGGCGCTGTTCGCCCCGGCCTTTGGCGGTCACAGGATCAACCGGATGGCCGCCGCCGGCGTGGGACTCGGCCTGGTCGGGATCGTGTTGCTGGTGCGCCCCGGCGGCAACGGCGCCGGGCACTGGCAGACGTTTGTCGTACTCCTGGCCCCGCTGCTCTGGGCGGCTGGATCGCTTTACGCGCGCAACGCGCCATCCCCGAAGCAACCGATGACCGCGATCGCCATGGAGATGATGGCCGGCGGTGTGATGCTGCTCATCGCGGGTGTCGCGACTGGCGAGGTGGGTCATGTCCACCTCAACCACGTCTCGGTCGCCTCCTTCGCGTCCTTTGTCTACCTGGTCCTGATCGGCGCGCTGGTCGGATATGTCGCCTACATCTGGCTGCTGCACAACGTGTCGGCCACGGCGGCGTCGACGTACGCGTTCGTGAACCCGGTGGTCGCTGTCGGGCTGGGCGCCCTCGTGCTCGGCGAGCCGGTGACGCCGCTGACCCTGATTGCCGCGGCGCTGATCTGCGGAGCGGTGGCCCTCCTCCTGGTCGGCCAGAGCCGCACAGCACACCCCGAAGCGGTCCTCGAGGTACCCGTCAAGGAAGTGGCCTGAGAGCGTCCCCCGGCTGGACGGGTGACAATGGGTCGATGGACAGCGAAATGCTGATCGTCGACGCCAACGCCGAACCGAGACGTCCGCGCGGCCGGATCGGCTGGAAGGACGTGCTCTGCGTCGGGCCGATCATCCTCAACACGATCTATTACTACGCGGGTATCCCGCTCACCCCGCTGCTGCTGGGGAGAAACCCGGTCCTGCTGAGCGCGCTTCGCGGCAGCATCTCGGCGATGGTCGCGGCCGGCGGCTTTGCTCGCGTCGGCAAGGCCAACATCGTGCTGGCGCTGATCGCTCCGATCCCGATCTCGATGATGACCGACCCATTCTTCTTCTGGGCGGGGAAGCGCTACGGTCGGAGCTTGATCAACTTCCTCAGCGAGTCGGATCCGCGCTGGAGGAAGCGTGCGGCCCGTGGTGATCGCTTCTTCCAGAAATATGGCATCTGGACCATCATCCTGGCTCCGTTTCTGCCTGCACCGTCTCCCCTCTTCTACATGGCTGCAGGCGAAGCGGGCATGCCCTTTCTGGTCTTCATCCTTGCCGACCTCTTCGGCACCCTCGCCTACATCGGCGCCATCGTCGCAGCCGGATGGATCATCGGCCAGCCGGCCGTGACCGTCGCGCAGACGATCAGCAATTACGCGCTCTATATCATCGTCGCGATGGTGGTGCTCATCATCGCCGTGGTCGACCTGGTCGGCATGGCGTTCACAGCGCGAAGTGACGAGCAGGCGCTGAGCGCCGGCGAGCGGGGGCCGGATGCGCGCCGCTGGCTCACGATCGGTGCCTGCGTGCTCATCCCTGTGACACTCGGGGCGATCGCGAGTTCGATTCTCTATGCGACCCACCCAACCCCGGTGATCCCGACCACGGCGCTCACTCCCGCTCCGGTGGCCGCCGACACCAGAATCACCGACGGTGCGCTGCTGCTCATCGAGCCTGCAACCACCGATCAGATCAAGATCCCACTCGGGCAGGTGTTCGAGATCGTCCTGCAGACCGGACCGGGGCAGCAGGTCATCTCCAACGACAGCGAGGTCCTCGCCACCGTCACACCCAATCCTCCATGCGACGACGCCGCCCTGTGCGGGGTGGCCGATGCCGGCGAATGGACGTTCAAGGCTGTCGGTCGCGGTGTCGGCTACCTGACGATCAGCTTCGGGCGCTCCTGCCCACCGCCTTCCGGCGCCTGCAGCGGCGCGCATCGGGTGCTGCTGAAACCGTTCGCCGTGTACACACGACCGCAGACGAGCTGAGCTCAGGGAATCGCCACTTCCTGCTGATACTTCGGAAGACGGTGCTCCCCGCGCTCCACGACATCGGCGATACGTTCGATCGCATCCCAGACGTCGACGTAGCGCGTGTACAGCGGTGCGAGACCGAAGCGACATAGATCCGGTGGGCGGAAGTCGCCGACCACGCCTCGGTCGCCTGCTGCACGAACGATCGAGAACCCGTCGGCGTGCCGGAGGGAGACCTGGGCGCCCCGTCGCTCAGGCTCGGCGGGGGTCACGACCTCGAACCCCAGCGAATCCAGTCGCGCACGTGCGAGCCGGATGAAGACTTCGGTGAGCATTGCCGCCTTGGCCGCAACCGCAGGTGCGCCGGCCTCGAGGTGCAGGGCCACACCGACCTCGAGCGCGCCGATGGCGAGCACCGGCGGCGACCCGCTCATCCAGCCCCGAATGCCCCGGGCGCGGCGGTACTCGGAGTTGAAGAGGAATGGATTGTCGTGACCCAGCCAGCCCTGAATGGGATTGTGCAGCTCGTCCTGCAGTGCACTCGAGACGTACAGAAATGCAGGCGCACCGGGGCCACCGTTCAGATATTTGTAGCCGCAGCCGACCGCGAGATCGACACCGCGTTGCTGCAGCCGTATCTCCACAGCGCCGATCGAGTGCGAGAGGTCCCAGAGTGCGAGCGCGCCGGCTGCGTGCGCCGCGTCGGTCAAGCCCTGCATGTCGTGCCGCTCACCGGTGCGAAAGTCGACTTCCGTGAGCAGGAGCAGCGCCGTATCGGTGTCCAGCGCATCACGCAGCGCGGGCCGTTCGACGAGGCGCACTTCACACCCGAGCATCTCGACAACACCGCTGATGATGTAGAGATCGGTCGGGAAATTGGTCCGCTCGGTGACGACGACGCGGCGATGCGGACGCGCGCGGAGAACCGCGGTCACCAGGCGGAAGAGGTTGACCGAGGTGGTATCGGCGACGAGGACCTCTCCGGGCAGAGCGCCGATCAGTTCGGCGATTCGATCTCCCACCCGGCCGGGTGAATCCATCCATCCCGACTCTGGTCCATCCACGCACCAGGATCGTGCCCCACTCATGCTCGGCCATCTCGCGCAGCCGCGATACCGCGGCGGTCGGGAGGCGCCCCATGGAGTTGCCGTCCAGGTAGATGGTAGTCGCGTCGTGGAGAAAACGGTCACGGAAAGGTGCCAGCTCATCACTGGCGTCGAGGCCCGCACACGAGTTACGGTCGAGAGTGTCCGGAAGTTCGATGGTCACAGGTGGCTTCGTACCTCCCAGAGCTCGGGGAAGAATCGCACTGCAATCGTGGAGGCCAGATAGGCGACGCCGCCGCCACCGGTCCCCGGGCGCGATCCGATTTCGCGCGCCGCCATCTGGGCGTGATGGAACCGCCAGCGAGCGATCGCCTCGTCGTGGTCGAGCAGTAGCTCGCAGACGTGATGCAGGGCTGCGCGCTCGGGTGATGCGTGGTCCCGGTACAGCGACACCAGCGACTCCAGCCGGCGCTCGTGCGCGTCGGCGCCATCACCGTCCGGCATGTCGAATCCGTGCGCGCGCAGACACGCGCTGAGTGACGCGTAGAGCGTTGGCGTTTCGCCCCGGCGCCTGAGCTCCTGCGTATCGTGCTCGGAAAGGGGCGCCGTATCTGCCGGCGTCGCACCCTCCAGGCCGCCCAGCACCTCAATGGCGCGGAACTGTCCGGACTGCAGTCCCGACGCAGGTGTCAACGGGTCACGAAACTCGAGAAATCCTTCCGGCGTGAGGGTTTCCAGCACCCGGAGCTGGGCGATGAGCAGCTCGTCGATCCGCGTGGTGCGGTGCAGCGCAGGAATCGCACCGTGCGGACGTCCCGCCTGCAGTTCGGCGACCGCATGATCCAGCTCGTGCAGGATCACCTTGAACCAGAGCTCATAGGCCTGATGGATGACGACGAACAGCATCTCGTCATGTGCGCCCGCGGTGAGAGGGTGCTGCAGATCGAGCAGCTCATCGATGCGCAGATACGAGCTGTAGTCAGTACCGGCCATGACCGCCGCGGCAGCGTACCCGCATTTCAGCCACGAGTGACCAGGATGTCCTCGAGCGCGAACGCCTCCGGCGGAGAAAGCTGCTCGAAGTCGCAGGAGCGCGGCGCCTTGTCGGGCCGCCAGCGAAGGAACCGCGAGGCGTGCCGGAATCGCCCGCCCTGGAGATGGTCGAACGACACCTCACACACGATCTCCGGCGCGACCGATGTCCAGGCGCTGTCGGCGGAACGCGACCAGCGGCTGGGGCCTCCCGGCGTCCGTCCCTGACCGAAGCTCTCGCCGCCGACGAGCGGCTGCAACTGTTGGAGGATCTCGCGCCGCTCGGCGGCATCGAACGATGAGGTGTGCCCGACGTGATGGAGCGCGCCCTCCGAGTCGTAGAGACCGAGCAGGAGCGAGCCGATGCCGTCGCCGGTCTTCGCGAGCCGAAAGCCGCCGACGACGCAGTCCACCGTACGCAGATGCTTCACCTTGATCCAGCGCCGTTCCCCGGGACGGTACGTGCCGGCGGGATCTTTGGCGACCACGCCGTCGAGACCCGCGCCCTCGTAACGCATGAACCACTGCGTCGCTTCTTCGGCGTCCATGGTCTGCGGGGTCAGGCCCACGGAAGCACTGCTGGCGATCGCCTCCATCAATCCTCGCCGCCGCTCCTCGAGCGGACGCTCCCGGAGATCGTCGTCGCCAAGCGCGAGCAGGTCGAAGAGCACCATCGAGGAGGGTGTCTGCTCGGAGAGCATCTTCACCCGCGATGCGGCTGGATGAATCCGCAGCTGCAAGGCGTCGAAGTCCAGGCCGTGATCGGTGGCGATGACCACTTCGCCGTCGACGATGCAGCGGTCGGGCAGCGCGGCCCGAAGAGGATCGAGCAACTCGGGGAAGTAGCGTTCGAGCGCGAGAGCGTTCCGGCTCGCGACGTGCACCTTGTCACCGTCGCGGAAGACGATCGCCCGGAACCCATCCCACTTCGGCTCGTAGAGCCAGCTGCCATCTCGTGGGATCTCCGGAGCGGCGCGCGCGAGCATCGGTTCGAGCGGCGGGTCAAAGGGGAGCGACACGCTGGGAGTGTCGCCGATCAGGCGGTGCTCCGGCTACGCGGAGACGACGTGCGGCCGGTGCGCCTCGCGCATCCGGAGGCGCAGCAGGTTGTCGACGTCGACCACGTCGCCGACTTCCCGAACGGCAGTCTCGAACCGGGTGATGTCTGTCAACTCGTCGACCTCGCCGCGCAGCGTGATCACGCCTCTGCTGGCACGGATCTCGATGCCGGAGGCAAGATCACCAAAGCCGACTGACAGGGCAACCCGCACGCGATCAGCGAGGGTCTCATCCCAGCCCGCCGTGCTGGAGCGCTTCGGACGGTTGTCCACGGCCGAGCCCAGCAGGGACGCGAAGCCGACCGTTGCGCGGCTGACGGATGCCCGGCGGCGGGCTCCCGATCGGGGGTGGAGGAGGAACGCTGCGGCTGCGACGACCGCGGCGCCGGTTGCGGCTGCGGCGAGCTTGAAGAACCGGGTCACGGGGATTCCTCCGGTGGGCGTGTTCAGGAGCGATCACTCAAACGGTCGGTCGTCTGCGTGGTTACGCGGACCGACGGGCGAAGGTTTCGCCTCCGGTGAGGAAGCCGGGTCCGTCTGCGGTGTTCAGTACGCCGGCGGCGCCGGCGGCGGGGGCATGTGACGCCACTCGGTCCATCGGCTCCCGTCCCACCAGCGGAGCGGGCCGCTCGCCTGCTCCGGGTACCAGCCGGGCGGCGGGGTGGGAATCCTGCCGGCCGCTGCCAGCACATCGGTGCGTTTCGCGAACCACCACACGAGCGAGCCGATGGCCTGGGTGAGGATGACGATCAGCAGCCAGACGATTTTTTCTGAGCCCGCCGCACGGAACTGAGCGTCGGGGATCCGAGCGACCTCGACGATGCAGTAGATCCAGAAGACGACCGCCGCGATCCATAGACCGAAAAAGAAGAGGGGAAAGAGCAGGATCGAGAACATCGTGGTCAGCGGCCATCCTTCATCACGTGCAGCTTAGACCGGAAAGCCGACCATCGTTTGTCTCCCACCAGCGAGCCATGCAAGCCCGGAGATATCCGCAGCACGCACATGACAGGGCAGTGTGATCGGCACCGCGCGGACGATCCGTCAGACGACCCCGTACGCTTCCGGCGGTTGTCGAGATTGGCGCAGGGTGGCTTGGGATGACGTGCGTCCAGTGCGGCAGCAACCGGGTCATTCCGCTGCAGACTTCGATCAGGCTGAGCCGCCCACCCGACGCCGAGCGACCGCCGCTCAAGTGCGTTGAGTGCGGGCGGCTGATGCTCCAGCGCAGCCCCGGGTCAGCCCGTGCGGTCGTGAGTTTGGCAGGAGAGGCTTGGTGCGCCCAGGAGGATTTGAACCCCCGGCCTTCTGATCCGTAGTCAGACGCTCTATCCGGGCTGAGCTATAGGCGCATGGCCAGACCCGAGACTGTACCCCATGCGGCTGGAGGCAACAGCGGACGGCGCGCCAACGGTCCGTCGCGGCATCATTCAAGTTCAGAAAGTCGATTGGAGGTTGCGTTCATGGCGGTGTCCGGTAGGGTCGATGCAGGAGCGCTTCCTGCGCTCGATTTCGTGCGCCAGGTTGCTCAGCAGATTCGAGTCGACGGTATCCGCGCGAGCACCAAAGCTGGCTCGGGACATCCGACATCGAGCATGTCCGCCGCCGACATCATCGCTGTCCTCGCTGCACGCCACCTCCGCTACGACTTCGACCAGCCCCGGCTGGCCAACAACGACCACCTGATCTTCTCCAAGGGGCATGCGTCCCCCCTCCTCTATGGGCTGTACAAGGCTGCCGGCGCGATCACCGATGAGGAGTTGATGACCTACCGGACCCATGGGTCGAGGCTGCAGGGCCACCCGACCCCGATCCTCCCCTGGGTCGACGTGGCGACCGGGTCGCTCGGCCAGGGCATCGCGGTCGCCGTGGGCGTCGCGCTCGCCGGCAAGTACCTCGACGAATTGCCGTTCCACGTCTGGGTTCTCTGCGGCGACAGCGAGCTTGCCGAAGGGTCGGTCTGGGAGGCGCTCGACAAGGCCGGGCACTACGGCCTCTCGAACCTCACCGCCATCTTCGACGTGAACCGGCTCGGCCAGCGCGGGCCGACCGAGTACGAGTGGGACCTTGAGGTCTATCGCCAGCGCGTCGAGGCGTTCGGCGGGCGTCCCATCGTCATTGACGGCCACAACCTCATCGAGATCGATGAGGCACTGACCTCGGCGCGTGAGGGCGGCGTTCGTCCGAGCGTCATCATCGCCCGCACCATCAAGGGCGAAGGCGTCACCGAGGTCGCGAACAAAGAGGGCTGGCACGGCAAGGCGTTTCCGCCCGAGCTCGCCGAGAAGGCCATCGAGGAATTGGGCGGCAGCCGCGACCTGCGCATTCACGTGCAACCACCTGAAGCGCTCGATTCGGCCATGGCCACGGGCACCGACTCGACCGTCACGCTGCCGGAGTACAAGCTCGGCGACAAGGTCGCGACCCGCAAGGCATACGGCGACACGCTCCGAGCCCTGGGAGCGCGCCACAACGTGGTGGCACTCGACGGCGAGGTCAGCAATTCAACCCACGCCGACGAGTTCAAGGATGCGTATCCCGGGCGGTTCTTCGAGATGTTCATCGCGGAGCAGCAGATGGTGGCCAGCGCCGTCGGTCTTTCGGTGCGCGGTTACATCGCCTTCGCGTCCACATTCGCCGCCTTCTTCTCGCGCGCGTACGACTTCATTCGCATGGCGGGCGTCTCCGAGGTGCAGCTTCGGCTCTCCGGCTCGCACGCCGGCTGCGAGATCGGTGCCGGACGGACCGTCGCAGATGGCGCTCGAGGACATTGCCGCGCTGCGTGCGGTGCACACCTCGACCGTGCTGTATCCGAGTGACGCCGTCTCCACCGCGAAACTGGTTGCGCAGATGGCGGATCTGCCCGGCATCAGCTACATCCGCACCACCCGCGGCGCGTACCCCGTGCTGTATGGCAACTACGAGGAGTTCCCGGTGGGCGGCGCGAAGGTCCTGCGCCAGAGCGACAAGGACGACGTGACACTCATCGGAGCCGGGGTCACGCTGCACGCCTGCATCGATGCCTGCGACCGTCTGGCCAAAACCGGCGTCACCTGCAGGGTCATCGATCTGTACTCGGTCAAGCCGATCGACACCGCGACACTTCGCCAGGCGAGTGCTGCCACCGGCGGGCGCTTCGTGGTGGTCGAAGATCATTACCCGCAGGGCGGACTCGGTGCTGCGGTGATGGAGGCGATGGCATTGGAGGCAACGCCGCCGAGGGTCACGCATCTCGCTGTACGAAGCCTGCCTGGCTCCGGCACACCTGAGGAGTTGATGGCCACCGCGGGCATCGACTCCGACGCGATCGTCGACGCAGTGAACGCGTTCACCGGCCAGCCCGCGGAGGTTCGCTGAATGTCGACGCCACTGCAGCAACTCGGTGAACGCGGTCAGTCCGTCTGGCTCGACTTCATCAGCCGCGAACTGCTGACTTCCGGTGATCTACAGCGTCATATCGACAACGACAACGTCACCGGCTTGACCAGCAATCCGACGATCTTCCAGAAGGCGATCGCGGAAGGCTCGATGTACGACGATCAGATTCGCGACCTGATCAACGCGGGTATCGACGATCCGATGGACGTGTTCATGGAGCTGGCGATCACCGACATCCAGAACGCGGCCGACATCCTCCGCCCAGTCCACGATCGGACCACGGGCGCGGATGGGTATGTGAGTCTTCGAGGTCCCGCCGTCGCTGTCGCACGACACCGACGGGACGGTCGCGATGGCGAGGACTCTCTGGGAACGGGTCGACCGGCCCAACCTCATGATCAAGATTCCCGCGACCATGGAGGGAATGGCGGCCATCCATCGGACTGTCGCCGACGGACGCAATGTCAATGTCACGCTCATCTTCGCGATCGCGATGTACGAGCGTGTCATCGAGGCCTACCTGACCGCGCTCGAGGCACGCCTTAAGGACGGACAGTCAGTTGATGTGCACTCGGTTGCGTCCTTCTTCGTCAGCCGCGTCGACACGCTCGTCGACAAGCTGCTGCAGGAGAAGCTCGCGGCGGATCCGGGCAACGCGCTGCTGGAAGGCCTGCTCGGCAAGGCGGCGATCGCCAACGCGGTGCTCGCCTACGAGCTCTACGAGCAGAAGTTCCACAGTGATCGATTCGCGGTCTTGCGCGCCGCCGGTGCTCCCGTGCAGCGTCCGCTCTGGGCGAGCACGAGTGCCAAGAATCCGAACTATCGGGACGTCCTGTACGCGGAGGCGCTGATCGGGCCGGACACCGTCGACACCATGCCGCCGGCAACCATCGAGGCGTTCCAGGACCACGGAGTCGTGGCGGGCGACACGGTGAGCGCCGATTACGCCGGTGCACACAAGGTGATGGATCAGCTCGCCGAGGCCGGCATCAACATGGACGACGTCACCCAGGAGCTGCTGGACGCCGGCGTCAAGACCTTTGCCAACTCCTACGACTCATTGATCCGCGGTATTGCGGAGAAGATCGATTCGATGCACTCCGGATATGGCACGCGTCAGCACATCAGCACGGGCGCTGCGACGATCCCCCTTGACACGCCGGCCGCATCGGAAACCGCGACACGCATCTGGCATCGCGATCCTGACCTCTGGAAGCCCGGGGACCCGGCTCATGCGGCGGTGATCAAGAACCGCCTCGGCTGGCTCGACGTCATCGGCGCGATGCGCGAGCATCTCCCAGCGCTGAACGGACTGCGCGACGAGGTGCGCACAGCCGGGTGGCGTGACTGCGTCCTCCTTGGCATGGGTGGATCGAGCCTCTGCCCGGAAGTCCTGCGCAGCTCGTTCGGGAGCACTGATGGGCAGCCCACGCTGCACGTGCTCGACACCACGGACCCGCTCGCGATCACGCGTGTGACCCGTGCCATCGACCCGAAGGCCACCGGCTACATCGTGTCGAGCAAGTCGGGAACGACGCTGGAAACCCTGTCGCACCTGGCCCATTTCTGGGAGCTGACCGCATCGGTCACCGACACGCCTGGCGCGCACTTCGTCGCTGTCACCGACCCCGGCACGCCGCTTGCTGACATCGCTCGCGAGCGATCGTTCCTGCATCTCTTCAAGAACCCGCCCGATATCGGCGGCAGGTACTCCGCACTCAGCATGTTCGGGTTGGTTCCCGCAGCAATCATCGGCATCGACATCGACCGGCTGCTCACACGTGCAGCGGACATGCGGCGCAATTGCGCAGCGGGCGTACCCGGCGACATCAACTGCGGTCTCAGCCTTGGAACGGTCATGGGAACGCTCCACGACTCCGGTCAGGACAAGGTGACCATCCTGGCGCCGAAGAGCATCGAGGCCTATTCGCTGTGGGCCGAGCAGTTGATCGCCGAGAGCACCGGCAAGGAGGGCAAGGGAATCATCCCGATCGGTGACGAACCGATCGGCGATCCCAGCGTGTACTCCAACGACCGGCTGTTCGTCGCGCTGCGCGTCGGCGACGACGCCGAGTTCGATCGCTCGGTCGAGTCGCTGAAGACCGCCGGGCATCCGGTCATCACGTTTGACCTCGTCGACACGTACGACCTCGCGGCGGAGTTCTTCCGCTGGGAGTTCGCCACCGCCGTCGCCGGTGCGCACCTGGCGATCGACCCGTTCGACGAGCCCAACGTGAAGGAGTCCAAGGACAACACCAACCTGGTGCTGGAGCAGTATCAGCAGACCGGCTCGCTCCCCGACCTGGCCGCGGCGGTCACCGACGGCGCCCTGCGCGTGTACGGCGACGTCACCGGAAGCAGCGCCACGAGCGCCATCTCGGCGCACCTCGACACCGCCAATCCGGGCGACTACGTCGCGCTGATGGCGTATGTCACGCCTGACGACGCCAACCAGGATGCACTGCAGGACTTGCGCGTCGCGATCCGCGACACCCGCCGCCTCGCGACCACACTCGGGTTCGGTCCGCGCTTCCTGCACAGCACCGGCCAGCTCCACAAGGGTGGGCCGAACACGGGCGTCTACATCCAGATCACGGCTGACGACGGCACCGACGTGCCGATTCCGGGCAAGCCATTCACGTTCTCGGTGCTGAAGCGAGCGCAGGCCGCAGGTGATCTGCAGTCGTTGCGAACCCACGGCCGCCGGGTGATCCGCATCCATATCGCAGGCAATCTCGACGCCGGGCTGAAGAGCCTCACCGACGCCGTGAGCGCAACCACCGCGGCGGCACACTGAGCGCCGCCTCACACCGAGGGACCCACGACCATGCAGATCGGCTTTGTCGGGCTTGGGAGAATGGGCGCCAACATGGTGCACCGGCTCCGTCGCGACGGTGACCACGCCGTGGTCGCTTTTGATCCGAATCCCGATGCCCGCGCCAGCGTCGAGGCGTTCGGTGCGACCACCGCTGCCAATCTGGCTGACCTCGTGGGTGCGCTGACCGCTCCTCGCGGTGTCTGGATGATGGTGCCCTCGGGCAAGGTGACCGATGACACCGTGGCATCACTCGAGTCGCTCCTCGAGAAAGGCGACACCATCATCGACGGCGGCAACAGCAACTACCACGATTCCATCGCACGCGCGGCGGCCTGCGCCGAGCGCGGCATCAACTACATCGACGCGGGGACCAGTGGCGGGGTCTGGGGGCTCGAGGTCGGCTACTGTCTCATGGCCGGCGGCGACAAGGACACGGTCGATCACTGGCGTCCGATCTTCAACACGCTGGCGCCGCCCGACGGCTTTCTCCATGTCGGCCCCGTTGGCTCCGGGCACTTCGTGAAGATGGTGCACAACGGCATCGAGTACGGCATGTTGCAGGCGTACGCGGAAGGGTTCGCGATCATGCAGGCCAAGCCTGAGTTCGGCGAGCTTGATCTCCACGCCATCGCCCACCTTTGGAACCAGGGCAGCGTCGTGCGATCCTGGCTGCTCGAGCTGGCCGAGCGTGCCTTCGCAAGTGATCCCCAGCTCGACAAGCTGCGTGGTTGGGTTGATGACTCCGGCGAGGGCCGGTGGACGCTCGAAGAGGCAATGCAACTGTCGGTGCCCGCACCGGTGCTGGCACTGTCGCTGATGGCGCGCTACCAGTCGCGACTTCCTGACGGTTTTGGCAACAAGGTGATCGCCGCCCTGCGCAACGAGTTCGGGGGCCATGCGGTAAAGGCTGAGCAGATAGCGGAGACGCCGGCATCACACTGACGGCCGACTACCCGTTCGTGGAGCGACGCAGTCGCCCGCGCACACCCGTTCCGTTCTGCGTGGTCATCTTTGGAGCCAGCGGCGACCTGACCAAGCGCAAGCTGGTCCCGGCGTTGTACGCGCTCGCGTCCGAAGGCAGCCTGCCCAAGGGATTCACCGTCATCGGGGCCGCGCGCAGCAGTTTGACCAATGAAGCCTTCCGCGCTGACATGCGCGCCGGTGTCGAGAAGTACGGACGCGTGCCACTGCGTCAGGACGTGTGGGAGGAATTCGCCGCCGGTCTGCGCTATGTGAAGTACGACATGGACGACTCCGACGGGTTCACGCATCTCTGCGCAGCGCTCGAGGAAGCCGATCGCGATCGTGGCACCGCCGGAAATCGCCTCTTCTACTTCAGCACACCGCCCGGCGCGGTCATGCCGCTGGCGGCGAGACTCAACGAGGCGGGCCTGACGGCGCAACCGCCCGGGACATTCGTGCGCGTGATCATCGAGAAGCCGTTCGGACGAGATCTGGCCACCGCCCGCGAGCTCAACGAGCGGCTGCACGCCGCCTTCATCGAAGAGCAGATCTACCGCATCGACCACTATCTCGGCAAGGAAACCGTGCAGAACCTGCTCGTGTTCCGTTTCGCGAACGGCATCTTCGAGCCGTTGTGGAACCGCCAGTACATCGATCACGTGCAGATCACCGTCGCCGAGGAGATCGGGGTCGAGGGGCGCGGCGCTTACTACGAGGAGGCCGGCGCGCTACGCGACATCGTGCAGAACCACATCATGCAGTTGGTCGCGATCATGGGTATGGAGGCGCCGTCGAACTTCCAGGCTGAGATGGTTCGCGATGAGAAGGTGAAGCTGCTGCGCGCGGTTCGGCCCATCCACGCCGATGACGCCCTCTCGCACTCGGTGCGTGGCCAGTACTCGGCGGGAATGATCAATGGCATACCGGTTCCCGGCTATCGCGAGGAAAAGGATGTTGCGCCCGATTCCCTGCGCGAGACGTTCGTGGCGCTCAAGGTGGACATCGACAACTGGCGTTGGGCAGGGACGCCCTTCTACCTGCGCACCGGCAAACGCATGCCGAAGCGGTCCACCGAGATCGTGATCCAGTTTCGCCGCGTACCCCACTCGCCCTTTGCCGGCAACGTCCCGCTGGCCGCCGGGGCGATCCCCACCGATGGGATCGAGCCCAACCTGCTCGTCCTGCGCATCCAGCCGGACGAGGGGATCACGCTCCGCTTCGGCGCAAAGATCCCGGGTCAGGCATTGCGCATCGAGTTGGTGAACATGGACTTCACGTACGGCACGGCGTTTCGCGAGCAGTCGCCCGATGCGTATGAGCGTCTGATCCTCGATTGCATGCGCGGCGACCCAACCCTCTTCGCACGCGAGGATGAGGTTGAGGAGGCCTGGCGCTTCTGCACGGCGATTCTTGACGGATGGCGCGCGCATCCACCCGATCCGGTGAACTGTCCCAACTACGAGGCGGGCACCTGGGGACCGGAGGAGGCGCACGCCTTCATGGCGCGCGACGGCCGTGCCTGGCATCGCCCCTGACATGGCGGACTTGCACGGCGAGCGCCTCGTCAGTGAAACGCCGCAGGACGTTGCGGACTCGGTGGCGACCTGGATCGCCGCACGTGCGCAACGTGCCGTCTCGAACCATGGGCGCTTCGCGATCGCGCTCTCCGGTGGCAGTACGCCGCGACTGCTCAATGCAACACTGACCAGCGCAGCCTGGCAGGGACGCATCGACTGGGCTTCGTGGGAGGTGTATTTCGGCGATGAGCGCGCCTGCCCACCCGACGATCCGTCGAGCAACTATCACCTCGCTGAAACGACGTTGCTCAGCCGTGTCGCCATCGACCCGCGGCGCGTCCATCGCATGCCCGCGGAGCGTCCCGACCTCGACGCAGCGGCGGCGGAGTACTCGGATCTGCTGGCGTCATCGCTCCCAGCCGGCCCGGCGGGTGCGCCGCGACTGGACGTGATCCTCCTGGGACTTGGGGAGAACGGCCATACGGCATCCCTCTTTCCGGGGACGCCGGCCCTCGAGGTCACCGACCGCTGGGCGACGCGCGGCCTTGCTGACTACCAGCCCTTCGACCGCATCACGCTCACCTACCCCACCATCAACGCGGCGGCTGCGGTGGGCTTCATGGTCACCGGGGCCGCCAAGCGTGAGGCGCTGGCAGCCACCGCCAGGGGAACCGTGCCCGCCGCGCATGTCCGACCCGTCGATGGGGAACTGGTCTGGTTCCTCGACGCTGAAGCGGCGGCGTGACGGCTCGGAGAATTCCGGTGGACCGCTGACCCACGTCTGCCAGAATCCCCGGGATGCCGCGATCGACGTGGAAGCCGTGTCGGGACGCCATCCGGATCGCGCCGAGCCTGCTCGCCGCCGACTTCGGACACATAGCCGAGGCCGCCCATGATCTCGAGGAGAGTGGCGCTGACCGCATCCACGTGGATGTCATGGACGGGGTGTTCGTCCCCAACTTCACGTTCGGCACCGACACTGTCCGCGTGCTCAAGCGTGAGACGTCGCTACCGCTGGAGCTGCACCTGATGATCGTCAATCCGGATGCCCATCTGGACACTTTTGCGCGCGCGGGCGCCGACGCGATCACGGTGCACTACGAAGCTTGCCCGCAGCTGCACCGCACGCTGACGACGATCCGCTCGCTCGACTGCCGGTCCGGGGCGGCGATCAATCCGAGCACGCCTGCCGAGATGCTCGACGACATTCTCGAGGCGTGCGACCTCGCACTGGTGATGACCATCGACCCGGGCTTCGGCGGTCAGCGTTTGATCCCTCGCACCCTGCGCAAGGTGGAGCGCATCCGCGCCGAGGTCGAGCGTCAGGGTCTGGACACCGAGGTCGAGGTTGACGGCGGCGTCGAAGCCGGCAACGCAAAGGCGTGCGTCGACGCGGGAGCGGACGTGCTCGTCGCCGGGACTGCGGTGTTCGGTCATTCGGGCGGCGTGCATGCCGGTGTCGCGGCGTTGCAACTCGCAGTGACCGGGAACCAAGCGCCGTGACCGAAGTCGCGATGCCGATCATCTCTGACGGGGCAGGCGATATCGACCGCGCGTCCGCGGACCTCGCCGCCCGGCTTCCTGAACAGCTGGAGCCACTCGCTCGTCTTGCCTTCAACTACGCGTGGTCGTGGTGGCCGGGAGGCGACGATGTCTTCCGGATGATCGATCCCAGTCGATGGGAAGCGAGCAACCACAACCCGATTCGGCTCCTGCATGAGACGTCCTCGGCGACACTCGATCGCGCCGCAGCGGACGTCACGCTGTTGCGCCGCCTCGGCGACCTCGTCGGGCGGCTCGATGGCGAGTTGCGCCGCCCCGCCATGGAAGGTCGGGCGACGCCGATCCGTCCGGTCGCTTTTCTCTGCGCTGAGTTCGCGGTGCACCGCTCGCTGCCGATCTACGCGGGTGGCCTCGGCGTGCTCGCGGGTGACATCCTCAAAGAGGCGTCCGACATGGCACTGCCGATGGTCGGCGTGGGCCTCCTCTACCGCCAGGGATATTTCCAGCAGCGCATGGATCGGTCCGGCTACCAGCTCGAGTACTGGCTGCAGATGGATCCCGAGCGCGTTCCTGCCGCACTTGTCTACAACGGAAGCACTCCACTCACGGTGACCGTGCCCTTGCGCGGCCGCGATGTCGTCGTCCAGGTCTGGCGCCTCGACATCGGACGCACGCCGCTCTATCTGCTCGACGCGCAGCGACCTGAGAACTCCCCCATCGATCAGTGGATCACCAGCCGGCTCTATGTCGCGGACCGTCCCACTCGTCTCGCGCAGTACGCACTCCTCGGGATCGGGTCCATGCGCGTACTCGAGGCGATGGGCCTCGACCCGTGTGTCGTGCACCTCAACGAAGGGCACGCTGCCCTGGCGCCGCTCGAGATGGCGCGACGCGAGATTGCGCTCGGGCGCTCTCGTCACGAGGCGTTCACGATCGCGCGCGACCGCACCGTCTTCACCACCCATACGCCGGTGAGCGCGGGCAACGAGGGCTACGACGTCAGCGAGATCGTCGAAGTCCTCGGTGACTATCCAGAGCAGGCGGGCCTCGATCTCGAGGGTTTCCTGCATCTCGGTCGTACGCGACCAGACAACCCTCACGAACAATTTGTGATGACGCCCCTCGGCATCAAGATGAGCCGCGCTCGCAACGGGGTGAGCCGCCGCCACGGGGAGGTTGCGCGGCAGATGTGGCAATCGCTGTTCCCGGAGCGGCCCGCGGACACCGTCCCGGTCGGACACATCACCAATGGGGTGCACCTTCCGACCTGGATGGCACCACAGATGCGTGAACTGCTGGACGGGTATCTCGATGCCGGGTGGGAAACGCGCGCAGCCGATCCCGAGACCTGGCACGGCGTGGACGACATTCCGGATTCGGAGTTATGGGCCGTTCGCAACTCGCTGCGGGCAGATTTCGTGCGCCATGTACGCGAGCAGGTTGTGGCGAATCGGTTGGCTCGTGATGAGCCCCGCTGGTATGTCGAGGCCGCTGAGCATGGGTTTGACGAGCATGCGCTCACCTTCGGGTTTGCGCGCCGGCTCGCGGGCTACAAGCGCATCCAGCTGCTGACGCTGGACCCGCAGCGCGCATCCAGCGTGCTCGACAACAAGGATCGGCCGACGCAGATGATTCTCGCGGGCAAAGCCCATCCCCAGGACGAGGAAGGAAAGCGTGCCGCGCAAGCGCTTTTCAGCTTCGGGCAGGGTCCGGCCGCGGTGGGTCGCCTTGCGTTCCTCGACAACTACAGCCTCTCCACCGCCCTTGGCATGGTCGCCGGCTGCGATGTCTGGATCAATGTCCCGCGGCCGCCGCTGGAAGCCAGCGGCACGAGCGGAATGAAAGCCGCGCTCAACGGCGGCCTGAACCTGTCGGTCCTGGACGGATGGTGGGCGGAGGCTTATGACGGCACCAACGGTTGGGCAATCCCCGGCGACATCCTGTTCGATCACGACATGCAGGACTCACGCGACGCCGCCACCCTTTTCGACATCGTCGAGCACGAGGTGATCCCGCTGTTCTATCAGCGCGACGAGCACGGGATTCCGCGGGGCTGGGTGGAGCGCATGCGTGCGTCGCTGCGCACCAACGGCCCGCGATTTTCAGCGGCGCGGATGATGCGCGACTACGCGGCAGACGTGTACAACCTCACTCCGGCACGCTGACGCGACCCCGCCGCCTCAGGTGGGGCTCGGCGTCGGCGGATGGTGACCGTGGGTGGGAACTCGGCGACGGCGATGGGGTCGGAGTCGGAGTCGGCGCGAGGCTGACCGGCGCGGTGTCAACCGGTGGCGTTGCGGTCGGCGTCGCCGAAGAAGTCGGCGATGGCGTCGCACTCGCTGCACCCGCGGTATCGACGGCGGTCGGGACCACAGCGTCCGTCGGCACGCTTCCGGTCGTGGCCGGAGAGAGCACTGGCGCCGGCGGCGCCGACGGCGAGACTTGCACCCCTGGGCCGCCGATCGCCTGAACGGCAAAGACCAGCATCACGACGAGCGCGAGCACCGCGGCCCCTGCCACCGCCCACACCTTCCACCCGACGCCGCCGGGTCGCGGCTCATCGGCTGCGGTGTCGATCTCCAGGCCCGTCAGCGGCGTGCCGTCTTCCTCATCGACGAACTCGTCAACGGGCAGGAGCGATGGCGCCGGGTCGTTCAACCGGTCGGCCACGTTGGCGGTGAGGATGGCTCGTCCGTGGTCGCGCCAGTCTGTGCCGAGGAAGGCTGCGCCGGCGATCTCGACGTCCCTGCGGAACAGCGCAGCACTGGCTGGGCGATCGCGCGGGTCCTTCGCCAGACCACGGACGACCAGCGACCGAGCGATCATTGGAACCGCCTCGCTGGGCAGGGCGCCATGGGTGTGCTGGGCGCCGAGCCCCGGTGAGATCCGTTCCGATGTACGGAGGCTCACCCGACAGCGCGTCAACGAGGATCCCCGTGGCTGCGTAGATGTCGGTCGCGACCGTGTGCGGGCGGCCCGCCCACAGTTCCGGCGCCATGTACTGCGGGGTCCCGGAGCGCCAGCCGTGTCGCAGTGGCGGAGCGGGCACGCCGGCGTCGCGCAGGATCGACGTGCCACCGGTGTCGACGAGGATCTGCTTCGGGGTGTACGTCCCGGTGCAGAATCCCGACAGCGTGCAGCGCTTCGAGCGCAGCCAGGCAATCGTCGAACACGACCAGAGCCGCCGCCGCTTCGAGCGGGCCCGACGCGCCCACGAGGTGACCCAGCGTCACCGCTTGGACCCACTCGTAGACGATCGCCGCGCTCCGATCGTCGAAGGCGATGACCGCCAGAAGGTGCTGGTGGCGGAGGGCGGTGAGCACACCCATGTCGTGCCGGACCTGACGTCGAAAGGCGGCGTCAGCGGTCAGCGCCGGGCTGAGGAGACGAATGACCACCGGTGAGCCGGTCGTGTTCTCGTGGGCGTCGATCAGCGCGCCGGCGCGATCGACGCTGATGCCCCCATCCAGGGTGTACCCCGGGACGCGCGTGCGCGCCCCGGCGATGCCCTGGCCTCCAGCCTGATCCATGCCTATTCAGTATGCCGTGGCACGTGACGCTGGGCTCATGTGAGCGTCACCATGCGTGTCCGGTTCGTATCTCTTCGTGGATGACGCCTGGCCACCGTGCGGACCAAAGGCGCAAGATGCTCTGGGAGGGACACCACCGGAGTGTGTCCTGATGAGCATGGCGAAGGGGGTCGCATTGTCGCCGCCGGTCACGGCAGCGATTCTGGAGTCGTCGCCTGCATATACGGCCATGCTGACCGCGGTCGCAAAGAACGCAGGCTGGGAGCCCCGGGCTTTCGTGACGTATCGGCGGCTGGTTGAGTCGGTCGAGACATCAGGCGCTCAGCTCGTCCTCATCAGCTCACGCGACATGCCGGACAACGAGGGTGCCCTCGCAGTGGTGCGCCGCGCATTTGCCGGCCCGCTCGTGGTACTGGTGGACGGCGACGAGGAGCTCAAGAGCCCGCTTCGAAACGGCGCGACACTTGACTGTGAAGAAACCGTTCGACCCCGAGCACCTGGGCCTCGCCGTCGGTGCGGTACTGG
This sequence comes from Candidatus Dormiibacterota bacterium, assembly GCA_963748505.1. Taxonomy (GTDB): domain Bacteria; phylum Chloroflexota; class Dormibacteria; order Aeolococcales; family Aeolococcaceae; genus Palsa-851. The sequence continues at coordinate 31,905 of CAVVJH010000016.1, forward strand.
CGCGTGACCAACCTGTGAACCGCGCGCTGGCCGAAGGAGCACTCCTCGGTGACCTTCAGGTGCGCCTTGCTGACCACACCATCGAACGAAAAGGCCGGCGCCAGGCACTCAGTCCGGCCGAGTGGCAGCTGTTCGCATTCCTGATGGCACATCCCCGCCGGATTCTCGATCGCCGCGAGCTCGCTCGCGGCGCGTGGGGCACGGATCTTCCCGGACGTGAAGCTGAGGTCGAGTTGTATGTCTCTCGTCTCCGCCACAAGGTCGAGTTGAACCCGCGCCATCCCGATCTGATCCTCACGGTCAGGGGTCGTGGCTACCAGCTGGACATCGTTCCGGAACCGTTGACTTCGTTGGGGGGTGCTACGCACGGCCAGACGGTCCTGCCGCTCACGACGATGCTCAGCTACTGGCAGGGCGCCTATGAGGAGCTCGTCAGGGTGCAGACGCGGATCATCGAAAGGACGCATGGCATGGCTGGGGGGACCGCGAAGACCGTCCAGCGCGAGGTGCTCGGGATCGACCTTCCGTCACTCGTGAACGAGTTGGAACGCTGTGAATCGCGCCTGGCGTTTTGGAGCGCCTGGGCATCGTGACCGGTGTGGACGTTCCGCGCGGTTCGGACCGCTGACAGCTACCTGAAACGGCGAACTCGCCGACGCAGTCGCGTCACGTGTCGTTTCTTACAGTCTTGACAACAACACCCGGGTCGCTTGACGTGCGCGGTAACACGCTGCCTAGTGTGGTGGTCAGTACGGTGGAAGACACACGAACGAGGTGCAGTCATGACCCTAGTCAATTGGGATCCTGCCAACGATCTGATGACGCTTCATCAAAGCCTCGACCGGATGTTCGGTCGTACATCTGTCGACGGTCTGCCGTCGAGGCTTGGAGACCTGCAGCCGGCGCTGATAGCGCCGATCGATGTGCATCAGGATGAGAACGGTCTGCGCATCGAGATGTCGCTGCCCGGCTTCGCACCAGACGAGGTCACCATCAAAGGTGAGCCGCGACGTCTGATCGTCGAGGCAGCCACGCGCAAGCAGGCACATGAGCGCGACAAGGATTGCATCCGGCACGAGCGTTTCGAAGGCCGCATCCGGCGCGAGATCGCGCTGCCGGACGGCGCGACGTTCGACAAAGCCAACGCTGCGTTCGAGAACGGCGTGCTCAAGATCTCGGTTCCGATCGATCAGGCCGCGTCGCAACCGAGGCAGATCCCGGTCCAGGGTCAGCAATCGCGGGGACAGATCAGCGCAGGGCAACGGGAAGCAACGAAAAGCAGCCGGCGAACGAGACCGACATGGTTGGCCGTCAGTCGCAGCCCCAGGCCGCAGGCACTGGCAGATGACCGGAGTGGCGCCGTGGGCGAAGCGCTTGCGCACGCCCACGCTGCACGCCATCTCGCAGAACCAGTCCCTCGGTGCGAGGTACTTCAGTGTCGAGGCGCTCAGCAGTTCCTATGGGCGCCCGGCGAACAATCCGATCCCCAGCGCTGTCGGCGTCCTCGAAGAGCTGGCCAATCACGGCCGCTGCATCGTCGTCCTTCCCGATGAATCACGGCTCGGGCTCTATGCAGTCGAAGCGGAGGCGGGACAGCTGCGCCTCGTCTGGTACGAGCTGTCCCGCCTCCTGCCATCTGCCGACGACCTGTATCGCTGGGAGGTGACCTTGGAGGTCGCACCACTCGAGCTCGACGACCCGTGCGCGACACAGAACTGGCCTATCGCTGAGCCGTCAAAGGAGACCATCGAATGACTGAAACCGCCACCACTACCGCACCCGCGCGAACGCTGCCGAACGACAGTGTCGTCGCCGTGTACGACACGCCCGATGAGGCCACAAAGGCGATCGAAACGCTCGTCAAGGCCGGTTTCCCTCCCGACCGGGTCTCGATCATCGGACAGGGCCTGCAGAGTGAGGTGCAGCTCAACGGCTTCGTCACGACCGGTGATATCGCCAAGTCCGGCGCTGCAGCCGGCGCCTGGGTCGGCGGGCTGTTTGGGCTGCTCACCGGCGTCGCCGCCCTCTTCATCCCGGGTGTGGGCCCGGTGCTGGCGATCGGACCGCTCGCCTCAACGGTTGTCGGCGCTGCCGAGGGCGCTGTCGGCGCCGGGGTGCTCAGCGCGATCGTCGGCCACTTCGTCGCGAAGAAGCAGATCCCCAAGTACACGGAATACGTGCGCGCGGGTAAGTCCCTCGTCGTGGTGCACGGAACGCCTGACGACGTGCGGCGAGCGAGGAGATCATGCAGCAGACCGGCGGCACCGATGTGATGCAGCACAACCGCGCAGACTCCAACTAATACAAACATGTGTTAGCCACGACGAGTTCGGCCATGGGTCGCCGGGTGCACTGACTAGAATGGCCGGGAAGTGGAGTACGTCGAGAGCATCCTCGACCTGGTCGGCAACACCCCGTTGGTCCGGCTGAGCAAGGTCACCGAGGGGCTCCGGCCGCTGATCCTTGCCAAGCTCGAGCAACTCAACCCGGGTGGCAGCGTGAAAGACCGCATCGGTCTCTCCATGCTCGAGGACGCGGAGCGCAGCGGATTGCTCCGGCCGGGCGGGACGGTGATCGAGCCGACCTCCGGCAACACCGGCCATGGGCTTGCCATGGCCGCGGCGATCAAGGGCTACAAGATGATCTTCGTCATGCCCGACAAGATGTCGCCCGAGAAGATCAGCCTGCTGCGGGCATACGGCGCCGAAGTCGTGATCTGCCCGACCAACGTTGATCGCGAATCGCCCCAGTCCTATTACTCAGTGGCGGAACGCCTGTCCCGCGAGATCCCTGGCGGCTTCCAGCCCAACCAGTACTTCAACCCGCGGAACCCCGAGGCGCACTACCAGACCACCGGCCCGGAGATATGGCGCCAGACCGACGGAAAGATCACCACCTTCGTCGCCGGTGTCGGTACCGGCGGAACGATCAGTGGCGTGGGCAAGTATCTGAAGGAACAGAATCCGGCGATCCGAGTGATCGGAGCCGACCCCGAGGGCTCGATCTTCAGCGGCGAGATCGCTCCCTACAAGGTGGAAGGTGTCGGCGAGGACTTCTGGCCGGGCACCTTCGATCGTGAGATCGTCGACGAATTCATCCAGGTCACCGATCGCGAGTGCTTCGTCGCCGCGCGCAAGCTGGCCCGGCAGGAGGGCATCCTCGTCGGGGGCTCGGCGGGGCTGGCGCTCCACGCCGCAATCCAGGTCGCCGTCAACTCCAAGCCGGACGACGTCATCGTGGTGCTCCTGCCCGACACCGGGCGCAACTATCTCAGCAAGTTCTTCTCCGACGAATGGATGCGGCAGAACGGCTACCTGCAACGCCTCGTCCCGGCACGCGTCCGTGAGGTCATCGACGCGCACACCGATGGCGTTCCGGAGCTGGTCAGCGTCAGCGCCGGCAAGACGGTGGGCGAGGCGATCGATCTCATGCAGCAGTACGGGATCTCGCAGCTGCTGGTGACCGAGAACGGCGCCACGGCCGGCAACGGTGTGGTCGGCAGCATTCAGGAGCGCACGCTCCTCGACCGCATCTACCGCGACCCGGCTGTGGTGACGACATCCGTGTCCACCGCGATGGACGCGCCTTTTGCGCGCGTGGCCGCGGGTGCGCCAATCGAGGAGGCTTTCGAGGCATTGCTCGGGGGCGAGCCGGCGCTGATGATCGTCGAGGGCGAGGTGCCCGTCGGCGTGATCACGCGGAGCGACCTGCTCGAGTTCGTCGCCCGACGCGGACGACCCTGACGGCATGACACCCAAGGCTCACGGGCTGGCGACGCGCGCGCTGCACGTCGGGCAGGGACCTGACCCGGCCACCGGCGCCGTGGTGCAGCCGATCCATCTCGCAACGACGTTCGCACAGGAATCCCCGGGACGGCATCGAGGCTTCGAGTACTCGCGGTCCGGCAATCCCAACCGCGGCAACCTCGAGGAATGCCTGGCATCGCTCGAGGGGGCGGAACACTGCTTCGCATTCTCGTCGGGACTCGCGGCGACATCGACGTTGCTGCTGCTCTTCGATCCCGGCGATCACATCGTGTTCACCGAAGACGTGTATGGCGGCACCTTTCGTCTCTTCGACAAGGTGTTCCAGCGCTATGGACTGACCTTCACCTCGGTCGACCCCACCGACCTCGACGCCATCGGCGCTGCGATGACCGATCGCACCCGCATGGTGTGGCTCGAATCACCGACCAATCCCTTACTGCGCATCGTGAATCTCGACGCGGTCGGCGAGCTCGCGCACGCCGCGGGAGCACTGGTCGCGGTCGACAGCACCTTCGCGAGCCCGGTGCTGCAACGCCCGCTCGAACGCGGCGCCGACCTCGTCATTCACAGCTCGACCAAGTTCCTCGGCGGCCACAGCGACGTGCTCGGCGGCGCGGTGCTCACCTCGGACGACCGCATTGCCGAGCGCATGCGCTTTCACCAGAACGCGGTGGGTGCGGTCCCCTCTCCCTTCGACTGCTGGCTGCTCATGCGCGGTCTCAAAACCCTGCAACTGCGGGTCATCCGGCAATGCGACAACGCGCTCGCCATCGCGCGCTGGCTCGAAGGCCAGGACGCGGTGGAACGCGTGCACTATCCGGGGCTGGAAAGCCATCCCGGACATCTGCTCGCCAAGCGCCAGATGAGTGGGCATTTCGGCGGCGTGGTGTCGTTCGAGGTCTCGTCCGCGGCGGCCGCGCTCTCCTTCCTGGAACGGCTGCGTGTCTTCACGCTCGCCGAATCACTGGGTGCGGTCGAATCCCTCGCGGAAAGTCCCGCACTGATCAACTCACGCCTCGATCCCCGCGGAGGTTCGTGCCCGAGTCGGCGTCAGCGACGGGCTGCTACGCCTGTCCGTCGGTATTGAGGACGTCGACGACCTAGTGGCCGACCTGGAGCAGGCGCTGGCGTAGCCTCGCGCGGCGGTGCGCCCAGCTTCCACTCGCCGGTGGTGAGCAGGAGGGTGCCGTCGATCTCAGGGAGCGCAGGTGCACCGAGCCGGCGCAATTTGCGCCACTGCTCGCCGTCCTCTTCACTGAGGAAGGTGATCGCCTTGCCCTCGGCGCCGTTGCGGGCGGTGCGTCCCACGCGGTGCGTGAGCCATTGCGGTGTCTCGGGAAGCTCGTAATTGATGACCAGCCCGACATTGATGACGTCGATACCGCGCGCGGCCACATTGGTTGCCACAAGAACCTCTGTCTTGTTGGCGCGGAACTGATCGAGTGCTCGGTCGCGCGCGTTCTGCGACAGGTTGCCCTGCAGCTCGCCGGCGGTATGCCCCATCCGAAGCAGGTCGCGCACCAACTTCTTGGCGCCGTGCTTGGTGCGATGAAACACGATCGTCTGGTTCAGCTCGGTCTGACGCTGACGCCGGAGCAGCCGCGAGAGCGCATCCACTTTCTGCGCCTTCACCACGCTCATCACGCCATGCTCGAGCGACGGCACCTGCTCGTTGACAACGCGGACCCGCGCCGGCTCGTAGAGATGCTTGCTGATCATGCGCTGCACCCAGTCGGGCATGGTTGCGGACGCGAGCACCGTCTGCCGGCGCGCGCCGCTGTCGAACGAAGGGCAGAGCGAGATGATCTTCTCGACGTCCTTCGCGAAGCCCTGATCGAGCATCTCATCGGCCTCGTCGAGCACGAGGTATTCGATGTCACGCAAGCGGGCGAGCCCGTTGGTGGCGAGATCGAGCAGCCGTCCGGGACAGCCGACGATGACGTCCGGAGCGTTGCGCAGACCGCCGGTCTGCGGACCGTATCCGACGCCGCCGATGCAGATGACCGTGCGCAGCGCAGGGTCGACCCTCCGGATCACCGCGTTCACCTGGGTGGCGAGCTCGCGGGTGGGAGTGACGATCAATGCCCGGGCGCCGTGACCCTGATGGCCGGCGAGTCGCTCGACCAGAGGGACGACGTACGCGAGGGTTTTTCCCGACCCGGTCGGCGCCTCGATCACGCAGTCGCGGCGTGCGAGCAGCGCCGGGATCGCCTCCTGCTGCACTGTGTTCGGCTCTGTGAAGCCGTTCTGGCCCAGCGCCAGGGACGTGCGCGGACGCACGCCGATGGATTCAAACGTTGTCACCGTGTTACCTCGGGAACCGGGCCTGACCCGCTCTCCCAGAATCCCCTCGCTGGAGTGTCGTGTGCCGGATTCTTGAGACCCGCCGATGACCGGCGGAGAGAGGGTTCCACAAGAGGCATGGCTCGCCGATACGCGAGCACTTGCCATGACAGTACCACAGGTTGGTGCAAAGACGGCCTCGTGGCGACACGCGCGGTTCCGGGCGCCGTGGTGTATATCCTCGTTTTGAATGACGTTCGACGCCTTCCTCCACCAACTCCCCGACGCAGATGCCGCGGAGACCGGCGAGTGGCTCGAGTTCCTCGACGCGCTGGTCGCCACCGAGGGCACGGTCCGTGCCCGCTTCGTCATCGGCAAGCTGCTGGAGCGCGCGCGACGCCTCCAGGTGCCGGTGCCGTCATTGGTCTCAACGCCCTACATCAACACGATTCCGCCTGACGAGGAACCGTGGTTTCCAGGTGATGAGGAGATGGAGCGGCGCATCCGGCGCATCGTTCGCTGGAACGCGGCGGTCATGGTGACCCGCGCCAACAAACGAAGTGACGGCATCGGTGGTCACCTGTCAACGTACGCGTCGGCCGCATCGCTGTACGAAGTCGGCTTCAACCACTTCTTCCACGGGAAGGATGACGGCACCTCCGGCGACCAGATCTATTACCAGGGACACGCCGCGCCGGGGATGTACTCGCGCGCGTATCTCGAAGGACGCATCAGCGAGGCGCAGCTCGACAATTTCCGCCAGGAGACGGGCGGTAACGGGCTGAGCTCGTATCCGCATCCGCGTCTGATGCCGGAGTTCTGGGAGTTCCCCACGGTATCGATGGGACTCGGACCGCTCAACGCGATCTACCAGGCCCGATTCAACCGCTACCTCTACAACCGCCATATCGCCGACACCAGTGAGAGCCGCGTGTGGTGCTTCCTCGGGGACGGCGAATGCGACGAGCCCGAGGCACTCGGCGCACTGTCACTGGCGGCACGCGAGCAGCTCGACAATCTGACCTTCGTCGTCAACTGCAACCTGCAGCGCCTCGACGGACCGGTGCGCGGCAACGGCAAAGTCATTCAGGAGCTGGAGGGAATCTTCCGCGGCGCCGGCTGGAACGTCATCAAGGTCATCTGGGCCCGCGAGTGGGATGAGTTGCTCGCACGTGACGTGAGCGGTGTGCTCGTCGATCAGATGAACAGGGTTCCGGACGGCGAGTTTCAGAAGTACGCAACCGAGAGCGGCGCCTACATCCGCGAGCATTTCTTCGGTCCCGACCCGCGTCTTCGCAAGATGGTGGAGCACCTCTCGGACGACGACCTGCGTCACCTTCGTCGCGGCGGACACGACTATCGCAAGGTCTACTCCGCGTACAAGCTGGCGGTCGAGCAGCACGGCGCACCCACGGTCATCCTTGCGCACACCGTCAAGGGATGGACGCTCGGTACCGGTTTCGAGGCGCGCAACTCCACGCACCAGATCAAGAAGATCGGGGAGGCCGAGTTGCGCGCATTCCGCGACCTGCTCGAGCTGCCGATCACCGACAAGAAGCTTGCCGACGCCAAGCCTCCCTACTACCACCCCGGCGCCGATTCGGACGAGGTGGAATACCTGCTGATGCGCCGCCGCGCGCTTGGTGGCATGTTGCCGAAGCGGATGGTGCGTTCCAAGCCGCTCGAGATGCCCGGTGAGGCGCTCTACTCCGAGTTCGTCAGCGGCAGTGGTACGCGAGCGGCATCAACGACGATGGTCTTTGCAGGCTTGCTACGCAACCTGTTGCGTGACCCGGTCATCGGCAACCGCATCGTCCCGATCATCCCCGATGAGGCGCGAACCTTCGGGATGGACGCCCTCTTCAGCGAGATGAAGATCTACGCGCCGTTCGGACAGCTCTACGAACCGGTCGACGCAGGAATGGTCCTGTCCTACCGCGAAGCTGTGGAGGGCCAGATCCTCGAGGAGGGCATCACCGAGGCCGGTTCGATGGCCAGCTTCACGGCTGCGGGCACCGCGTACGCAACCCATGGACAGGCGGTCATCCCCTTCTACATCTACTACTCGATGTTCGGGTATCAGCGGGTCGGCGACCTCATCTGGGCATTCGGTGACTCGCGCGGCCGCGGCTTCATGCTCGGTGGTACGGCCGGGCGTACGACCCTCAACGGCGAGGGGCTCCAGCATGAGGACGGCCATTCGCCGTTGCTCTTCAGCGCGATCCCGAACGTGGTCATCTACGACCCGGCATTTGCGTACGAGCTGGCCACGGTCATTCGGGACGGCATGCGTCGCATGTACGTCGACGGCGAGGACATCTTCTACTACATCACGCTGTACAACGAGAACTACCCGATGCCGGCGATGCCCGAGGGTGTCGAGGACGGCATCCTTCGCGGTCTCTACCGCTACCGGGGCGCGCAGGATGAGCGCGCCAACAAGGCGCGCATCGTTGCGAGCGGCACCGCGCTGCAGGCGGCGCTCGAGGCGCAGGCAATGCTGCTCGACCAGCACGACGTCGCCGCCGAAGTCTGGAGTGCGACGAGCTTTCAGTTGCTGCGTCAGGACGCGCTCGAGGTCGAGCGGTGGAACCGGCTGCACCCGGATGCCGAGCCACGCGTCTCCTACGTGGAGGAGCAACTCGGCGGCGATGGTGGACCGATCGTCGCCGTGACCGACTACATGAAGGCCGTCCCGGATCAGATCGGCCGGTTCGTCGATGAGGTGCCCTTCATCCCGCTCGGCACCGACGGCTATGGGCGCAGCGACACGCGCACCGCCTTGCGCAGGCATTTCGAGGTCGATGCAGGGTCGATCGCGGTTGCGGTGCTGGATGGGCTGTCGCAGCAGGATCGCGTACCGAAGCATGTCGTCGCCGCAGCCATCGAGCAGCACGGCCTCGATACCGAGCTGGGTGATCCGCGCGGGCGCTGAGCCACCTCCTCAAGTGGTCGCGAAAGGAACTGCTGCGCGCTCGGTGTAGATCGCGCCACCCGGCGCGGGCCGGGATTCGTACAACACCAGCCGTGTCGCGGTGCACTGCAACGGCCTTCGGTGCTCCAGAACAGCCGCCGTCCAGGCGGACCGTGCTTCGTCAGGCCAGGGCAGTCGTGGGCGGCCGAGCGTGCAATGCGCGTTGTACGGACGGCTCTCGACCTCGAACCCCGCCGGACGCAGTGCCGCGCGCGATTGCATCGCGAGCGACGTCAGTGGCGCGATCTCGCCGGTGGGGCCGAGCCACAGCACGCGCGGCATTCCATTGCTCGGGAACGCACCCAGACGATCGAGGTCGATATCGAACGGTTGTGTACGTCGCACAACCGGTGCGATGAGTTCGACCGCATGCGCCGCCGCCGTCTCCTCGACGTCACCGAAGAAGTGCACGGTGATGTGGAGCGATTCGGGACGCGCCCACCGCGTTGCGGGCACGCGTTCGCGTAGGTCGTCGAGCAGCCGCTGCGCCGCGCCGAGCGCCGGCTCAGCAAGCGGAACAGCGAGAAAGCATCTCAATCCAGGCGGTGGACCGGGAACTTCTCGCCCGGGGCCAGAGGGATGAAACGCGTCGTGCTCGCGGTCGGGCTCGGCGATGGCCTTGGCGCGGCACTGCCACCGGCGGCGCTCGGCGAGGGGGAGGGAGCCGGCGACGGCGTGTCGCAAGGATTGCCACCCGCGTTGGTGAGCGACACCGAGATCTCTTTGGCCTTGCAGAGTTGATCCAGCGCCGTGAACAGCGACTCGGTGAACCAGGCAGGTCTGTTCATGACCGAGTACGGGGTCGGCGCGGCAACGAGCACGTGAGACACCGTCCAGCCTTTGGCGGAGACAGCAGTGAGCTTGAGGATGTCGTAGCCACCCGCATCGTGGACCGGCGACTTCGTGTATTCCCCGACCTTGAGCGCCTTGACCGCTGCACTGAAGGCCGCGTCATATGAGGACAGATTGGCCGAGGTCAGGACACCGAGGTTGCCGCCGCCGGCAGTGGTCCCCGTGTCGTCGCTGAAGGTCCTGGCGGTTGCGGCGAAATTCGCGCCCTTGGCAAGGGTCTGCTCGACCATTGCCGCCCGGGCCTGAGCGAAGCTGTCCTCGAGACGCTGCTCGTTGAGCTGGGAGCTGATCTCATCTTCGAGCTGGGCAATCGAACCGCCCGCGCCCGCGAGCTCCGTCCGGAGTGCGGCGGTGCCGCCTGCCTGCTGCGCATCGACAGCGACCTGAGCCTGAATCTGCTGCGGGGTCGCCTCGAGCCGGAGCCTGGTCGCCTCCTCGCGGATCACGGTGTCCAGGATCAGGCTTCGAAGGATGCTGGCCCGCAGCTCGGTCGTCTGCCTGGCATTCTCGACAGGACCGCCGGATTGCTGGATGGACACGATGGTCGACTGGTACCGGACGTTGAATTGCGCGAGGGTGATGGTGTCGGTGGCCACCCGCGCGATGACGGGCGACGGCTTCGACGGCGCAGTCGTGGTCGATGCGCAGGCAGTCGCCGCGATTGCGCATACGGCCACGAGCATCCCGCCGCCCCGTCCTCGGAACATCCTCAGGCCAGTGTATCGGGGGCCGTCACCGGGCCGGCCCGACCCACGCTCAGACCGCTCACGCGTGCTCGGAACGAGGGGGTCATCACCACCAGGACGGTGGTCGCGCCGACCAGGAGCGCACCGATACCGATTGCGTTGAAGAGCCCGATGGAATGCGGCATGAGGCCGTAGGCGACGGTGCCAAGCGGCTGGAGTTCCGCGAAGATCGTCGCGTAGATGCCGAGCAGCCGCCCGCGGAGCGCCGGGTCGGTGTCAGTCTGCAGCAGCGTGGTCATGGATGTGCTGATGGCGACGAATGCGAAGCTGATCCCGACCAGCGCCGGTAACGTGATCCAGAGCACGGCACCATGGGCCACGGCGAAGAGGCTCGCGGCGTAGACGATGCCACCGACGAGCATCAGTTGCAGTCGCCCGGCGCCACGCCCCATGGCTGCGATGGCGAGACCACCGACAAGTCCACCGACGCCGCCGACGCTGTACATGATCCCGAGCGCCGCAGGTCCCACATGCAGCTGTGTTCTGGCAAGAACCGGCAGGAACGGCATGTAGGAGACGCCTGCGAAGGCGAGGACGGAGGCGACGATCACCACGCCGCGGATCAGCGGGTCGGAGCCCGCAACCCGGAGTTCCGCGATCAGCTCACCCCATGCGGTGACGCCTGCCTGTCGAGGCAGCGGCGCCACGTTGGGGATGACCGTCAGGAGCACGGCGATCGGCGCGAGGTAGGCAACCGACAGGAATCCGAAGCACACCGCCGGCCCCGCGAAACCGATCAGCAGTCCCGCCACCGACGGGCCGACGATGCGCGTTGCGCTCATCGCTGCGGCGCCGAGGGCGACCGCGTTGACGACGAGGTGGCGCTCCACGAGGTCGGCGACGAGCGCCTGGCGGGTGGGGAGATCGGCGGCATCGGTGGCGCCGAAGATGACGGCCACGATCAGGATCGCGACGAAGCTCGCATGGTTGGTGGCGACCAGCACCGCGAGCGATCCCGCGCTCAGGCCGAGGAGCGATTGCGTCACCAGCAGGATCCGTCGCCGGGGAAGGCGGTCCGCGAGCACACCACCGGCGAGCGAGAGGATCACCGAGGGGATGCCGTCTGCGGCGGCGACCGCGGCGACGGCGGTGGGGCTCCCGGTGCGCTGGTAGACGAGGTATCCGAGGGCGACCACCTGCATCCAGGTCCCGAGCAGCGTCGGCCACTGCGCTGCCCAGTACCAGCGAAACGGCCGCACCCGGAGCGCCGGAGGCGGCCAGCGGCGATACGGGGTCGCGGGCGGGTCAGGCGTGGGCGTCACCCTGCAACGATAGGTGCAGGCTGGTTGAGGTCCGCCGGAATCCGGCATTCCGATAGGCGCCGTCGGCCCCGGGGGCGGCTTCCAGGAACACCGTGCCGAGGCCGGCATCGAAGGACTGATGCGCGAGCGAGGACACGATCGCGGCCGCGATGCCGCGACGGCGATGCGATGGTGCGGTCACGACCCCGACCACTTCGCTGGCACCACCTGCCGGTGCGACCGCCTGCGCGGCCCCGACCAGTGCGCGCGTCCCGACGTCGAGGCAGACGACAGCTCTCCCCCCGCGGTCGAGACTCGCGCGCGTCCGTGCGACCGTCGATGCATCCACAGGCTCAGGGTCTTCAAAGATGTCGTGCTGCAGCTGCACCATGGTGCGCAGTGTCGCGCTGTCAGACGGCTGGGCGAACAGCACCCCGTCGGGAACCGGGGGATCGAGCAACGTCTTCGTCGTACAGGTCATCAATGGCAGGCGTGCTTCCACCGTGAACCCGGCGCCGACCAGCGCTGCCTCCAACCTTGGCGCCACCGTTGGCAGAAACTCGAGACGCGGCAGGCGATCCGCCTCGCGAAATGCCGCGATCAACATCGCGATGTCAGCCTCACTGGGGTCGGCGTCATCATCGGGGATGGCGTAGTTGAGGAATCTGAGCTTGGTTGCCGGGGTGATCAGCAACAGAAACGCCCCGATGCGCGTGAGATTGCGTCCCTTCCGCGAGTCCCTGATGAACGCCATGATGGCGCGGTCGGCCTCGATTTCGGTCGCTGTCTCCAAGTCCTCCGGCATCGATGCGGCGACTATGCGGCGGCGACGACAGCACCGTCCGCATGCGGCAGCGGCTGGTCGTCAAGGAACGCTGCGATGAGTTCGCGTTGGCGTCGGGAAAGCTCGGGACTTCAGGCGTGGCCCGCCTGGCGAATGACGTCGAACGAAACCGAGGGCAGGTGCCGCACCGTCGCCTCGAGGCGGGCGACGTTGACGATGCGATCCTGCTCGGCGACGAGAATCAGCGTCGGGTGCTCCGAACCACGTACCTGTGCAAGATCGTCGCGCAGGAGCGCGTCGCGCAACCACTCACGAGCGGCGCGCGGGTTCGCGCGAATCTGGTTGTCGAAGTTGGCCTTCGCTGCAACCGGGTCGACATCCTTGCCTTCGACCATGAAGCGCTTGTAGATGTCGCTCATGCTTCGCTGATGCGCAAGCCACACGATACCCGGGTAGACGAACGGGGCCAGCATGATCCCGGTCTGGATGTGGAAGGCGCGCCGCACGAGTCGTGGTGCCACGAGCGGCGTATGCAGGATCACCCGGCCGGTGGACTGAGGACGCGCGCGCTCGACCGCGAACGCGACAGGTGTTCCCAGGCACAGGCCCGCAACGTCGAAGTGGTCGACGGCTTCGGCGTCCGCCGCGCTCAGAACCGCGCGCGCCAGCGCCGGGACGCTGTGCGCGCCATCCAACGGCGCCGACTGACCAAACCCCGGGAGATCCGGCGCGATGATTGTCCGCCGCTGCAGGAGCACCTCGAACCAGTCGTCGAAATTCTCAGCCGATCCGATGAACCCGTGGCAGAGCAGCAGCGCCGGCCCGGTCCCACCGGTGATGTAACGCAGGCGCTTGCCTTCGTGTGTCGTGAAACGTTCTTCGAGCCCGTTCACGGCTCCGATCACTCCGTGTCGATCTGTGCGCGCTGCAGGTGTCCGCTATAGTCGATATAGATCGACTTCCATTCGCTGAACTCGTCGAGCACGTGGCCCCCGGCTTCGCGGTGGCCGTTACCAGTATTCCGAGTGCCGCCGAATGGAAGTTGAATCTCAGCGCCGATGGTCGGTGCGTTGATGTAGACGATCCCCGAATGCAGCTCGTTGATGGCGTGGAACGCGGTGCGCAGATCGTTGGTGTACACGCTGAGACTGAGTCCGTACTGCGTGGAGTTGGCGGCAGCAATGGCATCCTCGACCGAGCCCACCGGGATGATCACCGTGGTAGGACCGAAGATCTCTTCCTGCGCGATGCGCATCGTCGGCTTCACGTCGCCGAACACCGTCGGCCGGTAGAACCAACCGCCGGCGAGGTCGCCGTCGCTCGCGATCTCGCCGCCAAGCAGCAGGGAAGCGCCCTCGCCTTTGCCGATCTCGGTGTACGAATGGATGCGCTTGAGCTGGGTTTCGTTGATCACCGGGCCGACATCGTTCTTCTCGTCGAGGCCGTCACCGAGTTGCAGTTGCGACGCGCGCTCGACCAGACGCGACGTGAAGTGGTCAAGCGCGGCATGTTCGACGATGAGACGCGAGGACGCGGTGCAGCGCTGACCGGCGGTACCGAACGCGCCCCAGAGGGCGCCGTCCACCGCGAGCTCGACATCCGCGTCATCGAGGACGACGATCGCGTTCTTGCCACCCAGCTCCAGCGAGCACTTCTTGAGCATCCGGCCGCAGGTCTCGGACACGATGCGCCCGGTGTCGACGCTCCCGGTGAAGTACATCGCAGCAACATCGGGATGGGCGACCAGCGGTGCGCCCGCCTCTTCGCCAAAGCCGAACACGACATTGACAACGCCGGGGGGAAGTCCCGCCGCCTCGAGCACCTCGACGAAGCGGAGTGCGCAGAGCGGCGTGTCCTCAGCAGGTTTGATGACCACTGCGTTGCCGGCCATCACTGCCGGGAAGATCTTCCACGAAGGGATCGCGATCGGAAAGTTCCACGGGGTGATGCAGCCCACGACGCCGAACGGCTGGCGCATCGTCATCGCCCACTTGTCGCGCAGCTCACTGGGCACGGTTTCGCCGAAGGCTCTGCGGCCCTGACCGGCAATGAACTTCCCCATGTCGATCGCTTCCTGGACGTCACCGCGCGCCTCGGTGAGGACCTTGCCCATCTCTCGGGTCATGAGATGCGCAAACTCCTCCTTGCGTTGTTCGAGCAGCTCGGAAGCACGAAGGATGATCGCGGCGCGAGAGGGCCACGGTGTTCTGCGCCAGCCGTCGAACGCCGACTTCGCGGCCGTGACCGCCGCATCGACGTCGGTCGCGTCACTGCGCGGGAAGACGCCGACAACATCGTCGCGATGCGCCGGGTTGCGTGACTTCGAACGTTCGACCCGACGCAGCCGGCCGGTACGCGCCGCCGATCAAGTTCCCCGTCTCCACCGCTGCCTCAACCGCCACCGTCATCGGGCGGCCTCCTCGCGAATCGCCGTCTCGAGAATGTCGAGCCCGGCGTTGAGCTCGGTTTCGGGAATGGTCAGCGGAGGAATCAGGCGGATGACATTGCCGTCGACGCCGCACGATAGCAGCAGGAGATCATGCGCCAGCGCGTTGGTGGCAATCCGGTCGACGAGGTCCGGCGCGGGCGCTCCGTTGCGCATGAACTCGAGCCCGATCATCAGCCCGAGGCCGCGCACATCGGCGAGCGCGGGGATCTCCGTCTGCAGCGCGCGCATGCGCTCCATCACAGGACGGCCAAGCCGGTTCGCACGCTCAGGAATCTTCTCCCGAACCATGGTGTCGATGACCGCGACCGCCGCGGCACATGCGACCGCATTCCCGCCGTATGTGGTGCCGTGCTCGCCTTCATGAAACGCGCTCATCACGCGATGGCGCGCCACGAACGCGGCGATCGGCATCCCATTGCCGAGCGCTTTCGCAAGACACATGATGTCGGGCTCGACACCCGTGTGCTGCACCGCAAACATTCTCCCGGTGCGACCGAATCCGCTCTGGACCTCGTCAGCGACGAGCATGATGCCGTGGTCGTCGCAGACCTTTCGAAGCATCGGCATGAAGGTGGCCGGCGGTACGACGTACCCGCCCTCGCCCTGCACCGGCTCAACGATGATCGCGGCCACGGTGTCCGGCGCCGTCGTGGTCGAGAAGAGCAGCTGCAGCTCCCGCTCCACGAGATCGCAGACGGCGTCCTTGGGGTGGCTGCAGTAGCGGAAGCAGTACGGATATCGAATGTGGTGTACCCCGGGGAGCAGCGGTCCCATGCCGCGGCGGTACCCGGCTTTGCTCGCGGTCAGCGACAGCGCTCCATAGGTGCGTCCGTGAAACCCGCCGACGAACGCGATGATCTCGCTGCGACCGGTGGCGCGTCGTGCCAGTTTCATCGCGCCCTCCACCGCCTCGGCCCCGGAGTTGGTGAGGAATACCTGATCGAGGGAGGGCGGTGTGATCGAGACCAATGACGCCGCGGCTTCGATCATCTGTGGATGGAACGCGGTGACCGACGTATGCCAGAGGCGGTCCACCTGCGCATGCACAGCGGCGACGACCGCGGGATGGCGATGTCCGAGGTTGGTGACGCTGATGCCGCATCCGAAGTCGAGCACGTCACGTCCGTCGACGGTGTGCAGGTGCGCGCCCTCGGCGCTCTCGACCACCAAATCCGAGTAGCGGTGATAGGCGGGCGAGATCAGCTCGGAGTTGCGCTCCCGCCAGGTCGCCGCATCGGCCGCTGTCAGCATGCTGCTCACGAACCGGTGGTCGCAGTGGCGGGCCCGGAAGGAGATGCCGCGGTGCGGCGTACGCCAACCCGGCCGAGCGCGAGGAATCCGCCGAACATGATCGCGATGCCCGCTGCCTCGTACACGCCGAGAATGTCGAGGTTGCCGACGCCGAGGGTTTTCGCTGCGGAGAATCCAACTGCGATGGTCAGTGCGCCGGCGGTGAGGAGCACGTTGCAGATCACGCGATCGATACCGGCACGGTCACGCACAAAGCGATATGCGGACCACGCCGAGCCGCCGACCAGCACGAGCGTGCCGATGATGTTGAGGAAGACGACACCGATGAAGAGCAGCGACCCCTGCTGGATGGCGCCGCCGAGCACGCCTTTGGCGGTGCTCAGCTTTTCGGCATCCACCGGGATGACCGCGGCGTCGATCGCGAGCACGATCGTGATCGCGCCGAGCACGACGGCGCATGCCCAGGCGACGCGACGAGGTGTGAGCAGGAA
Source organism: Candidatus Dormiibacterota bacterium (assembly GCA_963748505.1). Lineage (GTDB taxonomy): Bacteria > Chloroflexota > Dormibacteria > Aeolococcales > Aeolococcaceae > Palsa-851. Next base: position 48,743 of record CAVVJH010000016.1, read on the forward strand.
GATCGTCCCGAGCGCGAGATAGATGACTCCCAGCACCCCGCCGAGCAGGTAGAAACCGCGGAAGGTCACCGGCGTCCAGCCGCCGGTCTCCCCGGCCGCCTGGAAGGCCGAAGCCCCGGCGAAGATGAGCAAGCCGAGCGTCCAGGCGGCGAAGGCGGGGCGTTTGCTGCGCCGGAAGCGAAGAAACACGACCACTGCGAACGCGGCACTCAGCACACTCGCGAGGGCGGCAAAGACCATGTGACAGATCCTAGCGAGGTTGTGAGCCACCTTGGATCGATCCTGTTTTGACGAGCCTCGTTCCGATGGGCGATTGACAATGTGACGCTTCCGCGTGTACACAGAGGCCCTCACCAGCCAATGCCTCGCAGAGAGAGGAGACTCCAGCACATGGTCAAGCCCACCAAGGGGTTGTTTTCGATCGCTTCAATCGCCGCATTAGGTACGCTCGCCGCGTGCGGCACGTCGTCGTCCCCGGGAACCTCGAGCAATAGTTCCGCTTCGGGTATCGCCGGGTGCCACGGCACGATCACCGTCGCCACCGACCTCCCCCTGACCGGAGGCGATGCCACTGACGGGCCGTTCCCGCAGCTGGCAGCCCAACTCGCCGTTGATCAGGCAAATACCCATCACCTGATGGGCGGATGCACCCTCAAGTACGTCAGCAAGGACGACTCCACAGTCCTCAAGAACGGACACGACCCGGCACAGGGAGCGGCGAACATCACCGCGCTCGCAAACGACGCCACCGTGATGGGCGTGGTCGGGCCTTTCAACTCGTCGGTCGCGCTGGCCGAGATCCCGGTGGCATCGCAGAACCACCTGGCCTTGATCAGCCCCTCGAACACCAACCCCTGCCTCACGGCGGTCGTGGCGGTGTGCAGTGACCCGACCATCAAGATCGACACCGCATCGCTGTACCCCGGCGCCCACAGCTACTTCCGGGTCATCGCGAGCGACGTCCAGCAGGGCGAGATCGACGCCTACGTCGCCGCCAAGGTCCTCAACGCAACCAAGGTGTATGTCATCGATGATCAGGAGGCGTACGGCCGTGGCCTTGCGCTGATCTTCACCAAGGCGTTCACCACCACCGACGGCGGCACCATTGCCGGCTCGGCGAGCCTGCCTGGCAGCACCACCACGTTTGCCACGCAGATCAGCAACGCGCAGGCTGACGGTGCACAGGCGATCTTCTTCGGCGGCACCAGCGGTAACGGCTGCGGGCTCGTCCGTCGTGACATGGGCAAGGCCGGGCTGAAGATTCCGCTCCTCGGCGGCGACGGCTGCCAGGACACGAAGTTCATCACCGATGCGGACTCCGGATCCAACGCGACCGAGAGCGTGGGCGGCTTCGCGACCAGCGCCCCTGACGTCACCAAGCTGTCGAGCTCCGCGGCCTTCTTCGCGCAGTACGCGACGGCCTACGCGAGCAAGCCGGCGCCGTACAACGACGGCACCAAGGAGCCCTACACCGCGTACGGCTACGACGCGATGAACATCCTCCTACAGGCCATCCACTCGGTGCTCGTGGCCAACGGCGGCCAGCCGCCGTCCAGCACCATGGCCTTCCGTGACGCGGTCGTTTCCGCGTTGCACCAGACTTCGTACGATGGCGCCCTTGGTCACACGACCTTCGACACCAACGGCGACACGACCAACACCGGCTTCACCCTCTACAAGGTTTCAGGTGGCAGCTGGGTGGGTGACGGCACCTACGCAGTCGACACCAGCGGCAACGTCACCTTGAAGAGCTGATCGACGACGTGTAACGATCGGGGGAGAGCGCCCAGCGCTCTCCCCCTTTTCGTGTTATTTCGTGCCGGGGGACAGAGATGAGCGAACCAACCGGGACACCTGAGGCGCGCGTGATGCCGCCGTCTCGGGGCGCTGCCGAACGGGCTGCGCCCGCGACCCTGGTCGATCAAGCCGGACTGGTAGGGCGCGCGACTGAAGCGGGCAACATCGCTCGCACAGTCGGGCCTGGGTTCCGTGTGGCCTATGCGTGGGTGGCGAAGAACTTCGCGCTCCTGCTGCTGATCGTGATCGTGGCATCGATCGTGGGAACGTACTTCCAGGGCGGCGCGACGCTCATGGGTCACCAGATCGAGAACGCGCTCGTCCTGGGCGCGATCTACGCACTCGTTGCCGTCGGTTACACGATGGTGTACGGCATCATCGAGCTGATCAACTTCGCCCATGGCGACGTGTTCACGGTGTCCGGCTTCTACGCGATCTTTTTCGCGGACAGGCTCAACCTCAACTCGCTCGCGACCCATAGCTTCGGGGGTCTCCTGCTCTCCCTGGTCGTTGTCTTCACCCTGTCCATGCTCGCGGCGGGTTTGACCGGGGTGGCGATCGAATTCGTCGCGTACCGTCGGCTGCGAGACGCGCCAAGGCTCGCTCCGCTGATCACCGCGATCGGCGTCTCGTTCCTCATCGAGGGCGTCATGCTCATCCGTGAAGGCCCGGACAACGTGCCGACCCACATGGCCTCGTGGATCAATACGCAGGCATTCGCGATCGGCGGGGTCAGCGTCGGGTACACGGATCTCTTCGTGGTTGGTTCAGCGCTGTTGCTCATGTTCGCGCTCGGCGCGTTCGTGCGCCGCACGCGTCTCGGCAAGGCGATGCGTTCCACAGCACAGGACCGCACCGCTGCATTGCTCTGCGGCATCAACATCAATCGCACCATCTCGGCGACCTTCTTCATCGGCTCGGCGCTCGCCGCGGCGGCCGCGGTGATCTACAGCGTCGAGTACGGCGATATCAAATGGAACATCGGCTTTCACCTCGGCATCATCGCGTTCACCGCGGCGGTGCTCGGTGGCATCGGCAACATCGTCGGCGCCGGAGTCGGTGGGTTCCTCATCGGCATCATCTACGTCTTCGGCGGATCCCTCCTCGGAGGAGAATGGAGCGAGGCACTGATCTTCGGGATCCTCGTGCTGATTCTGACCTTCCGCCCGGTGGGACTCTTCGGCATCGAGGTGACCACTCGTGCGTGATCGAATCAGGTCGTTCCTGTCCTCCGATCCCGGGACCGGGCAGCGGAATCAAGGCACCACGGTGTTCTGGATCCTCGCTTCGACAGCTTCAGCGCTGCTCCTCATCGGCTGGCTGCTGCCCTGGTTCGTCGGCCCGTTCGATGCGGGAGTCGGATTCAGCGCACAGGACGCGGTTGTCTCCGCACCAACCGGGATCGGCACGGTCCTCATGTACATCATCGGCATCTGCATGCTGATCCTGCTGCTTTCGCCGCTGGCGGAACTGGTCGCTCGCCTCAGGGGAACAAGCCTCAGCCGCCGTGCGGACCGCATCCGACTGATTGCCGGTCTCGTGGGACTGGGCCTCACCGCCGTGGTGTGGTTCCTCTACAGCATCCTCCAGGAAGAGCCGTTGTTCGGATCCTTCAGTCCTGGGACCTACACCGACTCCGCAGTGTGGCTGACGATGTACGGCTTCGCGCTCGGAGCGCTCGTCTACGGCGCCCGTCCCTGGGTCGTGGGGCGTCAAACGCTCGCGTTTGGGGTTGCTGCGCTGCCGTTTGGACTCTTCCTGCCGCTCATGTTTCATCAGGCTCCGGACTTCCTGCTCTGGGCTGCGGGATCGCTGGCGGTGTACATGCTGCTCGCACTCGGGCTCAACGTCGTCGTCGGCTTTGCCGGTCTGCTCGACCTTGGCTACGCGGCCTTCTTCGCCATCGGGGCGTATGCCTGCGCGTCGTTCGCATCGCCATTCCACGGCATCCATCTGCCGCTCTGGGTGCTGATCTTCCTTGGCGCCGGCATCGCGTCAATGTTCGGCGCCGTCCTCGGGGCGCCGACACTGCGGCTCCGCGGCGACTACCTCGCAATCGTGACCCTCGGCTTCGGAGAGATCGTTCCCGACCTGGCGACCAACAATGCCTTCAATCTCACCGGGGGCGCCAATGGGATATCGGGAATCGACCAGCCGCACTTCGGCCCCTTCAATTTCAGTGAAAGTCCGCGCTGGTACTACTGGGCCATCCTCCTGGTGGTGCTCATCGTGGTGGTGCTCCTGCGCAACATCGAGCATTCAAGGGTAGGACGAGCGTGGGTGGCGTTACGCGAGGATGAGGTGGCCGCCGCCGCCACCGGTATCAACACGACAACCACCAAGCTGCTCGCCTTCGCGATCGGGGCGTCAGTGAGCGGTCTTGCCGGAGCCTTTTACGGTTCGCTGGTCACCATCGTGTCCCCTGACGACTTCAGCTTCTCGGTATCGATCGCCGTCCTCAGCATCATCGTGCTCGGCGGCATCGGCAACATCACCGGAGTCATCCTCGGCAGCTTCATCCTGACCTTCGTCATCTTCTGGGTGTTGCCCGACATGAATGCGTGGGCGACGACCGTCAGTCAGACCGTGCACGTTCCGGCGCTGGCGACCATCGACTTCAGCTCGTTCACATTCCCGCTCTACGGGATCGCGCTCATCCTGATGATGCTGTTACGACCGGGAGGGCTGCTCCCGAGCCGCGCGCGCCGCATCGAACTGGAGGGCACCGACGAACACGAGTCGCTTGCCGCGGTCCAGGGAGTCGCCTGAGTGGCATTGCTCGAGCTCGCCAGCGTGACCAAGCAGTTCGGCGGTCTCCTCGCCGTCTCGAACGTCAGCTTCAGCCTCGACAAGGGTGAGATCCTGTCGATGATCGGCCCCAATGGCGCGGGCAAGACGACCGCGTTCAACTGCGTGACCGGACTCTTCCCGATCACCTCGGGATCAATCACGCTCGATGGGGCTTCGATTTCTGGTCTTCCACCCCACCGGATCACCAAGCTCGGCATTGCGAGAACGTTTCAGAACATCCGGCTGTTCGCGTTCATGACCGCTGTCGACAATGTGATGGTCGGCGCGCACTGGTGGATGAAGGAGCGCGTGTGGGACGGTGCGCTGAAGACGCGCCGCGCACGGAGCGAAGAGCGGTCGGTCGAACAGCGCGCGCTCGATCTCCTGGACATGCTCGGGCTCTCGAGGTATGCCGGTTCGTACGCGCGTGAGATGCCGTACGGATTGCAACGCCGCCTCGAAATTGCTCGCGCGCTCGCAACGCAACCGCGCCTCCTGCTGCTCGACGAACCGGCTGCCGGTCTCAACACGCAGGAGAAGCGGGAGTTGATGCAACTCATCTCGCGGCTTCGGGATGAAGGCCTGACGATCTTCCTCATCGAGCACGACATGCGCCTCGTCATGGAGGTCAGCGATCGCATCGTCGTCCTGGACCACGGCGAGAAGATCGCCGAGGGTAGTCCGATGGACGTCCGTAAGAATCCGCGGGTCATCGAGGCATACCTCGGCACTGGTGCAAACGACGAGATGCAAACCGCATGAGTGACAACGCACAGTCCATGGAGCAGTCGACGGCAGCGGCTGTCATAGGTGCCGCGGTGATCGAACTGCGCGAGATCGACGTCTTCTACGGTCGCGTCAAGGCATTGAGCCAGGTTTCGCTCGAGGTTCGCGAAGGCGAGATCGTCGCGCTGATCGGCAGCAACGGCGCTGGCAAGACGACCACGCTGCGCACGATCAGCGGCCTCATCGCACCCAGGAACGGCGAGGTGCGGCTCTTCGGGAAATCGACCCGCGGTCTTGGAGCCGAGAAGATCGCTCGGCTGGGTGTGGGACACGCGCCGGAAGGGCGGCGGCTCTTCCAACGCATGACGGTGCGCGAGAACCTCGACATGGGGGCCTACACCCGCAACGATCGCTCGGGGGTTCGCACCGACCTGGAACGCGTCTACACGCTCTTTCCCAGGCTTCGCGAGCGCGCCACGCAGCTGGCCGGGAGCCTGAGCGGCGGCGAGCAGCAGATGGTGGCCATCGGTCGAGCGCTGATGAGCAATCCGAAGGTGCTGCTGCTCGACGAGCCGTCCCTCGGGCTCGCGCCCATCCTCGTTGATGCGATCTTCGAAGTCATCCGGGAGATCAACTCCAAGGGAACGACGATCCTGCTGATCGAACAGAACGCGCTTCTGGCCCTCAAGACCGCCGCCCGCGGCTACGTGCTCGAGACCGGGGAGGTCGCGCTTTCGGGCCCGTCGTCAGAATTGATCGCATCCCCCGACATTCAAAGGGCCTATCTCGGGATGTAAATCCCGCCGTGGGGAAACCGGACTACGCTGTTTGGCGTGTTAAGGAAGTGATGGAACCGATCCGCGGGACGCCCTCAGCCCCGACTGCGCGCGAAGCCGGGCTTCCTGTCCCTGTGACTCCCGAGCGTTCCGCTGATCCCATCCGTCCCCAGGACACACCCACCCGCGACTTCGTGGGATGGACGCAGCAGGCCGAGTTGCGCCACGGACGCAAGCTTTCGGTCGAAGTCACGCGCAAGGTTCTCGCGACGGCGCTCGGGCTCGAGCCTGAAGCGCTTGCCGGCCTCGACGCCGCACACCTGCGCACCGCGCTCGACCGGCTTCGCGCCATGGCGGACTTCACGCGGAACCTCGTGGAGGTTGCAGCCACGGACGATCTCACCGGCGCGCTGCGGCGCACTGCCGGCCTGGCCGCGTTGCAACGCGAGATCGACCGCTCGAGACGCGTCGGCGGCAAGGGAATCGTGGTCATCTTCCTCGATGTCGACAACCTGAAGCTCGTCAACGATTCTCAGGGCCACGCTGCTGGGGATCGGATGCTGATCGATGTCGTCACCGCTATCCGCAAGCGAGTTCGTTCGTACGACCTGGTGATTCGCTATGGCGGCGACGAGTTTCTCTGCACCCTGGTCGATGTGGCTCCGGCGGACGCCGAGCGCACGCTCGGCGACATCCGGCGGCAGTACACCGCGCAGACCGGTCACACGGTGAGCGTCGGCATGACAACCGTTGGGGAGGGCGACACCGCGGACTCGGTCGTGGCGAGGGCGGACGCGGCGCTCTACGCCGAGCGTCGCAACCACGACAGGTAGCGGAGTCCCTACCGGCGCGCGTTCGCGCGCAGTGCGACGTTTCGACGGTTCACTGCAATGGGTACGTTGAGAGCTCAATTTCAGGAGCTTGGAACAATGGCCATAGACGTGGTCGGCAAGCTTGGGCGGGTCACTGCCGACATCACCCCGGGGCACCTCGGTGAGGTGGTCATCGAAGTGCGCGCGGGCACCGAGAAATTCCTGGCGCGGGCGTCCGACAAGGCCGCAACGATCACAAAGCATTCCCAGGTCCTTGTGGTGGGTAGCCTGGGCGGTCGCACCGTTGAGGTGGCGCCGACAGACACCATGAGGTTGCCCCGATGACAACGCTGGCCTACGTGATCCTGGGAATCATCATCGCCGCACTGGTGATGATCGTGCTGCTCTTTCGAGCGGCATGGCGAGTCGCTGAACCTGACGAAGCCCTGATCATCTCCGGCTTCCGCACCAGCCAGCGCCCTGACGGCGTCGGCGAAAGCATGGGATTCCGCATCGTCACCGGGCGCGGGTGCGTGGTCGCGCCGGGAATCACCAAGGTGCGCCGTCTCTCGCTGGAAGCACACGAGAGCGAGATCGGCGTTCCCTGCGTGTCCCAGCAGAAAATTCGCGTCGACCTGCGCGGTGTCATCGTCTACAAGGTCGGCGACGACTACCGGTCGATCGCCAATGCCGCGCGTCGTTTTCTCGACCGGCCGGCGGCCGAGCTCGAGACCAAGGTGCAGAACGTGTTTGTCGGTCACCTTCGCGCGATCGCTGGGTCGATGACCGTCGAAGACATGATCAGCGACCAGGACAAGTTCGCCCAGCAGGTTCGCGATCGCTGTTCGCAGGAAATGGAGTCCTTCGGCCTCGTGATCGACAGCTTCCAGATCCAGTCGATCACCAGCCCCTCGAACTACATCGAGAACCTTGCCGCGCCGCACCAGGCAGAGGTCGAGCAGTACGCGCGTATCGCACGTGCGAACTCCGAGCGCGCCGCAGTGAGCCAGGAGCAGATCGCGCTGGCGCAGATGGCCGAGTCGGCGCGCGACACGAACATCAAGAAGGCCGGCTACCAGGCCGAGGTGGACACCGCCACCCAGCTGTCGGCCCAGCAGGGACCGCTGTCCGAGGCAAAGGCACACCAGGCAGTCGTCACCGAGCAGACTCGCGTCGCCGAACTGCAATCGCAGCAGAAAGAGCAGCAGTTGCAGGTCGACGTGCGCCGTCCGGCCGACGCCGAGGCGTATCGGCAGACGACGCTCGCCGCGGCAGGCCGCGACGTGCGCATCCGTCAGGCGGAAGCCGAGGCGCAGGAAGTCAGGCTGCATGCCGAGGCCCAGGCCGCCGCGCTCAAGGTGCAGGCCACCGCCCAGGCCGACGCCACTCGCATCACCGGTCAGGCCGAGGCGGATGCCATCAAGGCACGAGGTCTCGCCGAGGCTGACGCCATCCGTGCGCGCATGGAAGCCGAGGCGTCGGGAATCGAGCGCCGGGCGGCTGCCTTGAGCCAGAACCAGGAGGCCGTCATCGCTCAGCAGATCGCCGAGAAGCTTCCCGAGATCGTCGCCGCGGCGGCCTCGCCGTTCGAGCACATCGGCCAGTTCACCGTCCTCAACGGGGCTCAAGGCGTGACCGGCGCACTCGCCGAGATCATCCAGCAGGCTGGTGCGCTGACCGGACTGGCGCGGCAGTCGCTCATCCCCGCGATCACGCGGGCAGCGTCGGCCGTCCCTGAAACGCAGCACCTCCAGGGGTCACGGAACGGTGCCTCATATGAGAATGGCGACCGCAACGGGCGTCGCACGCGGCAAACTCCTGTCACGATCACGGATCCGGCCCCCGCCGGAGCGAAGGTCAGCCAGGAGCAGTGACTCAGTGACGACAGAACCGCAAGGGACCGCGACCGACGAGAGCGCCGTATCGCTTTCCCTCTCGGCGCCGGCGGCGGCCACGACGGTCGCGCCGGCCGAAGCTGAACGCGAAGTCACCATCGACCCGGAGGCCGTGAAGCGCATCGACGCCATGGTGTCCGCGTTCGTCGCCGGTATCCGAACGGCCGATGTCCACGGCGACGACTACCGCCGGCAGGTCGACGACATCGACACCCTCGCCGATCGTGAGATCCGGTCGACATCGGACATGAGCAACCGCCTGCTCGATCGGCCCACTCGCGCCATGCACGGCCTCGGCCAGGGTGATGCTCCGATCGCGAAAAGCCTGCTCGACCTCCGCCGCTCGGTCGATGAGCTCAACCCCGCCAGGCACGACCTCACGCAGGGAGGCCCACGCAAGCTGCTCGGCGTCATCCCCTTCGGCAGCAGAGTCCAGGCGTATTTCGCCAAGTACCAGAAGTCGCAGAGCCACATCGAGGGCATCGTCGGGGCCCTCAAGGAAGGCGGCGCGGCACTCGAGCAGGACAACGCGGCGATCGCTCAGGAGCAGAAGGCGCTGTGGTCCCAGATGGAGACGCTCCGTCAGTACACCTACCTGGCGGAGAAGCTCGACACCAGCCTGGAAGCCCAGGTCAACCACATCGCCATCGGTGACCCCGAACGGGCCAAGGTGCTCCAGGAGGACATTCTCTACCCGGTGCGTCGCCGCCGTCAGGAGATCCTCACCCAGCTGGCGGTCGCCGTCCAGGGCTATGCGGCCTTGCGGGTTGTCGAGGTGAACAACCGCGAGCTCGTGCGCGCCGTCCGGACCGCGACCACCACCACTGTCGCCGCGCTTCGAACCGCCGTCATGGTGGCCCAGGCCCTGACCACCCAGAAAGCCGTGAGCGACCAGGTCAAGGCGGTCAACGACACCACCAGCGCGATGATCGAGAGCACCTCGGTCGTGCTGCGGGAGCAGACCTCGACCGTCGAGGGCCAGGCGGCGAGCCCCGGGATCGACATGGGCTCGCTCCAGCGAGCCTGGGACAACGTCTTCGCGGCGCTGGATCAGATCGACACCTACAAGCTCCGCGCGCTCGAGGCGATGAAGATCACCGTCCAGGACCTGTCGGATCAAGTGCAGAAGTCGCAGGCCCAGGTCGAGCGACTGCACGCGGCTGACGCGACCCCTGCCCGCATGGCCGGCGGTCAGAGCCTGCGCATCTCCTGACCGCCGCTCGCCCGGCCGGCAACGCGCCTGGTCAGAGGTTGGCGACGTGGATCCAGATCGAGCCCGCGACTGCGGCGGCAGCGAAGATCGAGTACTCGACGATCAGCTCGCGGCTTCGCACCACCGCGCCCAGCGCACCGGCGACCCCACGGGCGCCATACCAGAGCACCAGCAGGACGGCGGCGCGCAACCCCGCGTGAGCGGCATTGGCGCCGACCTCCGCGGCGCCACCGACCACGATCGCCGCCACCACGATCGCCGAGAGGATGGTCGCGCGGATCGACAGATGCTCGGTGCGCAGACCATCGACGCTCACCAGCACCCCGACGGCGAAGACAGCGCCGAGGCGGAGTTGCACCGGGAGCGTCGGCGACACGCCGCCGAGCAGCACCGGCGCGAGCACCGCAATGCCCGAGGCGTCTCTGACCAGCCGGGTGAACCAGCCTTCCTTCCCCAGGGCCCGGCGCCCCGCGAGGCGCGGCACCCCGCCGATGACCACGGCGGCGATGACGCCACCGGCAATCCGGATCGGCAGCGGGAGCACGGCGATGGCGAGCAGCGTGCCGAACGACAACACCGCGGCCATGGGCAATGCGGTCCCGACAGGGCCGGGCCGCGAGTTCGGACGGATAGATCATGAAGTCGTAGGCGACCAGCACCAGACCGGTGAGCAGGGCCAGACCGGCATCGGCCGCGGCGCTCCGGCCGAGCCCGACGGCCTCCGGTCTGAGCAGGACCTCGGCTGCGGCGACGGCGAGCCCGATCGCCGTGTGCACCATCGGCAGGGGGATTTCCGCGAGGACGTGCACCTCGCCGGTGATCCCCAGCGCGCTCCGCGCCTGGTCGGCGAGATAGCCATGACCCCGACGGCGAAAACCTGTTCGATTATCCACGTCGGCCTGTGGAAACGGTGGAGAACTCGGCAGGTCCCGGCTCAGGGAGCCGAGGTGCCGGCCCGTCCATAGCTGTCCTCGATGCGAACCACATCATCGAGCTCGGGCGACGACACCTCGATGAGATCGGTGTCCTCGACGGCGACGAAACGGTGGCGCCGGCCGGGCCGGATGTGCGCGCTCATGCCGGGGGTCAGGCGATGCGTTTCCATCGCTCCGCTGTTGTTCTCGAGGAGCAGGTCCATCGCGCCCGAGAGCAGGTGGATGGATTCCTCCTTCTGCACGTGGTACTGCAGGCTCAGCAACTGGCCGCGGTTGACGTGGATGAGCTTCCCGGCATAGCGATCGGTCACCGCCCAGCGCAGCTCATACCCCCACGGCTTTTCGACCCGGCCGGCGCCGACCGCGCTGATCGGGGTGGGAACCGCGACACCGCGAGTTACTCGGAGGCTCCCACGGCAACCCGCGTGTTGACCCCGCTCTGATTCTCGAGTGCGGTGATGAGCTCCTCGACCCGCTGGTGTGTCGTGGCCTCCGCATACACGCGCATCAGTGGCTCGGTGCCGCTCATGCGCATCAGCACCCAGGATCCGTCGTCCATGTAGAACTTGAACCCGTCATCAGTGCGCGAACGCACGACCTTGCTTCCCGCGAGATTCTCCGGCTGGTTCTGCTGCATCCGCGCATATATCCGCTCCTTCCGCTCTTCGTACCCGTCGCGCGGGAAGCGGATGTCGTGGCGGTCGTACGCGTGCGGCCCGACGAGCTCTTCGAGATGGGCGAGGATCCGGGAAAGTGGCAGCCCGTAATCAACGATCATCGAAGCCATCATCAGGCCCGACAGGATGCCGTCACGCTCAGGAATGTGGCCGCGGAAAGCGTATCCGCCAGACTCCTCTCCTCCGAGGATGGCATTGGTTTCCATCATCTTCGTGCCGATGTACTTGAAGCCGACCGGCATCTCATGCACTGTGACACCGAAGCGCTCGCCGAGCTTGTCGAGCATTCCCGAGGTCGTGACCGAGCGCACGATATCCCCGCGCTCACCACGCTTTTCGAGCAGGTACATCGCGAACAGCGACATCACCTGCAGTTGGTTGATGTAGCGTCCGGTCTCGTCGATGATGCCGACGCGGTCGGCGTCCCCGTCGTTGGCGATGCCGAGGTCGAAGCCGCCTGACTGCATGCGTTCCATGGCCTCGGGCATGTAGCGATCGATGGGCTCGGGGTGCATCCCGCCGAAGCCCGGGTTGCGCTCGCCGTGGAGCTCGACCACCGTGGTGGCTCCGCCCTCGAGCGCACGCGCGATGAGTCCCATGCCCGCGCCGTACATCGCCTCGTGCAGCACGCGCAGCCCGTGGCCGCGGAGCGCCTCGAGATCGACCATCGTGCCGAGTTGCGTCAAGAAGTCCGGCAGTGGGTCCACGGTGCGCAGCCGCCCGGTGGCGACCGCCTCCTCATAGGTCATCTCGGTCACGCCGCTCTCGAGCGCCGTCGCCGAATGACGCTCGATCTGAGCCACGATCTCGGGTGGCGCGGAGCCTCCGAAATCCGGCTTGTACTTGATGCCGTTGAACTCCGCTGAGTTGTGGCTCGCGGTGACCACGATGCCGCCCGCAGCACCCTGCCGGGTGATCGCCCAGGAGACCGCCGGCGTCGGCGTGACCCGGTCGAGCAGCACGACGCTGAGGCCATTCGCAACCAGGACGCGGGCAACCTCCCGCGCGAACAGCTCCGCGCAGTACCGGGAATCGTGTCCAACCACGACCGGGCGAGCCTCTGCGCCGAGGAAGGTCGCGACACCCTGCGCCACGGCGCGGACGTTGGCGTAGGTGAAATCATCCGCGACCACGGCCCGCCATCCGTCGGTCCCGAACCTGATCGGGTTCGGTGTCATCGCGCACATTCTAAGCGCAGACACCGGCCCTGCCAGCGGGCTTTAGAGGACCTCGTCGCGGCCGGAGGCGTTGAGCTCGTCGACGACGTCCTTCACGAGTTGGGAACGGTCTGACTTCACGATCAGGAGCGCGTCGGGGGTGTCGATGACGACGATCCCCTCGAGACCGGCGATGGCGACGACCCGCCCTGATCGTGCGATCACTGTCGAGTTGTGCGAGGCCTTGACGATCACATCGCCCTCGATGGTGTTGCCGTCGCCATCGACGTCGCCGTCCGATGCTCGCGCCCGGCCGACGTCCGCCCAGGACCCAAGGTCGGACCAGCCAAACGAGGCGCGAACCACGGTCAGCCGCTGGGTCCTTTCCAGGACGAGCGGCTCGACCGCCTGGAGTTTCAGCGCGCCGTAGAGCCGCCTGACGGCTTCGTCATCACCGCGGATCCTGGCGTCGACCACCTCGTTGATCGCTGCCGCCACACCGGCGTCAGCCGCGGTCAGTTCGGCGAGGAAGCGTCGAGCCGTCCACGCGAAGAGCCCGAGGTTCCAGAGGTGGCGGCCCCCGGCGACATACCCCTCCGCCACGCTCGCCGAGGGCTTCTCGGTGAACCCGACCGACTTGAACGCGGGCAGGAGCGCGGCCGCCGCAGCGGTCTCCGGTGGGCACCCGGGCGGCGCGCGCCACAAGTTCGGATCGCGGGCCCCGGCGACTTCGATGTAGCCGAACCCGGTCACGGGAGCGGCCGGAACCAGGCCGACCGTGGAGAGCCCATCCGTCGATGCCGCCCACCCGGCCGAGGCCAGCACCGCCGCCCGATAGGCATTTCGATCGCTCACCCGGTGATCGGCATGCACGCTGGCGATCAGGGCGTCGGGGTCCTCGCGAGCGATCAGTCCGACGGCGAGAGCGAGCGCCGGACCGGTGCCTCGCGCTTCGGGCTCTTCGATGATCGATCCAGGCGGTAGCCCGAGCGCCGCGAGCGCCTCCTCGCATCCCGCAACCTGGCCCGCGGCAGTGACCACACGGACGCTGTCGCCGAGACCGACCACGCGCTCGAGCGTCGACTGCAGGAGGGTGTCACCGCCCGGGGCGAGTGGCAGCAGGTGCTTGGGTGTGGACCGCCGGCTCAGCGGCCAGAGGCGCGTGCCACTGCCGCCCGCCAGCACGAGGATGTGCAAGGCCACGTGCCGGCGCCCTGTGCCCTGCTGCGTCTAGGCCGTCGCAGCCGCGACGAGGAGCGGTTCGGTGCCGGCGTCGGTCGCCCACTGCTCGGCAAGATTCACCTGCTCCCAGGGCAGATCGAGATCGTGGCGACCGAAGTGCCCGTAGGCCGCGACCTGCCGGTAGATGGGGCGGCGCAACTCGAGCGCGCTCATGATCCCGAGCGGTGACAGGTCGATGTACTCGTCGATGAGCGAGGCGATCATGTCGGTGGGCACCTTCTCGGTGCCGAAGGTCTCGACCAGCACCGATACCGGCTTGGCGACGCCGATCGCGTAGGCGACCTGGATCTCGCATTTGGTCGCCAGCCCGGCCGCGACCACGTTCTTGGCGGCCCAGCGGGCGCCGTAGGCTGCGCTCCGGTCGACCTTGGAGGGATCCTTCCCGCTGAAGGCCCCACCGCCGTGCCGGGCGTAGCCGCCGTAGGTGTCAACGATGATCTTGCGTCCGGTCAGCCCGGCGTCCGCCATTGGACCGCCGATCACGAAACGGCCGGTTGGGTTGACATAGCGCTTGGTGTTGGCGTCCAGCCACTCGGCGGGGATCACCTTTTCGACGACGTGATGCTGCACGTCCTCGAAGATCTGCTCCTGGGTGACCTCTTCACCGTGCTGCACGCTGATCAGGACGGTGTCCACGCGGCGCGGCCTCCCTTCGGAGTTGTACTCGATGGTCACCTGGGTCTTGCCGTCGGGTCGGGCCCAGCGCAGGGTGCCGTCGCGTCGGGTCACCGCGAGCTGCCGGGCGAGCTTGTGGGCCATCTGGATCGGCGCCGGCATCAACTCAGGGGTCTCGTCACAGGCAAACCCGAACATCATTCCCTGGTCGCCGGCGCCGCCGACGTTGACCCCGAGCGAGATGTCGGGTGACTGCTCGTTGACACCGACCAGGACGCCGCACGTCTCCCAGTCGATGCCGTACTTGGCCCGCGTGTAGCCGATCTCCTTGATCGTCTGGCGGACCAGGCCCGCGATATCCACATAGGCCTGGGTAGTGATCTCCCCGAATACCAGGACTGTGCCGGTGCTCAGGGCGGTCTCGCAGGCCACGCGGCCGAGCGGGTCCTTCCCGAGGACGGCGTCCAGGACGGCGTCGCTGATCTGGTCGGCGACCTTGTCGGGGTGTCCCTCGGTGACCGACTCCGAGGTGAAGAGACGATGGCGTGCTGCCGGCATGGAGCTGCCCTCCATCCCCACCGGCAGCCACCGAGCCGCCCTGTGCGACTCCGGCCTGCTCCTGTCCAGGGATCGCCAGATCCTACCAGCGCACCCGGATCACCGGCCCGTGACGGTTTCGTCCCTTTGCGAGAGCCTGCTGGACCGTGTACTGTTACCGGTAACTATCACCAATCCCGGGCGCCGTATCACAACGCGCCGGACGGAGGAACAAGGCGCGTGTCGGTAGACCAGACTTTACGTTGCCGCGATTGCGGCGTCGACTTCATTTGGACCGAGGGCGAGCAGGACTTTTTTGCCTCTCGTGGCCTCACAAACCCCCCATCTCGCTGCCCCAGCTGTCGGGCGGCGCGTCGCCAGAGCGGTGGCGGTGGCGGAGGTGGCGGCGGATTCGGTGGTAGCGGTGGCGGTGGCGGCGGTGGTGGATATCGCAGCAACGGCCCGCGCCAGATGTACGAAGTCCCCTGTGCTGGGTGTGGCGGCGTCGCGCGCGTCCCGTTCCAGCCTCGCGGTGACAAGCCCGTTTACTGCAGCGACTGCTTCCGCGCAGCGCCTCGGTGACGGAAGGCGGCCCCATCGCGGTTGGGACGAGAGTCAGTTTCCCCTACGGGGGTAGCCGGCGCACCGGCACCGTCTCTGACGTCTCGATGATTCCCGATCAATCGGGCGGCCAGACTCTCGCGTATCTGATCGACGTCGGCTCTCGCAAAGTGTTTGTGCAGGGCGAGGGCATCACCCCGGCCACCGGGCCGGGGGCTGCCTTCGATCCGGTCGCGGAAGGCGTCGCCTATGGACGCAAGCGTCCGCGAAATCCCCGCAACCGGTAGTTTCGGAGCAGGGAGGTCGCATGGGCCGTCGCCCATGCGTGACGGCGGGACCATGAGCAGCTGGCTATCCTGTGAGTAATGGCTTCTGATCTCACCGCCGATGCAGCCAAGGGTTCGCGGGAACCGCGCGTGCGCAAGCCCATCCGGCTGTGGATGGTGCTGCTCGCGCTCGGCCTGGCTTCGGTCATCGCCGGCTCGGCGCTGATCCTCGGACCGATCATCGGCGTGTTCCAGCGCGGTGCGGCGGATTCCACGGCGCTGCACGCCTGGCAGGGCGGTTCGACCAAGCCTCCGGTGGTCGCGCCGGTTCCGGCGGTGGCCAAGACCCCGGCGTGCGGGACGAGTTCGGCCACCGATTACGCGCTGGTCAGCTTCGGAGCCCCCACCCAGTACCACTACGCCGCGGTCGCCGGCAACGGCACCTGGGCGCTCCTGAACTCGCGCTCGATGGTGCACTACGCCGGGACGCCAAACCCCGGCGAGGCAGGGAACGTGATCATCGCGTTCCACCGCGAGCCGGACTTCCAGTACATCAGTCAGCTCAACGTCGGCGACACGATCAGGATCCAGAACCGCTCGTGCCAGTCATTCGTCTACAAGGTCACCAGCCGGTCGGACCTCCCGCCGAGCAAGGTGACCCAGCTCGCGCCTACCGCCGGCCACGAGCTGACCATGATCACCTGCGATCCCTGGTGGCAGGACTACAACCGCCTGGTCTGGCGCGCCGAGTTGATTTCCGCACCCGCAACGGGCACGCCAAGCTCGCCCGGCGCCGCGGTGGGCAACCCGACCTTCTAACCGGGACGGCGACCTACTTCGAGAATCCCTCGAGCGGCCCGGGAAGCGCGGCCTCGGCGACCGCTTCAAGGCGTTTGATGTTCGAGCGCACGAAGAGAAGGCCGGCGACGATGATCACGACTGCGACCGCGCCAAACGCGATCGCGACCGGAGTGCTCAACTTGGCGAGCAGGTTGCTGGCGGCGTAGGCGACGAGGCCGTACAGCGACGCCCAGACGATCGCACCGAGCGCATTGGCGATGAGAAACCGGGACCAGTGCATCCGGTTGGTGCCTGCAAGAAAGGCGGCGTAGGTACGCAGCACCGAGACGAAGCGCCCGAAGAACACGACGGGAGCTCCGTAGCGCATGAAGATGTAGCGTCCCACCTTCAGCTTTGCCTCATCGAGCCGGATGTACTTGCCGAATCGGCGCAATAACGCGTAGCCGCCGAACCATCCGATGCCGAAGCCGATGTTGTCGCCGATGATGGCGCCGGCGATCGCCGCGAGAATCACGCCGACGATCGAGAGCTGATGCATAGTCGCCGCCAGGATCTGCGGCGGTGATCAGCATCGTCTCGCCCGGCACCGGCACGCCGAGGCTCTCGATGCCGACGAACAGCGCGACGGCCAGATAGCCGAAGCTGGCCAGCCAGGTATTGAGCCCTGCGTTGATCACGCCGAGTGACCTGCGCCGGCGCTCACACCGGGGCTACGGGATGGTGGCGGGACACGTCGGCCCGGCGCCGTGAGCGATACGCTGCAAACCGTCGAACCAGCTCGGCACGCAGTTCCTCGGGCGGGACGATGGCGTCGACGATGAGCTCGGAGGCGAGCCGGAAGATGTCGATGTCGTCTCGATATTCGTTCTGCAGCGCAGTCACGAAGCCGGCGCGATCCGCCTCCGGCGTGTCCTGGATCTTGTTGTAGTAGACCGCGTTGATAGCCGCCTCCGGACCCATCACCGCGATCTGCGCAGAGGGGAGCGCGAGCGTGCAGTCGGGTTCGAAGGCCGGTCCGCTCATGGCGTACAACCCGGCGCCATATGCCTTGCGCAGCACCACGGAGATGCGCGGCACCTGCGCCTGCGCGAGCGCGGAGATCATCTTCGCGCCGTGCCGGATGATCCCCTGACGCTCGACCGCAGTGCCGATCATGAACCCGGGGACGTCGGCGAGAAACAGCAGTGGGACGTTGAAGGCGTCGCAGCACATGATGAATCGCGTCGCCTTGTCCGCTGAGTTCGACGAAGAGCACGCCGCCCTTGAAGCGCGGTTGCGACGCGAGCACGCCGACGGCATGGCCGTCGATGCGCGCGAAACCACAGACAAGCTCGCGGGCAAAGAGGCGCTTGATCTCGAAGAATGAACCCTCATCGATGATGCCGCGGATGATCGCCATCACGTCGTAGCCCTTCGCGGGCTCCGTCGGTATCACCTCGGTGATGTCTTCGCAACCGGCGGCAACCGCGCGCGCGGCGACAACCGGCGGCGCGTCATGCCAGGACTGGGGGAGAAACTCGAGGTAGGTGCGCGCGGCGACGATTCCGGCGTCCTCGTCCGGCACGAGCACATCACCGCATCCGCTCACCGTGCAGTGCATGCGCGCACCGCCCATCTCCTCCAGCGTCACCTTCTCGCCCACCACCACTTCGGCCATGCGTGGCGAGCCCAGATACATCGAAGCATTCCCCTCGACCATGATCACGATGTCGCAGAACGCGGGAATGTAGGCCCCGCCCGCGGCGCTCGGACCGAAGAGCACGCACACCTGCGGCACCTGACCGGAAAGACGCACCTGCATATGGAAGATGTGGCCGGCGTGGCGCCGCCCCGGGAACATCGCGACCTGCTCGGTGATACGCGCGCCTGCGGAGTTGACGAGATAGACGAGCGGAATCTGCAGACGCTCGGCGGTTTCCTGGATGCGCACCATCTTTTCCACGGTGCGCGGTCCCCACGACCCGGCTTTCACAGTGGGATCGTTCGCCATCACCGCGCACGCCCTGCCGTGCATCACACCGATGCCGGTGATCACGCCTTCGGCGGCGAGTTCCGGGTCGTCGGTGCCGGCGAGCAGTCCATCCTCGACGAAATCAGTGCCCGCATCGAAGAGTTGCGCGATGCGATCGCGCGGCATCAGCTTGTGCTGATCGGCAAGCTTCGCGCGATGCCGCGCTGGGCCACCCGCGCGCGCCCGATCCAGCCGGGTCGCAACCGTCTCCGGCGCGCGCGTGTCGGGCGCAGGGTCAGCCACCGCCGGTCTCCGCCGCGACGTCCTGGGGTGCGCGACTCCAGACCCCGGCGCGATACAACTTGCCGGGCAGATCGTGGCGCAGCTCGGATGCCAGGGCTTCGGCAACCCCGCACATCGCAGCGAGGTCGATCCCGGTCACCGCACCGAGCGATTCCAGCGCCTGCAGCGCGTCCTCACTGCAGACGTTCCCGGTGGAACGCGGCGCGAATGGACAACCACCGATGCCGCCGACCGATCCGTCAAAACGCCGGAGCCCGGCCTGATAAGCGGCAACGACATTGGCAACACCGAGCCCGCGCGTGTCGTGCACGTGCAGTGAGAGACGATCCATCGGAACAACGGCAGCCGTGAGCGCGCACATGCGCGTGACCTCCGCGGGCGTTGCGACACCGATGGTGTCCGCCACGCCGATTTCGGCAACGCCGCGCTGCGCCAGGTCCGCGCAGAGTTCGACGACCCGCTCAGGCGGGACCTCGCCTTCGAAGGGACAGCCGAAGCTCACCGAGACGGCAACGTCGACCGCGCACCCGCGCTCACCCGACAGCTCGATGATGTGCGAGATGTCGTCCAGCGACTCGGCGACGCTACGGTTGACGTTGCGGCGGTTGAAGGAATCGGTGGCGGCGATGGTCACCAATACATTGCGCAACCCGTGCGCGAGCGCGAGCTCGAGCCCGCGCAGGTTCGGTATCAGCACGCGCAGGCGTGGCAGTTCGTTGTGCAGACCGGCCAGTACCGCCGGCGCATCCGCGAGCTGAGGCACCCAGGTCGGTGACACGAACGACGTCGCTTCAACCCGCCGGACGCCTGCATCCAGCAGCCCGCGCACGAGCCGGATCTTCGCCTCGGTGCTGATCGTGTCGGCGATGTTCTGCAGCCCGTCACGCGCGGCGACGTCCGTCCAGAGCACCTCGTTCACGCTATCTGCCTCCTCAGGGTGGGCGCGGTCCCGTCACCGTAGCAAACCCGGGGACTACACTCTCGACAGCCGATGCCGCGGTTCCGCGTTCCCGACTACATCCGAACCACCTTCGCGGTCAGCGATTGGCGCGGCTTTCGCCTCTGCGGGATGGACGAGGTCGGTCGAGGCGCGTACGCGGGGCCGCTGGTCGCCGCCGCCGTGGTGCTGCCCCAGCGCTTCCGGCACCCTCTGTTGCGCGACAGCAAATTGCTGAGTGCCAGGCAGCGCGAGGAGGTTGGCGCCGTGCTTCGCGTCAAGGCGGTGGCGTGGGCCGTGGCAGAGGTCAGCGTCGACGACATCAACGCCTACGGACTGGGCTGGGCGAACCGTGAGATCTTCGTGAGGCTGGTCGATGCCGTGGACGCTGACGGCTACTGCTGCGATGGCAATCTGCGCATCCCGGTATCTCGCCCGCTGCATTCACTGGTCGCCGGCGACCGCAAGGTGCCTGCGGTGTCAGCCGCCTCGATCATCGCCAAGGTGCATCGCGACGCGCTGATGATCCGGATGCACGACGACGCCCCGCATTACAACTGGGCGAGCAACAAGGGCTATGGAGCCCCTGAGCACCGCGCCGCGATTCGTGAGTACGGACCCCACCCTGCGCACCGGCGCGTCTTCCTGGCCTCGGTCATGCAGACCGAACTGGATCTCACCGGAACCGCCGTGCAGCCCGATGTCACGGCCCCGGCCGCGATCGCCTGATCAGCTCAGGGGCTGACCAGGGTCAGTTGCCGCAGCCGCAGTTCCCGCCGCAGCATCCGCCGCCACCGCCGCCGCTCACCGACGGCGCCTCACCGCCGCTGCTGCCGGCATGGACAGCGACCCGGCTGATCAGCGGCATGCTGGCCCGGCTCTCGCAGCTGGGGCAGACCGCGGCGATCTCGCGGTCCGCCATCGGACGGAGCAGATCGAAGACGGCGGAACAGTCGTTGCAGCGGTACTCGTACAGAGGCATTGGGCAAGCGTACGCACGATCAGGTTGATTTGACAAGTCGAACATCTGTTCGGTACAATCTGGCCATGGCAATCCGCACCATCGAGCTCCAGCTCCCGCTCAACTCCGGTGAGGCAAGCTCGCTTGCTCGGCGGCGCGTCGGCCACCTGGCCGCAGTTGATGGCATCGAGCCGAGTGCGTATGTGAAGTTGATCCGCTCCTTTCCCTCGCTTCGGGCCATCTACGGCGCTCCGGAGTTGGAACTGGCGAGGATCGTCGGTCCGGTCGCAGCCGCGCGTATCCGCTGGTTTCTCGATGCCCCGCTGGATACGACGCTCGCTCGCGAGGCCTCGCCAATCAGCCTGCGCGACATGAAAGCCATCCTGTCCTCAGCCGCCTGAGCCAACGCTCGCGCCATTCGGCGGGAGCGTTGAACGGGGCAACCAAAGTAGAATCAGTTTTTTGGCGCCATTTCAATTCTTTGGCGCCATTGGTTGCAGGTGAGAACGGAGGTTGTTGCAGCATGCGGAGTCGACGTTCCAGAGCTGCCGTGGTCGGCACTATTACTGATGCCGGCGGTCGGGCGACCGACACGATTAGTGATCTCGCGTCCAATGCAGTCAGCATTGCCAAGGGCGCCGGACAGGCCGCGCGACCCACGGTGCAGCGCGGCGCGGAAGGATTGAGTGCCGCACTCGAACGTGCGGCAGGCTCGCTCGCGGAGACCGCCGAGCAACTCGCCGGCGACGCTCGCGTGAGTGCCGCGAGCAACGCAGCTCGGGAGCGCATCGCCGACGCCTCGGAGCGTCTGGGCAGTGCGATCCGCCCGAAGCGGAAGACCCATCGCGTTCGCAATCTCATCATCGGCGCGGCGGTCATCGGCGGCATCTTTGCCCTGGTGCAGTCGCCGCTTCGCTCCAAGATCCAGGAACGGCTTTTCGGGCCGGCGCCGTCTGACGACGACGATCTGCCGCAGATCACGCTCCCCGATGATGACCGCCACATCGAGATCACTGACTTGACCGATTCGACCAAGAAGGACGCTCCGGCTTCCACGGACGCTGACCCGGCGGCTGACGTCGTCGGCACCCCGGTCCTCGCCGAACAACCGGCTCCGCGCGGCGGACGCAACCATAACCACGACGATGCCACCGACAACCAGGAGACCAATGCCTGACGACCGCCCCTACCAGGGACGTCCTTCTTCGGACCGCCCTTCCTTCTCCGGCCCCCGGCAGTTCTCGGGCCCCCGACCCAACTACAACAACGATTCGCGTCCGAATTTCAACAATGACTCCCGTCCGCCCTTCCGGCCGGCCCCCCGCGTGGAGGTACCGGCACCGCCACTGAACCACTCGCTCCGTCTTCGCGACGGTGATCGCGAGATCGAGGTCAGCGGTTCGGCGGCATTCGTGCGCCAGGTCATCGACGACCTGCCCGCGATGTGGACTTCGTCTTCACGGCGAAGGCTCGAACTCGCCCCGCACGCATCGACCTCCCTTCCCGCGCTGAAACACTTGCCGCACCGGTTGCCCAGGAGGTCAGCGACGAGCCGAGGGCCGCGATCGAGGTTGCTCCGGCAAAGGTGCCGGCGGCAGCAGCCAACGGCAAGGCGGCCGCTTCGAACGGCAAACCGGCGACGACCCGCAGCACACCCGACGACAAGGTGCTGGCCGTCCTCAAGGACTCGACCCGGCCCCTCGCAGTCGCCGCGATTCGCAAGCGCCTGGGCGGCAGCTTCACGCCGCAGATGGTTCGCCGGATCCTCGAGCGGAACGCCCCGAAGGTCTCGGTGACCGACGACCGCCCCGCGACCTACCGGCTGCGCTAACACCGGTATCGATCGTGCCGGCCGCGCCTCAGCGCGGTCCGGGCCGGCGATGGTCGTCGCGGTCGCTCTCATAATGACGAGGGCAGGGAACTGACTTATGCGACGCCAACTCCTCGTCCTTCTGACCATCGCGCTGGCCCTCATGCTGTGCGGGGTCACCGCGTGCGGGAGCGCAACATCACCGGATCCAAGCGGCACACCGGCGCCCACCGCGTACCCGACGCCGCCAGGCGGGTTGGGCCACCGGCCGTCCACGCCGGTGAAGATCACCCTCATCTCCCCGACCAATGGCGAAGTCGTCCACGGGACATCCATCGTCGTCAAGGTTGCCGTCACCGGCGGCACCGTCACCAGGACGGTCGGTGGTGACGCCAACCCAACCCTCGGCCACGTGCACCTCTACCTGAACAGTCAGCTGATCTACATGGCCTACACGCTGACCCAGAAGGTCACGGTCCAGCCCGGCCTCGAGTACTCGATGTACGCGGAGTTCGTGGCGCAGGATCACTATCCCTTCGACCCGAGGGACGTCACTCCGACGATCTTCTTCACGGTCGCGCCGGCCTGAGCGGGGCGCTGCTTGATCGCGCACATCCTCAGCAACCTGCCGTTGCCGCTGCAGTGGGGCCTCGCGCTGCTGATCTTCGGTGGCCTGCTCGTCCTCTTCGCGGTGCGCAGGACCGCGGCTCGGATCGCCGGGGGCGCTGTCGCACTTTGCGGTGTGGGCGGGCTGGTGGTGAGCTGGGTGCTGAGCCCCGCGCTACTCGTTCCGGCCCCATACGGCGTCCGCATCCTCTCGCCCGCGGCCGGCGCGAGCGTGGGCTCCCCCTTCACGCTCACCGTCTGTGGCGTGCAGCCCTCTGGCAGCCTCGTCCCTGCGACCGGTTCGCAGGTGTATCTGGCGGTCATCCTTGACGGCGTGCAAGGGCCCACGGTTGACACCTGGCACGTGCCCATCGAGCTGAGCGCCGGTTCGCACACCGTGGAGGTGGAACTTGTGTCCCCGAGCCATCAGGCGTTCAGTCCTCCGGCAACCGCGAAGGAAACGATCACCGTCGTGCGCGGCGGCATGCACTCCGGGCCCGTCAGCTGCTGATGGATGAGATCTCCGGCGCACATCCTCGTGGTGGAGGACGATGCGGCCTTACGGGAGTTGGTCGCAGGCGCGCTCGAATCGGCCGGCTACGTCACCTCAGTCGCCACCCACGGCATCACCGCGTCGCAGATGCTTCGGGAAAAGCACGCCATCGACATCGTGTTGCTCGATATCGGCCTTCCGTTCGTCGACGGCTGGCAGATCCTCGAGCACATGGAAGACCACCGTCCGGCCGTGATCGTGATCAGCGCACGTGGGGAGGAGAGCGACAAGGTCCGTGCCCTCGACCTGGGAGCTGATGACTACCTCGCCAAGCCATTCGGCGCCGACGAGCTGCTCGCCCGGGTGCGCGCCGTGCTGCGAAGGGTCAGGCCGCCTGCGAGCGCTCCGGGGGTGCGAGTGCAGGGCACGGTGCGCGTGGATCTTGGTGCGCGGTCGGTGACGCGAGACGGCGCTGAGGTGCGCCTCTCGCCGACCGAGTGGCACCTGCTTGCCGAGCTCGCTCGCAACCCGGGCATCGCGCTGGATCACCGAACGTTGCTCCAGCGAGTTTGGGGTCCGCAGTATGCCGACGAACGCAACTATCTCCGCACCTTCACGCAACGCCTGCGCGCGAAGCTCGAGGACGATCCGGCGCATCCGGAAGTGGTTGTCACGGTCGGCCGACAGGGGTACCGGTTCGGCCCACCGCGTTGACGCATCGTTGACGTTCGCGCTGCGACCATGAGGGTCCGATGACGCCGGATGAGATTCCCATTCAGCTGCCCGTGACTCCGCAGAATGCCGGCAGCGACGTCCGGCCTCTCTCGGACCAGCTGCTGTTGCCGGCAACGCTCATTGGCGCCGCGGCGGCGCCGCTGCTGGTGGCACTGGCGGTGGTGCCGTTCCGCAACAACCTTCCCTCAGCGAGCGTGGCGCTCGGCCTGGCAATCGTCGTTTCGCTGATCGCGGCATTCGGCGGCCGGCTGCCTGCGGCGGTCGCCGCAATCTTTGCTGCGCTGAGCTTCGACGCGTTCTTCACGGCACCCTACGGCTCGCTCTCCATCACCCGCATCGATGACCTCGAAACAACCGTCCTGCTCCTGATCAGCGGCCTCATCGTCGGCCAGCTGTCGGCGCGCAACCGCGAACACAAGGACCGCGTCGTGCGATCCACCGATGACCTCAATCGGATTCAAGCGATGGCGGAGATGCTCGCGTCGGGCGCGCCGGCGGCCGACGTTGTTGCCGCCGTCGCCCAGGAGCTCCAGGGATTGCTGTGCTTGCGGAGCTGCTGGTTCGACACGTCACCGGGCGCGAAGACTGATCCCGTCATCGAGCGCAACGGACGTGTCAGCTGGGGACGCATCTGGTGGGGTTTCACCACGCTGGGATTGCCGGGTCGAAAGATCTCACTACCGGTGGAGCGTGAGCATCGCCGGCTGGGCCGTTTCGTGCTGGTGGCCGAGGCCGGCACACGGGTGTCGCGCGAGCAGTTGATCGCCGCAGTCACCCTGGCCGATCAAGCAGGAACCGTCCTCGGCGTCGACGCGCGCTACGCCTGACCGCCGCGCGGGACAACCGCGCAGGTGTTGACGTTTCATTGATGGATCAGTTGAGAGACTGACGATCACGATGCCACTCGATCTGCTCGTTCTCCTCTGTCTCGCCGGAATGCTCATCGCGAGCGTTTTCCTCATCGCCGGGATGCGCAGGATCTGACATGAGCACGGAGTTGACAGGGTTCATTGTCGCAGCCGTCATCGCGCTGATCACCGCCGTGTACCTGATCGTCGCGCTGGTCGCGCCGGAGCGGTTCTGATGGTGCTCGACATCATCGCGGTGATCAGCACCTACGTCGCGGTGGGGGTTGGCGCATGGTTCATGGGCGGTTACATGCTCAAGGTGTACCAGGGCCAGCGCGTGTGGCTGAGCCGCGTGGTCCGCCCTGCGGAGGCGTTGACCTACAAGGTGATCGGCGTCGACGAGGAACACGAGCAGGGCTGGATCACATACCTCGTCTCGATCTTCGCGGTGACATTGGTCAGCATCGTGTTCACCTATTTGGTCCTTCGGTTCCAGGATCAACTGCCCTTCAACCCACAGCATCTTCCCGGTGTTCCTGCGCCGCTCGCCTTCAACACCGCGGTCAGCTTCGCCACCAATACCAACTGGCAGAACTACGGCGGCGAGACGACCATGAGCTACTTCTCGCAGATCGTCGGTCTCGTGCTGCACCAGTTTCTGAGCGCCGCAATGGGGATCTCGGTGGCGATCGTGGTGATCCGCGCTATCGCTCGGCGAACGATGAGCACGCTCGGGAATTTCTGGGTCGACATGGTGCGCGGCATCCTCTACGTGCTGCTACCGCTCAGCGCGGTCCTCGCGCTCGTGCTCGTGGCCAACGGCGCCATTGAGAACTTCAGTGGTTATTCGATCGTGCACACGCTGTCCAACGGCGTTCAGACGATCGCGCAGGGTCCGGTGGCGTCGATGGAGGCCATCAAGGATCTCGGGACCAACGGTGGCGGCTTCTTCAACGCCAACGCCGCCCACCCATTCGAGAACCCCAATGGATTCACGAACTCGCTCGAGATCTTCGCCTGTCTCCTGATCCCGTTCGGGCTCACCATCACGTTCGGAAAGTGGGTCGGCAGCGTCAAGCAGGGCATCGTGCTCGCCACCGTCATGGGAATCATCCTGGTCGGCGCTTTCGGTGTCGTGGCGTGGCAGGAACAGCAGGGCAACCCGGCGATGGTTGGCACCGGTGCGACCCAGGTGGCGTCGTCAACGCTCCCCGGCGGGAACATGGAGGGCAAGGAGGCCCGCTTCGGCCCCATTCAGTCGGCGATGTACAACACCGCGACCACGGGCACCAGCACGGGCTCGGTCGATGCGTCGATGGACAGCCTGACGCCGGTCGGCGGACTGGTGCCACTCGTCCTCATCAAGCTCGGCGAGATCACGCCCGGTGACGTTGGCTCCGGCCTCTACGGCATGGTGATCTTCGCCATCATCGCAGTGTTCATCGCGGGTTTGATGGTCGGTCGCACACCCGAATACATCGGCAAGAAGATCGAGGCGCGTGACGTGAAGTTCGCCGCGATCGCGCTGCTCATCCTGCCCGCATCGATCCTGGGGTTCTCAGCGATCGCCGTCTTGACGTCGGCGGGACAGGCGGGGCCGATCGCAACCCAGGGCACCCCGCATCAGCTCACCGAAATCCTCTATGCGTTCGCCTCAACGACCGGGAACAACGGCAGCGCATTCGGCGGACTCTCCGGGAATAGCAATTTCTACAACCTCATGCTGGCGGGCGCGATGTGGACCGGCCGGTATCTCTTCCTCATCCCGGTGATGGCTCTGGCCGGCAATCTCGTGAAAAAGAAGATCGTCCCGGCAAGTGCCGGCACCTTCCCCACCGACGGCTTGCTCTTCGTCGCGCTGCTCATCGGAACCATTCTCATCGTTGCTGCGCTGACCTTCTTCCCCGCCGTATCGCTCGGGCCGATCCTCGAGCACTTCACCTTGATCACAGGTCACTGACATGGCGCTTGCAACCGTGCATCACCCGAAGCGGAGTCGCAGCAGCATCACCGATCCCGAGCTGCTCTTTCCCGCCATTGGACAGAGCTTCGTGAAGCTGAACCCTCGCGTCATGGTTCGGAACCCGGTGATGTTCGTCGTCGAGATCGGCGCGGCGATGACGACCTACGGCTTCATTGCCGGCATCGTCGGGGGCGGCAGCGATACGAGCTTCGTCGGGCAGATCGCCCTCTGGCTCTGGTTCACCGTCCTGTTCGCGAACTTCGCCGAGGCAATTGCAGAGGGCCGCGGCAAGGCGCAGGCACAAGCGTTGCGCAAGACCCGCACAGAGACCATCGCCCGCGTGCTGGTCGGTGGCGCCGATGGCAAGGAAACACCAGTGGCGGCAATCGATCTACGCAAGGGCGACGTGGTCGTCTGCGAGGCCGGCGATGTGATTCCGAGCGACGGCACCATCATTGAGGGAATCGCCAGCGTTGATGAATCCGCGATCACCGGCGAATCGGCGCCGGTCATCCGTGAGGCCGGAGGCGACCGAAGCGCGGTGACCGGCGGGACACGGGTGTTGAGTGACCGCATCGTCATTCAGATCACGCAGAACCCCGGTGAGACCTTCCTCGATCGCATGATCTCCCTGGTCGAAAGCGCTTCACGCCAGAAAACCCCGAATGAGATCGCGCTCAACATCCTGCTCGCCACTCTGACGCTCATCTTCCTGATCGCTGTCGTCACGCTGCAGCCGTATGCGATCTACTCCGGCGCCTCGATCGAAGTGCCGGTACTGGTCGCATTGCTGGTTTGCTTGATTCCCACCACCATCGGCGGCCTGCTCAGCGCGATCGGCATCGCCGGCATCGACCGCCTCCTGCAGAAGAACGTGCTGGCAATGTCAGGACGCGCGGTCGAGGCTGCGGGCGACGTCGACGTACTCCTCCTCGACAAAACCGGCACCATCACCCTCGGCAACCGCCAGGCCACCGAATTCCTTCCCGCACCCGGAGCGGCGATGGAGCAGCTGGTACGCGCCGCCGATCTCGCGAGCCGCGCCGATGGGACTCCCGAGGGGCGCTCGATCGTCGCACTGGCACGGCGGTTCGGCGCGACCGACGATGCCGAGGGCGGGGCCTGGAACTTCGTGCCATTCACGGCGGAAACCCGCATGAGCGGGGTCGACCGTGACGGCGACAGCATCCGCAAGGGAGCCGGCGACTCGGTTGCGGCGTGGTGCGGTGAGGGCTCGATCTCCAGCGATGTGACCGTACAGGTCGAGACGATCGCTCGCGGCGGCGGCACGCCGCTGCTGGTCGCCGAGAATCATGTGGTTCTCGGCACCATCCACCTCAAGGACATCGTCAAGCCGGGTATTGCCGAGCGCTTCGCGGAACTCCGCAAGATGGGGCTGCGCACGGTGATGATCACAGGGGACAACCCGCTGACGGCCGCTGCGATCGCCAGGGAAGCAGGAGTCGACGACTTCCTGGCCCAGGCCACTCCCGAGAACAAGCTCGATCTCATCAAGCAGGAGCAGGCTGGCGGCAGGCTCGTGGCGATGACCGGGGATGGCACCAATGACGCACCCGCACTTGCACAGGCCGACGTCGGCGTTGCCATGAACAGCGGGACGCAGGCGGCCAAGGAGGCCGGCAACCTCGTCGACCTCGACAGCGACCCGACCAAGCTCATCGAGATCGTCGAAACCGGCAAGCAGATGCTGATCACGCGCGGTGCGCTCACCACCTTCAGCATCGCCAACGACGTCGCCAAATATTTCGCGATCATCCCGGCGATGTTCACCGCTTACGTGGCGCTCAAGCCCCTCGCTGTGCTCAACATCATGCACCTGCAGTCGGCGCACAGCGCCATCTTGAGCGCAGTGATCTTCAACGCGCTGATCATCATCGCGCTGGTGCCGCTTGCGCTCCGTGGCGTGCGCTTCCGCGCCGTCGGCGCGGCAGCGTTGCTCCGTCGAAACCTGCTGATCTACGGCGTCGGGGGCATCGTCGCCCCCTTCATCGGCATCAAGGTCATCGACATCATCGTCAACGCGACACATCTGGTCTAGGCAATGAAGCGCACCGTCCCAAAGCAGTTGCTCATCGGGCTCCGGCTCACCATCTTCACGGCGGCCCTCGCCCTGGTCTACACCCTCGTGATCACCGGCATCTCCCAGGTCGCGTTCAACAATCAGGCCAACGGGAGCCTCATCACATTGCATGGCAAGGTCGTGGGGTCCATGCAGATCGGCCAGAGTTGCCCGCAGGAGACCGCCGCGTCTGACGGGAGCCTGAAGATCACCATCAACACCAGGTATTTCCAGGGACGCCTCTCCTACACGACCAACGCATCCACCGCTGCGCTGCAGCCGTGCAACGCGGCCAACTCGGTGGGGAGCAACCTCGGGCCCTCCAACCCGATCCTGCTGAAGACGACCAAGGCAGCCGTGGCCGCATACGAGGCAGCCGGCGTCACCGCGCCGGTGCCAATCGACCTCGTCACCTCCGACTTCACCGGCTTCGATCCCGACATCAGCGAGGCTGCGGCTCTCGCGCAGGTGAACATGGTTGCGAACGCCCGAAACCTCGA
The DNA here is from genome assembly GCA_963748505.1 of Candidatus Dormiibacterota bacterium. Classification (GTDB taxonomy): domain Bacteria; phylum Chloroflexota; class Dormibacteria; order Aeolococcales; family Aeolococcaceae; genus Palsa-851. Next base: position 78,730 of record CAVVJH010000016.1, read on the forward strand.
TCCGGGCAAGCTCCTCAACCTCGTGGAATCGCAGGTGCAGGGGCGCATCCTCTGGGTGTTCGGTGAGCCGGTGATCAACGTCCTGCAGTTGAACCTGGCGCTCGACGCCGATCAGCAGAGCCTCGGCCGCTGAAAGCGTCCGCATCGCTGAGCGAGTGCATCATTAGTCCATGACCGACACGATCGCGGCGAACGCGGTGCCGGTCCCGACGGCGCAGGTCGGGCGCGGCCACCTACGGGTCTTTCTCGGTGCGACGCCGGGAAGCGGCAAGACCTTCGCGATGCTGCGCGAGGCGCACGATCGACGATCCCAGGGCGAGGACGTCGTCGTGGGGTTCGCGGAGACGCACGGCCGCAAGCTCACCGAACAGGCCATCGGCAGTCTCGAGGTCATCCCCCGCATCCAGGTGGACTACCGGGGGATGGTGATGGAGGACATGGACCTCGACTCCGTGCTGGCGCGGCATCCGCAGGTCGTTCTCGTCGACGAGCTGGCTCACACCAACGTCCCCGGTCTGCGCCACGAGAAGCGATATCAGGATGTGGACGAGATCCTCGACGCGGGCATCGACGTGGTCACCACCGTGAACGTCCAGCATCTCGAGTCGGTCAAGGATCTCGCCGAGCACATCACCGGGATTCCGGTGCGCGAGACCCTCCCCGATCGCGTTCTCGACAATGCCGACGAAATCCAGTTCATCGACATCTCGCCGGAGGCGCTGCGCAAGCGCATGCGTCACGGCAATATCTACGCGCCGGAGAAGATCGACACGGCGCTGGCGAACTTCTTCAGACCCGGGAACCTTGCCGCGCTCCGGGAGATCGCGCTCCGCCTCGTGGCGCAGACGGTCGGTCGCGCTCGCAGCGCCGTCCGCGCTTCGCCACAGGATGTCCTGGTCGCGGTCAGCGGTCGACGCAGCAGCGGCCCGCTCATCCGGCGTGCCAGCCGCCTCGCTCGTCGATTCGGCGGCTTCTGCACGGTCCTCGTGGTGCTCGGTCGCCATGACGACGAGACCGAACCGGGACGGAGCAAGGCGAAGCAGCTCGCCGAGTTGTTGCAGTGCGGGTTTCTCGAACGCGAGGGGAAGATCGCCGACACCGTGATCGCAGTCGCGCAGGAACTCGGCGTGCAGCACGTGGTGGTCGGTGAGGCAGAGCACCCGGCGTACGGGGCAGGCTGCGTCGCGGCCTCGTGGACCGGCTTATCGCGGAGCTACCGGATGTGAGTGTGCACGTGGTTGCGCGGAGTGCGGTGTCGAATCGCGAGGGCTGCTCGCCCCTCCGGAACGCCCGGACTCGGACGCGCTCCTTCGCGCCCTGCACGCCAGTGCCATCCGCTCGGGACTGCGCGTGTACCTCGGGTACGCGCGCGGCTGCGGCACCACGGTTGCGATGCTCGACGAGGCGACCCGGCGCCGGCAACGCGGCACCGACGTCGTCGTCGCCGCAGTGAAAACCGACGGTCGGGAACGCGGCGAGGCGGCGCTCAGCGGTCTCGAGGTTCTGGGCGGTCCTGCCTCGCCTGCGGTGCGGGGAGTGGTTGACGTCGAAGCGCTGCTCCGTCGCAATCCCGAGGTCGCCTGCCTCGACGACCTCGCGTCCCTCGACACGCAGGGACGGCCGATCACCGAGTTAGTCGAACGCCTGCTGCGAGCGGGAATGATGCTCATCGCAACGCTGCATCTCACCGATCTCCGCAGCACGCTTGAGGGCATGGGCGCACTGCTCGGCGATCGCTCGGGACCCGTCGTCGATGACCGATTCCTCGACGAGATCACGGAGCTTGAGATTGTCGACATCACGCCCTCGCAACTCGACGAACGCCTCCGACGTGGCGAGATCGTTCCGGCGAGCAAGGCCGCTCAGGCGCGCGCAGGGGCGTTCCGGCCGGAGGTGCTTGCATCGCTCCGCGAGCTGGCATTCCGGATGCTGGCGGAGCACACCGACCGCCGGCTCGTGGCCTACATGCGGGATCGCGGTATCGAGGCACCGTGGGAGGTGAAGCCGCGGGTCATGCTCTGCGTCCCGCCCCGCCCGGGAATGGAGGATGTCATCGCCCTCACGGCAACGCTTGCCGCACGACTCGACGGAAAGATGACCGCGGTGACCGTTCGCGATCGCAAGCGGTCCGAGCAGGAGATGCAATTGCTCGGCGCGTACGCAGCGCTCACGCACCAGGCGGACGGCGCGTTTGTCACTTTGTACGAACGCGACCCCGCCTCGGCGCTGACTCAGTACGCGAAGAAGATGCTTGCCACGGAAATTGTCGTCACCCGCGGACGCGGCCGGCGTGGGACGCTGCGCAAGCTGATCGAATTGTTGACCGACGTCGACGTGCACATCCTCCCGACCCCGCACGAGGGCGCCACCACCTGATTGCTCAGGGTGTGACCGCCGGCTCGACGTCGTCCGAGGTCTCGGACGGCCGCGGGCAGGGTGAAGGCGAAGACCGCGCCGGTGCCCCCTTCCGGGTCGTCAAGCCAGACCCGGCCCGCGTGCGCCTCGACAAGGCCGCGGACGATCGCGAGTTCCGAGCCCCGTTCCCTCCGAGACCGGCTGCTCTTCGCGAACGAAGCGCTCGAAGAGCCGGTCTTTCACATCGGCAGGGATTCCGGGACCGTGATCGATCACACGGGTGACCACGGTGTCGCGCATGCCAGGCGCGACGTGGATCTCGATCGCGGTCTTGCGCGGCGCGTAGCGGTCGGCGTTGACCAGCAGGTTGTCGAGCACCTGCCCGAGGCGATCCCAATCGGCGACCGCCTCCAGCGAACCGGGTTCGGCGACCACACGCACCACACGTTCCGGGCGCACCTGACGGAGCCGATCAGCGGCAGCGCGTGCGGCGTCCCCGACATCGGTTGGCTCGAGGCGCAACTCGAGCGCATGCCCCTCGATGCGAGCGAGGTCGAGCATGTCACCGACGAGACGATCAAGCCGGCGTGACTGCGCGACGATGCCCGTCAATCCGTGGCGCACGACGCCGGAGAGATCGGTGCGAGCCAGCAGCACCGTGGCGCCGGTGAGGATGCTGGCGAGCGGGGTGCGCAACTCGTGACTCACGTTCTGCAGCAGTTCGCGGCGGATGCGATCGGCGTCGCGGAGCGCGGAGACCTGTTGCTGCGTCTGGGCAAGTCGGACAGCGGTGCGCGCCGCAGCGGCCTGCTCCGTGTACAGCCGCTCCAGTTCGATGTTGGCGTCGCGCAGCGTCGCAGACAGCGCTCGAGCGTCGATATTCGAGCGGCGCCGTTGCGCCGCGACCGCGCCGACCGCACCCGCCGTAACGAAGAAGACCAGTACGTACGCAACGTCACTGGCGCGGTCGATGTTGAACGTGTCGATCGGCGGGACGAAGTAGTAGTCGGTGAGCACTGCGGAGACCGCGGCTGCGACCAATGCCGGAATGAGGCCGGTTGTCAGGCCGAGGGAGGCGACAATGCCGAGATACAGGAACACATAGGCGAGCGCATCGGCGCGCGGCAGACGGGTCAGCGCAGCCGTCAACAGGAGCGGTCCGACGACGGCAATTGCAATGCCGAGGCTCATGATCCGATCCACGCGTGGGCGTGTCATTCGTGCCAGGGATCAGGAGGCGCGCACGTGCTCGTTCAGCGCCTCGACGAGCCGGCTCGACGCCGCTTGCAGCCCGTACTCGGCCATCAAGCCGTTGAGCTCCTCCGGATCGGCGGGATAGTGCGCCCGGCTACCCTCCGGTAGTTCGATCGGCAGGTCGGGCACCGGTGGCACGACGCGTTGCGCGCGGCTGAGGTACTCGTGGTCGTGCTCACTGAGCCGGCGCGCCTCCAGCAACTGGTCGACACCGCCGTACTGACGAATCATCGATGCCGCCGCGACGGCGCCCACTCCCTTCAGACCCGGGAGGCCGTCGGAAGGATCGCCCCGCAGCATCGCGAAGTCCGCATAGCGGCGTCCGGGAATCCCATACCTCCGGGTGACCTCCGCCTCGTCGACGACGCCCCAGGCGCCCTTTTCCGGGTAGAGAACCCGGACCCGGGGATCCTCGATGAGCGCGAACAGGTCGCGATCGCCGCTGACGATCTCCACGGTGCCGCTCGTCTTCGCGGTCCACGTGGAGATCACGTCCTCGGCCTCATAGTCCGCGACCCCGAGCCGGTCGATGCCGATCGCTGCCAGGAAGGCATCGATGACCGGCATCTGCGGAATGAGTCCGGGGGGAATCGGCTCGGCGACCCGCTGGGCCTTGTATCCGGGGATCAGTGCCACGCGCCAGTCCGGCCGCCAGTCGGCGTCACTTGCGACGGCAAGGTGCCGCGGATCGCGGGTGCCGAGCAGCCGCGTCAGAGTCTCGAGGAATCCGCGGCCCGCGTTGATGAGCTTCCCATCAGGCGACCTGACGCTTTTGGGGACCCCGTAGAAGGCGCGGAAGATGAGGCTCGACCCGTCGACGAAAAGCCAGTCGCATGCCATCGGCGATCATCCTACGTGCGATGGTGGGGCACCCAGTGATTGCGGAGGACCTTGCATGGCGACGCCACTCGACGCGCCGGCGCTGATCGAGGCGATCGCCGGCCGGTTGGCCGACGCTTATATCTTTCCGGACCGCGCTGAGACGGCCGTGGCGTTGCTGCGGACCAACCTCGCAGCCGGCCGCTACGACGCGCCGGTTGGGGAAGCGGTCTGCCAGCTCGTCAATGACGACCTGCTCGTCGCCTGCGATGACAAGCACCTCCGTCTCATCTGGCACGAGGCCGGCGACACAGGAGATGCGCCGCAGAGCGACGAGGAGTTGATCGCCGAGCTGCGCGAGATGTTCCGCCTTGAGAACCACGGCATCAAGCGTGTCGAGCGCCTCGCGGGCAACATCGGGCTCATCGAGTTGACGGTCATTCCCGATGCAGCGGCAGCGGGTGACGCCATCGCGGCGGCGTTCGAACTGGTGCAGCACACCTACGGGCTGATCCTCGACCTCCGCGGATGTCGCGGCGGTGCGCCGGACGGCGAGGCATATCTCTGCAGCTTCCTGTTTGCGGACAGCGAGGTGCATCTGAGCGATGTGATCGAAGGGCCGCAGGGTCCGACGCGTCAGTTCTGGACCTCGGGCTACCTCCCCGCGCCGCGCTACCTGGACCGGCCGGTGTCGGTGCTCGTGAGTGCGGTGACGTTCTCCGGCGGCGAGGCGCTCGCCTACGACTTGCAGGCGCAGCGGCGCGCGACGGTGTTTGGTGACGTGACCCGAGGCGGCGCGCACCCATCGACCGTGCTGTCGCTCGGGGAGAATGTGGAGTTGCGGCTGCCGACCGCCAGGACGGTCAACCCCGTCACCGGCGGCAACTGGGAGGGCGTTGGTGTGCAACCCGATACCGCGGTGCCTGCCATCGGTGCGCTGGACACGGCCTATGGCGTGATGCTGGATGCATTGCTGGAAAGGCCGGAATTGCCCGCGTCAGCGCGCGAAGAAGCCGCTCTTGCCCGGCGCGCCTTGATGCCCTGATGGATGAGCTCCCCGAGCTGATCGTCGCCGACGCGGCCGCGTGGCACGCGTGGCTCACCAAGCACCATGGCGATGCAGCAGGTGTGCGCTTGGTGCTCGCCAAGAAGGCGGTCACGCAGCCCACCAGTCTCACCTATGCCGAGGCGCTCGACGAGGCGCTCTGTCACGGCTGGATCGACGGTCAGACCGGTCGACGCGACGACACCACCTTCCGCCAGCGATTCACGCCGCGACGCGCGCGGAGCATCTGGTCGGCGCGCAATGTCGGCATCATCGACCGGCTTCGTGCAGAAGGGCGCATGCACCCCGCAGGCGAGGCCGAGGTTGCGCGCGCCCAGGCCGACGGGCGATGGGCGGCCGCATATGGCGGGTCGTCGAGTATTGCAATGCCGGACGAGCTCATCGCCGCCCTTGCTGCCAAGCCGAAAGCGCAGGCGATGTTCGACATCCTCACCAGCCAGAACCGCTACGCGATCCTCTTCCGGATCGCCGGTGCCAAACAGGCGGCTACTCGAGCGCGACGCATCACACAATTCGTCGACATGCTCGAGCGCGGCGAGACCATCTACCCGCAGAAACGAGGTCTCTGAGAGGCCGCGCGTTACTCTGCCCGCGGTTCGGCCGGCGGCAGCGGGTTCGTGCTCGCCGGCACGGGAGATCCGGGGAGCGTCTCCTCGACAGCACGGACCTGTGGTCCGGCCGGGAGCGTTCCGGCGGGTGCTGACGGAGTCAGCGGCTGCGAGGTGTTCGATGGCTGCGCGACCGGCGGTGGTGCCTGTGCATCGACCGGCGCTGCACCGTCGAGCGGCGGCGGTTCTGGCGGGGCCGCCTGTTCTTGCTGCATCTTGTCGACCTGTCGCTCAATCGCGCGCTGCGCATCCGCCGCGGTCTTTTTCAAGTCGTCGATAAAACCCATGGACCATGCCCTCGTGGACGATTCCTTTGCCACAGGATAGGTGGTTGCACGACGCGGTGATCCGAGGGTCCGGGCTAGAGCGCTTCGCGGATCATTGCCGCGTGCTCGTCCAGGCGTGCACGTGCCGGTTCTCTCCCGTACTCCGGCGGGAATTTGAAACCAAACCGGTCACCCGTGGTTCGTGGGATGAGATGGACATGCACATGCGGCACCTCCTGCCCCGCAGCCTCGCCGTCAGCGACAAACACATTCACGCCATCACACGGCAGACCGCTCGCGCGGAGGCCGCGATTGAGGCGGGTCACGACGTCCCAGACCCGCGTTAGCGTTCGCGGTTCGACTTCGTTCAGCAGCACCGAGTGTTCGCGCGGGACCACGAGCAGATGTCCGTCATAGACGGGCCGGATGTCCATGAATGCGATGACCAACTCGTCCTCATGGAGCAGACTGGCATCGCCGTTTCGATGCGCGATCGCGCAGAAGACGCAGGTGGGATCGACCCCGCTCACTCAGGTGTCGAGGACACCGCGACCAACCGCTGGAATGCGCGCGACGGCGAGCGAAGCATGGCGCGCCGCGGAACCGTGATCTGCGCAATGAGGATCGCGAGCACGAGCACCGACTGATCCGCGGTTGAGCCCGGGTTGGCAGACCCGGTGAGGCGGAACACCAAGCCGATGACTGCGACGACCACAACCAGCAACGCTTGCTTGGTTGCGAACCTTGCGAAGCGATGCGCTTTGCTGTGTTCGCTCAGATTCTCTTTGGAAAATCCCCCTTCCATTGGACCATGCTAACCAAAGGGGACTTACATTTCAATGGGCAATTTTGCGCACGTCTTCTGCGCAATTCGGCCAGTGCCTGGACGTAAGACCTGGTACTGATGACGTGACAAGCATCGTCATACGAAGACCGAGCAATCAGATGATGCGCCTGCATGCCGCACGCGCTGCCCGCACCCCGGCCACAAGGGCCGGGATGTGGGCACCGGCGCCACGAATGGCTGCGCAACTAACTGCCGGCTACCCGACGATGATGTTGTGGACCGGCGAGACGACCGGATCGCCGGGCTCGACGCCGAGGCCGAGGAGAATGGGCATCAGGGTGGCGCCGAAGGCCTCGAAGTCTTCCATCGAGTCCCAGTTGTCAAAGATCTGGACGTTGCCGTCCCCGGTCACCGCGACATGATGGGTCCGTCCCGCTGGAGCTCCAGCGCCGGCGGCTTCGAGCTGCTTGATCGCCGCGTCGTACTGCTCGGTCGTGAATTTGCCGTGGGCGAAGTAGATTCCGATTCCCATTCTGGGCCTCCCAAACGCCGACCGCCTCTGGAAATGAGTAGCGGTCGCGCAACCCTATCCCGTAAGATAGCTAGAAGTCAAGTAACTAGAAAGAGAGCTATATTCCATTGACTGACGTCGTTCTCGTCAGCATCCCTGACGACTTCGAGCGTGAGTTCCCGGGAGCCAGCCGATCCGCAGCCGTGGTGGTGCCCAACCTGGTACGAACGGCCGCGCTGCTGATCGCCGAGATCGAGCGACGGTCGCGCGAGGCAGCCGATCTGTCCGCCAGCGCCTTCCAGACCCTCGCGATCCTTGACGGCGCGGATGCCCCACTGAGTGCACATGCCATCGCCGAACAGCTCCTCGTCACCAGCGCGAGCATGACCTCGCTGCTCGACACACTGGAACGTCGCGGCCTGATCGAACGCCACCGGCATCCCACCGACCGTCGGATGGTCCAGATCCACCTCACCGAGCAGGCACGAAGGATCGTCGACAAGGTCCTCCCAGCCATCCAGGCGACGATCACGAGCGCACTGACCGGCGTCGCCGAGCCCGAACGCGAGCGGCTGACCACGTCGTTGGCGTCGATCCAGGCGCAGCTCAACACCCTTGCGCAAGTCAGCCGGCGCCCGCCGCACAACCACGCCGAAATCCCCGGACGGGGGCTCAGCTACGCGGATGAGCGGTTGAGTTACTGGAACCAGCCGGCGACGTCCAGGATCGCGTTGATCGTCCCGACAGGCATTGTACAGAGCGACACGTCGCCGGCGACCGGCCCCGTCTGCGCAACGCCCACGATAGAAAGGTTCGCGATGACCTCCCCAGCGACCGGGTTCAAATCGGATGCGCGCGGACGCGGAGCGACGTTGGATGGGTAGAGCGTGAAAAACGTGCTGGCGGTACCGGCAACGGCGGTGAGGTTGATGACCACCGCGAGCGGTGGGGTCCCGCTCATCAACGGCACCTCGCGAACGCCGGCAACCGGAATCGCCAGCGCCGAATTGCCTCCGAGCGTCTTGCCGGCGCACTCAGTCGTCTGAACCAGTCCGCGTGTCGCAGATGCGCGTGGGCGCCACCGAGTTGAACAATGCGCCGGGCGTGGTCTCGGCGCCGGTGCCAAACCAGCCGTCGACGTCGACGATGAAGTTGATCGTCCCGACGCTGTTGAAGACGCACACGTCATTGCGCGGCCCCAGCGCAGAGATCACGCGGATCGCCAGACTCGCTCCCGCCCCTGGATTCACGTTGGACGCGAGCGGATGGGCGGGACACTGGTCGCTGCTGTTCGGTGGCGCGACCGACAGATAGGTCGGCGCGGTCCCTCCCGTCGCGGTGAGATTGAAGACAGCCGCAGCGGCAGTGCCGTCCGCAGGTATCGACGGAGTGCCGGGCGGTGTGCCGGGCGGCAGACCCGAGAGCACGACATCGCGCCAGGATCCGCCTGACAAACCTCCACTCCCCGTGCTGTTGCAACCGGACGGCACGCGTGTGTCGCACCTCCGGAGCGGTGGAATGCTGTGGAACTCACCGGGAACGGTCCCGGAGCCCGTCGGCGTGGCGAAGTATCCCTCGACGTCGACGATCACATCGACGCTGCCCGCTGCGTTGAAGATCGTGATGGCTCCCCCGGCGCTCAGCCGAACGATCGCGAGGTTCGTGGCAACGCCACTGGTGCCGAGGTTGATGTTCGACGCCAGGGGACGCGCGACACCCGCGGGGAACGCCGAGATAAGGTCCTCCATTCGTCTCGTTGACGGCGGTCAGGTTCACCACGACAGCACGCGTGCCCGCAGGTACCGATCCGCCGGTGATCTGGACGTTCACCGTGCCACCAGCGCGCAGCGTCTTGCCCTTGCACTGATTTGCCGGGGGTGGATGGCGACGATCGAGTGTCGCAGGTGCGGAATGGCGTCAGCGCGTGATATCCGGTTGGGTCGAGATAGACGTACGCCGACGGATCAACGGCAGTGCTGTGATCGGGATTGCTGATCGTCAGCGCGACCGCACCAGCACCCGTCGAGGCGGGAACGGTCGCCGACCACGAGTTGGTGCCCGATGTTGGTGAGTGCCAGCGCGTGACCACCGAGTGACATCGTCACCCCAGGTTGCAGGTCGACGCCACTGATGTGCATCGTGCCACCGCCGGCAAGCGAGCCTGATGCCGGAGTGATGGCAAGAACACCGGGACCGACCTCGAGCTTACCGGCGCCCCACGTCGTCACGGCACCACCACTCGTGAGTGGCGCGGTGCTCGCGGATTGCGCGAGCAGCGATTTTGCCTGTGCAACATCGATGGTCGGTTGCTGCTCGAGCAGCAGGGCGAGCGCTCCCGCCACGTGCGGGGACGCCATGCTCGTGCCCTGGAGAAAGAAATGGTTGCCATCCGGCGCGGTGCAGCCCTGCGTCGTGCCGGCGGGGCAATCACTGGTGATGGAGCCTGCCGCAGATGACAACGACGAGCCGATCTCCTCACCCGGCGCGACGATGTCGATGCCATTGCGCCCGTCAAGGGTTGGGCCATGTCCGCTGAAGTCACTGATGGCGCCGGTCGCTGCCTGCTCGCTTTCAGTGCCCGCCTCGCTCGGCCACGAATTCCTGCTGACAGTAGCTCCCAACGCTGATGACGTCATGTGCGCTCGCCGGCTCGTCAAGGGTGGAGTTGTCGTTGCCATCGCCGTTGTAGAAGAAGTAGTCACCCTGGTTGAACGTCCAGGCGTTGTATTGACCGGTTGGCACGCTGTTGCCCTGCAGCAGCAGGTGGAATTCGTCGAAACAGTCGTCCCCGTCCGCGCATTGGTGCTGGTCGACCGGAGAGATGAGACCGTCGCCTGCTGTCGTTGGGGTTGAACAGCGCGATCTCAATCTCGTTCATGCCGTTGTTCGGCATGTGCGTGCACGAGAGGATCTCAATGATGTTGTTGTATTGGTCCGTGAACTCGTCGTTGCCCGGTGTCGGTTGCGTACAGGTGCCGTCCTCGCCCGACATACCAGTTGTGTCCGGCGCGACCCATGGCGTCTGTCCGTTGTCCGTCTCCGCGACGGCGGCGGAAATCGAGTCACGGCCCGGGTACCAGAGATCGAGAAAGACGGGGAGTGATTGCACCACCAGCCCATCGGTACGCACCTGGCCGAAGGCGACAGTGCCGCTCGCGTGGTAGTGAAACGCCGAGTCACCCGTCGAACTCGTTACCGCCGGCGACGCTGATCAACTTTCCGGGCCCGGTGAGTGCATCGAGCATGGTCTCGAACATATCGCTGCCGTCGTGCGGACCTTCGTTGGTGCCAAGGCTGATATTCACCGATGCCGCCTCGCCTCGCGATGCCGCGACCTTAAAGATGTAGGCGACACCGTCGACGATGTGCGCCAGGTCGAAGTCACTCTTGACGATCACCAGATCCGCTTGCGGGGCCACGCCGATATAGGTTCCAAACGGCGCTGCGCGTCCATTCCCCGCCGCGATCCCGGTCACATGCGTGCCGTGCCCGTCGCAATCGATCTCGGCCAGGGAGACCACTGTTGCAGCGGGAAGGCCGACCGGCGAATTACAGCTGTCGCCGCCATTGACGTCGCCGTACGAGAACGGGCCGCAGCTCGCCGCGTTGATCGCCGCACTCCCGCATTCGGCACCGTAGTTGAAGCCCTGGGAGTTCGGGGGCTGAGTCGGACATGCGTTGCTCGAAGGGTTGGGGCACGCGGCCTGGTCCCAGAAGTCGACGATGCGCGTGCCGCTGTTGGTCTGGAAGTCGGCATTCGCGAGGTCGATGCCCGTATCGACGACGCCGACCACCGTGCCCTGGCCTGTGTCTCCACTGAACGTCGGAGGTGCCGGTACGGGGTTGATGACACTGGGCGCGAAATCGACAAACCCTGAGTCGCTGACGGAGTAGACCCCGGCCGCACTCACCGCCGGCGATGACGCGTCGTCCGAAGCGAAGGTGCTTGACTGCACGACGGCGCCGGTGTACTCGTTGTAGCCAAAGGCGTTCGCCAGGTTCCCTCCACCAGCATCGACATAGACGACGCCATTTGCGGCGACAGGGGGTGTCGGCAAGTTTGGCGTCGGAAAGGATGCGTCACTCCAATCGAGTCCGCCCGTGGCTGCGTCGTACGCGTTGAATCTGATGGCCGTGACCGTGTCCTCGGGATCCACCAACGTGAAGATCCGGCCGCTGTCGTAGGCCAGGCCGACGATCGCCGGCTTGGCCAAAGGTGCCTGCCACGCGACGGATCCATCGGACTCGTTCAGCGCGTATAACGTCGCGACGCCGTTGAAGTCCGGCGGAACCGCTGCAGCCTGGGCGATCACGTACACCAATCCGTTCGCAATCAGGGCGTTGGAAACGACTGCTCCGAGGGTGACACTCCACTTCGGAGCCGCCGCGAGGGGAGCCGTGAGACTGTCATTCGGCTGATCGCCGTTGTGAGCCGGATCAATTTGATACGCCGAGTTGATATCCGTCGATCGGATCACTGTTGTGTCGCCGAAGGCGGTGAGCGTGCCCGTCGCCGGCACGATCAACATGCCGCCTCCCACCGACAGACCGCCGGTAAAGCTGGGGGACGGTGCCTGGATGTCTTCTACTGCCGGAAGGATAGGGGCACCCGCGTTCCCGACCCAGATGGGCGTGTTCACTCCGTTGACGGCCTCAGGGAGCGCATACACCTTTCCTGATGCGGCGCCGACGTAGACCGTCCCGTTCACGACCACAGGCGCGGTGCTCGGTTCGGCGTTTGCCGTCCCATCACCGGCGTAGGTCCAGTTGTCGGTGCCGGTCGCAGTGAGGACGCCGGCGCTGACGGAGAACATCTCGGTCGCGTCGAATGCCGGCGCAAGCGTCGCGGTGAACGTTCCCGTCACCTGACCGCTTGTGGCGTCGAGCGTTTTGTTGCCGATAAAGGTGTTGCGGGCGTACACCACGCCACCGTCAAGCACCGGCACACGCGTGTCACCTGAGCAACAGCGGCTGGAACTGCCCTGGTCCTGCCACACAACCCCGCCGCCCTGCGTCGTGACGTATGGCCCATCCGATCCGCCGGTGCCGGACCACAGATGCGGGACACCCGCCGTGCTGGCGTGGCCCGGTTCCGACGCGTGAATCGCGGGCACGCTGACGTCGAGCTGCCGAGTGGCCTGGGCGGCGAGCTCCACCTCGGTGATCCCCGGAAGCTGCTCAAGCAGGGCCAACTGGGCGAGCGTTGCGTCCGCGGTCGCGCCGACGCTGAGCACGGTTCCCGGTAAGGCGCCTGTCCGGGCTATCGCCTGGGCGGTCGTACTGCCTCGGAGAAAGACGCCATAGGTGGTGCCCCGCTTGGTCGTTCTGCCCTGCAACCATGCGGTTGGGAGTCGGTGTCCGTGCGCGCTCGCCGCAATCGCCGAACTCGGCGAGTGGCCCGAGAATCGCATGATGGCCGGCGACCTTGGTCGGCGCAGCTACCCCGGTCACCTGCTGCGACCAGAGTGCGACTGCAAGACCCGCGACCGCAGCTACGCACGCGAAGCGCTTCAAGCGTCTTCCTCGCATCCGCGAAGCGCATCGACGGCGGGCGCCACTGTGTCTGGCGCGCGGCCGTAGTCCACTATCTGCACTGCAACCTCAGCTCACCAAATCCCTTGACCGCGGCAGCCCTGTCAGACCGCTGCTGTTCAGCGTACTCGATGGATACGGCGCAAAACCGTGATCCGCCGGCGAGGATTAGCTCGAAGTGGGCGGGCCAGGATTCGAACCTGGGACCGTGGGGTTATGAGCCCCCTGCTCTAACCGGCTGAGCTACCCGCCCTGGGGCCAACTTTAGCCTGAGACGGCCGGCTGCATGAACCCAGCGATCTCGGCCACCATAGAGAGATGAGTGAGATTCCTGCGGTGGTCGCCGACTGCGATCGCACCTTCGCAGCCGTCCAGCGGCTGGTCGACGGCACACGTCCCGACCAATGGTCAGCACCGACGCCGTGCACGGACTGGGACGTCCGTCAGCTGATGAACCACGTCGCCAACGGCAACGTCGTTTTCGCGGGCGTCGCTGACGGGACGCGCCCCTCGGGCCCGGTCACCCCGGAAGAGCGTGCGGTCGATCGGCTGGGCAACGCCCCGGCGGCGGGATTCCGGGCAACCGGTGAGCGCATGCACGATGCTTTCGTCATCCCAGGGTTCCTCGATCGTCAGGTCGACACGCCGATGCTCGGAGTGCAGGAGGGCAGGACAATCGTGCACATGCGCATCAACGAGTTGCTCATCCACGGCTGGGACCTCGCCCGCGCCACCGGGCAGACTGATGGCCTCCCCGACGACCTGGCCGAGGGCGCATTGCGGATGTGGCAGACACGACTCGCGGATCGACCGCGGGAGGGAATGCCGTTCGGCACGCCGGGGACCGTCCCCGATGACGCGCGTGCCATCGACCGGCTCGCCGCTTTCCTGGGACGTCAGCCCTGAGCACTCCGGCCCCACACCGACCCAGCAAGGATCAGTACTTTCTACTGATTGCCCTTGCGGCACGCACGCGAGCCGACTGCCTCGGCCGGCGCGTCGGCGCGGTGATCACGCGTGACGCACGCGTGCTCAGCACCGGCTACAACGGCACGCCGTTCGGCATGCCCAACTGTTCCGACGGGGGCTGCCATCGCTGCTCGCGGCGCGACGACGACCGCCTGCGCGGTGGCTCGTACGACATCTGCATCTGCGTGCACGCCGAACAGAACGCACTGCTCACCGCTGCGCGATTCGGTCAACAGACGCTGGGCGCGTCGATGACCTCAACCATGCAACCGTGCTTTGGTTGTTTGAAGGAGATGCTCCAGGCGGGGATCACCGAAGTGCACTACCTGCATCCGTGGGATCCGATGGAGGCGTACGACGACAAGGCGCTCGTGCAGCAGTACGCGGCGTTGCGCGCGCGCTTCGACGTCTTCACGCAGGTCGGCGACCCGGCCAGGGATACTCCCGAACTCTTCGGTGCCTTTCTCGGCTGACCGCATGGTCACCCGGCGCCGACTGGTCCCTCCGGCATCAGATCCATGAGGTACGCGGCGAGGTCCGGTGCGTCCGGCGCCAGAACATGGCGCACCCAGGCGCTTCGTTCGTAGGCAAGCGGTGGGAGTTCCCACACGCACCCGATCCATGGCTTGCTGAGCGCTTTGAAGTTGGTGGAATCCTCGTCGTCACACCCGAGGAATGGAATGCCCGCAGCCGCGTTGTGGCACTCGATGACGTTCCCCCACACCCAGCTGTAGGTATTGATGTACGTCGCGGTCCTCTGCCCACGATGCAGCACGATGAACGACGCGGGCGGCGTCTCGTCGTCGGGTTCGGGGAGCAGCTTCGGGAGAAACCTGATCGCCGCTTCCTGAACAGCGCCATCGATCTCGGAGTTGGTGTTGTTGACGTGATAGCGCTTGATGTGGCGACCGCTGACCTCGATGGCGGCAGGGGTGCGCAGGAATTTCTCGCGGAAAGGCATGCACCCAGCGTAACGCCTGGGCCAGGTCGGGATCGGTCAGATTCGGACAGGAACGTTCATGCGCTCGTCTGGTCGACGAGTTGCACACGCTCGCGCTCAACCGCCATTGCAATCTGGGCTACACGGGACAGCGTGTCGATCTCCGCCGGCAACTTGTCGTGCCGCCAGTGCGCGATGCGCGGAAAGCGCAGGGCGAAACCGGATTTGTGTCGCGCCGATACCTGCACGGCATCGAACGCGACCTCCAGCACGATGCGCGGCTGGACGGTGCGGTAGTGACCGTGGTCGGCCACGGTGATCTCGAGCAGCAGCGCGGTCATCTCCGCGATCTCGACGTCGGTGAGCCCGGTGTAAGCCTTGCCGATCGTCACCAGTTGCTCGGTATCGTCGACACGCACCGCAAAGGTCACGTCGCTCAGCACACCGCGCCGCTTGCCGTGACCCCATTCCGCGCCCACGACGACAACGTCGAGCGTGTCGAGCGGACGCTTCAACTTCAGCCAGTTCAAGCCGCGCCGTCCCGGTGTGTATGGGGACTCGGGTTGCTTGAGCAGCAACCCTTCGTTCAAGCGCGCACGGGCGTCGTCGAAGCGACGGTCGACCTCGTCCTTGCCACGCACGCGCTCGAGATGCGCGAGTGCGAGTGGCGGTGGCACTGCCAGCGCCTCGAGACGCGCCCGCCGCTCCCGCAAGGGACTGTCGAGCACGACCTCGTCATCGACCATGAGGAGGTCCCAGGCCACGTAGATCACCTGCACGGCGGCCATGATCTCGGCGTCGGGGGCAACGCGGCCGAGGCGCGTCTGCAACGCATGGAAGGGCATCACGCGCCCCCCGTGGAAGGCGAGGATCTCACCGTCAAGCATCACGTCCGCTCGGAGTTGTGCGGCGCCGGCCACGATCTCCGGAAACTGGGCGGAGACGTTCTTCAAATCTCGGCTGTACAGCGCCACCTCGGTACCGCGACGGTGGAGCTGGCATCGGATACCGTCATACTTGTCTTCAACCCAGACGTCCTCGCCGAGGCGATTGATCGCCTCGGCGGCGTCGGCGACCGGTGAGGCAAGCATCGGTCGCAACGGGACGAACCAGTGCGGTGCTGCCGCATCGAGGCGTCCCGGAGCGAGCCAGGATCGCCGCTTCACCGAGGTCGCCGGTCAACATCACCGCTCGATTCACTGCTGCGGGCGAGGCGTCGAACGCTGAGGCGATTGCGTCTTCAACCAGGCCCTCGCGCAAACCGATGCGCATGTCGGAGGTGATCAGCTTCGCGATGTAGCGGGCCTCATCCGGACCCACGCGGCTCAAGACCGCGCTGAGGAGCGCGTTGCGTTCGCGTGCAACGCGAGCGGCGGCAATCGCCGCGAAGGTGGCGTCGAGCTCGCTGATCGAGATGGGCTCCGTCTCGCGCCCTGCCACGCGCCCGAGGAGATCGGCGGTCACATCGCCCGCGTCCGAGTGCCGTCGCCAGGCCGCGCGCATGGTCGCGTCGTCGGCTCCGCTCACCTCGCGCAGCACGGTCGAGAATGCGGCGCCGCCAACGTTCAAGGTGCGCTGATCCCCCGCCGGAAACACCGAGCCACCGAAGTACCGTGCGGCCGGCGCGAGCTCGGCTTCGTCGGCGGCGGCGAAAAACGCCGCGAGGTGGCGCACCTTCTCCAGCTTGGACGACGTTCCGGCGATGGCATCGCCGGTGCGGGCCAGCTCCTGCAGCGTGGTCATCCGCCGATCATCGCCCGAGCCGCCCTGGGGACGTCGCCCGGAGTGCCGGGTGCTACGGGGTCGGGGTGAAGACCGGCGGCGGATGGGCCGCACAGCCGTCGCACGCGGCCGACCACCAGAGGCTCCCGCCGGCGCCCTGCCAGAAGGCGGCAACCGCCGTGCCATACCAGTTCACGGCCGACAGATTGGTTGCGGCCGCCACCTGGTTCAACGATTGCGGGCCGACCCAGCCGTTGCCGGGGTTGTAGATGGCCGCGGCAAGACTGCCGCTCGGGCGCTGCATGACCACCGTCAATGCGCTGGTCGCCGACCCTGCGGCAGCCGGGCGCCCCATGCTCACCGACGAATCGACCTCGACCTGGTTGGGGCCGCCGTTCTCGGTGACACCGGCAGCCCAGACCGAGCCCGTCTGGGTGCGCCACACGGCGTCGACGGTTGCTGGCCCTGCAGCGACCACAGTGGGATCGCTGGCGAGCCCGCCCTGGCCAACCTCGTGCGCCCCGAACCACATGTTCGATGCACCCAGCTCAGTCCAGAGATTGCCTGCGCTGTCGCGCCAGACGACACCGATGGTGCCGTTGGAGGTGGCTACAGCATCCGGGTTGCCGGTGACCGGGCCCGAGTTCAGCGGCATTGGGGCGGACCACGTGCCGCTGTAGGCGGCGGCCCACAGCGTCCCGTCGCGCGCCTTCCAGATCAATTCGATGTCACCCGGCGCCTGGCTGATCGCGGCTGGCGCTGAGCCGGCGGCGACCGCTCCCACCTGGATCTCCTGCGGCGCGAGCCAGGTCTCCGCACCGAAGAATCCACTCTGCGACTGGGCCTGCCAGATATCACCCGAGCTGTCGGCCCAGAAGGCGTCGATCTGTCCGGCCACCGGCGACACCGTCGTCGGGTCGGAGGCGACATTCGCCACCGGTGTGATGACCGCGGCGGCACCCGCCTGCCAACTCTCGTTGCGATAGGCGAGGTCGTAGAGCCTGGAATCGCTGCCGCGCCACACGACGTCCATGTCGCCTGGCTGATCGGAGACGCTCTTCGGCGTCCCGGTGACGCCCGCCGCGGCGAGTTCGGCCGGAGCCTGCTCAGTCTCACGCAGCCATCCGATGAGCGGCGTATAGCCGTTGGCGGTCACACGTGATCCGTTCATGGGGAAGCGATCCGTCCCGGAGGATGTGGCGTTCTGCTCAACGATGTCGACGTAGCCCGGCCCGACATCGCGGACCACCGCGACGTGACCGGAGCCATCCCAGTAGCTCCCCAGCCAGCCCGGGCCGAAGATCATCAGGTCGCCCTGCATGGGGACGACGCCGCCACCATTGGGGAACTGTTCCAGTGGGATCGGCAGGTTCGGACCCACGCCCCACATGGTGCTGGCGCCGCCCCCGTGCCAGATCGCCGGCTCACCCCACGCGTAGTACGCGTAGCGCTGCGCCAGCTCGCTGCACTGGAATTCGGGGCCAAACCTGCAGCCGTTGGGGGTGCCGCAGCCGACGTCGTTGAACGAGGATCCGTTGCCGTACGCGGTGAGGTTCGAGCAGTTGGTCACCCAGGTTGCCCAGGCGCATCCGCTGATGAGCGGGGCGCCATAGTTCCCGGTCCCGGCGACAAGCGCCTGCAACATTCCGTGGGTCACGGTCGGCGCCGCCGGGCGCCGGGGCGTGGGCCACTGCCGGAGCGCCCTTGGTCAAGGCCACCACGGCGCCGATGCCCTGCGCAGCCGGAACCGCGGAAAGCGCTCTGCTGGGGGCCGCAGCGCCGGCGCTCACCAAAGGAGCGACGCTCGCGGATCCAGCGAGCAGCGCGGCAAGCGCCAGTCGATGGAGGGACGAATGCATGCGAGCCCAGCCTGCCAGACGTCATCTGACGTTGCCGTCACATGGTCGAAACGATCGAGTTCGCCTGCCCATGACGGCGCCAGCCGCCACGAGGCGGAATTCCTACTGGAACCAGCCCTCGATATCGATGACCGCGTTGATGGTCCCGGCCGCGTTGAAGAGGTCCACGTCGACCGGCATTCCCGCTCGGCGCGAGCTGCACGACCACGAGGTTGGGCAGCACCTGTCCCGGAATCACGTTGACGTCCGAGGCGTTCGGATGCTTGGCGAGGTTGGCAGGGTAGAGGGCGAGGAAGGTCGGGGCTGTGGGCGCGATGGCCGTGAGGTTGGCGATGACCGCGACCGCGGTACCGGCACCGCCGGCCGCGGGAATGCCCGCCAGGCCGGCCACCACCACCAGATCAACGCCTCCGGTTCCGAGCGCATGACCCGCGCAGGGCAGCCCCGAGCCAGTCCGGGTGTCGCAGATTCGCGTGGGGGCGATGCCCTGGTACTGCGACCCGGGAGCCGCTGCGCCGCGCCCGAACCACCCACCAGCGTCGAGGAGGACGTTGATGGCGCCCGCCGCGTTGTAGACGCAGAGCGACGTCAGCGGGCCTCCCGTGGTCGCCGGACCGAGCGCGACCATCACCCGGTTCGCCTCCACGGCACCGGCGGCAAGGTTGAGCGTTGAGAAGGGCGGCGCGTGGGTCCCCGTGTAGGTGCACTGGCCGCTCGCGTTGGTGGGGAACAGGCTCAGATAGGTCGGGGCGGTGCCCGCGACACCGGTCAGGTTGACGACGACCGCTTCGGCGGTCCCATCACTCGGGAACCGCGCCGGCACCGGTACCGGAGACGTTGACCACCATGGCTCCCCCGGCGCCCAATGCCCCGTGCGCGCTGCACGCCGGGGTTGGCGACTCTGGCCGCGTGTCGCAGACGCGCACCGGCGCGATGGGATGGAATTCGCCGACGATGTCGCTCGACGCCTGCGGCGCGAAATATCCTTCGACGTCGGCGATGACGTTCGACCGTCCCCGCGGCGTTGTAGATATTGACCGCACCCCCCTGCCCATGGTCACGGTCACCAGGTTGGGAATGACCTTCCCCGGCGGGAAGTTGAGGTTGGAGGCATTCGGCCTTGGCGTCCCGAACGGATAGACCGTGAGCAGGCTGCCCGCAGTGCCGGCGACCTCGGTCACGTTCAGGACCACCGCGGTCGCCGTGGTCGGGATCGGATCCGGCCCGCCCGCGAGTCCGGTGACCCCGGTGAGCTGCAACTTCCGGATGGTGCCCGCCGACAGCGGGTGCCCGGTGCACTGCATGCAGGTGCTGCCCGCCCGCGTGTCGAGAATTCGGAATGGACTGAGCGGCGCGTAGTTCGCGAGCCCGACGTAGAGGTATCCCGAACCGACGGTCACCGGGCTGCGTGCCGATCCCGTCGGTCACCTGCGCCTGGACCAGGCCGGACGTCGATGACGACGGGGTCGTGAAGGTGAACGAGTTCGGGAGTCAGCGATCCGCCAGTGATGGGCGCTAGCGGGCCCCCGCGAACGTCAGCCGTCGAGCCGACCGCGAAGTCAGAGCCGGAAACGGTCACCAGCGTCCCACCCGTCGCCGGGCCTTCCGCGGGCGTCAGCGACGTATCGATGGTCCGGCAAAGGTGTATCGACCCACGAACGTGTTCCAGCAGGTGTTTGCATTTGCGCAACCGGGCCGGTGTTGCCGTCCGTGTCCTCGAAGACCACCCAGACGTCGGTGGGATGCAGTGCATCCTGCACCGCTGTCGAGTAGTCGCCCCACGGCAGGCGTGCAGCGGCGGGGCTGTAGAAGGTCGAGCTGACGTCCACCGTGATGAAAGCTGCCCCAGACATTACCGGCAGTGATTGGCGCGACCATGATCGATTCGAAGGCAGTGCTCGAGAACTCGTCAAAGGTGAGGATCGCGTTGCCCGAGCTGTCCAAGGCGAGTGACGGATAGAAGAGGTACGCGCCGTTGACGCCTTCGGCCGGCGAGCTGCGTGATGCCGGTCACGGCCCGCCGTGCTCGCCGCAACGTCAATGACGTTGAGGCAGGAACGGGCGTGGCTGTCGCCACTCGGCGTGCAGCTCGTGTCGCCGGCGATCCAGAGCGCATTGCTGTGCCATACGGTGCTGAGGAATCGATCGTCGCCGGTCGTTGAGCTTGGCAGCCGTGCCCTGCTGCGACGCGTCAGGTGGCGACGCTCGTCGCCGTTGTGGTTTCCGGGGTGCAGGTATGCGAGACGTTCTCTGGCGTCGGGTGTCCCCGTGATGGCGAAGACCGCAATGCTGCCCGACATGGTTGCCGAACACGTGGCGTTGTTCGCGACTTCGTACTCGACGGTCGACGCCCCCGGCGCCATTGCGGGCTGCAGTCCCAGCGGACCTGGAACCAGGAAGGCGCTGCTGTTCGCTGTCAGGGTTCCATTGGTGAGGTCCGCGCGCTGAATGATCACCGTCTGGCTCGCGACGAAGGCTCCCGCCGTGCCACTGACACAGGTCTGATAGTCGCTCGACTCGACGATGACATTTGCTGTCAGGCCGAGCGCGACCGTGCCGAGCTCCACTCCCCCACCGAGCTCGGAGTTGATGTTCACCGTGCCCCGCGATGTCCATGCGAGCGCAGGGTTGGACTGCGAGACCATGACCGCAACCTGAGTCCCGCATGACGACGCGTTGTACTGCAGCACCATCAGGATGAACAGCCCCGAGACGGGGTCGAACACGACATGCGGATTGCGCACGTTCCACCCTGACGGATTCCTGATCATCGTGTTGATGTTCATTGCGGCGAGCGGCGTCCCAGCGCGGTTGTAGATCTCCAGCGCGCTGTTGACCGCTTCCACGACATTGTTCGCGCCGGCCGCGATGCTCGGATCCGCTGGCGTCGTCACCGCGGCATTTCCGGAACCGGCAGCCGCGATTGCCGCCTGTTCACTCATCCCGTTGAAGCTTTCGAGCTGCAAGGGGGCAGGCGGCGTCAACGGCGTCGCATCGAGCGCTGCGTGCTGCGATGCCGGCATCAACGGGCGCGCGGCAGCAATCGATGATGCAGATGTCAGCAGTGACAGCGCCAGTGCGAATGCTGCGGCGAATGTGAGGGAACGACGCACGTGCACCAGTCTAGAAGCGAATCGAGCCAGTGACACGCCGCTGTGACGGCAGTCACCGGTTCGTCACATCCATCCGTGCTGAGCAATGGCGCTGCAGGATGGTGAACGCCACATGACTGTCCGGGCGTAGGGCGCCGACGATGGCGTATAAATGATCGCACCGGACTGCCGGCACGATCCCCCTCAGGAGAATCCCGATGACCGACCTAAGTGGCCCAAAACCGGTTGCGCTCGCCGACGATGAGGACGACGACAGCGACGAGGAAGAGGACGAGGACGAGTAGCTCCCTCGGCGCGGCGGAGCGCTTCCGCCAGGTCAATCTCATCGCCGATCCACTCTATGGCTACATAGAGATCACCAAGGATCGGCCCGGTGAGGCGAGCGAGCGCCAGCTTCTCGACACCGTCTGGTTGCAGCGTCTCCGGCGCGTGCACCAGTTGCAGTCAGCGTGGTGGGTATTTCCCAGCGCCGAACACTCACGATTCACGCACCTCCTCGGCGCGATGCATCTCGCGAGCCTGTTCGCGCGGCGAGTCGATGCGTCCCTCCGCGTCGCATTTCCTGACGCGCCGTCGCCGGCTCTCGTCGAGGAAACCTTGCGCATCGCGGGGCTCCTGCACGACGTCGGCCACGGACCCTTCGGTCACTTCTTCGACCATGAGGTGCTCGCGCAGTGGAACCTCGACCATGAGGTGATCGGTCGCCACCTGGTGAACCACCAGCTCGCCGACATCATCTCCTCGCTTCGGGCCAGTCCGACCGGACGTTTTGAACCCGGTGAGCAGATCGATCCGCTCTGGGTCGCGTGGGTGATGGCGGACGCGCCCATCGACGGCTACACACCGCCGTCATGGCTGCGTGCGCTGAAGCCGATTCTCTGCGGCCCGGCCACCGTCGACAACCTCGACTACGTTCCTCGCGACGCCTACATGTGCGGCATCAGCCTCGGCGCCGTCGAGGTGCAGCGGCTCATCCATTACACATTTGTCAGCGGGGACAGCATCGTGCTGCACGCGCATGCAACCGGAGCGCTGGAAATGTTCCTCGCATCACGGTTGTACATGTACCTGCAGGTGTATCACCACCGCACCGGGCGCAGATTCGATCTCTCGATGCGCGAGATTTTCGCCGATACCATTGCGCAACTCCTCCACGGCAATCCGCTCGAGCATCTCGATGAATACGAGTTGCTCAACGATTGGTCGGTGCTGGTCGCGGTGCAGCGGTGGCAGACGGAGGCGCCCGGTTCGGAGCGGCGCAGGCTTGCCGACGCATGGGCGCGCATCGCGTCTCGCGATCTTCCCTGGCACCTCGCCTACGAAAGCGTGGTGCACAAGGGCGTGGACACCTCGACGCTGCAGCACCAGGTGGACGCGCAGCTGGCGTCGAAGACACTGGGTGCGCGCGTGGAGGTCGATGTGGCCATCGCTCGCATCGCGCCCCAGAACCCCATGACCGACGACGGCATGGTGCGTATCTACGATCCGCTCAACGACACCATCGAAGCAGCGCGTGCCGCCGAGCTGGTATCACGCCTGCCCCAGCACAACCAGGTGATTCGTGTCTTCACCGATGACGCATCGGCGGTCCCGATCGTGCGCGGGGCCGTCAAGGCCGTCCTCGACAGTTGATCCGCGGGGGAGCTCAGTGCGCGACGGGCAGCCGCGGACCCGACGGCATCACCGGGCCGGCCGTCGAGTTGAAGTTCTCCTGACTCACCTGCGCCGCAATGTGCGATGCAACATCGTGAAACACCTGACCGAGCGGCCCTGACGGAGCTGCGGCCATGATCGGACGCCCGTCGCCGTCGGCGCCGCGGATCCGCGGATCCAGCGGCACCGCACCGAGGAAGGGCAATTCGTAGCGCGCAGCCAGGTCGCGACCGCCGCCCGAACCGAAGATGTCGGTGCGCTCGTCGCAATGCGGGCAGATGAAGCCGCTCATGTTCTCGATGACACCAAGCACCGGGACGTTCAGCTTGCGGAACATCTCGATGCCGCGCGCAACGTCGGCGAGCGAGACGTCCTGCGGGGTGGTGCAGATGACGGCACCGGTCATCGGCATGCTCTGCGCGAGGCTCAACTGCACATCGCCGGTTCCAGGGGGAAGGTCGATGACCAGGTAGTCGAGCTCGCCCCAGGACACCTCATACAGAAATTCACGCAGCGCCTTGGCGAGCATGGGGCCGCGCCAGATGACCGGCTGCCCCGGGTCGAGAATCGTGCCGAACGACACCACCTTGAGCCCATGTGCCTCGAGCGGCGCCATCTTGCCATCAGGCCCCGCGTGAGGACGCTCGCGAATCCCCAGCATGATCGGAACGTTCGGGCCGTAGACGTCGGCGTCGAGGAGCCCGACGCGAGCGCCGGCGAGCCGGAGCGCGATGGCCACGTTGACGGCGACCGTGGTCTTGCCCACACCACCCTTGCCCGCACTGATCGCGATCGCGTTGCGCACGCCGACGATCTCCTGCCGGCCCGGCAGTCCGCGTGTCGTGCTCACATCCGCGTCCCAGCGGATCTCGCACCCGGGTGATGGCAGGCACGACGCCGATCACGGCTGCCTCGATGTCATCGCGGATCCGATCCTTCAGCGGGCAGGCCGGCGTCGTGAGCACCACGCGGATCGACGCGACGCCGCCCTCGATCGCCAGATCGCGCAGCATCCCCAGCTGCATCATCGGTTTGTGCAGCTCGGGGTCGATGACGGTGGCGAGCGCGCGCTCGAGGGCGTCAAGCGTCGCTGGATCACTCATCTTCGATCGAGTATACCCAGGGGTCACGAGCCGAAGCGCCGCCGCTCTCGGGCGACCGCTGGCGTGCACCGGAATTGATGCGCTCTCTACAATTCGGCGGGCATGCTCGATCGCCGCGTGATTCGCGATCTCGAGGGACAGGTCTCGTCCGCACACGTGTACACCCGCACAGCGGACCTCGCCGCGTACGCATACGACGCCTGGGGCGCGTCCGGCGAGCGCCACCTCCCTGAGGCCGTGGTCTTCCCGGCATCGACGGAGGAGGTCGCGGGCGTGGTGAGCGTGTGCGCGGTGCACCGGGTGCCGATCGTGCCTCGGGGTGCCGGCACCGGCTACGCGGCGGGCGCATCGCCGTCGCAGGGCGGTGTGGTCCTCAGCCTGGCCCGTCTCAACCGCGTCCTCGGCATCGAATCCGAAGCCATGCGCCTCCACGCGCAGGCTGGAGCCATCACCGCGGTGATCCACGGCCAGGCCGGGGCGGTGGGGCTGTACTACCCGCCGGACCCGGGCTCGTCGGCAACCTGCACGATCGGGGGCAACGTCGCCTGCAATGCGGCAGGTCCGCACACGCTTCGCTACGGGGTCACCGCCGACTTCGTCGCCGGGGTCACCGCCGTCCTTGCGGACGGACGCATCATCCGCCTCGGTGAAGGCGGGGATGCATCGGCGGCAGGCTTGCTCTCGCTGCTGGTCGGCTCCGAAGGGACCTTGGGGGTCATCACCGAGGTCCTCCTTCGCCTCATCCCCGCGCCCAGGTCGCGCTCGACGCTCGCCGCAACCTTCACCGACATGAACCGTGCAGCGGCGGCCGTCGCGGAGATCAGCAGCGCGGGCATCGTCCCGGCGGCGCTGGAGTTCCTCGACGCCGGCGCGCTGGCGGCGGTGCACGCGGCGAGCGGCGGCGATATCGGCGGCGATGCGGCGGCGCTGCTCATCGTGGAACTCGAAGGTGATCCCGCCGATGTGGGCACGGACGCCGAGTCCGTCTTCGCGGCCATCACCAAGGCGGGCGCCTCAGAGGTCCAGCGAGCGACCGAACCTGCGCAGGCGCAGCGCCTCTGGGCCGCCCGCAAATCGGTGAGCGCGGCGGTGGCGAAGGTCCAGATCGGGAAGGTCAACGAGGATGTCGTGGTTCCCCGGGACCGCGTCGCCGAGCTGGTCGAGCGCACGGTTGCGCTGGGACCAGGCACGCCTTGCCGGTCGTCAACTTCGGCCACCTCGGGGACGGCAACGTCCACGCCACCTTCCTCATCGATCCCCGGATCGAGGGGGAGCGGGCTCGTGCCGAGGCCGCCTCGAGCGACCTCTTCGAGACCGTGCTCGGCATGGGCGGCTCACTCTCCGGCGAGCATGGGGTGGGGACCGCCAAGCTCCGCTTCGTCGAGCGTCAGCTCGGACCGGGGACCGTGGAGCTGATGCGGCGCATCAAGAACGCACTCGATCCGCGAGAGGTGTTGAACCCCGGCAAGAAGATCCCGGCGCGTCAGTCCTCGGTGTCGAGCACCGCCAGCAACGAGGCGGCGTAGTCCGTCTCATCGATGCGCCGCGCGAGTTCGCGCCCATCGTCGACCGGAGCTCCATCGACGCGTCGTACACGAAGCTGTAGACATTGGTGAGCGTCCAGTCGCCAAACCCGAGTGAGGCGAGCGCGTCGGGAAGGCGTGGTTCGGTGACGTCCGCGTCGTAGGTTTCCGTCGCGGCCTTGTAGAGCGAGGTGAGGTTGCGGTACTCCGTCTCGTATTCCTCGATCAGCGCCGAGTTCGCCTCCTCCTCGCGCAGCCGGGCGAGTGTCCGGCGCAACGACTGGATCTCCAACTGATACTCGTCCACCCTCTCACGAGTTTAGAGGACGGGTCGAGCCGTGCAACCCCCGCCTACTTCCTCGGGCGCGGGATCTCGTTGGGTACAGGCGCGCGAAACGGCGCCGTTCCCTGGTGAAAAACGCCGCGACGGCGCCAGCCATGATGAGCACACCGACCAGGATGCCGAGGCCGAACCATCCACCCGGGATGTTCTTGAAAGGCCCACTGCCGTCGCCGTCGGTGCTTTGCGATGTGGTGACCACGCAGACCGAGTCCGTCAGGTATTTCTCGTACACGCCGTTGATGAAATCGGTGCGGTACTCGCTGCTGTCGACGATCGACTCGACCACCGCACCCTGCCAGATCGCATCGTGTGGCAACGGCAGGTGCAGGTATCCCGAGACTTCAGACGGCGTCCCGGCGCGCGCGAGCAGTGTCGGAACGGTGTGGACGGCAAAGCGCGAGTTTGTCCCGCCCTGGTCGACGTAGAACTCCGGGGTCGCTGCGATCAGACTTCACGAGGATCTCGTCGGGTGTCTGGAGCGACTTCACGTCGCCGCCGAGAATGCCCTGACCGGTCGCCACCTCATCGGGGAGCGGAGCCCTGAGCAGCAGCTGCTGATAGTCGAGCGCAACCAGGAGGTCCTGGTACTCGACCGATGTCACCATCGCTTGCGCAAACGCCGTGTGTCCGACCGGGTCGTTGGTATACGTCGACTGCGCGGCAGCCACCTCCGCATCGGTCGGCGCACGGCCCAGGAGATCCTGGTAGACACCCTTGATGAGCCCCACCTGGGTGGCGCCGTGGTTGGTGTAGTACTGGTTGCTGCCGAGGACGCCCGCGATGATCTCCTCCTCGGAGGAGCCACTTGCGAAGTTCGTGAGTGCGGTCGACAGCTCGGTTGCTGACGGGACTGCGATGGTGCGCACGCACTCCTGCGCGGCCAGTGCCCTGCAGGTTTGGTGCAGGTAGTTGGCATAGAACGACGTGATCTCACCATCGCGGTAAGCCGCGCTGTTGATCACGCTCTGTGCAAGCGTGAGCCGCGCGGCCGCGCTGCCCGCGTCGACCTGTTTGATGAGGCCGGCGTCAGCGGCAAGGTCTGTCGACGCCGGCGCCGCGCTGAGCAGCTCCTCGTAGAGGGCGGTGACGAAACCGGTGCCCTTGCTGCCGTTGAGGGCGAAGTACGCAGGGGAGGCCGCAATCTCCTCCAGCATCGTGCTTCCCGAGACGCCGGGTCCCTGCGGGCCAGAGAGCCGGTTCACCCAGGCGGCGAGCTGGGTGCTGTCGGGATAGGTCTTGAGCAGCGCGTGATACGCCTGATCGACACGAATCGCGCGCGCCTCCGCACTGAGTACGACGTTTTGCACCAACTCGGCACGAACAGGGCTGCCGGTGCCCGAGAGCAACGCGAGGGAGGTGGCGACCTCCACCGGGGTGGGATCGTGGCGGACGACATCATCGTAGAGCCGGGTCACGAAGCCGAGGTCGTTGCCGCCGGCATCCGCGTAGTAGGCGTCGGACGCCAGCAGCTGGATCTGAATGGTGGTGGCGTCGGCACCGGGACTGCTGAGCAGCGCCGCAGCGGTCGCAAGCTGGCTGGCGGATCGGGCTCTGTCCAATGCCTCCTGAGCAGGCGGCGCCGCCCTGAGGCGCACCTCCGCCCGATCCGCCGCCGCCACCACCACCGACAAACGGCGGGGGCGTGGGAAGGGGCGTCGGTGTCGGCGTCGGCTTGGGGGTCGGTCTCGGTGTGGGCGTGATCCCCGCGGTCGGTATGGGCGTGGGGGTCGGCGTCGGCTTCGGCGTGGGCGTCGGTGTGGGCCTGGGGGTCGGCGTCGGAGTCGGCGTCGGGGTCGGGGTCACGGTGAATGAGCCGGTCGCCTGGCTGCTCGCGACTGCGGCGCCCTGGGTCTCGTCGAAGAGGCCGGCGGTCGGGTTGTGCGGCCCAGTCGGCGCATTGCTCGGCACCAGGCCCGAGACCTGGCCGGAGCAGCTGGTTCCGACCGTGGTCGTGGTCTGCCCGATCTGGGCGAACGGCACATCCCAGTCGAGCATGATCTGGATCGTGTCGCCGACGGCCGCGCCACCGGCCTCGCAATCGCTGAGATCAAAGCTGTAGTCGAATGTCGCAGTCGTCCCAGGCGGGCCGGACGATGCACCGACGTTGGTCAAGGTCGCGCTGGTAAATGCAGCAGCGGGTCTGGCCGGCACGATTGGCACCGTGATTGCGCAAACAAGCGCAAGGATCACAAGTCCTGCCGCTCTTCGCATGGTGCCCACTCTAGTTCCGCATTCCACATTCCCTCGCCAGACGCGACAGGATCGAATCAGCCCGTCCGCAAGTTCACAAAGCCGCCCACCAGGTGGCCGACACCAAACGCGACCGCGGCCGCGACGGCAGCAAAGGCGAGCTGGCGCAGTGCGGCGTGGATCCGCGAGCGACCGGTGAAGATCGCGACCGTCCAGCCCACGGCCAGCACCGAGATCGGCTCCCAGGACGATGGAAAGCACTGCGGCGGTGGTGCCTCGGGTGACAAAACCAGGGCAGGAGCGGGATGACCGCGCCGATACCGAACATGACGAACGACGATCCGGCCGCCTGCCACGGGTTGCCGGTATTCCCGGGCGGAGCCCGAACTCCTCGCGGGCGTGCACCTCGAGCGCGATCACCGGATCGCGCATGATGGCCTCGGCAATGCGCCGAGCGTCTGCCTCGTCAACCCCCCGAAGGCGGTACATCGCAGCAAGCTCCTTGGTCTCCGCCTCGGGATGGCGCTCCAGCTCGGCGCGCTCGACTTCGAGCTCGCGCTGCAGGAGCTCGGACTGCGCCGACATCGAGACGTACTCACCGGCGGCCATCGAGAAAGCACCGGCGACCAATCCGGCGAGGCCGGCGAGCAGCACCACCGTGGGCGGCGGGTTGGCGGCGGCGACCCCGAGGATCAGCGAGATGTTGGTGAGCAGGCCGTCGCTGATCCCGAAAACCGCCGCGCGCGCGGCGCCGCCCTGGAGGTCCCTATGGTGTGATCGCGCGGTATGCGCGTGGTGCTCGCCGCTCTGGTCGGTCGGCACAGCCGTCTGAGCCATATCGAACAGTATGCCGAGCGCGGTCAGATGGCGGCCGGCCGGATCAGTAGAAGAGGTGGTGGATCGCGATCGTCGGGATGGCGAGGATCGCGATGATGTTCATCACCTTGATCATGGGGTTGATCGCGGGGCCGGCGGTGTCCTTGCTGGGATCGCCCACCGTGTCGCCGGTGACGGCTGCGGCGTGCGCGTCCGACCCCTTGCCCCCGAAGTTGCCTTCCTCGATGTATTTCTTGGCGTTGTCCCACGCACCGCCGCCGGTGGTCATCTGCAACGCGACGAACACGCCGACCACGATGGTGCCGAGCAGCATCGCGCCAAGGGCCTGCGCACCCAGAATGAACCCGACGGCCAAGGGGGCGAGGACGGGGAGCAGACCCGGCAGGATCATCTCCCGTTGCGCGGCGGCGGTCACCAGCGCGACGCACTTCCCGTATTCCGGCTTGGCGGTGCCCTCCATGATCCCGGGGATCTCGCGGAACTGGCGGCGCACCTCGGTCACGACTCCGCCCGCCGCGCGACCCACCGCGAGCATGGCGAGCGATCCGAAGAGGAACGGCATGATGCCGCCGAGCAGGAGCCCCGCAATGACCGGCGGGGCGGTGAGGTCGAACGTCGCCTTGGGCAAACCATTGGCGAGCAATGTGTTGTTGAGGATGTCCGTGTAGCTCGCGAAGAGCACCAGGGCTGCGAGGGCGGCGGAGCCGATCGCGTACCCCTTGGTGACGGCCTTGGTGGTGTTGCCGACCGCGTCGAGTGCGTCGGTCACGGTGCGCACCGACTCGGGAAGATTGGCCATCTCCGCGATGCCACCGGCGTTGTCGGTAATCGGTCCGTAGGAGTTGATCGCGACCACGATGCCGGTCATGCTGAGCAGCGCCATCGCCGCGATGCCGATGCCGTAGATGCCACCCAGCGATGCCGAGGCCAGGATGCCGACGGCGATGATGAGCACCGGTATCGCCGTCCCTTCCATGCCGATCGCGAGCCCCGCGATGATGTTGGTCGCATGTCCGGTCTGCGACGCGCGGGCGATGGTGCGCACCGGCCAGAACTGCGAGCCGGTGAAGAACTCCGTGACCGCCACGATGAGTACCGTAATGACGATGCCGATCACGGCGCACCAGAAGAGATTGAACACCGGGTGATCGAAATGGTTGAGATAGCCGCCGTTGTTCAGCAGCACCGTGATCAGCAGGAATCCCGCGAGCGCGACGACTCTGACACGAGGAGGCCGCGATAAAGCGCGCCCATGATCCAGGTGCCACGACCCATGCGCACGAAGAACGTGCCGATGATCGAGGCCACGATGCTGACCGCACCAAGCATCAGCGGATAGAAGACGAACACGAGATCCGGATGGCCGCCGGGTTTGTAGAGCAGGCTGCCCAGCAACATGGTGGCGACCGCAGTGACCGCGTAGGTCTCGAAGAGGTCCGCAGCCATGCCCGCGCAGTCGCCGACGTTGTCGCCGACGTTGTCGGCGATGACCGCCGGGTTGCGCGGGTCATCCTCCGGGATGCCGGCCTCCAGCTTGCCGACCAGGTCGGCCCCGACGTCCGCCGCCTTGGTGTAGATGCCACCGCCGAGGCGCGCGAACACCGAGATGAGCGACGCTCCGAAGGCAAAGCCCACCAGCGCGTTGAAATCCTGGAACACGCCGTAGGCAAGCGCCACGCCGATCAGCCCGAAACCCACCACGAAGAAACCGGTCACCGCACCGCCCTTGAAGGCGAGCTGCAGGGCCGGGTTGACGCCGTTGCGGGCAGCCTCGGCGGTGCGCAGGTTCGAGCGCACCGAGATGTTCATGCCGACGTAGCCGGCGGCCCCGCTGAGCACCGCTCCGATCAGGAAGAGGACACCCGTCTTCCACCCGAGCGAGAAGGTGAGGAACAAAAAGATCACCGCCCCGATGCCGGAGATGATCAGGTACTGGCGGTTGAGGTACGCCTGCGCGCCTTCCTGGATCGCCTTGGCGATCTCCTTCATGGTGTCGTTGCCTTCGGGTTTGCGAAGGACCCAGAAGATCAGATAGACGGCGAACAGGAGAGCGAGCAGTCCGGCTGCCGCGATGGGGAGCAGGACTGCGCGGTCAAGGGTCGGCATGCGCTCAGGTCTCCTAAGGGATGTGAGTGAGTGCCCGGGCGGCTGTCATCCGCGCCACCCCGAGGGCCGATGCATTGTATCCGGCCCGTCGTCCGATACACCAACGCCTATGCTGGCCGGGTGCCGAAAGCCACCGGCCTGACCGCCATTCTGACGGTCGGCGACGAGATACTCAGCGGCCACACCCAGGACACCAATTCGAGCTTTCTTGCCCGAATGGCGTTCGCGGCAGGGCGGCCGGTGGTCCGGATCGAGGTGGTCGCCGACCAGCTGGCGGCAATCGTCGCCGCCATCCATCGCGCGCTCGACGATCCGGAGATCACGCGGATCGCGGTGTGCGGCGGCATCGGGCCGACGCCGGACGATCGAACCTTCCAGGCGGTCGGCGAAGCACTCGGACGCCCACTCGTGCTGAACCCGGTCGCCTACGCCAACCTGGAGGCGCTGGCGCAGCGGATGCACGCCGCCGGCTGGATCGACAAGCCGGTCGTGACCGAGGCCAATCGTCGCTGCGCGATTGTGCCCACCGGCGCGGTCGTGCTCACCAATCGCAAAGGCTCGGCGCCGCCGCTCGCGATCGAGGTGGGCGAGGACCGATGGCTCTTCGTGCTTCCCGGAATCCCGCGCGAGTTCGTCACCATCGTGGAAGAGGAACTCATCCCGCAGTACTTCACGGGCGCGCCGGCGCCGGTGGTACGCGAGGTGCACTACCGGTCCGTGCCCGAGTTCGGAGATGTACGAGCCAATGATGGTGCTCGAGGCGGAATTCCCCGACATCACTGTCGGCTCATACCCGCACGTTGAGCAACGCGAACTCGTGATCCGTCTCCGTGGGCACGAAGCGGAGCGCGTCGATGCCGCGGTTGCACGGCTGCGCTCGTTGCGCAGCGACGCCTAAGTCGAAGGTGTCGTAGCGGGTTGCCCCGCTGCGATCAGACCTTCTGCAGGTTGCGCGCGCGCGGTCCCTTGGGCGAGTCAACGATGTCGAACGTGACCTGCTCGCCTTCCTGGAGGGCGTCGAAGTCGACAGTTGTCAGCTCGGTGCGATGAAAGAACACTTCGTTGCCATCATCTGCGCGTACGAAACCAAATCCACGGTCTGGAATGATTTTCTTGATTCGGCCAGCGGTCACAGCTTGTCCTCCAGGACTCTCGCCGACACGGACGCCCACCGCGTTCACGACCACATGGGAGCGTTCCCTGTCAGCAACGGGAACCCGCAAAGACCGCGATGGAAGCACCGCAAGATGGTGATTTCTCACCGTTTCGGTGCTCACCGCAGCATAGCAGGGTGCTCCGTTGAGCCGCGTTCCCAGGCGGCACGGAGCTCATGCAGGCTGTCGGGGAGATTCGCGTAGTAGTCATCGGCATCGATGTGCTGCGGCCACGGATCGGATGGGGTTTGTTCGCGCTCGCGGCGCGCCTGTTCGAGCCAGACGCTGCCGAACGCGGTCGGCGTTCCGGATGCATCGACGATGCCCATGTCGCGCAGATGTTCGTCCCTGTCGAAGGGTGGTACAACCGCGGCTCGCGGCCCGGGATTGCTCCACATCGCAGCCATGACACCGGCGCATCCGGAATCGATGAGTGCGTCCAGCGCGCCGGCGACGAACCGCCGTGTTTGCGCGTCGACTTCAGTGTCGTCGTCGTCAGTCTGCCGCGTGTCAGCGTAGGCGCCAAGGTGCGCCATCAGCGGCACGGCGCCGGCGAGCGACTGGCAGAGCTGCACGAGGAAGGTCGCAGCCGCGGCGTCATGCACACCGCCAACCTCGGCCAGCGCACTGCCGGTCACAACGAAGCCCAGCGCATCCACGACGGCCGCCACCACCGATGGGCGGACGGCGCGCGCGGTGACGATGTCGTCGGCGCTCAACGAGAGCATGCATCGTTGCTCGCGCTCATGGATGCGCTCGCTCAACAGGGCGGTCCAGCTGCGCAGGTGCTCGATGCGCTGCGGTCGCACGCCACCAGCAGGATCATGTCCCAAGTCCCACATCGTGATCGCCGGATGTCCCGCGAAAGCGGCGAGCATCTCGTCGATCCAGCGCACAGACACTTCGACCATGAGCGGATCGGTATAGAGGTAGCGCGGACCGCCGGGCTGCGTGACCGCATCCGAGACCACTCTGATACCCGTGCGGCGGGCATTCACATCGATTGCGTACGCCGGCAACATCACACACTTGCCGAGCGCCTGCATGAAGAGCACCGGCACAACCTGCAGGGAGAGGTCCGCGGCCGTGGCGAGGAAGTGCTCGAACTCGCGCAACCGTCCCGGTTCGACCCGCGCTGGTGTGGGCATGAACGCATCCCAGAGCAGGTGCGTGCGCACTGTGCGATGACCCGCTGCCTTGATCGCTCGCAGGTCCGAAACCGTTCGTGACCGGTCGTACTCGTGCCACAGATAGGGTCCGACCTCGCGCGACCAGTACGTCACGCCGATATCGACCGGCTCACGCGACGTCGCGCTCGACAGCTGCGGGTCAGTAGACGAAGAGGTCGATGCCTCCTGCAACCGTGAGCACCTGTCCCGTGATGTAGCGCGCTTCGGGTGAGACCAGGAACACGATGGCGCTGGCGATATCGTCCGGCTCACCCGCACTGCGCATCGCGGTGCGGAGCACCATGCGGTCGTTCATGCGCACATCGCCCATCTTCCACGCCTCAGTGCCGATGATGCCCGGCGCGATGATGTTCGCGGTGATGCCGAAACGTGCACCCTCGAGTGCCATCGACTTGCCGAGACCGATCAGCGACGCCTTGGTCGCCGCATACGACGCCTGACCGAATCCGCCCAACGTCCCCGCAACCGATGCCATGTAGATGACGCGCCCCCAACCCTGTTCGCGCATGTACGGCCACGCCGCTTTCGTGCAGTTGAACGCACCCGAAAGGTTCACGCGCAAGTCTCGATCCCACAGCTCATCGCTCTGATGCTCAATCTGCGCGACGTGGTCCAGCGTGCCCGCGTTGTTCACCAGGATATCGATGGACCCGAAGTCCTTCTTGATGGTCGCAAACACTTCCTTGATCTGCTCGCGGTTGGTCACGTCCATCTTCATCGCCGCGGACCGCCGGCCCATCTTCCGAATCTCTTCGCTCGTCTGTTCCGAATAGACGACGTGCTGCGACGTGAACAGTTGCGCGAGCGCCGAATGCGCTGCCTCAGCAGTTTGTTCGAGAGCCGGGTCCGACTCGATGAGGATGTCGGTGACAACGACGTCGGCGCCGGCCCGAGCAAGCGCGAGGCAATCGGCTCTGCCGAGTCCACGCGATCCTCCGGTGACAACGGCGACCTTCCCGGTCAGATCGAACATACAACGCTCCTCGACAGACGGCTCATGCGATCCAAGAGCTTAGCGCTCGCTCCGCGACGCGGTACGCGCGGGCGGCCCAGCCGGGCGATCAAGGCGACGGGCGGCCAGCCGCTCAGCGTGCAGGCGCCGAACTGAGAGACACAGCGCCGGGCAAGGCGGAACCGGCCGGCCAGTGCACGATCGGGCGGAGAGCCACAACGACTGGGCAAGGCGGGACGAGCGGTAGTTCATGTGGCGGGCTGAGAGCCACAACGACTGCCAAGGCGGGACGGGGCGGGCGGGGGCTCGGCGCATTGGGGAGCGAGCGAGAGAGCGCGATAATTTATTTGCGCGAACGAGCGAGCGACACGCTAAGCAAGAGACCCCGCCCACCCCGTCCCGCCCGACCACAGGCGAACCCAGGAAGACCTCTCAGCCGAGCGCGGCTGCGCGACCCGCGCAGCGCCACGAAGGGCGGCCAGCAGGCGAGCTGGCCGAAGGTCTCAGCTCGCAGCCGCGATGCGCTCCGTCGGGACCTCCGCAACGACCTGCGGACGAGCACCCGTCGCGGTCCGCTCACCGAGGATGTAGCGACTGATGACCAGGCGCTGGATCTCCGCGGTTCCTTCCCAGATCTGATAGATCTTGGCGTCGCGCATGAAGCGCTCGACGGGATATTCCTTGATGTATCCGTAGCCACCGAGGATCTGCACGGCGTCGACCGTCACGCGCATCGCCATGTCGCCGGCGAACAACTTGGCCATCGAGCCCTCTCCGCGGGCCATCGGGATGCGGTTCATCGCCATCCATCCGGCGCGCCAGATGAGCAGCCGTGCGGCGTCGATCTCGGTCGCCATGTCGGCGAGCTTGAAGGCGATCGCCTCGTGTTGTGAGATCGGCTTGCCGAACGCGACCCGCTGCTTCGAGTAGTCGCGTGCGAACTCGAAGGCCGCGCGGGCGATGCCGAGCGCGCCGGCGCCGACCATCGGTCGGGTGGCCTCGAGCATGATCATCGCGCCAACGCTTCCGGGGCCGGTCAGGTTGCCGCTGTTGTCGTAGCCGAGGCGCTGATCGTCGGGGACGAAACAGTCCTCGAAGATCACCTGTGCGGTGTGCGACGCGCGGACGCCGAGCTTGCGCTCCTTGCGGCCCTGGCGCATGCCGGTCGTGCCCTTCTCGATGACGAAACCCGCCACTCCGGCAGACCCCTGGGACTTGTCGGTGGTGGCGAACGCAACCTGAACGTCAGCAATCCCGCCGTTGGTGCAGAACTGCTTCGTGCCGTTGAGGACGTAGCCGCCGTCGACCTTCGTCGCCGTTGTCTCCAGCGCCATCGAATCGGAGCCGCTGTTGGGCTCGGTGAGCCCCATGGCACCGATCTTCAATTCGGGGCCGCAGAGCATCGAGATGTACTTCTCTTTCTGCTCCTCGGTTCCCATCGCGGTGATGGCGGCACCGGCGAGGCCGGTCGCCCCGATCGAGGTCGCGATGCCGGCATCGCCCCAGGAAAGCTCCTCTTCGCGGATCAGGTTGGTGATCAGGTCGATGCCGCCGCCGCCGTACTGCTCGGGAAAGCTCGCGGTGGCGTCGAGCCCCAGCGCGTGCGCCTTGCGCATGACGTCCCAGGGGGTTTCCTCGGCCTCGTCGTAGCGCTCCGCAACCGGGCGCATCTCCTTCTCGGCGAACTCGTGAGCAAGGCCGCGGATTTCCTCTTGTTCGCGGGTGAGCGAGAAGTCGATTCCCATGTGCCGGTCCCTCAGGGTGTGAGCCGGACAGTTGCCCGGCCGTTGGTCAAGACGCGGTCGCCGCGGTCCGAGGCAGCGCCAATCTCAAGAGTTGCGATGCCATCGTCCACGGCCACGACGGTTCCGGTGCAGATGATCGTGTCGCCGGCACGCAACGGCTTGCTGAACCTGCAGGAGAGGCTCTGGACGCTCGCACTGCCACCCGCCCAGGCAGCGATTGCGTCGGCGACGATCCCCATCTCGAGGAGGCCGTGGGCGATCGTGCCCGGGAGGCCGACCGATAGCGCGAACGCCTCATCGACGTGGATCGGGTTGTGGTCCCCGGAGGCGTCCGCATAGGCGTTGATCTGCGCCTGGGTGACGGTCCGGGAAAGGGGTGTGACGCTGTCTCCGACCCTGACGGCGGCAGCCGTGAGCGCCGTCATGCGGCCGATCGCAGGATCATCAGCGAGGTTGCCCGGCAGACGACAGCGTTGTCCGCCGGCCGGACCGCTTCCATCGCAAGCCGCACGAAGGTCATCCCGCGTTTGAGGTCGACGCTGGTGATCTCGGCCGAGGCATCCACCACGTCCCCGGGATGGACGGGCACTGGCCACTCGAAGGATTGGTCGCCGTGAATGAGACCCGCAAGGTCGATGCCGACTTCGGGGTCGTTGAACAGCAGCGCGAGCGTCGGTTCCAGGCAGTACACAGCGGCATAGGTGGGGGGCACGACATCCGGCTCCCGGACGGGGTCGGAGCCGGCGATTGCAGCGGCGACGGCTCGAGCCGATTCGGGCGCGATGCGCTGTCCCGGCGCCGTGTAGCGCCGTCCGACGTGGCTCTGGTCAGGCACCTTTCCCCTCAAAAATTGACATCCGTATCAACTATTCCGATCGAAACGATACACCGCGTCCGCGGGGCCGTCAAAGCTCCAACGACGACAGGGCATCGGGCTCGGGCGCCGTCTCGCCTGCGATGGTCCCGGCCCAGTTGCGCAACGCCGGCCGGGCATGTGGCTTGAGCGCGTCGGGGAGAACGGCATCGAGGATCCCGAGCCGCTGGAGAACGGCAGTCGCCACGACTGGAGTGGACTCGAACGACCCTGCCTCGAGTTTGATGGCGATGCCAGGACCGGCTGGACGGACGACCGCGGCCCAGACCGCAGCGCCGCCGATCTTCGCCGTGAGCTGAGCGCCCGCGACCCCGAGCAGGGCAGTGTCGAAGCGTCCCGTCCCAGCCACCAGATGCGGGTGGGCGGCCATGGCGTCCTGGCATCTCTGGAACGCCGGGTCCGAGGCGGCCGCGGCGAAGCCGGTGGCGAGGGCGAGCAACGTTATCCCGTACGTCGTCAGGCCACACCCGTCGATGCCGCGAGGAGCTTCGGAAAGATCGATGCCGAGGATTTCGCTCATGGCTGCGGTCACCGTCTGCTGGCATGGGTGCTCGAGATCCATGTAGCCGTCGAGCGGCCACCCCATGACCGCACAGGTGGCAAGCATCGCCGCGTGCTTCCCGGAGCAGTTGTTGTGAATCGGCTTCGGCACCCCGCCCGACGCGAGCAGGCGACGAGCGGTCGGCTCGTCTGAGGGAAGTTGCGGCCCGCAGCCGAGCGCCTCCTCCGGGACCGACGCTTTGGCCAGCAGGCCACGGACGGCCGCCACGTGCTCGTCCTCGCCCTGATGAGAGGCACAGGCGATCGCGATCTCTGCCACCGAAGCCCCCAGCTTGTCCGCCGCGAGTCGCACGAAGGGCAGCGCCTGCAGCGGCTTGACGCAGCTGCGCATCGTGGTTGCCGCAAGGGGATCGCCGACGAAGGTGATCGGGTTACCTTCGGCGTCGGCCACGACGACATGACCGCGAATCCGGGCCTCCACGACGTCGCCCCGCCAGACCGTGGCGAGTACCGGGGGCACATAGTCACTAAGGGCGTCCTGGACCACCTCTTCACTTTGACGGGGGAAAGCCCGTTTTGGTACGGTCGCCCGCGATCACCGGGGAAGAGGGCACATGACCCCGGATTCGTCCGTATCACTGCACACGTGCATGGGAGCAGCGATCGCGACCCACGTTCATCGATTTGTACGGCATCTCTGGGTGCTCGCGGTAGCGGCGGTCCTGATTGTGCTCGTGGCACGACCCGCTCAGGTCCCGGCCGCTCCGCTGCTTCGCAACCTCGCCGCGATCCAGATCAACGCCGTCGTGGAGAATTCGGCGACGGTCACCGCGATCGCCGTCAAGCCGATCAAGACGGTCGTCCTGCAGCCGGGTCAGACGCTGGCCACCCTGGCCACGCAATACAAGGTGCCGGTATCGGCGATCCAGTGGGGCAACCAGCTGACAGCCGCGGTCGTGCCCAAGGCCGGCTCAACCTTGCTGATTCCACCGGGGCAGGGCGCACTCGTTGCGGTCCTCCCTGCTGAGACGCCCACCGCATTCGCGGCGCGCATGCACCTCGACCCTGCCGTGGTCCTCGACTACAACAACCTGAGCAGCAACGGGCCGATGCTCGGCGGCTCCTACCTGCAGGTGCCGCTGTCGCGCGCGCCGGCCGGATCGCTCATCGGCTCGTACTTCGTTGACGCGCAGAACGGCGTGCCGTCGGTCCCGGTGCAGACCCCGCTCCACGACGGCTTCCCCTACGGCCAGTGCACGTACTACGTGGCAACGCGGCGCGCAGTCAACTGGGGCGGCAATGCCGTCGAGTGGTGGTGGAGCGCACGCGGTCACCGCCCCGAAGGACATGTTCCCGTGCAAGGGGCGATCGTCGTCTTCAACATCGGATGGGTCGGTCACGTCGCCTACGTTGAGCACGTGAACCAGGACGGAACCTTCCTTGTGTCCGAGATGAACTATCACGCGGGCGGGGGAGGATGGGGACGCGTCGACTACCGAACCATTGATGACAACGATGCTTCCATCCTCGGGTTTGTCTACTGAGGGCCTTTATGGCGTCGGTGGTGGGGCGGGACGGGGTTCTCGGGGCTCTTGCTTAGCGGGTCGCTCGCTCGTTCGCGCAAGTAAATTATCGCGCTCTCTCGCTCGCTCCCCAATGCGCCGAGCACCGAGAACCCCGTCCCGCCTTACGGCCGTTGTGCCGGTTACGTCTGTTGACGTTCCTCTCGGTCTCACTGCTCGAAACTGGTTCGCTAGTGGCTGATGGGCCGGTGACAGAACTGGACAGCGGGCTCAGCAGCAAAGAGAACACGCAGGCTCGATGGCGATTCGGACGACCATGACCAACGATGCCGAAGCGCTCGACTTGTTGATGCGCGCAGTCATCGTTGGGGACGCGCCGACGGCATCACGGCTGATCGCCGCGTCGCCGGCAATCGTTCGCGGACATGTGGAACGAGGTGCCACGCGCCAGGAGGCGACCGAGCATTTCCACAACGAAATCGGTCACTACATCTATGCCGGCGATACTGCACTGCATGCCGCCGCGGCCGGATACCGCGTTACGCTGGTGCAGGTGTTGGTCGCCGCCGGAGCGGACGTCGGCGCGAAGAATCGGCGGGGTGCTGAACCACTGCACTATGCCGCCGACGGTCAACCGGGCTCACCAACCTGGCGACCTGATGACCAGGCGGCAACCATCACCATCCTGATCGCTGCCGGCGCGGATCCCAACGCCACTGACAAGAGCGGCGTCGCGCCCCTGCACCGCGCTGTGCGCTGCCGCTGCGGCGCGGCTGTCGAGGCGTTGCTCGCAGGGGGAGCCGACGCGCGACAGCTGAACGGAAATGGCTCCACGCCCCTGGACCTGGCAACCAGAACTACCGGCAGAGGCGGATCAGGGAGTGCGGACTCAAAGGTTCAGCA
Organism: Candidatus Dormiibacterota bacterium; assembly: GCA_963748505.1. GTDB lineage: Bacteria > Chloroflexota > Dormibacteria > Aeolococcales > Aeolococcaceae > Palsa-851. The sequence goes on from CAVVJH010000016.1 coordinate 119,128, forward strand.
AGCGTTGATCGTCCGTCTCCTGGAGGCCCACGGTACCCAACCCAAAGGCTGAGGCTACGACCGCTCAGATGTCATGAGGTCGACGTAGGCGACATCGATGCGGGCAGCGTCGACCAGATGGAGCAATCCCACTACGTCGCTGTGCTCCTCCTCTGCCTCACTGTCGCTGATGTCATCCGCAACCGTCTCCAGCTCAACGAAGCGACCAAGCTCCGCAACCTCGTCGAGGTGGATGCGGGTGTGTCGCAGCAGCAACAGATGGCGTCGCTTCTCCACACTCCCCGCTCTGCCGAGCGCCCGACCGAGAATGTCGTCAACTGACGATGCGTTGGCCGTGCGATAGATCGAGTAATCAGAAACCCGAGCGTGAGCAACATCCGCGCGGTCATAGGCAATCAACTCGCCACGCCCATCGCCGAACGTCCTCAGTTTCAGCCGCCCGTGCGGGACGACGTAGAACTGATCACGCTGCTGCAGCAAGCCCTCGTCGAGCGCACCTGCGTCAACGGCTCGACGCACCACGGCCTCGTGATCCGCGTACCGAAACTTGCTTTCGAGATTCCGCACGCCGCGATCCTACGGGGAGTCATCGCAGCAAGGCGAGACGGCGTCCGCGAGGAGACAACCCTCAGCAAGGGAAAGGGCACAACATCTGCAGTCGCAAGATGGCGTCAGTGGCAAGGACAGCTCAGCGAAGGCCTACGGCACAACGGCTGTAGGGCGGGAAGGGACGGTCAGCCACGTGGCGCATTGGGGAGCGAGCGAGAGAGCGCGACAATGTGCTTGCGCGAACGAGCGAGCGACCCGCTAAGCAAACGCGGCTGACCGTCCCTTCCCGCCGCACCACAGAGCGAAGAGACCGCGAAGCGTCAACCTGAAAAGCGGTACCCAATCCCCGGAACCGAGTGGATGTAGGTCGGCTTCTCCGCGTCCGGCTCGATCTTGCGACGGAGCCGGTAGACGTGCGCGTCGACGGTGCGAGTCTCGATCTCGACTTCGTAGCCCCAGACGCGACGGAGCAACTCTCCGCGGCTCATGACCTGACCCGGCCGCGAGGCGAGCAATGCCAGAAGGTTGAACTCGGTCAGCGTCAGCATGACCTCTTCACCATCGCGGAACACCTGGCGGCGTCCGAGGTCGATGGTCAGTCCTGGGAACTCGAAGCGGTCGCGAGGCTGCTCCTGTGCGGAGATCTCGCTACGACGCAGGTGGGCGCCGATGCGCGCCATGAGCTCGCGGACTTCGAAGGGCTTGGTCACGTAGTCATCAGCACCCAGCTCGAGACCGACCACCACGTCGATGGTGTCGCTCTTCGCCGTCAGCATGATGATCGGGACCCGAGCGCCTTCTGCCCGGAGACGCCGGCAGACATCAAGACCGCTCATGCCAGGCAGGTTGACGTCGAGGATGATCAGATCGGGATTCTGCTCGCGGGCGAGGTTCAAACCCTCGACACCGGTTGCGGCTTCGATCAGCGTGTGGTTCTGCGCGCTGACGGCCAGGCGCACCACTTCTCGACTCGGGGGATCGTCCTCGACGATCAGGATGGTCTTCCCGGCTCCGCTCATCAGACGGGCACCTCGATAAACGTGGAGATGCGCTTCACGAAGTTGGCCACCTCGATTGGTTTGGTGATATAGCCGGAGCAACCGGCCGCGAGTGCTTCTTGCTCATTGCCTTTCATTGCGTTGGCGGTGAGGGCGACCACGGGGACTCCTGCCGTCTTTGGATCCGCCTTGAGCATCCGGGTCAGAGTCAGCCCGTCCATGCCAGGCAGCTCCACATCCATGAGCACGAGATCGTAGACCTTGGACCGCACCTTGTGGAGCCCCTCCTCGCCGTCGACCGCGATGTCGACATCGAAGCCGCTGCCCAGCAGGACCATCTTGGCGAGGTCGCGGTTGCTTGCGTTGTCCTCGACCAGCAGGATGCGATTGTGGCGATGGCCGTTGAGCACCTCAATTCCGGCCAGAGGTAGCCGGAACGTGAAGACCGACCCGTGATCCGGGTTGCTCTCCAGGGAGATGTTGCCTCCGTGGAGCTCCACGAGCCGTCGGGTCAGCGACAGCCCGAGACCGGTGCCCTCGACCTGGCGGGTGGTGGCGTGATCGAGTTGATAGAACTCGTCAAAGATCCGCTTGTGATGCTCGGCCGGGATGCCAACCCCTGTGTCGCCCACATCGACGATCAGGTCCTCGCTGTCGGCCCGCGCTGAAACCCAGACCTTGCCGCCCTGCGGTGTGAACTTGATCGCATTGCTGAGGAGGTTGTAGAGCACCTGCTTGAACTTGCTCTTGTCGGCGCGAATCTCGAGGCCGACCGGGACCACGTCGATGCTCAGGTCGATATCCCGGCGCTCGCTCAGCGAGCGAATGACGTTGTGGACCTCTTTGACAGCATCCTGAACGCCGAATCGATCGTAGGAGAGCTCCATCCTGCCGGCTTCGATCTTGCTCAGGTCGAGCACGTCGTTCACCAGCTCGAGCAGGTGCTTTCCGGAGGCGTGAATGTTCTGGAGGCACTCCTGGCGCTGTTGGGGCGTCAGATCCACGAGGTTGTCCTTGAGGATCTCGCTGAAGCCGAGGATGGCGTTCAGCGGCGTCCGCAACTCGTGGCTCATGTTGGCCAGGAACTCGCTCTTCAGTCGCGAGATCTCGCCGATCTGCGCGTTGGCGAGCTCCACCTCGCGCTTCTGGGTGGCGATCTCGCCGAGTTGTGCGCGCTGTGCGGTGTAGAGGCGCGCGTTGTCGATGCTGATTGCCGCCTGGCTCGCGATGATGCGCATCAACGCCTGCTCGATGCTGGTGAACGGCTGCACCTCGCGTCGAGCGAGGGTCAGTGCGCCCACCAGTCGTTGCGGCGATTCGAGCGGCATCACCAGGCAGGACCGCGGCGCGTACGCGAGACCGAGCGTCTTGAAGCGCCGGTCCTTTGTGGCATCTGCGACCGAAACCAGCTTCCGGCGTTGCGCCGCCCACCCGACGATGCCCTCACCAAGCTCGAAACGAGCAACCTGACCGAGGTTGTCGGTGAATGGGTAGGTCGCGATAGCGGACAGGGCACGACCGTCCTCATCGAGGAGGAAGACCGTGGCAGCATCGCAGTCGACGAGGTCGGCCGCGGCCTTGAGCATGAAGTCGATCGTCTCCTTCAGCTCCAGACTCGACGTAAAGAGGTTACCGACCTGGCCCAGAAGGTCGACAATGACCTTGTCGTCCATCGCAGAGCCGAGTATACCCGCGAATTTCGGCCCTGGAGGACTGTCCGACATTTGCAAACGATCGAGTGCGGCACTCATGAGCGTCGCTTTTGCAATTCGGCAACGAGCGCCGGGAGCACCTTCAGCGCGTCTCCGACGACGCCCAGGTCAGCGAGCTTGAAGATCGGTGCGTTCTCGTCTCTGTTGACCGCAACAATTGCCTTCGCGCCTTTCATGCCGACGGTGTGCTGCATCGCTCCGCTGATCCCGAAGGCGAGGTAGACGGCGGGTTTGACGGTCTTGCCCGTCTGCCCGACCTGCATTGCATAGGGGACCCATCCGGCGTCAACGACTGCTCGGCTGGCTCCGACAGCGGCGTTGCCGAGGACCGCTGCAAGCTGGTCGAGGAGCTCGAAATTCTTCGGATCGCCGAGACCGCGTCCGCCACTGATGACGATCGGCGCCTCTTCCAACTTGGGGCCCACGGCAACATCGGCGACCCGGTCGGTGACACGAGCCGTCTGGTGCTTGGGATCGATCGCCGATGTGACCGGTACCACCGCGGCTGCCCCACCACCGGTCGCTTCCGCGGCAAACGACTTCGGCCGGATGATCGCGATTGCCGGTGCCTTGTTCTCGAAGCGGGTCGCGACGTTCAGGGTTGCCCCGAATGCCGAGGAATGCACGGTCACGCCGTCCGTCTCGCTCACATCGAGGCCATTGGCGATCACCGGAACGCCGAGCTTCGCCGCCAGCCGGCCGGCGACATCTCGCGAGTTGTAGGTCATGCCGAAGAGCAGGAGGTCGGGCTGATGCTCAGCAACCAGCGCTGCCAGTGCGTCCGCCGCCGGGCCTCCCAGCAGCAGCTCACCCCAGAGGGGATCAGTGCCGGCGTACAGCGTCATGGCTCCGTGGGCGCCCAGCTCGGTGGCGGCGTCGGCCGCGTCGGGCGAGAAGGCAACCGCCTCCACCGTCGAGCCCAGCGATCGTGCCTTCGCCAGCAGTTCGAGGACGACCGGTGCCGGTTTGCCGCCCGCGATCTCCGCAAACACCCAGACCTTGCCCAGTGCCATCGGTCAGATCACCTTCTTCTCTGCGAGGAAGTCGGCAATCCGGAGATAGCCTTCGCCGTCGTCTTTGACGATCGAGCCCGCAGCCCGCTGGGCGGCTGGCTCAACCCCGGAGATGCTCTGGCCCGCCGTGGAGCCGCCGGCGCCCTCGAGCCCCAGATCGGCCGGGCCGATCCGGTCGAGCGGCTTCGACTTGGCGCCCATGATGCCTTTCAGCGACGGGTACCTCGGTTCGTTGACGCCGGCGGTCACGCTCACCAGTGCGGGGAGCGTGGCCTCGACGACGTCGTAACCCGCCTCGGTCTGGCGCTTGACGGTCAGCGAGGTGCCGTCAACGGTGAGGGTCTTGGCAAACGTCACCGCGGGAATGTCGAGCAGCTCGGCAATCATCTGGGGCACCACGCCCGTATAGCCGTCGGTGGATTCGGTCGCAGTGATCACCAGGTCGAATCCCTCGCGGCGGATCGCCGCGGCGAGGACCCGGGCGGTGGTCAATGCGTCGGACCCTCGCAGGCTCTCGTCGGTGATGAGCACACCCTTGGACGCGCCCATCGCCAGCGCCTTGCGAACGGCGTCGAGGCCACGCTCGGGCGCCATCGAAACGACCGTCACGTCGCCACCGTTGGCCTCGACCAGTTGCAAACCGGCCTCAACCCCGAACTCGTCGCCGGGATCGAGCACCGCCTCAACCCCCTCGCGCTTGAGCAGATGCGTGGTCGGGTCGAGCTGTCCGGTCGTATTGGGGTCGGGGATCTGCTTGACGCAGACGACGACCTTCATGAGTGCCTCCGTAGTACCGCCTCGGGAACGAAACTCTAACGCACAAACACCGGAATGCCCGGATCGGGCCTGCCGAGCGTGGCCGCGACAGTCCCGAGATCGACCGTGTTCGTCACCGGTATTCTCGCGGCCTGGGACTGCATTGCGGTCAATGTGGCGCCAATTCGTCCCTCTTCCCACCGTGAATCGGCGATTGCGACGATTCCGTAGTGGTGGCGGCGCTCTGTCAGCCACTCCTCCCAGGACTCCGCGGCCGTGACCGCCTCGATCCCGGCATCGCTGAGGTCGTCCGGCCGTGTCACCGGCTCTCCGTCGAGCGAAGCGACCGTCCACCGAGCTGCCGGCCATCGTCGCGCGGCGTCGACAAGGAGCTGGTGCAGACGCTGCTGCTCGGTGTCGCCCTGGGCGTCCGGCCTCTGGCCGGTCAGCACCAGCACCCGCTCGCAGGTCGCGGCGTCTCGCCCACCCAGGATCGCACTCGGCTCCACGCGCCAGCTTTCCGGCGGCCGCCGATCGAGCACGCTGCGCCATCGGGCCCGAATCAGCCGGCGGTTGCGTTCCAGACGCTCACTCTGCACTGCGCCGCCGCCTGAGCCGCCGCGCACGTGCTCGACCACCGAGCGGGGCTGATACACGGTCCGACCGCCGGCAGCCGCGAGCGCCAGGCAGAGATCGACGTCCTCGTAGTACATCGGCGCAAAACGTGGGTCGAACCCCCCGACACCGACGAACGCGGACCGCCGCACCAGGAGACACGCTGCTGACGCGTAATCCACCGTCCGCCGGAACAGGTATTGGGAGCGATTCGGAAGGTCGCCGTCGCCGTACTGCCGCACGCGGCCGTCACGCCAGATGATCGATCCCGCCTCCTGGAGCCGCCCGTCCGGATAGAGCAGCCTTGGCGCGACTGCGGCAATGCCGGGATCGGCATCGGCAACCTCGACCAGTGGCTCGAGCCAGCCTGGCCGGACCCACGCATCGCTGTTGAGGAGGAGCAGGTACCGACCCCGCGCCATCGCCGCGCCCTGATTGTTGGCGGGACCGAACCCCAGGTTGCGGGTGTTCCGCAGGACCAGCGCGCCTTCCACGGCACCCAGAGCGTCCGCCGTGCCATCGGTCGAGGCGTTGTCGACGATCACCACCTCATAGGAGGGCGGGGTGAGCTCGGCGAGGAGCGTCAGCGCCTGGCGCGTGAGATCCCAGCGATTGAAGGTGACCATGACGACGCTGATGTCGGGCCGGCCGACGCGGGGAAACCGGATCACGTTCGCCGTCGCCGCCAGCGCCGGTATCCCTCGCGTATTGGCCGGGTGATTCGCTGCTCGGGCGAGCGCTGGAGGTGCCGCAACTCGTCCTGGAGCCGGGAGAGCTCCGCCTGCAGGGCAGTCCGCTCGTCGGCGAGACGTTGCTGAAGGATCGCGAGCGCGGACTGCACTGGATCGTCATCACGGTCCGCCGGAGCGGAGGTTGACCGGGGTAGCCGCTCCGCGAGTTCTCTGAAAGCGTCGTCGAGGGTCTGGAGCGCGCCATCGAGGGCCACCGGCCGGGGGTCGCCGAGCAATGCGCGGACGCCATCGGCGAGATCCGCGCCGAGGAGCGGGATTGCCGGGTCGAGGCGCTTGGAGCCCTCACCGTCGACTGCCGCCACGGGCACACCGAGTGCCGCCGCCAGGTGTGCCCCCGCGGGCGTGGTAGCCACCACCGCCGCTGCCCCGGACATGGTCGCGGCGACGTCGTCGAGTCCAGACCAGTTCGGCAGCTGATGCACCCGCTCGGCCGGGAGACCGGTGACGCTGAGCGGTGACGCACGAGTGGGGTCGAGACTGACCACGACCACCGAGAGCTTGGGGTCGCCGCGAAGTGCGGCGTGCATCGCCTCAGCGAGGCGGCCGGCAAGCTCGGGGGCAATGACGCCCCCGACAGTTTCCACGACGAGCCGCCTGCCGGCGGGGACGGCGCCACACATCCGGAGTAATTCCAGACGCCTGCGCACCGTGTCCGGGACGAACACCTCGCGCGCCAGCAGCACCGGATCGCCGGACAGCACCGCGGTCCCACCGAGGCGTTGCTGGGTTTCCCGATCGCGAGTCCAGACGGCTGTACCCGCGAGGCCGGTCAAATCCGGACTCGCACCGTCAGGAGCCCCGACCGCAAACCACGCAGTGGTTCCTGCGGCTGATGCTCCGCGACGACTGCCGGTCAGTGCCAGTTCGGCGATACCCCGGCGTGCGATCGCCTCGTCGGTCACCGCGTAGCGGCCGGCCCAGTGGGCGGAATCCGCCAGCACGTCGCCGGTAAGGATCAGCGCGTCGACATCGAGGCTGCCGGTGGCCGGTTCCCCCAATGACCGAGCCGGTCGGCCGTCATCACCTGGGATCGGGCGCTCGGCGCCAAATGGGGCGAAGGCCACGACCGCGATGTCGGGTCGCCGCCGGGCGAGTTGCGCCTCGATCACACGACGCAGGACCACCTCGCCGAGGTCGCCGGTATCGAACGCCCCGAAGAGCCCGACTACCGGCCTCTCAGCGGCACCGTCCACGTGATGCCTCCGTACACAAGGCGGATCGGGCGAGGTCGCTCACTCTCAGGTCTGGCTCAGGGAACGCGCGTGAACGACCGCTGAGAATGAGGACACCGCCCACCATAGAACAAGTTGAAACCAAGGAGCACCGGCATGTCGGGAAATTTCTTCACCAAGAGGATCGCGATCAGCGCAGTCGCCTTCGCTGTCGTCGCGGTCGCCGGCATCGCATCGGTGTCGATCATCCCCGCCCTCGCATCGGGGGTTTCGTCGGGCAATGCCAGCACCCTGGCCGCGACGCCCGCAGCGGGCGGGTCCACCAGTAGCCATCCTCTGGCGAAGCGACTCGCCACTGGTCGCATCGCATTGGCCCTGTTCCGCAACTCGGTTGAGGAGACGGGTCTCAGCCGGATCACCGTGCTCAAGGACCTTCTCAACGGCGAGACCCTCGCGCAGATCGACGGTTCCAAGGCGCAGGCGGTCGAAAGCGCTGTGATGACCAAGGTGACCGCGCGCATCAACAAGGCCCTGTCCAAGGGCAAGATCACCCAGGCCCAGGCGACGGCACTGACCGCTGCCGTGACCGCCGGCATCTCCAAGCTGATGACGACGAACCTCAGCACTGATATCCGTGCCCGGTTCGGCGGATTCGGCGCCAGTCCCTCCACGTCGACGCCCCCCTCGTCGACAGCGTCCCCCGCCGCCACGACAGGACAGAGCACCCCCCTCTGATCGGTCGTGCGGCCCGGCAGTCTACCCGGCCACCCCGGGTAGACTGCCCCGATGCCCAAGAGTTATTCCAGCGCTGACCAGGTCATCGATCCGGCCAAGCGCTATACAGCGACCATCGCGACCGACCGCGGCGACATCGTGATCGCCCTTGACCCCAAGCGGGCGCCGAAATCGGTCAACAACTTCGTGTTCCTCGCCCGCGACGGCTTCTACGACGGCCTCACCTTCCATCGCGTCGTCGATGATTTCGTGATCCAGGGCGGATGCCCGGAAGGGACCGGCCGCGGGGGTCCCGGTTACAAGTTCGAGGACGAGCCCGTCCAGGGCGAGTACCAGCCCGGCGCCGTCGCCATGGCGAATTCGGGACCGAACACCAACGGATCGCAGTTCTTCATCTGCACGGTCGACGATCGCCAGAAGCTGACCAAGGCCTACAACCTGTTCGGTCAGGTCACCAAGGGCATGGACGTCGTCACCTCGATTCGCAAGGACGATGTGATGAAGTCGGTCACCATCACCGAGGAGTGATGGCGGACTCCCAACTTCGTCTGATGGCAGTGCATGCGCACTGCGACGACGAGACCATCACGATGGGCGGCACGCTCGCCACATACGCCGACCGCGGCGTGAAAACCTGCGTCGTGTGCTGCACCGACGGGAAGCTGGCGACCATCGTCGACCCGGACATGCCCGAAGAGACGACCCGCCCGCACCTGCGCGAGATTCGCGAGGCCGAGTTGCGCGAGGCGTGCCGGATTCTCAAGGTCGATGACGTCGAGTTCCTGCGCTACGGCGACTCGGGAATGGCCGGCGCCGACACCAACCAGCTCCCCGACGCCTTCTGGATGGCTTCCATGGATGAGGCGGTCGGCAAGGTCGTCGCCCAGATCCGTCGCTTCCGTCCCCACGTTGTAGTCACCTATGACGGTAACGGCGGATACGGTCACCCGGACCACATCCAGACCCACCGCGCGACGGTGCTCGCGGTCGAGGCGGCGCATCTCCTGCCGATGTACAAGGATGCCGGAGCCCCCTGGAGAGTTCGAAAAGCTCTACTACACGGCCTTTCCCAAGGCCGAGTTCGTACGTATGGTCGAGATGGCCAAGGCAGCGGGGTTGGAGCCGCCATTCGGCGAGGAGGATCCCGAGAACATGGAATTCCTCACGCCCGACGAATACGTGACCACGAGCGTCGACACCGTGTCGGTGATCGACCGCAAACGCGAGGCGTTACGCGCACACAAGAGTCAGATCTCGGCGGACTGGCCGCAATTGACGATGCCTGACGAGGCGCTCAAGGCGTTCGCCAACGAGCACTATCAACTCGTGATGTCGCGCACACCGGCCGTGCTGCCGGAGACGGATCTCTTCGCAGGGGTTACTTCGAAGTCGTAGCCGGGCCCTTCTCGTTCGCTCCGTTCCGCATGCAGCGGCAGGGGGGATGGCGCCACGGGCTCTCTTGCTCAGCTGTTCGCTCGCTCGTTCGCGCAAGCCAAGTATCGCACTCTCTCGCTCGCTCTCAATTCGCAGAGAGCCCGTGTCACCACCCCCCTGCTGCTTTCTTGTTCGCGCTCACTCGGGGCCGTCTCTGCCTCGCTCCGTTGGGCCAGGTGTCCTGGCGCGTTGTCGACCTTCGTGAGCTAGCTGCGCTCCAGCACCATTGCGATGCCCTGGCCGCCGCCGATGCAGAGTGCGGCGACGCCGAGATGCGAGTTGCGTTTCTGCATCTCGTAGAGAAGCGTCACGAGGATTCGCGTGCCGCTCGCACCGATGGGGTGGCCGATCGCGATTGCTCCACCGTTGACGTTGAGACGGTCTTCGGGGACGGCGAGTTCGCGGCCGACGGCAACCGCTTGCGCGGCGAAGGCTTCGTTCAGCTCGAAGAGGTCGATGTCGCGGAGGCCGAGACCGGCTTTCTGAAGCGCGGAGCGCACCGCAGGCACGGGGCCCATTCCCATGATTCGGGGCGCGACACCTGCGCTCGAATAGGCTCGGATGCGCGCGAGCGGCGTGCGCTGCTCGGCCTTCGCCCGCGAGGCGCTCATGACCACGACCGCGGCTGCGCCATCGTTGATGCCGCTCGCGTTACCGGCAGTGACGGAGCCGTCCTTTGCAAAGGCGGCTCGCAGCGCCGCAAGCGACTCGGCTGTTATGCCGGGGCGGGGATGCTCGTCGGTGTCGATGAGAACGGTTTCCTTCTTGCGCTGCACGGGCACGGCGATGATCTCGTCGGTGAAACGGCCGCTCTGCATTGCAGCTTCGGCTTTCTGCTGCGAAGCGGCGGCGAATGCGTCCTGGTCCTCGCGGCTGACCTCGTACTCGCGCGCGATGTTCTCGGCGGTGGTGCCCATGTGACAGTCGTCGAATGCGCACCAGAGCCCGTCGCGAATCATCTCGTCGACCAGTTGCCCGTGGCCGAGTCGGTAGCCGTAGCGCCCGTTCTCCATCAGGTACGGCGCTCGCGACATGTTCTCCATGCCACCGGCAACGAGACACTCGGCGTCACCGGCACGGATTGCCTGCGCGGCGAGTGCGACTGTCTTGAGACCGCTGCCGCAGACCTTGTTGATGGTGGTCGACGGGACGCTCTCAGCGAGCCCAGCGCCGATTGCGGACTGACGCGCGGGGTTCTGGCCGAGACCTGCCTGGAGCACGTTGCCCATCAGGACTTCATCGACCGTGTCGATACCTGCGCGGCGCAGCGCTTCTTCCACGGCGATCGATCCAAGTCGGGTCGCCGGAACATCGGTGAACACACCACCGAACGTTCCCACGGCAGTGCGCGCGGCACTGACGATGACCGCATCTTCCATGCCGATCACTCTACCCAGCGCTTTCAGACGGAAACGTGGGGCTGCCGCCGAACGAGGCCGCATAGCGCGCGCTGAAGGACTCGCGGTTGTAGCGGTGGTGCTGCGGGCCGCGCTGCTCGACCACGTATGAAGCCGCGAGCGATCCCATCCGCCCGGCGACGCCCACCGAGGCGCCGGCGCGCAGGCCCGTGACCAGACCCGCGATGTACGCGTCTCCCGCACCCGTGGGGTCGACCGCGGCCTCGATGTCCGCCGGTGGAATCGTGGTGAGTTCCGTCGGGGGTATGGATCTCGCTGCCTGCGGACCCGCGGGTCACCGCCACCATGCGTCCCCGGCTCAGGTCGCCAATCGAGAGCCCCGTCCGCTCTCGGATCATCTCCAGCTCGTAGTCGTTCCCGGACACCAGCCATGCCTGCTCGAGGCCCCGACGCAACACGTCGTCGGGCATCGCGGGAATCTGCTGGGCGGGAGCGAACACCAGGCGAGCGCCCAGAGCGTCCGCCTGTTCGATGTGCAGTGCCATCGCGGCAGCGTCGTCGGCGCCGACGACGACCTCCGACACATCCCGCAGCCCGCTGAGGTCGACACCTGCGGCGCGGGTCATCGCACCCGGGTAGAAGGCGGTGATCTGGTTGCCGTCCGCATCGGTCGTGATGAAGGCGGTCGCGGTGCCGATGCCCTCGCAGTGGAGCACGCCCGAGATGTCCACACCCTCCGCTTCGAGTGCCGCCGCGTAGTCGCCGAAATCGGCTGCCCCGGCGGCGGCACACAGCAGCGGCCGCTCGCCCAGCAGGGCCATCGAGAAGGCGATGTTGGTGGCGGTGCCCCCCCGGCGTTGCTCGAGGCGGTCGATCAGGAAGGCGACGTTCAACTCGCGGGTCTTCTCAGGGAGGATGTGGTCGCCGAATCGACCCCCGAACACCATGAGGGTGTCGTAGGCAGCGGATCCGGTGACCGCGATTCGTCCCACAGCCGGGGCAGGATAGCCAGCGCGGCGTGCCCGGCGCACCGGCAGCGGCGACAATGGCGCGATGGCGCTGCATGAGCTGGGGAGCGGGGCGACCCCCGAGACCCCGGTCTCCGGCCTCACCCGATCGCAACCGGGAGCCGAGGCGACGGCGCTGGTGGACGCGGTCGAGGTCTACCACCGGACCTACACGACAATCCTTCGAAGCAGCGGTGAGACCCAGCTCAAAGTGTTCGAGCACTCCCACAAGGCGATGGGGTCGAGCCTGCATCCGCTCGCCGGCTCGGTGCAGCTCGACCTCGGCGCCCTCCTCTACGCGATCCGTCGGCTCCCCGACGCAATCTTTCGAGCCCGTCTCGTGGTCATGGGCCAATCCGCCGAGGTGTTCGCGCAGCGCGGTTTCCCACCGTTCGCCGACTGGACCGAGGTCAACGCGCCCGGCCGCCGGCGGCGCTGGTACGACGACGGTGCCGGGACCCTCGCGGTGCTCATCGCGAGCGCTTCCGACGTCGACGATCTGATCCCCACCATGGTCGCCCTGCAGATCGAGCTGAAGAAGTTGCGGGTGGCGCTCACCGGGTCAGGCCTCGTGGACATCGACCAGGCGACACCGGCGGACATCGCGACCGCATGTGGCGGGCTCGAGGACGACTGGCTGCAGTTGCACGAGATCTGGGGCGTCGGGTTCGGTCCGCGGCTCGCCGCGATCGCCGAGACCGCCATGGAGTTGCGGATTCGCATGCTCGGTGGGACGCAGGTCGGCTACGCCCGGGTGACCCGCAGGTGGTGGCAGCAGGTCACCGGCCTGATGCGCTCGGAGTCGCTCCTCGACCGCCCGGTGTACTTCGTCAGCAGCAATTCGCACGCGATCGCCAACCTGGTCACCGGGGTCGCGCCGCGTCACGCGGAGGAGCTGGCCGTGGCCGTGGAATCCGAGGGCACCACCGAGCTTCGCGAGGAGCTGCAGCGCTTCCGCGAGGGCACGGCACTCGGCCACTGGAACAACTTTCTCTATTACGCGGCGCGCGAACGTCTGCGCCTCGTCCCCGATTCGGAGCGAGCCGCGCTACGGCGTGAGGAGCGCGAGGCGGGCGCACTCAGCGTCACCAGCCGCACCGCACTCGATGTCGCTGCCCAGGTCATCCCGCTGGACCGCCTCACGCCGGCGCACTTTGACGAACGAGTGCTCCCGGTCGATCCGGCGGCACTCGCCGCCAGCCGCGCGGTGATCGTGAACATCGATTACCCGCTCGGTCTGGCCGCCTACAACATCCTCCGTGAGGTCGCGGAGACCGTCGACCTGCGTGGCGTCTACGTGCTCGGCAAAGCGGCGACGCTGAACGCCGATGTCGGCGACGTGATGATCAGCAGCGTGGTGCATGACGAGCACAGCAGGTCGACGTACTGGCTCGACAACGCGTTCTCGGTGTCCGATATCGCTCCCTATCTGCGTTTCGGCAGCGGCCTCGACAACCAGCGGGCGGTGAGCGTCAAGGGCACCTTTCTCCAGAACCGCGGGTATCTCGACTTCTATTATCGCGAGGCCTTCACCGTGGTCGAGATGGAGGCTGGTCCATACTGCAACGCCGTGTACGAAATGACCCAGCCCGCCCGCTACCCGACCGGCGATCCTGTCAACTTCTCCAAGTTGCCGATCGATTTCGGGGTCATCCACTACGCATCCGACACGCCCTACACACAGGCGCGGACGCTCGGAGCGCGCGGCTTGTCGTATTTCGGCATGGACTCGACCTACGCGTCGTCAGTGGCCATCGTGCGGCGCATCGTCGCCCGCGAGGGTGCGACAGGCCGGTAGCCGTTGTCCCTGGTCAGCCTTCGCGACGTCGGGGTCGCCTTCGGTGCAGTGTCAGTGCTCCAGGGTGTCACGTTCCGTGTCGAGACACGCCAGCGCATTGCCGTGGTCGGTGCCAACGGGGCGGGCAAGACAACCTTGCTGTCGCTCATCAATGGCGCACGCGAACCCACTGAGGGCGAGGTGGAATGGCAGCGCGGCATCCGCATCGGATATCTGCCGCAGGATGCGCCGGAGCCGGTTGCCGAGACCATCCTCGATGAGGTCATGGCCTCGCGCGAGGACCTCGCCGCGATGCACCTCGAGATGACCCGTCTCGAGCCGTTGCTCGCCGACAGCGCGCGTCCCGACGCGCAGGCGTTGCTGCTGCAGTACGGCGACATCCAGCACCGCTACATCGACCAGGGCGGCTACGAGTTGGAGGCAACCGCTCGCGAGGCGCTCGGTGGACTCGGCCTCGATACCGAGACGCAGCAACGGCATCCCTCGCAGCTGAGCGGCGGCCAGAAGCGACGCCTCGAGCTCGCGAAGCTCCTGGTGCAGGACGCCGACCTGCTGCTCATCGACGAGCCGACCAACCACCTCGACCTCACGGCTATCGAGTGGCTGGAGGATTTCATGCGCGGCGTGTCGACCGCCTTCGTGCTGGTCTCGCACGACCGGCGATTCCTGGACAACGTGTGCACGCAGGTGATCGAGGTCGCCGGCGGCACCATCGAGGAATATCCCGGGAACTACACGCAGTACACCAAGCTCCGTGTCGAACGCCGTGAGCGCCGGCGCCGCGAGTTCGCTGCGCAGAAAGCCTACATCGACCACCAGGAAGAGTTCATCCGCAAGTACAAGGCCGGGCAGCGCGCGCGTGAGGCTCGCGGGCGTCAGACCCGTCTCGACCGGCTCGACCGCGTGGCACCGCCGACGGTGGACCGCAAGCCCCGGTTGAAGTTCAGCAGCGCACCCGCGTCGCGCGTGACCTTGAAGGGAGTCAATCTCATCATCGGCAGGGACGCGCCGCTGCTGCTCGTGCCGCCGTTGACGATCGTTCCGGGTGAGCGCATCGCGGTGATCGGCGCCAACGGCAGCGGCAAGTCGACGCTGCTGCACACGCTTGCCGGTGATCTCCCGCCGCTCGACGGGACGTTGACCCTCGGTCCGCGCAGTGTGCGCCGTCTCTACCGCCAGGACCTCGGTCAGTCCACCGAACACGGCGCAGCCGACGTTCCGGCCGGCGACGACGAGCGCACCGTGCTCGCGGATCTGCTGGCAACGCACCCCGTCGGCGAGGAACGCGCACGCACGCTGCTCGGTTCACTGCTCTTCAGCGGCGACGACACGCTCAAGCTGGTTGGTGATTTGAGTGGTGGCGAACGGGCACGGCTGATGATGGGCAAGCTCGCGATCGAGGAAACCAACCTCCTGTTGCTCGACGAGCCCACCAACCACCTCGATATCCCCGCCCAGGAGGTGCTCGAGGCGGCGCTCGTGAAATATCCGGGGGCGATGGTGCTCGTGACCCATGACCGGGCGCTCATCGACGCCGTGGCCACGCGCACCTGGGCCATCGAAGACGGCGGCATCCGCGAGGTGCTCGGCGGCTACACCGAGCTGCTCAAGGCGCGGGATCGCGAACGCCGCCGGTGAGCGTCGCGGTGGCACGCTCGCGTACGCCATCGCCCGGGTGGGCGCTGGTCGCCGCCACCATCGCCGTCTCCTTCTCGGCGATTCTCATCAAGGCGGCCGACGACGATCCGGCGACAATCGTCTGGCTGCGCATGGGCATGGCCGCGGTGCTGCTGCTTCCCTGGGTCATCCGCGATGGGCGCCTTGGCGTCCTCCCGAAGGCACCCCGTCAGCTCGTGATGGTGGTCTCCAGTGGTGCGTTGCTGGCCGGACACTTCCTGCTCTGGACCGCCTCGCTGCAGTACACGTCGGTGGCGGCCAGCGTCTTCCTCGTGTCGCTGCACCCCGTGATCGTCACGCCACTCGGCAAACGCCTGCTGGGAGAACGGGTTTCTCGCCAGATGCTCGCGGGTGGCGCGCTTGCGATCATCGGCATGCTGGTCACCTGCGCCGGGGATCTGCGGGTCGACAGCACCGCGTTCGGCGGTGATCTGCTCGCCATCGCGGGCGGCTTGTGTCTCGCCGGCTACCTGCTCATCGGCCGGAGCGTGCGCGGCAACCTCGGCGTCGCCGGCTATTCGGCGATCGTGTACGCGGTCGTCTGCGTCATCGCAGCCGCGACGGCACTGGCCGGCGGTGTCGCGCATCTCCCCTCGCCGCGCGTAGCGCTTGCGTGCCTCGGGCTCGCGGTCGTCTGCACGATCGGAGGCCATACCGTCTACAACTGGGCGTTGCGCCATGTACCCGTGCTTCTCGTCTCGGTGTCCTTTCTCGGCGAGCCACCGCTCACGGCGGTGCTCGCCCTGGTCATCCTCGGCGCGGTGCCGTCGCCGGCGACCGACGCCGGTGGTGTGTTGATTCTCGCCGGGCTCGCACTCGCGCTCATGGAGCCTGGCGCGCGCTCGGGCCGTCCACGCGACATCGCGATCGCCCAGTGACACTCCCCGCCTGCGGCCATTCCAGCGCGGTGACCGCACGACTCTTCGACGCTCAGGATCCGACGACCGGCGATGGCTTCGCGATCATGCGCTGCGGCGAATGCTCCCTGGCGCAGACGGTTCCCGCCCCCTCGGCGACGGAGCTGGATCACTACTATCCCCGCGGATATCACAGCACCACCAAGCGCTATCGCGGCGGGATCGACCGCGTGCTCGGTGTGGTGCATCGCAGCAGGATTCGCACGCTCGAGCGGCTGTCCGGCGGTCCCGGGAGCGTGCTCGACATCGGCTGCGGCCCAGGTGTGCTCATCAACCAGATGCGCGCACGCGGCTGGCAGGTCAAGGGCACCGAGCGCTCACCGTCGGCCGCGCAGCAGGCACGAGACGTCTTCCATCTCGATGTCAGCGCAGTCGACGTCAATGAGCTGGCCGCTTCCGGAGCGACCTTCGATGTGGTGGTGCTCTGGCATGTCGCAGAGCACCTCGGGAGACCCGCGGATGTCATGCGCGGCATCGCACGTCTGCTCCGTCCGGGCGGCATCCTGCTGGTCGCCGTTCCGAACTTCGCGTCCCCGAAGCACGCGTCGGCCGCGCCGGATGGTTCCACCTCGACGTGCCGCGGCATCTGGTGCACTTCACGCCGTCCACGCTCACCGCGATGCTGCACGAGGCCGGATTCCGGCCGGTGAAGGTCACGCACCTCGTCCCGGAGTACGACCTGTTCAGCTTTGTCCAGACGGTCGAGAACCGCCTTGGACTACCACCGAATCTGCTCTACGACGTGCTGCGCAGACCGGAGGCGCGACTGCGGCGGCACCCGCATGGCCATTTCCTGGCAGGCGTCGCGGTCACGCTTGCGGTGCCGCTGAGCCTCGCCGCGGCCGCACTGGCGCCGCTTGCGGCAGCGACGCGGCGCAGCGCGACCATCGCTGTCTACGCAGTGCGGAGCCCCGATCAGCGCGCGTAACGGCGCGAGCGCAGACCCATCCGGTGGAGCACGTAGCGGTTGACCGTCCACACCGTCTTCAGCCCGTAGATCAAGGAGACGCGGAAGTTCACGGATGAGGCGTCGTCGAAATAGCGTGTGGTGACCGGCACTTCGGCCACCGTGAACTTGAACGATGCGGCCTGCGTCAGGATCTGCGTGTCGAACACGAAGTCATTCGAATTGCGCAGGAACGGCACCGTGGTGAGGAACTTGCGACTGTAGGCGCGATACCCGGTGTGATATTCCGAAAGCCCGAGACCGAGGATGCGGTTCTCGTAGCCGGTGAGGAATCGGTTCGCCAGACGCTTCCACCACGGCATGCCGCCGGCGCGCGCGCCGCCCCGCTTGAGGAATCGCGACCCGAGCACCACGTCGGCCTTCCCACTGCGGATCACCTCGACCATGTCGTCGAGAATCGCCGGGTCGTACTGGCCGTCGGGATGCAGCATCACGATGACGTCGGCACCGTCGCGAAGCGCCTCGATGTAGCAGGTCTTCTGGTTGGCCCCGTATCCCGCGTTGTGCGGATGCGAGATGACCACGAGGTCGAGCGACACGGCCAACGCCGCGGTCCCGTCGCCGCTGGCATCATCGACCAGGATGATCGTGTCGACGACGCCCGGCGGAATGCGCGACAGCGTGGTTTCGAGCGTCTTTGCCGCGTTGTACGCAGGCATCACGACAACGGTTCGCAAGGCCTCGATCGAACCCCTGCCGGTGACAGCGGTGCGCTGCTTCTGGGCCGTGTCTGGCAACTGGTTTCATCCCAGGAGATCACCACCAACGCTGTGCTGGCGCGTTTGACCTCTTTCAACACTCGATGATAGCGCATCGGCGCCACCCCTTTTTCGGGCTATCAGGCCTGCAGCGGCTTGTAGTTCCGCTGGTAGAACTCCCAGAACTCGCCGGACTTCAGTGGCCGCCACCAATCCTCGTGCTCGACAAACCAGGCGACGGTCTTCGACATCCCGATTTCGAAGGGCACCTCGGGACGCCAGCCGAGCTCACGCAGACGCGTCGAATCGACCGCGTAGCGACGGTCATGACCGAGCCGGTCCTTCACGAACTGCTTGAGCTCGCTCGGCTTGCCGAGGAGTCGCAGCACGGTGTCGGCGACCGTGACCCCGTTGGTCTCGCCGCCGGCGCCAATGTTGTAGTCCATGCCGGCAGTGCCATTGCGCAGCGCGCAGTCGATGCCGCGCACATGATCTTCGACGAACAGGTAGTCACGCACCGCACCACCGTCACCATAGATCGGCAGCGGCAGATCGTCGATGGCGTTGGTGATGAAGAGCGGGATGATCTTCTCGGGATACTGATACGGGCCGTAGGTGTTCGAGCCACGGGTGACGATGGCTGGAAACCCATAGGACGTGCGATACGCCTGGACCTGCAACTCTCCGCCGGCCTTGCTCGCGCTGTACGGGCTGCGCGGCTGGAGTGGGTCACCCTCGACGCTGCGGCCGTGCGCCACATCGCCGTACACCTCATCGGTGCTCACCTGGACGAAGCGCTCGTGCCGGTTCGCCCGCGCCGCGTCCATGAGCACGAAGGTGCCGAAGACGTCGGTGAGGATGAACTGTCCCGGTGCCTCGAGCGAGCGATCGACGTGCGACTCCGCAGCGAAGTTGACGATGACGTCGACGTCCGCGGCAAGCTCGCGCACCGTGCTCCGCATCGCAGATGTCGCCCCGCACAAAGCGGAACCCTGGGTGGTCGCGAACCGACTCGAGGTTGCGCTCATTGCCCGCATAGGTGAGCTTGTCGAGCACCACGACCGAATCACCCGGATGCTCGCGCAACGTCATGCGCACGAACTCGCTGCCGATGAAGCCCGCTCCACCTGTGACCAGCAGGCGCACGTCAGATGTTCTCGATCGTCCAGTCGAAGCCGATGCGCGCGTCGTCCCAGGCGATACGACCCTCGTCAGGATCGTCGGGATCGTAGGGCTCGGTGACGTAGTAGTTGAGGATCACATCGCGCAGCGACAGGCACTGATACCCGTGCGCCACCAGCGGCGGAATCGCGACCATGCGGGGCGCGTTCTCGCCGAGCATCATGGTCTGGATGCGTCCCGCAGTCGGTGAGTCGTGGCGAAGGTCGACGAGCACGACGCGGGCGTCCCCCTGAACGATGTCCCAGTAGTCCCACTGCCGCTTGTGCCAGTGGAACGCTTTGATCAGCTCGGGCGGATTGCCGCCGCGCGCGTAGGCGAGGCTGCGGGAGATCTGCGCGAACGGCTGGTCGGGGATGAACGGCCGGCCCTGGTCGTCGAGGTCGCCGCGTTTCAACTGCTCGATGAAGTAACCGCGCTGGTCCGTCCATTTCTTGAACGTCTTGACCATGACGCCATCGATCGCAGCCGAGCCGTTCGGCGGGTGGGCGCGAGGCCATCGTGTTCAGCACCCCGTCCATCTCGGGGAGCACTGTCATCCATGCCACAGCTACTGGAACCAGCCCTCGAAATCGATGATCGCGTTGACGCTGCCGGCACTGTTGTACAGGGAAATATCGCCGTCGTGCGCGTCGGCGGTCGTGTCGAGTTCGAACACCGCACGGCTGGGGAGGACCGGCCCGGCGTGCACGGTGAGGTCGGCGACGGTCGGCCGGTGGGTGGATTCCCCGAAGCGAGGGTCAGGCACGGGTCCACACCGTGCCACGCCCCGGGGTCGCGCCAACGAGCGCGCTGACGGCGCGCCTGCGCTCTCGCCTGCTCTCGCTCACTACTGGAACCAGCCCTCCACGTCGATGATGGCGTTGACCGAACCCGCGCTGTTGTAGAGAAAGATGCCGCCCGCGTTCGAGTCGCCTGTGGTGTCGAGCGCCACAACCGCGAGGTTGGGCAGCACGACCCCTGCGTTCACGTTGAGGTCCGACACACCGGGGTGTCGCGTGAGGTTGGCCGGATAGAGCGCGAGGAATGTCGCGGTCGTCGGCGCTACCGCGGTCAGGTTCGCGATGATCGCGACCACAGTGGTTGCGCCGGCGGCCGTGGGGATTCCATCGAATCCGGCAACACCGACGAGGCGGCTGACGGCGCCGCCGATGGCCGCATGCGAGCAACTCGCCGATCCAACCCGCGTATCGCAGATGCGCGTCGGCGCGATCGCCTGGTACTGGTATCCGGTCGGCGTCGCGACGGCGTTGACGCTGCCGAACCAGCCATTGGCGTCGATGATGATGTTGATGGTCCCGGCGGCGTTGTAGATGCACATCGACGTGTCATTACCGCCGGTCGCAGCCGGACCGAGCGCCACCATGACGCGGTTCGCCTCCACGGCGCCGGTGGCGAGGTTGAGGGTCGAGAACGGCGGCGCGTGCGTGCCGGTGTAGGTACAACCACCGCTGCTGTTGGTCGGAAAGGCGCTGAGGAACGTCGCGGCCGTTCCCGCAACGCCGGTGAGGTTGAGCACTGCCGCCTCAGCGGTGTTGTCTGAGGGAATCTGGCT
This sequence comes from Candidatus Dormiibacterota bacterium, assembly GCA_963748505.1. GTDB lineage: Bacteria > Chloroflexota > Dormibacteria > Aeolococcales > Aeolococcaceae > Palsa-851. Next base: position 140,020 of record CAVVJH010000016.1, read on the forward strand.
CGCGCCGGTCACGTTGACGACGACCGCCTGTCCGGGATGCAACGCGAGATGCCCCTGGCACGCACTCCGCGTGTCGCACACGCGAAACGGTGAGAGTGGATGGAAGAGTCCCTGATAGTCAGTGGATGGTTGCGGCATGAAATAGCCTTCCACGTCAGCGAGCACGTTCACGCTGCCAAGCGCGTTGTAGATGTCGACGGCGCCGTTGATGCTGAGCGCAACCGTCACCAGGTTCGGAATGACCGTATGCGCGGCGAAGTTCAGGTTGGAAGCGTTCGGCCGTCCCGAGCCCGCCGGGTACACGGTGAGCAGGCTCGAGGCCGTCCCGAACACCTCGGTGACATTCAGGACAACTGCCGTCGCCCCGAACGGAATCGCCGGTGACCCAGCGCCCGCCACCTGCAAGGGTCGGATCGCACCGGGTCCGAGCGGGCCGCCATTGCTCCGAGTGTCGAGGATTCGGAATGGGGCGACCGGCGTGTAGTTGGAGAGCCCGATGTACAGGTACGCGGACGCGCCGTTCATGTCACTCGAGCCGAGGGAGTCGATTGCCTGCGTCTCCACCGAGCCGCCCAGCGGAGTCGATGCGGCGGGGGTCACGAAGGTGAACGACTCAGGCGTCAGACCGGTGATCGGCGTTGGAGTCCCACCGAACGCGAAGGTGGTATCCGATCCGAAGTCGAAGCCTCTCACGGTCACCGTCTGCCCGCCGACCACAGGTCCGGACGACGGCGTCAAGTGAGGTGATCGACGGTCCGGTCACCGTCAGCTGGTTGATGCGCGTGTTCCAGCAGGCATGTGTGGTGCCGCAGACCCCGACCACGGATCCATCTTCGGATCCGGAAACGACCCACACATCGTTGGGATTCGCCGGGTCCTGGGTGGCACCTGAGTAGTCACCCCAGCGGCACCCCTCGGAATCGCATGCGCCTGGGAAGAGGTTATCGCCGTTGTAGTACGTGGAGCTGGTATGCAGCGTGATGAAGCCGCTGAGTGTCGTCCCGGCATTGGGGATCGTCGCGGCGAGAATGGAGGGGAAGTCGGTGGCCGACGACTCGTCGAAGACGGTCAGCAGGTCGCCCGACTGATCGACCGTGACCTCCGGGTAGAAGAGATCCTCGCCGGTGACGCCGACGTTGTTGAGCTGCAGTGCCGGCGATGTGCCCACGATCGTGCCCGTGGGGTTCGCGGCTATCTCGAGGTAATTGAGGCAGTTCTGCACGGGACCGGTCCCGCCCGGCTGACAGCTCGTCCCGTCGGCAGTCCAGATTTTTCCGTTCTCCCAGACGGCGTTGAGAAACCGGTCGTCGTTGGTTTGCAGGGTCGGACCGGGACTGGGCTGTGCGGCGGGAGGAAGGAAACCTGTGGTGTTGTTGACCGCAGTCGGCGTCATGCTGACGAAGTTGGGGTTGTAGGCAATGTTTTGCGCCTCGGGTGTCCCCGTGATCGCGTCGACCTCGGCTTGCGGGGTGGTGCACACGGTGATTCCGCAATCGGACTCATTGGTCACCAGGTACTGCGCCGGGATCGATCCGTACGACTGCACCGGCTGGATCGTGAATGGGGCGTCGTAGAAGAAGAACAGCGCGTTCGTGCCACTGTCGTGTTCGAAGTCCGTCTTCTGCAGGATGTCGACTTCGGCGCCGAGGAAGTTGAGGCTGCAATTGAAATCGCCGAAGGTCACCGCCACGGTATTGCCATCGAGGCCGAGGCCAGGCTGATCGCCGAACAGTGTCCCGGGATTGTTTTGACCGATCGGGAGGGCGTAGACGATCCACCCTGTGAACGGCAGTGGATTCGACGATGGGGAGACCGCGATCAGCACGGGTGCGGCCTGCGGGCAACCCGTGTTCGGGACCTCGGTGATCGTGATCCAGAATCGCCCGCCGCCGGGGTCGTAGACCACACGCGGATCACTGCTGTGGTAACCGGGGACGACGTCCATGAAGTCGTTGAGGTCATCAGAGCCGAGGTTGGCCCCGGTTCGGCTGAAGATCTCGACGGTTGAGTTCACCACCTCGACCAGATCGGCCGGTCCGGCGGCGATGTCCTCATTCGGCGGCGTCACCTCCTGATCGCCCCCAAAGGAGTGGATCGTGCCGGCCTGGGCTGTGCCCGGGAATCCTGTCAGAGAATCGGGAGGCACCGGGGTCACCAGCGGAGCGGCCCGCCGCCCTGACCGAACTGCGGCTGATTGCGCCGGCGACGAGGGGATGATCACCCCCGCCCCATTCGCATCCGACCTTCCGTGCACGGTCGGCGGTTCGCTGTGGCCTGCCCGCGGGGCGTGACGGGATGCGCCTTCGCGAGCCTGCTTCGTCAGCGCGAGGAACGGCGTGACATGCGTTGACACGGTCGACGCCGATCCGGGTGCGGACGCGGGTGCCGGCGCCGCCGACACAGGCAACTGCCCGATGACGGGAAGTGCGGCGATCAGGCCGAGGCCGACGAATGACAGTAGCAAGCGCCTTCCATTGGGCATTCCTGACCTCCGGCGAGCCGTCCTGTCGTCTTTGGGGGGGAACTGGTCGGGGGATGACCAACAGGGGACCCGTCGTCTCGCAGTCTAGACCGGTTCCGCGGATTCCGAGGCAGTTTGACCGTTGCGGTCAGGTGAGGCGCAGGCTCAGCGGTGCCGGCCAGAGCACGTTCGGATTCAGGTAGGGATCTTCCAGCTCCCCCACATCACCCCAACGTTGTGCGAAGGCGCGCGCATCGCTTCCGGTGGTGCCGACGACACCCGCTCGCGCGGCATCGCCCCACGTCAACGCCGCGAGCGGCGTGCAGAGAATGCGACGACCGAGGACACGAACTCGCATGCAGTAATCCACGTCGAAGAGCGTTCGGCGGTAGGTCTCATCGAAGCCGCCTGCCTCCTCGAACACTGCGCGGCGGGTCATGAGGCAGGCGCTCGAAACCGCGGCCATCTCCTTGATGACATGGAGGTGCTGGTTCACGCTGTTCGCCAGTCCCAACCGCCCGATGATCATTCCCTCGTGGGCGATGGCGCCATCCGGGAAGTGCAGCCGGGGCCCGACGGCGCCGATGTCCTCGCGCTGACTCAACTCGAGCAGCACCTCGATCCAATCGGCTGTGATGACTCGCACCGACGAGTCGACGATAACGATGTGCTGTGCCTCGCCCCCACGCACAGCTGCGTTGACGGACGCGGCAGTGTTGGGGCCGGCGAGCGCGACGCGCACCTGTCGCACGGCGTACCGTGATAGCCGTTCAAGGTTCGTCCGGCACTCCTCGCCGTCTGCCTCGTTGGGCGCAACCACGATCACATCCACGTCGGGTGCACCGCGAACCGTGTAGCGAGGGATGTACAGGCCCGGACTCGGCCCGAGGTCGACATGCCCGTCCAGTCCGCGTCGGTGCAGCGCGTCCGTCACCGCCCGCCGCCCGGCATCCTGCGCGAGCGGCTTGTAGGCCGCGGAGACCGCAGTGGACCCGGCAACCATGCGCCACGCGTAAAGCACGTCGGCCACATGTCCGACATGCGCCGCCTGCTCGCTGACGCGAAGCACGAGGTCGTGATCCTGGCTGCCGTCGAAACCTTCGCGAAAGCCACCCACCGCAGCGGCCACGGTTCGGCGAACAACGGTGAAATGGTTGATGTAGTTCTCGGCGAGCAGTCGGTCGGGTGAGAAGTCGGGCTTGAACGTCGGCGCGCCGAATGCTCCGTCAGTGCCGAGCTTGTCCTCATCGGAGTAGACCAGATCGGCGTCGGGGTGTTCGCTGATGTATCCCGCCATCGCGAAGAGCGCATGCGGACGGAGCACATCGTCGTGGTCGATGAAACCGACGTACTCGCCGCGCGCCAGCGCGAGCGCGGAGTTGGACGCCGCGGCGATACCGCCCCGCTGCTCGCGGTAGGTCACCCGGACACGGGCGTCGCCGGCGGCACGATCGAGGACTGCGCGCACATGTCGCTGTGTTGAGGCGTCGTCGGCGACGCACAGCTCCAGGTGCGGATACGCCTGCGAAAGCACTGAGCCGATCGCGGCCTCCAGCCATGCCTGCTCGGGGTTGTGCACCGGCATGACCAGGCTGATCACCAACGGGTTGGTGAGCGCCTCCGACTCACGGCGCATGACGGCGAGGTCGCCGGCGGTCGGCGTATGCAGATCAAGCCACCGGCGGTATTGCCGGCGGCGTGCCGCAGCCGTGTCAGCAACGCCGATCGCCCGCCGCAGGTCACGGTCCCTGCGTATCAGTCCGGCAACCGCTCCGGGGCCGCGGTCGACCAGCGCAAGTGTTCTCGTGGCGGCCTTGTGCAGTGCCTCCTGGCGCCGCGATTCCGGGGGGATGACGCGCCGCACCTTGCGAACAGCCGCGACCGCCATCCGCGCCGACGCGCTCCCGGTGGCCTCGGCAAGTTCGCCGCGGAGTTGCTGGAGCTCTGCCTCGAGCTCGGTGATGCGCCCACGGGCTGCCCGCAACTCATCGATGAGCGTGGCCATCTCGTCGCCGGGTGGCGTCATCTGGGGGAATCCGCCTGTGTCACGACGGCGATCTTCGCGTGCATCGAACCCAGATGGTAGGCGCGGCGCGCGTGATCGGTCGCTGATTAGTATGCTCGAACTCCGGCGCGACGCCGGATACGTGCGATTCCAACTGGAGATTCCGAGATGACCGTCGTCGCTCAGGGGAGCGGCACCCTCGAAGCGATCCCGCGGCCGAAGAGCGTCTTCCAGCGCGATCTCAACCTCGTTCGAGAGCTGTCGATCACCGCCTTCAAGCTGAAGTACACCGGGTCGGCACTCGGCTACGTGTGGTCGCTGGTCAAGCCGTTGATGCTCTTCGGGATCATGTATCTCGTCTTCAGCATCCTGCTCCGGGTCGGTCTCGGTCAGACCGATTTCCCGGTGCAGCTGCTGGTCGCGATCGTCGCATGGACCTTCTTCACCGAGGCCACGTCAACCGCGATGAATGCCATCGCCGGCAACGGCGACCTCATCCGCAAGGCGTACTTCCCGCGCTGGATCCTCGTGATCGCGTCGACAACCAGCGCGCTGCTGACCTTCGCCATCAACACCGTACTGGTCGTGATCGTGACGCTCGCACTCGGCCATCTCGACCTGACCTGGCGAAGCCTGCTCGCGCCGTTCTACTACCTCGAACTCATCGCGCTCGTCCTCGGCCTCTCGCTGCTGTTGTCCTCGCTCTTCGTCTTCTTTCGAGATCTCGGGCACATCTGGGAAATCCTGTCGCTGGTCCTCTTCTACGGGTCCGCGGTCGTGTTTCCCTTTCAGTTGATCTACACCTGGTCGCACAAGCTCGCGGCCCTGGCTGGAGTGAATCCGGTCGCACAGATCATCCAGGACCTTCGCCATTCCCTCGTCAGTCCAAAGATCCCCCCGATGGCATCCTTCATCGGGGTGCTCGAAGTCGTTCCCATCCTGATCAGCGTCGGCGTCTGTGTGCTCGGATTCGCAGTTTTCCACCGGCTCACGCCGAAATTCGCGGAGTTCGCTGTGAAGCCGGTCGTCGAAGTCTCGAAGCTGCGCAAGCGGTTCCGGCTGCCGCTCGACAAGAGCACCACCTTGAAATACCGCGTCACGCACTGGCGCAGCTCGTCCCGCTACCGGGACCTCATCGCGCTTCGGGACGTTTCGTTCGACATTCCGCAAGGCCAGTTCCTCGGCATCGCCGGCCCCAACGGATGTGGCAAGAGCACGCTGCTGAAGATCCTCTGCAAGATCTACAAAGCCGACTCCGGTTACGCACGCGTCAATGGCGAGTTCTCTGCGTTCCTGGAGCTTGGCGTGGGCTTCAACCCGGAGCTGACCGCCCGCGAGAACATCTTCCTCGGTGGCGCAATGCTCGGCCTCACCCGCGCGCAACTTCGCAACAAGGTCGACGAAGTTTTCGCATTCGCCGAGCTCGAGGACTTTGCCGAACAAAAGCTGAAGAATTTCTCCTCAGGCATGCAGGTGCGCCTTGCCTTCACGGTCGCCATCCTCGCCCAGACCGACCTGCTGATCATGGACGAGGTGCTCGCGGTCGGCGACGCGAGCTTTCAGGAGAAGTGCTTCGATACCTTCAGCCGGTACAAGCGCGAGGGCAAGACCATCGTGCTCGTCAGCCATGACCTGGCTTCCCTCGAGGAATACTGCGACCGAGTCCTGCTGCTCAACCGTGGCGAGGTCATCGCCGACGGCCCTGCAACCGAGGTCACGACGGCATACCACCGCATGGTTGCGGAGCACGCCTTGAGTGTGCAGCGCGACACGCCTGCGGAACGCCTGCCGCGGAGCGCCGGCGATGGCGGCGCAAAGGCGGTCGAGATCGTTTCGGTGAGCCTGCTCGACGAAGAGGATCAGACCCGCGGCCGCTTCGATACCGGTGCTTCGATGACGCTCGACATCAAGCTCCTCGTCCATCGCGATATCGGAGATTTCGTGTGTGGCATGGCCATCCTCCGTGCGGACGGTCTGCTGGTCGCGGGGACGAACACGTTCCTCGATCACGTCACGATTTCCAGCAGCGCTGTCGGGGAGCTCATCTCGATCCGCTACACCATCGAGTCGCTGCCGCTGCTCGCCGGTGGCTACGTCGTGCAGTTGACCGCGCACGACTTCAGCGGGTCGAAGACATATGACGGCGCCTATCCGGCGGCGAGCTTCCACGTCAACAACATGGGCGGCCATGTGGGGCTTCTCGAAATGCACGGGACGTGGCAGGTGGCGCGCGAAGACGGTGTCGCCGCGGGCGCTGTGGTCCAGCAGTCGGCCACCTGAGCCACGTCAGTCGGCGCCGGAGGGCGGCGAGGTGATCAGATCGGCGCGCCGGTCATGAAGAACAGCAGGTGGGCGGGCACGACACCCATCACCACGCTGATGATCAAGACGTAGAGCATCGCGGTCGCCGGCTGGTTGGCGCGTATCCGGGCGAAGTGCCTCGTCAGCAACGCCACTCCCGTCGTGAAGACGATGCCCGAACCGACCACCAGCAACCAGAACGGCACGGCGTCGCCCGACCACAGCAACTCGCCGCGCACCGTCTTTCCGGCGGTGAGGATGACGAGCACGATCACCACCGCCTGCAACGCCACGGCGGCAAAGACGACGTCGATGGCGCGGCGCAGCGGCCGGAACGACAGATTGGGCGCGACCAGATACCAGTGACCGAGGAGCATTCCGGCGAGCGCGCTTCCCGACACCAGTGCGGCGGGAACAAACGCAACCACTGCTGCGCCCACGCCGCCGAGCGCGGGTCCGAAGGCCACAGCTGCTTTCGCCATCGCCACCGCGCCGAATCCGATCGTGATCGCACCCACGACGCGTCGCGCGACGTCGGTCATCACCGCGCAGAAAAAGGCGTAGGCCAGGAGCGCGAGCGTGAAGAAGACCGACCAGTGGAAGAGCGACGCCTGCGCCCCGGCGGGAAGCGGGGCACCGAGCAGCGAGGTGCCCGAGGGCAGGAGCCCTTCGATGAGCAGGTCGAGCCCCATGACCCCCGCGCAGATCAGCGAAGTGGTGCCCGCGAAGCCACGCCCGATCTTCCCGAGCAGATCCACCGTGTAGGCGGCGACGGTGGTTCCGGCCGCGACCTCGAGCAGCACCACCACGGTGGCGATCGGCGCGAGCTCGGGGAGCGAGGTGACGTCGGGCACCGCTCGATCCTACGGTTGTGGTGGTGCCCCACCGGCCCGGGCTGGCCTCAGGCAGTCGGGGGGCGGCTGCCGCGACGATCGACGGCGTTGATCGCTTTGCGCAGGACGCTGCGCCGCATGGTCCCGGGTGGAGCCGCCTTCGCCGCCTTCTCATCCATCCGCATGGCGATGCGCACGGCAGGACGCTCGCTCCACTGGACCTTCTCCTCGAGCCCGGCAACCCGGCTCTGCAGATCGGTGATCTGGCGCATCTGCTCCAGCACGAGCGCGTTGCGCTCCTGCAGCTCGTGGAGCATCCGCGAGTAGGCGCGGTCGTAGTCGGCAACCACCCGGTGGAGCGGAGCCCGCGATCTCCGGTAGCGAGCGGCCCAGGGCGCGATGTAGGCGCCGTCGTAGTCGACATCCCGGATGAAGCCGTGGCGGGCAAAGCGCTCGGTCCAGTACTCCTGCGGGTGGATGTTGGTGTGGGTCGGGTCGCTGTAGTGCATCGGCGTCGAGGTGAGGATCACCTCGTCGGTGAAGGCGCACAGGTTGGCGATGGCTCGGTCCGCGTCCTGCGCATCCATGTGCTCCACGACCTCGAAGCAGGTGATCAGGTCGTAGTGCTTTCCCAGGGGCTCGGTGATCGACCCGACCCGAAGCGATGCGCGGATGTCCTCGCGCGAGTGGGCGATCGCGAAATCGCTGAAGTCGACGCCCTCGGCATCCACGCCCCGATCGCGCAGCAACTCGACGAGCAGGCCGATCGCGCAGCCGGCGTCGAGGGCGGTCTTGGGATGGAAATCCTGGATCAGGCGGTCGGCGATCTTCCCGAAGAAGTCCAGCCAGAATTCGCTGCGCTCGTAGCTGATGCCGCCGTCGGTATAGCTCGCGTAGTAATCGGCTCCGTAATCGGCGGCCACGGTGGTGCCGTCATGCACCACTGGCGCCCCGCTGCCACCCGGCGCCGATTCGTCCTCGGCTGCGTCCGATGCGATCCTCACCCGGGCGCATGCTAGCACCGGCTCGAACGGCCGGATATCCCCGCAGTGACGGTTTGGCACACCGCGGTCTCGTTCGATTTTCCTCTGCTAGGTTGGGTCGCGGATGGTCAGCGTACCTTCGAGGTGGCGGTGGGTCATCGGTGTCGCGGCGGGTGTGTGCGCCGTGTACCTGGTGGTCAGATCCGTCGCCGACCTGCACACCGCGTTGGGCGGCGGCTCCGCCGTCGACTACCTGGCGATCGCCTCGGCCGGAAGGCTGGTCCACGCCGGGTCCTCGTGCGTGTACTGCCCCGGCGCCCTCGCGGCGGCCCAGGCGCAGCTGCTCGGCTATACCCCCGCGGCCAGCGCAACCTTCCCGGTGCCCTTCGTGAATCCAGCCGTGGTGGCCTGGCTGATCCAGCCGCTCGCCGTGCTGCCCCTGCAGACCGGGACCGATCTCTTCGTCGGCGTCAACGTCGCGGCCATGGCACTCGCCGCTGGGCTGCTCACGCAGCGAGCGCGGCCCCAGCTCGGCGGCCCCCTCGCTGCATGTCTCGTGATCACAGCGGTGTTTTCCCTGGAGGCGGGGACGGGCATCCTGCTCGGCCAGTCCGACGGCCTGATGCTGCTGGCGGCAACCCTCTCCATCGAGGCGCTCGGCCGGCACCGCCCAGTGCTGGCGGGCCTGCTCTTGACGCCCCTGCTTCCTCAAGCCGCAACTGCTCTGGCTGGTGCCACCGGTGCTCATCGCTGCTGGGCAGTGGCGAATGCTGAGCGCGCTCGCCGCCGGAGGCGTCGCCGTGCTCCTGGGATCCATCGCCGTGGCAGGCCCCGGCCATCTGCTCGACGCCGTGGGTTTGGTCACCGCACCGGGCTATGCGCATCTCGACCTCCAGAGCAACTCGATTCCCACGCTCATCGCCCGCCCGCTCGGCAGCAATTCGGCTGCCTGGATCGTGGCGCTGGCGCTCGCCGCGCTGGCGATCGCGGGGATGGTCGTTGCGCGCGAGACCATTCGCGAACACCTGATACCGGCTGTGGCCGTCGGCATCGGGCTCTCGGTGCTGCTGTCGCCGCACCTCGGTGACTACAGCCTGATGCTGCTGGCGATCCCGGTCACCGTCCTCGCCCCACGCGCACCGCTGTTCGCGCTCGGGCTCGCCGCCGCCTATACGGCGACCTCGCTGTACAACCCGCTGATCTCGCTCAACGAGAGTGCTGTGGCGGTCGTCCTCCTCACCGGGCTCGTCGGCGTGATTTGGGGCACGCTGCATCTCCCCTCGGATCGCCTCGGGATGCCGCTGCAGCGGCGGGCGGTGGCAACCGGAGCCGGCAATGTCTGACCAACGAGCCCTGCTGCTCGGCCGGCTGGCATCGGCGATCGACGGGGTCGCTGACCTTGCCTCACAACTGACGCCGGCGACGCGATCGCGGACCCCGTCGCCACCACCACTGACACCTCGGGGGCGCGCCTGGACGCTGGCCGCGGCCATGGAGCCCATCCCCATTCCGGCACCGGAGGGATCGGCACCGCAACGGGCATCGTTGCCGATGCCGCCGCCGGCCCCACCGCCGCCGTTGGAGCACCATCGTTCGGGACCGCGCGCCATGGTGATCGGGTCGACCCTGCTCGGCGTCGTGCTGGTCGTGTTCGTATTGGTGCGCGTGCTCGCCGGCGGCACTGTCGCACCCCGACCGCCCGACGTCACCGGGCAGATCGCACTCACCGGCGTGCGGCCGGTCAGCCCCATGGCGCCCTCGAGCGGCGTGGTGCCGAACACCCAGGTGTCCTTCCCGGCGCGGACCGCGACGGTGAACATCGAGGTGCACTCCGGCGCCACCTCCGTGAATGCTCCGGTGCAGGTGGTCGTGAGCGTCGGCCGGTCGTCGCAGCGGATCTTCGAGAACGACTACGTGCTCAACCAGTCCGGCGACACAGTGATTCCGCTCAGTCCGGCGAGCGGCAGCTACCCACCAGGTGACTACGCGGTGACCATCACCTACAACGGCGCCGTGCTCGGGTCGACCGCGTTCTCCGTCGCCTGAGCGATGGCCCGATCAGTGCTCCACCGGCAGACCGGCGTCTTCCCAGGCGTCGATCCCGCCGCTGACGTTGTAGGAATTGGGCCTGCCGAAGGCGCGCAGGTATTCGACAGCGCGTGCACTGCGCGAACCCATCCGGCAATGCACGTAGATGTCGCGATCGGCCGGAATCTCGCTGAGGCGGCCGGGCAGCTGGCCGAGTGGGATGAGCACGGCGCCCGGGATCCGCGTGTCGTCGTACTCCCATTGCTCGCGAACGTCGATGAGCGCGGCGCCCGCGTCGATGGCCACGCTGGCGGCCTTCGGACTGACCTCGATGCTCTCGGACATTCGCGGCAGTATAGAGGCGTGACCGAGCACGTCCAAGCGCCCGCCGGCCTGCTAGGCTCCTGACCGTGAGCACAGTTGCCGCGCCGGCGGTGGTGGACTCTCCCTGGCTGAACGCACAGCGTCAGTTCGACAATGCCGCCGAGATCCTCCAACTCTCGCCGGGATTGCGCGCCGTGCTGCGGGAGGTTCGTCGGGAGCTGGTCGTGCGTTTCCCCGTGAAGATGGACAACGGCAGCGTCCGCATGTTCGAGGGGTATCGGGTCCAGCACAACGTGACCCGCGGGCCGGCCAAAGGTGGCCTCCGCTTCCACCCCGCGACCGACATCGACGAGGTCAAGGCGCTCGCCATGTGGATGACCTGGAAGTGCGCGCTCGCCAACCTGCCCTACGGCGGTGCCAAGGGCGGGGTGGCAGTCGACCCGTCGACCCTGAGCCATCGCGAGCTCGAGCGGCTCACCCGCAGATTCGCCGCCGAGATCAGTGTGCTGGTCGGGCCCGAGTCGGACATCCCCGCTCCGGACGTCAACACCACCGCCGAGATCATGGCCTGGATCATGGACACCCTCTCGATGCAGGCCGGCTACTCGGTGCCGGCTTCGGTGACCGGCAAACCGCTCGAGATCGGGGGCAGTGAAGGCCGGCCGAGCGCCACCGGGCGCGGCGTGAACATCATTGCCATCGAGGCCTGCAGGCGCCTCGGCATGGAGCCGTCGCAGACCACCGTCGCGGTCCAGGGCTTCGGGAACGTCGGCAGCTGGGCCTCGCAGCTGATGCATGAATCGGGCTTCACCATCTGTGCGGTGTCGGATGTCTTCGGCGGCGTGTACTCCCGGGAAGGGCTCGACATCCCGGCCCTGCTCGCACACCGAACGCAGACCGGGAGCGTCCAGGGCTTCCCGGGCACGACGCCGGTGACCAACTCGGAGTTGCTCGAGCTCGAGGTCGACGTGCTCGTTCCCGCCGCCATGGAGAACCAGCTCACCGCGCGCAACGCGGGTCGCGTCCAGGCAAAGCTGATCGTCGAGGGCGCGAACGGTCCGACGACGCCGGACGCGGACAGCATCCTCGAACGGCGCGGCATCACCGTGGTCCCCGACATCCTGGCGAACTCGGGTGGCGTCACGGTCTCGTACTTCGAGTGGGTACAGGATCTGCAGTCCCTCTTCTGGGAAGAGGACGAGATCAACGTCCGCCTCAAGAAAATCCTCCAGAAAGCCTTCACGCAGATGTGCGAGCAGGCGGATCGGCACAAGGTGTCCTTGCGCCTCGGTGCCTACCTCGTCGCGGTCAAGCGGGTCGCCGACGCGACGGCTGTGCGGGGCATCTACCCCTAGGGGTGTTCCCGGCCACCGGCTTGCCTGCATGACCCTCCTCGATCGGTGGCGCAAGCTGCCGCTGCCTGCGGGGACCATCCCTGTTGCGATGGGGCTCGGGCTCGCCGGTCTCATGCAGTACGGGTTCCTGGTGGTTGCGGCTCGGGCGCTCGGGCCGGTGAATTTCGCGCCCCTCTCCGTGTTCTGGGCGCTGCTCTTCGTGTGCGGGCCGGGATTCTTCCTGCCGCTCGAGCAGGAGACCGGTCGCGCCATCGCCGCCCGGCGTGTTCGCGGCGAAGGCGGGCGTCCCGTCTTCATGCGGGCGGCGATGCTGGGGACCGGGCTTGCGATCCTGCTGATGATCGCGACCGTGGCGGCGGCAAGTCCGATCGACCAGCATGTCTTCGACGGTGACCCGGCGCTCCTTGCCGGGCTGGTCGGCGGCTTCGCCGTCTACCTCTGCGAGTTCCTCGCCCGGGGCGCACTTGCCGGGAACGCTCGGTTCGGATCGTACGGGCTGCTGCTCGGCGGCGAGGGCGCCCTGCGTGTGGCCTTTGCCGCAGTCCTCGCCGTGATCGGCATCAAGGCCGCCGGGCCGTTCGGGGTCTCGCTCATCGCCGCGTCCGTGGTTGCGATCCTCCTCGCGGTGGTGGGCCGTCGCGGCCTGCTGAAGCCTGGACCGCCTGCTCCCTGGTCGGAGATCACCCACGCTTTGGGCTTCCTGCTGATCGCCTCGGTCTTCACCCAGTTCCTGCTGAGCGTCGGCGCCGTGGCCGTCCAGCTGCTGGCCACCAAGGCGCAGGAGAGCGCTGCCGGCCGTTTCCAGCTGAGCCGGATCGTCGCCTTCGTGCCGATCTTTCTCTTCCAGGCGGTCCAGTCGGCACTGCTCCCCAAGCTCTCGGCGCTCGCGACCGGAGGGCGCCACCGCGAGTTCCAGAACCTGCTGGTTCGCCTGCTGATCCTCATGGGAGGACTGGGCGCTGTCGCCATCGCCGGGTTCACCGTCCTTGGGCCGAGCGTCACCCGCATCCTCTTCGGCCACGGATTCGAGCTGACCAATCTGGACTTTGCGCTGCTCTCGGCGAGCTGCATCGGCTTCATCTTCACCCAGATCTTCGGCTACGCCCTGATCTCACTTTCCGGGTACCGGCGGGTCGCGCTGGGGTGGACCTGCGGGGCGGTCGCCTTCGTGGTGGTACTCGTGGCCGGATCGTCGCTGTTCCTGCGGGTCGAGTTGGGGCTGCTCGCGGGGGCGCTCGCTTCCTCGGCGGTCATGGCCGCGCTGCTGATGCCACTGTTGCGCGAGCGCTCGACTCTTCGATACCAACTTGCGAATTGCGGAGGCTCCCGCCGCCTGAGACTGGGCGCATGGGTGCTCGAGCCCGCATTGCGCTGGTCGGAGCCGGGGCGATGGGGGCCAATCACGCGCGCGTGATCGCCGAGTCGGACGATGCCGACCTCGCGGTCATCATCGATACCGACCGCGAGCGGGTCCGGCCGCTTGCCGACCGCCTGGGCTGCGACTTCGCTGAGGACCTGGAGGCGGCCGCCGGATGTGACGCCGCAGTGATCGCGACGCCGACCGCGCTCCACCTGGGAGCGGCGCGAGCCCTGCTCGAACTCGGGAAGCCGATCCTCGTCGAAAAGCCGGTGACGCCCGACCTCGAGAGCAGCCGGGCACTGATCGAGTGTGCCGAGCGTCGCGGGGTGCCCCTCATGTGCGGCTTCGTCGAGCGCTTCAACCCCGTGGTCGCGACCATGCGCAGCCTGCTCGACGAGGAACCGGTCCACATCGTCGGTCTGCGCCATTCCCCGGAGACGCCACGAAGCACCCTGAGTGTCGTCTTCGATCTCCTCATTCATGAGATCGATCTGGCGCTCCTGTACATGGGCGGCGCCAGGCCGGCTCGTGTCTCCGGTGCAACCAGCAGCGCCGGTCGGGACCCGATCATGGAGATCGCCGACTGCATCCTGCAGTTTCCCGGCGGCGCGGTCGCGACGCTGTCGGCCAGCCGCGCTTCTCAGCGCAAAGTGCGCTCGCAACTCGTCGCCACCGCGAACGCGCTCTACGACGTGGACCTGCTCCGTCAGGATCTGACCGTCTACCGGCACCGCGCGCATGCGCAGGGTGTTGGTGTCGGACAGGCGGCCGGCTATCGCGCCGAGACCGTCGTCGACATCCCATTCGTCCGCCACACCGGTGAGCCGCTGGCCCTGCAGTTCGCGCACTTCCTCGACCTCATCGCAGGGCGCGCCGACGCGTGCGCTGAGCGCAGGTCGATTCTCCCGGCCCACGAGGTCGCCGCCGCGATCGAGGAGTGCTCATGAGCGACCCGAGCGTCAGCTACGTCCTGCCGGTGCACAACCAGATCGCCGAGCTGCGACGCACCGTGCGTCTTCTCGTCGAGCGGCTCGGTCACCTGCCGGGATCGGAGATCATCCTGGTCGAGAACGGTTCGTCGGATGGCTCCGGGCCACTCTGTCTGGCGCTTGCGGCGACCTTCGACAGCGACGACGTCGGTGTTCGAGTGACGACCTCGGCCAAGGGCCTGGGCTTTGCCTGGCGCCGCGGCATGGCGATTGCCAGTTGCGATGTGGTGATGCTCACTGCGGCCGACCTCCCCTTCGGCTTCACCGACCTGGACGGATTCCTCGCCATGGATGATCCACGTCCCCCGCTCGTGATCGGATCGAAGTCGCACCACGAGTCGCAGATCGAGACGCCGTTGCTCCGCCGGACGATGTCGTCCGGTTTCAGCCTGCTGCGTTCCAGCCTGGTGGGTCTCGATGTGGACACCCAGGGGTCGATGATCATCAAGCGCTCGCTGGCGATCTCGATACTCCCGCGCCTGCAGATCGGCGACTACCTCAGTGGCGTCGAGATCAACGCATGGGCGCTGCGCGAAGGCGTGACGCCTGTCGAAATTCCCGTCGTCTACACAGCATCAGGTCGCTCGACGGTTTCCCCGTCCGCGACTCGATCAACATGGCGATCGGGCTCGTCGCGCTGCGGCGGCGCCTCGCAGCGGATGCGCGCCCGTTGCGAAGCACCAGCGAGGTACCTGCGTGATGGCTGTCACGCACGCACCGGCGCAAGCGCGGATCCGCATCTCGGCGCCGCAGCTCGGCACCGATGTGGAGGAACTCGTGCTGTCGGTCCTGCGGAGCGGTCACCTGGCGCAGGGGCCGATGGTCGAGCGCTTCGAAGCTCTCTGCGCCGCGATGGCCGGCACCGCGCACGCGATTGCGGTGACCAATGGAACGGTGGCGCTGGATGCCGCGCTCTTCGCGCTCGACATCGGTCCCGGTCAAGAGGTGATCACCTCGCCGTTCACCTTTGCGGCCACCATCAATGCGATCCTGCGCAGCGGCGCTTCGGTGCGCTTCGCCGACATCCGCGACGACTACACGATCGATCCGGCGTCGGTTGCGGCCTTAATCGGGCCGGCGACCGCGGCGCTCATGCCGGTGCACCTCTACGGACTCCCGGCTGACATGCGTGCCCTGATGTCACTCGCCGCGGCGCACGGGCTTGCATGATCGAGGATGCGGCGCAGGCGCACGGCGCGGATGTGGACGGTCAACCTGCCGGTGGTTTCGGCGTTGGTTGCTTTTCGTTCTACGCCACCAAGAACGTGACCAGTGGCGAAGGCGGTTGCATCACCACCGACGACGCACTGCTTGCCGAGCGCCTGCGGGTCGTCAGAAATCAGGGCATGCGCGCCCGATATGATTATGCCATGATCGGCCAGAACTGGCGGATGACCGACGTGTCGGCGGCGATCGCGATTCCGCAGCTGGAGCGGCTGGGCTCGATCAACCTGGCCCGGCGGCACAACGCGGACGTGCTCACCTCGCTGCTCGCAGGCAACTCGCTGGTCACCACGCCGGGCGTTCCCGCCGGCCGGGGTCACGTCTGGCATCAGTACACGGTCCTCCTTGACCGAAGTGTCAACCGCGATCGCGTCGCCGCACTGATGTCGTCGGAGGGCGTCGACGCAGGCGTCTACTACCCGGGCCTGGTCTGGGATCACGAGGCGTATCGCGACCATCCCAGCGTGCATCGCGACGCCACCCCGGTGGCGCGCGATTACACGACACGCTGCCTCTCGCTGCCGGTGCATCCGGGGCTGAGTGCGAGTGACCTCGAGCGGGTCGCGGAAACTCTCGACCGCGCGCTGCGCGCTGCCTGAGACGCCTGCCGGCTACTTCCCGGCCGACCCCTCGATTGCCTCGAGCAGTTCCGGACCCTGATCGGTCGGGCCGACCAGCGCCATGCGCACGTCGTCGATGCCGGCGGCGATCTGCTCGGCGATCGACTGCACTTCGGCTGCGGTGACCTTCATGATCGCCGCCGCCCGGTCGTCGGGCGTCTCCATAGGCAGCCCCGCGCGCCACCGGCTGCCGTAGAAGCGCGCGCCGGCGATGGCGGTCTCCGTCGAACGCAGCAGCCTGCCGATCATCGCCGACTTCGCAGCCGCCAACTCGTCGGCGCCGACACGCTTGGCGGCGATCTTACGGAACTCCTTGAAGGCGAGCGTCGTGGCTTTGCGCGCGTCCTTGGGCCGAGTTGCGGTCGCGATCGCGAAGAGCCCGGTGTCGTCGAAGCCCGCGTGGTGCGAGTAGATGCTGTAGCAGAGCCCGTTGCGCTCACGCACGGTCTGGAACAGTCGCGACGACATCCCGCCACCGAGCACGTGCGTCATGACCGACAGCGCGGTGCGTCGAGGATCGGCCGCCGGAATACCCGGGACCGCAAACGCCATGTGCACCTGCGGCTCTTCCTGCGCCGTGACCGGACGCACGTTGGCCGTGTAGATGTCACCAAGGCCCCACTTCGCGGGCTTGCGTGCTCGTGGCTTCCCGCGGGGAATATCCGAGAGCAAGTCCAGCGCCTGGTCGGGGCTCATGGTCGCGCCGCCCGAGATGACGAGACACATCGACGCGGGTGCGTAGAACTTCCGGTGATAGTCGGTGAGCTGCTCGCGGGTGGCCTTCTCGATCACCGCAGGGAACCCGGCGGCTGACCAGGACATCGGCTGATTGCCACCAAAGGCGACGGTGCCGAGCCGGTCCCAGATCCAGCCGTCCGGATCGGCGAGACGCATCGACAGCTCCTGCAGCACCACGTTGCGCTCGCGCTCGATTTCCTCCGACTCGAACAGGGGGCGGCTGAGCATGTCGCAGATGATGTCCGCGAGTTTGTGCATCGCGGTCGCCGGGCCCTCGGCGAAATACGCCACTTCCTCGGTGTCGGTGTACGCGTTCGTGTTGGCGCCGAGGGCGTCGATCTCACGCGAGATGATCTTCGTGGTCGGACGGCGCTCCGTCCCCTTGAAGAACATGTGCTCGAGGTAGTGGGCCAGCCCTGAGGTGGAGGCCGATTCGTCGCGCGAGCCCGCCCGGACGATCAGGAATACGCCGGAGTTGCGGCTGCTCGAGGGTGCGTTGAGCAGGGTGACGCCGTTCTTGAGCACGGTGAGGTCGGGAGAGTAGACGGGAAGATTGGCAGCCACGGCTATGTGGTCCCCGATTCCCAGGACGAGAGGTACTTCTGCTGTTCGTCGGTGAGCGTGTCGATGCTCACTCCCATCGCCTGGAGCTTGAGCCGTGCAACCTCGCGGTCGATCTCCTGCGGCACGTCATGGACGTCGATCGCAAGATCCTTGTGGTGCTTGGCGATGTGCTCCGCGCAGAGCGCCTGGTTCGCAAAACTCATGTCCATGACGGCCGCGGGATGGCCTTCGGCGGCGGCGAGGTTGAGCAAGCGTCCCTCGGCGAGCACGTGCACGGTCCGCCCGTCGCGAAGACGGTGGGACTGCACGAAGGTGCGCGGCGCGGTGACTTCCACCGACATGTCGTCGATAGCCGAGAGGTTGATCTCGTCATTGAAATGCCCGCTGTTGGCAATGATCGCGCCGTCCTTGAACCGTTCGATGTGGCCGCGATCGATCACGTTGATATCGCCTGTGACCGTGATGACGATGTCGGCTTCCGGTGCGGCGTCGGCGAGTGGCATCACCCGGTATCCGTCCATGACCGCCTCGAGGGCGCGGGTCGGATCGACTTCGGTGACGATGACGTGCGCGCCGAGTCCTTCGGCGCGGCTCGCAAGTCCGCGTCCGCACCATCCATAGCCGCACACCACCAGCGTCTTGCCCGCGAGCAGGACGTTGGTCGCGCGGATCAGCCCATCGATGGTGCTCTGTCCGGTGCCGTAACGGTTGTCGAAGAGATGCTTGGTCAGCGCCTCGTTCACGGCGATGATCGGGAAGCGCAACGCGCCGTCGCGCGCCATCGCACGCAACCGGATGACACCGGTTGTCGTCTCCTCGGTGCCGGCAATCACGTTGTCGAGCAGCTCACGACGGCCCTTGTGCAACTCCGCGACCAGGTCCGCGCCGTCGTCCATGGTCACCTGCGGACGCGCATCCAGCACCGCCTGGATGTGTGAGTAGTAGCGGGCCGAGTCCTCGCCTTTGACGGCGAAGGTGGGAATGCCGTGGTGCCGCGCCAACGCAGCAGCGACAGCGTCCTGTGTCGACAGCGGATTGCTCGCGCAAAGCGTGAGGTTCGCGCCGCCGGCCTTCAGCGTGATGGCGAGGTTGGCGGTCTCGCTGGTGACGTGCAGGCACGCACCGAGGCGGAGTCCTTCCAGCGGACGCTCGCGCGCGAAGCGCTCACGGATGATGGCGAGGACGGGCATTTCGCGCGCCGCCCAGTCAATGAGACGTTGTCCTTCCCCGGCCTGACTGGGGTCCGCGACATCGGACTCCGCGGCTCTCAGCACGTTGGTCACGCGATTCCTCCATTGGTATGCATGCGCAGCAGCGCCGTATACGGGCGCCCGCCGAGCGCGGCCGATCCCCCGAGTGCGCTCAACTCGATCAAGAATGAGAATCCCACAATGTCCCCACCCAGGCGCTCCACCAGTGCGGCCGCCGCGCCGGCGGTTCCGCCCGTGGCAAGAAGGTCGTCGACGATCAACACTCGCTGACCGCGCCGCACCGAATCCGTGTGCATCTCGACCACCGCGGCGCCGTATTCGAGCTGGTACGACTGCGAGATCCGATCCGAGGGCAGCCGGCCCTCTTTGCGAATGGGAACGAACCCGGCGCCGAGATGATCGGCGACGGCGCCGCCGAGGATGAAGCCGCGTGACTCGATACCCGCGACCAGCTCGACGCCACCATCCCTGTATGGGGCCGCGAGTGCCGACACCGCCGCCGGGAAGGCGACGCGGTCGCCGAGCAGCAACGTGATGTCCTTGAAGACGACGCCGGGACGGGGGAAATCAGGGACATCCCGGATCAGGGCGCGCAGGCGCTCCACCACATCCTGCTCTTGAATCGTCACCGGAGCCAGTCTATCCGACAGACTCTGTGACCGTGCCCTCCCCTCCGAGCCCACCGCCGTGAGGGTGTTGATGGATGGGCGCCCGCTGCAGGGAGCGTCGTCGGTGCGAGGCATCGGCAGCTACGCACGGGGTCTCCTCGCCGGGTTCGCCGACCTCGAAACCCCGCCCGAGGTCAGCCTGCTGCTGTCCCAGCATCGCGACGCTCCGGCAGAGGTCAGCGGTTCGGTGCGAGCCGCATCGAGGAGCATCCGGGTGGTCCATCCGACGCTGCAGCCCATCGCCGATGCCGTCTTCGTGTCGCGTGCCTTGCGCGACGCCGATGTCGATCTGTACCACGCGATCGAGTTCGGTCAGCCACTGCGGACGCACCTCCCGGTCGTGGTGACCGTGCACGATCTCATCCCCTTCGTCATGCCTCGCGAGTACCCGTGGGTGCGGCGGGCTCGGATTCTGGGGCTGCGCTTGTTGCGCCGGGCGGACGCCGTCATCGCTGTTTCGCAGGCGACGCGACGCGATGTGGTGCGTCTCGGCAGGACCGACCCGCGACGGATCACCGTTGTCCCCGAAGGCATCGCACCGGCATTCCGGCCCGCATCCCAAGAGTCGATCGCTGCGCTGCGGGCGAAGTTCGGCATTGAGCGACCATTCCTGCTCGCTGTCGGCACCTTCGACCCACGCAAACGCCTTTCGCTGCTTGCCGATGTCGTCAGCAGGGTCCGGCGCGCGCACGATGTCGCACTGGTCATCGCGGGCGACCAGGGGACCTTTGCCGGCAGCGTTGCCGAAGGCCTGGAACGCGCGGGACTCGCGGGGCACAGTCACCTGATCGGGCATGTCTCCAACGAGGATCTCGTCGCGCTCTACACGGCCGCCGAGGTCTTCGTCTTCACCTCGGCATACGAAGGTTTCGGACTTCCTCCGCTCGAGTCGATGGCATGCGGTACTCCGGCAGTGGTGTTCGACAACTCGTCGCTGCCGGAGGTGAGTGGCGGTGCGGCGTCGGTCGTACCCGACGGTGACGCGAGCGCAATGGCAGCCGCGATCAACCGCATCCTCGACGATCCCTCGGAACGCGAACGCATGCGTGCGACAGGATTCGCCTGGGCTGCCACGTTCACGTGGCGACGTGCCGCCGAGCAGACGCTGGACGTCTACCGCGCCGCGCTCAAGCGCTGACCGTCGCGGACCCGGCTACTCCTTCTCGGTGACGCGATACTCGAGATAGGCGCCGAACATCAGGCGGGTCTGTGCTTCAAGCGCGGGAATCACGCTGAGTGCCAGGCCCACGACCGGATACGTGAACAGCTGCAGCTCGGACCAGCGTTTGCGCCACCAGCGCCACTCCTTCGGTTTGGGGGCGATGCGGTAGTCGACCTGGACGAGCAGCACAGTGTTGAGCAGCGTGATGGTGAGGATGCTCGCGCTGATGCTGCCGAGAAACGCAGCTGTCGACGACAAGCTGTAGTCGAGGTCGATCAACGCAGGCAACGCCCCGCCGAAGAACAGGAGGAGCGGCAGCGTTGCCCAGGTCAGATGGTTGAAGAGCAGATTCATGTAGCGCCGCGCGCGCATGCGCCAGGGGATCTCCGGGTGACTGAGCATTCGCTGGGTGACGTATGGGATGTCGGTCGCTCCCCACGCCCACCGCTTGATCTGGTTGTACTGCGATGCGTGGGTCGCGGCGTAACCGCGCGCACGCGGCGCGTCGCCATACACGGGAAGGAACGCCGGGCGTGTGTTCAGCTTGCCGCCGCAGTGGAAGAAGGCTTTCCAGAAGAACCGCGAGTCCTCGGGAATCACGTCCGAGTCCCAGTAGCCGACGTCAGTCAGGAGATCAAGCGACAGCGTGTACGAGGAGAACATGACCAGCCGGTGCGGGTTCTGATGGAGAAACATCTGCCACTGCGTGGCGGCCGTGGCCATGACCCGAACCGCGACGGGCACGCGCCAGATGTTGTTGAGAAAGACCGGCACCGGCTGCCAGATCGACGTGAGCCGATCGGTCGCCATGCAGAACTGCAGCGTTATGTAGGCGAAGTACTGCGGGTGCAGCCGGAAGTCGGAATCGAGGTCGGTGACCATGGTGCGTTTCGGATCGAGCCCGAGGTCATCGCATGCCATTTTCAGGACTGGTCCGCCGTACGCCATCGCGGCGGATTTCCCGACCACGATGCCGGGGAGCAATGGATCCCGCACGTGGATGAACGCCAGAAACGACGCCGAGAACTCCTCGCGCAAACGGTCGACGTTCTCGATGCCGCCGGTATCGGTCTCGCGGGTGATGATCGCGCAGACGCGCAGGTGCGACGGGTAATTGGTCGCGGCCAGTGCGGCCACGGTGGCGCGGAGCACCGCGTACGATTCGGTGTAGGTGGGGATCAGCGCGCACTGGACGACGTCCGACGGCGCCGGAGCCCCTGCGGGGAGGTTGGCTTCGAACTCCTGACAGCGCTGCCACCAGTCGAGTGCTTCGGTCGCCTCGAGGGCCTTGACCGATCGCCGGACGCCCCGGACGGTCACGGTGGTTCGGAAGAGCCAGTAGGCGTCGAGGAGGACGGCGCCGACGCCGAGAATCCAGAGCATGCTGGGATCGTTCAGCCGGATGACGAACGCCGCCACAACCGGAACGAGCAGCGCAAACCACGTCAGCGCGCCCGGGAGGATTTCAAGAAGCCGCTGCTGGGTATGTTGCGACAGCGGGATCGCCCTGGATCGCGCGATCATCTGCACGCCAGTCTACCCATCCGTCACATATGAGCCTGAATGCCCCAAGAAACCACTGAACCCCCCGTCGACGCCGAACAGGAAGAATCCGAGACGCCCGTCCCCGAGGTCATCGAGGGTGAGGCTGTCGAGGACGACGACGCCGTCGAGATCGAAATCGAGATCGGTGTGGTCGCTGAGGACGATGACGACGATGACGACGACGAGGAAGAGGTTGTCGCCGTCGCGGCTCCGGTCGTCGTCGCCGTGGCGCCTCGCCCGGCTCCTACGCCGGGCCGACCGCCGGGTGCTCGTGAAGAGCCGCCGCCACCGTTTGGGGTAGGCGAGCGGGTGATCCTGACGTCCAACGTGCGCCCGAGGACGGGAACCCCGATCGGCGACTACCCGGTGGGCTCCAGAGGTGTCGTGGAGACCGTGTTGAGCCAGACGGCGATCGTCCGTTTCGACCGGCACTCGGACACCAAGGAAGTGGTGGCGTTCACCTGCCTCGAGACGGCTGAGACGCCGGAGCGCCACACCGAGCTGACGCAGTTGATGGTCGAGCCGCCTCGGGTCTCGGACCGCGGGCCGCGTCCGCCCGTCAACGGTGCCGCTGCCCCGGCTGTTGCGGAGCCGGAGGCAAAGCCGGCGGAGGCTGTCGCGGCTGCGGCGCCGGCAAAGGCGGTGGCTCCGGCGCAGCGTGAAGAGGCGCGCGAGGCTGCTGCGCCTGCCCCTGCCGCAGCGGCGAAGGCACCAGCGCCGCCGCCCAAGCCGGCTCCTGCGGCCAAGGTGGCGGCGGCCAAGTCGACGGCGCCGGCGAAGCCGGTGCCTGCCGCGAAACCGGCGCCTGCCGCGAAAGCCGGCGCCTGCCGCGAAACCGGCGCCTGCCGCGAAAGCCGGCGACTCCTGCAGCCAAAGCGGCGCCCGCCGCGAAAGCTGCAGCCTCGATGACCAAGCCGCCCGTGAAGACAGCGCCGCCCAAGCCGGTTTCGAAGATCGCGCCCGCCAGTACGAGCGTTCCCGCGGCCAAGGCCAAGTCGGCTGCGAAGCCGAAAGCGGTGGTCAAGGCCACACCTGCCGCAAAGTCCAAAGCGGCCGCCAAGGTGAAGCCTCCGGCTGCGAAACCAGCCGCCAAAGCCGCTTCCACGGCCAAGGCACCCGCTTCCAAGGCCAAGCCCATCGCTGGGAAGGCGCCGGTGAAGGCCAAGTCTTCCGTCCGTTCGACGGCAGCGCCGGCTCGCAAGCCGGTCGCGAAGGCTGCGGCAAAGCCGGTCGCGCGGCGGACGGCCGCTGTCGCTCCGAAAGCCAAACCAAAGTCAGCCGCCAAAGCGCCTGCGAAAGCTACTCGGCCGGCGCCGGTTGCCACCCGATCGGCGGCAAAACCGGCGGCGCGCGCCTCCAGCGGGGCGAAATCGGCGAGCGCCAAGCCCGCTGCCCGCAAGGGACGCTAGCCGGGCATTTGTGGCGCCGGCGTGCTCGGCCCTCGCGGCACGCAGGGCCGCTATCGGCCCTTCACGGCCTCGGCTGCCGGCTCGACGGCGTCGCCGTAGACACCGCGATATGCGGGCGGCAACAGCTCCGCGATCCGCGTGCCGATGAGATCGGCCACAGCCTGGTCGTCCCTTCGCTCGCCGGGGACGCGCTCCGGAAGTTGAAAGGCCTTGCCGTAGTGCATCCGGATCGGTACCCGCTTCGGCAACGTGTGTCCTCGCGCCAGCGCTGCCTCGGTGCCCCACACGCCGACGGGCAGCACCGCAGCGCCAGAGCGCCGCGCCAGAAACCCGACGCCTGCTTCAGCACGGCGCATGCCCGGCGTGGATGAGCGCGTTCCCTCGAGAAAGATGAGCAGGCGCCCGCCCTTGGAGAGGATGTCCAGGGCGGTCTTCAGCGCCTGTCGGTCGGCGGTCCCTCTGTCGATCGGGAAGCAGTTGCAGCCGGCGAGCATCCAGGCGGTGAAGGGGTTTCCGAAGAGCTCCCTCTTCGACATGCAGTAGAGAACGCCGGGGCCGAAGCCGCCGAAGAGCCACGGATCGATGTTGCTCAGATGGTTGCAGACGATCAGCAGCGGACCTTTCGCCGGGACCGCGCTCGGAGGATCAATTTTCAGGCCTCGACCGAAGAAACCCGCGGAGCGACGTCCGGCAGAGCCACGACACGAACTTGTAGCGCCAGGATCGGCGGCCGTCGGTGCGAACCGGAAAGTGCTCCGGGAAGCCTGGGATCTCTTCAGTCACGATCGTCGATGGTAGGGCGTGCCGCATGGGCGACCATACAATCCTGGCTCCCGCCCCCTTAGCTCATCGGTAGAGCAGCCGGCTTTTAACCGGTTGAGGGAGGTTCGATTCCTCCAGGGGGCAGCCTTCGGTCGCGTTCCAGTGTGCGCTCCGAGCGATCGGTGGACCGGGAGGTGATTTGGCGGGTTCCGTTGCCGTCGTGGCTAACACAGTTTTGTGTATGCTACAACGGTGTTTGACATCAGCGACGGGACCACCGAGGAGTCGGGGGACGCGCTCGCGGAGTTGTTAGCGGTGGTGCGGCGGGTGCGGCGACGGCCGCGACCGCTCGAGCCGGCGGCGATCCGCGCCGATCTGGGGCGCTTGCGGGAGGCGATCAATGTGCTCGAGCTGGACTTCGCCATGGTCGCGGCGTCGTTTGCGGAGACCGCGCCGGAGGAGTGGGGCGGGCAGGTGAGTCCGATCCAGGCGATGCGTCAGGACTTCGGGATGACCGGCCACGCTGCGGCGACTGCCGTGTGTGTCGGGAGTTTGGCGCCATCGTTGCCGGCGAGCGTCGCCGCGCTCGAGGACGGACGGATCGGCTTTGCGCATCTGGGTGTGCTCGCCGGGACGGCGCGGGCGCTGCAGGACTCGCCGGGCGCCGGCGGGTTCGATGAGCAGCCCTTGCTGGAGCACGCCCTTGCCCACGGCCTCAAGCGTTTCCGCGACGACTGTGCGCATGTCCGCCATGCCCATGACGCCGCGGCGTACCTCGCCGAGCAGCGTGAGCAGGCCTCCTACCGCCTGCTGAAGTTGCATGCGGGTGAGGGCGGCACGCTCTTCCTCCAGGGCTCCTTCGATCCCGAGGCGGCGGCAGCCATCCGTGCCGCGCTCGACCCGCTGGCACGCTGGACCGGTGCCGGTGACCTGCGCAGTCGGGACCAGCGCTATGGCGATGGCTTCCGCGAGCTGTGCGTGCATGCCATGGACGAGGGCCGGCTCCCCCGGGTCGGCGGCCAGCGGCCGCACCTGCATGTGACCACCACCGTCGCAACGCTCCAGGCCCAACCGGGTGCGCCTGCTGGGATGCTCGAGCACGCCGGGCCGATCGCGGCGGCCACGGTGCAGCGCTTGGCGTGCGATGCCAGTGTCGCGCGGGTGGTGCTGGGACCGGAGTCCGTGGTGACCGATGTCGGCCGTGCCCGGCGGGTGCCCTCACCGGCGATGCGGCGTGCACTCCGAGCCCGCGATGCCGGCTGTGTCTGGCCGGGCTGTGACCGTCCCCCGTCCTGGACCTCGGCGCATCACCTCGAGCACTGGGGCCAGGGCGGGGCGACCAGCCTCGACAACCTCGTCCATCGTTAATACGACCCCTCGCGATCCGCTAGCGAGATCAGCATCGGCTGGGCCGACAGTACATCCGCCGCGCAATGGGCGCCTGTGCCCAGCTCCCTAGATGTAATGCCGGGGGTGACCTCGGCGAGCTGATGCCCGCGGTGAGTGATGTGGAAACGCAGCTTCGCGATGCGGAGGAGCGCATTTGGGGGACACAGGGGTACTGACCTGTTGGATCGACCAGGACTACACGATGAACGGCACCCCGCAGCACATCTTCGCTCCGACCACCATGATCCTCCCTCCCGACGGCGGCGCCTCGAAGCTGGCGCTGTGGCATTCGATCCCTCTTCCCGAGCAGGCGTAGCCATACCATTGGTTCGGAAGGCGCGAGAGACTACGGCAGATCGATCAAGCTCACTGACTGACCTGGTGCACGCTTAAGACAACCCCGCGGGAGCGACCGAGAACAGCGATTCGGCTCACCGGCGGCTCTTGGTGTAGCTCTCATTAGTGAGCAGGTCGACGCGCCCGCAGGGATCCACGTTGAGAGGCGCGAGGTGCAGGGTGGCGCCTTGGAGGCTCCATTGGTAACGGCCGACACCTTGTGGCAAGACGAGTGGACAGAGGGTTCCGCTGAAGAAGTCGATCTCGTTACCTCTAACGACGATGTCTCCATTCCCCTGCTCCCCGTGTCCCGAAGGATGTAGACAGTCGCGGTGAGTGTCAGGACCGCCGTGCGAGAGGCCACCTGATACCAAGTGCCGATCAGCACTGCCGGTGCCGGGCCACCCGGCGGTGAAGCTACCGGCGCCGATGCTGTTGCTGCTGCGGACGTTGCCGGCACAAGCGATGCCGTCCCCGAGTTCGTGTGAGAGGAATCCGGCGCCCGCGCCACATGCGGCAAGCGCGGCAACCGCAATAACACCGATGGCACGTACTCCGAAGAAAAGGTGGGCGCGATTCGTCCCTTCTGCCGTGGCCTGCCACAGGGGACGCTCCCTGCCGAAGACCGTTCGCGTTTCTCGCGCGATGCTGTCACGTAGGATCAGTTCTCCATCTTTCATCGATGTCATCCTCGTTCGATTCGTGGGTATTTCGGTCCGATAATGAGCACAGAGTACCATCATGGACATAGCGATCCCATATGAGGCAAGGGGACGGACCCGGCAGAAGGAACGTACCCGCAGCACGTTGATCGCGGTCGCCCGCGACCTGATGACCCGTGGGACGGCGCCGGTGACGATCGAGGAGGCGGCGGCAACAGCCGGGATCTCACGGACGACGGCCTATCGATACTTCCCGAACCAGCGAGCGCTGCTGCTCGCCGCGCATCCCGAGACCAGCGCGCTGTCACTGCTCCCACCGGACGCACCTGACGACCCGGGCGCTCGCCTCGACCTTGTCGTCGAGGCATTCACCCGCCTGGTCGCCGACACTGAAGCCCAGCAGCGAACCATGCTGCGACTCTCGCTCGAACCAGGCGCATCCGAGCACACACCTGGACTCCTTCGGCAAGGTCGAGCTATCGGTTGGATCGACGACGCGCTGTCACCCTTGCGCCGCCGGATCCCGGCGCAGGAACTCCGCTGGCTAGTCCTCGCCGTACGCAGTGCGACAGGCATTGAGGCGCGCGTTTGGCTCACTGACGTCGCAGGTCTCTCCAGCGAGGACGCCATGGAGATCATGCTCTGGTCCGCGCGCGCGATGTATAGCGCGGCGCTGGATGAACCTGCGCGCAAACCGAAGGCTCGGCGACAGAAGCGGGCCTGACTCCGGGCGGCGCGCGCGGGCGAGGGCTGACGGTGGGTCTTCCACGGGGCAGACCGCGGCCCGCGCAGCGCGCACGGTTGGGCCCATGACGAGGCTCCCCGCCTTCCACACCGGTATCGACTATCGACGACGGCGAAGACGCTACCGAGGTCTTCCACAACCACGCCCACTGTCAGCGGGCGCAGAGAATCCTCGAGGATCGCAACGCGATGTCCGGTGAGGCGGGCGGCGCCTCTGTCAGGAGTGTCGGGCATTTGAAGCGCGGCAGCGACCGGAGTGAGATCATGAGAGCGTCATGGGGCCATGCCCTGCCTGCGGAGCCGATCGCCTTGTCCCGCTGACCTTCCAAGCCGCGCGGGCCACTCAGGGCGACTTGGACAGGCCCGAGGTGGTGACTATGCGTCCCATCGCCAAGTGCGGCGGCTGCGGAGGTCGCATCTATCCAGATGAGGTCAGGTATCGCGACGACCCGAGGGAATGAGCTCGCCCAAGCTGAGTGTTGTGCATAGGCCTATGCTGGGTCCGAGTGTCGGGCAACAGGCAAAACATCCCTCTCAGCCCCGCAGTGACGTGTCCCCACCGGAGCCGGAGCCGTCCGGAGGGCTTTGGCCCACTCTCTCTCATTCATCCTCGGTGGCCACCGGTATGGATTTGCCTGGGTGTCGTTCTAGTCGTGGCCACCTTGATCAAGTTCGGCCGACTGCACTGATCAACCCCGTACATCGCAAATACAACCCCTGGCACCCGCCGGGTGAGAGTAGGCTCGCGTGCGCGAGGTCAGCCTCGCCCGTAATTCGCACCAACGGATCTGGCGCGCACCTCATCTGCCCGACGGTGCTGTCCGACGTTGAGCTGGTCGACGCCCGCGGCACTGACAGCCAAACCGGTGCCCGTGGAACTACCCTTCGATGCCATGAACCTAACGTCCAGCCCAGGCGTGACATCGCCCTCCCGAGCGGTCTGGGATCTCGTCATGCAGGCCTCGAAGGCGTGGTCCACTGAGGATCCGGAGGGGGTCGCCAGCTGCTACGAACAGACCGCGTCGCTGACAATCAACGGCGGCACCCCGTCGACCGGGCGGGCGGAGATCGCCGCGACAGCGGCGAGCTACATGCAGGCCTTCCCGGATCTACGTGTCAGCGTTGATCACGTGCTTGTAGCGGGCGACTTCGTCTTCTGGGTGTGGACCCTGACGGGAACGAATACCGGTCCTGGAGGCACTGGAAACCCGGTCCGCGTGAGCGGCATCGAGGTTTGGACCATGGGTGCATCCGGCTTGGTAGCGAACTCGATCGGCTATTACGACGCGGAGACCTATGAGCGGCAGCTCGCCCGCGGCATCGAACGGTAGGGATCGATCAGCTGGGGACGCGAGAGTCCGGCCGGTGGAACACCGCGCCATCCGCAGAGGCTTCAAGGGTCACTCGCGAACTCTGGCCGCTCGGGGAGCGCCCATCTAATCCGCGCTTGGTGCGGCGCCCGATGTGGCACGGGCAGTGCTCCACACGTCACGGCCATCCTTCATATTGGCGGGGATGACGGATACGGCGCTCGTCGTGACCGGTGTGGTGACTGCCCTCGCGGCAGCTGCGGCCGCCTTCTTCGCCGGCCTCGCCATCCGATCGCAGGATCGCGCTCAACGACGCCAGCAAGCGCTCGAGAACTTCCGCTGGCTCACCAGCTCGTGGGACGAGCTCCGGCCACAACGCGCTCGGGCCGCTCGCTCCCTTCGAGAAGACGGGGAATCGGTCACTGATATCCGCGAGGTTCTCAACTTCCTCGAAAGCGCCGGGTACCTGGTCCGTCGCCATTATCTCGACCTCGAAGTCACCGAAGCTGTTCTCGCGGCGCAAATCCGGGGCTGGTGGAGCTTGGGCCAGTCAGTCGTCGCCATTGGGCGAGCGGAGTTTGGTCCAACCATCTTCGAAGAGCTCGAGTGGCTTCACGCGCAGCTGCGCTTTCCGACGCCTCAGCGCGAGGGGTGGCGCGAGCGTTTCCTCTCGCGAGAAGAGGCGAACCTCAGCGAGGACTCGACGACAGCGCGGGCAAAGGGCGTCGCGCGCTGATCACCGTCCCAAGAGGATGGCCAAGACGATGATGTTGCTCGCAGCTTCCGTCAAGGGTGCTTTGCGAATACTCGCCTGGTCGAAGGGCAAGCAGGAGGCGTGAATTTGGAACCACGAGAAGTCGTTCAAGCAGCGATCGACGCCTATCACGACCACGACCTGGGTCGCTGTCTCGGGTACTACGCCGCAGACGTTGTCGTGAAAGATGCGGACGGCAACGTCCTGACGGACGGAGCGGAAGCGGTGAGGGCCCAATATGCCAAGGCCATTGCCGACAACCCGAACCATCGATATGACATCCCGAACCGGATCTCGTTCGGCCAATGGGTCATCGATGAGGAGCGCGTGACGGGCTTCACCAAACCTGGCTCGCCGGACGTGGTGCGGGCGGTGCTGGTTTATCGATTGTCCAGCCAGCGGATCCAGGAGATCCTGATCCTGACCTCGGCGCGCGAACCCAGGTTGACGTGAAGACGGATGCTTGTCGCCGTTGAGGCGACGCCGTGGTCATTGGCCGTTGCTCTGGGTACTTGCGGAACCCTGGCGTGCAGCGCACATATCGCTTGGAACCAACGGCCTCACGGAGCGGGCGCGAAGACTGCGCGCGCCTCGAAGCCGGCCACCGTCGCGACAACCAAAGCCGCTGTCGGATCCGCCCACCACCACCCCAGCGTCCGGTTGGCGAGCAAGCCGGCGACCGCGAGCATCGCAATGGCCGCGCCGACGCCGCTGAGCGTGCCATCCCCGCGCAGCGCGCGGCTACCCAGCATGGTCCCCGCGCGTCGCTTTGCTCGCGCCAGCGGTGGCAGCACGACGAGGGAGGCGGCGGCCACCAGAATCGGCGCAACGGCGTCAGTTGCCCCAGTGCCGGCGGCGAGCCGTCGCAGCCCCTCCACGGCAAGGAAGGCGGCAACGAGCGTCAGACACGCGCCCACGATGAGACGCGCGACGCGCTCAGCGTCTTCCGCGTCGTGCGACCGCTTGCGCTCGTGACCGAAACGCCAGATCAGGACCAGAGATCCAGCCATGTCACCAAGGAGATTGAGGCCGACGCCGACGATCGCCAAGCTGTGGTCGAGCACGCCCACTGTGAGGCTCGCCGCGCCCGATAAAACTGCCCAAGCCACCGACAACCAGGACAACCGCAGCGCGAGGGCTATGAGCACAGAGCGGTCGGGCAGTGTGTGCGTCATCGTCCCGGCAGGATAGTGGCGTGGCTTCCTTAGACAGCCGAACTCCACGCGTCGCTGGGTACATGCCCGGATGCTGGCGTCGTACAAGGCCCTGTGCCTCGAACGCAGCGCTTGAGCGTCTCGCGGCTGGTCCCGTAGGCTCGGCGCGATGATCGTGAAGCGGATCGGCTACGTAGGCATGCGGACAGAGCACCTCGAGCGGATGACGTGGTTCTTCCGCGATGTCCTGGGGCTACGCGAGGCCATGGTCGGCGAGACCTTCTCGATCCTGAACCTGCCGACCGGGGCCTTCGACTTCGCCGAGGTCTATTCCCCTGGGCACCACGACGAGCGGATGATTCCGGCCGGTGTGCAGGGACCGGTCGTCGCGTTCGTTGTCGAAAATCTCAGAGTCGGCTCTCAGAGAGGTGAAGGAGGCTGGACTCGAGGTCATCGGCGACGTCGTGTGGGCTGCCGAGGCGTTCGGGGAGCCGGCTATGGAAGGCGTCGGCTGGTTCTTCCTGCGTGCCCCGGATGGGCGCGTGTACGTCATCGAGCAGTCGGTCGATTGACACACGCGGCGGCGGTGGACGGACATCAAGCGCTGCGGAATTACTCTTCGATCCCATGAACCTCGCCTCCAGCCCGGGTATCACGTCGCCCTCGCGAGCGGTCTGGGATCTCGTCATGCGTGCCTCGAAGGCGTGGTCCAGCCAAGACCCTGCCCACACGGGGCCGGCCACTGACGTTGGCGCCAGCGAACTGAGCAACCTCGTGCATCGCCAATACAACCCCTCGGGCCGCCGAGGCGACAAGCCTCAACGCCTCGAGGGGACTACCATGCCCATCGTGGCCACCCCAAGCAATCGCGAGACGGTCGAGAAGTATTGGCAGTCGGTGAACGCTCGCGATTGGACCGTCCTCGCCAAGCTCTTGGATCGGGACTACGTGTGGGAGATGCCGCAGTCAGGGGAACGCGTTCGCGGCGAACAGAACAACCGCGAGATGAACGACAACTACCCCGCTGGACTGCCTGACATTGAAACCCATCGCATCACGGGCAGCCAAGACAGATGGGTCACAACGCCGAGCTGGACCGTCCTCAAGATCACCGGTACCGGCGATGACTACGTTAGCGAGTCCCGGGTCAGCTACCCCGACGGGAGCGTATGGCACGCCGTTGACATCTTCCATTTTCGTGATGGCAAGATCCGAAACCAGGTCGCCTACTTCGCACCAACGGTTGAGGCTCCAGAGTGGCGGGCGCGCTGGGTGGAGCGCTTTTAGGAGGGGTCAATCCAGGTCTCGTTTCATGGACCGAATCGGGACAGTTTCTATCGACCTACATTCGTGGACTTAGGGACATCATCTGGTGCACTACGCCCAGGGCGGGAGCACGGCACTGGACAACCTGGTCCTGCTCTGCCTGCGCCACCACACCATGCTCCACGAGGGTGGGTGGCAACTCGTGCACGGAGAGCACCGCGCCTGGGTGGCGATCTCGCCCCTGCCCGGCGTCGAGCATCGGGCACGACCCCCGACCCCACCGGGTGGGTGAGGGCGCGGCACTCGCGCGACCTCCGGGCGGGTGAGGGTGGCCGCCGAGTGGTGCCAAGGCGACGGCCCCGGTGGTGGCATTGCGGCGCGCGTCTGCTATGCGATATCGACCCGTATGTGCTGTTCCGCATCGCGCAAGGCCGCCTCGACTTCGTCTGGCGATCCGCCGCGAGCGAACACAAATCCCAGGTAGCGGTCTCCCTCCGGAAGTGGTGTAACAGGTTCGCCGAGCGGAATTGACATTGTCACGCCGGTGACTCCGGGAACCGACGATGCCTCGTCGATTCCCGTAACCCCACGCAAGATGCCGGCCTGTCGGATCGGCAACATGAACACGCCGCAGGCAGCGTCGATCATCTGCACAGCGCCAAGTGGAAGACCGCATGCCTGACGCAGGATCACGTTTTCGAGTGACCTCTCCTCAAGCGGAGCATCCGTGGACGTGACACGAATGACCTGCGAGCACAGGCCTCCGATTGACCTCGCGGCGACCTCGATAACCATTGCGGCATCCGCGGTAACGCGCACCTCCGCATGAATCGGTCCATGACGCAGGCCGAGTGCGGCAACGGCTGCGCGCACAGATGCGATCGCGCAGCTCTGCGTGGTCTCGCTGAGCCGCGAGGGCGTCACGTAGATCGTCTCCTCGAAGAACGGTCCGAGAAGCGGATCGGGCTTGTCGAATAAGGCGATCACGTCCATCCGGCCGTCGCGGACCAGCCCCTCGACGGCGACCTCCACACCGTCGACGTATGCCTCGATCAGCATCGGCGGTGTGGATCCGTCTGCGCAGATCCCGCGCAGCAACGCAGCGACACGGCTTACTGCGGCATCAACATCGGCCCGACTATCGGCGCGGATCACACCACGGCTTGCCGCCAGATCGACTGGCTTGATCACGCACGGCAGGCCGACATCGCGCACGGCATGGTCAAGCACATCACGGCCGGCATCGACGTCAACCTCGACGAACCGGGGTTGACGAACCGCAGCGTCGGTGAGGCGACGGCGAAGCAAGCGCTTGTCCCGAGTTGCCGCAACGGCGGCGACGTCATTCCGTCGCGGAACGTCGAGTCGCTCCGCGATGCTGGCGGCAGTGAGCACCGACGACTCATCGACACCGACCACCGCGTCGATAGGCCACCTGGCCGCAAATTCTGCTGCGCGCTCAGCTGCCTCAGCCGGCACGTGAAGATCGAGGGTCAACACTCGTCCTTCCATCAGTGCCGCAAGGGTCGGTGCCTCGTTTGATGCAACCACGACCTGCAAACCCAGGTCACCTGCCGCGCGCAGGAACGCGGTGGCGCGATATGTCTCCGTCGGCAGGACCAGCATCACCCGCTGCGGCATGGAATCAGCCTACGCCGGCAATTCGCCCGGACGTACCATGGAAGCAGCGTGAAGGAACCGAGAATCGCAGTCACCGACTATGCAGTCACCCGCATCGAGCAGGTGCGAGCGAACCGCAAGCAGCCAGAGGCAGGCGTCCGTATCGCCATCACCGGCCGGCAGAACGGGGTGTTCAACTACGACCTGTCGCTCGTCGCTCCCGGTGAGGAGCGCGATGGCGACGTGGTCGTGAACGGTCCTGCCGGGATCCGCTTCACAATGCCCCTGGCGTCCGCCCCATACCTCGACGGCATCACTGTGGACGCCGATCGCCTCCGCGGAGCGCTGACCGTCGACAATCCCAACCCGCTCTGGCTCGACGACCTGGCTCGCGACGTGCAGCGATTGCTCGATGATGAGATCAACCCATCGGTGGCGTCGCACGGTGGATTCATCGATCTTCTTGACGTGGCCGATGGAGTCGCTTTCATCCACATGGGCGGTGGCTGCCAAGGCTGTGGGATGGCGGAGGTCACGCTGGGGCAGGGCGTTCGCGTCGCGATCCTCGAGCGCTTTCCGCAGATCACCGAGGTGCGCGACACGACCGACCATGCGCAGGGCGCCAACCCGTATTACCAGGCGGCGAAGAAGTAGGACCATCCGAGGAGCGACGGTGTGGGCGCTGTCGCGAGCAGTGGGGTCTGCGCGCTATCGCGAGGAGTGCTGTGCCAGCGCAACCACGGGAAACAGGGCGCCGACGCCACCAACGCGAACGCGGGTAGATCCTTACCGCGTGTCCAGCCAGTAGTCAACCCAGGTTTCGCGCGTAGCGCCCACCTTGTCGTACACGCGCTGCGCCGTGAGATTGTCCACAGCAGTCTGCCAGACAAGCTTC
Source organism: Candidatus Dormiibacterota bacterium (assembly GCA_963748505.1). Classification (GTDB taxonomy): domain Bacteria; phylum Chloroflexota; class Dormibacteria; order Aeolococcales; family Aeolococcaceae; genus Palsa-851. The sequence goes on from CAVVJH010000016.1 coordinate 174,692, forward strand.
ACCGCTCCATGGGAACTCGCTCGGCGCACGCACTCCTCGATGAGCAACGACCCAACGCCGCGTCCGCGCGCCGATGCATCGACATAGAGGTCGTTCATGACCCCGATGCGACCCGACGTCGTCGTCTCCCAACTCCAGTAGATGGTTGCGAATCCGACGTCTCGACCACGGATAGTCGCGAGGAGCTGCACACCCTCGTGGGTGGGATCTGCAATCAGCGCTCGCGACAAGGAAAGCAGCGACTCGTCGGACGGAGCAACATCGTAGAAATCGCAGTACGCCCGCATCAGCGGCAGCAGACGCTGCAGCTGAGCCTCGCTGCTCACGATGGTAATGTCCACGGCTGTGTCGTTGTCACCGGCGATCCCGCGACCGCCGTCCTGGGGTGAACTCATCCTCGTGTCCTTGTGTCTCCGTGTCTGCGCTGCTGATCTCCACGACGTTGCCTGACCGGTCGCGATCCCAGAGCATGTGGCACGGCGGGCCATGAGCGCCACTGAACTGGCCTCACGCGGCCTCGAACCGATCACACCACATCGAGGTCGATGGCGCCCGTTAGTGGAGCCGATCGCCCTCGCGGTGGCACCCGTGGCGGCCTACTTCGGGCTCCGTATCCGTCTGATGCCCGTGCCGGATCTCAACGATCCAGCCATGCACACGACCTTCATGATCCAGCCCCAGTCGATCTTCCTTCGGTACACCAGCAGTTTCACGCCGACCTTTCGCCTCCGCGAGGCATCGCGTGTCGGGCTGCTGGTGCCGGGACGGATCTCGTACCTGCTGTTCGGTGCGCTCCCCGGCTTCATCGTTCTGCGTTACGTCCTCGCATTGATCGCGATTGTGCCCGCCTACCTATTGCTGCGCAGGATGTACGGCAAATGGGCCGGCGCCGTCGCAGTGGTGATCGTCCTCACCAGTCCGGTGCTCATCACCGCTTGGGGGACGGACTTTCCGGACTCAGTAGCGGTGTCCTATCTCATCGCCGGTACAGCGTGCCTCGTGATGCCCTCGCAGCGACACCGCGTGTGGTGGCTTGCCGGCAGCGCCGGCTTCTTCACGCTGTCGCTCTGGTCGATCGCGACATCGCTGCCACTCATCGCAGTCGCAGTCGTGGTCTACGCCGTGGTGCGGTTCCTGCGCGATCGTCCGCACATGCTGCGCGACGGCGTCGTGGCAGCGTGCGCTGCCCTCGGGATGATGGGTGTCCTCGCGCTCGCGTCGGGTCTGCTCATCGGACCCTTCGACTTCGTGGTCCCAACCATTCAGTCGGTGATGTACCTGGCCCAGCCCTCGAACGAAATCATGTATCACTCACACAGTTGGCGATGGGCACCGTACGTCACGTATCTCCTTGTCCCACCAACGGTTGTGATCACCTGGCTGATCGCATTCGGATACCACCTCCGCAAGGTGCCGACCCCACAACTCGTAATCGGCGTGACCTGTGCAGCGCAGCTCGTGCTCTGCATGTACCTGCAACTCTTCGGCGGCGTGCAGATCCTCGAGGTCCACTTCTTTTCCTCGCTGTTGTGGGCTTCGGTGAGCCTGGCGCTTGCCATGGCGCTCGTCGAGCTCGGGCGTCCGCTCCTGGACCATGGACGGTTCAAGTGGTTACTACCGGTACTGCTGCTGGCGCTCCCACTGGTATACGAACTGCTGCCACGTCTGCTCGCGTTCGGCTGGTTTCCGGTCGGCTACCTCGTCGTCGGCATCACGCTGGCCTGTGCGCTCATCGCCCGCTGGTTGTGGCGCGCGCCGCGGGGCGTATCGACGCGTGTGGCGTCCGGCGTCGCGGTCACGCTGGTGTCAGCGTTCCTGTTCGTCCTCACAGTCGCACCCATCCCGAAACATCCCCTGTTCCCGGGCACCATCCCGGACACAGCACCGGCGTACGCCACCGCGTTCGGAGGCGATGCCAAGTACGCGACCAATCTGTACGTGGTGACCACCGATCTCCCCGCATTCGTCGGTCCGGGAACGTACTCGGGTGAGCGCCTGCTCATGTGGTGGCCACCCGACGAACGCGACGAGATCCTCGGCCCTATCGGCATCTTCCACGCCTTCTTCGATTCGCTGACGGGCGGCCTCGGTGTCCTCGCCCCCAAGGACAGGCAACTGATCCAGGAGCGCACTCCTGCCCAGATCCTGCTGATGAGCTTCACCGGCGACCAGTTCGAGCAGTCGCTGCAGGCACTGAGCCCGTTTCAGCCGGTCCTGGTGAAGACCGGCGTCCTGCGGTCGGGGTCGGTGGCCCTCCACGTCTGGCTCATCGATCTCAAGCAGTACTACCGGGGGCCGACGTAGGGGTCCGGACCAGCTCCGCCTTCCGAGATCAAACCTCGGCTTCTTCGCCTCCTGAGGTCATTGTCGTTCCACGGTCGCAACCGGATCTCAACAGGAGATCGGCGAAGCTGCTGTCGTGAGTTCCGTGACCGCTCCGGAACGGCGGGCATTTCCGACATTCGCCAGACCCAGGGGGCGGGCTTCGACGGCGCTCTGGGCCTCATACGCCGTCCTGAGCGTCCTCCTGGTCGCCTACGTGGCGTCGACAGTCGTCCGCTCGTTGGCGCTGACCCCCGGGAACGCGTTCTGGGACTGGATCGACGGCTGGGGCGTCGTGATCTTGGAAATGATCCTGGTCGGGATGCTCCTGGCCCGTGGATTCCACCGGCTCCCAGGACGGGCTGTCCCGCTGGTGCTTGGCGCGGCGGTGTTCGCCTGGGCACTCGGCGACCTCGTGATCACCTGGGAAGGGGCGAACCCGCCAACACCCTCGTACGCCGACGTCGCGTACGTCGTGTTCTACCCGCTCGCCTACGCCGCTATCGTCTTGATGCTCCGCAAGGAGATCAAACGGCTCCTGCCCGCCACGTGGCTGGACGGCGGTATCGCGGGTCTCGGCGCGGCCGCGGTCTGTGCGGCGTTCGCGTTCCCGACTGTGCTGAAGGCGCTTGGAACCGACGCCACCCCCCTCGGCGCGGCGGTCAACCTTGTCTACCCGATCGGGGACGTCCTGCTCCTGGCGCTGGTCGTCGGCGGCACCGCCATACTCCCCGGCCGCAGGCTCCCGTGGCTGCTCTTTGCGACTGCCTGCGCCGTCAATGGCGTGGGCGACACGTTCAACCTCCTGAGCGCCAACTCACAGGTGGGAACGGTCGCCGATGCGATCGCATGGCCCATCGCGATCGCTCTCATGTCCATGTCCGTCTGGGTACCGCCCGGCCGGCGCGAGCTCGTCGAGCCCGGGAAGATGCCCGGATTTGTCCTTCCGGGTGCCGGAGCGTTTGCCGGGCTCGTGATCCTGCTGACGGGAGCGTTGGGGTATCCGGTGAGCGCGGTCGCAGTCGGACTGGCAACGGTCACGCTTGCAGCGGTCGGCGTGCGATTGGCCTGGTCGGTCGGCGGCCTGCGCAAGCTCACCGAGGAGCGCCACCGCCAGGCGGTCACCGACGAGCTGACCGGGTTGGGCAACCGGCGCCGGCTCATGACTCTGCTCGAAGCGTATTTCGATGATTCGGCCGACCCTGAGACGCCATCGCGAAACCTCGCGTTCCTCTTCGTGGATCTCGACCATTTCAAGGAGATCAACGATTCCTTCGGTCACTCGGCCGGCGATGAGTTGCTCAAGCAGCTGGGTCCGCGCCTCTTGAGCACGCTGCGCAGCACCGACGTGCTGGTCCGGATCGGTGGCGACGAGCTCGGTGCAGTGCTCGTCGACACCGACCCGGAATACGCAGCTGGTCTTGCCCAGCGGCTTACCTCGCTGCTCGAGCAGCCGTTCGTGCTCAACGGTGTCAGCGTCCGGATCAGTGCGAGCATCGGCATCGCCATGGCCCCGATGGATGCGGTGGACAGTCTCGGACTGATGCGCTGCGCCGATGTCGCCATGTACCGCGCGAAGCTCAGCCAGCGCTCCTTCGAGGTCTATCAGCCATCGATCGATGATGGCGGCAACCGCCTCGTGCTGGTCGAGGAGCTGCGTGCCGCGGTCGACGCCGAGCGCCTCGTGCTGCACTACCAGCCGCAGGTCGATCTGCGCAGTGGGGAGACGGTCGCCGTCGAGGCGCTCCTGCGCTGGCCGCACGAGCGTCTTGGTCTCGTGCCACCGCTCGAATTCCTGCCGCTGGCCGAGGAGGCGGGTCTGATGGGGTCGCTGACGCGGCTCGTGCTGGAGCAGGCGCTGACGCAATGCGCCACATGGCGCGCCGGTGGCAGTCGCCTCGCGGTGTCCGTGAACATCTCATCGTCGAACCTGCTCGACCCCGGTTTCATCGACCTCGTCCGTGCGGCGTTGCGCCGTCACCGGGTGCCGGCGTCGGCGCTGATTCTCGAGATCACGGAGACGACGATCATTCGCGATTTCGAAGGTTGCAAGCAGGTCATCGAAGCGTTGCGCAGCCTCGGGCTGGGCATCTCGGTGGACGACTTCGGAGCCGGGTTCACCTCACTCGCCTACCTCGGGAGCCTTCCGGTCACCGAGTTGAAGCTCGACCGCACGTTCATCGGCGCGCTCGCCGCGAACAGTCGCGAGCAGGACGTGAAGCTGGTGCGAGCGACCATCGACCTCGGCCATGCGCTGGGACTGCTGGTGGTTGCGGAGGGTATCGAGACCTGCGCAACGCTCGAGCTCCTGGCCCTGCTCGGCTGCGATCGCGCGCAGGGATATTTCACGGGGAGGCCCGTGGCGGCTCACGACCTGGATATCGGCACCACGATGCCGAACCTGCGAGTTGCACCCCCGGCACCCGCGTACCAGAGCGAGCTGCGCACGGCCGTCTGACCGAGCGTCGCCGGGAGGCGACGTCGTGCGCCAACCCAAGCGAGTTGCGCGGCACCGGTGCGGGCCGAGCGTCGCCCGGGAGCCGACATCGTGCGGACCCGACCGAAGGACGGCAAAGGACCACGTCGGGATGCATCACCCTTGCCAGCGCCGCACCTGCACTCGTGCGCGGCGTACAGCACGGGGGTCTGTGATCTGTGCGCGACGGATGAAGTTTCAAGCGCGGTGGTCTGACAGAGTTTGTCTGCAAAGCGTACGTCGCTCACTTGCTCATCAACGGCGCACAGGTGAGGTATCGCAATGCTCTCCGCCCTCAATCCAGGTCCTGGCTGGCTGGACACCGGCGACACGGCGTGGCAGCTGGTGTCGGCAACGCTGGTCGGGATCATGAGCATCCCCGGGCTCGCGATCCTCTATGCAGGATTGATGAAGCGGAAGTTTGCGGTGAACTCGGCGCTCATGGTCGTGTACGCATTCGCGATGACGCTGGTCATCTGGATGTTCTTCGCGTATGACATGAGCTTCGGCACCCCGCTCCATATCGCTGGTGCAGCAACCACATTCGTCGGAATACCGCACCCTGTCGCGGGCGCGACCGACCTCGAAGCCCAGGCGAGCATTCCGTTGCTCACCGGCTTGATTCCAGCGCTGCGGTTTCCGATGTCGTCACTGGTGTACTTCCAGTTCGTGTTCGCGACGATCACGGTCATCATCCTCGGTGGCGCACTGCTCGGACGTATCAGCTTCCGTGCGTGGGCGCTCTTCGTTCCACTCTGGATCACCCTCGTGTACTCGGTGGGCGCGTTCAGCCTCTGGGGCGGTGGATGGCTCGGGGCGCTCGGCGCCGTCGACTACAGCGGTGGCTATGTCATCCACGTTGCAGCTGCAGTGTCGGCGTTCGTTGCCGCAGCTGTCGTTGGACCGCGGTTGCTCAAGGACCGCCAGAACAACGCGCCGAGCAACATCATGCTGGCGGTCGCGGGAGGCGGTCTGCTCTGGCTTGGATGGAGCGGGTTCAACGGCGGCGACCCGTATTTCGCCAATGCCGATGCATCCGCGGCAGTGCTCAACACCCATCTGTGCACAGCAACGGCACTGCTGACCTGGATGCTCATGGACATGTTCCTCAGCAAGAACCACAGGCCGACCATCCTCGGCATGATCAGCGGGATGATCGCCGGGCTGGTCGCGATCACTCCCGGCGCCGGGTATATGAATGCCTACGCGGCGTTTGCGATCGGGATCGGCGCGGGCGTGCTGCCCTGGCTGTCCATGAACTACCTGGGCAAGACCAGGCTGTTCAAGGAGAAGGTCGACGACACGCTCGGTGTCTTCCACACGCACGGCGTGGCGGGAGCGTTCGGCGGACTGATGACCGGTGTGCTCGCGTCACCGAACATGATCGTGTACGTGGGATCCGCCGGCACAGCATCGTTCGCGGTCACCGGCCTCGTCTACGGCAACGCGAAGCAGTTGGGACTGCAGGCGCTCGCGCTCGCTTTCATCATCGTGTACGACGCGGTGGCCACATTCCTCGTGATCAAGCTCGTCGGACTCATCGTCCCGCTGCGCATGACCGACAAGGAACTCGAAGTTGGGGATCTCGAGCTCCATGGTGAGGTTGCGATCGACATGGAGCCGGCCCTACCGGTATTGGAGCTCAACGGCCGTCACCGAGACCCGATTCCCGTTGAGGTGGAAGTGGGACAGCTGGTCTAGGCAGGGATGGATGAGGCCGTGACCTTCGTCAGACCGTCCAGCACGTCGAGTGCCGTCTCGGGATTGACGAAGGTCGCGGTCCCCACCTGGACCGCCTTCGCGCCGACGGTCAGGAAATCCTGGGCGGACGCGGCGTCGATGATGCCGCCGACGCCAACGACAGGGATGTGCACCGCCTCACAGATGGTGGCGACCGCCGCAAGTGCCAAAGGCTGGATGGCCGGGCCACTCAGTCCGCCGGTCCCGAGTGGGAGCACCGACCGCCCCGACGCACGATGGATCTTGCGTCCGACGTATGTGTTGACAGCCGAGATGCAGTCTGCACCGGCTGCCTCGACGGCACGTGCGACCGCCGCGATGTCGGTCACGTTGGGGCTCAGCTTCACGATGATGCAGCGTTCGGTCACCGCGCGAACGGCGGCAACAAGACGCGCCGCGGCATCAGGATCGCGTCCGAAGTCGAGACCGTGTGCGATATTCGGGCAGGAGATGTTCAGCTCGAACCCGGATATTTCCGCGACCGGTGCGAGGACCCGCACGCAATGAACGTACTCCTCGGCCGAGCCACCCGCGATGTTGACGATCACGCGGATCTTCCAGTCCTTCCAGCGCGGCGCGTAGTCGCCGGCGACATGCTCGACACCGGGATTCTGCAACCCGATGCTGTTGAGCATCCCACCACCGGTCTCGGCAACCCGAGGCGGTGGGTTGCCTTCGCGCGCCAGTACCGTCGTGCCCTTGGTGTAGAGCGCGCCGAGACGGTCAAGGTCAATCAGTTGCGCGAGTTCAAACCCGTAGCCGGCGGTCCCGCTGGCTAGACCGACGGCATTCGGTAGCACCAGGCCGCGGCCGAGATCCACCGTGCCGGCGAGGTGTTCACTCATGCGACGTCGGCGCCCGGCAAGGCGCTGATCCCCGCCCAGTCCACATCGCGCATCGACATCACCGGACCATCGGTGCAGCACAGCTTCCAGACTGTGGCACCGCCCTCGCCCAGCACCGGGAGCGCGCATCCGAGGCAGGTGCCGAACCCGCAGCCCATCGGCGCCTCGAGCGAGGCTTCGAGGATCGGCGGCAATTCCGCTCCGGACTCGAGCAGGGTACGCATGACGGCGCTGAGCATCGGATTCGGTCCGCACGCGTAGAGCGCCGAGGGCTGCGAGCTCAACGCCTGCACGAGCAGATCGGTCACCGAACCGTGATGCCCGCGCGTCCCGTCGTCGGTTGCCTCGGCAACGACCGGTACCGCGGGGCGCGCAAACCGTTCCGGCGGATAGAGGCGCGCGGCGGTACGTGCACCGTTCAGGACAAGGATGTCTTCAACGCCGCGACGCCGGAGCTCGTTGATGAGCAGCGGAAAGGGTGCGCAGCCAAGGCCCCCCGAAACGCAGACGACTGAACCACTGTCCACCACGGTGAAGCCGTGCCCCAGCGGTCCCAGGCTGTCGAGCGGATCTCCCGGCAGGAGCTCGGAGAGTAGTCGCGTCCCGGTGCCGACCGCCTCGAAGACGAAGCCGCAGGTGTCGTCCTTGGTCCATGCCACGCTGAACGGACGTCGCAGCAGTGGTGTCGACCCGGCGCCGCAGCGCAGCTGCGCGAAGGATCCTGGCATCGCCGTCGCGGCCAGGTGCGGCAGCCGCGCGACCAGCTCGAGCAATCCACCCCCGAGCCGTTCGACCACCAACACCTCGCCCTGCTCGAGCGAGGCTCTGCTGAGGTCGGCTGTCACGACACCGCCTGGACCACGCCGTCGCGGTAGGCGCGCACGGTCGCAACCCGTACGCCCTTGCCCGATGTGTGGCGGCTGATCGCCTCCACAAGTGCGGCGGCGGTGTCGAGCGATGTGCAGCACGGCACGCGGCGCTGCTCGGCGGCGAGGCGGATCCGGTAGCCGTCCTTCACGGTGCGACCCACCGCCGCGGCGGCACCGCCGTCGGCACGGAACGCGAGTTCGTCGGTCCCGAAGTTCGACACCGTGTTGATGACGATCGACACTTGCCCGTCCTCAATGACATCGATGACGTTGGGCCGTCCATGGCCGATCTTGCCCACCGCCACCGCGGATATCCCCGCGCTCGCCAGCGCCGCCGCGGTGCCGGCGGTGGCGTAGATGGTGAAGCCGAGCGAGCTCAGCTGCGAGATGATCGGCAGGGCCTCGGCCTTGTCGACGTCGGCGACGCTGCAGAGCGCACCTCCCGTGGTTGGCACGCCGCCCAGCGCCGCCACGAACGCTTTCTGCAGCGCGGCACCCAGGTCGGTGTCGATGCCCATCACCTCACCGGTGGATTTCATCTCCGGACCGAGCGCGGTGTCGACGTCGATGAGTTTGACGGTCGAGAACACCGGCGCTTTCACCGCAACCAGCGGACGCGCTGCCACGAGACCGGTGCTCCATCCGAGGTCTGCCAGCTTGGCGCCGCGCATGATGCGCGTGGCCAGCTCGACCATCGGCACGCCGGTGACCTTGCTGAGAAATGGCACCGTCCTCGACGCACGAGGATTGACCTCGAGGACGTGCGGGATCCCGCGATGGACCGCGAACTGGATGTTGCAGAGGCCGCGGACATCGAGTGCGCGGGTGATGCGCACGGTGGCGTCGACGATCAGGGCACGCACGTCGTCGCCGAGGATGCGTGCCGGGTACGCTGCCATCGAATCGCCGCTGTGGACACCTGCCCGCTCCACGTGCTCCATCAGGCCGGGAATGACGACCGTCTCGCCGTCGCTGATGGCGTCCACATCGACCTCGGTACCGAACAGGTAGCGATCGATGAGCACCGCGCCACGACGCCGCGTGCCCTCGGCGGGCAGCGCCGCCATCGCGGCCTCGAGGTAGCCCATCAACTGGCTCCGGCTGTGCACGATCTCCATCGCGCGTCCGCCAAGCACGTAGGACGGCCGCACCAGCACCGGGAAGCCAATGTCGTCGGCAATCGCGAGCGCCTCGTCGAGATCGGTCGTCGCGGCGCCCTGTGGTTGCGCAATCGACAGCGACCGCATCAATGCCTCGAAGGCGCGGCGATCCTCGGCCAGGTCGATACTGGCGATGCTGCTGCCCAGAATCGCGATGCCAGCACGATCCAGCGGCTCGGCGAGGTTGATCGCTGTCTGACCGCCGAATTGCACGACGACGCCGGATGCCTGCTCCTCGTCGATGATGGCGCGCACCGCCTCCTCGTCGAGTGGCTCGAAATACAGGCGGGTGCTGCAGTCGAAATCGGTGCTTACCGTCTCCGGATTGCTGTTGACCATCACCGCATCCACTCCCTGCGCGCGAAGGGCGGTTGCGGCATGAACGCTGCAGTAGTCGAACTCGATGCCCTGGCCAATGCGTATCGGCCCGCTCCCGAGCACGACGACCGTGTTGGCGGCCGGAGCGGTGGCGGCCGGGCCCTCATCCTCGGTCTCGTAGGTTGAGTAGTAATAGGGCGTGGCAGCTTCGAATTCCGCAGCGCAGGTGTCGACGCATTTGAACACCGGGCGCAGCCCCGTCAACTCCCGGCGCGAGCGGATTGCATCGGGTGTGGCGCCCGACAGCGCGGCGATGCGCGAGTCGGTCACGCCGGCGAGCTTCGCGGCGCGCAACGAGTCGTCGTCGAGGCCACCCCAGCGCAAGCGCTCCTCGCAGGCGACGATGTTGCTGAGGCGGCGCAGGAACCACGTGGAGATACCGCTGCGGCGATTGAGTTCTTCCGGGGTCGCGCCGCCCCGGAACGCCTCCAGCAGCGCCGCGGCGCGACGGTCATTGGCAACGTCGATGAGCACCGGCTCGTGTAGCACCGAAGGATCGGGTTGTGGCTGCTCGAGCGAGCGCAGCGCCTTGTTGAATGCAGCCTCGAACGAACGCTCGATGGCCATGACCTCGCCGGTCGACTTCATCTGAGTCCCCAGGCGGCGGTCTGCCTCCGGGAATTTGTCGAACGGCCAGCGAGGAATCTTCACGACGCAGTAGTCGAGTGCCGGCTCGAATGCAGCGCAGGTCTTGCCGGTGACGGCATTGGGAATCTCGTCGAGTCGCAGGCCGGCGGCAATCTTCGCCGCGACGCGAGCGATCGGATATCCCGTCGCCTTCGACGCGAGTGCCGACGAGCGCGACACCCGAGGGTTCACCTCGATGACGTGGTACTCATGCGAGTCAGGGGCCAGCGCAAACTGCACGTTGCAGCCACCCTCGATCCGCAAGGCGTTGATGATGCGCAGTGCCGCACTGCGCAGCTGCTGATGCTCACGATCGGTGAGCGTCTGCGCCGGCGCGACGACCATCGAATCCCCGGTGTGCACGCCCATGGGATCGAGGTTCTCCATGTTGCAGATCGTGATGCAGGTTCCCGACGCATCCCGGATCACCTCGTACTCAATCTCGCGCCATCCGGCGAGCGACCGCTCGACGAGCACCTGACTGATCGGCGAGGCCGCCAGCCCGGTGAGCACCGTCTCCGCAAAACGTTCCTCGGTGTCGCACAGGCCACCGCCCGTCCCACCCAGCGTGAACGCCGGACGCACCACCAACGGGAGCCCCAGTTGCTCGCGCAAGGCGCGTGCCTCACCAAGCGTCGCCACCGTCGCCGACTCGGGTGTGGGCTCTCCGATCGACGTGAGCAATCCCTTGAATCGTTCACGATCCTCGGCGGTCCGGATTGCGGTCAAACCGGTCCCCAGAACGCGAACACCGTACCGTTCGAGGACCCCCGCGTCATCAAGTGCGACCGCCAGATTCAGCCCCGTCTGCCCTCCCAGCGTCGCCAGCAAACCATCAGGCCGTTCGGCGGCAATCACGCGCTCCAGAACCTCGACCGTCAGCGGCTCGACGTACACCGCATCCGCCGACGAATCATCGGTCATGATCGTCGCCGGGTTGCTGTTGACGAGCACGACCCGGATCCCCTCTTCGCGCAACGCACGGCAGGCTTGCGTCCCCGCGTAATCGAACTCCGCGGCCTGTCCGATGATCACCGGCCCCGACCCGATCACGAGAACGCACGCGGGCTTGATCGCCGAGAGGTCCCTGGTTGGCGGAGTTTCGGACTGCGGAGCATCCGCCAGCATCGACGCCCCGTTCGTCGAGTCACCGCTACCGCTAGCGAGCGGGGGGTGGGGATTCGCGGCGAGTTCGCGTAGCGGTTCGTGCGAGCGCGATGCTATGTCGTTGTGCGAGCGCGAACCGCGGAGCGCTGTCTGAGCAAGCGCATCCCCACCCCCCGCTCGCGCCCCACGACACAACCGCAAGAACTCGTCGAACAGCCCCGCCCTGTCCTGCGGCCCCGGCGCCCCTTCGGGGTGGTACTGCACCGAGAACGCCGGCAACTCGCGATGCCGCAACCCCTCGACGCTCCCATCGTTGAGATTGCGCTCAGATACGTACCAACCGGAATCGGCCGGCAGGGAACCCGCGTCGACCTGGAATTCGTGGTTCTGCGAGGTGACGAACACGGCTCCGGATGCAGCGTCGCGCACCGGGTGGTTACCACCGTGGTGTCCGAACGTCAGCCGTGACGTCGATGCGCCCGCGGCCTGTCCCAGGATTTGATGCCCGAGACAGATACCGAGCAGGGGGATCCGGCGTTCGAGCAGGTCTCGGCAGAGTTGCACCGCATGCGGCAGCCGCGATGGATCACCGGGACCGTTCGAGAGCACGATGCCGTGCGGTTCGTGGCGGAGCACATCTTCGATGCGTGCGTCCTGACGCACGACGATCACCTCTGCGCCGCGACTGCACAACGCGCGGAGCTGATTCAGTTTCACGCCGTAGTCGAGCACCGCGATGCGCACCCCGGTAAACGCGTTCTCGCTCCCCGCGAGGGTCACGCCGCGGTGCAAGGTTGCATCGAGGCGCTCAGTGAAGGACATCCACGGGTCCGTGATCGACGCCATGCCGACCAGGTCCTCGTCGCTCACGAACGGCGCCGACCTCGCCGCGGTCACCTGTTCCTCAGCGGACATTGCTGACGACGCTGCGATCACCCCGCGCAGCGTCCCGTGGTCGCGGAGATGGCGCGTCAACGCCCGCGTGTCGACCCCGCGCAGCCCGGGAACCCCGTTGCGCCGCAACTCCTCCTCGAGGGTTCGCTCTCCACGAGGATGCCCGATGTCGGCGGAGAGCTCCCGTACCACCAGCGCGCGGCACTGGACTTTCGTCGACTCCATGGTGTCGTCGCGACAGCCGTAGTTGCCGATGAGCGGATATGTCATCACGACCACCTGGCCCGCATAGGAGGGATCGGTGATCACCTCCTGATATCCGCTCATGCAGGTGTTGAAGACGACCTCACCGTTCTGTGCTGCGTCGACCGGTGCACCAAAGAGGATCCCGTCGAAAGTCGCTCCCGATTCGAGGGCGAGACGGCCGGGCACGTCAGCCACTGGTCACCAGCTCCGAGTCGACCGGGATGCGCACCGGATCCTGATGCACGACGCGGCCGCCCGCGATGGTGAGCAACACCTTCCCGCGCAACCTCGCTCCGAGCAGCGGCGTGTTGGTGGAGCGCGAGTGCGAGGGAACCTCACCGACGGTCCACTCTGCGTTCGGGTCGAAGAGGGTGCAGGTGGCCGACTCACCGATTCGCAGCCGCGGCTCGGCAATGCCTGCAACCGGACCGAGGACGCGATACGGCCCTGCGGTCAGCCGCTCGACGAGGGTCGAGAGCCACTCGCCGCCCATCCCACCGATCGTCATGCAGGTGGCGAGCGCGGTTTCGAGGCCGATCATCCCCGGCGCCGCCGCATCGTAGTCGCCCGACTTGTCGGCCGCGCGATGCGGCGCGTGGTCGGTCGCGACCGCCTCGATGACCCCCTCTCGCAACGCCTGCACGAGCGAGAGCCTGTCGCTCTCCGCACGCAGTGGCGGATTGACCTTGCGCAGCGACGGCGGGTCGGGTTCCTCGGCGCTCGGCAGCCACATGGACAGGTGATGCGGGGTCACTTCGGCACTCACCGCCATTCCCTGGTGACGCGCCTTGCGGAGTGCAATCACCGATCCTTCACAGGAGAGATGCTGCAGGTGCAGATGACCGGCGCGTGCGTGCGTCAGCGCGCGAATCGCGAGATTCACGGCGCGTGTCTCGCTTTCGACAGGTCGCAGCGGACTGCGCGTGGTCGATCCCTGGGTGTTGTTGGCCTGCGCGATCATCTCCTCATCCTCGGGATGCACCAGGACCGTTCGTGACATCTGCGCAGTCTCGGTGAGCGCGATCGCGAGCTGACGCGGAGAGATGGCGTTGCGACCGTCATCGCCGATGGCGACCGCCCCGGCCTCGATGCATCGCCGAATATCCACCAGTTCCTGGCCTTCGAGCCCGCGGGTGAGCGCAGCGACCTGGAGAATCGACACCTGCTGACCGCGTGCGGCAAGGATCGCTTCCGCAACCCGCTCAGGTGTATCGATCGGCGGCTTCGTGTTGGCCATGGCGAGCACGTGCGTGAACCCGCCCGCTGCTGCAGCGCGTGCGCCGCTCTGCATCGTCTCGGCATCCTCATCACCGGGCTGACGGAGGTGCGCATGCAGGTCGATGAAACCGGGACAGAGCACGCAGGAATCCATGCCTTCCGCGGGAGTCAGATCCACGACCGGAACACCTGCCGCGTCGATGTGGTGGTAGATGGCAAGAATCTTGCCGCCGTCGATCCAGACATCCTGGCCGGCGGCGTCGAGACGGCCGAGCGGGTCGATGACGCGAACGCCGCGGAGGATCGCGTTCATGCCGGGGCCGCCCTGTGCAACCAGGCGCCGTCGACACCGTCCACCTCTCGCAGCCGCACGAAGACGCGATCGCCCTGCGCCGTCGGGACATTCTTGCCAACGTAGGTCGCACGCAGCGGCAGCTCGCGATGGCCGCGATCGACCAGCGCGAGCACCTCGACCACGGCCGGACGTCCGCAATCAACCAGCGCATCGAGCGCGGCGCGAAGTGTCCTGCCGGTGAAGAGCACGTCGTCCACGACAATCACGACCGTGCCGTCGATGCGCGGCGCCGGCCCTCCGTCGACGTCGTGCAGCGCAGGGTGCGGCGTCACCGGGCGCGGCCGGTCATCACGGTGACCGCTGGGATCGATCACCGCAACCGGCGGCGACGTGTGTCCGAAGGCTGCAAGTTGATGCGCCACCGCACGCGCGAGGGGCACGCCACGAGTCGGGATTCCCACCAGGACCAGGGTCTCGACGGCGGGGTGGCGTTCGGCGATCTCGTGCGCCAGCCGCACCGTGATCCGCTGCAGGCCGGCGGCGTCGAGCAGCTGCGGGTTGTCGTCGAGCGGCTGTGCGAGGCCAGTCATCGCGACACCGTCATGCCAGCAACATCTCGAGGAGCGCCATGCGAATGGCGACCCCGTTGGCCGCCTGACGGAAGTACGCGGCGCGGGGATCCGCATCGACCTCGGGCGCGATCTCGTCAACGCGCGGTAGCGGGTGCATCACGATCGCCGTGGCGGGGAGCTGACGCATGATCGCGCCATCGATGCGGATGGCGGTCTTCGCCTGCTCGTACTCGAGCGGATCGGTGAAGCGTTCCTTCTGCACACGCGTCTGGTAGACGACATCGACATCATCGATCACGTCGGTGAGTTGGTCGGCGAGCCTGCACGTGATCCCGCGTGCCTCGAGTCTGGTCAGGATGTCGGTGCCGACCTGGATGACCGGCGGGGCGACGAAGGTGAAGCGCACATCCGGATAGAGCGCCAGCAGCAATGCGAGGGAGCGGGCAGTGCGACCGAAGCGCAGGTCGCCGCAGAACGCGACATGCACACCCTCGACGTGTCCCAGCTCGCGCTCGATCGTGTAGAGGTCGAGCAACGCCTGCGTGGGATGTTCGCCGGGACCGTCGCCGGCGTTGACCACCGGAACCGACGCGACCGCGGCGGCCCGCGCCGCCGCACCCGCCTCGTCGTGGCGCAGGACGATGACGTCGGCGTAGGTCGACACCATGCGGACGGTGTCCTCGAGGGTCTCCCCCTTGATGGCGCTCGAGAAGGACCGCGCAGCCTCGGTGCCGATCACCGCTCCGCCGAGGCGCAGCATCGCGGATTCGAAGCTGAGTTGGGTCCGCGTGCTGGGCTCGTAGAAGAGCGTTGCCATGACCCGGTGCGCCAGACGGTCATCGCGCACCGCCGCGAGCGCCGTGGCTCGCGCAAAGAGGCGGTCAAGCAACGCACGATCGAACTGCTCGGCACTGATCACGTGGCCGAGGGTTCGCGACGTCGAGACCGTCATGGCATCGTGCCCTCCAGCCCGGATCGGTTCGGGCAAGGGCAGCCGCGCAGCGGCGCCGCGATCCCTTGCCTGCCTCTCCGGACCTGCTTGAAGTGGATGCGTTCGGCGGATTCTACCTTAGAGTGGTCACATGGCTCTCGGCGACATCGGGAAGCTGCTGCTCGTTGCCGGCGCGGTGATCGTGGTGGTCGGCGGGGTATTCCTCCTGCTCTCGCGCGCGGGCGTGACCCAACTGCCGGGGAGCGTCTCGGTGCGCAGCGGCAACTTCTCCTTCTTCTTCCCGGTCGCCTTCTGCGTGGTGGTGAGTGTCGTGCTCACCGTGGTCATCAACCTGATCCTCCGCCTGCGCCAGTAACCGGCATCGCTTCGGTCGCGTGGCGACCCTGCGCCGTGTCCACGACTTGAGTAACGTGCGCGCCGATGGCAACCTTCACGATCACTCCTGACGGGCCGTTTTCGCTGGCGGCCGCGGCAGGCTTCGGATTCGGTCCAAACACCGGGCGGCCGAAGCCCGACGGCGACAGCATGTCGCTCGCCTTCGTGGCCGACGACCTCGCCCACCACACCGCTGCAGCCGTGACCCAGGATGAGGACGCGAGCGTGCGCGTCGAGATCTTCGGCGATGCCGATCCCGAGCTGGGGGTGGCGCAGGTTCGCCGCATCCTTTCCCTCGACCAGTCCGGGAGCGCGTGGGCACAGGTCGGTGACCGTGATCCCGTCATCGGCGAGCTCCAGACAGCGCACGCGGGGCTGCGACCGGTGCTCTTCCACTCGCCGTACGAGGCTGCGGCATGGTCGATCCTCAGCCAGCGCAGGCACCGGGTCCAGGCGGCGGCCCTACGCAAGAAACTGTCGGCGGCGCACGGCCGGGTCTTTGAGCTTCCGAACGGTCGCCTCGAAGCGTTCCCGACTCCAGAGGCATTGCTGGAGCTGGAGTCCTTCCCCGGCCTCGAGCCCACCCGAATCGACCGGCTGCACGGCGTGGCTCGGGCGGCGCTCGCCGGGGAGCTCGACCCGGCGCAACTGCTGGCCGCAGCGCCCGATGAGGCGCTGGCACACCTCTGCCGGCTCCCCGGCATCGGTCCGACCTACGGCACGCTGATCCTGCTCCGCTCCACCGGTGCGACCGACATCCTGACCTTCGGCGAGCCGCGGATCCCGGCGTATGCGGGTCATTTCTACGGGCTCGGCGGCCCGGCCGGCACCGCCGACCTCGCGCGCCTGTCGGAGCAGTGGCGTCCGTTCCGTACCTGGGCCTGCGTGCTGCTGCGGGTGGCGGGGGACGCCGCCGGGATTGCCTGGGAGCGCTGATGGGCCGCGATGTCATCGTCTTCCTGACCGCGTTCACCGGCTCCCTCGTGGAGTCCGTCGAGGCACTCACCGTCGTGCTAGCAGTCGGCGTCACCCGAGGCTGGCGCGCCGCATTGCTTGGCGCGGCAGCTGCCCTGGTGGTGCTGGCCGGCGTGGTGGGCCTCCTGGGCGCGACCCTGCTGACCCACGTGCCTCGCCGGCTCTTCGAGCTGGTCATCGGCGTCCTGATCCTCGCGCTCGGTGTGAGCTGGCTGCGCAAAGCGGTGCTTCGAACCGCCGGTCTGAAGGCGATGCACAACGAGGCGCAAACCTACGAGCGCGAGCGCTCTCGCCTTGCCACTCAGCGACGCAACGGCCTCGACCGTGTCGGTCTGGCAACCTCCTTTCAGGGCGTGCTGCTCGAGGGCTTTGAAATCGCCTTCATCGTGTTCGCGGCCGGGGCGGGAGGACCGTCGATCGCACCGGCGGCTGCCGGAGCCGGGGTCGCGGTGCTGCTCGTCGCCGGGCTCGGCGTCGCGCTGCGCAAGCCGCTCTCCTTGATTCCGGAGAACACGCTCAAATTCGGCGTGGGGATTGCACTCACCACACTGGGCACCTTCTGGGCCGCGGAGGGCGCCGGGGTGCACTGGCCCGGGGATCTGGTTTCGTTACTGCCGATCGCGGCGGTCTACACCCTGGGCTCGTTCGGAGCCGTCGCCGTCCTCCGCAGCCGCGCAGCGGCTCAGGCGGGCGGCGGCAGGTAGCGTCCGGCGACGATCTCGCCGGCGCTGATCACAAACGCCCAGGTCCCGGCTTTCGCCCACTCCTTGCCACCCTTCATGGGGACCCGGGTCTGCGAGACCGCTTCGACGACGCTCGCCATCACATCACCGTGCGTGCACAGGACCGCGCCGGGATTCGCCGGAAGATACGCGAGCGTCCATGCCGGGTCTGCGCCTTCCGCCAGGTGATTCTCTGCTTCGACCTTGAGCCCGGCCGCAGCCGCGAGCGGTTCGACCGTCTGGATGCAGCGGATATACGGGCTCGACAGCACTTTCTTGATGTCCGAACCGATCAGCGGCACGAGCGCGGCGGCTTGAAGCTTGCCCGCCTCGGTCAGGGGACGCTCTGCATCCGCCGACGTCCATCGCTCACGCGATCCCGCTTTGGCGTGGCGCACCAGGTAACTGGTGCCGTCAATGCCAGGCATCTGCCCAACTCGCCTCGACGCGCTTCCAGGCGGCGGGCCACCCCGTTCGAGATCGCTCGGCGGCGTCACGCTGCTGCGCCACCAGCTCGCCGGTGGCGAAGAGCGCCGTCTCGTGGATTCGAGGCGCCCGCGCCCGCTCGCGCAACCACTCCTCGGCAACGACCGCATCGTGGAGCTCGCCCAGCACCTCCTGCATCCCCGCCACCTCGCGGGCGAAGCGTGCCGCGTGCTTGCCGGTGGCGGCGGCGGCGGCCTCGGCTGCGTACCGGCATCGCTTGGCGCGGATGCGGAGGTCGTGCAACTGCTCGTCCGGAACCCCGGGACGGCAGGCGATCGCGCCGGCCTTCAACGACCGCCAGGGGCGGCGAACCAGCCCCGGCAGCACGTCCCGGGCGGGGGCGGCGGCCGTCTCGGTGAGCAGCGGTGCTCGCGCGGCCGCCACGAGATGGTCGATCACGTCGAGGTAGCGGTCGGTATCGATGGCCACCAGCAGATGATGGCGCGCCGAGCGCACCTGAGCGACGAGGGGAGCGACCACGGCCACCGCCGCCCGGCGATCCGGCTCCGGGAGGGTTGCGGCGGCGGCGCGGAGGCGGTCGCGCTGTACCTCCGCATCCCGCACCCGGCCCAGCTCACCCCCAAGCCAGCGCAGATCGTCGCGGAGCCCCTCAGCCCACTCCTGATCAAGGAGCGGACGGAAGGTGCGGAGATCGCTGCGCAGCCGTCGAGTGGCCACTCGCGCCTGGTGCACGTCTTCGATGTCGGTCCCAAGCCTCACACCGGGGTCGTGGCGGAGCAGGCGGATCACGGAGCTGCTGAGTGAGCGGCGCACGACATCGCCGGCAGTTGCCGACCCGCCGAGTCCGTGCACGACGATCTCGGGTGGCGGCGACCCCACCAGGCCGAGCGCCCGGGCGACGAGCGATCGAGGGCGGGCCGGTTGCGCTCCACCCGCCTGATACCGGGCGGCGATCGCCTCGAGCAGCGGCGTGCTCTCGCTGAAGACGTCGATCTCGCGAAATCGCTGGGTCACGCGGGGACCGGAGTACACCGACACGGTCGCGTCGACGATGCGCGCCACGCTTTCGCGTTGCGCGTCGATGAGGAGCGTCTCTGCGGTGAGCGTGACCAGACGAGCCACCAGCTCAACCCGAGCATGGCGCGCGTAGGCGCGAACCAGTTGCAACGCCTGATCCGGCGGGCGATCCGGCCCACCCTCGAAATGGAGCTCGGCGCCATCCGGCGCGGCCATCCCCTCGCTGGTCCCAGGCAGGCGGAGCGTCCACCCTGGTTCTGCCGAGAACTCCAGTGCGACGCCCCAGCGCGCGAGACGTAGGTCAGCCGTGTCCCAGTGCGTGGTGCGGAGCTTGCGCACCGGCTGCTCGACGGCGGTCACTGACTGGTCGAGGCCGTCGAGCGGTTCCGGTGAGAACGTGGTCGGCACCTCGAGCCGAACGCCTCGCGCGGGCGAGGCCCCCGCCACGGCGGTCACCGGGTATCGCGCTCGACCGCGAGCCTGTGCAGCTCCGCCTGGGCATCGAGGCCGTGGACCGTGGGCACCTTGTGCCAGGTGCCGTCGAAGTGCAGTTCGGAGGCGAGGACGTCATCAGCCAGCAGGACGTCGACGATTTCGGCAAGCCTCGCTCGCAACCGAGGATCGATGACCGGGACGACCGTCTCGATGCGCCCGTCGAGGTTGCGACCCATCAGGTCCGCGGAACCGATGTACCAGTTGTCGGGGCCGAAGTGGTAGATGCGCGAATGCTCGAGGTATCGACCGACCAGCGAGCGCACCCAGATGTTCTCCGACATGCCGGCGATGCCCGGACGCACGCCGCAGGAGCTGCGCACGATGAGGTCGATGCGTGCTCCGGCGCATGACGCAGCGTAGAGCGCCTCGATGACCTCGGGATCGATGAGGTGATTGCACTTGATGATGATCCGGCCGTTGTTGTGCGTCTGCGTGCGGATCAACTCGACGATGCCGCTGCGCAGCGTCACGGGCGCGACCAGCAGGCGCCGGTACTGGCGCTGGCGGCTGTAGCCGGTCAGGTAGTTGAAGAGGTCGGTGAGATCCTCCCCGAGCTCCGGGTCCCCGGAGAGCAGACCGATATCCTCATACAGGCGCGCCGTTTTCGAGTTGTAGTTGCCGGTGCCCATGTGGCAGTAGCGGCGGATGCCATGGTCGGTACGCCGTACGACGAGCGTCGCCTTCGCATGGGTTTTGAGCCCGACGACGCCGTACACCACGTGCACACCCGCCTTCTCGAGCTCGGCGGCCCAGGTGATGTTCATCTCCTCGTCGAAACGCGCCGTCAACTCGACGAGCGCGACCACCTGCTTCCCCGTTTCGGCTGCACGGATGAGCGAGCGAACGATCGGACTGTCCGGACCGGATGTCCGGTAGAGGGTCTGCTTGATTGCGAGCACGTCGGGATCGTTCACCGCCTGGTCGATGAAGGCCTCGACACTGCTGGCGAAGGATTCGTAGGGGTGATGCACCAGGACGTCACCGCCGTCGATCACGCGGAAGATGTCGACGTCACCCTCATCGCCTGCGGGCTTGGCGAGCGCGGGTGGAATGACCGGAGACGGCAGCCGCTCCTTGAGGTCGGGCCGGTTGACTTCGTACAGGCCCCAGAGACCGCTGAGGTCGAGCACTCCGGCGACGGTGTACACGTCCTCGGCCCCCAGCTCGAGCTCGCGCATGAGCAGCACCTTGACCTCGTCGGACATCGTGTCGTCGATCTCGAGGCGCACCACCTGTGGGGAACGCCGGCGTCGGCGCAGGTATTCCTGGACGGCGGTACGGAGATCCTCGGCCTCCTCCTCCTCGAGCGCGGGGTCGGCGTTGCGCGTCACGCGGAACGGGTATTGACCGACCACGCGCATGCCCGGGAACAGCCGGTCGAGGTGCGCGGCAATGACCTGTTCCACCGGAACGAAGCGCTCGCCGTCCGGCATCACGACGAACCGTGGCAGCAGCGGCGGGACCTTGACGCGGGCGATACGTTGCTCGGTGCTGCGCGGCGCCCCAACGACGACGGCGAGGTTCAGCGACAGGTCACTGATATACGGGAATGGATGCGCAGGGTCGACGGCCAGCGGCGTCAGCACCGGGAAGATCCGCTCCTCGAACACCGTGTCCACGTGCTCGCGGTCGCCCGGATCGAGGGAGGTGTAGTTGGAGAAATGCAGGCCAACCTGGTCGAGCCCTTGCACGATCAACTGGAAGGCGCGCATCTGACGCGCGGTCAACTCGATGCAGCGACGCTGAATCTCCGAGAGTTGCTCGTCCACCGTCATCCCATCCGGGCTCAGCGCAGCCACGCCGGCGCGGCGTTGCTCGATGAGTTCGCCGACGCGGATTTGAAAGAACTCGTCGAGGTTGCTGCTCGATATCGCCAGGAATTTCGCTCGCTCCAGCAAACCGCGCTGCGGGTCTTCGGCGAGCTCGAGCACCCGAGTGTCGAAGTCCAGCCAGCTCAGGTGCCGATTGATATATCGATGGCGCCCGTCGAGGTCGGCTGCGTGCGTGCTTGCGGTCCCGGTGGCGTCGACTGCGACGTCGTCCGACTCGTCGGTTGGATCCGACACGGCCATCAGCCGAGCTCCTCGATGGAGCCCGAGTCGAGGAAGACCAGATCTTCGGCAATGTTGGTGACGCGGTCGGCAATGCGCTCGAGGTGGTGCGCGATGAAGACGAGGTTGGTGGCGCGAAAGACTGTCGTGTTGTCCTCGGTCATCATCTGGATGAGGTCGTCGAACAAGCGGTGGTAGATGCGGTCGACACGATCGTCTCCCGCGGCGATGCGACGCGCCTGGAGCACGTCGCGCGAAACCATCGCTGCGAGAATGCCGCGCACCTGGTCGCTGCAGTAGGCCGCCATCTTTGGCACGTCGACATAGGTCTCGAGCGGCGGCAGATCGGCGAGGTTACGGGCGAGCTTGGCGATGCTGACGCAGTGGTCGCCCATGCGCTCGAGCTCCGAGGACATGTTGAGCAGACCGATGATCTCGCGAAGGTCGCTCGCATGTGGGCTCATGTCGGCGATGAGCGTGAACGAGAGCTCGCGCAGCTCTCGCTGGCGGTCATTGACGAGCGCGTCGTCAGCGATGACTCGGGCGCAGAGGCTGACGTCGCGCTCGGCGAGTCCGGTGGTCGCCTGCGTGATCGCATTGTCGACAAGCTCGCCCATGTCCGCAACGATCCGGCGCAGGCGGGCGAGCTCATCAACGAGGCTCACCTGGCGGGGATGCAGCAGTGGCTCGCTCATCGTCTGAATACTCTAATTGGCTCAAGGGCCACCATCAAATCTCCCCCGTCCCATAGCCGTTTCACAATCGCTTTGCGCCTGGGCGCCCCACATACTCGAAGCTGTGCAGCAACTGGCATCGCGCTCCTCGGACCGGATCGACAGAAATCGATGGCCTTCGGCGGCAGGTGGCGACCATTGAGGCACTCATGTTCGCGTGTGACGCTCCTCCCATCCTGATCACCCTCGTCGAGGACCTCTACCAGGCGATCGACCGGTTGGAGGCGCCGCAACCCTCGCCCGCTCACTCGCGGTCTCTGCTGGACGCAGGCTGAGCGTCTTTCCGAGGCGGGTCCGAAAGCG
The DNA here is from genome assembly GCA_963748505.1 of Candidatus Dormiibacterota bacterium. Classification (GTDB taxonomy): domain Bacteria; phylum Chloroflexota; class Dormibacteria; order Aeolococcales; family Aeolococcaceae; genus Palsa-851. The sequence goes on from CAVVJH010000016.1 coordinate 197,512, forward strand.
GCGGTGCAGGTCCTCCGGCTCCCACGAGTAGGGAAGGCCGGTCGTGACCACCACGCGGTTGCGCCGCTCATCGAGGCGGACGGTCGGCGGCCCGCCGCCGTCGATACGCCGGTCGAGCTCGTCAGCCAGCTCCAGCACCACGGCGAGCCGATCAATGCGCTTGATGTCGTCCCTCGTGCACAGGCGCGCATAGCGCGGGAGGTTGCTGCGGGCCTTGCCGAGGCGCGCGAGCGTGGTGGCGATCAGGGCGACCTCGCGATGGGTGAAGCCCTGCAGATCGGCCGACGCGACCACGCTGGCCGCGTGGCTCCAGCGATCGTAGTAGTTGATGCTCTGCCCGATGTCGAGCAGCGTGGTCGCATGATCGAGAACCTCACACATCTCCGGGGTCATGGCCGGATCGGCCACCCCGAGAATCGTGTGCACCAGTTCGAGCCGCCGGGTGGCGCGGCGTTCGTTCCAGGTCGTGAAACGCCTGGCGAGAGCCCCGACGGAACTGCGGCGAACCACCGAGACCTCCGGGAGGGGAAGCTGCAGCTCGGCAAGCGCGATGCCCTCGCGGAGGCCGTGGCCGGACACCATCAGGCTGCGAGCCCCGAGCGCATCCATGGCGGCCACCACAACGAGAGCGCCGCCGGTGATTGAATCCGCGCGGTCGGTGGAGAGGCCGGGCACGGTGCGCAGCCCCGCTCGGTTTCGGCTGGCCAGGCGCGTCGTGAGATCGCGGACTTCGCGACGCTGGAGGACGTAGCCGTCGACGCGGGCGATCGGGTGAGCGACCGACCGCATGTGGATCTTGGCGAGGTTGCGGACGGTGCCGCCGGTGCCGACCATTCCGCCGTCCTCGGGGAGCACCGGGACACCGGCATCCGCGAGGGTCTGCGCGACATGCTCACGGAGGGCGCTGATCTCGGAGGCGCGGGGCGGGTCACTGGTCAGGAACTGGTCGGTGGCAACCAGGGAGCCGAGCTCGAAGGTCCACCACTGCAGCGGCCGGCGTCGTTCGAAATAGGCGAGCTCGAAGCTGCCGCCGCCGACGTCGATGAGGTAGCCGGTATCGATTGGCAGGCCGTGGACCGCGCCGAGGAATGCGAACTGCGCCTCTTCCTCGCCATCGATGACCTTGACCGCGAGCCCGGTGTCGGCTTCGAGCCGCGCCAGCACACTCTCGCGGTTGGTGGCGGTTCGGAGGGCCGCAGTTGCAACGGCAACCGTTCGGCCGGCGCCGGCCGCAGCGGCCACAGCGCGGAAATCCCGCACCGCCGCGATCGCCTCGGTGACGGCGCTGGATTCGAGCCGTCCTCGCGAATCAATGCGGCGGGCAAGCTGGAGCGATGTGCGAGCGTCGGCAATGATGTCCAGCTGGCCCGAGCTGTCGAGCCGCAGCACTGCAATCCGGGCGGAGTTCGACCCGATGTCGATGACGGCGAGCGGCGAATCCAAGGCCGCATTCTCCCTGGTTCGTACTCGGAGGGGAGCGGCGAGTACGGGCAGCGTCAACTCCCGCGACGTCAGGGGGCTCCCAGCACGGCGTCGTCCTCGGGAGCGGGATCGACCTGTTCGACGATCCGATCGAGGCGATAGCCGACTCCATAGACGGTCGTGATGCGAAAGGGGAGCGCCTCGAAGCGTTCGAATTTCTCGCGCAGCCAGCGCACGTGCACGTCGACGGTTTTCCGCTCGCCGAAGAACTTTGGTCCCCACACACGCCGGATGAGCTGTTCCCGCGAGTGCACACGCCCAGGGTTGGCGAGCAGGAACGAGAGGAGGTCGAACTCCTTTGGCGACAGGCGCAACGCCTCCTCGCCGACTCGAACCGAACGAGCGCCCCGGTCGAACCTGAAGACGCCCATCTCCACGACCTCGACGACGCCGCGTTCCTCGGTTGCCGGCTGGGCCCTGCGCAGCAGGGCCATCACGCGGGCGGTGAGCTCCGCGAGCGAGAACGGCTTGGTCATGTAGTCGTCGGCGCCGACGCGAAGGCCGACGATCTTGTCGAGCTCGGTGTCCCGCGCGCTCAGCACCAGCACCGGCGTGCTCGTCTCCTGACGGAGGATCCTGCAGACCTCGAGCCCGCCCAGCTCGGGAAGCATGAGGTCGAGCACGATCAGGTCGGGGCGCAATTCCCGAGCCTTCTCGAGCGCTTCGATGCCGTTGGTGGCCTGGCTGACCTGGTAGCCCTCGCGCACCAAATTGAAGCGGAGGGTCTCCCGAATAACCTCCTCGTCTTCAACAACCAGGATGTGCTTGGCTCCCACGGTACGGTTTGAGCCTAGCCTCGTCCCTCTTATGGAGGGGTTAAGAAAAGGTCGTCAAGCAGGGTGGGGCAAGCTTCAGAAGACAGGTGTCTCGCGATACGTACCGAAAACATCTCGCAACGATTCGACAATCTCCCCCTCGGTGGCACGGGCGCGAACACAGTCGATGATCGCCGGCATCATGTTGTCGCTGCCGCGCGCGACCTCCTGCAACGCGTCCAGGCGCGTCGCCACACTGGTGTTGTCGCGGGTCTCGCGGAGCGTCTTCAATCGCGCGGTCTGGGCTGCCTCGACGCCCGGATCGATGACCAGTGTCGGCGGTTGCGCGGTGTCGACGCTGTGCTCGAACACGTTGACGCCAACAATGACTCTTTCTCCGGTTTCGAGCTGGCTCTGGTACCGGAAGGCCGCATCGGCGATCTCGCGCTGCGGAAACCCTTCCGCAACGGCGTCGAGCATGCCGCCTCGCTCGGCGATGGCGGCGAAGTAGTCCTCCGCCGCCTGCTCCATGCGGTTGGTCAGATCCTCGATGAACCACGAGCCCGCGAGCGGATCGACGACCGAAGGCACGCCGGTTTCGTAGGCGAGGATCTGCTGCGTGCGCAACGCGATCTGGGCGGCCTTCTCGGTCGGAAGCGCGAGGACCTCGTCCATCGAGTTGGTGTGCAGCGAGTTGGTGCCGCCGAGCACCGCTGCCAGCGCCTCGAAAGCCGTTCGCGCGACATTGTTCTCGATCTGCTGCGCGGTCAGCGAACATCCCGCGGTCTGGGTGTGAAAGCGGAGCTTCAGCGAACGCTCATCCTTGGCGCCGTAGCGCTCGCGCATGTGCCGGGCCCAGATGCGGCGGGCCGCGCGGTACTTGGCGATCTCCTCGAAGAAGTCGATGTGGGCGTTGAAGAAGAACGATAGTCGAGGTGCGAACGCATCGACGTCGAGCCCGCGTTCGATCCCCGCCTCCACGTAGGCGAAGCCGTCGGCGAGCGTGAAGGCGAGCTCCTGCGCGGCGGTGCTCCCAGCCTCGCGGATGTGATAGCCGCTGATCGAGATCGGGTTCCAGTTGGGCACGTGCCGGGTGCAGAACTCGACCACATCCGTGACCAGGCGCATCGACTGACGGATCGGAAAGATGAACTCCTTCTGCGCGATGTATTCCTTGAGGATGTCGTTCTGCAGCGTGCCGCCCAGCTTGGTGTACGGAATGTGCTGCTCGTCCGCCGCAGCGAGATACATGGCGAAGAGGATTGGAGCCGGCGAGTTGATGGTCATCGACGTGGTCACCGCGCCCACGTCGATACCGCTGAACAGGGTGAGCATGTCGTCCACCGAGTCCACCGCGACGCCGCACCGTCCCACCTCGCCCATCGCATGCGGCGAGTCTGGAGTCGATGCCCATCAACGTCGGCATGTCGAAGGCAACCGACAAACCGGTCTGACCCTGGTCGAGAAGGAAGCGATAGCGCTCATTGGTGTCCTGCGCGCTGCCGAAGCCCGCGAACTGGCGCATCGTCCAGACCTTGTCGCGATACATGGTCCTGTGGACGCCCCGAGTGAAGGGGTACTGCCCCGGCTCACCGAGGTCGTGCTCGACGTCGATCGGTGCGTCCTTCGGTCCGTAGGAGAGAGCGAGGGGTAGTCCCCCGAGCGTGTCGGGGGGAATGGGCGGTGCTCCGCGCTCAGAAGGACCGTCCTGCGAACGAGGCGGCGCTCCCGCCCTGTCGATCGTCTGGGTCATGTGTGGCTTGGTTCCCTGCTGTGCCCGTTGAGGATGCGTTCGGCCAGGGCGTACGGGTCCACCCGGCTCAGATCACCTTCGAGTTCTCAACTCATTGTCCCCTCATGCAACGCACTTCGCGCTCGTTCCGCGGCCCGCTCCACCACGATCGCCTCCACCTCGGCCCTGAGCCGGGCAACGCGCCTGCGCTCGAGCTCTCCTGTGGCCGCGATTTCCTCGCCATGGCGATCGATCGCCGCGACCAGGTCATCGACCCCGTCTCCGGTCTCCGCGACCGTGAGGATCACCGGCGGCGACCACTCGGTGCGGAGCTTGCCGTGCCGTACCAGCTCCTTCAGATCGCGGACGACCTTGGACGCTCCGGGAAGGTCGGCCTTGTTGACGACGAAGATGTCCGCGATCTCGAGAATGCCCGCCTTGATGATCTGAACGGCGTCTCCGGCAGTCGGCGTGGTCACCACGACGGTGGTGTCGGCGGTCTCCATCACCTCGAGCTCCGACTGACCCACGCCGACCGTCTCGAGCAGGCAGCGATCGCGTCCGGCGGCGTCCAGGAGACGGGTCGCCTCGCGGGCCGCCGCGGCGAGGCCGCCGAGGTGACCGCGCGCGGCCATGCTCCTGATGAAGACGCCCGGGTCGAGCGTGTGCCGGACCATCCGGACCCGGTCGCCCAGGATGGCGCCGCCCGTGAACGGGCTCGAGGGATCCACCGCGATCACCCCAACCTGGTGCCCCTGCGCTCGCCAGCGCTGGATGACCTGGTCGCAGAGCGTGCTCTTCCCGCTCCCCGGTGGGCCGGTGACGCCGATGACGCGGGCTCGACCGGTGTGGTCGCGTACCTGGCGCAGCAGATCGGCAATGCCCGGATCCCGATCCTCGACCATGCGGATCGCGCGCGCGAGCGCGCGGGTCTCGCCGGCCAGCAAACGATCGGCGAGTTGGGGTTCGGGCATCAACGAAAGTCTACCGGCGCTCCCGGCTGGGATTGCCCTGCGTAACCCTGACGTCAGTCTGGTTCGTTATAAAGCCTCAGGTGAGACGTCAACGCGCCTCGGTGCGGCGCCATCACGTTCGGCGAAACCGGGTGCTCCTCGGATTCTTGATCGCGCTCGGCTTTGTGCTGTCCGGAGCCATCGGGGCGGTTGCCTACTTCATGCCCGCGATCGTGACGGCTCTGCAGGACACGGGCCGCTCCATCGATCGTTCACCGCAGGCGACGGTGGCGGCGTCGGCGAGCTCCTCCGCGTCTGCCGCAGCCTCGCAACCGCCGGTCCAGGCGCCACCGGGGCAGCCCTTTACGGTGCTGCTCCTCGGTTCCGACAACGACGCGAAGTTCGGCGGCACCGTGCTGACCCAGTCGATGATCCTTGCCAGGGTCAATCCCACCACGAAGCAGGTGGTGATGGAGTCGATACCGCGCGATCTCTGGGTGCCCCTCTCCCGCGGCGGTAGCGCGAAGATCGACGCCGCCTATCTCTACGGCGGTGCAAGCACCTCGGTGGCCACCGTCGAGGCGGACTTCCACGTTCACATCGACCACTATGCGTGGATCGGGCTGCTGGGTCTCGTCAATCTCATCAATGAGGTCGGCGGTGTCGACGTGGTGGCGACCAATCCGGTCATGGACGATTTCTACCCGGCCGACCTCTCGGGAAAGAACCCGTACGCCTACGAGCGCGTCGCGGTGCTCCCCGGACCGCAGCACATGAACGGGATCCAGGCGCTCATGTATGTCCGCTCACGTCACGGCGACCTGCGCAGCGACTTCGGTCGTTCGCAGCGCCAGCAGCAGGTGCTGCTCGCCTTGCGCGCGAAGGCGAAGTTGCTGGGGATTGCTGACCTCCCCGACATCGCGACGGCGATGGCCAACGACTTCTCCACCGATATGACCATCAGCCAGATCGCCGGCCTGCTCCCGATCGCGAGCGGCGTGCAACTGCAGAATGTGCACCAGGTGATCCTGTCCTCGCCGTACACGTACACAGGCACCGAGGGCACCCAGGATGTGGTGCTGCCGAACTGGAACCTGATCCTTCCCGAGACGCACCAGTTCTTCCCCGCGGTGTGAGGCGGGCTCGATGAGGCGCGCGCTCACGGTCATCCTCTTGCTCGCGCTCATGGCCGGCTTCGGATTCGGCGTCAACCGCCTCATCGCGTCACGGAAGTCGAAGATTCCCACCGAGGCCACGGTCTTCGTACCGAGCGCGACGCGGCCCAAGATCGTTCTGCCCGGGACCTTGTACCTGGCGCAGAACGGCGACATCTACCGCCTCAGCGATGGTTTCTTCACCGACCTGCATCTGACGTCCACGTCCGGCACCTGGATGCAGCCTGCCTACGTCGCCGGGTCGCAGAACATCGTTGCGGTGCTTCGGTCGGCCGAGTACTCGAATCTGTACCTGGTGACCAATCAAGGGCACGTCGTCAAGCGGTTGAGCAACAACGCCACCACCCACGGTGGCGTGTACCTCAACCACTGGATGTTCTATCCGCATGTCGGCACCGATGGCAACACCATCTACTACAGCTACGACCAGCCCAAGAACTCATCGACACTGGCAGTCGATTTCTCGGTGTGGTCGGGCGCGCTCAACGGGAAGCTCGCCGGCACGGAACTGTCACTCGGCAACTCATTCACGGGTGGCGACGTTTATCCGACGCCGATGGCGAACGGCAGCGTGATGTATTCGCGCTACGCCATCGGGAACGGGAACGCCTTTTCCCTGATCGCGATGCAGGCCAAGGCGCGGGGTCCACTGGTGCTGCTCACGACCCCAACGCAGGACTGCGGTCAACCGGCGCCCTCACCGGACGGCAGGATGGTCGCGATGGTCTGTATCGGCGGTACCGGTCTGCAGAGCACGCGCCTCGAGGTGGCGTCGTTGACCGGCAACAAGCTGGGAGCGCCTCGTACACTGGTCAACAACTGTCTGTGCGCCGATCCGGAGTGGGCCCCGGACGGCAGCGGCCTGGTCTATTTCAATCCCGCTGACGCAAGCGGGCATTTCGAGCTCTGGTGGATCAAGGGCGCACTCGGCGCCACGCCATCGGCGCCGTTGCAGGTGACCAGCAACCTCGACTTCGACGCCGCGTCGCCGCCGAGCTGGTCGCCGCTCGCGACCATACCCGTGATGCCGCGCTAGCGGGCTAGTAGAAGACCTGCGCCAGCTCGTAGAGCTCGCGCGGCACCTTGCGCTGTACCGCAACCACCTCGGCAATGCGCGCGATCTCGACGGCGCCGCCGCGTACCACGGGCATCTCACCAAAGCGTCCCTCGACGATCAGGTCATACGCTTTCGCGCCGACGCGCGTCGCCCAGATACGGTCGTACGCGGTGGGAGATCCGCCACGCTGCACGTGTCCGAGCACCGTCGCGCGCGTCTCGTGTCCGGTGCGCTCCTCGATGATGCGCGCCAGGTTCTCGCCGACACCGCGACGCGACAACTGCACATGCCCGAACGCATCGCGACCGCCTTCGGCCTCATCTTTGGACTGCAGCCCCTCCATCTCGACGCCTTCGGCGATGACGATGATGCTGAAATCGCTGCCCGCGCGCCGGCGAACCTCGAGGTGCGAGACCACCTCGTCCACGGTGACGCTGAACTCGGGAATGATGATCATGTCGGCGCCGCCGGCGAGGCCGCCCATCACCGCGACCCACCCGGTGTCCCGCCCCATCACCTCGCACACCATCACGCGGTGATGCGAGGTCGCCGTGGTGTGCAAACGATCAAGCGCTTCGGTCACGACGCTCACCGCGCTGTCGAATCCGATGCAGTAGTCGGTGATGCTGAGGTCGTTGTCCATGGTCTTGGGCACACCGACGACGCGCGTTTGATGTTCCGCGAGTCTCGCGGCGACACTGAGCGTGTCGTCGCCACCGATGGCGACCAGCGCGTCGAGACGCAGGCGTTCCATGGTGTGCATGGCCTCGTCGATGCCGCCGTCCACCTTCATGGGGTTGACGCGCGAGCTCCCGAGCATCGTGCCGCCGAGCTGGAGGATGCCCGAGAGTCGAGGCCGTTCCAGCGCGACGACATCGCCGTCGCCGAGCAGCCCGGCCCAGCCGTTGCGGATGCCGAACAGCGTGTCACCGGCCGACAGTGCTCGCCGGCCGATGGCGCGGATCGCGGCGTTCAGGCCCGGGGCATCACCACCGCCCGTCAGCACGGCGATTCTCATGTGCAGTCTCCGTGAAGTTGCTCGCGGGGATCAGTGCCCGACCCCGGGATCTCCCACGAAGGCCTGCTCTTCCGCGGAGCCGAGTATGACGGTCACGCCACCCACTGGCGTCGCAGCCGGGGTCGCGGGCGGTGTCGTCGTCGCCGCGGTTGGCGCCGGCTCGGTGGTGACCGGGACGCCGAAGAACGCGGCCAGCCAGGCTGCGGCTGCCGAGCCGCTCCCACCGCTGTTGTCGATGACCTGGGTTGCGAGCTGTGTCGGCCGGTTGGGTCCGGCCTTGGTCGCGAAACCGAGCATGTTCATGAGCGACGACCACCGTGTGGCGGCGCTGTCACTGCGCCCGCTGGCGTTGACAAACGTGACCGGGGCGGTGCCGGCCTTCGCGGCGGGCGGGGGGAAGACGTCCTGCACGAAATGGTTGAGCGTTTTGAAGCTCGAATCGCGGGTGAACAGGTAATAGCTGCCGCAATGCGCCGGATAGCCGCAGTCATACAGAAAGTTGCTGTCGTCAATGCTGATGTGCTCGATCGTGCTCGGATTGACGTTGCTGACCAGCCCGTAGAGCGATTCCGCATCGCTGATGGTGAGGTTGGTGAGCACGTTGTCGCCGAGAGCGTTGATGACATCCGGCAGCTTGCCGAGGCCACCCAGGCTTTCGATCTGTGCCTTCAGCGCGACGATGATCTGCTGTTGACGGCGGCTCCGCGCGAAGTCGGATCCCTGGCCGTTGTTGCCGTGCCGGGATCGTGAGTAGATCAGCGCCGTCGCACCCGACATGTGCTGCATGCCGGCGTTGAAATGGATCGTCTCGTATGCACAGTTGCCGAGGTCGCATTCGCCGGCCGGGTACTGGTTGTCGGTGAAACCCTGGGGAACGTTGACGTTGATGCCACCCACTGCGTTCACTGCCTGCTTGAATGCATTGAAGTCGACACCCACGAAATAGTTGATGCCGACCCCGAGCAGCTTCTCCAGCAGGGGATCCGCCACTGCGGCACCTGCGTTCACCGCACTGTTCGGCACCGGGCCCTCACCGAGCATGCCCGCCGCGTATGCGAAGTTGATCCGTTGCTGCGTGGCGATGCCCTTGCGGAGTTGCATGGTCACGTACCAGTCACGGGGGATGGAGATCTCGGCGACTTCCGGCGTGTGGTTCTGGAGCGGCTGGATCGAGAGCACCATGATCGAGTCGGTCAAGAAGCCACCCGAGTGCTGATTACCGCCATAGCCGTAGAGCACGATGTTGATTCGCTGCAGACGCTGACGTTCCCTGTCGATCGCGGAGCCGCCGCCACCGCCGAGCGCGCCGACCGCAGCACTGAACGGATTGGTGTGGAATGTCTTGGCGAGCGCGAGGGAGAGGCGGACTCCGTAGATGCCGCCGGCAACCAGCAGCAACGAGAACATCACGACCACCGAGATCACGGCGCGCTTGCGCGTGACCCAGTTCGGGACGAGGTTGTACCGCGACCGGCGTCGCCGGCGGGCTGTGGATCTGCTGATGGTGGCCATGGAAGTGGTGGTGCTCTCGAGTTTTCTGAATGGTTGTACCGACCGCCGCGAGGGTCTCACGGGATCAGTGCGCCCCGGTGGGCTTCCCCTCAGGGGAACGCTGACATCAACGTCCGGTTACCCGCCGAGGACACCTAGCGTATCCCATGATCTCCTTGTCCGGAGCCGACAGTGGCATCATCAGCGCCCATCATCGGGACGGAGGAGTGAGGTGCGAGCGCAGCAGGTTCAGGGCCTCGAAGGCCCTGCGGGGCTTCATCTCGTCGACGTGGACGACCCCGTGGACGACACGCCGCGTGGTGATCGAGGTTGCCGCCGCGGGAGTGAGCTATCCCGATCTGCTGCTGACGCGCGGCCAGTACCAGATGAAGCCACCGCTCCCATTTGTCCCCGGCGTGGAGGTCGCGGGACGTGTCCGCTCGGCGCCCGCAACCTCCGGATTCACCGTCGGCGACCGGGTCATGGCTTTCACGATGCTGGGCGGCTTCGCGGATGTTGCAGTGGCCGAACCGAGCTTGACCCTGCCGATTCCCGAAGGGCTGAGCATGGAGGCTGCCTCGGGATTCGTCATGAACTACCACACCGCCTACTTCGCCCTGGCGCGCCGAGGGCGGATTCGAGCAGGACAACGGGTCGCGATTCACGGCGCGGCGGGAGGTGTCGGCACCGCGGCGATCCAGGTCGCTCGAGGCCTGGGCGCGGAAGTCATTGCAATCGCTGCGGGGCCCGACAAGATGCATATCGCCGAACGCGCCGGCGCGCATCGCGTGCTCGATGCCGAAGGCGATTGGGTCGCAGCGCTTCGCGCCCAGAATGACGGCCTCGGGGTTGATGCGATCCTCGACCCGGTGGGCGGTGAGCGATTCGACCAGAGCGTTCGCTGCCTCGCGCCGGAGGGCAGGCTGATCGCCGTCGGTTTCACCGACGGGCGCATCCCCAGCGTGCAGGTGAACCGCGTGCTGCTGCGCAACATCGATATCGTCGGCGCAGCCTGGGGGGCATTTCTCGGCGTCGAGCCATCCCTGTTCGTGGAGACGCAACACGCGCTCGACGTCATGATCGCCGCGGGGACCGTCGCGCCGATCGTGGGCGCCACCTACTCGCTCGAGCAGGCTCCGGCGGCGCTCACGCTGCTCGGCGAACGCCAGGCTCGCGGGAAGGTCGTCCTGAAGATGTCGTGAGCAGCGGGCCCTGAGCCGCGCTAGTTGCGAAGCAGGTCCCGCGCGATGACCACCCGCTGGATCTGGCTGGTCCCCTCGTAGATCTGGGTGATCTTGGCGTCACGCATCATGCGCTCCACCGGATATTCATTGACGTAGCCGTAGCCGCCGAGTATCTGCACAGCGTCGGTGGTCACCTTCATCGCGGTGTCGGCTGCCAGCAGCTTCGCGATCGCGGCGAAATGGCCCACCTCAGGGCTCTTGTCATCGATGAGTTGCGACGCCCAGTAGACCATCGCCCGCGCCGCCGCGGTCTGTGCCTCCATGTCCGCAACCATGAACTGGATTCCCTGAAACTCGGCAATCGCCTTGCCGAATTGCTTGCGTTCCCTGGCGTAGCCGACCGCGTAGTCGAGCGCACCCTGGGCGATGCCGAGCGCTTGCGAGGCAACGCCGGGACGCGAGCGGTCCAGGACCTTCATGGCAATCCGAAAGCCATCCCCCTCCTCGCCGAGCAGGTTCGCGGCCGGGATCACCACCTCATCGAAGTGCAGTTCGGCGGTATTGCTGCCCCGGATGCCGAGCTTGCCGTGAATGGTGGTCGCCGTGAATCCCTTCAAGTGCTGTGCGTCCTCGAGCACGAAGGCGCTCACACCCTTGGCACGCTCGTTCGGATCGGTCTTGGCAAACACCGTGATGGTGTCAGCGATCCCGCCCGCGGTGATCCAGATCTTGCTGCCGGTGATGACGTACTCGTCGCCGTGACGCTCCGCACGGGTTTCCATTCCCGCCGGGTCGCTGCCCGCACCCGGCTCGCTGAGCGCGTAGGCACTCAGCTTGGCGCCAGTGGCAAGGTCGGGGAGGAGCCGGGCCTTCTGCTCGTCGCTCCCGGCGATCATCAAGGGATAGCCGCCGAGCGCCTGGACCGTGAGGATGAGTGCGCTGGTGGCGCACACCTTGGCAATCTCCTCGATGGCGACATTCAGCGTGAGCGCGCTGCCGGAGAGGCCGCCGTACTCGGGCGGAAAGGGCAACGCGAAGAGATCGTGCTTGCGGAAGAGATCGACGATGTCCCACGGAAACTCGCCGGAGCGGTCGATTTCGGCCGCACGCGGGGCGATGCGATCGCGCGCGATATCGCGAACCGTGTCGCGGATCATCTGCTGCTCTTCGTTGAGTCGAACGTCCATGGGCGTGATGCTACCAAGCCACCGGCGGACGGGTCACTCGCGCAGGAGGCGGCGCGCGATCACCACGCGCTGAATCTGATTGGTGCCCTCGTAGATCTGACACGCCTTGGCATCGCGAAAACGGATTGCGGTCGGGTGGTCTTCCGCACCCGAGTCGGGCGCGCACATGTCGACCGCCGCCTCGGTCACCGCCATGCACGCGTCGGTTGCGTAGAGCTTCGCGATGGCGGCGTCGAGCGTAACCGGTTCGCCGGCGTCGACCAGCGCTGCGGCGTGGCGCGTCAGCTGGCGCGATGCGGCGGTGCGGACTTCCATATCGGCGAGCGCGACCAGGTCGATGTCTCGTCCCGCATCGCGCGCACGCCGAGCGTGGGTGACCGACGCGTCGATCGCTCCCTGCGCAATCCCCACGGCCTGCGCCGAAATACCGACGCGACCGCTGTCCAGCGCCGACATCGCAACCGTGAAGCCGACGCCCTCGTCACCGAGGCGGTTCTCCGATGGAACGCGCACGCCGTCCAGCACCAGTTCCCCTGTCCAGGAACCGTGTAAGCCCATCTTCGCAAGCGGCGTCCCTGCGCTGACGCCGGGCCACGAACCCTCGACGAGGAAGGCGCTGACACCGTGCGCGCCCTCGTCGGTCCGTGCCATGACGATGTACAGGTCGGCGTCGCCGGCGCCGGTGATGAACGCCTTGGTGCCATCCAGGACGTAGTCGGTGCCGTCGCGCGAAGCGTGCGCCCGCATCGCGATCGCATCGCTGCCGCCGGCGGGCTCGGTGAGCGCGAACGCCGCGAGCCATTCGCCGCTCGCGAGACGGGGGAGATACCGCAGCTTCTGGTCATCATTGCCAAAAACAAGCAGCGGCTCGGTCCCGACCGAGAGGTGGACGTCGAGAATGACCGCGCAGCTCGCATCGGCTCGGGCCACGGCTTCGATGAACGCAATGAAGTCGCGATGTGTGCCGCCCGCGCCGCCATACGATGCAGGAGTGAGGATACCGGCCAGTCCCGCCTCACCGGCCGCCTCGACCACACGCTTTGGATGCGGACCGGAACCGCGACCCATCGCGGGGGCGATGGGCGTGACGACGTCACGGACGAAGCCCGTGACCCGTTCCTGCAGTGCCGGATCGCCGATGTCAGTCGACCCGGACGAGAGTCGCCTCGCCCTGCGCGATGCCGCTGCAGATCCCGGCTGCACCGTAGCCGCCGCCGCGCCGCTTCAGCTCGTAGAGCATGGTCATGAGAATGCGCGCGCCGCTGGCGCCGATGGGATGTCCGATCGCGATCGCCCCGCCCTTGACGTTCACGCGCTCGGGGTCGACCTCCAGCATTCGCGTGCTGGTGATGGCCACCGCGGCGAATGCCTCGTTGATCTCCACCAGGTGGAGCCTGCCGGCGTCGACCTCGCCGCGAGTTCTTGCCGAGCGCAGCTTCGATGGCGAGCGCCGGAACAGTCGCGAGATAGGGATGCTCGGCGGCGGATTCGCCATACGACAACCACGTGCCCAGCGGCGTCAGACCTTCGGCGTGAGCCCGTTCCGCGCTCATGAGGAGCACAGCCGTCGCACCATCGTTCATGCCCGGCGCATTGCCCGCGGTGATGGTCGTGCCGTCACCAAACGCACCGCGAAGTGCGACGAGCTTCTCGATCGTCGAGTCGGCGCGAGGTTGTTCGTCGCGCGCCACCGAATGACCATTGACCGCAACCGGCACGATCTCCTGCTCGAAATATCCTGAGGCGAGGGCCTCCTGATAGCGCAGCTGCGATCGCAGCGCCCACTCGTCCTGCTGTTCGCGGCTGACACCGAGCTCGGATGCGACATCGCTCCCGTGCACGCCCATCAACACACCGTCAACGGGACAGCAGAGACCGTCGCGCATCATGCTGTCCACCGCAACCCGGTCGCCAAAACGGCTCCCGAAGCGCTGGTCCTCGAGGAGGTACGGCGAGCGCGACATCAACTCCATGCCGCCGGCCACGACGACTTCCGCTTCGCCCGCGCGAATCAGCAGCGCGCCAAGATTCACTGACTTGAGTGCGCTGGCGCACACCTTGTTGACGGTGAAGGACGACACCGTCGACGGAAGTCCCGCGCGCAAACCCGCCTGGCGAGATGGCACCTGTCCCTGTCCAGCCGCGAGGACCATGCCCATGATCAGCTGGTCCACCGCGTCGGGCGGCGTCCCGGTGCGCTCCAGCACCTCGCGAATCGCGCGCGCACCGAGGTCGACGGCCGGTACCGAAGCCAGTCCACCACCCAGCTTGCCGAACGGCGTGCGCGCCGCGGCAACGATGACGACGTCAGTGGTCACGATCACCCTCCAGCACCTCGAACGGCCGCAGCAGATGACGCGCGATGAGGATGCGCTGCACTTCGCTCGTCCCCTCACCGATCTCATTCACCTTGACGTCGCGATACAGGCGCGCCACCGGCGATTCCTCCATGAAGCCCGAGCCACCGTGGATCTGCACCGCCTGATTCGCGCAGGCGGTCGCGACCTCGGACGCGTGCAGCTTCGCCATCGAGGCGTACGGCGCTGCGCTGCGGCCGGCGTCGATCGCGGCCGCAGCTCTCCAGGTCATCAGGCGGGCGAGCTCGATCTGGGTGCCCATGTCGGCGAGCTTGAACTGCGTCGCCTGGAAGGTCGCGATGGGGACGCCGAACTGTCTGCGTGCCGAGGAGTACGCAAGCGACGCGTCGAGGCACGCCTGGGCAACGCCGACCGACAGCGCTGCGATCGCAACCCTCCCGCCTTCGAGGATCTGCAGGAACTGGGTAGCCCGGCCCCCTGCTCACCGACCAGGTTGCCCACCGGCACCCGGCAGTCCTCGAAGATGAGCTCGCGCGTGTCGGAGGCGTGCCATCCGAGCTTGCGGTACTTCGGCGCCTGCGAGTAGCCCGCCGTTCCCTGCTCGACGGCGATCGTGCTGATCTGCTTGTGGCCGTTATGCACCCCGGTGACCGCCGTGATCGTGACCCCGGCGCTGATGTCCGTCCCGGCGTTGGTGATGAATGCCTTGCGGCCGTTGATCACCCACTCGTCGCCGTCACGAACCGCGCGGGTCTCCGTACCGCCCGCATCCGAGCCCGCGTCCGGCTCGGTGAGCCCGAAGGCCCAGAGCCGCTCGCCCGCGAGGAGTGGCGTCAGCCAGCGCTCCTGCTGCTCGCGAGAGCCGAATCTCGCGATCGGTGAGATACCGAGCGACACAGCCGCCTCGAGCGTGATCGCGCAGCTGGCGTCAGCCCGGGCGACCTCCTCCATCGCAAGGCAATAGGAGATGAAGTCGCCTCCGGCGCCGCCCAGCGCCTCGGAGAACGGGAGCGCGAAGAGCCCAAGCTTGGCCATCCCGGCGACGAGGTCGTAGGGAAAGTCGCCGGTCTCGTCGTAATGCGCCGCGCGCGGGGCGATCTCCGTCTGGGCAAAGTCGCGCACCGCATCCCGAATGTGCCGTTGTTCGTCGCTGAGATCGAAGTTCACCTGCGTCTAACGGTACTGCGGCGGCATGCGGGCGAGGCGCGCGCAGGGAATAAGCAGGCGCTCGGGCGGCGATCAGCCGCGCCGAAGAGCTGTCCACGCGCCGCGAAGCGTCTTCACGCGTTTGCGGGCTAGACCGGATCGGCGATGAGTTGGCGCGTATGCCCCGCGGATGCCAGCGCGCCGAAGAGTCGGCGCAGGCCGCCGCCCGGCCGGTTCTGATGCGTCGTGCAATCGAGCCAGATCCGGCGGTCGCGCTCAATGGCGGCCATGGGCTCGCCGCAGTCGCAGAACGGGGTTTCGCGCTCGGCGCGCTCGATCAGCGCGACAATGCGGGTGTTCTCGTTTGTGGTCATTTTGATCTCCCAGAACATCAATACGATGCGTTCCGTATTATAGCAGCTGCCTTGCCACTTACCCCCTTCTCGCCGTCCGGTCCGAGCCAAGCCGTCGCCGTCCCAGCGCGCAGAGGGAGGCCGAGAAGCGAGCGCGCGCACCAGGCCATCCTCGTGGCAGCACGCGAACTCCTGATTGAAAAAGGCTTCGCTGACCTGCGCCTCGAGCACGTCGCCAACCGCGCCGGGGTGGGGAAGGCGACGATCTACCGGCGCTGGGCCTCGAAGGAAGCGCTCGCCCAGGATCTGCTGCGCGAGCTGGCGGGGCCGCACATCGCCGTCGCGGAAACGGGCATCACACGCGATGAGCTGCTGGCTGCGGTCACCAACCCGATGCGCGCGGTCACCGAGACCGACTTCGGGCCCGTCATCACGGCGCTGTTGTCGGAGATCGCAGGCGATCCGTCGATCGGCGACCCGTTTCGTGCGTCCGTCGTCGCTGCGCGCCGCGCCGAGGTCGCCAGGGTGATCCGCCGCGGGATTGCGCGGGGCGATCTCCGCGCCGACGCTGACGTGGAAGTCGCGACGGAATTGCTGGTGGGACCCGTGTACTTCCGGCTCATGTTCGGTGGTGTCCTCGACGCGGACTTCGCGGAGCGTGTCGTCGACAGCGTGATGCGCGGGTACGCTGCTTGACGCGACCCAGGCAGCGTCAGGAAGCAAGGTCCCGGAGCGGGATGCGAGCAGGACGGACCGGCGCTCGAGGGTTGTAAAGCACGCTTGACAGTGGCCGCGGATGTCAAGTACACTTTCCATCATGCAGAACGGCGTCCGAGAACTCAGGTCAGCGCGAGGGATGTCGCAGGGTCAGCTTGGTGATGCGCTCGGGGTCTCACGACAGACCATCAATGCCATCGAGACCGGGCGCTACACACCGTCCCTGCCGCTCGCCATCGCGCTGGCCCGGTTCTTCGGCACAAGCGTGGAGGAGATGTTCCATGTCGACGAGAACGGACGGAGGGCATGACGTGATGCACTCGAAATGGACCGTCCCGGTATTCGCCGGGGCGATGGGGCTCGTGATGCTCGCGGCGAGCCTGCGTGGGTCATCAGCTCGCGGCGGGCCTGTGGAGCGTCGGCATCCTCTGGCTCTTCGGTTTTGCGGTCCTGATCGGCGGCCGCAGCGAGACGATCCGTGGTCTGCGCGGAGATGGCCGCGACGAGCGGTTCGCGATGCTCGATCTGCAGGCGACCGCGCTGTCAGGCCTGGCGTTGATCGTCGCCGTGATCATCGCCTTCATCGTCGAAGTGGCTCGCGGCCACAGCGGCGAGCCCTACGACTGGCTCGGAGCCATCGCCGGGCTGGCCTATCTCGCGGCTGTCATCGTCCTGCGAGCGCGCAGCTAGCGGGGCTCAGCCGACGGTCGTGCCCAACCTCGCAGCCGTGAGCCGGACGACATCCTCGATGGTGTCGGCAATCTCCGCACCCGCTGCGGTCAGCGCGTCGAGCTTGCTCTGGGCGCTCCCGGTCGTCCCGCTGATGATCGCGCCGGCGTGGCCCATGCGTTTGCCGGGCGGGGCAGTCCGGCCGGAGATGAAGGCGATCACCGGCTTGTCGAATCCGGTCTCGGTGATCCAGGCGGCTGCGTTCTCCTCGTCGGATCCGCCGATCTCACCGATGAGGACGACGGCGCGCGTCTCGGGATCCTCGGCGAACCGCTTGAGCACATCCGGAAAGCTGAGCCCCATGACCGGATCGCCGCCGATGCCGACCGAGGTGGTCTGGCCCATGCCGGCCTCCCCCAGGCCCTGAATCACTTCGTAGGTCAGCGTGCCGCTGCGCCCGACGATCCCGACCGGCCCAGGCGAGTTGATGTGATTGGGAATGATCCCCACCTTGCACTGACCCGGCGTGACGATCCCTGGACAGTTCGCGCCCAGCAACTGATGCCCGGTGCGGAGCACGAAGTCGCGTGCCCGGATCATGTCGTGCACTGGGATCAGCTCGGTGATGCAGACGGTCAACTCGATGCCGGCGGCCGCCGATTCCATGATCGCGTCGGCGGCGAATGCCGGGGGCACGAAGATGCCCGACACGTCCGCCCCGGTCGCGGCGACCGCGTCCGCCACGGTGTCGAAAATCGGCACCCCGTCCGCGTCGGTGCCGCCCTTGCCGGGTGATACGCCGGCCACGATGTTGGTCCCGAACGCGCGCATCTGCCCGGTGTGAAAACTGCCCTCCGTCCGGTGATGCCCTGGATGAGCACGCGGCTGCTGCGGTCGACGAGCACGCTCACGACACAGTCCTGGAGGGGAGGGCATGAACGGAGGAGGGCCATCTCGCAGCCGGGGCTACCCCCTCCGGCGAGACTGAGGGGCGGGACGCCAAAGGCGTTCCGACCCCGTGCCCACCGCAGTTCATGCCCTCCCCTCCCTGGTGAGCGCGACGATGGCCGCGGCCGCCTCAGTCGCGTTCTTGCCGGGGACGATGCCCGCCTCCTGCAGGAGTTTTCGCCCCTCCTCCTCCATGGTGCCGGTCATGCGCACCACGAGTGGCTTGGTGATGTGCAGCTCATCGCGGGCAGCGATGATGCCGCGAGCAACCTCGTCCCCCCGCGTGATCCCACCGAAGACGTTGATGAAGACGCCGCGCACCTTGGGATCGAGCAGCACCATCTCGAGGGCGTTGCGCACGCGCTCAGCGTTGGCCCCGCCGCCGATGTCGAGGAAGTCAGCCGGCTCGCCGCCATGCTGTTTGACAAGGTCGAGCGTGTTCATGGTGAGCCCCGCACCGTTGCCGATGCAGCCGATGTCGCCGTCCAGGTGCACGTACGTGAGTCCACGTTTGCGCGCCTCGACTTCGAAGGGATCCTCACCGCTTTTGCCGTCCTCGCCTTCCTCGTCGAGCGCCAGCTCGGCGGCGATGTCCTTGTGCCGGCTGTCGGCGTTCTCGTCGATCTCCAGCTTGCCGTCCGCCGCAACCAGCGCGCCGTCGGTGGTGAGCACGAGCGGGTTGATCTCGCAGGTCAGCGCATCGAGCGACGTCGCAACCTTATAGAGCCTCGTTGTCATGTCGACCAGCGCCGCAACCAGTCTCGGCGTCCGATCACGCAGCTCCGGGGCGTGTGCAAGGCCCGCAAACGCGAGTTGACGGATCTCGAAGGCCTGGGGACCCGCGAACGGATCGGGCCACAGCTTCGCGATGCGCTCCGGTGCCTCGACAGCCACCTGCTCGATCTCCATCCCCCCGGCGGCGGAGAAGATGATGACCAGTCGGCGGCGATCACGATCCAGGGTGATGCCGAGGTAGAGCTCGGCCTCGATCGCGAGCCCCGTCTCGCACCACACGCTGCGGACCGGGTAGCCACGGATGTCCATCGCCAGAATGCGCGCGGCTTCGCGCGCTGCTGCTTCCGGAGTGTCGACGACCGCGATGCCGCCCGCCTTACCGCGACCGCCGATCGGCACCTGCGCCTTGACCGCGATTCGACCCAGCTCGCGAGCGGCTGCTGCGGCCGCCTCCGGGGTCCGCGCGAGACGGCCGGCGGGCACCGCGATCCCTGCGTCGGCGAATCGCTGCTTGGCCTGATATTCGAGGAGTTTCATCGGCCGGCCAGTCTAGTCAAAGCGCGCTGGGTCATCGGGCCGACGTGACCCGATCCAGCGCTTCGAGGTCTGCGGCACTCGGTCGCCAGCGGCCGGCCGCGGCGTTCGCCCGCACCTGCTCGGGCGTCATCGCTCCGGCGATGACGGACACAACCTGCGGCTGGGCCGCGAGACCGCCGATCGCCACGTCCAGCAGCGAAACCCCGCGCTCACGCGCGTAGCCCTCCAGCGCCTCGACGATGTCGAAGTTCCTGTCCGTCAACCACTGAGCTGCCGCCGCGGGTGACTGTGCGAGACGGGTCCCGGGCGCCGCGCCCTGCCCGCGGCGATGTTTGCCGGTGAGGAGTCCGTTGCCGAGCGGGCTGAAGGGAATCATGCCCACGTCGAAATGCTGGCAGGCCGGGATCACATCCTCCTCGACGCTGCGGTCGAGCAGGCTGTATCGATTCTGCACGGTGACAAAGCGGGTCAGGCCGCGTGTTCTCGCCACCCAGTCATCGTCGGCAACCTGCCAGCCGAGGACATTGGAGGAACCCGCTGCGCGGACCTTGCCCTCGCTGACGAGCTCGGTCAGCGTCTCGAGTGTCTCCTCGATGGGAGTGGCCGAATCCGGTTCGTGCACTTGGTAGAGATCGATCCAGTCGGTGCCGAGCCTGCGGAGGCTGTCCTCGACGGCCACCCGTATCCACCCTCTCGACGCGCCGGTCCGTCCCGGGGGATTGTCGGGATGCCCGAATTTGGTGGCGATCACCGCGTCGTTGCGGCGTCCCTTCAGCGCGGCACCGAGCATTGCCTCGCTCTGTCCGGACCCATACAGGTCAGCGGTATCGAAGAAGGTGACGCCCTCATCGAGCGCCGCATGGACCACCCGGGCAGTGCCCGCAGCGTCAAGTCTGCGGCCGAAGTTGTTGCAACCGATGCCGACAACCGTGAGCTCGAGAACACCGCCGCCAACCGGTCGCGTCTCGAGATCGCTCACGCCCAACAGAGTACGCAAAGCTGTTGCCGCCACTGCAGCCTGGGGCTGGTACGCTCAGCGCGGTGGCCAGACGCGTGGTAGACAAACCGCCGGACGAGATTCCTGCAGACGAGAGTCCGGCGCTTGAACCCGTCGAGCTTCATACCGGTGCCCCCGGCGATCGTGTTGCCGCCGACCCCCTGAAGCCCGCTCCCCGAGCCGTCATCAACGTTGTCTCGGTTCGGACCTTGGTGACTGCGGCGCTGATCGTCCTCGGCATCGTCGCGCTGGTTGTGTTCCTGGCGAGCATTGTCAGCATCGTCCTGGTGGTGCTGGTGGCGATCGTCTTCGCCGAGGGCATCCGCCCGCTGGTGGATGAGCTGCACCGCCGCAAGGTCCCGCGCCCGGTGGGCATCCTTGCCGTGTACGTCGGCGTGCTCGCGTTCATCGCGATCATGGTGCTGCTGCTGGTGCAGCCGATCGTCAGTGAGGCCTCGTCGCTGGCGAAGAACTTCCCCGCGTATCAGAAGGATTTTCTCAACTGGTTCACCGGCGTCGAGAAGCAGTTCCACTTCAACGTCGATGTCGCGAAGCAGGTCAGCTCATTCATCGACACCACGCGAAACATCCTCTTCGCCATCGGCGGGACGATCTTCAGCATCATCATCGACTTCGTGCTCGTGCTGGTGGTTGGTTTCCTCTGGTTGGTGAGCAGCGACCGGCTCAAGGCCTTCACCGATCGATCTCTTTCCGGACGCCCACCATGCGCTGGTGATCGACATCTTCAAGGAGATGGGATTTCGCATGGGCGGCTTCCTCCGCGCGGTCGCCATCAACAGTCTCGCGCTCGGCGTCGTCGTCGGCGTGACCTGCTGGGCCCTGCGCCTCCCCGATCCAGTCATCCTCGGGATCTTCGCGGGACTCACCGCGGCCATCCCGATGATCGGTGGCATCATCGGTGTGGTCCCGGCAGTGTTGCTCGGTTTCACCGTCAGCCCCGAGTATCCAATCCTCGTGCTGGTCGTGCTCATGGTGATCCAGTTCGTTGACGCCAACACGGTCGTCCCCATGGTGATGAATCGCGTGGTGTCGCTTCCTGCCCTGGGGGTGGTCCTCGCGCTCCTGGTCGGCGGTGCCATCCAGGGCTTGATCGGCGCCATCCTCGCCGTGCCCGTTGCCGCCGCACTGCAGGTGTTGCTGGTTCGCGCAGCGGTTCCGGCAATCCACCATGCGCAAGGTCGCACCGACCTGGCCTATGCGAAGGCGTACGTGCCGCTGTCCGCGCACCTCAAGGATGCAGCCCCACGCACCGGCGGGAGGCGCATCAACCCGCGCTGATCGTCAGAGCGGGATGTTGCCGTGCTTGCGCTGCGGCGTGCGGACCTGTTTGTTCCGCGCCATGCGCAACGCGCTGATCAACGCGAACCGCGTCTGACGAGGCTCGATCACGTCGTCGACATAGCCGCGCTCTGCCGCGTAGTACGGGTTGGCAAACTGTTCGCGGTACTCGTCGATCAGCTGCCGTGAGCGCGCCGCCGGATCGTCTGCCGTGGCGATGTCCCGCTTGAAGATGACGCTGACCGCACCTTGTGGCCCCATCACCGCAATCTCGGCGGTGGGCCAGGCGATGTTGTAATCGGCACGGATGTGCTTCGAGCACATCACGTCGTAGGCACCGCCGTAGGCCTTGCGCGTGATGACGGTGAGCTTGGGCACCGTCGCCTCACAGTAGGCGAAGAGCAGCTTGGCACCGTGGCGGATGATGCCGCCATATTCCTGGTCGGTACCGGGCAGGAATCCCGGCACGTCAACGAACGTCACCAGCGGTACGTTGAAAGCGTCGCAGAAGCGCACGAAACGCGCTGCCTTGATCGACGCGTTGATGTCGAGAGCACCGGCAAGGACGCGCGGTTGATTGCCGACGACACCGACCGGATGGCCGTCGAGTCTGTGCGAACCCGCAGATGATGTTCTCGGCGTGATATTTCATCACCTCGAGAAAGCGCCCGTCGTCCACCACGCGGGTGACCACGCCGCGCATGTCGTAGGGCTGGTTGGGATTGTCGGGGATGATCGTCTGCAGCACAGGATCCTCGCGATGCGGATCGTCGAGGGTGGGAGCGTACGGCGGCTGCTCACGGTTGTTCGGCGGGAGATAGGCGAGCAACTCACGCATCTGCTCGAACGCCTCCTCCTCGGTGTCGGCGATGAAATGCGCGACACCGCTTCGCTGGTTGTGCACGTCCGAGCCGCCGAGCTCCTCGAAGGTGACCTGCTCGCCGGTCGTGACCTTGATGACATCCGGACCGGTGATGAACATGTAGCCGACTTTGCGCACCATGAAGATGAAGTCGGTCATCGCCGGCGAGTACACGGCTCCGCCGGTGCACGGCCCGACGATCAGTGAAAGCTGCGGTATGACGCCGCTCGCCTCGACGTTGCGATAGAAGATCTCGGCGTACCCGGCGAGCGAGACAACGCCCTCCTGGATGCGCGCGCCACCGGAATCGTTGATGCCGATGCACGGGCACCCCGTCTGCTGGGCAAGGTCCATAACCTTGGTGACCTTCTCGGCGAAGACCTCACCGAGCGATCCGCCGAACACGGATGCGTCGTGGCTGAAGACGAAGACCTGACGCCCGGCGATCGTGCCCCAGCCGGTGACCACGCCGTCGCCACGAATCCGTCGATCCTCCATGCCGAAATTGGTGGTCCGGTGCAGCGCGAAGAGGTCGATCTCCGTGAATGAGCCGGTGTCGAGCAGTTTCTCGATGCGCTCGCGCGCGGTGAGCTTGCCCTTGGCGTGCTGCGAGCGCTCGGCGGCACCTGAGCGATGGACGGCGTCATGACGTCGCTTGCGAAGCATGTTGATCTTTCGTTCGGTGCCGGCACTCGAGGAGCTCGGCGCGGCGATATCCGCGGTGCCACCATCCGGGCTTGCCGGTTCCCCGGTTCCGGCAGGCGGCACGTCCTTGCGCGGCTGTCTCGTCACCGTGTCAGGCTACCAGTCACGCTCGCAGTCACACCGATACCTGCGGGTGGTACACGCCGAAGACCTCGCGCAGCACACCACAGACCTCCCCGACGGTCGCACGCGCGAGCAACGCGGTGCGCATGAGCGGCAGGAGGTTGTCAGTGCCTGCTGCACCGCCACGAAGTGCGTCCAGGGTGCGGCTCACGTCGGCCGCGGAGCGCGCGGCGCGCATGCTGACCAGCCGCTCGATCTGCTCGGCCTCCAGCCTTGCATCGACGCGGAGGATCGGCACCTCGGGCTGCGAAGTCTCGGTGAACTGATTCACGCCGACGATGACCCGTTCGCCGGATTCGACCTGACGCTGAAAGCGATACGCCGATTCCTGAATCTGTTCCTGGTAGAAACCACCTTCGATGGCGGCGACGGCGCCGCCGAGATCGTCGACGCGCCGCATCAGGGCTCGTGACTCCTCCATGAGCTCACGGGTGAGCGCTTCGACGAGATACGAGCCGCCGAGTGGATCCGTCACGTTCGCGGCCCCCGACTCGTGGCCGAGCACTTGCTGCGTGCGCAACGCGATCTCCGCGGCCTGCTCCGACGGCAGGGCGAGCGCCTCGTCGTAGCTGTTGGTGTGCAATGACTGGGTACCGCCGCACACGGCGGCAAGGGCCTGCAGGGCGACGCGCACCACGTTGTTGAGCGGCTGCTGCGCTGTCAGCGTGGCCCCGCTGGTCTGGGCGTGAAAGCGCAGCTGGAGACTCCGTTCGCTCCTGGCGCCGAAACGGTCGCGCATGACCTCGGCCCAGAGCGCACGCGCCGCTCGGAACTTGGCGACCTCCTCGAAGAAGTCGTTGCTGACATTGAAGAAGAAGCTCAGACGGGGTGCGAAGTCGTCGACCTCGAGCCCGGCATCGACCGCCGCCTGCACATAGGCGATGCCGTTGCACAGCGTGAAGGCGATTTCCTGCGGCGCAGTGGATCCTGCCTCGCGTATGTGATAGCCGCTGATACTGATGGTGTTCCAGCGCGGGAGACGCTCGGCGCAGTACGCAAACGTGTCGGTCACCAGCCGCATCGAGGGTCGGGGCGGATAGATGTAGGTCCCACGCGCCGCGTACTCCTTGAGGATGTCGTTCTGGATGGTCCCGCCAAGCGTTTCGGCAGCGATGCCCTTGCGTTCGGCGGCGAGCTCGTAGAGCAGCAGGAGCACCGATGCCGGCGCGTTGATGGTCATCGAGGTGGTGACCTGGTCCTGCGGAATACCGCGCATCAGCAGTTCCATGTCGTCCAGCGAGTCGATCGCGACGCCGACCTTGCCCACCTCGCCGTGTGCGACCGGATCGTCGCTGTCGTAGCCCATCTGTGTGGGGAGGTCGAACGCCACCGAGAGCCCGCTCTGCCCTGCGCGCAGCAGGTAATGGAAGCGCTCGTTGGTCTGTTCCGCACTGCCGAATCCGGCGTACTGGCGCATCGTCCAGAGCCGCGACCGATACCCTTCCGCGCGGATGCCACGCGTGTAGGGGTACGCCCCCGGGTCCGGCCAGCCGTTGTGCTGGTCGTCGTAGAACGGCTCCAACGCCAGGCCGGACTCGGTCTCCGAGCGGAGGCTCGAATCGGTCTTCGGGGCGTCACTCATGGACGCGACCAGGCTGCTCCTCGTCGGTTTGGCACAGCTCGGTGAGCACCCCGCCGGCCGCGGAGGGATGGAGGAATGCCACCAGCCGCCCTGCGGCGCCCTGGCGCGGGCAGGTGTCAAGCAGCTGCAGGCCGAGCGCGGCGAAGTGATCGAGGCTGGCCTGGACGTCATCGACGCCATAGGCGACGTGGTGCAGTCCGCTCCCGCGCCGTGCCAGGAAGCCGGCAATCTTCGACTGCGGCCCGGTGCTCCCCAGCAGCTCGATGCGGGACTCCCCGACCTCGAACATGACCGCCTCGATGCCGTCGGAGGCGACCACCTGGCGGTGCGCGGGGCCTGAACCGGTCAATCGCTCGTAGGCCGCGACAGCGGCGTCCAGGTCGGCGACGGCGATTCCCACATGGTCGATCCTGGTGAATGCGCTCGCCATTGTCGGCCGAGTATAGGAAGCAATACGGCAACGCCGCGTTCGCGCGCGCGAACTCGATGCTAGCGTCCAGACGCCGTGAGAACCCGTCGCGCGGTCGCCCTCGCGGCCGCCGCCAGCACCGTACTTCTTGCGTACTTCGTGATCGCGTGGGCGCAGGTGACCCCGCTTCGCGAGCGCGGCACCGACTTCTCCGCCTCGTACGTGGCGGCGCTCGTCCTCCGCAGCGGTGACGGCGCGCAGCTGTACGACCAGCAGGTGGAGCGCGCGCGCCATCTCGAACTCCTCCCGCCGGGCACGGTGATCAACCTGCCCTTCATCACCCCGCCGACCACGGCGCTGCTGGCCCTGCCCTTCACCGCCTTCGATCCCGGGACCGCCTTCCGCCTCTGGTCGGTGGTCGCAGCTCGTCCTACTGGTGTTCGCCGTCTGGATCGCGATCCGAGCAGGACCCTGGCAAGGCGACGCCGGGCGATCACCGCGCCTGGCCACGCTGTTGCTCGCGGTTGCGGGCGGCGGCACCTACGCCTTCCTCCTGCTCGGCCAGATCGACGGCGTGACCGCGCTGGGACTTGCCGCCGCCTACGCAGCCTGGAGACGGGATCGCGCCGGGGCCGCGGGCTTCTGGGCCGGGCTCGCGCTTTGCGGCGACCAAGCCGCATCTCGCCGTCGGCCTCGCAATCTGGCTCATCGCTCGGCGCGACTGGCGGGCGCTCTCGGGCGCCGGCGGCGGCTGCGCTCTGGTCGCCGGTGTCTCGTTCGTCCTGGTCGGGCCGAACGGGATCGGCGGCTTCGCGTCAGCGGTGGGCTTCGCACTCGGCAATACGCCCGGTGCGAGCACACTCGGTATTCCCGGGCTGGTGACCTCCTGGCTCGGCAGCGGCGGCTTCCCGACGGTACTCGGGCTCGTCGGGTCGCTGGTTGCGCTCGCCGGGTGCGCACTCCTGGGCGCCCGCTCACGCGCCGGCGCCGGCACCCTCGAAGCCTCGCTCGCCGGCGCGGCCGCCCTGTCGCTGCTCGCGTCGCCGCATCTCCTGCCCCATGACCTGGTGATCCTCGCGCCTGCGTTTGCGTGGTGCATGGCTCGCGCCGCCGCGACCGACGCGGCATCGTGGCCTGGTGTCGCAGCAATGCGCGTGATCGCCGCCTGGGCGATGCTCGGCGTGCTCGCGTTCATCGACACGGGGAATGCGGCGCCCGCGCCGCCCGGCCGGCTGGTGCCCCTGGCCTTGGCGGGGATCGGGGTCGCCGCGGTGCTGATCACCGGGCCGCGGACAGGCACGGCAAGCCCGGCGGGCGCCGCCATGGCTCAGTCCGGGAGCGGCAGGGGCGCGGGCGGGTCGACCGCGTAGTCGTAGAAGCCACGGCCGTTCTTACGGCCGAAGCGACCCGCATGCACCATCCGCTCAAGGATCGAAACGGTCGCCACGTCACCCGGAGCGTGGTCGCGCTCCATGCGATCGCGCCGGATGGTGAGCACCGTGTCCAGCCCCGAGAAGTCGGCGAGCTGGAAGGGTCCCATCGGCCAGTTGAGCCCTTTGCGGACTGCGACGTCGATGTCCTGAGCCGACGCGACACCGCCTTCGAGCAGCGAAAAGGCTTCGCGAGACGCCGAGCCGAGAATGCGGTTGACGATGAAGCCGTCGATCTCCTTCTCGACAACGATCGGCGTGCGCCCCATCCGCCGCGACCAGGCGACCGCGCGCTCGCAGGTCTCATCGGACGTCTGCGGCCCGCGCACCACCTCGCACAGGTCCATCACCAGCACCGGGTGGAAGAAGTGCATGTTGCAGCACAGCTCCGGGCGGGCGGTTGCGTCGGCGAGGCGGGACACCACGATGTTGCTCGAGTTGGTGGCAATGCCCGCCCGAGCAGGAAGGTGCGCATCCAACTCGGCGAAGATCTCGCGCTTCACCGACGGTATCTCGACGACAGCCTCGATCGCCCATGCCGACTTCGCCGCCGCGGCAGCGAGATCGGTGGTCGCGGTCACGCGTGCGGCGGCGGCGGCTGCATCCCCGCGCTCGAGCCGTCCCTTCTCGACCTGACGATCGAGCCACTTGCCGTTCGACGCCATCGCACGCTGCAGATGTTCGCCGTCCACATCGACCAGCGACACATCCACCCCGTGCAGCGCCGCCTGCTGCGCGATCTGCGCACCCATGGTGCCGGCGCCGACAACGAGCAGACGTCCTTCGTCGGTCACGCGATCAGCCCTCGTCCGGCCACCTGACGGGCACGCGCGTTGTGCACTCGGTCAGTTCCTGCGACGCCCTGGTGTAGCGCACGATGGTCGGGAAGTCGCCTTTCAACTTCAGCCGGCCGAGCATGATGCCCTTGGTGGCGTCGAGCTCTTTCTGCGCCACCTGCTTCCAGCGCGAGTAGGCCCCGGTGATGACGAACTTGGCCTGCTGGGCATCCTCGCGAGTTCCCACACGGACGTCACGCGCCTCCCCGTGCCAGAGGTCGAGGAAGACCCCGCGGTCCTCCGGAAAGTTCTTGTCGGGTTCCGCGAGCACGACCAGACCGACGGTCCCCTCCCATCCGGCCGCCGCCTGCCGGTATTTGGAGGAGCTGTTGATCTGCGCCTTGAACGCCTCGGCCCACTCGGGGCTGTAGGCGTCGTAGGTGGCGTCGGTATCTGCCATGGGGTGCTCTCCTGGGACGGGGTGCTCCCGGCGCGGCCGGTGCACGAGAGTGTGGCCTCTCAGGTCAGCTCGGTGCAGGATCCTTCAACGCGCGGGCCACGTAGACGGCCACGTCATCAACCGCCAGCGACTGTCCAATCTGCTTGGCGGCAATGCCCTCATCGAACATCGCCAGGCAGAACGGGCATGCGGTAGCGACCTTGGTCGCCTGCGTGTCCACCGCCTGGTCGACACGGCGATGGTTGACGCGGGGCTGATCCTCCTCCATCCACATCCGGCCACCACCCGCGCCGCAGCACATCCCCTCGCTCTTGCTGCGTGCCATCTCCACCACCTTCAAGCCGGGAATGCGTTCGAGAATCTCCCGTGGGGGCGCGAAGATGTCGTTCCAGCGTCCGAGGTAGCAGGAGTCGTGGTACGTGATCGTCTCGTCCTGCGCCTTCGCAGGATCGAGCGTGATCCGGCCCTCCTTGAGCAGGCGATCGATCACCTGGGTGTGGTGGAACACCTCGTACTCGCCGCCAAAATCCTTGTACTCGTTGGCAAAGGTGTTGAAGCAGTGCGGGCAGGACGCGATGATCTTGCGCACGTTGTGCTTCTTCAGCACTTCGACGTTGTCCTTGGCTCGCTCCTGGAACAGGTACTCGTTGCCGATGCGTCGAGCCGGGTCGCCGGTGCATTTCTCCTCGGTGCCGAGGATCGCGAAATCAACTCCTGCCGCCTGGAGAATCTTGCTGAGTGCCGCGGCGATCGTACGCGCGCGATCGTCGAACGAGGCGGCGCATCCGACCCAATACAGATATTCGGCATCAGGCTTGTCGGCCACGAACGACACCCCGAGATCCTTCGCCCAATCCGCGCGCGACTGGTGGGAGAGCCCATACGGATTGGCAACGTTCTCGATGTTGCGCAATGCCAACTCGGCTTGCTTCGGGATGCGCAACTCGTCGAGGACGAGATGGCGGCGCATGTCCATGATCTTCGGCACGTGCTCGATGAGCACCGGGCACTGGTCCATGCATGCGCCGCAGGTGGTGCACGCCCACAGCGTCTCCTCAAGGATGGTGCCGCCGATGAGCCGGCGCGTCCCGTCGGTCGCGACCGCAGCAGCCACCTGTTCAGGTGACAACCACGACGGCTGGAAATGGCCGGGCAGGTCGTGCACGGTTCCTGGATGATGATCCCCGGTGGTCCACATGGTCGCGCCGTCAGCGATCGATGCACTCGGTGATGGAGTGCCTGATTGCGCCGCGGCCTCGAGGTTCGACCGACCCTGAGCGCCCTGCGCCACGTGCGCGTCGTGGGTCGTCGCGGCATACCCACCGGCGAGGTTCTCATAGGCTAGATCGCGCAGATCGGTGATCAGTGTCTTGGGGGACAGCGGCTTGCCGGTGTTGTAGGCCGGGCAGTGCGTCTGACACCTGCCGCACTCGGTGCAGGTGTAGAGGTCGAGCATGTCCTTCCAGGAGAACTGATCGAGCGAGCCGACACCGAAGTGCTGGTCGGCCTCGTTCTCGGCGTTCATCACCGCGTCGATGTCGAGCGTCCGCAACGCCCCTTTCGGCGCCTCGTTCTTGAAGATCACGTTGGGAATCGACGTGATGATGTGCAGGTGCTTGCTGTAGCCGAGGTACACGAGGAATCCGAACACCAGGGTGAGATGCGCCCAGAAGAAGATGCCGTGGATGACGATCAGCGCCTCACTCCCCGACCCGAGCGGGCGGAAGATGCTCGACAGCGCTGCAGCAATCGGACGCCACTGACCGAGCGCTTCGGGCGCTCCCTCGGCGATGCGCGTCGCGTAGTTGAGCTCCATGCAGACCAGCAGGACACCGATCCAGGCAAGGATGAGAATCGCGTCACCGCGATGACTCCCGCGGAATCGCGTCGGGTTGACGACCAGCCGGTTGAAGAGCGCCATGACGATGCCGCACATGACCACGAAGAAGAACAGGTCCTGCAGAAAGGCGATGACGCCGCTGCCGGGGAGCAGGTTGAACCGAAATCCCTGCCAGAGTGCTTCGACGATCCCTTGTGCGATAGCGGTGAGGAGCACGACGAAGCCCCAGAAGATGAACGCATGCAGCACGCCTGCAAAGGGCCATCGGAGGAGTCGACCCTGGGCGACGACGTAGACGAAGAAGGCTTTGACACGCGACCCGGGATGATCGAGACGGCGCTCAGGGCGGGTCGTGCGCCGCATCTCGCCGAGCAACTTGCGCCAGCGGAGACCGCTGGCGACCAGTGCCGCACCGGCGATGAGGACCAGCGCGATGGGGCTGAGGATCGCGGTGAGGGCCGCGGACATCAGCGGCCTTTCCACTCCGGCTGACGCTTCTGCATGAACGACTGGATACCTTCGGCGGCATCCTCGGTCGCGAAGAGTCCGACGAATTCGTCGCGCTCGACTTTGAGTGCCTCGCGGATGGGAAGCTGCGATCCCGCCAGCATCGCGCGCTTGGTCGCGGCGATCGCGAGCGGTGCTCTCGAGGCGAGCAGCGCGCCCCAGCGTTGGGCGGCCGCGGGCAGCTCCTCGGGCTCCACCACCTCAGCGACAAGACCGATCGCGAGCGCACGCGCCGCATCGATCGGATCGCCGGTCAGCAGGAGTTCGGTCGCGCGTGCGCGGCCGATGAGTCGAGGCAGGCGCTGGCTGCCGCCCCACCCCGGAATGATGCCCAGCTTGATTTCGGGTTGACCAAAGCGCGCGTTGCTGGAGGCGATGCGTATATCGCATGCGAGGGTCAGCTCGCATCCGCCGCCGAAGGCGATGCCGTTGATCGCCGCGACGATGGGTAGCCGCGACGCCTCGAAGAGCAAGGTGAGGTCGGTGGCTTTGCTGACCGCTTCAGCGCCGGCGCCGAAGCCGGAGATGTCGGCACCCGCGGAGAAGAACTTCGGTCCGCTGCCGGTGATGACCAGCGCGCGGCAGGTCGGGTCGCCTTCCGCTTGCGCGAGCCCCTCGGCCAGCCCGTTGACGACGTCGCCGTTGACGGCGTTTGCAGGCGGATGGTCGATGGTGAGCGTGACCACCGCCCCGTCGCGATCGACGCGGATCGCGTCATGGAGTGTCTGACCCACGAGCTGTGCCTCCCTCGGTGCGATGACGGCTGCATGGGTCATACAGCAAATGCCGTCGTGCGTGCGCCGGTGCTTCGGATGAGCGCGGCGCATACAATCCCGACGAGTGGAGCTTCCCCCGCTCGGTGACCGCGTCGAGCCCGACGCCCTGCGGACGCTGAGCGAAGACGACCTGGAGGCGCTCAAGGCTGCGTTGCAGGCGACCGAGCGAGCCACGGTGACGGCCATGGCGCCGTTCGAGCAGCACCTCCGCGAGATCCGCACGCGTGCCACCGAACTGGCCACGGAACGCCGGCGACGCGACCGCGCCCAGCAGGTCGCGCAGCGCGCCGGTGTTCGCGAGGCCGCGAAGTCGGGTGGGATGCCGAGCCTGGCTGCGGCGTTGGAGAGTCCCGATGAGCTCTTCGACGCGGACACGGCGCTGACCGCCGTGCACGCGTATCTCAGCAGCGGCGGCGAGGTTGGCTTCGGATTCGCCACGCGTCCGGGCACGATGACCTTCACCGACGGCCGCCAGCAGCGCCAGGCGAAGACCTGGGGGGATGCGCGCGAACTGCATGCGCTCGGATGGGATCCCGGTGCGCCAGGTATTCCCGGAGTGCGGGTGCACCTCGCGGGGAGTCGCGTCGAGCGCGTTGTGGCGGCGACCGATGTCGTCCTCAGCAGCGAAGCGGGCGCCTGACCGAGGACCTGCGGGGTCGCCGATTCAACCAGCCCACCGCGATTTGGATGGATCAGCCGACCGGGGTGCTCCCGTAGGGATGCGACTCGATGCCACCTGCCGCGCGTGCGGGAGGTGAGGCCGGGGCAGGCGCCGGGAGCCGCTGCACGATGACCTTCTCGACGTCGCGTGAGACGACGATGGCCGGCCGGGTTGCATCGATGCGCAGGAAGCGGCGTGGATGCTGTGCCGCCAGCTGTTCGAAGGCGGCTTCCACGGCCGCGTGAAAGGTCTCGGGTGCCACCTCGAATCTGTCGAGCGGGAGTTGCTGCGCGCGCTGCCGTTGCGCCGCAAAGGCCGCCGGAATCGCCAGATAAAGCGTGAGGTCGGGCCATACATCGCCGCAGGCAGCCGCGTGCAGACGCAGGAGGTCTGCGGTGGGAATGCCTCGCCCGCCGCCCTGGTATGCAATCGTCGAGTCGGCATAGCGGTCGGCGATCACCACGCTGCCGCGGCGCAGCGCCGGCAGGATGGTCTCGTGGAGCAGCTGCACACGCTCGGCCGTGAACAGCAATGCCTCGGCCCAGGCCTCGAGCGCCGGACCACGCTGGTGCTGCAGCACGAAGCTGTGCAGGATCTCACCGAGTGGCGTCTCATCGGGGCGGACGGTCACGACCTCGTGGCCCTGCTGGCGCAGTGCACCGGCGAGCGAAGCGACCTGGGTGCTCTTGCCAGCACCGTCAAGCCCTTCAAAGGAGATGAAAAAGCCGCGCCACGCGCTCATGTCAGTCGATACTCCCCCGACGCCGGGCCCCCCGCCCGACTGGCTCATTCCGAGGATCGAAGTATGACCAGTCGACGGTTGGGTTCGTCACCGGTGCTGCGTGCTGAAAGCGCGTGCGATTCGACAAGCTGGTGCTGCAGCCTGCGCACGTACGCGTTTTGCGGCGTGAGCTCGACGTCGTTACCGGTTCGTTGCATCTGCTCGATTCCTTCGAGCACGTCCTGCATGGCCGGCTCGGTGTCATCGGCGGTGTCCTCGGGCGCCTCCACGCCGTATACCCGGGCCAGCGCTCCCTTGATCTGCGCCACGGTATTGCTGCGCAGCACGTGGATGGGAATGCCTGACAACTCCGCGGCGCGCACCGGCGAATCATGGCGGCGGTAGTAGTTCTTCAACGTCAGCACGACGTCGGCGTCGTCGACGTGATGCTGGATGCGAACCGGAAGCCGCATCTCACGAAGCGACTGCTCGAGATAGCTCCGCGACACGCCGTACGGAAAGATTGACAACGGCGGGCCGGTGCGGGCGATGGGCGCCGGTTGCTCGACCGCACGCTCGCGTCGTTGCTGTCCGGCGATGTACTGGTCCACATCGAAGCGACGCTGGCGTTCCCGGCCGCGCCGCACGCTGCGCTGCCCACCGAGGAAGGGCGCAGGCTCGAACGGAGATGGCTTGGCAGTCGCAGCGCTCGTGTCGATCCTGCTGATGATCTCGCCGTCGTCGCCGCGCAGGCGCACCTGCGGCGGACGCACCCGACCGCGCAATGCCTCGTCCACGGTTTCGGCAAGCGGCGCGTGCACAACCACGTGGTCGCGCTCCTGGATCTCGATGAGGACATCAAACGTGGGCGGCGACTTCCGTTCGAGTACCGACTTCTGCGTCCCGCGACGGCGAGCCTCCTCATCGGAGAGCGTGACCGTTTGAATACCGCCGAGGAGGTCGTTGAGAGTCGGGTTCACCAGCAGCGAATCGATGTTCGATCCGTGCGCGGTGCCGATCAATTGCACGCCGCGCTCAGCGATGGTCCGTGCCGCGACTGCTTCCAGCTCGGTGCCGATCTCGTCGATGACGATGCACTGCGGCATGTGGTTTTCCACCGCCTCGATCATCACCGCGTGCTGCAGTGCCGGTGTGCGCACCTGCATGCGCCGCGAGCGCCCGATACCCGGGTGGGGAATGTCGCCGTCACCCGCAATCTCGTTCGACGTGTCGACGATCACGACCCGCTTGCCGCACTCATCGCTCAGCACCCGGGCGCACTCGCGCAGCATCGTCGTCTTGCCGATCCCGGGAGGCCCGAGCAGCAGGATGGACTGGCCGCTGATGACCATGTCCTTGATGATGTCGATCGTGCCGGTGACCGCGCGGCCAACACGGCAGGTGAGACCGACGATGGTGCCCTTGCGATTGCGGATCGCGCTGATGCGGTGGAGCGTGCGCTCGATACCCGCGCGGTTGTCGTCGCCAAAGAGACCGACGTGCTCGGTGACGTAGTCGATCTCCGCATTACCGACGTTCGCCGAGTCGAGGATCGCCTCGCCGTCGGTGAACCGTGCCTCTGGTTCGCGGCCGAGGTCGAGCACGACCTCGAGCAGATCGCCGCGTCCCACCGAGAGGCGTTGTGCTGCGGCTGCGATGCGGGGTGGGAGCGCTGCGAACAGCAGGTTGAGCTCCTCTTCCCACGAGGATCCGTACGGCGTCATCTGGGCGACGATCTCTGACTCCTCGAGGTGGTCGTGGACAGGACGTGGAGCGGCACCGACGGGGCCGGTGATGGGACGCTACGCGCAACCCCGGCAGGGACGAGCACCGGCTTCTTGCGTCGCGACGGCGCCTGAATACGCACTTTGGCGCCGAGTTCGCTGATCAGCAGCAGTTGCGTGCCGTAGACGGCAAAGCCTCGCTGCTGCAAGGCGCGAATGAGCTCCGAGTCGTAGTGCCGGAGCACGCACGCCGCAGGGCCCGAGGGCAGCTCGGCGAGCACGGCGTCGATGATGGCGTCACGCAACGCGGCGTCATGCCCCTCGCACATCATGCTCAGGCTCGCCGGCTGCGCGGCGGTCGGCTGTCTGATGGCGGCCCAGGCCATGACCCCCGGACGCTCGACCACGATGTGACGCACGCTGTCGCGCCCCAGGGACGCGATGATCCCCTGCCCGTAGCCGGCCTGCCACGTTTTCAGAGAGGGACCCTCGATGTCGGCGACGTGCGACGGCGTCGTGCGGAGATAGAGGAGATAGATCGCGCCGATGTCGTCTCGTCGCGCCGGACGGATCAGCGTCGACTTCACGTTGGGCTCCGGCTCGGCGGCCGCCTGGTCGCGGTAGAGGATCTGCTCGGTCGCAAACTGCGTGTACCCGTGCTCGAGGAACAGGGCCAGCAGCGGGTGATCCAGCGGAAGTCGAACGTGCACGCGCTGCACGCCGTGTTCCAGGCCACGATTGCGCACGCCGTCAAGCAGTTCGGCTCGGGCGAAGTGACCGGAGGCGGTTGCCGATGTGCACAGGTTGAGGACTTGCCACGAGCGCGGGCGGACTGAGAGCGACTGCACCTGGACGAAGCCGACCACGCCGGCCTTCGGGTCCTCGGCGACCAGCATCTCCTCCGCAAGGTCGGTGATCGGGACCAGCGAGGACAGTGACTTGGTGAGTGCCTGCCAGAGCCGCAGCAGCGTGGCTTGCGGCACGGGACTGTCGGGCGTCATCTGCGCGCCGCGGCGCTCGTCCTCGGTCGCCTCCCGATACAGCTGCTCGATCCGCGCGAGGTCGCGGAAGGATGCCGAGCGGATGATCACGCCGCGTTTGCCTCGAGGGCCGCGGCGGCCCGTTCCAGGAAGAGTTGATGGAGGCGTGGATCGTCGGTCATCTCCGGGTGGAAGCACAGGCCGAGATGCGGACCCTGTGCGACCGCGACCGCGTTCTCGCCAAACGTGGCAACAACCTCGGCATCCGGGCCGGTCTGCTCGATGAGCGGCGCGCGGATGAAGACGGCGCGAAAGGGAGCCACCCCCAGGGGCGCGACCGGCAGATCCGCTTCGAAGGACTCCACCTGGCGTCCGTAGCCGTTGCGACGGACGGTGACGTCGAGCGCGCCGAACGAAATCTGGTCGGCGCGCCCGTCGAGCACCTCGCGGCTCATGAGGATCAACCCGGCGCAGGTCGAGAGCGTCGGCATCCCGGCAGCCAGGCGCGCACGCAGGGGCATCTCGAGGTCAAAGACCTGGAGGAGGCGGCTCATCGTGGTCGACTCACCACCCGGGAGCACGAGTGCGTCCACAGCATCGAGCTCCGCGACCGTGCGCACCGTGGATGCCTCTGCGCCGCAGCCGCGCAGTGCCAACAGGTGTTCCCGGACGTCGCCCTGAAGGGCGAGAACGCCTACCCGCAGGATGGTTGCTTCCCTCTCAGCGGACGCGAGCGCTCCATCCCTGGCGGGGCAGGCTTCGCATCATTCGCACGCTCATAGTGTACGCCGCGGGCGAGGTACGGGCAGGCCTACCAACCCCGGGTTGCGAGCAGCTCCCCGGCCGGCATCGACGCCACATCGAGACCCGGCATCGCCTTGCCGAGCCCGTCGCTCCACTGGGCGATGACCTCCGGCTTGTCGAAGTTGGTGGTGGCGGCGACGATCGCCTTCGCGTAGGCAATCGGATCGTTGCTCTTGAAGATGCCGCTGCCGACGAAGTTGCCTTCGCAGCCGAGTTGCATCATGAGCGCCGCGTCCGCAGGGGTCGCGATGCCACCCGCAGAGAAATTCACGACCGGGAGCTTGCCGGTCCTGTGCACTTCCTGGACGAGGTCGAACGGCGCACCGAGGCGCTTGGCTTCGGTCATCAGCTCTTCCGGACGCATCGACGCGATGCGGCGGATACCGCCTTGCACGGCGCGCATGTGACGCACCGCCTCGACGACGTTGCCGGTTCCGGCTTCGCCCTTGGTCCGGATCATGGCTGCACCTTCACCGATGCGGCGCAGCGCCTCGCCGAGGTCCCGCGCGCCGCAGACAAACGGCACCTCGAACTGCCATTTGTCGATGTGGTATTCCTCGTCTGCCGGGGTCAGCACTTCAGATTCGTCGATGTAGTCGACACCAAGGGATTGCAGGATCTGGGCCTCGACAAAATGACCGATGCGAGCCTTGGCCATGACCGGAATGGTTACCGCGGCAATGATCTCCTTGATCAAGCCAACGTCACTCATGCGCGCAACGCCGCCGTCGCGACGAATGTCCGACGGCACCCGCTCGAGGGCCATCACCGCAACCGCTCCGGCGTCTTCGGCGATCTTCGCCTGGTCTGGCGTGACGACGTCCATGATGACGCCGCCTTTCAGCATCTCCGCCAGGCCACGCTTGACGCGCACCCCTCCGGTGTGGGTCTCGTGGCCGTTCGCTGCTGCTTTCTCGCTGATCATGATGTCGCTCCTCGCCCGGCTCGATGCACCGGAAACGCCTTGATTCTAACCGTTTCTCGGCTTGGTTTTTGGCCGCGCAGCACTCTTTGTTGCAGTTTTTGTGGTGGCTTTCGTTGCAGCTTTTGTGGTGGCGCGGGCAGGCTTGAGCTTCTCCGTATTGGCTTTCAACGTCTCGACGGATCGCTGCAGGTTGCCGCGCACAATTGGTTCTGCGGCACGGCCAAGGAGCCTGCCGGCGATGCCTCCACCGAACTCGTACTCCAAGTCAAAGGTGACGGCCGTCCCGTCGCCGTTGGATCGGAAGCCCCATTTGCCGATCTGCTTGAAGCCCTCATTCGAGTGCCAGCCGATCGCCTTGTTCTCCGTCCATGTCGTGATGTCGACAACCGAGGTCAGCGTTGTCGGGCCGGCGCGCATGCCGACGTCGAACTGCGCGCCCTTTCCATGCGTCACCTTGCCCTTCGGCTGCCACTTCACCAAATCCTTCATGTACTTGGTGGTGTTGCGGTAGTCGTCAACGTACGCAAATACCGTTGCCACGGGAGCGTTGATGGTCATGTCGATGGTGATTCGACCCATGTACCTGAACTCCTGGCGCGGCGGCACCGCGCGATGGCCTCAGTATGCGACCCGGGTACGCCTCCGGACCCCTCGCGAAGAGCCCGCGGAGGCGGGTGGTATCATCCGGGCCGGCGCCGGGAAGTAGCTCAGCCAGGTTAGAGTGCGCGGTTCGGGACCGCGAGGTCGGGAGTTCGAATCTCCCCTTCCCGACGGTTTTCGCAGCAGCGCAGTGTGGAAATCGTCAGCGTGCAACCGGATAGAGCACGTCGGCCCACTGCTCTCCGGTGAGGTCGAGATCCAGGTGGCGGAACGGGCCGAAGCCGCGTTCGGTGAAGCAAAGCTGCGCGGGCATCCGTCCGACGAGACGCGTATCGATGAACACGTCACGGTCGGCGACGCGACCGATCGCGCTCCACGAGGTGTGCTCGCGGGCTCGTGTCGTCGCGTCGATGTCTACGCGAATCCGGACATCGCACACGCGAGCTCCCGAGCAACATGCGCGCGACGAGAGATACGCAATGAAGAGCTGTGATACTCGCGGATGATCGTCGAGCCATCGCTGCCCGGAAGCGTCGACCGCGAGCGCGAGCCGCGCCTGCACACGTGCGCCGATCATGGAATCAGTATGGCCCGCGGTACCCGGAGGTGCCCCAGGGCGCGCGTCGTCGCGCTTCAGGCTGCGCACACCGATCGGGTAATCCAGCCATCAGCAAAGGCGTCGCCGGTCGCGGGATCGCTGCCCGTGCAGTAGATGTCGTCGACCAGCAATTGGCTCCCGGTGAGCAGGACAACGAGGTCCAGTTTCTCCGGGTTCGTGCCCGGCCCGAATCCGAGCAACACATGGACAACCCCGCCCGTCCTGGATGGTGTTGCCGCAAACGTTTCGGTCGTCCACTCCGGATCCTGGCCTCCGCCAAGAGGATCCGGCGCGCTCACCGCACCTGCCGCATCGGTGTGCAGTTGGGTTGCGAGCCTCGGCGTGAACGGACATGACGCGAACACGTCGCTCCCGGAGGCTCCGGCGTCACAGGTCGTAAACATCGAGCTGCCGGCGCAGGTCGCGGGCGTGCAGGGCGGGTAGACGTGCGCCGCCAGCGCCGTCAACTCGTTTGAGCTCGCCGCGGCAGTGGATGACGGCACAGGCGTCACGGTCGGGGTCGGCGTGAAACTCGGTGCGGCGGTCGGTGTGCCGGTGGGCGATGACGTCGGGCCCGACGCTGCGCCGCACGAGACGATGAGCATCGCGACCGCGGTGAGGGCAAGTGATGCGCAGCTGCGGCGCCGAATCACGGCTCGGTCGCCACAAAGATGCAGAACGTGTGTCCGGCCGGATCCGCGTAGACGCGCAGTGGTTCCTCGGGATCGGCAGTCCGATCAAGCAGGAGGCGTGCGCCCAGTTCCATCGCGCGCCCATGCTGCGCGTTGAGAGCCTCCACGCTGGCGACCGTCATATCCAAATGCAGTTGCTGCGGGATCGGGCCCTCCGGCCAGGTCACCTGCGGGAGTGCCGCCACCTGTTGAAACGCGAGTTGTGTCACGCCATCGGCATCGAGCAGCACCAGCCAGTCGTGGCCTCTCGCATCAGCCGCACCTCCGGCGGGAGGCTCGTCGCCCGCCCGATACTGGTAGCCGAGCAGGCGGCGATAGAACTCCGCGAGCGATCGCGCATCGGTGCAATCGAGCACCGTCTGTCGAAGCCGGGGAAATGGTTGCGCGGGATCCATGTGATCGCCTCCTTTGGCGAGCAGCGTAGCGAGCATCCGGCCGGTGAGATGCGATGATCACGAGGCGACTGCGGCCCCGTAGCTCAGTGGATAGAGCAGAGGTTTCCTAAACCTTGTGCGCAGGTTCGATTCCTGCCGGGGCTACGTCACGACGATGATCCGCACCGACACCACTGCATGGTGCCGAGACTGGTTATGTCAGCAAGTCTCCCGAGCTTGCCTGATGGCTGTTGTGTGCTTCGGAAGCGGAAAGGAACCTCGCGCCGACCCAGGCGAGGAGCAGCATCAGCATCGCTGCTCCAACTCCGAACAAGGCGCATTCCCAGAGCGTGAATGTGGAGGGCGGGATCGCGCCGGTGACCGATATGTTCGCCGGACAGCGCTCATACAGCGGCTGGCCTGGGCCGGGGCACAGTGGAGAGCTCCCGAGCGCGGAAGCCCACAGGCCGACGGCCACGCCCACGATGGCCGATACCACCGCCAGCGCCTGGATGCAACTCATCGATCCAATGCTAACAACGCACACGCGTCCGCGCTCGGTGACACCCGAGCCGACGTCGCCGTCCGACCTGTACACATTGTCTGTCGTTAACGTGTGCGACGATCCCCACGGGATACCCCTATCGCCGATGTGACGCCTTGAACAAGGAATGAGCATGCCATTGCAATCGGACTCGTACGAGAAGGCACTCGCGATCGCGGCTGCGCACGCGAAGAGCTGGCTCGCCTCACTGCCAGACCGTCCGGTCGCACCCCGCGCCACCGCCGCCGAAATGCTGGCTGCGTTCGGCGGGGTACTCCCCGATGGCCCCACTCCGCCGGAGGAGGTGGTCGAGCTGCTCGCCACCACCGCCGAGCCGGGGCTGATGGCAATTCAGTCAGGCCGTTTCTACGGCTGGGTGATGGGCGGCACGCTCCCGGCGGCGCTGGCGGCCGACTGGCTGGTCAGCGCGTGGGACCAGAACACGGGACTGCGCTATGCAACTCCGGCGACCTCAGCCGCCGAAACAGCCGCAGGCGTCTGGTTGCTCGATCTGCTGGGGCTGCCGAGCGGCGCTGACGTCGGGTTCGTGACCGGCGCGATGATGGCCAACTTCACGGGTCTCGCCGCGGCACGCACGTCGGTGCTACAGCGCGTCGGGTGGGATGTCGGGCGCGACGGACTCAACGGAGCGCCTGCGATAGCCGTGCTGGTGGGCGCCGAGGCGCACGAGACGGTGCACCTCGCCTTGCGCTACCTGGGCCTCGGTGCGCCTCATGGAGTCGCTGCCGATGACCAGGGCCGCATCCGCGTCGACGCTCTTTCGGAAGCGCTCGACCGGGTCGAACCGGGCCGTCCCGTGATCGTCTGTCTGCAGGCCGGCAACGTGCACTCGGGGGCATTCGATCCCTTCGCGGCAGCAATCGAAGTTGCGCACGCGCACGGCGCCTGGGTGCACGTCGACGGCGCCTTCGGTCTGTGGGCTGCGGCCGCCCCGAGCTTGCGGCACCTGGTGACCGGCGTGGCCGGCGCCAACTCGTGGGCGACCGACGGTCACAAGACACTCAACGTTCCATATGACTGCGGCATCGCGATTGTCGCCCACCCGGCAGCGCTGCGCTCAGCCCTCGGCATACGCGCCAGCTATCTGATCTCCGACAACTCCGGCCCGGGTGATCCCCATGAAAAGGTGCCCGAGTTCTCGCGGCGCGCGCGGGGCGTGCCGGTCTGGGCTGCGCTCCGCTCACTTGGGCGCACCGGCGTGGCAGCCCTGGTGGAGGGACTGGCGGTGAATGCTCGTGCGTTGGCCGCCGGTATTGCCGCCATCGACGGCGCCCATGTCCTCAATGACGTCGTCTACACGCAGGTGTGCGTGGCCTTCGGAAGTGACGAACGCACCCGTGCGGTCACCGAGCATCTGATCGCCGACGGCACCGTGTGGATGTCCGGATCGGAGTGGCATGGACAGAACATCCTTCGCATTTCCGTCAGCAACTGGTCGACGGACGACGACGACGTACGCGTTTCCGTTGCTGCTGTTCGCCGATCGGTGGTTGCAACTTCCCCCGCGGAGCGCTAGACGGACGCCGTCGGCACTGGTCCGATGCGCTTCCAGTAGATGAGGGTCCCGGTGAGCCCACCGTGCGGTTTGAGCGCGTAGTCGGGAATCTCTCCGACAAGGTTGTAGCCAAGACCGTCGTACAGCCGGGCAGCGCCCCCGTCGACGGCGGTGTCCAGCACGAGCAGGGTTCGGCCACGCTCAACCGCCATGTCCTCAGCCGCACGCATCAATGCGACCGCGATCCCCCGGCCTCGATGGCTCGGTCGCGTCATCAGCTTTGCGATCTCAGCGCGATGCGGTTGATTGGGCGGGAGGTCAAGCAGCACGGTGACCGTCGCCACCAGCAGCTCGCGGTCCCAGGCTCCGAGAACGATCCGCCGGTTGCGATCGACCGCCTCGAGCACGCCGTTCCAGTACTCGTCAGCTGCTTCACGCGTCACTGGATGCATGAAGCTGACCGATCCACCGGCGGCGACCACCTCAGTGAGGATGTCGCTCAGCATCGCCAGCGTTCGCGGCGACGCACGGAGCGGTGTGATCTCGACGTCAGTCACAGCCGCTCAGTGTGAACCAGACCTATATGGCTCCGGCCTCGATCGCGCGCTCGATCCACGGGATGACCTCATCGAGCATCGCGTCGAGCGTGGTCGTGGCCTCGAAGCCGAGCACGCGCTGAGCTTTGTCGACGGATGGGATGCGGCGCTGCACATCGTGCTCGAACGGGGTGTCGCTCACGTAGCGGAACGGAACGTCGCCCTTGATCTTGCGCCAGATCAACGCTGCCAGCGCAAGGACGGTCGTCGACTCACGGGTCGACAGATTGAAGTCTTCGTTGAGCGCCGCCGGACTTTCCATGGCGGTGACGATGCCCTTGGCCAGATCACCTGCGTAGGTGTAGTGGCGGATCTGCTGACCGTCGCCGAGGATGTGGAGTGGATCCTGCCCTTTCACCACCTTCTGCACGAGGTCGGGCACGACGTGACTCATGGCGAGCTTCACGTTCCCGCTCGGAATCTCGACATCGCCGAGCGCCCGCATCTCGCCGACACCGACGCAGTTGAACGGCCGCACGATGGTGTAGGGAAGCGCGTGCTGATCGTGCGCAGCGCGCGCGAAATACTCGACCGCGAGCTTCTGAAATCCGTACGAGGAGCGCGGCGGCGGAATCTCACGCTCCTGCCCCTCAGCCGAGGGCCACGTCGACGCGGACTCGAACACCATGGAGGAGCTCAGGTAGGTCACTTTGTTCAGCGCTCCCGCCTGATGCGCCTGGATCGCCGCGTCGCAGGTCGCGGCGAGGATGCGCTCGTTGGTCGCCAGCAGGTCGTATGCGTAGGTGTGGAAGTATGAGATCCCGCCGATCATCGCCGCACCGGCGATGAGATGCGCGCAACCGTCGAGCGCACCGGCCATGAGCGCGGCGTCGCGCGCGTCACCGAGCACGAGCCGGTAGTGCGGGTTGGTGTCGTACGAGCGGGCCACGTGGCCGTATTTCGATTCGTTGTCGACGCCAACGACGTCATAGCCCCGTTGCAGCAGTTCCTCGACGACGTAGCCGCCGATGAATCCCGCAGAGCCGGTGACGAGGACGCGGGTCACGGCGCCGCATCCGGGTGGGGATGCGGTACCGGTATCTCGCGGCCGGTCAGACCGAGCGCATAGAGGTACCAGTGGAGGTACTTCGGAATCCACGCGCGCACCTTGAAATTGGACGTGCCGTCGGTGCGGTCGAGCCAGATGGTCGGTAGCTCCGCTACCGGAAGGCCGAGACGGCGAGCTTTCGCGACCAGCTCGATGCCCAGCTCGAAGCCGGCGTCAGAGTCGATGCCCACACGCTCGACAAACGCACGGGAATACGCCTTGAAGGAGTTGGTCGCATCGTGCGTGCCGACCCGGGCCATCAGATGCAATGAGACGCCGGCGAGACGGGAGATGCGCCCCTTGACCCATGGTCCGCCGACCTGCTGCCCGCCGCGCATGTAGCGCGACGCGCATGCGACCACCACACCGCGCTCGACCAGTCGCGTGAGCTGATCGATCTGCATCGGATCATCGCTGCCATCCGCCATGGTGACCACCACGACTTCGGCTGCGGCCTGCGCGATGCCGAAGCGCAGTGCGTTCGCAGGTCCGCGGCCGAGTGTGTTCAGCACTGCGCGCAAGCGCGGCTCGCGTTGCGCGTAGGCGGCGAGAAATGGCACCGTCGCATCGTCGGCGGTGTCGTGCACCACGAGGACCTCAGCGGGAAGGGTGACCGCTTCGAAGATGCGATCGAGGAAGGGGACGATCGCCGCACCCTCGTTGTACGCGGGAATGACGACCGTGACGCGCGGCTTCACACGCGGACCCCGTTGCCGAGGAGGTTGGTGATGTCGACCACCGGCTTGTCGGTGCTGAGGTCGGCGTACTCACGGTGGGGCGCGCAGATGATGAACAGGTCGGACTCCGCAATGACCTGCTCGAATGGGAGGAGATCCGGATCGCCGCTGACCAGCGGATCAGTGCAGAGCACGCGGGCCGCCCTGCCGGTGAGGACGCGCTTCATCTTGTAGCTGAGGCTCGAGCGTGAATCGTCGGAGCCCGCCTTGAAGGCCATGCCGAGGATGCCGACAGCCAGGGACCCCAGATCAAAGCGTTGCTCGAGCTTGCCCATGACGTAGAGCGGAATGCCCTCATTGACCATCACGGCCGCATGTCCGAGGGTGAAGCGGTTCTCCGCGAAGGCGGTGATCTGCATCGTGTCCTTGAGCAGGCACGGACCAGCGGTGAAGCCTGCGCCCGGAAGATCTGCGGCGCGCGGATAGTGATAGGTCACCGCGTTCCGGATCCGTTCGTAGTCAAGGCCGTTGTCGTTGGCGATCATGTACAGCTGGTTGGCAACCGCAAACTTCAGATAGCGCCAGCTGTTGGTGAAAAGCTTGGCAAGCTCTGCCTCCTCGGGATCCAGCTCCACTGTCTCGGGCGTCAGGCGACGAAACAGTTGGAGCGCGCGTTCGGTTGCACGCGGCGTGGTTCCGGAGACCAGTTGCGGCAGGGTGCGCAGCTCGATGAGCGCCTGTCCTTCGGCGATTCGCTCGGGGCAGAAGCTGACGTCGATGTCCCGCTCGAGCCTGGCGATGACACGCGCGACACGCTGCGTGACCCCGGGGTATACCGTGCTGCGCAGCACGAGCAGATGGCCGTCGACAAAGTGATCGGCGAGCGGTGTGATGACACGCGCGACCGCCTCGATGTCCGGGCTCAGGTACCGGTCCACGGGCGTGCCCACGACCACCACGATGTGTTCGCTGATGTCGATCATCGACGCGTCGGTGGTGGCGTGCAGGCGGCCGCAGGCAAGCACGCGGGTCAGCACCTCGGGAGCGCCGTTTTCCACGAACGGCATGCATCCAGCGTTCACGGAGCGGACGACGGCCGCATTGGTGTCGTAGAGGATCACGTCAAGTCCGCAGTCCGCAAAGGCAAGCCCCAGGGGCAGGCCGACATGACCGCATCCGCCCACGATGACGATGTCGTGCTGGAACTTCGTGTGGCGTTCCATCTAGCGA
This sequence comes from Candidatus Dormiibacterota bacterium, assembly GCA_963748505.1. Lineage (GTDB taxonomy): Bacteria > Chloroflexota > Dormibacteria > Aeolococcales > Aeolococcaceae > Palsa-851. The sequence goes on from CAVVJH010000016.1 coordinate 242,425, forward strand.
GCTCCGACCAGGGGTTGCTGCGTCGGGGTATGCCGCGCCGCCGGCATCACCCCGGGTTGCGGCGGGGTGCGAACCACGAACACGATCGCGAACACCACCGCGACCAGGGGCACGATCTCGGTCGCGAGGAAAGGCCCGGCGCCGACCGAGTAGATGAGTTGCGCCAGCGTGAACACCCAGCCGGTGGCAATGACGATCCATGGTCTCGCGCGGGCGACAGCCAGTCCGAGGGGCGCGAGGAAGAGCACGTCGTAGGCGAGCGTGTGCAGGCCGATCACCACCGCGAGCGCAATCGCGATGGCCACGAACAGCTGCGTGTCGACCCGCGCCCGGATGCGAAACAGCACGACCACGGCCGCCACCGCGAGCGCGATGAAGGTGACCTCCGCGGCGGCGGTGCTCGCGGTCACGCGCGCCACGGTTCCAGGAAGCCCGATCCCGATCTGGAATTCGCCCAGCTTGGTGGCGCTGCCGAGCCACTGCAGGCTGCAGGAGGGCCCGACCATGGCGACGCCCAGGGCGCCGATCGCGGCCGCGGTGGCCGCGCAGGCGGCGACGATGCGCCACCGGTGGTTGATGAGCAAGGCGATGACTGCGAGAAAGACGAGCTGCGGCTTGACGGCCACGAGACCGAGCAGGACGCCCGAGGCGATGTCCTGGTGCCTGCGCATGAGGTCGAGCGCCAGCAGAGCGGCGACCAGCAAGACCGCGTCGTTCTGCGCGAGGCTGAAGTCGGTGTTGGCGATCTCGTTGAGCAGCAGGGCCGCAACGACCCCGGCCATCGCCCACTGCGTCAGCCCGTCTCGGCGGCGCCAGAGCAGGACAGCACTCGCCGCCAGCGAGACCCAGAGGACAACCTCCCACAACGCCACCGCAGCAGCGACGTGGAGGCCCGAAAACGGCGCCGCGAACAGCGTCATCACCGGCGGCTCGTTGAAGTGCCAGACGAGGTCGGTTGCCACCGAAGGAGCTGCTGCACCGGGCACCAGGTGCGCGCCGGCGAGCTGGACCGCCCTCGAGTAAATGCAACCAAGGCCTGCGCTCTGGGCCTGGTGGCTGGCCAGGACACCCGCGAAGTCCGAGGTCTGTGCGTTGGTGACGGCGTATCGGACCGTCGCCAGCGCGATGGCGATGGACCCCGTCACGCTGGCCAGCGCCACAAGATGCAGTGGGGTCCTGCTCACGAGGGGATGATCCGAGGCCGGGAACACCGGGAGGTCTGCGAAGGGCATCTGCGCGAGGACGCTAACCCCGCCACGGACCGGAAGCCGGGGACGTTACCGACTAGCTACCGGTTTGGGCCCCGCCAAGGGGACCAACGCGCACTCTGGCGACTTTTCCAAGTTCAGCAGGGCGCCGCATGCCGATGCAGGCAAGCACCGCAGCCAGCACCAGGGCCCAGCCTGCCAGCTGTCCGGGCGGGAACGTCGCTGCATCCGCGAAATCACCAAATGCGGCAATCGATATCAAAGCCCAGGCGCCGAAGACGAGCGATACCGGTGAGGTCAGGGTCAAAGAGGCATGCTCCCTGGATCGCCGCGCCGCTGCCGCAACGCCGAAGACCAACGCCGGAGCAAGCATCACCAGGTCGTCCGGGTAGGCGTGCGGCGACGCGACCAGTGACAGCACAGCGGCAGCCGCCAGCGCCGTGTCGAGCCGGGTTGGATCGCGACGCACCACCGTCCCCAGCCACACCGCCACCGCGCATGCGGCCAGCGATGCGATCAATCCGATGAGGTGTGCGCTCGTGCCATTGCCGAAGATTGCGCCGACCACGCCGATGAAGCTCACCATCTGCGACAGCGCCCATCGCGTGGTCGAAGACGCGAGGATGCTCACAAAACCGCCGATCCCTGTGGAGCCGACCAGCGCCAGGGACGCGACCGCCAACCCGGCAGCGCCGGCAAGTGCTCCGACGATCAGCTGGCGGCGTCGCCACCCGAGCAGGAACGCCAGCAGTCCAAGGGCGAGATGCGGTTTGGCGATACCCGCTGAGACCACCAGCACTGCCGCCCCGGTCGCAAGATGCCCGCGTTGCCACGATCGATATGCAAGCACGAGACCGAGCGCCAGCACGGGAGTCCACTGCGCTTGCATGAACATCGTCCAGGTGCCCATCGACGCCAGCGCCGCCGCTCCGGCGGCGGCCTTCCAGACGCGTGGTGTCTCGGCCGGCCACTCCACCCACCGCACCGCGAGCACGACCGCAAGCACGAGGATGCCGAGCTCCAGCACGCTCCAGACGCGATATGCGTCTGTCAACGACAGCAACGTCACCGGCAACACCAGCGCGGCCGCGACCGGTGTGTTGACGAACGGGAGATTGGCCTCGCGGTCGGGCGCAATCAGGAGGGTGTGCAAGGGCTGCTGCAGAGCCTCGTTGTAGAGACCACCGGCGTGACCTTCGCGAAGCAGCGTTCCCCCGACGTAGAAGGCGGTGAAATCGCTGCGACCGAGATCGATGCTGTTGACCTGCGACCAGATGACCACGTAGGCCACCAGGAGTGCGACCGAGATCGCGATGATCAGCCGAGCAGGTCGGAGAGATCGGCTCACGCGACCGAGCCTATCCGCTGCGATCTCGAATACCCGGCGTGTTATCAGCCCGTGACAGTGCCGGGCGTCTGACAGGATCTTCGCGGCTCACACGCTGGCTACGATTGATCGATGCCCGTGCACATCGACGCCGTGACCACCATCGGGATACGTCCGATGCGCGATACCGACTGGCCGGGAGTGCTCGCGGCATATCAGGACGGCATAGCAACCGGCGAAGCGACCTTCGAGACCGAAGCCCCGACGTTCGCGCAGTGGTCCGCATCGCACCCTGCCGGGCATCGCTTCGTCGCCGTCGATGATGATGCCGTTCTCGGTTGGGTGGCCTTGTCTCCGGTTTCCGACCGCTGCGCCTACACAGGCGTCGCGGAGGTGAGCGTCTACGTCGCGGAACGCGCACGCGGGCACGGTGTGGGCCTGCGGCTCCTGGAAGCGGTGCTCACGCACGCGGACGCAACGGGGATCTGGACGGTGCAAGCGGGCATCTTTCCGGAGAACAGTGCGAGCGTCGCGCTGCACCGTCGTGCCGGCTTTCGGGTTGTCGGTACCCGTGAGCGCCTCGGCCAGTTGCACGGTCGCTGGCGCGACGTCCTGCTGCTGGAGCGGCGGCGCCCGTGAGTGGGGACCTGAGTGCGATCATCGGCGCGTGAAGGAAAACGATGTCTTTGTGCTCGCCGATCGGGCACTCAATCGCGTGGTGCAGCAGATCGCCGACGACCAGTGGTCCATCATCGTTCCCGCGAGCTTCGTCCGTATGAGCCCGGACGACACGCCACCGGAGCTGCGCACGATCATCCAGCATCACGCCTCGGATGACGCATGGGTGCCGGACACCCTGTCGGGCCGCACCATGGAGGAGGTCGGCAAGGACAAATTCGCGGGCGACCTGCTCGGCGATGACCCCAAAGCCGCCTTCGCCGCAATCGTCGACACCGCCTGCGCGGCGGCGTCGCAGTTCGACGACCTGGAGCGCACCGTGCACCTGTCCTTCGGCGACTACACGGCGCGCGAATACTTCTGGCAGGTCAACTTCTTTCGGGGCATCCGCGCGTACGAGATCGCGCAGCTGATCGGAGCGGATTCGACCTTGCCGGACGACCTCGTGCGGGGACTCTGGGATGAGGTCGGCGCCGTCGCCGAGGAGTGGCGGAAGATCGGTGTCTTCGGGCCGGCGATACCTGTCCCGGAGGATGCGCCGCTGATGCAGCGGCTGCTCGGGCTCACCGGACGCAACCCGGAATGATCACCGCAGCCCACGCGATCATCTACGCCGAGGATCCGGAGGCGGCACGTGCCTTTTTTCGTGACGTGCTCGAACTCCCCAACGTCGATGCGCACGGTGGCTGGCTCATCTTCAAGCTGCCTCCGGCGGAGCTGGGCATCCATCCCGCGGGTGAGACATCGCAGAGCGGTCACCATGAGCTCTTCCTCCTCTGCGACGACATCGATGCAACGGTTGCCGACCTCACTGCCAAGGGGGTCGAGTTCGCCGGGCCCATCACCGACGCTCGTTTCGGACGCATGACGCGAATGCACATCCCGGGCGGAGGAGCCATCGGTCTCTATCAACCGTCGCATGCCACCGCCTACCACCTCGACGCCTGAGCTATCGCGTCAGTGACGATCAGCCTCAGTACCATGACGCCGTGAGCTCCGAACCGCGCCGCCAGACGATCCAGGCGCCTGATGGACGCCAGCTCGACGTTGTCTCAGCCGGTGCGACCGACGGTCGCTGCCTGCTCTTTCACAGCGGCACTCCCAGCGGAGCTCAGATCTTCGGTCCCATGGCCGATGCCGCGGCAGCGCGAGGCCTGTTCGTGGTGACGTTTTCGCGCCCGGGGTATGGCGAGTCCACCGTGATGGCCGGACGCGCGATCAGCGATGTCGCCACCGACGTCCAGGCGATCCTCGACGCATGCAAGGTTGATTCCTTCTTCTGCGCTGGTCAATCGGGCGGCGGACCGCATGCCCTGGCCTGCGCCGCTTTGCTCGCCGACCGCGTGATCGCCACCGCAACGCTGGCCGGCGTCGCCCCGTATCCCGCGGCGGGCCTGGACTGGCTGGCAGGCATGGGTCCCGAGAACATCGAAGAATTCAATCTGAGCATCCAGGGCGAGGACGCGCTCACACCGTTTCTCGAGCGTGAGGCGGCGGGCTTGCGCAATGTGCAGCCTGAGGCCGTAGCCGCGGCGCTCGGAGGTCTGGTGAGTGATGCCGACAAATCGGCGCTGACCGGAGCCTACGCGGTGCATATGGCGAACTCGCTTCAACGCGCGGTGCGCAATGGCATTGCCGGCTGGCGCGACGACGATCTGGCATTGGTGCGGCCCTGGGGTTTCGACGTTGCGGCGATCACAACGCCGGTTGCGATCTGGCAGGGCGGCGAAGACCGCATGGTGCCGATGTCGCACGGCGCCTGGCTCGCCGACCACATTCCCAACGCTGAGCGACACTTGTTGCCCGGTGAAGGGCACCTTACGATCGGTATCAATCAATTCGGCAATGTGCTGGACGGTCTGCTCGCGATGGGCGCGACCTCGCAGCACCCGGCTCACGCATCGTGAACACCGTATAGTCGCCCCCAACCTTCGAGGACGCGGAGAGGAGATCAACCTATGACACCGGATGAGGTCAGGCAGAGCATCACGACGTGGTGCTCTTCAGACGACGACCTGGAAATGGCTTCCGACCGTTTTGAGCCGGGCACTGATTTTTCGTTCGGCCTGCGCGCCGGAACGCTCAGCGCATCGCCGGTGGACCTCATCGTCCTGAAGAGCGACGGCGCCGACCGCATCACGATTCGGCGCAGCGTGACCCTCACCGGTGACGTCGTCGACGCGGCCAACCAGCTCGTGGCCTCTCGCCCCGGCTCCGTGACCGCGGCAGTGGAACGGTCCGGAGCGGACACCACGGTCGTCGCCCAGACCTACGTCTACATCGACGGGCTCAGCAAGCACACCTTCGTGCAGGCCGTCGCCGAGCTGGCGCGGACGAGCACGCTCCTGGACGCCGTCGGCGGTGGCAAGGCCATCGGCGAGGTCGATGAGGAAGCGGCAACCGTCGCGTCTGATTCGGTGGACGAGGATCCAGAGCCCGATTCCACGGTGATTGTCGTCGCGCCGGCGGACGACCGGGGCGCGACGCCCGCTGCCGTGCCGACACCCGTGCACGACGCCATGGGGACGCCGGGCGCCGCCTCGGACGCGACTCCCCAGCCGTCCTTCCCCGCCCCGTCGGGGCTGCCGGTCGGACAGCCGCTGCCGCAACCGAGCTTCACCCCGCAGCCGGCGCAGCCGTCGCAGCCCGTCCAGTCGCAGCCCGCGCAGCCCGCCTACACACCCCAACCGGTGCAGCAGCAATATCAGCCGCAGCCGGTGCAGGCGCCCGCACCCCAGCCTGCGCCCGCCGGTGGATGGATGCCGAGCCACTCGGTACCCCCGCAAGGCTTGCGCGCCTGGGGCGCTCCGGATTCCTCGGGTCCCGTGGTTGCGAACCTCGCACCCGGCCTGCCCATCCAGGTCGCCGAGGTCCGTGGCGCATGGGCGCGCGTGATCTGCTCCAACGGCTGGACCGGCTGGATCGACGGCCGGATCATCGGCGTCGCTGCCTGACGCTCGGCGTACCGCCGGTGTGAGGAGGGCAAGGTGACCGAGGTCAAGGCCGAGCTGGTGGGCAACCTCTGGAAGATCGTCGTCGAGGTGGGTCAGGCCGTGGAGGAGGACGACACCCTGATGATCCTCGAGTCCATGAAGATGGAGATCCCGATCACCACGCCGATCACGGGAACGGTTGCCCAGATCCTGGTGCACGAAGGGGAAGTGGTCCAGGAGGGTCAGACGGTCGCGGTCATCGACTGAGCCGGAGCGGGTCACCGTCTCGCGACGAGGCTGGCGGCCGCCTGCGGGCGTGCGACGATGATTCGGTGAACTCGAGCCAGCTCGACACCATCAGCGTCAAGACGTCGGACAACGTCACGCTGGGATACACGGTCGCGGGCCTGGGCAGCCGCCTGGTCGCGCAGATCATCGACAACCTGATCGCGATCCCGCTGGTCTTCGTCGGCCTGCTGCTCTACGGTGCCCTGGCGCAGGATTTCGTGACCAGCTCCCAGGGCGCGACCTTCGCAGGCGCCGGTGCCGGATTCTTCGCGTTCTTCATCTACTTCGGCTATTTCTTCGTCGCCGAAGCCGTGACCGGTGGCAAGACCCCGGGCAAGAGCGCGATGGGACTCAAGGTCATCAAGGTCGACGGGTCCGCGCCTGACTTCGGCGCGATCGCGGTTCGCAACGTGGTTCGCGTCATCGACGTCGCGGTGTTCCTGGTCGGCATCGTGGTCATGTTCTTTCAACCCCAGACACGCCGCCTCGGCGACCTGGGGGCGGGGACCATCGTCATCCGCGACCGCGCGATGGTGACGCTCGCCGCGGCGACAGCACCACCGCCGATCATCCTCCGCACCCCCGACGCGGGACCCGCCATCGATGGACTGGACCGGCTCGGGAGTTTCGAGCGCGACGCACTCCGCGTCTTTCTCTCACGCCCGGGGCTGAGCCAGAAATTGCGCGCCGACCTCGCCACCGATATCGCGCGACGGCTGTTCGACCGGCTCGCCTTGCCGTTGAACGCCCCCGAGCGCATGTGGCCACCCGAGCTGTTCATCGAGCGAATCTATCTGCAGCTCGACGAGCGCCATCGATGAGTCTCGAGACGTTCATCGCTGAACGTCAGCCGCGATGGGCCGCCCTGGAAGCGGCCATCAGCACCGCGAAGCGGGGACGGCTCCGCTCCCAATCCGCACGCGACATCGAGCGATTCGGTTTGCTGCTCCGGCAGGCCTCGAGCGACCTCGCGATCGCGCGGCGCGACCATCCCGACGCGCCGATCACTGAGTATCTGAACCAACTCTGCGCGCGAGCGCACCCACTGCTCTATCGCGGCACGGCCCTTGCGCTTCGGCTCGGTGGGAGCGTTTTTCGCGACCGCGCTGCCCCGCTCGTTTCGTGCCGCGTGGCCGTACATCGTCGCCAGTCTCGCCCTGATGCTGATCGGATTCATCGCCGGATGGGTGGCGGTGTTCGTGCGACCCGACCTTCGCTCCGCGCTGGTGCCGCAGTCACTGTTCGACGAGATGGCGCGCGGCCAGATCGGCACCGGCGTCCAGGATGCCCCCTTTGCGGCGGCGTTCATCATCCAGAACAACATCCGCGTCGCCCTCATCTGCTTCGCGGGCGGCGTGTTTCTCGGCATCCCGACAGCGCTCGTGTTGCTCAGCAACGGCTGGATGCTCGGCACCGTTGCCGCGGCCGTGCGTCATCGGCGGCTACGACTATCAGTTCTGGTCGCTGATCCTTCCGCACGGCATTCTCGAGCTCAGCGTGATCGTCATCAGCGGCGGGACCGGGCTCATGCTCGGCGACGCCATCCTCCGACCTGGGCAGCTGCGCCGAGGGGAGGCGCTGGCGAAGGTCGCGGTGCGGGCCGTGCTGCTCGTCCTCGGCGCGGCGAGCCTGCTCATCATCGCCGGGACGCTCGAGTCGTTCGTCTCGCCAAGCGCGCTTCCCGACGGAGTGAAGCTCGCCGTCGGCGGGCGGTCGGCGTGCTCCTGTATTCGTGGCTGCTGCTCGCGGGACGCAGCCCGCGTCGGCGACGAAGCGTTCCGCCTCGACGGTCCAACGGAAACCGCCGCGTAAACTGGATCTCGATGGACGTCGTCAGGATCACGCCGCGGGGCTACTGCCACGGCGTGGTCGAAGCCATACGCATCGCCAAACGCGAGGGCGGGCCCGCGCGGGCAGCGAGCCGGTGACGATGCTCGGCTACCTCGTGCACAACGAGCATGTGACTCGAGAGCTCGAGGAGTCGGGCGTCGCCTTGTCGCCGAGCCCGACCGCATGAAGGCGCTCGAGCAGGTGACCGAGGGCACGGTGATCTTCACGGCGCACGGCATCTCGCCGGCGGTCGTCGAAGCCGCTCGCGCGCGAGGTCTCAACCTCGTCGACGCCACCTGCAGCGACGTCACTCGCACGCATGACCTGGTGCGGGAGCTGGTGGCGAGCGGGCACGACGTCGTCTACATCGGCAAGCGCGGCCATCCCGAGCCCGCCGGCGTGCTCGGTATTGCCCCGGAGCACACCACCCTCATCGAGAGCATCGAAGAGGTCGATACCCTGGACCTCGCCCGGGACGGCCGCTCGCGGTCACCTGCCAGACGACCCTGAGCATGTGGGATACGCAGGCGATCATCGAGCGCCTGGTCGAGCGCTTTCCGACCATCGAGGTGCACAACGAGATCTGCCGCGCGACCCAGGAGCGGCAGGAGGCGGCGGTCCTGGCGGCGGACGACGTCGATTGCGTCGTGGTGGTCGGCAGCGAGCGCAGCAGCAACAGTCAGCGCCTGGTGCAGGTGGTGCGCGAAAAAGGTCATCGCCCGCGTATCTCGTCGACACTGCCGCCGACCTCGACCCCGCCTGGTTCCAGGGCGTGCGCAGGGTTGGCGTCACCTCGGGCGCGTCAACGCCGACGCAGATCACGCGCGCCGTGATCGCGGCGCTGGAGGCGATGCCTGACGTCAACTGACGTGACGACCGCCGTTCCCCTGGCAATGCCTGTCGACGGACCGCAGGAGGGCCGCCGCGTCCGCCGCCGCCAGACCAACCGCCGGCCTACGGCGCGCGGCCAGCAGTATCCGCCGCCCTCATACCTGCCTCCGCAGGCGCCGCGTACCCGGTCGCCGCGTACTACGCCGGACCCGGCGCGAGGACCCGCTCCGGGCATCGCCTATGCGGGTTTCTGGATTCGCCTCCTGGCGATCCTGATCGACGAGATCATCCTCTTCGTGCCCCTGATGGTCATCTTCATCGCCACCAACGGACCGGCGCTCACGACTACGCGGGACTGCGTGCAGAACGGCACGGTGATGTCGCTCTGCGAACACGTACCTCGAGCTCCGTCGGCGCGTTCGAGTTGATCGGGCTCGGCATCAGTGCGTCTACTTCGATCGTGCTCTGGTCCACGATCGGTGGGACGCTCGGCCAGCGCGCTGTTCGGCCTGCATGTGGTCGATGCGGCCACGGGCAAGCACCTCGGCATCGGCCGCGCGATCGCCCGCTTCCTCGGGTTCATGGTCAGCGGATCTGTGCTGGACATCGGCCTCATCTGGGCCGCCTTCGACCCGCGAAAACAAGGCTGGCACGACAAGATGGCGAGCACATTCGTGGTCCGCAAAGTCTAGAATCCGGCCACTGTCCCGCCGGACTGGGACGGCATCACCGAGGAGGAGAGCAATCGTGGCAGCACTGCCGCCCCAACCGCCAGGGAGCCAGCCCCCCGAGCCGCCCGGCTTGGCACCGCCCGGCTGAGCGCGCAGCCTGGGGCTCCGCCGCTGTCGGCCGCCTCGCGCCGTATCCGGGTGGCGCCTACACGGGACAGATGCCCGCCCAACCGTACGTCTCGCAGCCGATGCCGCGCCGGTCGTCGTCAAGGTGCACAAGCGGACGCTGTTCCTGACCTTCGCGCAGCTGATCATCATCCTGTTCGCGATCGCGCGCATTCTCTCGGCGTCGGGCTGGGCGGCAGTCGGCGTGCTGTTCCTCGTCGGGGGTCGCGGCTCGCATCGAATCGCTTCCGGGATACGACCAGGCACTGGGTCAGATCGGCAACGGCGTGCTGAACGTCGCTTGCGGCGGTGTTATGTGCATTTGCCGCGTACTGGCTCATCGTCGGCGTCATCGACCTGATCCTCGGGATCATCGTCGGGCGGCCTTCGAATGTCGCGCGCTGGTTCATCGTCGTGCTCGATCTGATCAGCCTTATCTATGTCATTTCGGCTTCGGACCCGCGGCGTCGGCGGTTACTGCACGCTGGTCTTGCTCGTGGTGCTGGCAGGAAAGGCGGTCGTGCTGTACGCGATGCTGCTCGACCCGCCCACGCGAAGGAATTTCGCGGGCACGGCTCGATAGACTTCTCGGCGAGCGCGTCCTGCTACAGGCGCGCTCGCCGCTTGAGGTCGAGGTAGCGGTTCACCAGCCGCGGCGACGAGCGTGCGCGCGTCGGCGTCGATGGTTTCAACGCCGGAGCTGCGCAGCACGTCGCAGGGTATCGTCGCGATCAGCGATGAGTCCGCCCGCGACTGCGCGCGCGTATGCTTCGTCGCCGCGTTCGCGGGACGGCATTGGCGGCATCGTCGAGCGCGGGATCGCGCACCGTCACGACGAGCGGCAGATGCCTGCGGCGCAGCCGAACGCATTGGCGGATCAAGCGCTTTCCCCTGATCGGGATCGAGCACGTCGGTGAAGATGACGACCAGCGACCGGCGCGTTTGCCACCGGCTGTAGAAGGTGAACGCATCGTCGTAGTCGGCCTCGGTCTCGCCGGGCTGGATCGGTCGGGTCGCGTCGAGGAAGCGCCGCAGCTGCGCTGTTCCGGCGCGTGGCGGCAGGGTGCCGGTCACGGTGTCGGAGAACGCGAGCATCCCGGCACGATCGCCGCTGCGAAGCGCGACGTGGACCAGCAGCAGCGCCGCGTTGATCGCGTGATCCAGCTTGGTGAGCTCCCCGGCACCGATCCCCATCAGGCGTCCGTGGTCGAGGCAGATGACGAGCGGTTGTGCGCGCTCGGGGATCGAACTCCGTTGCCATCAGACGGCCGGTGCGCGCGGTGGCGCGCCAGTTGATGGAGCGCAAGGGATCGTCGGGAAACGCCTCGCGGACGCGCTCGAACTCGCTGCCCTCGGTGCGCAGTCGCATGGTGCGCAGCCCCAGCTCGGCGAGCTGCCCGCGCCGTGCGAGCGCCTCGTACACGTCGATTGCCGCGAGGTTCGGATCGACCCGGACCGCGCGCGGAGCCCGTCGACGGTCGTCTGCCGCCAGCCGAGGCCCCACGGGCCGACGACGCGCACGACCGCCGGACCCAGCTGCGACGTCGCCGCGCGCGACCGGCGTGACGGTGTACTCGACGATCGCCGGCAGGTGCACGCTCCAGCGCATGTGCGACGGGTGCAGTCCGGGAGGGACGCGCTCGTGCACGAGCGCGCGGCCCAGTCGTGCGCTGACGCGAGCGCGACGCGGTTCGGCCACACCGACCGACAGCAGGTCGCTGCAGCACGCGCTCGACCTGACAACACCTTCGGTCCCGGCGCACGTCGGAAGTCGACGGCGATCGCGCCGGTGCATGACCGCGAACAGGACGAGCGCCGACAACCAGCAGCGCCGGCACCGCCGCGCCGATGGCGATGACGGCGATCGACAGCAGGAGCGGCGCCGGCGCCACGCCAGGTCATCGGCGGCGCGGTCACCTCGGGACCGGAACCCTGCCCACCGCGCGCTGCACCGCAGCGACCTCGGAAACCCCCTGGATCTCAGCCTCCGGGCGCCGGATCATCCGGTGCCGAAGCGCCGGGATGCAGACATCCTTGACATCATCGGGGACGACGTAGTCGCGTCCCTGGATGGCCGCCATCGCCTTGCCGGCGAGCAGCAATGTGATCGACCCGCGGGACTCGCACCGAGTGACAGGTCGGGGCTGGTTCGGGTGGCGGTCACGATCGCGGAGATGTAGCCGAGCACTTCATCCGAAACACGCACCGCGGCGACCTCGGCCCGGACCCTGGCGAGCGCGGCGGCGTCGATGATCGGCTGTCACGCCGGCGGCGACGAGGTCGTGCGCGTTGAACCCGCCGTCGACGCGTCGCAGCATCACCATCTCCGTCGGCCGGCTCCGGGACGTTCACCTCGAGCTTGAAGAAGAAGCGATCGAGCTGTGCCTCCGGCAGCGGGTAGGTTCCCTCGTACTCGATGGGATTCTGTGTCGCCACAACCAGAAAGCGATCGCCGAGCGGGCGGCTCTCGCCGTCAGACGTGACCTGGCGTTCCTCCATCGCCTCGAGGAGCGCGGACTGGGTTTTGGCGGGCGCACGGTTGATCTCGTCGGCGAGCAGCGTGTCGGTGAAGATCGGTCCTTCGCGGAATTCGAAGGTGCCCGACTGTTGGGGCGATAGACGCTCGTGCCGACGATGTCCGACGGGCAGCAGGTCAGGCGTGAACTGGATGCGCGTGAAGCGCGCGTCGAGCGCGGCGGCCAGGGTTCGCGCCATCAAGCGTCTTGGCAGTGCCGGGCACTCCCTCGAGGAGCACGTGTCCGCCGCAGAGCACGGCGATGTAGAGGCCGTCGATCACCTGCAGCTGGCCGACGACGGCACGGCCCATGGTCTCGTGCAAGGCAGCGCGCAGCGACGCTGCGTCAGTTTCGGTGGCCACTGTGGGCATTGTGCCCCCTCGTTCACCTGGTCATCCGACCGGTGCGCCCGTCCACTGACGCTCGCAGGCATCGACGTCGCGCGCCAGCCGCAGCAGCTCACTCTCGTCCGGTCTTCTCGCATGCAAGCGTCGCGCGTGGACGAGGAGTGCTGCAAGCGCCATCGCGGCGCTGCGGGCCGCCACCGCGACGCCGGCGCAGAACGCTGCATCGTCGAGGTGCCAGTCCACGCCCGTGGCACCGCCGATCCTCCGTTTGAGCTCATCCGCGTAGCGCGCCGCGATCGGGCCCTCGCTGCCGGGTGCGCGCGAAGAGCTGACCCATGGCGGTGACGTACGCGCTCGCGCTCGGGATGACGACGTCACCGCCTACCTGTGTGGGTTTGCCGAGACGGCGTCCGTTCAGCGCGATGGTCAGCAGCACCACAATGCCCACCAGGAACATGGCGAGTCCGACCGGTCCGTCGAAGATCGACCGCCGCGCCAGTCGTCTGGTTGCTCTCGCCATGGTGGTACTCATCGAAGCCGATCCGGCCTCCACGAGCGCGCTGGAGCAGGCTGAGCGCGAGGAACGACGAGTCGCCGTGACGGAGACCATCATTGGACAGCGGTGGCGTGTCACCAAGCACGTAGACGCGGCCAGTCGCTCCGACCCGCGCCATCCCCGCGACCACCTGGCCATTCTCGAGCAGCATCGGCACGAGCGGCGGCTGGTCGGAAAAGGTCAGACCGGCGCCGACGGGCACCGCCCGCACGCGGTCGGTGCTGTCGAAGGGCTGCGCGACAGTCGCGAACGCCGCCGCCACTGACGCGGCTGGGTTGATATCGAGCTTGCTGAGCAGCGATGCAGCGGCGGTGAGGCTGTCCGGCGTGACCACGAGCACCAGGTCGCCGCCCGAGTCGGAGGAAGCTCATGACGCGGGTCGACGTCACCTCCGCCGAGCGCGACGGTCGGGTCGTAGCAGGAACACGACGTCGCTGCCGAGCGAGGTCGAAGGTCGTGCTGATGCGGTTGACATCGAGGCCGAGCCGAGAGAACCACGTGTAGAGCGCCAGGGTTCCCAGCGATGCCGGCCGAGCGCGACGAGGGTTGCTCTGATCGTTGGGTGGGATCGCGGTGCTGATCGCGATGACGGCGAGAATGCAAGTGCAGCGATGAGCACGAGCATGGCGGAGAGCGGCGGGCGGCGTCACTGCCGCCTGCACTGCCGGCACCACGGCGCGCAACCAGCCGTACGGCCTCGCACCGCGTGCGCGGCGATGTCCCAGTCGGCGACGCTCACGGGACGGCTGCCGTACCAGGCTTCGTCGAAGGCGGCGGCAGCGGGCGCGACACCGCCAGCAGGTCCGCGTCCATCGAAAGCGATGCGAGCATCTCGCGCGTCGTCCAGGCGCGATCCAGATGTACTCGGCGGTCGCCCATATCGAGAAGCGCCGATCGGAAAGCGCGGCGAATGGCTTCGCGGTAATCGCCACGCTGCGCCGCCGCCAGCGCGAGCTTCCATTCCTGCTCGGGATCGTTGCCGGAGGTCGCCGGCTCCCCAGGCTCCGTCGGCGCGGCGTCCCGCCGACAACGCCGCGCAGCCGGTAGGCGACGAGGGCCGGCGATGAGCGCGAGCACGAGCAGCCCGAGCAGGATCGATCCGGCGCTGCCGAGCAGCCCGAAAAGGTGCGAGAGAACCCAGTTGATCGCCGCGCCGATGCGTTCGAAGATCGGACTGGCGGTTGATTGTGGTCGAGATCGGCGAAAACAGGTGACGCGTAGACCTGATGCAGCACGTTCTCCGAAGCCTGGGAGTCGACGTTGCAGGCGGACCGGGCGGGGAGGGCAAGCGTGGTGGCGAGGAGCTCGATGCGCTGCTGCTCGTCGGTGATGTCGGGCGGTGTCGCGGTGAGGTCGCCGATAACGGGCGCGAGATCCGCGTCCGCTGAGGGAACGAGATCCACGTGCTTGCGTGATTGCGGTCAAGGCCGCCACCGGCTGCGGGGGAATTGGCTGAGCGCCGCCGTCGGCGTGACCGAGCAGCGTCATGTAGGCGATCGTCACGCACGTCGTGGCGGCTGCGCGCGGGAGCCGGCGACGCGGCCACCGTCGAGAGCGCCGCGCTGATCAGGCCGGCAGCCGAGCAGGCGCCTCACAGCGAGCGCGCAAGCATCTCGATGTCGAACCCCTCTTTGCGGATGCGCGCGTCGTAGTACAGGAGCGTGACGCCGATGTAGGTGATCGGCCCGACGAACACCGCCGCAAGCGCGGTCGCCACCTGGTCGAACACGAAGGTGTTGTTAGGATAGATCGCCTGAGCCTGGAAGCTCGAAGATGGCGCTCACCACGCCCGAGATGATCAACGAGATCAGAAGGAGCAGCGCCATCCGCCCGAACGTCGGCCAGAACCGGCCGCTGATCAGCTGCCCAGCTGCGTTGCAGCCCGCGCCAGCCCGAGACATGTTCAAGGACGATCGCCGGCACAGCGACCACCGTGCGCACGTAGACGGCAATCACCGCCCCAGCGAGCGCAAGGATCGCCAGGAGCGCTATCAACACGCCGACGGCTCCGCCTCCCAGAGCGGCGAGCGCGAGCGCGAGCGCGAACAGTGCCGCAAAGGCGCCGACATACCCGCCAATGAGGATCAGGATCATTGCGATGAGTGGACCGGAGACGGCTCAACGCAGCGCGATACGCGGAGCCGAGCGAGCTCGGACGGTCGAGGTATCTGTCGCTCACCGCGCGCGTCGTTGCGGCTTCACCGAGCGGCAGCACCACCAGGAGGCTGAGCACCAAGAGCCCTGCTGTCACGGCAAGCACGCCGACATAGGAGTTGAGCAGTGCCTGCGCCTGCGCCGGCGTGATCGTCCGGGTATTCAGCGACGAGAATGGCGAGCGCACGAAGCCGGAAATGCCGGTGACCTCGAACAGCAGCCACGTCAGCAGCGCGTATGGAATTTGCACGACCGCGCTGATCGAGGCGATCAGCGCGAAGTTGCGCCGGTACATGCTGAAGGTGGCGTCGAGCCATTCGCCCACGGACATGGATCGGAAACGGCCCGACCCGACCTGGGTAGGCATGAATCCGGGATTCCAACCGGGCTGGGGCATTCCCCAGGGGGCCGGCGGCGGCCCCCAACCGGGGGGCGGTGATCCCCAGCCAGGCGGTGGGGAACCCCATCCGGGAGGTGGCGACCCCCACCCCGGGGGCGGCCCTCCCCACCCTGCCGGCGGCGTCCCCCCACCCGGAGGCGGGGGTCCCACATCGGGCGGGTGGGGGCGCTTGTGGCGGCGGTGGGTCAGGCATCGTAACCATTGTGGCTGCTGCAATACGACGGCGAGCAACGCTATACTGCAGGCCAGGCGATGAGAGATCTCACTGCCGCGCTGGTTCGCGGCCATCTCACCCTTCGACACGCCCTATGCGAGCGCTAGTTGTCGACCCCACCCTGATCGACCCGGGTTCCGGGCGTCGTGGTCGTGGTCGACGCCGCCGGGCCCAGCCCAGCTCCTCGCTCCCGGTGGAAGTGCGCGACGTGCGTACCCCGGTCCCGCCGGGGCCCGGGTGGGTCCTCATCCGCCCGGCGCTGGCCGGCATCTGCGGAACCGACCTCGCTCTCGTCCATCGCGATCCGTTCCCCAACGTGCTCACGGCGTACAGCGCTTCGGGTACGGTGATTCCCGGCCACGAGGTGGTGGGGGTCGATCGAACGCGCGTCGTCCACCCGCTGGGCACGCGAAGGGCGATCGCGTCCTCGTCGAGCCCACCCTGCGGTGCGCGCATAAGGGGCTCGCGGAGTGCCGCCGCTGCCGCGCCGGTGAGACCCATCTCTGCGAGAACTCCGACCGAGGCGGTGCCCTGTGCTCGGGCCGCTCGGTGGGATCGAGTGAAAAGGCGGGCGGCGGGTGGAGCGAGGGCTTCCTCGTTCACGAGGACATGCTCGTCCCTGCTGACGGCATCTCGGATCAGCGAGGCGTGCTCGCCGAGCCCGCGGCGACAGCGCTGCACGCGGTCATGCGCTGGACTCGCCGAGGCGACACCGCCGATAGTCATCGGCTCCGGCGCGTTCAGCCGGCTGATCGTCGCCACACTGCGGCGGCTGCATCCCGATCTCGACATCATCGTGCTCCACGACGCCCGGAGCAGCGACGCGACCGCGCCTCGGCCGGCGCCATCGCGAGGGCGGCCCGCTCAACGGCGATCCCAACGCCGCGTTCATGGCGCGTCCGCTCGATCGGCGCCAACCGCGTCTGGCACGGCTCATCCGAGCAGATGCTCCAGCAGACCGCCGAGCACACGGAAGCGCGCCTGATGCGCCCGGCCGGCGGAGGTCTTCCCGTCCTCGACGGCGGTGTGGACGTCGTCTTCGATTGTCGCGGCGTCGGCAAACAGCATCGATCTCTGCCGTCCGCCTGCTGCGCGCCGGCGGCACCCTGGTGCTGTGCGGGCGCTCGGGCCGCCACGAGATCGAGTGGTCGTTGGTCTGGGCGCGGGAGCTCACCGTCCGCGGCGCGGCCTCGTACGGGCTGCGAGCCCGATGGGACGCGCACCTTCGGCACGATCCGGGACTGGCTCAGCGATGCGAGCTTCCCCATCGACGGCGTCGTGACCCATCGATTCCCGCTCGACGAATACACCGCCGCGCTGGCGATAGCCCAGGCGGGCTCGGCCGCCGGTGCGGTGAAGGTGGTCTTCGAGGGTCCGGCGGCGACGAGCCTCCGACCTACGGCCGCGGCCACGGTCGTTCATCGAGCCCGACGAGCCGGTGCTGCTCCAGTCGACTGCTGCGCGAGTTCGCGGCGGACGTGTCAAGGTCTCGTAGGAGCACTTCGCCGTGCCTCGCGCCGGCGTGCGGGCGCAGTTCGACCTGATCCGAGCGACCGGGCAAGCTGCGTACCAACAGACGCGCCACCCCCGAGCGCGTGTCGGAGCCCGATTGCACCTGACCGACGACGACATCATCCGCTCGATCTCTGCCCATTCGCCCGAGGGGATCGAAGCTTTGTACGACAGATACGGAGGCCTTGCCCACACGGTGGCTCTTCGCATCCTTGCGCGATCGCGGTGCGGCGGAAGACGTCGTGCAGGAGTCGTTCCTTGCCGTCTGGCGGCGTGGTTCCACATTCCAGGCTGGGCGTGGCTCGCTTCGCTCCTGGATCTGCACGATCGTTCGGAACCGCGCGATCGATCGCCTGCGGGGTGATCTCCATCGCACCCGGCTGGACACACCGATCGAAGGCCAGTCGATCGAACCGGCGGTGACCGACCCCTGGGCGGCGGTGGCGCTCGAGCTGAGCGGCGAGGAAGTTCGGAAGGCGCTTGCCGAACTGCCGCTCGAGCAGCGACAGACCATCGAGCTGGCCTACTACGGGGGCTACTCGCAGTCTGAGATCGCGACCAAGATGGAAGTCCCGCTCGGCACAGTCAAAGGGCGCGTGCGGATCGCGCTCGACAAACTGCGCTCCTCGCTCGCCGACCGTATGGAGACGCCGTGGCAGACGCAGTGAACTGCGAGGACGCGCAGGATCTGCTCGCCCTCGATGCCGTGGGCGCGCTCGAGCCGGCGGAGCGCGCCCAGATGGAGCGCCACGCCGCCACCTGCGCCGACCTGCGGGCCGCTCGCGGCGCAATACGCCGATATCGTGTCGCTGATACCCGCGGCACTGGAACCGGTGCCACCACCCGCGCGCCTTCGACGCAACCTCATGGCTCAGGTCTATGCCGAGGCCTCTGCGGCGGCGCCAAGCCCGTGGTGGCGACGCTTGGTGGCGGCCATTCCGGCCAGCCGCGGGATCACCGTCCTCGGGGTCGCCGCGGTCGCCGCGGCGGTGCTCCTCGGGGTTTGGGGCGTGGCCGGAAGGCGGACGGCCGCGCCGATCACCTACGTGGTATCCGGGAGCACGTCGCAGCCCCTGGTCACCGGGTCGGTGACGCTCGAACTCGGCGCGCACCCAGGCCGTGCTCACCGTCCGCGGCCTCGCCCCACTTCCTGCGTCGCAGGTCTACGAGGTCTGGCTGATCCCGGCGGATGGGAGGCCGACCGGCGTGGCCTTCCTCAGCCCGGATCCCACCGACAGCGCATGGACCGCAGTGGTGAATCGAAGCCTTGACGGCTACGACACCATCGCCGCGACCGACGAACCGGTGGGTGGATCTCCGGCACCGACCGGATCACAGGTGCTGAGCGGTCACCTCGGCTCGTCCTGAGGAGGCGGCGGCGCAGCCTTGCGACGCTTCTCGGCGACGGCGGGAAGCACGCGCTTGATCCCGGCGTTGTCGACGACCATGCGCTGCGCACGTTTGCGATCGCGCTGACGGATGCGCTCGCGCTCAGCGTCGGGAAGGTCGGCCTCGGAGTCCATGGCCGGGGTCAGGCTCCGAGGACCGCGGGTGTCGTCGAGGCGCGCCGCCGCCCTCGGGCGATCGCCACGCTCACGACCGCGGCCGCAAACGTGACCACCGCTCCGCCCGCGATCGCGAGCACACGCCGGTCGACCCCGGCGGCACGAAGCCGGCTGTTGAGGGTAGGGGCACCGGCCATCGCCAGCGCTTCGGCATAGAGACGTCTGCGGGTTGCGCCGTCGAGTGACCAGTGATGGAGCGCATCGCCGACCTCGTCCCCGGTATCCACCAACCCGCGGACTTCGGACGACGCGGCAAAGGCTGCGATGTCGCTGGAAAGCGCCTCGTCGAGCCGATCCTCGGTGTTCATGACCCTGATCTCGAAAGGCGTTCGGCCGGCAGCGGTGCGCCGAGTCGCTGCCGGAGCGCGGTCAAGGCGCGGAAGGTCAAGAGTTTCACAGCGCCCTCGCTTCTGCCCATGATCTCGGCGATCTCGCGATTGCGCAGGTCGCCGCGAAAGCGGAGCAGGATCGCCTGCCGCTGGTCATGCGGAAGCGCCGCCACCGCCGCTCGGACCTCGTCGTCGCGATCGTTGGCTTCGGCGTGGAGTGACGGATCGGCGCCGGCATCGGGAAGCATGCGAGGTTCGAGCTCGATCCACCCGGGGCGGCGACGCTCCCTCGAAACCAGGTTCCCGGCGACGCGATACAGCCACGCGGAATAGGGAACGCCGCGCCATTCGAAGCGCGGCAGCTCCTCGATTGCCTTGGCGAAGGTTGCGGCGGTCACGTCGTGTGCCTGCTCCATGTCGCGGGTCAGCGTGTAGACATAGGCGTGGATCTGGTCGACGTAGCGCTCGTAGAGCGGTCGCGAATGCCGCTCGATCACGCTGCGCCGCCACGATTTCCAGCCGCTCCGCCTCGAGCTCCGCGGGGGTGCGATGCGCCATCGCTAGGACCGCTTGTCTCGAGACGAACGCAACTCCCAGAAGCGCGTTCGACCCATCGGGTTACGCCCGCTCGGCGCCCGCCGATGAGCCCGACACGGGTGCCGGCCTCCTCAAAGGCGAGCAATGCGCGGTCGAGCTGTTCGTGCGTGTGGGTCGCGCACACGATGGTGCGGACCCGTGCCTGACCGCGAGCCACGATGGGGAATCCGATGCCCTGGGCGAAGATGCCGCGCTCGAGCAGGAGGTCGGAGAGCTCCATGGCCACCGGGGCCTCCCCGCACATGACGGGCGTGATCGGGGTCTCGCTGTTGCCGATGTCGAAGCCGAGCTCGCGCAGACCGCTCTTGAAGTGCCGTGTGTTGCTCCAGAGCTGTTCCTGAAGCTGCGGCTCCTGTTCGAGCACGTCGACGGCGGCGATGCAGGCGGCGACGACCGCGGGCGGGTGCGACGACGAGAAGAGGAACGAGCGCGCCTTGTGGATGAGATGGTCGCGGACGATCTGCGACGCGGCTGCGTAGCCCCCGACGACACCGATCGCCTTGCTGAGGGTGCCGATGTTGAGCGCGACCCTGCCGTGCAGTCCGAAGTGGTCAGTGGTGCCGCGACCGTTGGTGCCGAGGACGCCGGTTGCATGCGCGTCGTCGACCATGACCGAGGCGCCGTAGTGCTCCGCACGCTCGACCAGCGCCGGCAGCGGCGCGATGTCGCCGTCCATGCTGAACACACCGTCGGTCACGAGCAGGATGCGTCGATACCCCTTGCCACGAGCCTCGCTGAGCGCGCGCTCCGCGTCATCCGGATCGGCGTGCTCATAGAGGATGCGATCGGCCTTGGTGAGCCGGATACCGTCGATGATGCTGGCGTGATTCAGCTTGTCGCTGACCACGCAATCACCCTGGTCCAGCATCGAACCGATGACGCCGAGGTTCACCGCATAGCCACTCTGGAACGTCAGTGACGCTTCGGTGTGCTTGAACGCCGCGAGCCGGCGCTCCAACTCCTCGTGGAGTGTCTGCGTGCCCGCGATGCTGCGCACCGCGCCAGTGCCCGCGCCCCATTCCAGTGCGGCGCGAGAGGCGGCCTCGACCAGACGAGGATGCGTGTTCAGACCGAGGTAGTTGTTGCTGGCAAGGCTGATCACCGCCTTGCCGGCGATATCCACTTCCGGCCCCTGCGCCGACTCGAGCACGCGCAGCGGTCGGAATACGCCGTCGCGTCGCAGCGCATCGAGGTCCTCGTTCAGCGACGCGTCCAGCGCCTGAACCGCTTCGGATTTTTCCGGCGTCATCACCATCCGACCAACGATACGCCGCGGGTCGCGCTCAGGGGGTGAGGGTCACCTTGCCGCACTCACCGGATTGCATCAAGCGCGATCGCTTCGTTGATCTCGCGCAGCGCGAAACGATGCGTGATCAGCGCGCCGACGTCGATCACACCGTCGCGCACGTACGCGGTCACCTGCTCCCAGGTTTCAGGAATGCGCCGGCCCGCAACCCCATACAGGCTCAGGCCTTTCATGACCACGTCGCTGGAGAGGTCGACGACATCCGGGCCATCGCCGATGCCGAGCAGGCTGATCCACCCGCCCGGGCGCACCAGCCGGGTTGCCGACGCCACCGCGACCGGGGATCCGCTCATCTCCAGCACGCAGTCGATGGCGTCAACGGCAGCTCGTCTGACGGCGTCGTCAACCGCACTGGCGGTTGCGTGAACAATCGCGTGCGCACCCATCCGTTCGGCAAGGCTCAGGCGATACGCGTTGCGATCCACGGCGACGACACGCGCAGCGCCTTGCACGCGCGCCACCGCGATCGCCGCACAACCGATGGGACCGCACCCGAAGACGACGATGGTTCTGCCATTGAGATCGCCGTACGAGCACGCGTGCACCGCGTTGCCGAACGGCTCCATCGCCGCGCCGATCTCGGCCGGCACCGAGTCGCCGATCGGCCAGATGTTCGCCACCGGTACCGCCAGATGGGTTGCGAACGCGCCGTCGACGTCGACGCCGAGGATTCGCGTGTTCTCGCAGACGTGAAAATCGCCGCGGCGGCACTCGTCGCAGTGCCCGCAGACGATGTGCGACTCGACGGCCACTCGGGTCCCGAGTGCCGGCCCCTCGACGCCGTCTCCCCATGCGACCACCTCACCGCAGACCTCGTGTCCGACCACGCGCGGAGGATGCACACGAGCCGCCGCCCACGGGTTCCACTCGAAGAGATGCACGTCGGTGCCGCAGACCGACGTCGCGGCGACGCGAAGCAGAACCTCGCCGGGCGCGGGCTCTGGCATGGGGACATCGCCGATCGTGAATCCGGGCGCGGGCGTTGACTTGAGGATCGCGAGCACGGCGCGGTGATTATGCGTTCGGACCCGGCCCACCGGGTCACCGTCCGCTCCGCGTCCGTGGAGCCCGGAGAGACTGCGGCGTATCGCGGCGCTGTGTGCCGCTCCAACGAAAGCGCGAGGGGGACACACTCATGCTCGATGGCATTGACCGGCCGGCACCGAGGGTACGACCTCGCCGGCTCCCGGTCGAGGACCTCAGTGTCTACGAGGCGCGCGGCGGTCATACGCTGCGCCGCCACGTCGATACCCGGCCCGGCGACGAGATGCGCCGGATACTTCGCGAAGGAGTCGCTGCGGCGGGGCGGTTCGTCAGCCGCGCAACGGCGCAGCGCTGCGTTGACATCGCGGTCACCCGGCGTACCGCCGAGATCACCAAGTGGCTCGGCGGACGCGACAAGGGAGCGCCACTGACCTTCGTTGAGGACATGGGCGAAGTGGTCGGCCACGTCCTGACCTACGCGGAAGTGAGCCGGGGGATCGTGGTGCCCAAGCAGGTCACCGCCGTGCGCCTCGTGCTCCGCCGCAACGATGAGCTGCCCGGCGGGTTCACGCTCGTCACGGCCTATCCAACCCGCTCCCCATTCCGGGACAAGCGACAGAAGGACCAATGACAATGAACAGCACTATGGATGTCGACGCCATCGAAAGCGCGGAAGCCGACTACCCCGCGCTCGCGCAGCTGCTGGCCGGCTACTACCACCAGGATTGGCAACAGGATCACTCCTCTCCCGCTGCCGCGCTGCAGGCGTTCAAGCGTGACGCGTCTGCAGAGACGGTGACGGCGGCCGCGAGCGAGATCGACCGGCTGCTCGGGGTTGGCTTCGACGACGCCGACCTGGCGCAACTGCTCGCCGAGGGCCTCGACTGCAACTACATGCCCGCCAACGATGGGCTCACCAACACCGCCTGGCTCGGCACGGTTCGTGACGGGCTCCGTTCGGTGGCTGCCTGACCGAACGGATCAGCGTGCCCGCGGGGCTTCGGCAACCCGTCGCATCAACGCGGCAAAGTGCAGGAGCGCCGTGGGCACCAGCGTCGGCAGCGCGATGATCAGCGCGACCACATCGACCGGACCGCCGAAGAGGCGGACCCAGTAGAGGATGAAGAGCACCAGGCCGGTGAGCCCGGTGTTGCGCCGGCCCCAGACCGTGAAGACGAGTTCGGGGCGGCGTCCGGTGAGCAGCACCAACGGGGTCAGGATCACCGGCCCCACGTATCGGGCGACCACCAGGATCGCGAGCCAGAGTGGTGCGATGCCGAGCGCCCAGCAACCAATCGTGCCGATCGCGAAGTAGAGGGCGTCTCCAAACGGATCCATCGCCTTGCCGAGCACCGTGACCGGCCCATAGCGGCGGGCGATGAAGCCGTCGACGGCGTCCAGCAGTCCGACCGATCCGCCGATGCCACCCCAGAGCGCGAGCGCGAGGCGGCCCGGCAAGGAAAGGGTCGCGACGAACAGCAGCGGCACGCACGCATAGCCGCGCAATGCGGTAAGGCCGTTCGGGATGCCGTAGCGCTCGACGGGGGTCCCGTCCGGGGTTCGCAGCATCGACGCCCCGCCGACCAGTCCCACGGAGACGATCAGCCACCAGACAGCGCTCGCGATCAGCGCGGGAGCAAGCGTCCCATGCCCGTGCACCAGTGCCACATCGGCGGTCAGCGCCTCGCTGAGGATGAGGCCGAGCGCCGTCCAGAACCACAGCGACCTGCGCAGAGGCGCGCTCGCGCGCAGGCGCGCCAGCGCCGTCCCATACAGGCCGGCTAGTCCACCCAGGCGAAGGCTCCCTTCGGGTGCCGCGATGTCTCGGTCAGACCGCCAGGCATGTGATCGTTTTGACCACGCCTTCCGCGGACTGGATCCGGTCCAGGATGAGGCGCCCGATCCCAGGGACGTCGGATGCTTCGACCTGAGCGATGACGTCGTACTCGCCGGTGATCGCGTCGACCAGGACGATGCCGTCGTTGCCCCTCAAGGCGTCAGCGACGTGTTGTGCCTTGCCTGCGCTCGCGGTCACGAGCACGTACGCACGGATCATCTCGTTGCTCCCACGGTTGAAACGCTCGGCGAGGGTAGCATGGCTATATGCCCTGGGCCATAGCGATCCGGCTCATCGCCCGGCTGGCGGCGAGCTTGTTGTTCTGGCGCATCGCCACCAATCGCCGCCGTGCGTTCGCCAACGGTCAAGGGGCTCCTGGCGCAACCCCGAAACCACGGCAGCTCGATGCGCAGGCAGCCGTCATGGCGGTTCGCAACTCGGTGTTGCTGACCTGGCGGGCGCTGGTCACTGGGACCCTGCTCGCGGTCACTGCGGTGACGGCGCTCGCGGGAGTGACCATCCTCATCCTCACCCCGCGGTGGCTGGGGGCGTTGTTGATGGTGGTGGCGATTGCCGCGGGATATGCAACCTGGTTCGAAGGACGCGTCCTCTTCATGGCAGTGAAGATGCGGAGCCGCCGGCGCCGCGACGACCGCTTGCGCAAGACGGCCGCGTCCTCGCCGCCGCCTGGCGCCTGACGGCACCCGGCCCTGTTTCAGCTCAGATAGGGAGCGACCGCCTCGCCCTGTTCGGCGGCATCCATCATCAGCTCGCTGACGGTGGGATGGGCGTGGATGATCGAGCCGAGGTCGTCCATGGAGAGCCCGTCGCTGATGGCGACGCCGACCTCGTGGATGATCTCAACGGCGTGCACACCCATCACGGTCGCGCCGATCAGACGGTCCGTCGCAGCGTCCGCGTAGAGCTGCGCGAGACCGTCGGGCTCGCCCTCCCCAAGCGCCTTCCCATTGCCGAGAAAGCGCGCCTGACCGAGTTTCACCTCGATGCCCGCCGCTTTCGCACTCTCCGGGTTCAGGCCAACCATGGCGATTTCAGGATGGGTGTAGATGCAGGAGGGCACCACGGTTCGATCCATGGGCATGACGTCGTGACCCAACGCGTTCTCGACCGCGCGCGCACCCTCCGCGCTGCCCAGGTGTGCGAGTTGCAGGCCGCCGATGCAGTCGCCCGCGGCCCAGATCTTCGGGTTTGCCGTCCGCAGCAAGGAATCCACCTCGATGTGGTCGCGATCGTTCACCGCGACACCGGCGTCCTCGAGCCCGATGCCGCGTGTCTGCGCCCGGCGTCCGACCGAGACCAGCAGCAGGTCGGCTTCGATCGCCGCCGCATCGTCGAGATGCGCCACCAGCGTGTCACTCCCGTAATCGACCGAGGTCAGGCGACGCCCGGGGAGGAACGTGATCCCCTGCCGCTCGACAATGCGGCGCCATTGCTGCACAACACGAGGGTCGACACCGGCGAGTACCTGGGGCAGCACTTCGACCACGGTGATACGCGAGCCGAGCGCTGCAAACAAGCTCGCGAACTCGCATCCGACCACGCCACCACCGATGACGAGCATGTGCTCAGGAACGCGTTCCAGGCGCAGGATGCCGTTGGAGGTGACCACGCGTGGATGCTCCATGTCGATGCCCGGCAGTCCGGACGGCTCGGTGCCGACGCAGACGATCAGATGGTCGAAAGGATGGCGCTCCTCGCCAGTGACCACTGCGTCGCCTTGCACGACGCCCTGAGCGCGAACGACCTTGACACCGCGGCGTTTACAGGCTGAACTCCACGCCGCGACGCATGGTCAGGACGATCTCCTCCTTGCGCTCCATCATGCGCGGGAAATCGACCTCGGGCTCGGGGACACGAATGCCGAAGCTGGCCGCCTCGCGGATCTTGCGGAGCAGGTCGGCGCCGGCAAGCAGCGACTTGGTGGGGATGCAGCCCCAGTTGAGGCAGGTGCCGCCGAGCTCAGCGCGCTCGATGAGCGTGACCTCCGCGCCCAGTTGCGCGGCGCGGAGCGCGGCGACATCACCGGCGGGACCACCGCCGAGGACCACGACCCGTTGCGTCACGTCGCGCTTCGTACCGCGATGGGGGGCGCGGGCGCCGGACCGCTCGACCCGCGCTGCGAGGTTGCGAATGCCTCGGTGACGATGCGCTCCTGCTCGAGTTGATGCGAGCCTGCGTAGCCTTCCGACGGGCTTGCCCGTCGCGACCTGCCGATGTAATCCCACTGGATGTTCGAGGGCCGTGCGAGCCCGAGCGAGCGCTCGAGACTGCCCCACGCGCCCATGTTCTGCGGCTCCTCCTGCACCCAGTACAGCCGCTCGAGATTGGGATACGACGCGACCAGGTCGAGGATGGCGTCGACAGGCAGCGGATAGAGCAACTCGACTCTGGCGATGGCGATATCCGTCGCCTCCGCACGTGGCGGCGCGAGGCTCAATTCGTAGTACATGCGGCCCGAGCAGAGGAGCAGCGTGCGCACCTCGCCGCGATGCGCCGGTCCGGTTGGATCATCGATCACCGGTTGGAACCTGCCGGTGCTCAGGTCGGCGATGGTCGAGGTCGACTCCTTGAGGCGCAGCAGGCTCTTGGGGGTGAACACGATGAGTGGACGCGGATCGTTGAGCAATCCCTGGCTGCGCAGCAAATGGAAGTACTGTGCCGGCGTGGTGCAGTTGGCAAGCCGCATGTTGTCGTTGGCGCAGAGCTGCAGGAACCGTTCGATGCGAGCGCTGGAGTGCTCAGGGCCACTCCCCTCGTAGCCGTGCGGCAGCAGCATCGTCAAACGCGAGTGCTGTCCCCACTTGGCACGGGCGGATGACACGAACTGATCGACGATCATCTCGGCGTTGTTGAAGAAGTCGCCGTACTGCGCCTCCCAGATGACCAGCGTTTCCGGGTCGGCCGCACTGTAGCCGTACTCGAAGCCGAGACAGCCGACTTCGCTCAATGGGCTGTTGAGCACCTCGAACGTCGCCTGCGCATCGGTGAGGTGCTGCATGGGAATGAACACTTCCCCGTTGCGCTCGTCGTGAAACGCAAGGTGCCGGTGGCTGAAGGTGCCGCGCATCGTGTCCTGGCCGGTGAGGCGTATGGGATGCGCATCGGTGATCAGCGATGCGAACGCGAGCGCCTCCGCGGTGCCCCAGTCGATGGCTCCCTCGCGCAGGGCGGTGCGACGGCGCTCCATCTGACGGAGGAGCTTGGTGTTCGGCGTGAAGTGTTTGGGGAAGGTGAGCAATTGCTCGTTGAGCGCGGTGAGGGAGCGCGACGACACGGCCGTCCGCATCATCGGATCGTCGGGCTCTTCGACAACCTGCTCATGGGTGAGATCGTCGAGCTCGGCTGCGAGATTTTCCTTGACCCGCTTGTGCGCGTCCGCCACCTTCCCGTACATCGCTTTGGCAAGCGCCTCGACCTCCTCGGGCCGGATGAGGCCTTCACTCACCAGCTGTGCGGCGAAGAGCTCGCGCACGGTCGGATGCTCGCGGATCTTCAGGTACATGAGCGGCTGCGTGTACGCCGGCTCATCCGCCTCGTTGTGACCGAACCGCCGGTAGCCGATCAGGTGCACCATCACGTCGCGACGGTACTGGCGCCGGTAGTCATACGCGAAGGTGATTGCCGCCAGGCAGGCCTCGACGTCATCGGCATTGACATGAACGATCGGGATGTCGAACCCCTTGGCGAGGTCGGAGGCATAGCGCGTCGACCGGCCTTCCTGCGGGTCGGTGGTGAAGCCGACCTGGTTGTCGGCGATGAAGTGCACGGTGCCCCCGGTCGTGTACCCGGGCAGCGACTGGAAGTTGAGCACCTCCTGCACGACGCCCTGTCCCGCAAAGGCGGCGTCACCGTGGATCAGCACGGGCAGCGCAGCCATCGGATCCAGGTGCAACGACGTGGCGCGTCGCTGCGTCTGCACTGCACGCGACCACCCTTCCACAACGGGATCGATTGCTTCGAGGTGGCTCGGATTCGGCAGCAACCTGACCAGGATCACCTTGCCTGACTCGGTGTGGTAGGTGCCGGTGGCGCCGATGTGGTACTTGACGTCGCCGGTCGATTCGAAGCGCGCAATGGCACGCCGCGCCGACGCAAGCTCGAAGGCGTTGAGAATCGACTTGTACGAGCGGTTGGCCACGTGCGCGACGACGTTGAGCCGCCCGCGATGCGACATGCCCATCACCACCTCGCTGATGCCGTCGTCGGCAACTCGCGTGAGGAGGTGCTCCAGCATCGGTACGAGCGCGTCCAGTCCTTCGAGAGAGAAGGTTTTCTGCCCGAGGAACGCGGACCGCTGGTAGCGCTCCATGGCGTCGACCTTGGTGAGCCGCTCGAGGAGTTGCAGGCGTTCCTCGACGGTGAGGTGCGGCCGGTACTTCCCGGACTCGATGTGCTCGCGCAACCACACGCGCTGCTCGTGACTGGAGATGTGCTCGATCTCGAACGCGATGGTGCTGCAGTAGGTGCGCCGCAGATTGGGCAGCACCTCAGCGAGGTTGCGTCCGGGGACGTAGACCCGCAGCAGGTCGGCCGGAATCTGCTCCATCAGCTCCTGCGTCAGACCGTAGGTGGACGGGTCCATCGCCGGATCGCCGATCGGCGGTGAGCCGAGCGGATCCAGGTGCGCGCCGAGGTGGCCGTGGGTACGGTGTGCCTTGACCAGGGACGTCGCAGCCTGCATCGCCCCGAGGAGCACGCGGTCCGGTGCGGCACCGGCAATCGGAGGCGGTGCCGGGGCGGCGTGAATCGCCGCGACTCCCGTGGATGCGGGACCCGGCTCGAGCGCCGGCATGATGACGCCACAGTCGGCAAAAACTCGACTCGTAGAAGCCCCCCTGACCGTCGAGAAACGACTCGATGCGCCGGAGGAACTCACCGGACTCCGCACCCTGGATGACGCGGTGGTCATAGGTGCTGGTCATGGTCATGACCTTGCCGACGCCGAGAGTGCGAATGCTGGTCTCGGGCACCGCGCGCCACTCGGCCGGGTAGCCGATCGCGCCCACCGCGATGATGGTCCCTTGTCCCGGCATCAGGCGCGGGACCGAGGCGACCGTCCCGATGCCGCCCGGATTGGTGAGCGTCAGTGTCGCGCCCTGCAGCTCATCGGCGGTCAGGGAATTGGTGCGCGCGCGCTCGATCAGTCGTTCGTACTCAAGGCGGAAGTCGGTGAAGGTGCGCTCGGCCGCGCCGCGAATCACCGGCACCACCAGCGAGCGCGAGCCGTCCTTACGGAGGCTGTCCACCGCGAGGCCCAGGTTCGCGGGACCGGGAACTCGTGCCGGCTTGCCGTCGGCAGTGCGCGCGAAATGCGTGGTCATGGCTGGGGTATCCGCGGCAGCCCGCGCGATCGCGTAGCCGATGAGGTGCGTGAACGACACCTTCACCGCTTGACCGGCCGCAGCCAGCGCGGCATTGAGCTGCCGCCGGCGAGCATCGAGGATGTCCACCGACACCGTGCGGAAGGAAGTGGCGGTCGGGATGTCGCGGCTCCGCTCCATGTAGTCCACGAGCGCGGCGGCCGGTCCCCGAATGAGCTCGGCGTTGTCGCCGTCACCGACCACTGGCGCCGTGTCGTGCCTCGGTCCGCCGCCTGCCTTGGCGACCAGGACGTCGCCCTTGGTCACGATGCCGCCCGGACCGGTGCCTTGCACCGATTGCAGATCGATTCCATTTCTTGCGGCGGCGCGTCGTGCCAGGGGTGAGGCATCGACCGCACCTCGCTCCGCAACGACGAGGCCTTCCGCCGGCGCCGCTGAGGGCGCGGCCGGCGGCGGTGCAACAGCGACTGGTTCGGCTGGGGCCGATGGCGCGGCAGCGGGTGGTGCCGCAGGGGCCGATGGCGCGGCAGCGGCTGGCTCCGCAGCGGCCGGTGGCTCGGCGGGGGCCGGCGGCGACGCCGTCTGCTCGGCTTCGGTGCCGTTCGCGTGGGGCTGCGCCGGCGTCCGCCCTGCGCCAGGCGCGATCCGTGCGAGTACCGCGCCCACTGCCACGGTCTGCCCCTCGGCGGCGACGATCTCCGATAGATGACCGGACGCCGGAGCCGGAACCTCGACGTCGACCTTGTCGGTGGTCACCTCGACGAGCGGCTCGCCCTCATCGACGTTGTCGCCGACAGCCTTGAGCCAGCGGGAGACAATTCCCTCCGAAACGGACTTACCCATCGCCGGGAGGGTCAGCGAAACAGGGTCAGCCACCCTTGAATCGTCTCACCTTCTCGCTTCAGCAGTGCGACTGCCCGTTCACCACCGGCGAACCGGCTGGAGCAGGCGTGGCGGTTGGCGCCGGTATCGGCGAAGGCGTGGCGTCCGGTGGCGGCGACGGTGGGACTGCGGGCGGGTCGATGACCGGTGCGCCCATGTCCGAGTAGCAGTCGATGGGCGGGGTGCACCCGTTGAGAACCAGGCCCCAGTCGGGTAACTGGGCAAAGCCGGTGCACTGCCAGTCGAGCGCGGTCGTGGCCACGCTGTTGTAGTAGTAGACGACGTAGTCGTCAATCCGGCAGTGGTCGGACGGCGTGATGATGAAATGCTCGTCGACGGTGTTCGAGAACTGGTCGCCGAGCACGTCCAGCTCCATGCTCTTGCAGGCTTTGGCGGCCTTCTCGAAGCACGCAACAGCCGGGTCCGATGCAATCGGGGCGGTGTGTGCGGCATTCGGCTGACCGCATTCAGGCGCTGTGGGGTAGCCGCAGGAGGTGAGCCCCATCCCGAGCACCACCATGGCGACTGCAGGGAGGAGGGCGAACTTCCTGACCAGGGAAAGCATCGCCGCGAGTTTAGGCGGCGAGAACCACCGCGACGCTCGACCGCGAACTCAGCGCCGCTCGCTGATCCGGATGAGGTTGCCGGCGGGATCGCGGATGGCGCAGTCACGAATGCCGTAGGGCTGCTCCGTCGGTTCCTGGACGATCTCCACGCCGCCGGACTGCAGGCTCTCGAATGTGCCGTCGAGGTCGGCGGTGGACAGGATGATGTGCGCGTAGATGCCCTTGGCCATCATCTCGGCGATGGTGCGGCGCTCATCGTCGGTGATGCCGCATCCGTCGGCAGCCGGCGGCTCGAGGACGATTGAGGTGCCGGGCTGGCCTGCCGGCCCCACGGTGATCCAGCGCATCCCGCCGTATCCGACATCGGCGCGGACCTCGAAGCCGAGCTTGTCGCGATAGAAGGCAAGGGACACGTCCGGGTCGTCGTGTGGGAGGAAGGTCTGGTGAATCGTGATGTCCATGGCGGCCATGCTAGCGGCGGCTCGAAGCGCGGATCACGTCGCGGCCGTTCAGCTGGCCTGCGGGTCCTGAATCAGCCCGAGGACATTGCCGTCGGGGTCCTTGATGGTCGCCACCAATCGCCCGCCGCCGACATCGTGTGCGGCCTCACGCACCGTGGCACCCGCGGCGGTGACGTCGGCCAGCTTGGACTCGATGTCCGCCACGTGCCAGAAGGCCACCGGCGACGTCATGTCGCTGTTGGGCACGAGGCCGATCTGCTGGCCCTCGGCCTCGTAGCCGACGTAGTAGGGGGCGTCGCTGGCCGGCGCGACGCCGAGCAGTGCGGTGTAGACCGGCTTGGCTTTCTCCAGGTCGGACACCGGATGCAGGACGGTCTTGATCCCCTGGGTGGTGGAAGAATCGCTCATGGTCGCTCCTGGAATCGTGGGTCGCGACGACCCGGTGTTGAAGGTCAGGCCAATCCTAGGTTTGGCTCGGCGACCCGCGCTTCTCGATTCCTGACCGGTCTGGTCACCTGTTTCGCGACGCAGGATGGGATTCCCGCGGTGGTGCGCGCCGCGTGGTGCCGGTATGCGCTCGGCGAGACACCGACCAGTTCGGTGAAGCGCGTGCTGAACGTGCCCAGCGACTGGCACCCGACGGCGAAGCAGACATCCGTGACGCTCATGTCGCCACGACGGAGCAGCGCCATGGCTCGCTCGATGCGTCGGGTCATGAGGTAGCCGTAGGGGGCTTCGCCGTAGGCGAGCTTGAACTCGCGGCTGAGGTGCCCTGCAGACATGTTCGCGCCGCGCGCGAGCACTTCGACGTCGAGCGGCTGCGCGTACTCCCGGTCGATCCGGTCACGAACGCGGCGCAGGCGCGCCAGGTCGCGCAAGTGCTGCTCCGCGGCGGACGTCGTGGTCACGACAAGATCGTCCCACGTCGCGACCGTGGTGAAGAGTTCAGCTTCCCTGCCCGTGGCGTTGGGTGCTCGAGCGCTGCCGCAGTGCCTGAAGCCATGCGCGGGTGATGGGAACGAATTCCTCGTCCAGCAGCGCACAGGCGATGAGCACCACCGCCGCCGTACCGAAGCCGATCAGGCCGCTCTGCCAGATGGCAAAGCGCGGCATGGCGATCGTGCAGGGTTTGGTACACGGGTAGGTGACCTGCGCGGTGACGACGCCGATGACAATGCCGGTCAGCGCACCGACGCAATACAGCAGCACCGCCCGCGCCGTGTTCACCCGGTGAATATAGGCGTCACGGCTGGTTGAGCAGGCCGCCGCACGTTACATTCCGGGTATGCCTTCCACAGGACACCTGCTCGCCTTCGCCGCCACCGCGCTGATCGTCATCCTGATCCCCGGCCCGAGCGTGCTCTTCGTGGTGGCGCGAGCGCTCGCCAACGGCCGCAGGGTCGCGGTGCTGACCGTCGTGGGGAACGCGCTCGGCGAGTACGTACAGGTCGTTGCCGTCGCGTTCGGCATCGGTGCGCTTGCCGAGCGATCGGTGCTGGCGTTCACGGTGCTCAAGGTCGTCGGCGGCGGCTACCTCATCTACCTCGGGATCAAGACGTTCAGAGAGCGCCGATCGCTTGCGGCCGCGCTCTTCGCACCTGTGGAAGCGCGTTCGGACGCTCGGTCGTTCCTGCAGGGCTGGATCGTCGGCGTGACCAACCCGAAGACGGTGGTCTTCCTCGCCGCCATCCTGCCCCAGTTCGTCAGTGCGGGTGCCGGCAACGTGCCAGGGCAGATCCTGGCCCTGGGGCTGATCTTCGCGGCGATGGCAATCGTTTGCGACACGGCCTGGGCGTTCGCGGCGGGCGGATTCCGCTCCTGGTTCAGCCGATCGCCGAAGCGGCTCGAGCTGGTCGGCGGGACCGGCGGGCTCGCGATCATGGCGATCGGCGCGGGTCTCCTGGTCACCGGGCCGCGCAAGAACTGATTCGGACCCGCCGACTACCACAAATCTGTATAATCAGCGCCAGCCGGACCTTGTCCGGTCCGGCCGGAGGGGCGACCGACAAAGCCGGTTCTTTGGAGGTTCCCCATGCTCACAGCCCGTCGAATCCGCGCACTCCTCGGCATTGCGGCGGTCATTGGCGTGGTGGCATTTGCGGTCCATGCCGCGGCGCAGTCACCCACTCCCGGTCGATACATCAGCTGGGCGCCCCCGGCTGTCGCAACCGCCACGCCGGGCCTCGGTGAGGCGATTCCGATCGCGAGCTCTCCGCCGGTTGCCGACCTCGGCCCGCTCGGCGGGCTGACGGCGCCCCTCTCGGGCCTGTTCAAGCAGCTGAATGCCAACACCAGGGCGACGGAGTCCGGTCAGTACTCGATCATTCAGGCGCTGGAATCAGCCGTCGCGGACCACGTCCGGCAGTTCCTGACGTGGGTCACGGGCGGACGATGATGCCAAGGCGGTCAGAATCAATAGGTGCCTCCCCCCATCAACTCCGCCGAGTTGCGCCGTCCCGACCTCCGCAACGTGGCGATCATCGCCCACGTCGACCACGGCAAGACGACCCTCGTCGACGCGCTGTTGAAGCAATCACGGGTGTTCGCGGCCCACGAGCAGATCGGCGAGTTGATCATGGATTCCAACGATCTGGAGCGCGAGAAGGGAATCACCATCCTCGCGAAGACCACGTCGGTCCGCTACAACGGCATCAAGCTGAACATCATCGACACGCCGGGACACGCCGACTTCGGCGGCGAGGTCGAGCGAGTCCTCGGTATGGCAGACGGGTGCCTGCTGCTCGTTGATGCGGCAGAGGGTCCCATGCCGCAGACGCGCGTGGTCCTGCGCCAGGCCATGGCGCTCGGCTTGCAGCCGATCATCGTCGTCAACAAGATCGACCGTGCCAACGCCCAGCCGGCTGAGACCGTCGAGGCGACGCATGACCTGCTGCTGGAGCTCGCCAAGGAGTCGTGGCAGCTCGATGCGCCGGTGCTCTACACCAACGCGCGTGAAGGCACCGCAACTGCCGACCTCTCGCATGCCGGGTTGACGCTGGAGCCGTTGCTCGACGCGATCCTCGAGTACGTCCCACCGCCGCTTGCGAACCCTGACGGACCGCTGCAGATGCTGGTCAGCAATCTCGACCACGACAACTGGAGTGGCCGGCTCGCGCTCGGGAAGATCCAGCGCGGCACCGTGCATCCCGGCATGAGCGTGGTGTGCTGCACCGCGAACGGCGCCGGCAAGGTCGAGCGCATAGCGACAGTGCTCACCGTCGAAGCGCTGCAACGCCTGTCGGTCGAGTTCGGCATCGGCGGGCGAGATCGTCTATCTCTCCGGGCTGTCGGCGGTCGCTATCGGCGACACCATCGCGGACGCGGAGGCGCCGGAAGCCTTGCCCCGCCTCGAGATTGGCGAGCCGACCCTGCGCATGCAGTTTTCGGTGAATCAGTCTCCGCTCGCGGGGCGTGAAGCGACGGTGAGCAGCACATCGCGCCAGTTGCGAGCGCGCCTGGAACGCGAGCTGCTCACCAACGTCGCATTGCGAGTCGAGGACGGACCGACCGCCGACATCTTCGACGTCAGCGGACGCGGCGAGCTCCACCTTGCGATTCTCATCGAGACGATGCGCCGCGAAGGCTACGAGTTCGAGGTGTCACGGCCCGCGGTGATCACCAAGGAAGTGGACGGCCAGCGTGTCGAACCGGTCGAGGACTGCGTCATCGACTGCTCGGCAGATGTGGTCGGCGCGATCACGGATGCGCTGGGCACGCGCGGCGCGAAGATGACCGCCATGCGCACCGACGCCGGTGGCGGGGTGCGGCTCACCTACCACGCACCCACTCGTGCATTGATTGGGCTGCGCAGCCAGATCCTGACGCTGACCCGTGGCACCGGCGTGATGGCGACCCGCCTGCTCGGCTGGGAGAAGATGTGGCCGCTGCCCACGACAACTCGCACCGGCGTGCTGACCGCAAGCCAGCCCGGTACCGCCGTCGCCTACGGACTGGTGACCTTGCAGGAACGCGGACAGCCGCTGATTCCGCCGGGCACGCCGGTCTACGAGGGCATGATCGTCGGGCTCAACCGGCGGCCCGGCGACATCCACCTCAACGTCACCAAGCAGAAGCAGAAGACCAACATCCGGTCGTCCACCGAGGACATGACGATCCGCCTGGTCCCGCCGCGGAAGATGTCACTCGAGGAGTGCCTCGACTTCATCATCGACGACGAGCTCGTCGAGGTCACGCCGGTGGGCATCCGCATGCGCAAGCGCGTCCTCAATGCTGATGAGCGCAACAAGCTGCGCAAGCGGTCACTGGTGACCGAGGGCTAGACCGCCGGAGGCGGTCCCGGCTTCAGCTCTGCGCCGGCGCCTGTGAGGCGGTGCGGTCCGCAGCCTTCTTCGCGGCCTTGGCGATGGCAGCGGCCTTCGGCTTCTTGCCCTGGCGCTTGGGTGCTCCCCGGCTTTTCTCACTTGCCATGTCTCTCTCCTCGTCGGGAATGTATTCGTCAGTGCGAGATTAATACAAGTGCTCGCGAACCGGGTGGCCGGCCGAGCGTCGCCACGGATCCGACCGTCGACCGGAGTGGGTGCCACCATTGGTGGTGTGTATGCCGACGCCGCCGACTCTCCCGGCCTGGTTGTGGCTCGAGGGGATCGCGTGCAGCTGCGGCACCTCGTCGCGGGCGACCAGCAGACATACCTCGCGATGGTCGCGGCGAGCCGCGCGTTGCACCATCCCTGGACGAGTCCGCCCGAGGACGCGCAGGGGTTTCAAGCGCTGCTCGCGCGCTCGAACGCGTCGGATTTTGTGTCGCTTGTCGGCTGGAGAACCACGGATGGGCTGCTCACCGCCGTTGTCAACTTCAGCCAGATCGTGCGCGGCAGTTTTCACAGCTGCTACTGCGGCTTCTACGCGAACGCCGCAGCGGCCGGCCAGGGTCTGACGCGGGAAACTCTCGAACTCGCCCTCGGATTCGCGTTCACGACCGAACAGCTGCATCGCGTGGAGGCCAACGTTCAGCCGACCAACGCGGCCTCGCTCGGACTGGTCCGACGCCTGGGATTCCGGCACGAGGGCTTCTCGCCGCGCTACCTCCACATCGACGGGGCGTGGCGCGATCACGAACGATTCGCTCTCACCTCAGAGGATTGGGACCGCGACGCTCAGCGAAGGACGCGGATGAACGCCACAAACGCTGACAGCGCGTAGAAGACACCGTCCAGCGCATCGAGGTTCATCAGGGTGAGGATCGGAATGTGTTGCAGCACGGTCCCGGCGCCAACGTGCACGTCTGCAGCCACGATCAGCGTGCCGCCGACGGCATCGCCCAGCGCACAAGCCGCAGCCGTCAAGAGCGCGGCGACAATTGCGTAGAGCGGACCTTTCAGTCCGAAGCGCCTGAAGACAAACCCCATCACCACACCGGTTGCCAGGCCGACAAAGATCAGGCGGTGCAAGGTCGCATCGGCGATGCCTGCCCAGAGAGCGGCACCGAGGATCATCACCCCGACACCCGCGGCGATCCCGAGCAGCGGCTTGGCGGTTGAGGCCGGCGGCTGTGCCGGGGGTGCGTATGGAGCGTAAGGCGGTGCCGTGGCAGCGAAGGGTGGCGGCGGAATGGTGCTGTCCGTTGCGCCAGGCGGGTCAAAGGAAGTCACGGGTTCAGCATGTCACCGCGTGGCGGGTTGCGCCGGAATTCGCTGTACCAATATGTTCGCGGCTTGATGCCGGTGGGATTTGCTCGGGTAGTCCCGAAGCGCGGCGGGCCCGTCAGGCGGCGGTCAGCTCCGGTCGGCTCGGGCGCGGCGTCGCCCCTCGTGCATCGCCTGGACGCGACCTCCCGGGATCGCCATCCCTTCCTCGACGAGCCCGGGAGGCAATTGCTGCCCGGCCGGCATGGTTGACGCCCAGGGGTCGCGCGTGCCCAGGAGCTGCAGCGCCGTGTGGATCGTGAAGTCGCCGGGCTTCACCCGGTCGAGCTCATCCCACTGCACCGGGAATGACACCGGCGTGCCTGGCCGCAGTCGCGGGCTGTAGGTGGCGACGACGGTGGCGCCGCCGGCGCGCGTGGCGTCGACGAAGACACGGCCACCGCGGTCCTCTTTCATGAACGCGGTGGTGGCCAGGGTCGTGTCGAGACGCTCGGCGCGCGCCGCCAGCGCCCGCGTGGCTGCCGCGGCCTCGTGGGCGGGCGCGCCACCGTCGATGGGGACGAAGACGTGAACTCCCTTCGCTCCGCTGGTTTTGACGGCTCCTGCGAGGCCCGCTTCCGCGAGCGCCTGGCGGACGAGGTGCGCAACCTGAACGGCCATATCGAAGGCGCCGGCGTCCGGAGGATCGAGGTCGAGGACCAGGTGAGACACGCGATCAGGGGCGGTGACCGTGGTGAGGGCCGGGTGGTATTCAATCGCGCGCTGATTCGCGAACCACACCAGGGTGCGGCGGTCGTTACAGACAGCGTAGGTGACGTCGCGCTTCGAGGATTCTGCCCAGGAGGTGACCCGCTCCACCCACTCGGGAGCGTACTTGGGCAGGTTCTTCTGCATGAACGCCTCCTGCCCGCGGTGCACGCGGATCACCGAGAGCGCACGGTCATGCAGGACGGGAAGGAGACGATCGGCGACGCCGTCGAGGTAGTCGACGAGGTCGCGCTTGGTGGCGTTCGCACCCTCGAACAACGGGTCGTCCAGGTTGGTGAGCGGCACGCCCTCGCGTGCATCGCCGGCGGCGCTGGGTGCTGCCATCACCGATATCTTCCGTCCCGCGTGCACCTAACGCGCAACCGCCAGGACCTCATCGCGCCGCTCCCGTGACATCGAACCCGAGCATCGCTCGCCGGTACTGACTTGACAGACATACACAAATCCGTATAGTCTGGCGGCTGTCCAGACTGTGATCTGGAACGGCCGGAGGGGCGACCGACAACCGAAACACGTGCATCGGAGGTCGCCTCTCGTGGTTCAACTCAAAGCGCTCATCGACAACTGGATTCTCATCGCGCAAGGGCTGCTCGCCAGCGTCGGTGCGCTCGCGTTCCTGATCGCATTCATGTACAAGATCGTCGCTGTCGATCCGTCGAGCGTCGCGCAGGCCAAGAAATGGATCGGACGCATCGTGTTCGGCACGATCGGTGTTGAAGTTGCCGGCACGCTGACCCATGCGCTCATCGCCAGCGTCCCCGCCACGATTCACTGAGCCAGGCTCGATGCAGACGGTCACCGGGATCGTGCAGGGCCTTCGCGACCCCCTCGGCACTATCCTGCAACTGCTCACGGGGGTGCTGTCGCACTTCATCGCGACAGCACGCGTCGACCTCAACGCGGAGCTCGGTCGCTATCTCTTCAGCACTGTGGATCCGACGGCGGCGTCGGTTCGACCACTGACCGCGAATCCCGCGATCGCGCATCTGAATGGGGCACTCGCGCTGACCGCGGACATCCTCGTCGGCGGAGTACTGGTCTTCTCGTCGATGCGAAGCATCTTCGAGCGGTCCATCCACGCGAGTTACGCTCTCCATGTCGCCATTCCGCGCGTCATGGCCGCGCTGGTCATGGTGCACGGCTCGATCTACTTCATCCAGATGGCCGTCGATCTGAACAACGCGATCGGCGGCGTGACGCAGACGCTCGGTGGGCCGCTGACGATCAACACCTTGCCGTGGTCGCCATCCATGAGCAACGCCGCGGTGTCGGTGATTCAGGGCTCGCAGGATCTGTTTCACGCCCTGTTCTCGCTTGGCGTCGTGGTCGCCGTGGTGATCCTCGTCCTGTCGTACGTGATACGCACGGCGATGCTTGCCGTCCTCATCGTGCTGGCGCCGCTCGCCGCGCTCTGCTCAGTGCTCCCCGACACACGACGTTATGCGCACACCTGGCTGCACCTGTTCGCGGTGGCGCTCTTCATGCAGGCGGTGCAACTGATCATCCTTCGCGTCGCGACCGCCCTCGGATTCGGCAGCGGCGCCGGCATTGCCGGAACCATCTATGCCCTGGCGACGCTCTGGATCGTCCTCAAGGTGCCGGGCACGCTCCACGCCGCAACGCAGGTCGAAATCCGTGCGCACACCGCGGCTCGTCATCTCCAGCGCTCGATGCATCGGGTCATCGCACCGGCCCATCGCGTCGTGCGTCACCGGAGCGTGCTGTGATGCGCTCGATGGTCCTGCTGACCACTGTCCTCGCCATCGGACTCTGTGGTGGCACCGCACTGGCAGGCGGCGCGATTGCGACCACAGCGTCGGGAACTGCCTTCGTCAAACCCCTGGAGCACTCGCGGATATCGCAAGGCTTTGGATGCACGAGCTTCAGACTGGAGATCGTCGACCTTGCGTGTCCCGGCGGGCACTGGCACTCAGGCGTCGACCTCGCCGCGCCACGCGGGACTCTCGTGCTGGCCACCCTCCCCGGCGTCGCCACGGTGATCAGGTCGGTGACGGGCTATGGATTGCATGTGATCGTCGACCACGGCGGCGGACTGAGCAGTCTCTACGGCCACCTGGACACGGTCATGGTCGTCGACGGCGAGGCGCTCTCCCAGGGGGAGATCATCGGCACGGTTGGATCATCGGGGAATGCCACCGGCCCACACCTCCATTTCGAGGTCCGTCGTGACAACGTGCCCGAAGATCCTCAGCTGGACGTTTCGCTGCCGTGAATGGTGCGAGGACCCGGACCCGCGGAGCTCGCCGCCGTAGGGCTCGCCACGGCGCGGCTGTCGACTGCCGTCGGCCGGCTGTCGGCAGTTGGGGTGCGACGCGCCTGCTGCCAGACGACCCAGATGCGCTGCACGGCGGTGACATTGGTGAGCACCGCGAGAATCCATAAAGCCGGGACCAGCAGCGGCGCGATCACCAGCCCAATGACGGTGATGACAACACGCTCGGGGCGTGCAAGCAATCCCCCGTTGCAGTCGAATCCGAGCGACTGCGCGCGCGCTCGCACGTACGACACCAGCAGCGACCCGGTGAGTGCGAACACGACCAACATCGGCTCCAGCGTGTGGTGGCCGTGCAGGATGAAGAAGAACAGCAGGGAGATCGCCGTGATCGCCTCCGCATAGCGATCGACGGTGGAGTCCAGGAAGGCGCCGAAGCGCTGTTCGCGGCCACTGACACGCGCGAGTGCGCCGTCCAGGATGTCGAAACCGCTCGCGATGAGCAGCAGCAGGCCGCCCGGGAGGAGATCGCCGAACGCAATCAACACGCCTGAGCCGGCGCAGATCAACAACCCGAGCATGGTGAGGATGTTCGGCGTCAGGCGCAGCGCGCGGAGCACCGGCACGACGTGCCGCGCGCCGCGCCTAACCCAGTCCTGGAACCTGGACGTGAACATTCGTCGCCACCGTGTTCGCACCGGCGCGTTCGCGCGCAACTCGATACACCTCAAGAACTTCGTCGACCACATGCCCCCAGTCGTAGAGCTGTGCCTTCGCCAGACCACGAGCGCTCATCGCCTGCCGGCGCGGCGCGTCGTCAAGCAGCGCACTGAGCGCCGCCGACCATTCGCTGGTGCGGCGCGGCGGAACGAGCACACCGTCGACATCGTGGGAGACCACGCCGCTGAAGCCCGGGATCGACGACGCGACCACCGGCACACCGCTGGCCATGGCCTCGAGCAGGACGATGCCGAAACTCTCGCCGCCGGTCGCCGGCGCACAGAACACATCAGCGGAGGCGTAGTACCTGGGTAGCAGTTCGGACGAGACGCGGCCCGCGAATTCGACATCTGGGATGCCCATCGCGGCGACCTGACTCTCGTATCCCCAGCGCATCGGCCCGTCCCCGACGACGACCAGGCGCGCGTCACTGCGCTCGCGTCGCAGCTGCCCGTATGCCTCGAGCAATGTCGGCAGACCCTTGCGGGACTCCAGTCTGCCGACGAAGAGAATCGTCGACTTACCAGGGGTGCGCAGCTCGTCGATGGGGGCATGTTGCGGGTTGAATCGGGCGCAGTCGATGCCGTTGGGGACGATCCGGTACTCGCCTTCGAAATAGCGGGCGATGAAATCCCGCGCCGGGATGCTCACCGCAACGTGGGCATGCAACCGGTTGAAGTAGCGCTTCAGGAACGGCCGGCCGTAGTAATAGCCGAGGTTGCGCCGGGCCATCGCGTGAAAGGTGCCGACATTCGCCCCGCTGTGAAAGCGCAGCACGGTGATCGGCAGCGATGGCACCAGCGGCTCGTGGTAATGCACGACGTCGAACGCGTTCTCATCAAGCAGCGCTCTGACGCGGCGCACGAGATGGAACGACAGCGCGATGCGTGCCACCGATCCATTGGTGCGCACCGGAACGCTCCGGCCGATACGCACATAGCCAGGGATCCCGTGATCGTCACCCACGCGACTTGACGGCGCGAGCACGGTCACGTCATGACCGCGTGCCCGCAGGTTCTCGGAGAGGTGCCGCACGTGCTCGGTCACCCCGCCGGGGTGCATGAAGTCGTAGGGCGAAACCAGGCAGATCTTCATGGCGCGGGGACCGCCGGCCAGATCGGATCGAGGACGTGCCACTGCTCGGGGAACTCACGGATGGCGTCCTCGAAGATGCGCAGCAACATCTGCGCAGTCTTACGCACCTCGGCATCCATTGGCGCGTCCACTGAGTATTTGAGCTCCGGATGCACCACGGCGTGGACCCGGTACCCGTTGCGGAAGAGGATGATCGGCACGATCGCGGCACCGGCACGGAGCGCGATTTCGACCGCCCCAATCGGAATCGGCGCCGGCTGCCCGAAGAAGTCGAGCGGCTCCCCGTTGCCGATGAGGTCGCGGTCCAGCGCCATCGCCACCACACCCCCGGAGCGCAGGACCTTGAACACTTCGCGCATCGAGGCGGCCCCGAGCCTCCGAGCCACCTGCGGATCGCCGTCCCGCATCGCCCTGGTATCGATGGGGATGACCTGCACACCCTGGGCCCCACGTGAGCCGATCACCCGATCGAAGAGCTGACGCGGGCGCAGGACCTCGGCGAGCAGCGCCATCTTGTGGCCCATCCTATTCCAGCCGGCGATGCCGACCTCCCAGGAACCGAAGTGCATGGAGGCGACGATCACGCCGTTGCCGCGTGCGATGGCATCCTCGAAGTGATAGAGGGTCTCGATATCGATCCGCGACGGCAGGTCGGTGCGCGCGAACGACATCTCCATCACATCCACCCAGCCGTGCGTGACGTTGCGGACGTTGCGCTTCACAAGTCGCTTCATGGACCGATCGCTGATGTTCGGCATGACATGGCGCAAGTTGTCGCGCAGCCCGTCGAAGCGACCCGGAGCGGTCGCCAGCATCAGGTCGGCGGCGCGGTCGCCGAGCCAGTACGAGGTCTTCTGGGGCAACCGCCCGATCACCGCCTCGGCAGCCCGATAGGCGTAGTACGGCAGCAGCCGGTCCCGTTCCTCGGGGAGGCCGGCGGGGGTTTGCAGCGCCACATCGGCAGCCTGCATCACTGCGGTGCCTTCGTGTCGGGCTCGCGCGCTAATTCGTCGCGGGTGTGGCGGGTTCCGCCTCCGCAGCGTCGGCCATCACCTCGGCGGCCCGTCCGTTGCGACGTCCTCCACTGGTTTCCACCCCGGCGATGTACTCCTCTGTTGCCTGGTGGGCCCGGTCGTCGGACACCTGGACCGGCGGCGACTTCATGAAATAGGAGGACGGGCCTTCGAGCGTGCCGCTGAGCCCGCGATCGAGCCCGAGCTTGCAGCAGCGCACCGCATCGATCACGATCCCCGCGCTGTTCGGCGAGTCGTGCACCTCGAGCTTCAACTCGACGTTGAGGGGCACGTCGCCGAACGACTTGCCTTCGAGCCGGATGAACGCCCACTTGCGATCGTTGAGCCACGGCACGTAGTCGGACGGCCCGATGTG
This sequence comes from Candidatus Dormiibacterota bacterium, assembly GCA_963748505.1. Lineage (GTDB taxonomy): Bacteria > Chloroflexota > Dormibacteria > Aeolococcales > Aeolococcaceae > Palsa-851. Next base: position 285,732 of record CAVVJH010000016.1, read on the forward strand.
GATGTGATCCTTCTCGAGCGGTGTCTCGAGCTGCGACTGCACGCTGTTGGTCTTGCTGATCTTCTTGCTCATCAAGCGCTCGCGCTCGAGCATGTTGAGGAAGTCGGTGTTGCCACCGAAGTTGAGCTGGTAGGTGTTGGTCAGCTCGACGCCGCGGTCGCGGAACAGGTGCGTGAGCACGCGGTGGACGATGGTCGCGCCCACCTGCGACTTGATGTCGTCGCCGATGATCGGCACTCCCGCCTTGCGGAAGCGCGCCTGCCAGTAGTCCTCGCGAGCGATGAACACCGGCATGCAGTTGACCATCGCGCAGTGGGCGCCTCGAGGATCTGCTCGGTATACCAACGGGTTGCGGCCTCACTGCCGACCGGCAGGTAGTTGACGACAACGTCGGTTCCGGTGTCCTTGAGCACTTGCGCGATGTCCACCGTGGAACCAGGCGCCTTGGTGATGACCTCGGACAGATACTTGCCGAGTCCGTCGTGCGTCATGCCGCGCTGCACCGGAATGTTCAACTTCGGCACGTCGCTGAACTTCACGGTGTTGTTCAGCCCGCTGAAGATCGCTTCCGAAAGATCCTTGCCGACCTTCTAGCGATA